>CAZUDV010000026.1:0-13237 GCA_964619555.1 uncultured Bacteroidales bacterium | reverse complement strand
GTACCCTAATCGAGTACGACAGTTTAGCAAACTGTTGGTTTAAGCCACTCACCCACCTCTCCTTTTCTCTCCACTGCCATTCGCTCCTTTTGAAAAAGGACTGCAAAAATAGTAAATCCACCTTTACGTACAAAGGTTGATTGAAATAATTTTTGGCTAATCAAGGACCAGCCTGTATGAGAGCCCTTTTCAGCTGAACAGAATTCCTGCCAGAACAACCATTGCCGCCACGGCCAGAATGATCAGTATCGTCCTGCTCTCCTTTTTGATCTTGCCCCGGCAATCCAGCAGCCTTGACCGTGCTTCCTCGCTTTCCGGCCGTAGTTCGACCGCCTGTCGGTACCAGTTAACCGCTTGCCGGTAAAGTTCGATCTTGCAAAAATCATCCCCCCTGGTGATATATTCCCTGAATATTCGTTCTTCAGGCGTCAGCATCGATTCATCATGTATCTGCCCCATAAATAATGATTTGTGCATAAATATAATGAATATTTTTATTTAATTTATTCCTGGAATTTGCATTTCAATTTAACTTTCTCTTAAATTTGGCCAACTAACCAACCAAGTGATATGAAAAAACTATTCTTACTGCCCGGAATTATCCTGATCGGACTTCTGTTCGTATCGTCCTGTGACCTGATCGACGAAATCACGGACGCCAATATCAATCCCGACGAAACCGTAGCTAAAGAAGGCAATACCTGGGAAGCCAGTGCTACAGGCTATCCGGGTGTAAAAGCCACTATCTCCCAGAATGAAAAAGGGTATGCTAAAATCAGTGTTGAGTATGACGGCAAAGACTATTTCGTAACAGGCAAGGTCAGTAAAACCAAGATCGAAGACTTTGTTTACAGCAGTGGCGATGAAGATAAGCCTTTCACGCTTTGCGATTTCGATGCTGGTGTCGGCACAAAATGGGAATACACGGTAGGGACACAAAAAGTAGTACGGGAAGTGACCCATAAAAGCACTTCCGATGACACCTATGCCCCCGGACTCGGGTTGATGGTCAAAGTATCGAAAGTGACCGAAACCATTCCCGATGGCTTGACCATCATGGGCTATCCCGCTGAAGCCAAACAGATCATCTGGACCTTTAACCATAAATTCGGATTCATCAGCGCCGAAGTCCAGAAAAAGGACAACAGCTGGGTGACCGTAAACATGACCAGTACCAATGCCGGTTCAGGAAAATAAATTGTCTTGAATCGAATTGTTAAAATCTGCCTTATCCGCATGCCTGTGATCCTTTTCACAGGCATGCTTCTTTTTTCCTGCCAATCCCGCCAGGCAATGAATCCGGACCAGGCACTGAACACGATTAAAGTTTTCGACAGCGATCTGACCAATCTGTCGGACAAAACCCAACAACATACAGCCTTCAAGGCAATTGACTTCCTGATCAGGGAAACATCTTCCCCTTTCAATAAAAAGTCCGGGATCACCGGATTTGTTTCTTCCGATTCCATGCCTCCCATTCAACAATGGTACGGCCGGCACACCTGGGACCGGGATTCTTTAAAATTCATTTACCAACCTGGCCAGGATGGAATAGAAGTGTTTTTTCCTTCTGACGATCAATCTCTTAACGATCTCCTGGTGGTAGTACCCGGTATAGGTTGTCACCCATTCTTCTCCAAACCTTGTTTTCCGGATAATTTGAATGCAAGGCTGATGCAAGGCAAGGATGAAATCTTCCTCCTGGATTATCAATCTGTATTCAATGGCGATTACCCTGAGAAAATAAATTTTAACATCGATGGAGTTGATTTTGATGGGCATTTCATAGCTAACAGGACCCGGGTAGAAAAAGAAGGAGTTGTAACCGCAGAATTCGGATGGTCGGTAAAAGGGATTCCCGTCCTAACCGGAAGGATCGTTTTCCGGATCGGTTATAATGAAAATCAGATATTTGTTAAAACCTTTGAACCTGATTTCACGATTTTTAATATCCGGGTTGAAGGACGGCTCGATTATTCCAGGGTTGATCCTACCAGCAAGGATTATATCGCCTCGTTCAATAAAAACTGCCATATAAACCTCACAGAGCGCAACAGCGGCAGAATGATCGGGAAATTCGGGATTGGGACCGATAAATCCGGGGAATTGCTTGAATGGATCGTTCTTTTAACAGACGGCTCGTCCATCTCACTCTATGACCATGTCCTGGCTTTTCGGAAGGTGATGGACTACAAGTATCCGAATGAACTCTGAATCACATTTAAAATCTTATTCTTTTAATTTTTTCTCCGGGTCCATCATCAAAGTATGGACTGTAAACCAGGTCATTGGGGAAAACATACATACCTTTGTCGGCATCCAGGTCAATGCCTAAAACATCATAAAAGGCTTGCCAGATCAGTAAAGAGCAGTACCAGTACTCCTGTTCTCCAGGCTGGGCACGTCCATGCCGGGAATCAGGAACAGGACCATACCGCTTAAGGGCACGATAATCTGACAGATCGTCAGCATGGGACATTAAAAAGGCAATGATGGAATCCTTCTGATCCGTGGTCAGATCCATGCGAAGCCGATAGAGCCGGCCCTGTTTATCCGGGCTGAAATTAAAGTTGGCAAACCGGAAATCTTTTCCAGGAACAAAAGGATGAGTGACTCTGAGCTGGTATTCCCCTGGCACATCCCTGGCCTGGGATTCAAATATGACGGTTTTTTTTAACAACACGGCCTCACTGGAATCCTGAGCATCCTGAATGACGATGGCTGCATGCCCCAGGTTGTTCGCACCCGGAAGCCTAAAACAACCGGGAAAAATGGCCAGGTTCGGTCTGATGATGATATCGCACCGCTGGAACTCGGTCACATGACTATCGGACAATGTCAACGGATCAGTTAGCAAAGGTCCAGCCAACCCGGAACCAGATTCCCGGACCTCAACATCATGATGATAGGATTGGCAAGAGAGGATGAAAAAAGTGAGGGATATGATCCGGAATATTATTGTAATTCGCCTATTCACAGATCAAATATAGAGCAATGTTGAAATTGTGGAGATAAGAATGGAATTTCTTTTCAGGCAAACTTATTCAATGCATAAAACTTACGCATTTCCCGGAAACTAACAACCCTTTTTTGATGTTCATCCCACAGCCTGATCTTCAATGATTTGAAGCTTGAGAAAAAGGTGATAGGCTTCACTTCCTGAAAAGCAGGATTTTCTTTATGACAGCGGGCGAGATTGTAATTGGGAATCGTCGGACCCAGATGATGGATATGGTGATACCCGATATTACCTGTAAACCAGCTGAGCAAACCAGGTAATTTAAAGAATGAACTTCCGTGTAATGCCATTTCCTTATAATTCCACTGGTCCGTCCTTGTCCATATAACATCTTCATATTGATGCTGCAAATAGAAAAGGTACACTCCTATCACGGATGCCAGGTACATAACCGGCAATTGAATCATCAGGTAAGTTTTCCATCCCGCCAGGAAGCTTAAACCAACAGCCATCAATGCGATAGCCATATTCGTGAAGTAGATGTTTAGCTTCTGGGTACGGGTATTTCCTTTCCTGGTGAACCGATTTGTGACCATGAATAACAGGAATCCTCCGATGCCCAGCATGAAGAGAGGATTTCTGAAAATCCGGTAGACCAATTTCCTCCATCCCGGCAACTCCAGGTATTCCTGCACTGTCAGCGTCCAGACATCTCCGGTTCCGCGTTTATCCAAATTTCCGACCGTGGCATGATGGATCCGGTGACTTTCGGTCCAGCGGTCATAAGGGGTGAATGTCAGAATCCCCGCAATAATACCAATGATCCTGTTCCGCTTTTTAGACCGGGTGAAAGATCCATGCCCGCAATCATGAAAAATGATGAAGATACGGATCAGGAAGCCGGCTGCCGGAATGGATAAAGCAAGAACTAACCACGGGGATATCTTTGCCAAATAAATCATCAGGACCCAGAGAACGGCATAAGGGCCAAAGGATGTTACAATTTGTAACACACTGGTGGATAATTTGGGAGTGTTATATTTTATGACAAGGCTCTGCCAGGGTATTTCCGGTGTATGTGAGTTTGTTTGATCTTTCAACTAATTGTTTATTTTTAAGATTGATATCTGGATAACGGGCGAACCTCCTGTCCGGACCTGTTAAAAACCTTTCTTTTTATTGAAAGGTGTTCTCTTTCGCGTCCTGCCGGTATATACCTCTTTTTCCTTTCTCTTTGTTTCAGGTTTTGCAATGTCCAGATGAATCTTAATACCATCAAAAAAAGCACTTTTAAATGCTTTCCGGACATCATCCTCATAGCGTTTTTCCACTTCAAAGAAAGAAAAATTCTTTAGCAGGTCGATCTTTCCCACTGGGATATTCCGATTACGGGTGGTCTCATTGATAAGCCCGATTAACCGGGCGGGATTGACGCCCTGGCTCAGTCCGATGTTGATATGAAACCGCGTATAACTGTTCTTTCCTGCTGGTTTCTTCCGGAAATTATCGTCCTTTCCGCTTTCAGCAGTTAAATCGGGGGTATGTTTGTAATAGGCGAGAAAACGGTTGAACTCAACCGAGACGAAATGCTTGATCAGATCCTCCCGGTTTAGCCAGGATAGTTTTTTATATATCACCGGCAGGAACTGTTCGATCTGGGCATCATCCACCTCTATATTTTCGACCTTATCAACCAGGTTGAACAGTTGTTTCTCACAGATTTCAAATCCTGTCGGTATTTTTTTCGATTCGAACCTTTTGCCGGTCATCCTTTCGATATCCTTTATCTTCTTTACTTCCCGGGTATGTATGATGGAAATGGCAATACCTGACTTACCTGCCCGGGCAGTGCGGCCGGTGCGGTGGATATATACTTCGTTATCATCCGGCAGGTCATAATTGATGACATGGGTCAGGTCGTTCACATCGAGGCCCCGGGCAGCCACATCCGTAGCTACAAGCAATTGCAGTTGCTTTAGGCGGAAGCGGTTCATGACATGGTCGCGCTGGGCTTGAGACAGGTCGCCATGCAAGGCATCCGCATTATAGCCGTCGGACATCAGTTTATCGGCCACATCCTTCGTGATCTGGCGGGTCCGACAGAAGACAATACCGTAAATATTGGGATAAATGTCCACGATACGCTTCAGCGCCAGGTACCGTTCGCGCGCATGCACCGTATAAAACTCGTGCCTGACATTCTCCGCGCCCTGGTTGCGGTTACCGACGGAAATTTCCTTTGGATTGTCCATGTATTTGCGCGCTATGGCAGCGATTTCATTCGGCATTGTCGCTGAAAAGAGGAAAGTACGCTTGTGGGATGGGGTTTCCGCCAGGATAATATCCAGATCTTCCTTGAAGCCCATGTTCAGCATCTCATCCGCCTCGTCCAGCACGAGGTAACGGATATGTGACAGTTTCAGCGCCTTGCGGTTCATCAGGTCCATGACCCTTCCGGGCGTGCCGACGACCACCTGGCATCCGCTCTTCAGCGATTTTATCTGGTTCTGGATATCGGCACCGCCGTATACCGGCACTACGTGAAAACCATCCGAATATTTCGAATATTTTGTCAGATCGCTTGTGATCTGCATGCAAAGTTCCCGGGTTGGGCAAAGGACTATGCATTGCACCTGCAGGCTATCTGCATTGGTAAGTTGAATCAAGGGCAGCCCAAAAGCGGCGGTTTTGCCGGTTCCTGTCTGGGCAAGGGCGATCAGGTCGTCATCGGAATTCAGAATCAGGGGGATGATTTTTTCCTGGATTGGAGTAGGCTCCTGGAAGCCAAGTTCATTGGTTGCACGAAGTATATCCTCATGCAAACCGGTTTCTTTAAATGTCATTCAGATTGTTATGAAGGGAATAATCGGGGGCAAAGGTAATAAAAGTTCTTAACATATGCCTGATCCTAAGATAAACCTGGGATCAACCATTCGGTTACCCAGAGCGGGTGAGCTTATCATTGTTTATTCGATGGCCCTTGCCCCGGGATCCAGTTGCTTCCACAATTCAATGGATCTGTCCCACAATTTGGAGCCTTCTTCTGCAAGATAGGCCTTTTCATCCATACGCTTTACCCGGAAC
Source organism: uncultured Bacteroidales bacterium (assembly GCA_964619555.1). GTDB lineage: Bacteria > Bacteroidota > Bacteroidia > Bacteroidales > JAGOPY01 > JAGOPY01. Next base: position 7,194 of record CAZUDV010000026.1, on the reverse strand, counting down.
ATATGGAGATATTCATTCGTTTTGCCCTCGTAATCGTGTGAAACTGCCATGTAAATCAAGGGTAGGGCCGCCTTTGAAGGTGATCGGAAAATGATGCTGAAGATAGCCCTCAGCACAATCCTGAGCAAAAACGGCGCTTCCTTGATAATATTCGAATTGACCGGCCCGGGACAAATGGCATGAACTCCGCAAAACACCTGGCCGTCAGGGTTTATCCTGCGCGACAATTCAGTGGAATAAGTATTCAGGATAAGTTTGAAATAGCTGTAATTGGCTATGGCTTTTGACGGACCATAATCGAAGTATTTCCCGAATTCATCGTAATCGATAAATGACGAGCCCCGGTGGGAATCGGATGAAACGAAGAGGATCCTGGGATGATGTGACGAACCGGTATGGATACCGATGGTCCCGTCGTTGAGAAGCAGATTGGTCAACATGACGTTAGCCAGGTAATTTACGAAGAACATCTCATCCTGTCCGCAGTCAACTTTCCTGGCCCTGGCAGGAGTTACACCGGCATTCAGAATGGCCACATCGACGCGTATACCATCATTCTTCAATCCATCACAAAATGCGTGGATAGAAGGGATCTTCGACAGGTCGACATGCCTCATCCAGATATTTTCCGAACCTGAAAGCCTTTTAGCCTTTTCCCCGGCTGCCGGAATTTCCCTTCGGCAAGCCATGATGACCCTGGCTCCACGTCTGGCTGCTTCCACCGCGCAGGCAAAGCCAAGCCCGGAATTAGCGCCGGTAATCAGGACTGTTTTACCGTCGAACCGGTCTTTGTCAGTCAATCTGTCAGAAAGACCCTGTTTCCTGAATAAATCCCAGAAACCGGCCATCGCTGCGACTACAGGATTATCAAATCGGCCGTGACTCATATAGTTACAATCATATCGTCCATGCAATCATCCCGCCGGTGGTGAATTCATACCTGTGACTGGTACCGCCGAACTTTCGCAGCGCCTCGATAACTTTGTACCGGGTATTGGTCGGGCAATAAATGATCATAAAACCTCCACCCCCCGCTCCCGAGATCTTTCCTCCGGTGGCACCGTTCTCCAGCGCAGTTTCATAAATACTGTCGATCAAATGATTGCTTATACCGGTAGCGATCTGTTTCTTGTAGGTCCAGCCAAAATTAAGGATCTCCCCGATCTGGTCCATGTCGCCTTTCAGCAATGCTTCCTTCATCTTTACAGCCTGCTCTTTCAGCCGGTGAGTGGCTTCAATGTTCTTCTGCTTCTGGTCAGAGATGGCCCTGGATTGTCGCTCTATAATGGCTGAGGAGACACGGCTGGTCTTGGTGTTGTATAGAAGCAGGTTGTGCGCCAGTTCGTTCAGGTATATGCTTTTTATCCGCAGGGGATTGACGATCACTTTGTTATCGCTGTAAAACTCCATGTAATTTACCCCTCCGAATGTGGCGGCATACTGATCCTGTTTGCCCCCGGCCATGTTCAGGTCAACTCTCTCTATCTCGTAAGCGAGCCGGGCAAGATCGTACTCCCCGAGAGGGATCTTGAGCCATTCCGCAAAAGCGCCGAGTACAGTTACAACAAGGGTGGAAGAAGTGCCCAATCCTGAACCTGCCGGTGCATCCACATACGTTGATAGCTCAAACGAAAGGCCTTTTCCCGTATAATCCTTAACGACACGGTTATAGATACCTTTCAGCAGGTTCAGATGTCCATCGATGGGTAAATGCCTGCATTTCCTGGTCTCGAAATATTCTCCCTTGTCGATAGACCTGAATACGATCTTCCCGTTGTCCGAAGGGATGATCGTGGCATAGGCAAACATGTTGATGGTGGCATTCAGGGTGGCACCTCCAAAGAGGTCGGAGTAAGGCGTGACATCGGTGCCGCCACCGGCAAGTCCTAATCGGAGCGGTGCTTTGCTACGGATAATCATCTCTCGTTCAGAATAGCATTGGCGTAATTGATCCAGCTCATTTCCCTGGAAGTTTCTTCCACATGTTCCCGCGGAATAGGCTTTTCAATGGCTCTGATCATCGCTTCTGCCATGGAATCAATATCTCCCGGCTCAGCCAGGTAACCGTTGTACCCATCTTTGACCGTTTCGGGAAAATGCCCCACCCGGGTAGCCAGGATTGGCATCTTAAAATTATATCCGATCGACTCAACCCCTGAGGGTGTGGCCGTCAGGTAATACAGCATGATCACGTCGCTCACCTGGAAATATTTGTGGACCTCTTCATTAGGAACAAAATCGTTCACCACTGTCGTTTTTTCGCGTATTCCAAGCTGGTCGATCAACTCCAGGGGCCTGTACTCCCGTTCGTCATCCTGCTTGCGGAGGAAGATGGATTTGGCAGCGCCGAATACAGCGCTTTTCACCCGCGTGGAGAGCTTTTTCTTATCCAGGGTCTGCCAGAAGGATTCCCCGACGATCAACAGGGAGACATCATCCCGGCGTTCCGCCACCCTGGCAAAAGCCTGAATAACATGGTGCAATCCCTTGTACTTCCTTATGAAACCAAAGAAAAGGAAAACGTGCTTTTTCAGGTTCAGTTCTCTTTTCACTTTTTCCGTATCGAAGGCAGGGTCAGGTTTGAACATATCATAAACCGGATGATATAGTTTCACGACCCGAATTCCATCACCTTCAGATATTTTACCTGGTTCGACGAGCCTGAATTTCCTCTTTGGAAACAGTTGCTTCAGTTCATGATAGGTCTTGTATGCATGAACGACGAATGAATGTGCATGCCGGATCCCCATCCGGGTAAAACGGTTATCGATGGTGCTGCCCTCTTTTTGTATTACGAAATGAAGATCGAATACGACTTCGAGACCTTTGACTTTTTTCAGTCTTCTGGCAATATATCCAAGGGGCAGTCCCTGAATGGCAATGGCCCACTGGAATATGACCATCTTCGGCTTCAGGTCTTTGATCAGCCTGACCGTTTTATTCCAGGTTGCCGGGTTATTGTAATTCGTGATGTAATGCACCTTGATGCCCGTTCCTTCCAGCAGGTCGGCCTTGCTGCTGCGGTCAATGAAATCGCGTGGAATAATGGCGGGATACTGCTGAGTCCAGGAGACAATGTAAATTTCTCCGACACTAAGCTTATCCAGCGCTTTAGCCAGGGAGGTGTTGTAGTTGGCAATTCCGCCCTTGAATTTCGGCCCCGGGCCAAAAACCACTATTCTGTCCATTTCAGTTAATCAGATTTTTCCTTCTTTCTTCAGTCTTTCCACCGCTGCCTGGTAAACCCGGGTCATCCCTTCCCGGAGGGAAATCCTGGGTTCCCATCCGAACCGTTGCCGGATCAGGTCCATATTGCAATACCTGGAGTGCACGCCAACCGGTTTATCCAGCAAGGGCTTGATTTCGGCCTTATAACCTGCTATGTCACAGAAAAGATGGATCAGATCGATGAATGAGGTTAGTTTGCCGGAGCCGATGTTCCAGCCTGAACCATCGTGGACATTATTCATCAGAATGAAGATGAAGTCGATAATATCATCGATGTGAACGAAATCCCGTCCCTGCTTGCCGGAACCCCAGACTTCGAACGGATCTTCCCGACGTGCTGCCCTGGCGGCAATAGCCGGAACGGGGTACGACAAGTCCTGGTCTTCGCCGTAACCTGAAAATGGCCTGATACAGACCACAGATACGCCGTAGTATTTAGCGGCAATCTGCGCCAGGAATTCCCCGGTCAGCTTCGACCAGCCATAAGTCATGTCCGGTGTACCCAGGTTCTTCTTGAAGTCAATATCGCCTTCCGAAAGGGCAATGGCATCACTCTCCGTTTGCAGGCTGGTAGGATAAGCAGCACTGGAACTGGGGTAAAGGACTCTTTCGGGTTTGTGCCGGGTGATCCAGTAGAAAAACTCCGCATCAATGGAAAGGTCGAGTGCAACAGCCATCGGGTCCCCGTCGATCTTTAGCCGGCCCCCGACAATGGCGGCAAAGTGGAAAACATCGGAGAACCTGTCGAATTCGAGGTTATAGGTTTCCTGCACGAACCGGGGGTTTTCCCGGAATTTGAACAGGAAGTTCCGGAAATCGCCCTTCCAAAAATACAACCGTTCATCCTCGCCGATAATCTCAATATCTTTAAAAGGTCGGGAAACGTAATTCTCATACCAAACAGAGGGATGTGTGCCAATCGACAGGTCATCGATAATGAAAACAATGTCGTTTGTTGTCTTTAGCAGCCGGCGGGTCATATTTCGCCCGACAAATCCGCAACCGCCAGAAACCAGGTGAACTTTCATGATTTATTATTTTTAAAATGCCACATGAACATAAAAACACTTTAAGAATCCGATTAAACTCCAGGTTTTGCGCTCTTTGGTATTTTTGTGATCTGGTGGCCGGATTAATTAATTACATATCAATTTTCACTCCTCAATTTTTTCCAGGTTTACGGTTTTTGAAACAAGGTATTTGTTCCGGTCGGATGAAACCCGGGAAATCATCTCTGCCAGGAAACCTGCCAGAAAGAGCTGGCTGCCGATGATCATCAGCGTCAGGGCCAAATAAAAATAAGGGCTTTCGGTAACCAGGATAGTTTGAACACCCTGGCTAAGGTTATAAAGTTTAAGCGCCCCCAGCCAGCCGGCTGCAATAAATCCGAGGATGAACATAATGGTACCTGCCATCCCGAACAAATGCATCGGCCTTTTACCGAATTTGGACACAAATGATATGGACAACAGATCCAGGTATCCTTTCATGAACCGTTCGATCCCGAATTTAGTGGCACCGTATTTACGGCTCTGATGGGCAACCGCCTTTTCCCCTATATGGATGAATCCTGCATTCTTAGCAATCACCGGAATATAACGATGCATCTCGCCGTACACTTCGATATTTTTAACGACCTCCAGTCTGTAAGCTTTCAAACCACAATTGAAATCGTGCAGTTTGATACCGGATATCCTTCTGGTCACCCAGTTGAAGAATTTCGACGGGAAAGTCTTGTTGAGCGGATCGTGTCGTTTTTTCTTCCATCCGGATACCAGGTCATAGCCTTGCCCGGTGATCATACGGTACATTTCCGGTATTTCCTCGGGAGAATCCTGGAGGTCGGCATCCATCGTAATGACCACATCTCCTGAGGCAGCGAGAAAGCCACTGTTGAGCGCGGCCGATTTTCCAAAATTCCTTCGGAATTTGATCCCCTTCACATTTGGATTCACGCCTGAAAGTGATTCGACCACCTGCCATGATCTGTCGGTGCTTCCGTCATCCACAAAGATGATCTCATAGCTGTAATTATGGGAGGATACAACCCTTACGATCCAGTCGTGCAGTTCCTTCAGCGAACCTTCCTCGTTAAGTAAAGGTATGACCAGGGAAATATTCATGGTATTTTATTCCTGTGGCGCGCCCTGTCCGATGTTTTCCTTCTTGGTGAAGATGGAAGTGATCAGGCTGATGATGATCCCGACGATGAAATTACCGAATAAGGCGAAAAACACGTACATACCCACCGACTGGAACTTTTCGGCAAACGCCATTCCCTGTTCGACTTCCATATCCGACATTCCCCGGTCGATCATTTTTTGTTCCGCCAGTGCCATGGATTCCTCCATTGCGCCCGGATCGATGTATTTAAAGAACACAAACGTATAAATGGCCACTATTATGGACAGGAACAGGCTCGTCATCATCCCGACCATAAAAGCCTTTCCGTATTCCATGTATCCGGCCAGGTACTTCTTCCGGTAATTCAGCTGTACCAGGATGATGCCGGCCAGTAGGATAATATAAGACAGGTAGGCAATTCCGGGAATTTTATCAACCCCCAGAAGGTAGGTGATCAGGCTGTAAACGATCAGTGCCAGGGCGATTATTAATCCGTAACCCATTGTGACCGTAAGGAGAGAAGGTTTGTTTTCCATAGGAATCAGTTTTAATGGTTATGCAAAGCTAAGGAATATAGTTCAAAGTTCAAAGTTCAAAGAGTAAAGTGCAAATTAGCAGGAATTACCGGAGTGACGGGTTTGTGCCTCAATTAATCGATTGACACCTCTAAAATCAACTTTGAACATTGCACTTTGAACTTTGAACCGATTTATTTGTATCTTTGCTGCCGGGTAAGTCTCATGCGACCAGCTCCTGCAGAACCCCCCCAGGTCCGGAAGGAAGCAAGGGTATGCGGTTGAAGCGGTGCGACATGAGGGGCTTACCCTTCTTTATATCCCAACTGTTACATCTAAACTAAATAGTTATGTTGGTCAAGATCTATCCAAAAAATCCGAGCCCCCAGAAAATCCGGGAGGTGGCACAGGTTTTGGACCGTGACGGGGTGGTGATATTTCCGACCGACACGATTTACGCCATTGGCTGCAGCATATACAGCCCAAAAGCCATTGAAAGGGTTGCCCGGATAAAGGGCATCAATCCGAAGACGGCAAATTTTTCTTTCCTCTGTTATGATCTGAGCCAGCTGGCCGATTATACCCGTCCGATCAGCAATGATGTCTACAAGTTGATGAAACGCTACCTGCCGGGTCCTTATACCTTCATTCTGAACGCCAGCAGTAATCTGCCAAAGATACTCGGATACAAGAAAAAAACGGTGGGTATCCGTATCCCGGAAAATGACATCCTTTCCGAGATCATTAAAGAACTTGGCCACCCATTGATGTCCACTTCTGTCCACGACGATGATGAGATCCTTGAGTATACCACCGATCCGGAATTGATCCACGAGCGTTATGAAAACCAGGTCGATTTAGTGATCGATGGCGGTTACGGCGACAATACCCCTAGTACGATCATCGACTGTACCGGAGAGGAGATCATGATGGTCAGAGAAGGAAAAGGAGAAATTGAGTAAGTTCAAGGGCAAAGTTCAAAGTTTTGAACTTTGCCCTTTGAACTTTGAACTATTTATTTTAATTTTGCCGCCCGTTTCGATTCAGTAGCTCAGTCGGTAGAGCAACGGCCTTTTAAGCCGTGGGTCCCGGGTTCGAGTCCCGGCTGGATCACGCCATTATTCATTCATTACACATTGCGCTTTGCCCATTGCTCATTTGGCAGGGCATTTTGGATTGACAGGATTTACCATTTCCCGCCCTCAAACAAATCCTCGAAAAACAAATTATAATAGACACATTGCGCTTTGCCCATTGCTCATTTGGCAGGGCTGTCTTGTCCTAAAATAGGTTTACACAAAAACCTACAACTATGGACAAGAATTAT
>CAZUDV010000025.1:0-21258 GCA_964619555.1 uncultured Bacteroidales bacterium | reverse complement strand
TTAGAGGTGGTCACTTTGCTCCGGAATCAGGTGGTCAATTTGACCGGATTCTCCAGTACAGGCCAGGAAATAAGCTCCGGCCAGATCACCGGCATATACGACATGAAATGTGTTGTTCCGGCTTCCGGGCACCAGGGGGATGCCCGACTTCAGCGTTTTCAGGTATTCGAAAAATCCGCTGCTGAATTCATTTTCTCCATACACCCAGACCGGTTCCAGTACAATGACATCCATCCCGTTATACCCGGCGGATTCTTCGGCGAGCTTCGTGCCAAGAGCCTTGGTATCGCGGTAATGGTTCATACCTGAAGGAATCAGTTTATCGAGAAAATACGGATAATGGGATTTGTAGGGGGAAGATTCATCCTTGAGCCCGGAGCTGTCTTCTTCCCCGTAGCTCGCAACCGAACCGGTCAGGATCACCCTCCTGATGGAATTGGCCAGGGCTGCATGCAGTACATTCAGGGTGCCCCGCACATTGGTCTCATAGAAATCATGGTACCGTCCCCAGTCGTCCACCCTGGCTGCCGTATGGACAACGATATCGTGCCCCTTGAATGCCTGGTGGAGGCTTGCCAGGTCCGTGATATCGCCATGGATGATCCTGACCGGTAAATCGCTGATGAACCGTATATCGCTTGATACCCTTGCCAGGCATGTCACCGCCAGTCCCCGGCCTGCCAGATACCGGATTACATGTCCCCCGATGAACCCCGAGGCGCCTGTGACCAGGATCCGCAATTGGCCTGTTCTTTCCATATTTGAACTATGAACTGTACCCATTTTTAATTAAATCGATCACATCGCTGATATACTGATGTACATCTGTGTAATTCCTGGCGAACAGGGAATAACCGGTCAGGTTGATCGTTCTGTTACCGTTGAGGCAGATCAGTTGCTTGTCTCCAGTGATGGTGCCCAGCCTGGTAAAGCCCAGGTTCATGGATTGAGCCTCCCTGAGGAAAGCAGCTTCCTTTTCCGGAGAGATGGTAAAGACGAGCTCATATTCCCCGCATTCTCCGAGGAACAGGATCTCTTCCGGTTTCCCGAGCGCATGACAGGCCATCCTGGCCTCCCTGTGGTATGGAATGTTGTCAATCCTGAAACCTGTATGGCTCAACCCGGTAAGGTCCAGCAAAGCCCTCATCAGGCCATCGCTGCTGTCGATACAGCAACGGGCATATTTCCGGACCAGTCCGGCTTCCTTATTTCTCAGCTGGAAACGGTTCCCGATCAATCCCAGGAAGGGCCGCAAAACCTTGTATTCCGAATAGAGCATCAGGGCAGCCTCCAGGTTGCCCGTGCCGATACTCCCTGTCGCATAGATCAGATCGCCTGCTTTTGCGCCATTACGGCTGATAATGACCTCCCGGGTCCCGATAGCGATTCCGGTATATCTCCATTTTTCTGCCATTCCCATATCCCCTCCAAGGAACCTGGTCCCGGCCTCTCTCAGGCACAATGCTATTCCTTTGCTGAATTTATCGATATAATCGGGGTCCCAATCGAACTGGATTGTTACGGAATGACCGAAATGAAGGGGGATACCACCGGCGGCATAGATATCGCTGATGGTCGCTGCTGTAAGATTCCATCCGAGGTTGAATGGATTCTGGCTGCGGAAATTATCCTCACAGGAAAATTCATCAGTCGAAAACAGGAAATCGTCATTGCTGATCCTGAACGTTTGGGCATCTGTTTCAAAGACAGGGCCTGGATTTGAATCGCCCAGGTTTTTCATGAAGATAAGGATAGTATCCCTTTCTTTGTCGATTGGCCTGTTGGAATTGTCATGATCTGACATGATAGGCCGGCTTGGTTCATATACAAAGTTACGACACAAAGACCGGATTGATAATTAAATAATGAAGATACGAGTATCCCTGGAGGCAAAAACAGCCGAAGGCCTGTTTCAGGGTAATCTGTACCTGCATTTATGACATATGGTGACCACGTGAGATGGATTTTTGGCAGAAATTGCGTTTCAAATCTAAGGCGCTGGCAAAAAATGCAATAAATATTAATTTATTTAACTTTGCTCAAATTTGACGGTTTTGAGCAATCCTTATTATTCAGTCGTTATCCCTGTATTCAACAGTGAAGCTTCTCTTCCGGAGCTGACGGATCGGCTGCTCAAAGTAATGGATGGCACTGGCAAATCCTTTGAGATCATCTGTGTGGATGATGGCAGCCATGACGGGAGCTGGGAAATACTGAAGAAAATTAAAGGCGAAAAACCCGACCGCTTCACGGTTATCCGGCTGGCCAAGAATTTCGGACAACACAGCGCAACATTCTGTGGATTTAACTTTGCAAAGGGAGATTATATCATTACCCTCGACGATGACCTACAATGCCCGCCGGAAGAGATCCCCAAGCTTATCATAAGGATGGAAGAAACGGACGCTGAACTGGTTTACGGCATCTATGAACAAAAGAAACATTCCCCTATCCGGAATTTCGGCAGCCGTTCTTTCAAGAAAATATCATCCCTACTGGGCAGACCTAAGGAAGGATCCTCATTCCGGCTGATTTCCTCCAACATCATACAAAAGATCATCATCCATCATCAGAATTTTGTTTTCATCGATGAAATCCTGCACTGGTACACCGATTACGTCGCACTGACCATAGTGGAGCATCATCCCAGGAAATATAAAAAGTCGATGTACAGTACCCGAAAGATATGGGGCCTTCTGGCCAATATCATGATCTATTACACTACGGTGCCACTGAAACTGATGGTATACGGCGGGCTGCTGTCATCCGCCTTTTTCCTGGTCCTGTCGATCATATTCGCGGCTAAAAAGATCTTCTTCAACGTACCGCTCGGCTATACTTCCCTGATAGTGGCCATTTTGTTTTCAACCAGCCTGATCCTGCTGTGCCTGGGCATCATCGGGGAATACCTGAGCCGTATTTACATGGTTCAGAATAAAAAACCGCTTTATTCGATCAAAAAGGTGCTCTGATGATCCTGACCAAGGGTAATTTCCGGTTCATCAAACTACAGCAGGACGACCTGGAACTGGTCCGCCAGTGGCGCAACTCCCCCCGCATCAGCCAGCATATGGAATACCGGGAGTATATCACCCCCGAGATGCAGCAGGAATGGTACGGTTCCATCAATAACGACCGGAACCTGTACCTGCTCATAGAGCATGAATACCAGAAGATCGGCCTTCTCAATGCCAAGAATATCAACTGGGAAGAGTCCAGCATTGAAGGTGGTATCTTTTTCTGGGAGGAAGAAGTTTACAGTTCCCCTATACCCGCTACGGTTTCAATCCTTTGGGCAGAACTGATGATCCGGATCTTCCGGCTGAAGATATACGCTCATATTATGAAGACCAATGACCGGGCTATCCGGTACAATCTTCAACTTGGATTTGAACTTTGTCCGGACCAGGAAAATGTTGAAAATCAATTATACATCTTAACTCCGGAAACTTACCTGGAAAAGTCGGCCAGGCTCCGGAAGGCGTTTTATATCCTGATGAAAAAAGATCCCTACGTGATTTCACTGGAGAAAGACGATTTTGCGACGGGCATTGCCCAGCGGTTGCTGGAAAGGTTCGACCGGTCGGTCATGGTCGAAATGCAGGAAAATCCGGAAAGTTGCGTGATGAAGTTTGATTTTTAGCCAGCAGCCTGCCCTGAAGACCAATCCTAAAGTGTCAGCAGTATGCCCATCATCCGGGGTTTGCTGTTAATATACAAAACTCAAAAATCAGAAATCAGAAATCAGAAGCCAGCACCCGGCAATCATATCCTTCGCTCCTGAGATAAGCCAGTAACCGGGGCAAGGCAAACAGCACTTTCTCACGGGCCTTCAGGTTATCGTGAAAAACCAGGATCGCCCCAGGTTTAACGCCCTGTAAAGCGGTTTCCAGGCAGTCCTCCTTGCTGACTTCCGGGTCGAAATCCCGGGTAAGCACTGACCACATGACTACCCGATAATGCTTAGAAAGCGTCCTGGCCTGCCGCCATGTGATCAGGCCATAGGGTGGCCGGTATAACCTGGAATCCAAATATTTAGCCGCCTCCTCCACATCGTTCACATAGTCATGTAACTTTGTATCCCATCCTTTCAGGTGGCGATGGGAATGATTTCCCACGGCATGTCCCCCAATTAATAACTGACGGTAAATTTCGGGATATCGCACGACATTTTCCCCGACGCAAAAAAAGGTAGCTTTAGCGTGGTAACTATCAAGTATGCTCAGAATTTCAGGAGTAAGGCCTGGTATAGGTCCATCATCAAAAGTGATGTACACGTCTTTCTGGTCAGTTTTGACCTGCCAGAGCAGAGACGATGGCAGTAACCGGCTTAATCCCCCGGTTATAATCCTGTCTGATAATTTACCAGCCATCTGTTATGATCAGGGCATATTTGGCTGCCCGACGTACATGTTATAATAGAAATCGACTGTTTCCTTTGATTTTGCGGCTAATTCCTTCTGATCATTCCGTTCGGCTTCGCGGCTGACAGCGTGCAACACAGCAATTCCCTGCTGGATGTCGAATGCCAGGTAAGGGCGCTTATCTGAAGGAAATGAGAAAAAATATGCCAGCTGACCGGAATAGATTTCATTCAATCTTTCCAGGATAGCCAAGCCCTTGTCAACCTGTCCTGCTTTCAGATAAGCGTCAGCAACGGAGAGGTTAAAATAATTGTAAGGCACCACATGATCCGGTATCTGGGCAATGGAACGATCGCAAACCTCCACGGCCCGGCCCAGATCGCCATTCTGTACCAGGGCATCCACCAGGCGGCTGTATGCATTACGCATGGTCACAGTCATCCGGTTGATATCATCACTGATGAGAAAACCCGGTTTTGTTATATTGAATGCGAATTTGTCCATCATATTGTCATACATCACGCCCGCATTGATATTGCCCGGCTGATCCCGCCCGGAAGATGGTTTCCTTACCGGAATAAGCCTGTAGGCAAGCCCTTCCAGGTAAAGATAATCTTCCAGGCCGATATAGGCTTCATTACCGGTGGTCGATACATAATAAACCGGGCGTTCCCAGTTGTTGTGTGCCAGCAGGTCAAGCATCATGAGGTAATTCTTTGTCACGGCCGTTCTCCCGAGGGTCCATTCCAGGTCCGTCACCTGGCCGGCCATTTCCGGAGGTACCGTGCCATTCCTGACAACCACATTTTTATCGACGGTTATCCTGAATTTCTTCGTCGGAAAATAATCGACCCGGCCACTGCTGGTGCTGATCTGCAGTTTCTTTTCATCCTGTTTGATGATGTCGAACAGTTCCCTGACTTCGACATAATCGGTAATTTGCTCCTGTTCCACGAGGAAAGTGACATCGTGTGAGCCATTCCGGTAGAGCTCTTTAGGCAACGTAAACGGCAACGGGTCGGAATCATATGCCTGGCGAAGCATCTGGTCAATATACCAGTCTGTATTGAGTAGACTGAGGTTGCAGACCCTCACATCGGTCCGGATGCCTTCAACCTCCTGGGCGTACCATAATGGGAAAGTATCATTATCGCCGTTGGTAAAAAGGACCGCATTGGGCGCGCATGAATTCAGGTAGTTCTTTGCAATTTCCAGTGCGGTGTAACGGCCGGACCGGTCATGGTCATCCCATCCCTGGGCTACCATGATTACCGGGACAAAAAGGAATACCATGACCGAAGATATAATGGCCGCAATGTTCGGGGCAATCTTCTTAGACAGGACCTCAAAAAGCCAGAGCACGCTCAGACCTATCCAGATGCAAAAAGCATAGAAAGAGGCCGCATAGGCGTAGTCCCGTTCCCGTGGCTGCGGAGAATGCTGGTTCAGGTAGACGACAATGGCCAGTCCTGTCATCAGGAACAATAGGGCCACTACCAGTCCATCCTTGTAATTCCGTTTAAAATGATAGTACAGACCTGACAAACCGAAGATCAGCGGCAGGAAATAGAAGGTATTCCTGGCTTTGTTTTGCATAGTATCGGGTATATCCTGGGGCCCAAGCCGCATTTTATCGATAAATCCTATCCCGCTCAGCCAGTTTCCGTTCAGAAGGTCGGCAAACATCCCCTGGTTGTCGTTCTGCCGTCCCACAAAGTTCCAGAAGAAATAACGCCAATACATGTGATTGAGCTGATACCGTATGAAATACCGGAGGTTCTCTCCGAATGTGGGGATCTTCTTATTGTCGGGATCATTGGCAATACCTGCCCAATTCTTGTAATCCTCCATATACCGGTCTTCCTGGTTATTCCACATCCTTGGGAAGATGGTCGTATAGGCCGGATCATAAACAGGCACAGTGCCTTTCCTGTCGTCCCACACCTCATATCTGCCGGTCCGGTCATCCCGGGCATAGACCGGCTTACCATCTTCCCGCTCCACGACCGGGGCATTGTAATACTGTCCGTGAAATAACGGGAAGCTTCCGTATTGCTCCCTGTTGAGGTATGCCAGCAGGCTGATGGCATTTTCGGGATTGTTCTCATCGATGGGAGGATTCGCGTTCGACCTGATAACCAGTAAGAAAAAAGAAGAATAGCCGATCAGGATAAAAATAATGCTCAGAACGATGCCGTTGAGGAGGGTCTTTCGTTGCCTCCAGTAATAGAACAGCCAGACTATAGCGCCTGCCGTGATCAACCGGCCGAAAAAGCTTCCCGCCGAACGGCTCTCCATCATAAACAGGATCACCAGAATGGCAGACAGTGCGATGATGATCTTCGGATACAGCTTGTGGTTCGTGGTTGTATAGAGCAGGGATAACACCAGCAATGCCACCAGGAGGAGCATGAAGAAGTAGGTCCCGCTGTTGAAAGGCAGCCCGAGTGTATTGACAAACAACAGTTCGGTATTGGCGAAGAGGGAGACCACTTCCGGCACGATGCCGTACAGGACAATGGCTACCAACAGGAAAGATACGCCAAGGGCAGCCAGGATGCTAACCCAGTTGATCTTATGGTAATTCCTGAAAAAATAGACAAAGACAACGGCCGGTATTGCCAGCAGGTTGAGGAGATGAACCCCTATGGAAATCCCGATCAGGAAAGCGATGAGGATCAGCCAGCGGAACGAATGGGGCTGGCCCGCCCCGGTCTCCCAGCGGAGCACAGCCCAAAAGGTCATAGCAGTGAACATGGCCGACATGGCATAAACCTCACCTTCCACTGCGGAGAACCAGAAGGAATCGGAAAAGGCGAAGGCCAGGCTGCCTGCCACTCCGCTTCCCAGGATGGCAATGATTCCGGGCAGACCCATTTCGCTGTGAGGCCCCTTGATCTTTCTGGCCAGCATGGTAACGGACCAGAAAAGGAAAGCTATGGTCATGCCGCTGGAAAGGGCCGACATGGTGTTCACCATCATCGCGACATTGGCTGTGTTTCCAAAGGCAAACAGGGAAAAGAACCGTCCGAGAAGCTGGAAGAAAGGGGCTCCAGGGGGATGGCCAACCTGCAATTTATAGGCGGTTGCGATGTACTCCCCGCAATCCCAGAAGGAGGTGGTCGGTTCGGCCGTCATGATGTAAATCCCGGAGGTAATGGCAAACAGCGTCCATCCGATGATACTGTTGAGCTTCCTGAAAAGGTTTTCCATTGAGATTTTTTTGCGAATTTATGAAAATAAAAGCTAGGAAATGACCGTTTGTTAATTGTCCCGTCATATCTGGGAAATTCACTATTTTTGCAGAAATATTTTAAAAATGAACAGATTAGTTTTGGTGCGGCATGGGGAAAGCACGTGGAACAAGGAGAACCGGTTTACAGGATGGGTTGATGTGGGTTTGTCGGAACAGGGGGTCAGGGAAGCGTCGGATGCCGGGAAGGCCATGAAAGCCGCGGGGTTCAGATTCAAAATTGCTTACACATCCTACCTTACAAGAGCTATAAAAACGCTGGACCTGATCCTGGAAGAAATGGATCTGATGTGGATACCGGTTAAAAAGGATTGGCGGTTGAATGAGAAGCATTACGGAATGTTGCAGGGGCTCAATAAAGTGGAGACGGCGGATAAGTATGGCGATGACCAGGTGTTACTCTGGAGGCGAAGCTATGATATTGCACCTCCGCCAATAGCCGATGATAATCCCAGGAATGCCAGGTTTGATCCCCGGTATGCTGGATTAAAGGATGAAGATATTCCCCGGACCGAATCCCTGAAAGATGTGATTATTCGCATGATGCCTTTGTGGGAAAGTGAAATGTCGAAAGTACTACTGAAGGACAAAGAAGTTTTGGTCGCAGCCCATGGCAACAGCCTCCGGGCAGTCATCAAAACTCTCAAGAACATGAGCAACGAAGAAATACTGCAATTCAACATGCCTACCGGCATTCCATATGTATTCGAATTTGACGATAATTTACAACTAGTTAATGACTATTTCGTTGGTGACCCGGAAGTGATCAGGCAAATGATGGAAAAAGTGGCTAATCAGACCAAAAAGAAATAGTTTTTCATGAAGAAACTCTGGGTAATCCCTGACATACACGGGAACTCACGAACATTACAGGCCCTGATAGACGAGCAGATAAAACCTTCCCGTTCCGACAAGCTTTTCTTTCTGGGCGATTATATCGATCGTGGCCCGGACGCCAGGGGCGTGATCGATTTTATCATCGAACTTAAGGAAGATGAGTACGATGTCCGGACCATTCGTGGGAACCATGAGGATTACCTGCTTCGGACATTCCGTAATGAATCGACCCACAAGAAATTCCTGGGGATCCCCTATCAGGATAATCTGAAGAAAGAGTGGTTCAAATACGGCGGGAGGGAAACCCTGAAAAGCTTTCAGATCTCAGATGTCCATGAGATCCCGCAGAAGTATGTTTCCTGGCTGGAAGAACTCGAGTATTTCATAGAACTGGACTCGACTATCCTGGTACATGCCGGTTTGAATTTCGGTATCGATAATCCGTTCGAAGACCGGCATTCGATGATGTGGATCAAGGATTTCAAAGTGATCCCCGAGAAAGTCGGTCACCGTAAGATCATTCACGGTCATGTTCCGGTGAGCCTGGATTTTATCGATCTGTTGAGGACAAGCAGCGAATTCGATTTCATTGACCTGGACAATGGTGTTTACATGCCCGGGAAAGATGGTTTTGGCAACCTGGTAGCGTTGGAACTTACCTCCATGGAAATGAAGGTACAACCAAACCTGGATATGTAAGATGCGCTTATTCTATGCGCATTATCCTGCCGGTAAATGACTTATCCCCGGCCTGCAGACGGTAAAAATACAGGCCACCGGCAACTTCTGCGCCACCGGCACTGGTACCATCCCATTTAATTTCATGGATCCCTTTATCCATATGGGCATTCATTAGCCGCGTAAGAGTGAGACCTGTGAGGTTGTAAACCTCACAGGTCACAGTTGTTTCTTCATCCAGTTCAAAACGGATGATAGTTTCGTTGCGGAAAGGATTGGGGTAGGCGCCGGCTTTGAGATCTGAGTCCGGTCGTTCATCCCCGACAGATGTCCACAATCCCTGGATTCCAAAGAATTCGAGAATCCCGATCAGGAGTTCATCCTTGCTTCTCTCTCCATCCTGCAGACCACCGAATTCAAAAGAAAAGCCGATTGTTTTATAGGTACCGGCGTCGTAAGAAACTGCCGTACCATAAGGGGGATTGCTGTTCATGAACATCATAACGGCTGGTGTTTGAGCGGTGATGTGATCCACGTAACTGTTATCACCGGAATAATCAAATATCATTCCCTCGGCCATTGATCCGGCTTGTCCTTCCACGGCGGTCAGGTCACCACTGCCATCATCCGTGCCCCCGATATTGAACATCGGATGCACCGGGGTTGGCGTGAATTGCTGGTCATAATACCAGGTATCCGCCCCTTCCATGAAAAGATTTCCTCCCTGTTCGAGGTAATCAGCGAGTGCCTGGCCCTCTTCAGCGGTAAGGACATGGTTTTCGTCGTAAGTGCCCAGGCAAACAAAAACAGACTGATAAAGATGCAGGTTCTCCGCAAAGAAACCGGCCCGCTCATATCCCACTTCAAGATTATTCAGGCACTGTTCAATCACATCGGCGGAATTATGGTTACCGTCCATGTCGACCAAAAGCACGGGTAATTGACCGATATAGGCAGCAAAAGCGCCATCCCCGGTAATATCCATATCAGCCATCATAGCAAAATCAAATAAAGCCATGGAACCAGCCGGCGCTGATTCGTCAACCACAACCTGGTAGGCCTGAACGGAAGATGAATCGGCCATCAGGTCACCATAAACGAGCGGGCTGTTGAGGATCCCGACGAACTCACTGGTAGTGGAAAGGCTTCCGATAACATTGTATGCATCCGCTGAACCGTAATTGACCGCCGTCAGATAAATGGTTGCGGCTTCTCCCGGGTCCAGCCGGCCGTTTCCGTTTCCGCCGGCATCGTCGATGGCAAATTCCAGCATATTGAGGTCAGGAGCATGGCCGGTAATGGAAAAACTGCTGCTCCACGTTTCACGTGAACTGCCGGTGGCATCGAGCGTGAACAAGGCTGTGTGCAGATCTGGGATATTTTCGCCCGCCTGGATCCCGAAACCATTGGTAACATAAACGGTATCCCCTGCCGGAATAACTCCGTATCCGGCATTTCCATCAAGGAGAGCAATGAATTCATCGCCGGAGGAAAGATCGGCGTTCACTCCGAGGGCATCTTCAGACCCCACGTTGCTCAGGCCGATGGTCAGGTAGACCTCCTCACCATAATCCAGTGCGCCGTTTCCATTGTTACCGCTGTCATTGATCGTGACACTTGCTATGGTAACATAAGGTCCATCAGGTGGTATAACAATTACGTCTTCATAAATCGTTTCCTTGTTAAAGCTGGTCACCACCAGTTTAGCCGTACCTGGATTCAAGGCGTGGTCTAGCGTCACATTGCCGGCGGCGTCTGTCACTCCATGATAGTACAGGTCGCCCTGGCTAAGGCCAATCATGGCATTGGCGACTGGTTCTCCGGCCGAGCTGACATTCAAGGCAAATGGTATTCCCACCATAACCAGCGTACTGTTCAGAACCAGGTCAGCCGGCATTGCGGTCCTGGCCTGCACGGACGGGTCCCCGAAAAAATTCCAGGTTTTGGCGGTCTCCCAGTCAGCGCTGCCGCCGGATTCCACGCACATCAGCGTTAAACCGTTGAATATGATGGAACCGAGAGTGGTGCGTTGTTCGGTCGTACTGATACCGTTCTGGCCGGGATGAGCGGAATAATCATATCCTCCCGTGAGAATATCCATAAAATAATCCTGGCCGCGCATCGGTTCTGCCCAGGGCTGACTGATGGAAGCTCCCATGAACATGATGGCCCCTGCACTGTCTTTTCTCAACCATGATTCCGCAAAGCAGTTACCCAGGTCGAAATCTCCATTATTGCAGGCCACTGAAATGATGAACGGCAGTTTAAAGCCATTGGTAAGATTCGCCACATTGGCGGAGCTGAACCCGGTAGTACCCCATCCGTCACCCCAGCCATGTCCGGTGTAATTGATCACGCTTACCCCGGCATTAACCTGTGAGGTAACCTGTGAGGTTGATGCCCCCGGGTCGTAAATCGTTGTAAATCCATTGTAGGTGAATGGATCCAGTTTATCGTTATAGATCACATTTTCATGTTGGATGTCCGACTCGCCATCGTCTCCAATCCCGGCACCTTCCGCGGAAGCAATTCCAATGGCCTGCGAGTACCAGGAGGCTCCGGCTTCGGGCAGCTTTTCGTAATTGATCACTTTATCGACCTGTGCTGTAACATCCGCAGGCGAATTGGCAGAGAAACGTCCGACGGAAATATCTGCAAAATCATCGGTACCGACCACACAACCGACCTGTGGATCCTCCGGACGGCCGGAAGGGCTCGTTGTACATTGCAAATCGGCCCAGTCACCCACCAGGAGGACGTAAAGAATCTCATTATTGGCATCATAGGCGCTTTGTACCGTATTATTCACCACCGTTCCGGTTGGAACAACTTCAACCGTCACATCGAATCCCTTTTCTTTTTTCCACTGGACATAAGGCTGAATGGCAGCCTCATCCCTGGAGGTGGTCACGACCAGGATATCCCCGAATTCGCCTATAGTAAGATTATCCCTGCTGAAATCGTCATAATTGATAAATACCGAACGGTAGACGGCATCCATCTCCCGAACAATCGAACCGGATGTTTCCAGGAGCGGGTTGACCGGTGCGGATTCATTTTCAACCAGTCTGACCGTAACAGATTTGTAAACCCGGAGGATCTGGCGTGCTGCGTTGTACCGGAACGGGTATACGTATACGCTCGTGCCACGGATATCCCTGAGGATGAACGGTTCGGTGTTATCCGCAAGGTTAGACGGATACCATGAATCTGTGACCGATTTAGGATCGATGAGATAAGGCACTGCGGAAGGATCCTGTGTGCGGTAGATCGTACCGCGGGAAGGGATCATCGGGTAAGTAAGACGGATGTCCTCGTATTCTCCGGGAATCACTTCCATTGATACATTCTTCAGCGGGTCGAGCATAACCGTGGTGTTCAGGTAGGGCAACTCGGCAAATCCTTTCAAAGAGGTAACAATTTTCCCTTCAAAAGAAACCTGCGAATAGCTTTCACCCTGGTGTGAAACCGTGGCAACGCAAAAATTACCCAGGGTGAATTCCAGTTGATGATCACGACCGGATGCCTGGCTGTAGGAAACGTTGTAACCATCATGGGCAGTCAGTGAAAGTTGAAGCAAAAGGATTGAGAAGAGGAGGATGAGTTTTTTCATGTGACGATGCTTATAATGAATCTGAAAATGAAAAATAAATCGGTCGGGGACAAAGATAAATAATTTGATATGAATCTTATCGCATCAGGAAGAAATTAAGCCTGCGGGAAAGGTACCGTCTGGATATCTGGCGGACCGGATACCAGGTTGTTAGAGCTCCTATGACAATGACGGTAATCAGGACCGAAACGAAGTCCAATAATTTAACCTTCACCGGGTAGGCATCCACGATATAGGTCCCTTCTCCCCCGCCCAGCCTGATGATCCCGAACTCCTGCTGCGCGAGTGCGATCAAACCTCCAATGACCAGCCCGAGTATCCCTCCGGATAAACTTATCAATAATCCTTCTGAAAAAAATATCTTCTTTATCAGGGATTTGTCAGCACCGAGACTCCACAGCACGGCGATATCCTTCTTTTTATCAATGATCAGCATGGATAATGAGCCGATCATGTTGAAAGCGGCAATAATGAGAATGAAGGTAAGGATAAAAAAGACGGCCCATTTTTCCGATTTCATCACTTTATAAAGAGTAGCTTGTTGCTGATAACGGTCTTTGATATCAAAGTCCGGCCCCAGGATTTCACTCAGGTACTGTTTTGCTTTTGTCAAAGAAGCATCTTTTTTCAGTGCAATCTCAAGAGCGCTGACTTCCCTGTCGTATTCCAAAAGGTTCCTCGCCAAGTGAATCGGTACCATCACATAGGATATATCGAACTCCTGCTGAATGGCAAAGACTCCGGCTACCAGAACCCTGTCGGTGTTAAAGGTCTGGTCAGGCATGCCACTGAGGGTTTTCCGGGTCCTTTTCGGGACATAGAGCGACATCGGGACGGAAAAATCCTGCGGGTATATGCCCAGGTAATAAGCAACCCCGGCGCCGATCGTCGCATAAGGTTTGAGGGAATCACCGATGGCATAGCGCCCGTTTAACATAAAATCCCCAAGCGGGGTCATCTGCATGAAGTGCTCGTCCACTCCTTTCATCATCACGATATACTGCATGTCACCAAACCGGGCAAGGGCGTTTTCTTCGATGGTTTCGGAAACCATGTCAACTTCAGGCAATTGCTTTATCTTCCGGAGCTGTTCTTCCGTCAGTATAAAAACTTTCCCTTCTTTGGCAGAGACCTTCAGTTCCGGATTGAAGCTGTTGTATAAACTTAGCACCAGGCCTTCAAAACCGTTGAAAACCGACAGGACCAGGATGAGCGCGCCGGTGCCGACCATCACGCCGATCACGGAAATGATCGAAATGATATTGATGATATTATGCGATTTCTTCGCCAGCAGGTAACGTTTTGCTATGAAAAGCGGAAATATCATCGTCTAAAATTAAGTCTTTCAAAGATACTATGAGAAGATATGACGTGAACATTAATTGACATTAAGTGGACATTAATTGACATTAAGTGGACACCAGGTAGGCATTGGCTATCACTGAGTAGATTTTGGGAGAGATTCCTGCAAGACACATTTCACGCCGCCGCGGTCCATTTCAGCCACGCACATGTTGCAATGATTGCAGGCAGAAATGTGACTGGGATCCTTCGCTACGCTCAGGATGAAGTCAGGATCATGGATGAGGGCCCGTCCTATTGCAATCAGGTCGAAGCCTGCATCCATTATATCTGCGATTCCACGGCCGGAAACCACTCCTCCGATATAAACGAGCGGCATACGGACCGCCTGGCGGATCCTGACGGCCATCGGCAGGAAAAAATTTTCCTCAAACCTGTATTTTTTAATAATCAATTTCCCGAAAATTGCAAAAGCTGCCTTATGTTGCCATTGCTTTTCGGCTTTGATCATATTCCACAAGGGCACATCGCCACGCAACAGATAGAATGGGGTCTTGCTGGTAAGCCCTCCACTGAGGATCAGGGCGTCGACACCGGCTTTTTCAAGGTGTTCGGCGACCAGGATGGATTCATCCGGATTCAGTCCTTTCTTCAATCCGTCGCTCAGGTTCATTTTGACCAGGATGGGTACCGTTTCTCCTACCGTATCTCTGACGGCCGCTATCACTTCCAGCGGAAAACGGAGACGGTTCTCAAGGCTGCCGCCATATTCATCCCTGCGGTGGTTATAATGCGGACTTAAAAACTGGCTGAGGAGGTAACCATGGCCAAGGTGTATCTCTATGGCATCGAAGCCTGCTTCCCGGGCAAGGCGGGCGCTCCGGGCAAAGTCCTGAGTCGTGAGCCGTAAATCGTTTGATGTCATGGCCCGGGACATGAAGATGCCACTGAGCAGGCCGTAATTGTTGATCAGGCGGCTGGGCGCCAAGGGCCTCTTATTGGCGACCGTGCGGTTATTGGTGAAAAATCCACAATGGGTAAGCTGGATCGATGCGAAGGCACCTTCTCGGTGAACCGCGTCAGTCAGCGCTTTCAAGCCCGGCACCACTTCCGGCCGCATATACATCTGGACCTCGTGAGTACGGCCATCCGGATTCACTGCGCCATAGGCAACGGTTGTCAGAGCAACATTTCCCTGTGCAATCCGCCTGTGGTGTTCAGTAAGCTGATCCGAAGGCAGGCCGTTGCGGATCATGCCTTCATTGGCTGCTGTTTTAATAAATCGATTTCGAAGGTTTAAATTTCCAAGTTTGAATGGAGTGAATGCTTTTTCAAGAGCTGACGGAGGCATTGGGGGAGATTTTTTAAGCGAAAATAGAAAAAAATCAACCCTCCAAGGGTTATAACCCTCCAAGGGTGTCACTTTAACTTTTAAATTTGGTTAACATACAACCCCGCATGAAAAAAACAGCTTTCATTTTACTTTACATAGTTGGTATTTGCACCCTGGTCAATGCCCAGGATAATTCCCGCTTTCACTGGTTCAAAGAGGCCAGGCTTGGCATTTTTATCCACTGGGGGATATATGCCGTGAATGGTATCGATGAATCCTGGTCGTTCTATAATGAATACCTGCCCTATGAAGATTATATGAAGCAGGAAGAAGGATTCACTGCGGCCAGCTATGATCCGGAGTACTGGGCTGAACTGATCCGTGAAAGTGGTGCCAGGTATGCCGTCCTGACTTCAAAGCACCATGATGGCGTAGCCTTGTGGGATACCCGTCAGGGGAATCTCAGCGTCTTGCAGCAAACTCCGGCCGGCAGGGACCTGATAGGGCCCTTCTGCCAGGCACTGCGCTCTAATGGAATCAAGGTCGGATTGTACTATTCACTGCTGGACTGGTCACATCCCGACTACCCCGGCTTCACCAAATCTGTTCAAAGATATACCGAAGATACCACACGGTGGAACCGTTTCATGGAATTCAACAAAGGTCAGATAAATGAAATCATCGTTCAATTTAATCCCGACCTGATCTGGTTCGACGGAAATTGGGAACAAAGTGCTGAGAAATGGGATGCTCCCGGAATACGCAAAATGATACTGGAGCGGAATCCATCTGTCATCATCAATTCCCGCCTGGCCGGATATGGCGATTATGCCACTCCTGAACAGGGTATCCCGGTGACCAAACCGAAAGAAGAATACTGGGAGTTATGCATGACCATGAACGATTCCTGGGGTTACCAGCCGAATGATAAAAACTACAAACCTCTATACCTGGTTATCCGGATCTTTGCCGACGTCATCGGAATGGGCGGTAACCTGTTGCTCGACATCGGTCCCAGGGCAGATGGCACGATTCCGGAAGAACAGGTCGCTATGTTGAAAGGGCTTGGCCGGTGGACCCATAAGCACTCCGAAGCTATCTACGGAACCCATGCCGGATTACCTAAGGATTGCTTCTACGGCCCAAGCACCGTGTCGGCCGACAGCACCATACTGTATCTTTTCCAACCATCTTTCAGTCCTCTCGTCTTACCATCAGGCACTCCCACTAACTCACCGTCCTGCAGCCCTTCCGTCCTGCTCAAGGGTGTCGCCAATAAAATCGCCGCTGTCTGGGTGGTCGGTAACGGGACCAAACTGGAGGAAAGAACCTGGTTGAAGCCCTGGTGGAGCGGAAATCCCGGATTAGTGGAAATAGGCATCCCGGTTGAAGCTCTGGACGAGGAAATGACCGTTGTGGCGGTCCAATTGGAAGGAAAACTGCAGGTTAAGTTTTGAAGCATTAGTTTGAGTGTAAAGTTCTGGAAAAATCCGCGCTCGATCTGTGTGATCTGTGCAGGAATAATCCTAAATTCACCATGGATTACACAAATTTTCACCGATTCGTCACAGATTTGTTATCATGAAGAACATAAAAATCATCCAGTCAAGTCTCCTCCTTTTTATGGCGGTAGCAGGATACTCCCAGGATATCAGCTATCCGTTTCAGGATCCGGGATTGTCAGTCGAAGAAAGGATTGAGGATCTCATGGATCGTCTCACTCCGGAAGAAAAGGCCTCCCAATTGCTTTATAACAGTCCGGCCATCGAACGCCTGGGAATTCCGGAATACAACTGGTGGAACGAGTGCCTGCATGGCGTGGCCAGGGCCGGCAGGGCAACCGTATTCCCGCAGGCTATCGGCCTTGCAGCAACATTTGATGAAGATTTGATTTACAGGGTGGCTGACGCCATTTCGACCGAAGCCTGGGCAAAATACAATGAAGCCGTCCGGAAGGAAAACAGGGCTCAGTATATGGGACTTACCTTCTGGACCCCTAACATCAACATTTTCAGGGATCCCCGTTGGGGCAGGGGCCAGGAAACCTATGGCGAAGATCCTTATCTGACTGGCAGACTGGGCGCGGCCTTTGTAAGAGGCCTGCAGGGAGACGATCCTCTTTTCCTGAAAGCTGCCGCCTGTGCCAAGCATTATGCCGTCCACAGCGGACCGGAGAGAACCAGGCATGAATTCAATGCATGGCCAACGGAAAAAGACTTGCGTGAAACCTATCTGCCGGCATTCAAAGCCCTGGTCGAAGCAAAGGTCGAAGCAATAATGTGCGCATACAACAGGGTGTACGATGAACCCTGCTGCGGAAGCCCTTACCTGCTGAAGGATATTTTGCGTGAGGAATGGAATTTCCGGGGACATATCGTGTCGGACTGCTGGGCCCTGGATGATATCTGGCTGAGGCACAAGGTCGCAGGCACTAAGGAGGAGGCAGCTGCCATGGCCGCGAAGGCAGGTGTGAACGTGAATTGCGGATATATCTATAAATATCTGCCGGCGGCAATAGAACAGGGACTCATACCCGAAAGCATCCTGGATACGATCCTGGAGCCATTGTTACGCACAAGGTTCAAACTGGGCTTGTTCAATCCGCCGGAACAGGTCCCTTTTTCAGATTATGGCCCGGAGCTGGTCAACAGCCCTGAACACCAGGCACTGGCTTATGAAGCTGCTGTGAAATCCATTGTCCTCCTGCAGAATAAGAACAATATTCTGCCCCTGGACAGGAATTCCATTTCAAATATCCTGATCGCAGGTCCAACTTCAGCCGATATCCAGTCTTTGGTCGGTAACTACAACGGATGGTCAGGAAATATGATCACCTTCCTGGAAGGCATTACTGAATCGGTCGATGCAGGAACCGTGGTGGATTACACCCTTGGATGCCAGATGAATTTCCCCGGCCAGTACTATGGTTTCTGGGAAGCTAAGATGGCGGATGCAGTCGTTGTTTGCCTGGGTAATTCCAAGATGATGGAAGGAGAAGAGGGAGAGGCGATCCTCAATCCGGATGGCGGGGACCGGATCGATATCCGTCTTCCGCAAAGCCAGAGGGAATACATCCGGATGATGCGGGAAAAAGTGCCCGATAAGCCGATAATTGCCGTGATCACCGGAGGCAGTGCCATCGCTCTCCAGGATGTCCTGGAATCAGCGGATGCAGTGCTGATGGCCTGGTACCCGGGTGAACAGGGGGGGAAGGCGGTCGCGGATATCCTGTTCGGAATGGCGAACCCATCCGGGAAACTGCCTGTGACATTTTATCAATCGACGGATGACCTGCCGCTGTTTGACGATTATTCCATGCAGGACAGGACTTACAAGTACTTCCGCGGTGAACCGCTTTTCCCGTTCGGGTATGGCCTGAGCTATTCGGAGTTCATCTACCTTTCATTTGAGACCGATAAAATAATCTATCTTCCTGAAGACTCTATCAGAACCACCGTTTCAATCTCCAATAAAAATTCGTTTCCCGGAGATGAAGTGATCCGGATCTATGCCTCGAAATCCTCCCGGCCTGAGGAAAAATACCTGGTAGGGTTTAAAAGGGTCCACTATGATCCGTTCGAAATCAAAATGATTTCCCTGGATATCTCCCTCTTTAGTATGTATCAGTGGAATGATCTCCAAAAGAGGTACCTTGTGGAGCCAGGTATGTATAACCTCGAAATTTCAGGACAGCACGGGCAGGCATCTATCTTGACAGAGATTGAAATCAAATGAATTGCCGGTGTTAATTGTGAATTGTCGAAAAAGTATAATATTTTTGACGATGGCGATTGGCTGTCGTTTCTGACAATTGGAACCCGACCATTGACGATCGACCATTTATCCTCTATATGAGCATCACTGTCGACAACATCCTCCTCATCGGTTCCATTTTGCTGCTGATCAGCATTATGGCCGGGAAGACCAGTTTCCGGCTTGGGGTCCCGACCCTTGTCTTCTTTGTCATAGTAGGGATGCTGGCCGGATCGGAAGGAATAGGCGGGATTAATTTCAACAACCCGAAACTGGCCAAGTTCATCGGTATCATCGCCCTGAATTTCATTCTTTTTGCCGGTGGTATCGATACGGACTGGAAGACGATAAAACCGGTGCTCTGGAAAGGGATGACGCTTTCCACGCTGGGCGTATTCCTGACCGCACTGGCCGTGGGGATATTCGTTCACCTGATCAGCGATTTCAGCCTTATGGAAGGGCTGTTGCTCGGAGCTATCGTTTCTTCTACTGACGCGGCGGCCGTTTTCTCCATTCTTCGCTCCAAAAAACTCGGTCTTAAAGGGAACCTTCAACCCACCCTGGAACTTGAGAGTGGCAGCAATGACCCGATGGCTTATTTCCTTACCATCACGTTTACCATGTTGATAGGCGGTGAGGCAGGCGGTACCGGGGATGTTATCCTATTGTTCATCAAACAGTTTGCCTTTGGAACTATTATTGGCCTGGCCATGGGCAAAGCATCCCAGTGGGTCATTAACCGGATCAGGCTCGATTACGACGGCCTGTATCCGGTCCTCACCATTGCCCTCATGCTGTTCACATTTTCAGCCACCGATTTCGCAGGGGGCAACGGATTTCTTGCCGTCTACCTTCTGGGTCTGTATCTTGGCAACCAGGACCTTATTCACAAACGATCCATTATCAGGGCATTTGACGGTTTTGCCTGGCTCATGCAGATCGTCCTGTTCCTCACGCTGGGCCTGCTGGTCTTCCCCAGCGAAGTAATCGCCGTAGCCGGGATCGGGGTGATCATATCGGTATTCCTGATCGTGATCGCCCGGCCGTTGAGTGTGTTCATAACGCTCATCTGGTTCAGAATGAAAATCCGCGACAGACTTTTCATATCCTGGGTGGGATTGAGGGGCGCCGTACCGATCGTTTTTGCCACCTATCCCCTGCTGGCCGGAATCGATAAGGCAGGAATGATCTTCAACATCGTCTTCTTCATTTCGCTGACATCGGTATTGTTCCAGGGGACGACCCTCCCCCTGGTGGCCAAATGGCTGCATGTGATCCTGCCTGAAAATGTCCGCCGCCGGTCGCCGCTGGATATTGCCCTGTCGGAAGATTTCAAATCGGAATTCCTGGAGATGGATATCTCGCCGCAAAGTCCCGCGGCAGGAAAGCAGGTAATGGACCTGGGCTTTCCGAAAAAAGCCCTGATCGTGCTGATCAAACGGAAAGGGAAATACATCACACCAAACGGTGCAACGATCATCGAAGGAGGCGACACGCTGCTGATCCTGGCGGAAGACCAGGTTGCCATTGAGGAAGTGAACCGGAAAGTGGGGGTATAATGGTCAGTTGTCGGTATCAAGCGGGGGATGTTAAATAAATATTGATGGGACAAGAGGTTTAACATTTTTTAATATTGACATAGGCCCATGACAGTTGACAATAACTTAACATTATCTAATTTTGAATAAAAATTTACAGCTATGTCAAAGAGTCACGATCAGAAAAAAGAAGCCAAGAAGGCCCCGACAAAGTCGTTAAAAGAAAAACGACTGGAAAAGAAGGAGAAGCAGGCTAAGAAGAGCAGTCAATAAGGGGACTGGGAGACAAGGGGACTGGGGGACAAGGAGACAAGGGGACAAGGGGACTGGGAGACAAGGGGACAAGGGGACAAGGGGACTGGGAGACAAGGGGACTGGGAGACAAGGGGACAAGGCGATAGTAACTTGGAGGATTCCAGGATCACACTCTTTCGGAGCAATTCATTTGTAAAAGACACGGAGGCAAGCTTCTCCCTCTCCAGCGGAGCGAAACCATGAAGTAGAATACTCTTCAAGGTTCACGATACCCGTTAAGTGTATTAGCTAAAACTTAATCTGACAGTTACCGTAGAAGTGATTATGTCAAA
>CAZUDV010000024.1:0-22077 GCA_964619555.1 uncultured Bacteroidales bacterium | reverse complement strand
GTCAGGACTAATTATTAATGTAAATTTATATCAGGATTAATGTCTAACCTGTAAACTTTTTTTAGGACGAGTCATGCATTGCGCTTTGCCCATTGCTCATTTGGCAGGGCATTTTGGATTGACAGGATTTATCGTTCCATACTACAAAAAAAATCGTCCATAACCAAATGCAAAATGCGCAATGTGCAAAGCGCAATGCGCAATGAATCTAACAATCTGATTTTTAACATTCCCTTAACATTATTCCCCTTTACATACGATATCCAATAAGTTATATTTGTAGATGTAACATGTCAAAACATGAAACATCTTCTCCTTTTCCTTTTGTTCTCTGTATTTCAGACAGCCGTGGTGGCACAGGCACTCAGCGTGACCGGAGCAGTTGCCACAGGCACCAGCATTACCATGGCCAACGACCACCTGGTCCCTGATCCGCTCAATGGTCCACTGATAGAAGATAACGATACCTGCAGCCTTCCGGGATTCGTTGCAGGGCTCAATGGCCACTCCTTTGCAACGTACTGCCATGTGTATTCCAAGCAAGAAGGACAATTGCCGCAGCACCACGAAGTGAAATCCACGATCGGCAGCCGGGCTATAATCGATGGCGATAATACGTCCACTATCCATATCAAATGGAAACACACCGGCACCAATTATGCCACATCCGATGGTCATAATGCCAGGGTCCTGTCAGATCTTTCATTTGCAGTCAACATGCAGGTAACAGGCTTGCCCCCCGGAACACCGGTCACTGTGTACTGGTGGTTCGATATTTTCGGAGCAGGCAGCACCTCGCATGAAGATCTGTCCGATGAAGATTCCATTTTCGTGATCAATGATATGGCCATCGATGGTAATCCCCAGTTCACCAACCAGTTCAGTTTTGCTTCACCCGCCGGATTACCGGGTTGGAATGAATGGAAAAATGTTACAGGCACTTTTCAAGTGAACTCCGGAGCGAATTTCAACTTTGCGGTTTCTTCGGTCCTCAGACTGTACCTGAATCCCCCCGCAGGTCCTGGAGGCTTTGGATTTGGCATAGATCAAAACGATGGCATATTCAAGGGAGATATTTATTTCACGGTCGTTCCACAGTACCCGGCACCGGAAAATAACGACGAAGACATGTATACCCTTTTTTCGCTGGATATTGGAAGCGATACGGAATTCAGCGACCCCAAACAGGATGGAAATGAATATTTCGATCCGGGCGACCTTTACGTTAAAAGTCAAATCGGGCCACTACCTTTCGTGGCACCTTACAGGAACGATTATCATATCTTCGGATACGATCCCGATCCTAAAAACATCGCCCCTATTGGCCCTGCCCCTGTCCTTTCAGGATTGTCGATCGACATCCTTCGCTCTCAGTATTTCGATCTGGATGGGGCCGATCTTATTTCAGCCAATCTCTCTCAAATGATCGGCGCTGATCCGCTGAATGCCAGCATTGCCTGGTTCGCCGACAGTTGCCTGTTTGAAGCTGAATACCTTTATCTGTCGTTCGATGACGATACCCCGCCCAATTACGCCTCTGCCATTCCGCCTTCTGTGCCTGTCACCAGCACCTCGCCCTCTCTAGCCTGGATTTACTCTGATGCCGGAGTCCAGGATGAAATCCAGGAATTTGACCTTGGGTCCACCCCTGTATCGGGCGTTTATTTCCAGGATACAGTCGATTCAGAGGTCCAGCTCCATCCAAATCTTGCCCCGGACCCACTTTTGAACAATGACCAGGATGACGATGTGGATGCTTTGGATATGATCTATTATTACAACGACACGACTCCATGCAACCAGTATTACTTTTCCTGTGATCATGAAGCGACTTCATTCGATCCGGTCTCGGGAATTGAGCTTAATCCCGGAACGATATACCGAAGGGTAGGTAGCAGCCCGGCACCGGTGATCACCAGCATCCACCACGGGCTTCCCGATGGCACTGACATCGACGGATTTGAATTCGCCTGGGTCTGGGACCAAAATGAGGGAAGGTTCGGGCTGGCATTGATATTCAGCGTGGATGACGATGATCCGTTGACACCGGCCAATGACGAGTCGGGTGGATTGAATCCGAACATGTTGTATTTCAGTTTTATGGATGGGAATTACCACGACTTTTCAGCCCACCAGCTTAATGATGATATCGATGCCATCGCAGTATGGAAACACTCCCTGAATGGCACCCAGGCATTTCCCAATCCGGTTTGGGGCACCAAGATCTGGAGGGGAACCATTAACGCCAACTGGAACCATTCCCTGAACTGGTTCCCCAGAGGGGTCCCGTTCGATCCGGAAGATGTCACCATCCCGGCGGTAATGCCTTCTCCTGTCATCGGGACATCCGGTCTGGACTGTAAAAGTATATCCCTGGAACCCGGTGCAACTGTAAAGGTCAACCCGGGGATTAATTTCATCATTAAAGGGCTTTAATACAGATTTCCGACTGAGAATTAAGTTTCCAACCCCCTGAGCTGTTCAAATCTTTAGTTTTAAAAGAAATCATACTTTTACAATCGAATCGCATTCTTTTGCATATCGATTAATAAAATAACCATGAACAATGCCGTATATAATTTCCCGGCCCCACAGAACGAGCCGGTCCTCCAATACTTAAAAAACAGCAACGAACGTTCCGGATTGGAGAAGGAACTTCAAAGGCAACTAACAACTCAGATTGATATACCCCTGATAATCGGCGGCAAAGAATTCCGGACCGGTGAAATAGGGGAAATCCGGTTGCCGCACAGGCATGCCCATGTTATGGCAACCTATCACAAAGCAGGTGAAAAAGAAATCGACATGGCTATCGAAGCAGCACTGAAAGCCAGAAAGATCTGGTCCAACCTTGCCTGGACCATCAGGGCCTCCATCCTGCTTAAAGCGGCCGAACTGATCTCGCACAAGTACCGCGCCTTAATGAATGCCGCCACCATGCTCGGACAAAGCAAGAACATCCACCAGGCCGAAATCGATAGTGTTTGCGAAACTGTCGATTTCCTCAAGTACAACACTTATTTTGCCGGCAAGATCTATGAAGTACAGCCCCGGTCCAGTTTCAATCAATTGAACCGAATGGAATTCAGGGCTTTGGAAGGTTTTGTGCTGGCCATAAGTCCGTTCAATTTCACCTCCATCGCTTCCAACCTGAACATGGCTCCGGTCATGATGGGCAATACCACGGTATGGAAACCGGCCACCACGTCGCTGGTCTCCAATTACTATCTTATGAAGATCTTCATGGAAGCAGGATTGCCGGAAGGGGTCATTAATTTCATTCCTGGGAGCGGTAGCCTTATCGGAAACATCGTTCTCAGATCCTCTGACCTTGCGGGTATCCATTTCACCGGCTCTAATGCCACTTTCAACCATTTATGGGGCCAGGTTGCCGCCAACCTGGCTCGTTATAGGTCTTATCCCCGCCTGGTCGGGGAAACGGGTGGCAAAGACTTCATCTTCGTCCACCCGTCTGCCGATCCGTTGGAAGTAGCGGTCAATGCCATCCGTGGCGCATTTGAATACCAGGGACAAAAATGCTCGGCAGCCTCCAGAATGTATGTCCCCAAAAGCCTGTGGCCAAAAACAAAAGAACTGATGGTCGATATGGCCAATGATATCAAAATGGGGAATGTGACCGATCCGGGTAATTTTATGAATGCGGTCATCGATCAGGGGGCTTTTGACCTCATCAAACATTATATTGAATACGCAAAATCCTCTCCGGATGCTCATGTTATTGCAGGCGGACAGACTGACAACTCGGAAGGATACTTCATCCGTCCTACTATTGTCGAGACCACCAATCCGAATCATAAACTGATGGAAGAGGAGATATTCGGGCCGGTGCTGACCGTTTTCGAATATGAGGATTCCAGGCTGGATGGAGCGCTGGCCCTGTGTGATACAACATCGCCCTATGGTCTGACCGGTGCTGTATTTGCCCGGGACCGGGTAGCCGCTTCAAAAATCTGCGAAAGGCTGCAGTACGCCGCCGGAAATTTCTACATCAACGACAAACCGACCGGAGCCATTGTGGGGCTTCAGCCTTTCGGTGGTTCCAGGGCTTCCGGAACGAATGACAAAGCCGGTGGGGAATTCAACCTGGTCAGATGGATCAGCCCCCGGACCATCAAAGAAACTTTCGTTCCGGCTACCCGGTACCAGTACCCCTACATGCTGGAATAACTATCTGTTGATGTTCAATTTTCGCTGCAGGTTACCCAGTTCAGTCTCTATCCTCAGAATGTATGTTCCATTTGGAAGGTTACCGATGTTTAACATGCAATCGGTCCCTGCCATCTCACTCACCAGTTTTTCCTGTCCGATGAGATCGAAAACCTCAACAGATTTGATCTGGATACCAGATCTGATCCGTAACTGTTCTTTAGCGGGATTTGGGAAGACCACCACATCATCAGCCCATGCAGGTTCATTCACCCCATATGGTCCTACGGTGATATAGGCATTTTTTGTTTCTATGTCGCTGCTGGTTCCATCGGAAACCGTCAGGCTCACTGTATAAACCCCATCGGAAGTGTAAGTATGAGAGGGATTCTGTGACGTGCTGGTTGCACCGTCGCCGAAGTTCCAGTTCCACGATATGATATTCCGGTTGCTGACAACTGGCGTTTTCACCATCTGCTCCGGCATAAGTGTCACCCCTCCTGGTTCAATGCTGGTTATCTGGTTGATTATGTTGATGCTTCCGTTGTCGCCATTAAGTGTGCAAACATCCCAGAAGTAACCGGTGCCGGTCGTCGGGACCTGCAAGGTATGCAGCAGGCCGGTTTCATTGAATATCTGCACAACTGCATTGGAAACAGTGATATCCGGTGACTCGGAGTAATTGTCGATAAAATAATGGTACAGGCCAGGTTTCAGTTCATAGATCGTGGTTGTTTCCGGGCCATAGCTTGTCACATCATCAATATCCAGGATGGCATAAGGGGGGGTGTTTGCCGACCCCTGCTCGCTGAAATAGACATGGTACGTATTTCCACCGATGTTCGGGGTTTTCAGGTGGGAATCGAGGTCTTCAGGCAATTCCCCCCAGGTCAGCACAAAACGGTACTGGCCTGCAGCCAGGACAGGCGACATGGATATCTGCATCTCCAGTGTCCCACCCGGAGGAATGACTACCTGGCTATTGGAATAATTGGTATACCCGGTGGCCGAAGCAGTAACGGTATGCGTCCCCTCAGTCGAGAGGTCGGTGAACTGCACCGCAAGGGATGCCGCACCGGCTGTCGGAGTTGCGGTGAAATTAGCATATAGCACGCCGGCAGGGATATTGGTGATGATGTAGTTGCCATTCGCGTCCGTGTAATCCGACAATCCCGCTACACTGACCAGGGCATTCGCAATGGGTTCGCCGGTCAGGGCATCAGTAACCAGCCCGGTCAGGGTGGAATTGCCCGTACCCCCACCTACCGTAATATAGGCGTTCTTTGTCTCCGTGTTGCTAATCGTCCCGTCCGACACCGTCAGGCTGACTGTGTAAGTACCAGCAGCAGTATAGGCGTGTGCAGGATTCTGAGCCGTGCTGGTTCCGCCATCCCCGAAATTCCAGTTCCATGATACGATATTCCGGTTGGCATTGAAAGGTTCTTTTACCATTTGTTCCGGTCCTAATGTAACCCCTCCCGGTTCGGATTCAGTGATCTGGTTGATGAGGCTGATATTCCCGTTCGAGCCGTTCAGCGTGCAGATGTCCCAGTACAGTCCGGTTCCGGTGGTGGGAATGTTTAAAGTGTGCAAAAGCCCGCTTTCATTATAGATCTGAACTACCGCATTGGAAGTGGTGATGGCCGGCGAGCCGGAATAATTGTAAATGTAATAACGATACTCCCCGCTTTTCAATTCGTAGATTGTGGTAGTCTCCGGTCCGTAACTTGTTACATCATCGATATCCAGGATGGCAAAGGGAGGGGATGTGGACGAGCCCTGGTCGCCATAATAAATATGATAAGTAGTCCCATTAATGGAAGGCGTTTTGAGGTGTGAATCAAGGTCATAGGGAGTTTCACCCCAGGTCAGCACGAACCTGTATTGACCGGTTGCCAGGGTAGGTGAAAGCGAGATGTGCAACTCCAGTGTACCGCCGGCAGGTATGACCACCTGGTTATTGGTGTAGGTGGTATATCCCGTTGCAGAGGCAGTTACCGTCTGCGTCCCTTCTGTTGAAAGGTCGTTAAATTGCACTGCCAGCGGGGCCGTACCGTTGGTAGGGGTAGCATTAAATTCAGCATTGAGAGCCCCTGCCGGGATATTGGTTATCGTGTAACTGCCATTGACATCCGTGTAATCCGTCAGGCCTGCAACAGACACGAGGGCATTGGCCACGGGCAATCCCGTGATGGCATCCGTAACAAGGCCCGTCAGGGTAGAGCCTGTCGCTGCCTCAGACGTAATTTCAATATCATCCACCATAAAGATAAACGCATCATTCGACACACATTGGATCCCGACATAGATCTGCTGGCCGCTATATGCCGACAGGTCGAAACTCTTTTGCTGCCAGGCTGTTGCCGGGGCTTCCAGGTAGCCGGCGCCACTGATGAAGGTGAAACTGGAAGGATTGGTATTGGTCGTGGAGACCCCTACTTTGTAACGCTCCAGTCCGTAAGTTGAGGTATAGGATTTCACCCAGAATTTCAGGTTGCCGTTAGCACCGAGTTGGATCGGCGGGGTGATGAGCCAGTCGTTATTAGCGGGTGTCGTGGACGCAAAGCAGGCTGCGAAGCGGTTTCCTCCATGCGGTTGGATGGCGAGATCACCGGAAAGGGAAGGGGTAGTCGCTGCCGGGTTGAAAACCAGATAAGCCATTGGGTCGTACATATGGTTGAAGGTGACGCCCTCAAAACCGTAAGTATCTGAACCATCCACATCTACTGTGGCCCAGGGGCTGAAGTCGATACTGAAATCAGCATAAGATTCAAAGTCCTGGGTCAGGTTTGCCCGCACCGTAGCCGGATCATCCTGATAGATGACATGTTGTTGTCCACGGACCCCTGGATTTTGGGGAAGTGATCGTTGCAGTTGAGCCATCAGAGATATTGAAGCTCCAATCGCCATTAAAAATAAAAATGCTCTTTTCATAGGTATAGGTTAATTAATTGTTAGTTTCCAAATAGTTAATATTAAAAAATAGTCGTCCTATTGGCATTCGTCGTCCTCAAAATATAGCAACCGCAATATAATAAAATACCTTTCAACCGGGCATAATAAAATCGGGAGAAATGGCACAAAACTCTTTTTATACGCCAACTGCTGGCTGCCGAATGCCGAATGCCGACTTTTTTTTCTAATTTTACCCCATAATTCAAACTGAAAATTTTCTATGAAAATAACGATTGTCGGAACCGGCTATGTCGGACTGGTTACCGGGGCTTGTTTCGCCGAGGTAGGTATCGACGTAACCTGTGTGGATATTGATGCCAGGAAGATTGAAAACCTGAAAAACGGCGTTATTCCGATCTATGAGCCCGGATTGGAAGAAATAGTAACACGGAATATGGACAAGGGCCGGCTTCATTTCACTACCAGACTTGCTGAAACTCTGGATGGTTGCGAGGTGGTTTTCAGTGCAGTGGGAACCCCGCCGGACGAAGACGGCAGCGCCGATTTGTCCTATGTACTCGGTGTAGCAAGAGAAGTGGGCCAGTATATGAACGATTACCTGCTGATCGTTACCAAGAGCACCGTGCCTGTGGGAACAGCGGTCAAGGTTAAAAAGGCCATACAGGATGAACTGAATAAACGGGGTAAAAATATCCCTTTCGATGTGGCATCCAATCCTGAGTTTTTAAAAGAAGGTGCAGCGGTGGATGATTTCCTCAAGCCTGACCGGATCGTGGTGGGCATCGAATCAGAACGCGCCGAAGAACTGATGAAGAAACTCTATAAGCCGTTCACCCTGAACGGCCATCCGGTCATATTCATGGATATTGCCTCTGCGGAAATGACCAAATACGCGGCCAATGCCATGCTGGCCACCCGGATCAGTTTCATGAACGATATTGCCAACCTTTGTGAAATCATGGGCGCCGATGTCAACCTGGTCCGGAAAGGCATCGGCAGCGATCCGCGAATTGGCCCGAAATTCCTTTACCCGGGTGTCGGATATGGCGGCTCCTGCTTTCCCAAGGATGTGAAGGCATTGATCAAAACCTCGGATGAAAACGGCTACAGCCTTCGTGTACTGAAAGCTGTTGAAGAAGTCAATGACGATCAGAAAGCTGTACTTTTCAATAAAGTCAACCGGCATTTCAAGGGGGACATGAAAGGCAAAACAGTTGCCCTGTGGGGGCTTTCCTTTAAACCCGAGACTGACGACATGCGGGAAGCCCCGGCCCTGGTCCTGATCGATAAATTCCTCGAAGCGGGATGTAAAGTCAGGGTCTATGATCCGGTGGCCATGGATGAATCCCGGCGGCGCATCGGTAATAAAGTCGAGTATGCCACAGACGAGTATGCAGCCCTGGAAGGCGCCGATTGCCTGCTCCTGGTAACGGAATGGAAAGAATTCCGGATGCCTGACCTCCCACTGATGAAGAAATTATTGAAGACCCCGGTCGTCTTTGATGGAAGGAATATTTACGATGTTGCTGAAATGAAAGCTGCCGGATTTGATTATTACTGTATCGGAGTCAAAACCGTATGAGAAAACGAATTCTGGTCACCGGCGGTGCGGGCTTCCTGGGCTCCCACCTTTGTGAGAAGCTTCTGGCTCAAGGCAATGATGTCATCTGTGTGGATAATTATTTCACCGGGGATAAACGAAATATCGAAAAACTGATCGGAAATCCCTATTTCGAAGTCATACGTCACGATATTACCCAGCCGTTCTATATCGAAGTCGATGAAATATACAACCTGGCCTGTCCCGCCTCCCCTATCCATTACCAGTTCAATCCCATCAAAACCATTAAGACTTCCGTCATGGGGGCCATCAACATGCTCGGGCTGGCCAAACGGATCAGGGCCAGGATCCTCCAGGCTTCCACATCGGAAGTCTATGGCGACCCGGAGGTCCACCCCCAGACCGAATCCTACTGGGGCCACGTCAATCCAATCGGCTCCCGGGCCTGTTACGACGAAGGCAAGCGCTGCGCTGAAGCGCTCTTCATGAATTACCATATCCAGAACAAAGTCCGGATCAAGATCATGCGGATATTCAACACCTATGGGCCCCGGATGCATCCGAATGACGGGCGGGTAGTCTCGAATTTTATCGTCCAGGCGCTTAAAAATGAGGATATTACAATATATGGCGATGGAAGCCAGACCCGCAGCTTTTGTTATGTCGACGACCTCCTGGAGGGAATGGTCCGGCTGATGCAGACCGGGGAAGATTTCATCGGGCCGGTGAATGTCGGAAATCCGGGTGAATTCAGGATCCTGGAACTGGCCGAAAAGGTCATCCGCCTGACCGGTTCCAGCTCCAGGCTGGTCTACCGGCCCCTGCCCGAAGATGATCCGATGCAGCGCCAGCCGGATATCACACTCGCTAAAAAGGTGCTGGACTGGGAACCAAAGGTGCAACTTGATGAAGGACTGGAAAAGACCATAGCTTACTTCCGTGAAATTATTTAGGACCCCTCGTTGATTGCATATGATAAGGATTCTGGTTACCGGAGGAAACGGCCAGCTTGGCAACGAATTGAAAGCCCTGGCTCCGGAATTTGCACATTTCGGCATGACCTTCACAGATCTTCCTGAACTGGACCTGACCGACGAAAATGCACTTCATGACTACTTCGATCACCATGGATTCGATGTGGTCATTAATTGTGCGGCTTATACGGCCGTCGATAAAGCTGAAAATGATCCGGTCGGAGCCATGAAAGTGAACCGGGATGTGGTCAAAAGCCTGGTCACCATGTGCAATCATTACGACAGTTATCTCATTCACATCTCCACGGATTACGTTTTTGATGGAAGGAGTGAAAGGCCTTACCGGGAAGATGACCCGACGAACCCGCAGTCGGTTTACGGGCATTCAAAGCTTGCCGGCGAAGAAGCAATGATGGATTGCTTAAATCCCGGCCTGATCATCCGCACGTCCTGGTTGTATTCGTCTTATGGGAACAACTTCGTCAAAACAATAATGAAAAAGGCTGAAGAAGGCAATCCACTGAAGGTTATATCCGACCAGTACGGCAATCCGACCTATGCCCGCGATCTGGCTAAGGCGATCCTGGAGATCCTTCCGGGAGCCATGGCACAAAACGACCTGAATATCTTGCATTATTCCAACGAAGGAATCTGCAGCTGGTACGAATTTGCGGTATCTATCGTGGAGTTGGCCGGGATTCCGTGCGAAATAAATCCGATATCATCCACCGGATACCCCCTGCCCGCTCCCAGGCCTGCTTATAGCGCCCTTGATAAATCATTGATCAAAAGTAAATTTGGGATCAGTATCCCGGGGTGGAAAGAAAGTTTGAAGGAATGCATCGTGTCAATGAAGTCGAATCGATAATAACTTCAGTGAAACTGATGCAAACAGAAATTAATTGGTGATGAAACGATTCAGTTGAAAAAAAGAAAAATATGACCGATCAAAGAATACTCAACAGGGCCAATGCCTGGCTGACCGATGAATTCGATGCTGACACCAGGAAACAGGTGCGGGATTTAATGGATCACAATCCGCAGGAGCTGGTGGATTCCTTCTACCAGGACCTGGAATTTGGCACCGGCGGCCTCAGGGGAGTCATGGGAGTGGGCACCAACCGGATGAACAAATACACCGTCGGCATGGCTACCCAAGGCCTGGCGAATTACCTGAAAAAAATATTTCCGGAAAAAGAAGGGATAAGCGTTGTCATCGCACACGATTCCCGGAACAACAGTCCCTATTTTGCCCGGATCACCGCTGAAGTTTTCAGCGCTAACGGGATCCGGGTTTATCTTTTCAAATCGCTGCGTCCCACTCCGGAACTGTCATTCGCCATACGGCACCTGGGCTGCCAGAGCGGTATTGTGATCACGGCTTCCCATAATCCGCCGGAATACAATGGTTACAAGGCCTACTGGGATGACGGGAGCCAGCTGATCCCGCCGCACGATAAGAATGTGATCGCGGAGGTGCAGAAAATCACATCAGTTTCAGAGGTCAGGTTCTCGGGCGATGGCAACCTGATTAAAATGATCGGCGGTGAAATCGATCAGGCATACCTGGAGAAAGTGCATCAATTATCCTTGTCGCCGGATGCCATTAAAAAACATAATGATCTGAAGATCGTCTACACACCCCTGCATGGCACCGGCGGGGAACTGGTCCCGGCCTGCCTGAAACAATATGGTTTTCACCAGGTAACGATGGTGGAAGCACAGGCGGTTGCCGACGGAAATTTCCCCACCGTCAAATCTCCCAACCCGGAAGAACCCGCCGCCCTGGCCATGGCCATCGAACAGGCCAACCGGGAAGGGGCCGACCTGGTCATGGCCACCGATCCCGATGCGGACAGAGTGGGCATTGCCGTCAGGGGACTGGATGGAAATTTCACACTGCTAAACGGCAACCAGACCGCCGCCATCCTGACCTATTATCTCCTGGTGAAATGGAAAGAGAATCAAAAACTGACAGGTAATGAGTACATTGTCAAGACCATTGTCACCTCGGAGATACTGAAGGATATGGCCGACAAATTCGGCGTGGAGTGCTATGACGTCCTGACTGGCTTCAAGTGGATTGCAGAAGTCATCCGGCTTAACGAAAGCAAGAAGGTCTTCATCGGAGGAGGAGAAGAGAGCTACGGATTCATGATCGGGGACTTTGTCCGCGATAAGGACGCCATCAGCGCCTGTGCCATGGTGGCGGAGACGGCGGCCTGGGCGGCTGAAAAAGGTCAGTCGCTATACGAATTACTAATCGACATTTACCTGGAATTCGGACTTTACAGGGAAAGCCTCATTTCAGTGGTGCGCAAGGGCAAGTCCGGCAGCGAGGAGATCAAAAAGATGATGGACGATTACCGGAACGCTCCTCCAGAGACCATCAACGGATCGAAAGTGGTCATGATCAAGGACTATCAGCTCCGGGTAGCGAAAGATCTGAAGGCAGGAAGGGAATTCCCGATCGATCTTCCGAAATCCAACGTACTGCAGTTTTTCCTTGAAGACGGCAGCAAGATCAGCGTCCGGCCCAGTGGCACCGAGCCAAAGATCAAATTC
Organism: uncultured Bacteroidales bacterium; assembly: GCA_964619555.1. Classification (GTDB taxonomy): domain Bacteria; phylum Bacteroidota; class Bacteroidia; order Bacteroidales; family JAGOPY01; genus JAGOPY01. The sequence continues at coordinate 9,894 of CAZUDV010000024.1, read as the reverse complement.
TACTTCGGGGTCAAAGCTCTCCTATCTTCCCGGGACAAATTTGAAACTACAATCAACGAACTGGATTCAAGGGTGAAAAGGATTATTTCAGAAATGAATCTGGCTTAGTTTTCCTGGTTGACAAAGTTAGTTTTGGGCAAGTGCCTTGTTGATGAGTTCACGGTCCAGGAATTGCAAAACACGGTCCACCTTATCATGAGCATTGAAATGGTACACTGTGTGTACGGCCTGGAATATTTTTGCGCCATTATTGTACGTAACATCAATATAATACCAGCTAAGCAGATAATTGCCGGGCAATTCCCCTCCCTGGGGCTGGTTCACTTTGACTGGCAAAAAGATTTCCCCGCTGAAAATAATAGTATCTGTTATTTCAAACCTCCGGTTACGCCAGAAGTTATCAATTTCCACGATACCGGTAATTTTATCCAAATTGTTCCATTCATACACGGCGGTATCTGCAAACATTGACATCCAGGCATCGATGTCTCCTTTTGAGTAGGCTTCAATCGCTCTTTTTCCAATCTCAATGTATTTAATGTCAGCCATTTCTGATTTTGTAAAGATAGGAGAAGCTTTCGATTCGGAATTTGATTTGGATGGTTCCTGATGGGTACAGCTAAACTGCGCTATTCCACAGATTAGCAAAATAAAATACTTTTTCATAATTTGATAAGACTTGGGGTGGATAAATTAAATTGGTTATAATTAGATATAAATATATAACCCTAAGATTCCTTAAATCAAATATTTATGAAATAATTAACAAAATAAATGGAAAGTGAGGAGTCACCCCTTTACGCTGATCATCTGAAGTTTTTCGTAATCCAGAACGGTAAAGGTCTTGCCATCAACCTGGATCAATCCGTCGTCGTGAAATTTCTTCAACATCCTGACGACCGTTTCCTGGCTCATGCCGGATAACTCTGCGAGATCTTTTCTGGATAGCGGCAATTCGAATTCAGGGGTTTTGAAAATCCGGTCAGACAGGCATAGGATGATATCGGCCAAACGTCCATAAGCCTGCTTATGGGTAAGGCAGAAAAAGCGGTTGTAGATCTGCACGCTGTTGGAGCTGAGCACATCGATGATTTCCTTTGCAAAACGCGCATTTTTCTGCAACAGGGTGCGGAAGGCTTTAATATCGATCTGCTTTACTTCAGAGTCGATATAAGCCATGGCTGAATACTGGTAGGTATTGAAATCTTCGGAGAGTGACGTAAGCCCCAGCAGGTTGCCGCTTGGGATCAGTTTCAGGACCAGGGAATTCCTGCCATCATCCAGGAATACTTTGGCAAGTCCGTCCTTTACGTAAATCACATGCGAAACAAAACTGCCCTGCTTGCATATGATCTCCCGTTTCTTATACCTTACGACAACAGAATTTGCGTCAAGAAACGCCGTTTCTTCAGCGGATAAAGTCTCGAAGCACCGGCATTGATGTGAATGAATAGTACAGCTTGTAGCAATAAAGGACGGGTTAGCCATAGTTTAGTCTGATGGAGCAAAAATACAATAATAATCATATGTACCATTGATTTAAATCAACAATTTACGTGAGAAATCACATACAGAAGAACGATTTACTTGCATTGCTAAAAAATTAACAATAGTCCATTAACCTCCATCTTTGCAAAGGATATAAATCATTGCGATCATGAAGAATTTCGCTTATCAAACATCTCTTTTTCTGTTCTTGTTGGGGATACCGCTAATGTTCCTGGCTTCCTGCGACAAAAATGACAATCCCGACTCGGACAATGTCGCTTCCTGCGAAGGGTGTCACACCAATTATGCTCATCTCCAGGCTGTTTACACCCCGGATACAGCGGCTCCAGTCGGCGGTTGCGGCGGCGAAGCGCCTCATTACGAGCCATATGACCGGGTATATATGGGAGGTGATGGATTCGAGGCATTTAAAGCATCCGGTCATTATGATATCGGTTGTGTGGGTTGCCATAACGGGATTGATAACACCGCCGACAAGGCCGCTGCCCACTCCGGAGATTTCATTGCCCATCCTTCCGTAGCGGCCGATGATAAATGTGCCTCATGCCATCAGTCGATCGTGGATGATTTTAAGACCAGCCTCCACAATGGCACCGGGCAGAAACGAAAAGTGGCCATCCGCAGCGGATTGAGCGGTCCGGACGAGTTCGACCAACTTCCCGAGCATCAGATTGAAGGTTACAACCGCAACTGTGCCACCTGTCATGGCACCTGCGGGAACTGTCATATCGTAAGACCTCCGATAGCCGGCGGGGGATTATCCGCCGGTCATGCTTTCGCCAAAACTCCCGATATGGTGACCGTTTGCGTAGCATGCCATGTTTCGAGAGGTGGTCATGCCTACCTTGGTGTCGCTTCCGGAACATCGCCTGACGCCCACCTGACCATGACCCAGTTCAAATGCGTGGATTGTCATAACGGTGCTGAACTTCACGGCGATGGCAACCCCGTGGAACAAAGATATGCCTATGCCAGGCTGCCGGAATGTGAAGATTGCCATACAGGCATAGGCGCCAGCAATAGTTTCCATTCCTTCCATATGGATGATTTCACCTGCCATGTGTGCCATTCCCAGGATTATAACAATTGCGGAAGCTGCCATATCCATGGAGAAGGCGCAAGGATCCCATCCTATATGAGTTATAAAATCGCCGCCAATCCGATTCCGGATATCAAACAGGGATTCCCTTTCACGCTTGTCCGCCGTACACTTGCCGCTCCGGATAACTGGAAAGAATACGGAGTGGAACAATATGCCCATTTCAATGCATTCCCGACCTATAATTACACCTCCCCTCACAATATCCTCAGATGGACAAAACGGACTATGGTCACCCAGGGCCGGGCCTGCTCCTCCAACTGTCATATCAGGAATGAGAACGGGACCCTGGTCAATAAGGAATTGTACCTGTTCCAGGATGACCTGCTCGAATGGGAGCTGAATGCCTCCACTGGTATTACTGTCGACGGGAAACTGCCGGAATCCTGGTTTGAAAGGATGAATTAGCCGTATTGTCTCATACATTGATCCGAAACAGAAAAGAAGAATGTTTAACTAAATAAATCGAACACTATGTCAAAAATCAAGTTTTTATTGCTGGGCGTACTTTTCAGCGCTCTATTCATTACCTCCTGCAACGACGATGAATCAGCTATCAATGAGTCGCTATTGCTGGCTGAATACCTCGAATCCACGGATTCTCCCCTGGGAAAGGACTTTGTGAACACCGATATGCCTACGATCATCGCGGCCTCTGAAGTCAAGACCCTGAACGAAACCGGCCAGGTTTATATCATTGATATCCGGTCAGCCGACGATTTCAACCTGGGCCATATCGCCAATGCCCATAATGTGGCCCTGAAGGACATTCTGACCCACATAGAGGGAGTGGACCTGGCAGGGTATACCAAGGTGGCAATTGTTTGCTACACCGGCCAGACCTCAGGTTATGCCACTTCACTGCTCAGACTCATGGGATACGATAAAGTATTTTCGATGAAATTCGGAATGTGCTCCTGGCACGCTGATTTCGCTTCAAAATGGAATACCGCCATTGCTAACGGAAATGCTTACGCTTCTCAGTTTTCAACGATAGCCACCGAAAAGGGTCCAATTGGTGAAATGCCGGTTTTAAACACCGGGTTTGACAACGGGCAGGACATCCTGGAGGCCAGGGTCGAGATTCTTCTCACCGAAGGTTTCACTCCCGCAACCGTTACTAACCAGACAGTTTTCGGCAATCTTTCCGGTTATTACATTGTCAATTACTGGCCGGCTGACCAGTATGCCGATCCGGGACATATTCCTGGCGCGGTCCAGTACACCCCTAAAGCATCTATGAAACTGTCTGCCGACCTCAAAACCATACCGGCTGACAAGACCATTGCCGTTTACTGCTACACCGGCCAGACCAGTGCTTTCCTGGCGGCTTACCTGAGACTGCTCGGCTATAATGCCCAATCCATCCTGTTCGGCACCAATGCCATGATCTATGACAAAATGGTCGAAAAGAACATGACCACCTGGAATGACACCCAGATCATGGGGTACGAATACGTGCAATAAATGGATAAATACCTGATACGAAAAGGCTGCCCGCGAGGCAGCCTTTTCAGTTTTAAGATGCCGGCGGGGAGGACTGAACCCGACCGGCAGTATTATTTATCATTCTCCACTCAGAATGAAGAATAATTTCCCGAATTTTGGACTATTTAATTATGGTAACTCTGCGCCCTTTCGAACCGGACGATGCGCCCAGGCTGGCTGAACTGGCTAATAATGAAAATATCAGCCGGAACCTGCGGGATGCTTTCCCCCATCCATATACACTCGCGGATGCTGAAAAATTCATTAAAACCGTCAATTCCCGTGTCCCCGCAACTGTCTTTGCCATTGAATGGAACGGGGAATATGTCGGAAACATTGGCCTTCACAGATGTGCTGACGCATACCGGATGACCGCAGAAATAGGTTATTTTATTGGGGAACCATACTGGGGCAAAGGAATAGCCACCGAAGCGGTCAGACTGATGACTGAATTCGGCTTCAGGGAACTTGGACTGATGAGGATCCATACAGGTGTGTTCGAATACAACCCCGCTTCCATGAAGGTTTTGGAAAAATGCGGATACGAAAGAGATGGCGTGTTTAAAAAGGCTGTCCTCAAAAATGGAAAGATCTGGGACGAAGTCAGATATTCGAAGATTAACGGGGATCGGGCGGTATCAAGCCAGAACAGGGAAACCAGGATCGGCGGTCTGGTGAATCTTTTCCATGCGATCGTGGAGAAGAAAGATCCGGTCGGGGCTATCCGCCATGCGGAGCAGCTACTGACCCGCATCATCCCGTCGGATGTCATTTTTGTGGTCGATGAACTGGTTAAAGAGGGAATACCGATGGAAGAACTGAAAACGGGCATCAACAAGTTCCTGAACCAATTGCACAAAGCCATCAGGGCTTATCCGCAGATGGAGCCCGCTCCCGGATCATTCGCCGATATCTGCTTCCGGAATAATGCTGAGCTTGACAAAAAACTCAAGACCCTGAGACCTTCCATCCAACAGCTCAATTTTTCCTCCGGCGATCTATCGCTCATCAACGAAATTAAATCGTCACTGGAAGATCTGTTGAGGTTTAGCCAGTATTATGTGATCAAGGAGAATGTCCTGTTTCCGGTGCTCGAACAACATTGGCCGAATTTCCGTTGCCTGGGGGTTATGTGGTCGTTTCACGACGATATACGGAAGGACCTGGGCCGGCTGATCGGGATGCTGACCGGTACTTCATTCGAAATACGGGATTTCAACAGGCTGATCGGAAGGGTGTATTTCAACATGTACGCCATTAAATTCAGGGAAGAGGCTATCCTGTTCCCGTATGCAGCGGAAACACTTCCTCCCGGCCTGCTCGATTCACTTCTGAATGAGAGCCTGGAATTAGGATTTCCCTATTATAACCCCGGACTTTCATTTTCCGGTCCAGGCGGGGTAGTTTTCGATCAAAGGGGAAAAGGAGATGTGGACCTGAACTCCGGAAGCCTGGATGTGGAGAGAATTCGTTTGATCTTCAACCATTTACCCGTAGATATAACGTATGTCGATGAGAATAATAAGGTGAAATATTTCTCCACGCCGAAGAAAAGGATATTCCCGCGATCCAATTCCGTGATCGGACGGGATGTCAGAAACTGCCATCCTCCGGAAAGCGTCCATGTCGTGGAAGAGATTGTGGAAGCCTTTCGGTCCGGTAAAGAAAATAAAGCCAGTTTCTGGATCAGGATGAAAGGAGAGCTCGTCCTGATCGAATATTACGCGGTCAGGGATGCAGAAGGCACTTACCGCGGCGTGATCGAGGTATCCCAGGAAGTGTCGGAAATTCAGAAGCTGGAGGGGGAGAGAAGGTTGATACGGTGGTGATACCGTGGTTATATGGTGGTAATGCAGTGGTTATAAAGTTGTTATGCAACGATACTATTGTGATCAGATGTTAAGAGGAGGGTCACAAGGTTGTAGTGATGTCAGTATCGAGCCGGTCCTTATTTATCAGGTAATGGATATATCTGGTGTTCTCAAGGATCTTGAGCCCCCAGCGGGCTTCAAATAACACCCGGCATTCATGTACGGCATTCTGGCGGGCATCACGGGTATTCTTCTGATAAAGAAGCAGGAAATCCTTCAGGTCCTGGTAAATGTCGGCGAAGTTCTCGGAAAGGCTGGCTTTGATCGCTTCATATTCCACACCGTACTCATAATCCACCCGGTAGAATTCATCCGCCTCTACCAAAACAGAACGGAATTCATTAAAGATCCCCTGCCACTCCTCTTCCGTCACAAACCTTTCATTGGCTTCGGGATATTCCGGTTCCACAAATGGCAGCAATGCACCTTTCAGATAGAGCAACGGGCCAATCTTTCTGAAAAAATCCTGGATCTCGTCCCGGGTTTTTTCATCGGCATTCTCGGCAAAAATACAGTATTCATGAGCTACCCGAATCAACTCCAATACACTCACCGATACTTCAGGTTGTTTCATATTTTCTTTTTCGGCATTCATTTTTATGGAAATATTTGTATCTTCGTAAAAGATTTTGAAAGTACAATTTTTCCCTGTAATCTTTTCGTAAACCTCATACGTGAAGATTTTATTTTTTTAAATAACTGAACCATAATGGATCGTCTTAAACTGAAGCAGAAAGTGCTGGAGGCTTGCTTTGAGCAGCAAAACAAGGTCATGCAGAATTTAAAAGTGGTGATGGAAGAGGTGGCTGACAGCGCTGAAGAGTACGGCCTCCCGAAAGATCTCTATGACTCTTACAGGAACCAGATGATGAGCAAACGCGATATGTTTGCCCAGCAATTGCAAAAGATCCAGGAACAGGTTGATATCCTCCGCAGGATAGATATGACCAGGACCTATAAAGAAGTCCGTTTCGGTGCCGTAGTATTCACGGAAACCCAGAAGATCTTCATCGCCACAGGGCTCGGCAAAATTACGGTTGACAATGATGAATATTTCGTGATCTCTGCCCTGGTCCCTTTCTATAATGCGATCGACGGGAAAAAAGCCGGCGACACCTTCGAATTCAGGGGCAAGAAAGAGAAAATCCTGGAAGTTTTCTAAGTTCCGGCCTTCGTTTTTAACCTGTCCCTATCCTCACAACTAACGACAAGTGCATAACAACTGACGACCCCTCCCTTCTTATTTAGACAAAATTTAGAATGCCCCTCCTGTATTACTGAAGGCTTTAACAGTATCTTTGCCCCGTTATCTGGATTTAATCTAAATTAATGAAAACGCTGCGGCAGTTAAAGGAAGGAGAAAAGGGGGTTATACTCAGGATCAGGGGAAAGGGAGAGTTTCGTAAGCGGATCATTGAGATGGGGTTTGTAAGGGGGAAGGTGGTTACGGTTATCAAAGCCGCCCCCCTGCAGGATCCGGTCGAATACCGCATACTGGATTCCGAGGTCTCACTCAGACTGGAAGAAGCAGAAAATATTGACGTGATCTCTGAACAGGAAGCTGCTGGATTAAAGAAAGAAACTACCTATTATGGAATAACCGAAATCCCGCGATTTCTCGCAAAGAAAGAACGTAAACCCGGAACCATAGAGGTGGCACTGATCGGCAATCCCAATTGTGGGAAAACCAGCCTCTTCAATCACGCATCCCGTTCCAGGGAACACACCGGTAATTATGCGGGTGTTACCGTCGACTCGAAAACTGCGGAGATCAGAACCGATGGCTATTCCATCCGGGTCACCGACCTCCCCGGCACTTATTCCCTCACTGACTACAGCCCGGAAGAGTTATTCGTCAGGCAGCATTTGTTCGACCGCCGTCCTGATGTTGTCATAAACGTCGTCGATGCCTCCAACCTGGAAAGGAACCTGTATCTGACCTCCCAGCTGATCGATATGGGTATTAAGGTTGTGATCGCTCTAAATATGTTTGACGAGCTGAAATTAAAAGGGGACGATTTCGATTACGACCATTTGGGCAAAATGATCGGCATCCCCTTCATCCCAACCATAGCATCCAAAGGCAAAGGCACAAAGGAATTGTTCCGGAAAGTCATTGAAGTTCACGAAGATAAAGCTGTGGAAATCAGGCAGGTGCAAATCAATTACGGGATCGACCTTGAAATGGCCATTCATCGCATCCAGTCAATGATCACAGCATGTACCGGATCAGAAGGAGAGGTCCCGGCCCGCTATCTGGCGATCAAATTACTGGAAAAGGACCGGGAGACAGAAAACTCGCTCCACGCTATTCCGGCATGTGAAAAACTTCAAAAGGAAGTAACGAGGGAAATTAACAAGCTGGAGAGTTCACACCGGGATGATACGGAGTCACAGGTAGCGAATGCCCGGTATGGGTTTATCGAGGGTGCACTGAAGGAGACCTATAAGCCCGGTTCACGACCCAGGCGCACCGTTTCCCAACTCATCGACCAGGCCCTGACAGGTAAATTTATGGGCTATCCCATCTTTATCCTGATGATGTGGCTGATGTTCGAAGCTACTTTTTTCCTGGGAGAGTATCCGGTTATGGGAATCGAAATGGTGGTAGCATGGATCGGTGACCTGGTAAACATGATGATCCCGGAAGGTATGATCAATGATTTGCTGATAGATGGAGTGATCGGAGGCGTTGGTGGAGTGATCGTTTTCCTGCCGAATATCCTGATCCTCTTTCTTTTTATTTCAGTGATGGAAGACACCGGATACATGGCACGTGTGGCATTCATAGTTGACAAGCTGATGCACCGTATTGGGCTTCATGGCAAATCGTTCATCCCGTTATTGATGGGTTTCGGATGCAATGTTCCGGCCATAATGGCTACCCGGACCATCGAAAGCAAAAGCGACCGGATGGTAACCATGCTGATCATACCTTTCATGTCGTGCAGTGCAAGGTATCCCGTATATATTCTCCTCATCAGCGCATTCTTTGTCAGTTTCAAAGGTGCTATATTATTTTCGCTTTACCTGCTAGGCATCTTACTGGCAGTCATCATGGCCTTCATTTTTAAGAAGACACTGTTCCGTGCCCAGGAAGTCCCGTTTGTCATGGAACTGCCGCCTTACCGCATGCCAACGGTCAAGTCCATTGCCAGGCATACCTGGTTCAAAGGAGTGCAGTATCTTAAAAAGATGGGAACCATTATCTTGGTGGCATCGGTTGTGATCTGGGCACTGGGATATTTTCCCAGGCAGAATGAAAAAAGGGAGTACTATGAAAGTGTCATCCTTCAGTTCGAAACGGATTACGAAAGCCGGCTGGAAATGTTGCCGCCGGAAGATATCAGGCTGAAAGAAAACATGATCATGGAAAGGGATTCACTTATTCGCAACATCCGGGTTGCCATGATGCAGGAGCACCAGGAACAATCATTAATCGGCCGGATAGGTAAGCTGATCGAGCCATTCATTTATCCGCTCGGATTTGACTGGCGGATGGGGGTAAGCCTTCTGGCCGGATCGGCGGCAAAAGAAGTGGTGGTCAGCACCATGGGGGTATTGTATCATTCTGATATCGAAAATTCAACCGGTGGATTGATCCGGAACCTACAGGCACAGGAACATCATTCCGGGCCCAGGGCCGGCAAACCGGTGTATACTCCATTGGTGGCTTTTGCTCTGATGGTTTTCATTCTGATCTACTTCCCCTGTATAGCTGTCATTGCCGCTGTTAAGAAGGAGTCAGGCCGATGGAAATGGTCTGCATTCCTGGCGTTCTATACCACTGCATTAGCGTGGCTCATGGCATTCATCGTATACCAGGGAGGAAAGCTTATACTGGAGAGTGTTTAGTGGTTAGTGGTTAGTGGTTAGTTGTTATATAGCACAACATATTTTACACTTTTTCAATACTGTTAAGAAGCA
>CAZUDV010000023.1:0-26092 GCA_964619555.1 uncultured Bacteroidales bacterium | reverse complement strand
GCAGTTGGCAGTTCGCAGTTGGCAGTTCGCAGTTGGCAGTTCGCAGTTGGCAGTTGGCAGTTCGCAGTTGATGGACGGTGGTTGAAAATGAATGGTCCTCCGCCTGTACGAACTGCGAACTGCCGACTGCGAACTGCGAACTTTTTCCTACCTTTGCACCCTCATTTTTAAAAAATTGCAATTCCACACAGGATGAAACGCAAATACAAAGAGTATAAGGAACTTGACCTGACCCGTATCGGCAAGGAGATCAATGAGTACTGGAAACAACACCAGACCTTTGAGAAAAGCCTCCATATCCGCGACGGCCATCAGGAATTTGTATTTTATGAAGGCCCGCCTTCCGCCAACGGCAAACCGGGCATCCACCATGTCATGGCCAGGGCTATCAAGGATATTTTCTGCCGCTACAAGACGCTGAAGGGATTCCTCGTGGAACGCAAAGCCGGCTGGGATACCCATGGCCTGCCCGTTGAGATCGGCGTGGAACAGACACTCGGCATCACCAAGGAAGATATCGGCAAGACCATCTCCGTTGAGGAATACAACCGCACCTGCAAGCAGGAGGTGATGAAATACAAGGACCTATGGGACGACCTGACCATTAAGATGGGCTACTGGGTGGACCTGGACGATCCGTACATCACGTTTGAGAACAAATACATCGAGTCGGTCTGGTGGCTGCTGAAGCAGCTCTACGACAAGGGCCTGCTATACGAAGGCTATACCATCCAGCCCTATTCCCCTGCGGCCGGCACCGGTCTCAGTTCGCACGAGCTGAACCTCCCCGGCGCCTACAAGGAAGTGAAGGACCAGACCGTCACCGCCCAGTTCAAGGTGGTGAGGGATGACCATTCCGAATTCCTCTTCAAAGACGCTTTCGGCGATGTCTTCTTCCTTGCCTGGACAACCACCCCGTGGACCCTGCCCTCCAATACCGCCCTGGCCGTAGGAAAAGACATCGACTACGTCCGGGTAAAATCCTACAACCCCTACACCAGCCAGCCTATCACCGTGATCCTGGCCAAGGACCTCCTCCATAACTTCTTCCCGGAGAAGAATGCCGGGCTGAAAATGGACGAGTACGAGGCCGGCCATAAAGCCATCCCCTTCCAGGTACTCGACTCCTTCAAGGGAAGCAAACTCGCCGGGTTGCGATATGAACAACTCCTGCCCTACGCACAGCCCGAAACCGGCGACGCTTTCAAAGTGGTACAGGGCGACTTCGTGACGACCGAGGATGGCGCCGGCATCGTGCACATCGCACCGAGTTTCGGAGCCGACGACTTCAAAGTAGCCAAAGAGAACGGCATCGGTTCATTGACCCTGGTGGACAAGCACGGCAGGTTCACCGAAGAGATGGGCGAATTCGCCGGCCGCTATGTGAAACCGGAATACGATCCCAAATTCACCCCTGGAACCGACGACAGCGTGGACATCGACATCATCGTGAAGCTGAAACGCGAGAACCGGGCCTTCAAAACCGAAAAATACGAACATTCTTACCCGCACTGCTGGCGGACCGACAAGCCGATCCTCTACTACCCGCTGGATTCGTGGTTCATCCGGACCACGGCCTTCCGCGACAAAATGATCGAGCACAACAAAACGATCGACTGGAAACCGGTATCCACCGGCATTGGCCGCTTCGGCAACTGGCTGGAGAACCTGGTGGACTGGAACCTCTCCCGCTCCCGCTACTGGGGTACGCCGCTGCCGATCTGGGTAACGGAAGACCGCAGCGAATTCCTCTGTGTGGGATCGGTGACACAGCTCAAAGAAGAGATCGAAAAGGCCCTCAAAGCCGGCTATATGAAGAAGAACCCGCTGGAGCAATACATCCCCGGCGACAACTCGGATGCGAACTACGACACGTTCGACCTGCACCGGCCTTATGTGGACGACATCTTCCTCGTCTCGCCCTCCGGCAAAAAGATGACCCGCGAAACCGACCTCATCGACGTATGGTTCGACTCGGGCGCCATGCCCTACGCCCAGTTCCACTATCCATTCGAGAATAAAGAACTGCAACATTACTTCCCGGCCGACTTCATCGCCGAAGGTGTGGACCAAACCCGAGGCTGGTTTTTCACCCTGCATGCCATTGCTGTAATGCTCTTTGACAGTGTCAGTTACAAGGCATGCGTATCCAATGGCCTGGTGCTCGACAAAGACGGCAACAAGATGTCGAAGCGCCTGGGCAATGCCGTGGATCCGTTCACCACCATTGAGCAATACGGTCCGGATGCCACCCGCTGGTACATGATGACCAATTCGCAACCCTGGGACAATCTTAAGTTCGACCTGGAAGGCATTACAGAAGTACAGCGCAAATTCTTCGGAACACTCTACAATACTTATGCTTTCTTTGCCCTTTACGCCAATATCGACGGATTCACCTATTCCGAAGCAGAAATCCCGTTTGAGAAACGCCCTGAGATAGACCGGTGGATCCTGTCGGAACTGAATTCGCTGATCCGGAAGGTGGAGAGCTACTACGATGATTTTGAGCCGACCAAGGCCGGTCGCGCCGTCCAGGATTTCGTCATCGATCACCTCTCCAACTGGTACGTAAGACTGTCACGCCGACGTTTCTGGAAAGGGGAATATACCGCAGACAAGATCGCCGCTTACCAGACGCTGTACCGCTGCCTGGAGGTTGTGGCCCAACTCGCTTCCCCCATCGCCCCGTTCTTCATGGAGAGGCTATTCATCGACCTGAACGGCAGTACCGGAAGAATAAAATCCGACTCCGTGCACCTGACCGATTTCCCGATGGCCGATGAAAGCATGATCGATCTTGACCTGGAGGAACGCATGGAACTGGCGCAGAAGATCTCCTCCATGGTCCTTTCGCTGCGCAAACGTTCGAACATCCGTGTGCGCCAGCCCCTGAACAAGGTGATGATACCTATTCTCAACGAACATAATAAATCCCAGCTAAAGGCCGTTGAGAATCTCATCCTGACCGAGGTGAACGTGAAGGAGATCGAATATCTGACCGAAACGGCCGGTATCCTGGTCAAGAAGATCAAGCCCAACTTTAAAACGCTGGGTCCGCGGTTCGGCAAACTGATGAAACCGATAGCTGCCGCTGTTTCAGCCTTCACTCAAGACCAGATCAGGCATCTTGAAGACGAGGAGGTCTTTAAGATGACGGTGGAAGGGGAGAACGTGGAAATCACCCTGAATGACGTAGAGATCACGACCGAGGATATCCCCGGCTGGCTGATATCCTCCGCAGGCAATCTGACCGTTGCCCTGGACGTTCATATCACCGATGAACTGAAACAGGAAGGCCTGGCCAGGGAACTCATCAACCGTATCCAGAACATCCGGAAGGACCGCGATTATGAGGTAACCGACCGGATCCGGGTGCAGGTAGAAAAAATGGAATACCTTGAAACCGCCATAGTGAACAATTTTTCATATATTTGCGCCGAAATTTTAGCCGAGTCCCTTGATTTTGTTGATAAAATCGAAGCGGTACACAGGATTTCCGTCGATCTGACCGAAGAGTTCAGCACCGGCATCCGGGTAGAAAGGCTTGTCTAGATTTCATAATTGTTAATCCTTTAATATTTCGAGCCATGACAGACCCGAAAAAGCAAAAAATCGAAGTGACAGAAAAGACCAGGTACTCTGACGAGGAACTTGAGGAATTCAAGCAGATCATCATTACCAAGCTTGAGAAAGCCAAGGAGGACCTGAAGATGCTGATGGAGGCCTACACGCTTGACGGTGAGCATGGTACTGATGACACATCGCCGACATTCAAGATCCTTGAAGAAGGTTACCAGGTGATGTCGAAAGAAGAGAACAGCCGCCTTGCATCGCGTCAGCAAAAATTCATCAACAACCTGGAGAATGCCCTGTTGCGTATAGAAAACAAAACCTATGGGATCTGCAGGGTCACCGGCAAACTGATTTCAAAGGACAGGCTGAAAAGCGTGCCTCATGCTACCCTGAGCATCGAAGCCAAGTTGAAACAGGTCCCCAAAATTTGAAAAAGCCCTTCCTCATAGTCTTAGTCATTTTGGTCCTGGATCAGATCCTGAAAATCTGGATCAAGACCTCAATGACCCTTGGCGAAGAGATCCATGTGCTGGGCAACTGGTTTATCCTGCATTTCACTGAAAATGAAGGCATGGCCTTTGGCATCACCTTCGGTGGCCAGGCCGGCAAACTGATCCTGAGCCTTTTCCGGATCATCGCGGTCATCATAATTGGATTTTATATTCGCCGCCTTCAAAAGAGAAATGCCCACCAGGGGCTCATCGTCACATTTTCACTGATCATGGCCGGGGCACTGGGCAATATCATCGACAGTGCATTCTATGGCCTCATATTCAGCGCGAGCAGTTATCATACCGTGGCCACGATCTTCCCGCCGGAAGGAGGATACAGTTCCTTCCTGCATGGCAAAGTGGTGGATATGCTCTATTTCCCGGTCATCGATGCCAGGCTGCCGGAATGGATGCCTATCCGTGGCGGACAGCAATTCATCTTTTTCCGCCCTGTTTTTAACATCGCCGATTCCGCCATCTCGGTCGGTGTTATCACCCTGATCATCTTCCAGAAAAAATTCTTTCGCAAAGAAACCCCTTCGCCTGAACAAAAACTTTCCGAAGAGCTGAAGGAAGAGTTACCGGGAGACAATCCCGAATTGTAAAATTGATTAATTACTTAATTTTAACTACCTTTGCATTTCTTTATCAAAACGCAACCCATCAACTATGGAAAAAAAGAGGGTGCTCTTCGTTTCTCAGGATATAACACCGTACCTCGACGAAACGCCTGTCGGACGTATCAGCAGGTATCTTCCCCAGGGGATACAGGAGAAAGGAAGGGAAATCAGAACTTTTATGCCGAGATATGGCTGCATCAATGAAAGAAGGAACCAGCTTCACGAAGTGATCCGGCTTTCAGGAATGAACCTGATCATTGATAACACCGACCATCCCCTGATCATCAAGGTCGCCTCCATCCAGCAGGCACGCATGCAGATCTACTTCATCGACAATGAAGATTATTTCCAGAGAAAAGCCACATTGAATGATAAATCCGGCTCTTTTTTCGAAGATAACGACGAAAGGGCGATTTTCTTCGCCAGAGGAGTCCTCGAAACGGTGAAGAAACTGGGATGGGGACCCGACATCATCCATTGCCACGGCTGGTTCACCAGTTTCCTGCCACTCTACGTGAAACGGTCCTATAAGGATAACCCGCTGTTTACGGATACCAAGGTAGTTATCTCGGTTTATGACGATGAATTCCAGGAAGAGATGCCTTCGGATATCACCAAGAAGATCAAATACGACGGCATAACTAATAAGGACCTTGCATACTATAAAAAGACCAATTACGTTAACCTGATTAAGGCGGCAGTCGAATATTCGGACGGCGTCATCATCGGAAGCCCTCAAATCAATGCTGATTTGAATAACTTCCTGGCCAAATCACGTAAACCCTTACTGGAATACCAGGATGAAAGCACTTACGTGGATGCCTATTCGGATTTTTACGATAAGGTACTGGTTGAAGCAACCACTTCCTCTCGCTGACGCTAACGGAACGATTACCCGGTAAACATTGACACACAGTGAAACTCCCAATTAAGACTGACTGGTTATACCCAGGCCTGATCCTGATAATGGCATTCGTGTTATTCTCCTGTAAAAAAGAAGATAATAACCTTGGCCTGAACATCCAGCCCCCGGGTGACAAGCTGAACGTGATCTATTCCGATACCACATCCGTGGTGGCCTACTCACAGTTCACCGATAGCATCCGGACCGACGAAACGTCGGTGAGCCTGTTCGGCAGCATGGTGGACCCCGTCTTTGGAAAAAGTACCGCCAGTTTTTATACCCAGTTCAGGCTCTCACAATCCTCTTTTTCATTCGGGGAAAATCCGGTGGCCGACTCCCTCATCCTGTCCCTTTTATATGACGGCCAGTATGGAGACAGTCTTTCACCTCTGACTCTCAGGGTCTATGAAATGGATAGCCAGATCAACATCGATTCCAATTACTATTCCAGTTCTTCGGTCAGTTTAAAGTCCACCCTCCTGGCCGAAAAGACCTTTATCCCGAATTTCACCGACAGTGTTATCGTCGGGACCGATACCCTGGTCCCCCATCTCAGGGTGAACCTGGGAGAATTATCCTCTGAGCTGATCAATAAGCTGTTTGAAGCTCCGGCTGATTCCATGGAAACCAACGACAGTTTTCAGAATTATTTCTATGGGTTGTATGTAACTGCCGAACCCGTTTCCAGCCAGGGTCAGATCATCTATTTCGACCTGGTCAATACCCTGTCTGCCATGACGCTTTATTACAGGAACGACACGGATGATTCATTGTCATATGCCTACGTCATTAACAGCAATTGCGCGCGTTTCCAGCATTACGACCACGATTACAGCCTGGCGGATGCTGCCTTCAAGTCACAGGTAATGGAGAAAGACACATCGCTCGGACAACAGGTCTGCTACATCCAGGCTATGGGGGGTGTGAAAACTTTTCTTCGCTTCCCCTATATTAAAAATTATTATGCGGACGGAAAAATTGCCCTCAATGAAGCACGGTTGTTTTTAAAATGCAGCGAAACCGATCCGGTGTTAAGTCCCGGAAAAAACCTGATCCTGGTGGTTAAGGATGACAGTACGGGGTACGTGATATCGGAAGACCAGCAGGAAGGAACAGATTTTTTCGGAGGGGCATATGACAAAAACGCACATGGCTACTGGTTCCGGATCACTATGACCGTCCAGGACCTGATGCGGTCGGAAGACCCTGATTACGGGCTGGAGATCTATATGTCGGGCGGAGCTGTAAATGCCAACAGGGTGCTGCTGGCCGGAACCGACCCGCAGGCCCCGGGAATCCCGGAAGACCGGATCAGGCTTGTTCTCACTTATACACGGTTAAATTGATCTGAAATGTGCGGAATTATTGCATACCTCGGGGAGAAAGAGGCCTACCCAATCCTGATGAAAGGCCTGTACCGACTGGAATACAGGGGATATGACAGCGCCGGTATCGCTATCCTGAATGATCACCTGGAAGTTTACAAGACAAAAGGCAAAGTTTCCGAACTCGAGAACCTCACAAAAAAGAAGGACCTTCGCGGAACGGTCGGTATCGCCCACACCCGCTGGGCTACACACGGGGAACCGAACGACATCAACGCCCATCCCCATTATTCCCAGTCCCGGAACCTGGCCATCATCCACAACGGGATCATAGAGAATTATCTCACCCTGAAAAAAGAGCTCATGAACCGGGGCTACGAATTCACCAGCAATACGGATACAGAGGCCCTGGTCCATCTGATCGAAGATATCCAGGTGCACGAGCAGGTGGACCTGGTGGAAGCGGTCAGGATCGCGCTGAACCAGGTTGTCGGGGCTTATGCCATTGTGGTGATCTCTAAGAACCATCCCAATATGCTTATCGCTGCCAGGAAGAGCTCTCCCCTGGTGGTCGGAATTGGCACGGATGAAATGTTCATTGCATCGGATGCTACGCCGATCGTGGAATACACGAGAGATGTCGTGTATCTGAACGATGAAGAACTCGCCATCCTGCACCGGGGTAAACCGTTGAAGATCAAAACGATCAAGAACAAGGAAAAGACCCCCTATATCCATAAGCTGGAGATGAATCTCAGCGCCCTGGAAAAAGGCGGATATGAACACTTTATGCTGAAGGAGATCTTTGAGCAGCCCAGGTCGATACGGGATAGCATGAGAGGCAGGCTCCGGCTGCATGAAGGGATCGTTTCCCTGGGTGGTATAGTGGATTATGAACAGAAACTGGTCAATGCCGACCGGATCATCATCGTGGCATGCGGTACTTCATGGCATGCTGCCCTGGTAGGCGAGTATTTAATTGAAGAACTCGCCAGGATACCGGTTGAAGTGGAATATGCCTCTGAATTCCGTTACCGAAATCCCATCCTTTCCGAAAAAGATGTCGTGGTTGCAATCTCTCAATCAGGTGAAACGGCCGACACCCTGGCAGCCATTGAGCTGGCCAAGATGCGCGGGGCCACTATCCTCGGCATCTGCAACGTGGTCGGTTCGTCCATTGCCCGTGCAACCGATGCCGGTTCCTATACGCACGCCGGGCCCGAGATCGGAGTTGCCTCCACCAAGGCCTTCACGGCCCAGGTGGCCGTACTGGTGATGATGGCGCTTACCATTGCGCAAAAAAAAGGCACCATCCCGAAATCCCGTTTCTTACGGATCATCCATGAGCTGGACCAGATCCCCGAAAAGGTGGAAAAGACGCTGCTGGTTGATTCCATCGTCCGTGAAATCGCCGGATTATACAAGAACCACCGCAATTTCCTGTATCTCGGGAGAGGGTACAATTTCCCGGTGGCCCTGGAAGGGGCCCTGAAGCTGAAGGAAATTTCCTATATCCATGCCGAAGGTTACCCAGCTGCCGAAATGAAGCACGGGCCCATCGCCCTGATCGACGAAGAAATGCCGGTGGTATTTGTCGCCACGAACAAAGGCACCTACGAGAAAGCCCTGAGCAACATCCAGGAGGTCAAGGCCCGCAAAGGAAAAGTCATTGCCATCGTCACCGAGCATGACGAAATGGTCCGCGACCTGGCCGATCACGTGATCGAGATACCCGAAACCGAAGAAATGCTGGTGCCGCTGCTGGCAACCATTCCGCTGCAGCTTCTCTCCTACCACATAGCCGTCATGAGGGGCTGCAACGTCGATCAGCCGAGGAACCTGGCGAAGAGCGTCACGGTGGAATGAATGAGACAGGGAGACAAGGGGACCGGGGTAAAAGGATAAAAGTTACTAACTGAACGGGTATATTTTGGGAATTTCCGGATTAACATATGGTATGTTTAATCTAAATTCCTTTTATATGAAAATCCGTAATCATGAAGAACTAGAAGTTTTCCAACAGGCATATAATGTCTCTTTGGAAATTCATGAATTAACCAAATCCTTCCCAAAAGAAGAACAATAATGTTTGACGAATCAGCTTCGCGGATCTTCGAGATCTGTTTGCGCAAATTTAGCTGAGGCTTTCAGGAAAAGATATTTCAAGAAATCATTCATATCTAAAATAAATAAATGTGAGGGTGAGGCTGCAGAAACGCAGGTTTGGATATATGCTGTTGATTTTGAATATATTGAATCCCAGAAGTCTCTGGAAATAAGGACAGTTTATAATGTGATATTAAAGCAACTCGTAATAATGAGAAACCAATCAGACAAATGGTCCATCGACCATTGATCAATCCAAATCCCCTTTTCACCAGGTCCCCTTGTCCCCCTTTCCCCCGGTCCCTTTACACTCTGCTCTCAACCGCCTTCCAGTCCACCACGTTCCAGAAATCGTTGAGGTAGTCAGGCCGGCGGTTCTGCTTGTCGATATAATACGCATGCTCCCAGACATCGCAGGTGAACAGGGGCTTCAGGCCGCTCTTCATGGGGTTGCCCGCATTGCTTTCCTGGGTGATCACCAGTTTGCCATAAGAGTCGAGCGACAGCCAGGCCCAGCCTGACCCGAATAAGGTAGCAGCAGCCTGGGTGAAATGTTCGCGGAAATTGTCGAAGGTGCCGAAATCCCGGTCGATCAGTTCGATCAGCCTGCCGTGTGGCATCCCGCCGCCGTAAGGGCTCATGCAATGCCAGTAAAAAGTGTGGTTCCAAACCTGGGCGGCATTGTTGAAAATGCCTCCGGACGCTTTGAGGATCATATCCTCCAGCGAGGCGTTTTCAAAGGGAGAGCCCGGCAACAGTTTGTTCAGGTTATTCACATAAGCCTGGTGATGCTTCCCGTAATGGAATTCCAGGGTTGTTTTGGAGATGAACGGCTCCAGGGCGTCCATCGCATAAGGCAGCGAAGGTAATGTAATGCTCATATGGGTTGGCTAATTAAAGTTCAAAGTGCAAAGTGCAAAGTTCAAAGTTAAGTTTTAAAGTTAATAGTTTGGAATGTTGGATTAAACAAAAACAAACTTAGTGTGATAAAAAGCTGACTCTGATCCGTTAACTCACAACTAATCAACTCAACTTTGAACTTTGCACTTTGAACTATTGCAGTGTTTCCACTCCGGCTCTGAAAATCTCATCGACTTCATGATAAACCGGATAAAAGCCCTTATCATCATACAAGTTCCGGCCAATATAAGCTTTTAACAGTATCCTGATCTTTTTCCCCGAATCCAGGGTTTCAGCGGATGTCAATTCGATGCCTTCCTTTCGGGCAAAGGCCAGGAGGTCATTAAACAGCCTGTCATCGACATTGAATTTCTCCATGAAATTTTCAACCGTCCCATACTTAGCCAGTTCCTGCCGGTGATTATCGGTGTATTCAAAGGCATACTGGAAGAGTATCCCACGGCTGACCAGCCGGTTGAACAACACATCCCGGTTGTCTTTCTTCAGCGAAACGTAAACATCCGGCATGATCCCTCCGCCGCCGTATACTACCTTACCCTGAGGGGTATAATATTTTATGGTATCGCTGAAAGCAACGCTGTCGGGATTTTCCATTTCACCGCTCACGTAACGCTGGTGCAATTCCTCGTAATATTCCCTGGACCCGTTGGCATAGGACCGCTGGATATTGCGGCCGGTCGGGGTATGGTAACGGGCCACCGTCAGGCGCAATGCCGATCCGTCGGGAAGATCCAGTTGCTCCTGCACCAGGCCTTTCCCAAAGGAACGCCGGCCGACGATTGTACCACGGTCGTTATCCTGTACCGCCCCGGCGACGATCTCACTGGCAGAGGCGGAGGCTTCATCGATCAGGATGACCAAAGGATTGGTCTCATAAAATCCTTTGCTGGTGGCATATGCGTAATCATTCGGGCGGCTGTTGCCTTCCGTGTATACGATCAGCTTTTTCTCCGGAAGGAATTCATCGGAAATACGGATGGCGGCTTTTAAAAATCCCCCGAAATTCCCTCTCAAATCCAGGATCAGTTTGGTCATCCCCTGGGCAGTCAGCCTGGTAAGGGCCTCAACGAATTCGTTGTAGGTATTCTCGGCAAACCGGCTGAGCTTTATGTAACCGATAGAATCGTCCACCATATAGGCTATATCGACGCTGTAAGTGGGGATCACATCGCGGATCAGCGTAAAACCGATCAGTTCCGGCGTGCCGTGGCGGAAAATATCGACCTTGACCTGCGTCCCCCTCGGGCCTTTGAGCTTTTTCACCACATCCCGGCTGGTAAAACCTACCCCGGCCACATTGGTGTCATTGATCTCCACAATACGGTCGCCGGCCAGGAGCCCCGCCTTTTCCGACGGCCCCCCAGGTATGGTCTGTATGACGAGAATCGTGTCCTTCTCCATCCTGAACTGCACCCCTATCCCTTCAAAATTGCTGTTAAGCTGGTCTTCCACTTCCGTGAAATCCTCTGCCGGAATATAGGCGGAATGTGGATCCAGGCTGTCGAGAATCCCAAAGATCGCACCCTCCACCAGTTCCTGACGGCTTATCGAATCGACGTAATCCCGGGCAATGTAATTGATCAGGTTATTGAGCTTGTCGTGGCCTTCAGGCTTGACAAACAAGATATTCTCCGTTTTTCCTGAACTGACTGAATTCAGCCTGCTCCCGATCCAAATGCCAAGGATCAGGATGAGGGCGAGGATCACGGGGAGATACAGGAAGATCTTTTTCTGTTCGCTCATATAATCAGTTGATTTGAGGGTGCAAAGATAGGAAGATAAATAAATTATACTTTTGATCAATGGCTTATAATATCATCATCATGAGATTTGTCATCCCGGTTTTAGTATTCATTCTTTTGCTGACCACGGCTTCAAACGGTCAGACATTCACCGGTACCGGCGGTGCAATACCGGACAATGACCATACGGTTTCATTTACCATTCCTGTCGATGAACTTCCCAATCCTGCTTTAAGTACGGTTTACGGGCTCGAATCCGTTTGCCTTAATATTTATCATAACTGGGTGGAAGACCTGGAAATCGCCCTAATTGCACCGGATAGCACCTATGTCGACCTGGCCGCTTTCCTTGGAGGAGGGGGGCACCATTTCACCAATACCTGTTTCAGTGGCAACAGTGAATCCTTTATCATCTTTGAAAATGCCCCGTTTACCGGAACATTCCGGCCGGTGGGCGATCTGGGGATCATGAACAACGGACAGGCCGGAACCGGGGAGTGGAAGCTGCTGATCCACGACAAGTCTCCGTATTCCAACCAGGGTACCCTGACCGGTTGGAGCCTGACCTTCGGGGATGAACCCTCGATGCCATTCCCTTTTGAGTCCTCCAGCCTGCCCATCGTCTTTATAAATACACTCGGTGAGTTCATCCCCGACGATCCCAAGATCATGGCCCGGATGGGGATCATCGATAACGGCTCCGGCCAGCGCAATTTTATCAGCGATCCCTGGAACGGCTATGACGGATATATCGGAATTGAGCGGCGTGGCAGCAGTTCCCAGGGTTTTCCGAAGAAATCCTTTGGTTTCGAAACCTGGGATGAACAGGGTGAGGATATCGATGTCTCTCTGATGGGGATGCCCGAAGAAAGCGACTGGATACTCAATGCCCATTACACCGATAAAACCCTGCTGCGCAACGGGCTGACCTATTACCTGTCGAACCGTATGGGCCGCTATGCTACCCGCACACAGATGTGTGAACTGGTGCTGAACGGGCAGTACTGGGGCGTTTATGCCTTCATGGAGAAAATTAAGCGGGACAAGGAACGGGTCGACATTGCAAAACTGGAGCCGGAGGATACCACCGGTCTGGATGTGACCGGGGGATATATCCTGAAGATAGATAAAATTACAGGATCGGGCGGGGAAGGATGGATTTCCCCTTATCCGCCCAGCGTTCATAACTACGGCCAGGAGATCTATATCCAGTACGAATACCCCGGATATGACGAACTGGAGCCACAGCAGACCGACTACATTCAGAACTATGTGGATAGCCTTGAAACAGCTCTGTTCGCTTACCAGGGGCACGATATTTACCGCCACCATCAGTACATGGATATCGGGTCATTCGTGGATTATTTCATCCTGTGCGAACTCTCCAAAAACATTGATGCCTACCGGCTCAGTACCTTTTTTTACAAGGATAAGGAAGGCAGGATCAACATGGGGCCTGTCTGGGATTTTGACCTGGCATGGGGAAATGCCAATTATTGCGAGGCTCAGGAAATGGATGGCTGGGTGTACCAGTTCGGCCAGGTATGTCCCCAGGATGAATGGCAGATCCCCTTCTGGTGGGAAGTGCTGATGACCGACTCGGTCTTTCTCCGTGACCTTAAATGCAGGTGGACCGAGCTCCGGCATTCCGTACTCGATTTCGATACCGTACACAATTACATCAATGAGCAGATCGGTCTTATCAATGAAGCCCAGCAACGAAATTTCACGCAATGGCCCATCCTGGGTGTATGGATTTGGCCCAATCCATGGCCTTTGCCTACGACTTATTCAGAGGAAACCTACAACCTGAAATCCTTTATCATGGCACGGCTGACATGGCTTGACAGCCATATGCCGGGAGTTTGTGTATATGAATCGGTAAATGAAGAAGGATCCGGGCAGTTCATAGTCTACCCCAATCCGGCAGCAGACCGGTTATATATTCGATTTATGAAACAGAAAGCTGATCCTTATCATCTTGAGCTGTATAATGCCTGGGGCCAGTTGCTCCGGTCGGGAGAAGCGGTGCTGCTGAATGATCCGGAAGTTCTGGACTTGTCCGGTATTCCGGCCGGCATCTATATTTTGAAGATTCGAGACCAGGGAGAGACTCTTTATACACAAAAGATTGTGAAAACCATTGATTGGTAAGGATTTTCGGTTATCTAAACAAGTTGTTTGAACCCTGATCTACCTTTAGTTTCTACCCGTAAAAAAACGGGGCGCTCCCGTAGGAGCAGCCCCGCTGAACTCAATAAACCCAAAAAAATGTGTCAGGGGTTACATCGCTTTCGCGAATTTCAGGGAGGTCCTGGAATCTCCTGACCTCACGGTAAGGATATACATACCTGCCGGCAGGTCGGCTACATTAATCGTACGGCTGCCGAAAGCCTGGTCGTTGCCCAGGGTCTGGCTGCGGACCAGCGAACCGGCCAGGTTTCGGATCTCCACTACGGTATTCCCCGTGTCTTCGTTCACATATTGCACATTAATGACTTCCCTGGCAGGATTCGGATATATTTTAAGATCACCGGTCAACGGCTTGTTGTCAGCCACACCGACAGTAGTGGTACTAGGCAATTCGACAAGCGCTCCGCCGGAGGGCAGCGCAACCCACAGGCCGAAAGCAGCCCCGTCGTTGTTCTGTGACGGATCCAGGAATCCTGAGGCTACTACCGTCAGAGCATAGCCCTGCAGTCCCAGTGTCTGCAATGGAGCGGCAAACTGAGCAACGGTAACTGATCCGGACGCATCCCTGATCTGGAGGGAATAATCGGCAGTCGGAAGTTCCAGGTAGCCGGCAAATTCGGCGTACTCAAAGTCGTTGATGATGGTGCCGGCACCGGCTTCCACCTCCACGACGTCCACCATAGGGGCGTCGGTGGAACCGTGGAATACCAGTACGTCGGTGTTGCCGTCCAGCATGGCGGTTTCACGTCCCATGGGATAAACATAGATGTTGAACGGCGTTGGCGGATTGTATCCGGTGGGGATCACAATGCCGTTGGCGACGAGCACATAGGTCTCCCCTGCTGCCAGATTGTAGGTGAACCGGGCCAGGCCGTTGGTAGTATCGGTCGAGTTGGCCGGCTGGATGGTGACATCGAAGTCTACACCGGCCGGGGCGTCAATGAAGGGAGAAGCGGTACGGAATTTGAAGTCGTCGATGAGCATCTGGTCGTTCAGCCATACATCGACCACTTCGGCCGCGGCATCAGCGCTGTTGTGGATCACTTGAACACGGGCGGTTTCAGGATCAAGGTTGATCTGTGGCAACGGGATCAGCTGGCCTCCCTGCGGAAGGGCGACCCAGAGCCCGAAGGAAGCGCCGTTGCTGTTGTTGCCGGGATTCAGAAATCCGGATGCCACCACGGAGAGGGCGTAGTTCTGCAATCCCAGGGTAGCCAGCGGTGCGGCGTAAGTGGCCACCGCGTTGCGGCCGGATGCATCACGAACCTGCAGCACATAATCGGTGGTCGGGAGTTCGAGGTACCCGGCGAATTCGCCATAGGCCAGATTATCCACTATGGTGCCGGCACCCACGCCGATCTCGACCACGTCGACAACCGGGGCGTCGGTGGCGCCATGGAACACCAGCACGTCGGTATGGTTCTCCATCATGGCCATTTCACGGGCCTGGTCCCATACATAGATATTGAAAAGTGTGGCCGGGCTGTAACCTTCCGCGGAAACGAGTCCATTGGCCACCAGGACGTATTTGTTGCCGCCCTGCAGGTTGTAGGAGAACTTTGCCAGGGCGTTGGTGGTATCGGTGGAGTTGGCCGGTTGGACCGTTACGTCGAAGAACACGCCTGCCGGGGCATCCACAAACGGAGTGGCGGTGCGGAACTGGAAGTTGTCGATCGCCAGCTGGTCGTTGAACCAGATGTCAACAGTCTGAGCAGCAGCATCGGCCGAGTTATGGATGACCTGCACGCGGGCTGTTGAGATCGGCACGACCGGCAGCGGCATAA
Source organism: uncultured Bacteroidales bacterium (assembly GCA_964619555.1). Taxonomy (GTDB): domain Bacteria; phylum Bacteroidota; class Bacteroidia; order Bacteroidales; family JAGOPY01; genus JAGOPY01. The sequence goes on along the minus strand of CAZUDV010000023.1, from coordinate 10,430 downwards.
GTTCGCCGCCTTCAGGAAGCGCCACCCAGAGTCCGAAAGCCGGCCCTTTGTTGTTGTTGTCGGGGTTGAGAAATCCCGAAGCCACGATGGTCATGGCTTTTCCACCCAAGCCGAGAGCTGCCAGAGGTGCTGCGTACTGGGCCACAACGGTGGTGCCCGACTGGTCGCGGACCTGCAGGGAGTAGTCGGCTGCGGGAAGTTCGAGGTAACCGGCAAAGTCGGCATATGCCAGGTCATCGATGATGGTGCCGGCGCCAACGCCAACCTCAACGACGTCCACTATCGGAGCGTCGGTGGAGCCATGGAACACGGCCACATCGGAAATATTGGGATCGGCGGAGGATTCCCTTCCCCTGTCAAACACATAAATGTTGAACGGAGCAGGTGGATTGTACCCGTTGGGGACCACGATACCGTTGGCCACCAGGATGTAGGTCTTCTTATCTTCCAGGATGTAGGTAAAGCGGGCCAGTCCGTTGGTGGTGTCGGTGGAATTGGCCGGCTGAATGGTGACGTCGAACTTTGTATTAGCCGGGGCATCAATAAAAGGGGATGCGGTACGGAAGGCAAAATCGTCGATCAGGAGCTGATCGTTCAACCAGACGTCAACTACAGCCGCAGCGGCGTCGGCGGAGTTGTGGATCACCTGTACCCTCGCCTGCGAGAATACCGGGGCGGCAAATGCGAAGCTCAAAAGAGCCATTAAGCCTAAAATTGTATTTTTGCGTTTCATGGTAATTCGTTTTTAAGTTTTCGATTGAATTGATTTACGAGAACCTAAACGTATGAAATTTCATTTTTGTTTAATGTTTTTGTTATTTTGTTAAACATTTTAATGGGATCCGTGCTTCCAATCTGTGGTAATCAGTGAGAAAAAACGATGGTTTATCACTGATAAACGGACTCCTAGCAAATAAATGCTCTGATAAAAAATTTATTTTCATTTTAGACAAAATATATGTCAGAAGACCTCGAAAACCGAATAATCAAAGCCCGGCAGATGTTCTCCGGCCCTTACAACTGTGCCCAGGCAGTGGCTTCAGCCTATGCCGATATCATTGGCCATGATGAGGCAGAGATCAAACGCCTGGTGAGCGGGTTCGGGTTCGGCATGGGAGGTGAGCGAAGTGTCTGTGGTGCCCTGTCTGGGGGTATTTTCGTGTTGTCGTCGACGGTGAAAGATCCCACAAACAGGGATGAGTTGTACGACCGTGTCTATTATCTTATCAGCCAGTTCAAAAAACACAACAGCGGCCAGCTGAACTGTCTCGATCTCATAGGCAAAGAACCGTCACAAAAAGAATTTGACACCGTTTGCCCGGTTTTGGTGGAAACAGTTATCAGGTTGGTAAAAAAAAGCCTGCCTTAAACGGCGATTACAGATCACCTCAGGTGATAGTTCCACCCGATACCTAAATACAGGCAATTCCAATTATACCGGGTTTCATCTGTTCCCATAAACTCAAAACCTCCCATCGGATTCAGCGAAAACCTTTCTGAAATATAGAATTCATATCCTAGGCCCACCTTTATATCAAATGATCCTTCATCATATCTGAAAACATCATCGTCATTAACTGTTCGTTTGTAATGTTTCCCGACAGAGATACTGGTCTCTCCGTATAAATTCCGCCACATATTGTCGATTGGCATATGCATCCGGATGACAGGTCCGGCCAGGAATTCCGTCTCCTGGCTTATATAATCTTCATCCGTTGGTAGTGTTTCCTCGGGATTTTCTCTGTTCAGCCAGAAATCTGCGGTCAACCCGATGGCAAAATTGTCGTAGATATAATAAAGGGCATACCCGGTAAGGTTAACAGAAGTGAAAAGATACCGATCCCATCCGTCTTCAGGCGAATAAGTATATTCCGAGCTGCCTGCCTGCAAATTCCCAATCATGGCAGAACCAATGTGTATTTCCCCCTTCTCGAACCGGTTAGCAACCGGTACCCGGGCGTTGCTAAATTCCCATCGGGCATCTTCACAGGGCAAATAGAATTCAAACAGCAGATCAACATAAGCCCCACCCTTTTTTTCAATCAAAGTTTTGTCGGTCTTCTGATAAGCGTATCCGGCTGAAGGCGTAAAAAAGATATTCCGGTCAATTCTGACAGGAAATCCTGCCAGGAATTTGAAATAATAAAATCGGTAATCATCTATGAATCCGGAACCATCATAAGAGGAATAATAATTTTTAAATCCCAGGCCTGCTGTGGCCTTCACGGTTAAATTAACAGGACCGCCTATCCGGGTTCCGAACAACAGGTTCACATGACCGGAGACAATTTCGTTCTTCCAGGTTTCAATCGGTCCTCCATCATTATAAGAAAAATTATCAGAGAAAGCGGAGACTCCAAGGCCAATCCCTAAATGGTTAATGACGAAATAATTCGCCTCCAGGCTTGTACTGAAGGATTGGGACCTGTCGGAATACATGAACCTGCCGGTCTTGTAATCCAGCTTCTCGTTCAGATTGAAGTTCCATGTACCTTTTTTAAAGATGCTGAAGCTTGGTTTTTCTTCCTTCTGGGAATAAGCCATATGGATTGACAAAATTAAGATGGCAAGCAATGATTTTTGCAGGACATTCATATAGCTGATCTAATAATGAGAATTATTGATCCTGAACAAATATAAAGATTAACCATCGGAATCCAAACTTTCAATTTTTTTTACCCAATTGACCCGAACCTATGGATCATTCTCCACCCCCATTTTGTTAACTAATTGTTAAATAAGCATATAGCTGTAATCTTTCGAGATAACTTTGAAATGTCAATTCTAAACTCATTACACCATGCCAATCATCTCCCCCTGGTTTACCATAGTGATTCCATTGATTTCCATCCAGACCTCTTCCCGGAGGGGAACTGATCCGGAGAATCCATTAGTGAAATGCAATTTAAGCGGATTGCAATCCACTTAAACCTTTATGAATGCATAAATAAACATAGCAAATGAGATATATTATCTTTTTTTCGTTAATATCGCTCGTAGTTCAAACTTTGGCTCAATCCGGCGTATCCATAAACGAAACAGGCAATCAGCCGGAAATCAGCGCTATGCTGGATGTTCAAAGTACTTCAAAAGGTGTGCTGGTTCCGCGCCTGACTTCAACCCAGCGGTCGGCGATCAACAGTCCTGCCAACGGTCTGCTGGTTTACGACATCTCAACCAGTAGTTTCTGGTTTTACAGCAGTGGTTGGACTGAGTTGGTGCACCGCTCTAACGAGGCATGGGAAAGGGATCAAGATACGATCTCGGCAAATGAGCCTCTGGTTGGCATCGGCACCACAAATCCGAACCGCATGCTAACACTTCGTTTCAACAATGCCAATATCAATACTTCCCACATGCTCATCGAACAGGCCGGCTCCGGAGATGCCTGGTTTAATATCGGTCTAACCGGCAGCAAGCATTATGCCCTTGGCATTGATAATTCAGATGCCGATAAATTCAAGATCGGTTTTAACACCACCATTCCAGGTTCCCTTCACATCAATACCCGCCTTACAATCGACACTCTCGGCAATATCGGGATCGGAACCACGGCTCCTGCCAACCGGCTGCAGGTAAATTCAATCACCGGCCAGAATCCTTTCCGGGCTGATGTGGAGGGGGTTTCCAGGTTCCAGGTTCATTCCAACGGCGGAACATCGGTCGGATCGGCCTCAACCCCTCCTGTAAACGGATTGCTTGTGATCGGTGCCATTAATCCAACCGGAGGGATCACTTCCGAAGGCAATATCGTCATCACCAGTAATGCTGGATATATCTCAGTGAATGCCGGCGGATCGGAAATCCGCATATATTCCACCGGACAGATCGATATTGATGCTGGAGCCGGCCTTAACATCTCTTCCGCATCTGACATAAATATCAATGCTGTCGGAAATCTCACCCTAACCGGCAGCAGTGTCAGCGTAGATGCAACGAGTGACCTGAATTTAGCCAGCGGAACGATAACCGATATCCAGAGTGGTTCCAGCATGAATCTGAACAGCACCACCAACCTGCTGATCGACGCAGACGGGGCGTTGGACATCTTTTCAGGTAATACCATGGACATTCAGAACAATGGCGGCACGATGAATGTGAAGAACATGGCCGGGAACTTGAATGTCAGCTCAGTAGCCACGCTGAACCTCGATGGTTCGGTAATCGATCTGAATAATGGTTCAGCAGGCGCTGCCAGGATGGGAGATGCCGTTGCAGGCGGAGTGATCCTGAATGGCAGTACAACAGTCAAGATAGGCAACTGAATTCAATCACCTCAGGTGATAGTTCCACCCGATTCCGGCATACAGGCCGCTTTTCGTGGTCCTGTAATCATCGTCCTGGTATTTTATGGAGTGATTGCCGTATCCCACCATCGGGCTGAGTGAAAAATGCTCCGAGACATAATAATTGTAACCAATCCCCAGTTTCCAGTCGATAACGGTAGCCTTCTCTTTCTCTTCCTCCTCCTCATCCGTTACCTTGCTGTTGTTCCACCCGTAACCGATACTGCCTTCAGCATAGAGATTTTTAAGCATGTTATCCACCGGAACGTGATAACGCACTAAAGGATAGGCTGTAAGCTCACTCTGGCGTTCCTTGTAATCATTATCCTTGCTGCTGGTCCTGTCGCATGAATAATCAGCCCCCAGGCCCACAGCCAGGTTGTCTATCAGATAATACAGGGCATAGCCCGAGAGGCGGGAATTGCCAAAACCGTCTTTCTGCTCATATTCCGTCCCCTGGTAATCCCAGGTGGTTTTCTGGGTCCCTGTCTGAAACATGCCATACATCCGGGAACCCATGTGAAAGTCTCCCTGGCGGAACCGTTCGGAGATCTTCAATGGATTATCACTGAGATCACAATCATCTTCATCATTCCCCATATAAAAATCCATGTTCAATCCGACATTGAACCCGTTTCGCTTTTCCGTGAAGTTCTCTCCCTTGTTTCTCCGGTATTCCCAACCAATGCTGGGTGTGAAATAAATGTTCCGGTCAATTTGAACCGGTGAACCAAAGCTCATTATAAAGGTTAAGTACTTGATCACCTCTTCATATTCCCCGAATCCATTTTCCTGGACTTCCTTCTGCCGTCCGCCTCCGACACCGGCCTTGGTGATGATATTGACCACCCCCCCGATACGGTTGCCATAGAGAACATTTCCATAACCCCCTATGACTTCGATCCTTTCCACCGAGCCCAGGTCAATTTCACTGTAATCGGTTTTTTCTCCCGAAAACCTGATCCCTGCACCAACTGCTACATGATCGATAAAGAAGTAATTGGCTTCGACACGCCCGTTATAATTGCTGTAGTTCCCGGTTTTTTCGCCATCCTGCCGGATTGACCCGGGCTGGATATTCAGCACCTGGTCAAGATTGAAGTTCCATACCCCTTTATTGAAAATATCCTCGGATCCCAGCACCGTGACAGCCGACGGAGTCTCATCAAAGTCCTGTCCGGGGCAATAATCGCTCCATCCTGATAGCAGCAGAATTAAAATGAAAACTAAGTTCTTTGAGTTCATAAATCAGTTCATTTAAGGTTAATAAGTTCAAACAGGACGAATTTAACTCCAATAGCCTGATTTGTAAAGACTTTTAACATTAGGTTAACAATTTGGCAGGAGGATTTTAGGATAAGTTATCCCTGTATAATCAGAGGAATATGCCTGAAATATTTGTCAATTCCGGGGATCTCATGGAAGATGCCGATGGCAATGAGTTCTGCCTGGTAAACTCAGAATGGAGGAATACCTACTACAAAAAATCCTTTAGTACTTCGTCGTTTTCCGGCACTTTGTATTCACTTCGAAGCACCTCCAGCCTGCCCTTCAGCACCTGGATGATCTCCCGGCATTCCGGATCATCGATCCGGTTTTGGACCTCGTCCGGATCGGTCGATAGATCATAGAACTCCCATTCGTCGCAATCATAATAGAAATGGATCAGTTTGTACCGGTCAGTCCTGATCCCATAGTGCCGTTTCACATTGTGCACCCCGGGGTATTCATAATAATGGTAATAAATGTCTTCCCTGACTGAGGCCACCTGCTCTTCCAGCAAAGGCTTCATGCTGACGCCCTGCATGTCTTCCGGGATTTTTACCCCGGCATAATCCAGGAAGGTTTCTGCAAAGTCCAGGTTCTGCACCATTCCTTCACAAACCCATCCCTGCCGTATCCCTTTCGGATACCGGATAATGAGCGGTGTTTTCAGCGAAGGTTCATACATGAAGCGCTTGTCGAACCAGCCGTGTTCCCCGAGGTAAAAGCCCTGGTCGGAAGTGAGTATGACGACGGTATTTTCCGCCAGTCCGGTTTTATCGAGATAATCCATAAGATGCTGCAAACTTTCATCCACCGATGCCACTGTTGATAAATACTCCTGCATGTAACGCCGGTACTTCCAGAGCGCCAGTTCATTCCCGGAAAAGTTACTATCCAGGAAACTGCGGTTTTTATCCAGGTAAGCTGCTTCCCACACCAACCGCTGTTCTTCATTCAGCACATTGAGCCATGCATCATCCAGGGGAACCGTCTGTTTTCCGGATCCCTCCGGGAAAAACAATTTCAGGTCGTAATCCGGGTTCATATCCTTGGCGATGCTCATCTTCTGTTCCCTGGCCGCACTGCCACGGGTGGAATAATCGTCGAAAAAAGTGGGTGGTACCGGGAAACCGACGGTATCGTATGCATTCAGGTATTTCTCCGAAGGCATCCAGTTGCGGTGTGGCGCCTTGTGGTGCACCATCAGGCAGAACGGTCTGGTACCATCTCTCTCCTTCTCCAGCCATTCAAGTGAGAACCCGGTGATCAGGTCTGTAACATAGCCATCATGTTTGGTCGTATCGCCATTACGGATGAACTCAGGGTTATAATAATGTCCCTGGCCCGGGAGAATGTGCCAGTAATCGAAGCCTGTCGGCGTGCTGGCCAGGTGCCATTTACCGATCAGGGCCGTCTGGTAGCCGTTTTGTTGCAGCAGCTTTGGGAAAGTCTGCTGGCTGCTGTCGAAAACGCTCAGGTCGTTATTGATGAAACCGTTGATATGGTTGTGTTTTCCGGTTAGAAGCACTGCCCGCGACGGGCCGCAGATGGAATTGCTCACGAAAGCATTCCGGAACATAACTCCCTGGCTAGCCAGCCGGTCCATCGCCGGAGTATGGTTATACGGATAGCCATAACATCCGATCGCCTGTTCCGTCAGGTCGTCGCACATGATGTACAGGAAATTCGGGCGGGTCATTTCCGCTTCCCGGCCGCATCCGGCCAATGTCATCAGGGTGATCCCGGAAAGATACGGTGCAAGGTTTCTGATAGGGCGCATGATCGGGTTTGATTTGAAGGTAAAACAAAAATACTTTTTCTACCAAATCAGTGGGAGATAAATTAATATATCTCGCAGATTACCCAGATTTAGAGATTGCAAGAAAGGGTTGATTCTACCTGTTTCTGATGAAATTCCGTGAAAAACGCCCGATCAGTTAAAACCCTGAAATTTTCCGGTCAAACAATTCTGCCAGTCTTTTTATATGGGCCCTCTCTAATTTTGAATCATATATTAAGAACCAAATTAAAAGCGGAGGGTGTCATGAAAACTTTGAGATTAGAAATGCTGACAGCACGGATCCTGCTCGGGATGGTCACCCCGAAAATTGAAACCACCGGCCGGAAACACCTGCGCGACAGGATCTATCTGAGCTTCGACGAAGCCATGAAAGACCCCGCCCTGGTCCTGGCCCTTTATCAGCAGACCAATGCCGCAACCTGTAACCACCGTACCCCGTTCAGCCTCAACGCCGCCATTCTCGGCGACCTTCAATATATCGTCATGGGCAGCTGCAAGGAGTGGAAGTGGTTTTATGGTGCGAAGTGGGAATATCTGCTTCGGGCATGCCCCTGTGCGATCAGCATAAACTGAATCCAGATTCCAGATTCAAGTTCCCTCTTGATTCAGGCTCATTTATTCTTTATCTTTACTTTTCCATTTTTTTGCGCCCCCCGGACCCGGTAATTCCTAATAACGTTTTGCCATGAAAAGTCATTTGCCAATCCATCCATTCAACACCCTTGCCCTTTCTTTGTCTGGCGGAGGGTACCGTGCAGCATCCTTTCACCTCGGGCTGCTCACTTATCTCGATCGCATCCAGTGGGACGGCACCTCGCTGCTGAGCCGGGTCCGCGTCATTTCCACCGTATCGGGCGGCACCTTCACAGGTGTCTGCTACACTTCTTCCATCGCCAGGGGCGAGACGCTGGAGCAATGCTACGAAAAGCTGTTCCGCTTCATGTCGGAGGTGGACCTGATCAGGGAAGCACTGAAGAAACTGTCGGAATACGACGACTGGAACAGCACAAAAGTGCGGAGCCTAATCAATGCTTTTTCGCTTGTTTATTTTGAAAAACTTGAACAGGAGACGTTTGCCCTGCTTTTTGACAAGCCGGCACACATAACCGAGGCCATTTTCAACGCCACCGAATTCAGCTACGGTCTTCCGTTCCGGTTCCAGAAATGCCAGGTGAAAGACAATGAAGCGCTGTTCGCCTTCCTGGGAAACCGGCAGGTCAATATGCCACCTGCCGCCATCCGGGAAGTGCGCCTGTCCGACGTCATCGCCGCCTCTTCCTGCTTTCCCATGGGATTCGAGCCCATCAACTTCCCCACCGATTTCCGGCACGGCAATTCGCCGGTGCTCGATACCCTCAGGGAGTCGTGGCACACCGACATCTGGGGCAACAAAAGCCAGTTCCCGATTGGCCTGATGGACGGCGGGATTGTTGACAACCAGGGAATCGACAGTGTCGTCTGGGCCGAGCAACGCATGAGGCGGGAATATGAGGGCGAAATGAAAAAGCTGGTTTCCGACGATGAAAAAGCCATCGATCTTTACATTATCTCCGACGTTGCCTCGCCGTTCATGGAGGGCTATGTCAGGACGGAAGAGAAACCCGTGAAGAGCTGGCGGAACCTCAGCCTGAAATCATTCGGCTGGTTTGGCGCATTATTGCTGCTGGCCGGCGGGGCAGCCACCTGGCTGGGCCTGGAGTTTGCCAGCCGAGGGTGGATGTACCTGATAGGCGCAGCAGCCGGCTTAATGTTCCTGGGAGGGATCGTCAGCCTGCTTCTTTCCAACCTTTTGCGTATAATCATGAAAGGCATGCAGGTGCCTGAATTCTTCATCCAACACCTCAAGCGGTTCAACACCATGAAGTTCGGCATTTACGAAACCCTTCTCAAGAACCGCATCAGCAGTGTCATCAGCATGGTTTCCGAGGTTTTCATGAAACAGATCCGGCGAAGGGAGTACGGGCTGGTGTACGACGAAGAGTCCGGCTGGACTACGCGGCTCATCACCAACGCGATATACGAGCTCACGCCGCAGCAGACCACTGTCCGCAACGAGGAGAAACAGCACATTCTCAGCAAGGAGCTGAAAAATGTAAGTCCTGCCCTGATGGCTGCCGCTGAGAAGGCAAAGTCCATGGGCACCACGCTATGGTTCACCCCCGAGGAACTGAAGGATGAGAAGCACAACATGCTCCGCACCCTCATCGCCGCCGGGCAGTTTACCGCCTGCTTCAACCTGCTGGAGTACATCGAAAAAGTTCTCTGGAGCAAGGATCACGCCACCGAATACAACCGCTATACCCCCGAGCAGAAGTCAGCTATCAACGAGCTTTATATCAAAATGCTGGACGACTGGAAAAGGTTCAACGAAGAGCCGTTGTGGATGGTGAAATAGAAAATTAATCAACTGAATAAAAAATGAAAAAAACAATGAAGTTAAGCCTTCTCTCCATTTCCCTTTTTCTCCTTTTCTCCCTGTCCCTCAGCGCACAGGAGAAGAATTCTGAACCGACGAGGCCGGCTCTGGTGGTTATCGATGTCCAGAAGGCCTTCGTGCCGATGGTTGAAGAGCGCGAGAAAGGCATCGCCGTTTACATGATCAACGACTACATCCGGATGTTCCGTAAGCTGGATCTGCCCATCATCTTCATCCTCCATTCATCTGAAGAATACGGCCTGACACCCGGTGTACCCGAATACGAGTTCATCGACGAAATCCCTATCCAGGAAGGCGACATCAAACTCACGAAAACCTATTCCAACGCCTTCACGAAGACCGATCTGGACAAGATCCTGAAGGAAAAAGGGATAAACACCCTTTTTCTATGCGGCCTGAGCAGTGTAGGATGTGTATTAGCCACCTGGTTCGGAGCAAAGGATCTCGACTACAAGGCGTTTCTCCTGAAATATGCTCTCATGAGCCATGACCCGGATTACACCGACCAGGTCGAAACTATTTTCGGAGCCTTGGAGATGGAAGCGGTGGAAGTGATGGTGGAGTGATGCAGGATTTAGGATATACTTGTTATATAGCACAACATATTTTACACTTTTTCAATACTGTTAAGAAGCAATCA
>CAZUDV010000022.1:0-26252 GCA_964619555.1 uncultured Bacteroidales bacterium | reverse complement strand
ATTTTATTAACTAAAAAATCACCCCAGGTGTCAGGTCAAGTCTTAGCAACTACAATTTATTTGATGAACCGGAAGGCCAGGGTGTTCCTCCTGACTCTCTACAAGATGCCTATGACCTTATTAAGAGGCTGGATCCTTATCATCCGGTCACCATGGTTTTCATGACGCCAAAAGTGGCCGACCGATATGCCGGGGTTATGGATATTGCCATGACCGATCCTTACCCGGTGCCCAATGAACCGATCACGATGGTGCAGGATTATGTATCAGCTTTAAATGGCTATTTCAGGTATAAAAAGCCAGTCTGGCTGGTGCCCCAGGCTTTTGGAGGGAATGAGTGGTGGTCGCGTGAGCCAGATCCCCGGGAAGCCAGGGCTATGACCTACCTGGGACTGATCCATAATGCCTCTGGCATCCAGTATTTTATTCGAAAAGGCCTGAACGGTTCGCCCAAATCGCAGGCGACGTGGGGGGAGTGCGGCGCTGTAGCCCAGGAAATCATGGAATTGCTTCCTTCTCTGGTGTACGGTCAACCGGCGCCGCCAGCCCTGGTCAGCCGACCCGAAATCAGGGCGCGTACTATTAATAGAAACGGCGTTTTCACCATCCTGGTCGTTAATGTTTCCAATGTACCGTTGGAATTTGATATTCAATTGGAAGGAATAGACCTGGAAATTGAAGCGGATGTGCTGTTTGAAGGAAGGAAAGTTCTGATGGAATCCGGTCGACTTTCGGATATTATCGACGCATACGGGACCCGCGTTTATCGGGTCAATTCAGAAGCAAAACCGGATTGGATGAAGGATTACAAACGCGGCAACCTCGTGGTGGATCCGGGCTTCGAACATTCTGTAAGCCCTGCGGTACCGTCAGCCTGTTATGCAACTCCCGGATCAGACCGGGGTTCCACTTTCTTCCTGGATGGCAGGACCCATAAACAGGGGGATCATTCCCTGAGATTAATTACTCCCGGTAAAGGAAAAGGCGCAAAACTCCAGTTTTTCGGACTTGAGTTAGATCCGGATGCCAGTTACACCTGTTCGGTCTGGGCTAAAAAATCCAGGTCAACCTCATTACCATCGAATTTTACTCTTTCCCTGGGAAAAGAAAACCAGTCGCAGTTTGTCCTTTCCGACGACTGGTGCGAGTATTCCTTCTCATCAGCAGGGACGACCGTTAAACCTTCTTTGCACCGGTGGTCTATGCCCGGACTGGAGTTGAACGATGCGGGAACAGCCTGGTTTGATTTGCTCCAGGTGGTGCCTGACATGGAGATGACACAGAGGGCAAAAGGAAAAGTACCGGGCGGGGATCCGGGCACAGATCCAACAGTCGGAATGGAGGTTGAAATTAAATCCTATCACCCGGATGCCATGATTACTTATACCCTGGATGGCTCACAACCCACATTGCAATCAGAGTCATATTCCGGTCCTTTTGTACTGAAGGAATCTGCCGTTGTCAGGGCAGCCGCCTTCCAGGACCAGCAACTGGTTGGAACAATCCAGAAGGAATATATGGTGCACAAAGGCCTTGGCGCTAAAATTACCTATGATATCACTTATGAAAAATATGATGCCGGCGGTAAACAAGGCCTCGTTAATGGTATCATGGCAAGTGAATATTACAACGACGGAAAATGGCAGGGCTTTCATGGGGAAGATGCCAGTTTGGTGATCGACCTGGGAGAGGCTGAACCACTTTCTGGTATCCGTCTGCGGTTTCTGCAGGATGTAAGCGTCTGGATTTTCCTGCCGGTCGATATTTCGGTTTCCCTTTCGAAAGATGGAAGTTCATTTGACACACCCATAGTGGTCAGCCATGATATTCCCCTTGAAAAGAGAGGGGCTTTTATTCACGGGTTCGAATTTGAAATACCAAGGGCTGAAGCCAGGTATATTAAGATTGAAGCCAGGAACATCAAGTCCTGTCCCGCCTGGCATAATGGCGCCGGTCAGCCCTCCTGGGTTTTTATAGATGAAGTCCTGGTAGATTAATAACCACCGTATTACGACGTTTTCCCCTCCAATTCAGCCATGGCGCCTATGGCCAGTTCGGCAAATTCCTCGAGGGGTATACCGATAAGTTCACATTCGAGGATGTTCTCGCGTTTGACGCTGGCTGCAAAAGCTTTTTCTTTCATCCTTTTAACCACCGATTTAGGCTTTACGCTCGATACTTTTTTATCGGGATAAACCAAAGAGGTAGCCGTGATAAGCCCTGTGATCGTTTCGCCTGCTGCCAGGGCATGGTGAAATTCAGTTGTGCGCGGCACGGAGGTAGCCATTTCATTATGCAATTTAATAGCTTCGATTATATCCTCGTCAATTCCCAATTCGGTCAGGATGCGCGCGGTTTCCAGCCCGTGAACCAGCGGGTCGGCATGGGTCAGCTCCACGTCGAGATCGTGTAAAAGACCTGCCAGCCCCCATTTATCTTCATTCCTGCCCAATCTTCCGGCCAGCGCTTTCAGCACAGTTTCGGAGGCCAGGCAGTGCTGGATCATCCGTTCGTTCTTAATGTATTTATGCAGTAGCATAAGGGCTTGTTCTCTGGGTATCAGCATAGCTCATCAGTTTAATGCAAATTTACAAAAACTCACCACCCGGCCTTTGAGAAACTCACCCCCCGGCCTTTGAGAAACTCACCCCCCGGCCTTTGAGAAACTCACCCCCCGTCCTTTGAGAAATTCACCCCCCGGCCTTTGAGAAACTCACCCCCCGGCCTTTGAGAAACTCACCCCCCGGCCTTTAAGAAACTCACCCCCCGGCCTTTGAGAAACTCACCCCCCGGCCCCCTCTCTTTAGAAAAGAGAGGGGGAGAAGGAAATTCTCATTTTTGACCGGGTATAAATCTGATTTTTCAGGATAAAGCAAGGTGTATCACTATCATAATTAATCAATCTATGCAGGAAGATCTGAGAAATATCGGCAGGGAAAGGCAAAGTTGGCGTGAGAGAATCCGTTCGCATGCCCGGTCCTTGAGGCAAAATCAAACTGAATCCGAGAAGGCTTTATGGGTGTTATTACGAAATAGGCGCTTCCATGGAAAAAAGTTTTTGCGGCAGCATCCTATCGTTTATTCATTCTGCAAGCGACCTTTGTACTTTATAGCAGACTTTTACTGCGCAGCATATAAGTTGGTCCTGGAACTTGATGGCACAATCCATGAGTCGCAAACAGAATATGATGAACAGAGGGACTGGGTGATAAGGCAAAAAGGTCTGAAGGTTTTAAGAATAAACAATGAAGAATTAAAGGATCAGGAAAAACTGGTCGAAAAGATTCTTTCTGTTATGACGCAAGACCCGGATCAATAGATCCCTCCCCCTTTCTTTTCCAAAGCGTGGGAGCGGGGGCGTGAGTTTGTGCCAGGAGCGAGTTTTTGTATATTAGCAGAAAGTTTTAAAACCATGAAGCAAATAGTTCTTGTTCTGCTTGTCATCATCACTATTCATCTCCCTGCCAAAGACTTCAAAGTGTCCTCGCCCACGGGAAACCTGACTACGACGATCTCGGTTGCGGATCATGTCAGTTACAGCATCGGACTCAACGGTGTGGAGATCATCTCGCCATCAAGGGTTTCCCTGAAAATCAATGAAATAGTGCTGGGCAAGGAGCCTTCTGTAAAGAATGTAATGAATCGTACGGTCAATCAAACGCTTGAACCGGTCGTGAAGCAGAAATCCGCTGCCATTGAAGATCGATACAATGAGATTGTCCTTCAATTCAAAGGACATTATGCCCTGACATTCCGGGTTTATGACGATGGCATGGCTTACCGGTGGGAAACAAGTTTCAATGATTCAATAGAAGTTCAGGAGGAAGAGGCATATTTTAGTTTCCCGGGGGATCATCCTGTCTGGTTCCCGGAAGAGCAAAGCATGTTCACTCATCAGGAGCGGCAATACCTTTACCTCCCGCTTTCTGAAATAACGGATAAGCGGTTCAGTTCGGTGCCGGCCCTGGTGGATGCCCCGGACAATGTCAAGATTGCAGTCACGGAAGCTGATCTGTTCGATTACCCCGGCATGTACCTTTCGGGTTGCCAGGATAATCCAATGCAACTAAAGGGCATCTTTCCCTATTACGCGTTAAAGGAGGAAATGACAAGCGACAGGGATGTGAAAGTCGTCGAAAGGGCAGCGTATATGGCGAAAACTACCGGTACCAGGACTTTTCCCTGGAGGGTGCTGGTGATCACCGAGAACGATGGTGATTTGATTGAAAGCCAGATGATTTATAAACTATCCAGGCCTTCATCGATGGAGGATGTGTCCTGGATCAGGCCGGGGAAGGTCGCCTGGGACTGGTGGAATGCGAACAATATCCATGGGATCAGTTTCCGGTCCGGGATCAATACGGATACATACAAATATTATATTGATTTCGCCTCAAAGTACGGCATTGAATATATCATCCTGGATGAGGGCTGGTATGAACTGGGCGACCTGACAAAGGTCAACCCGGATATCAATATGGAGGAGTTGTTGCATTATGCCAGTGATAAACAGGTTGGGATAATCCTCTGGGTTGTCTGGAAAACACTGTGGGACCAGATGGACATAGCGATGGAACAATTTGAGAAATGGGGAATAAAAGGAATTAAGGTTGACTTTATGCAGCGGGATGACCAATGGATGGTGAATTATTACTGGAAGATAGCGGAAGAAGCCGCTAAACGGCACCTGCTGGTCGATTTTCACGGCAGTTACAAACCGGCAGGGTTGCACAGGAGCTGGCCCAATGTGCTGACCCGGGAGGGAGTAAAAGGCCTGGAATGGAGCAAATGGAGCGATGGGGCTTCGCCCGAGAACGCGGTCACCATACCGTTCATTCGCATGCTCGCGGGTCCTCTTGATTATACACCGGGCGCGATGATCAATGCAACCCAGAAGCAATTCAAACCTGTTTTTGACAAACCCATGAGCCAGGGTACCCGATGCCATCAACTGGCCATGTATGTGGTTTTTGAAAGCCCGTTGCAGATGCTGGCCGATGCCCCATCGCACTACTACAAGGAAGCGGAATCCATGAAATTCCTGGGCCCGGTGCCGGCCGTCTGGGATGAAACCATCGTCCTGGAAGCAAAAGTCGGGGATTATGTGGTCATAGCCCGTCGCAGCGGAGGTAACTGGTTTCTTGGAGCCATGACCGACTGGTCTGCGCGGGATCTTGAAATTGACCTGTCATTTTTAACTGATAAAGAATACATTGCAAAGATCTGGAGCGATGGGGTCAATGCAGAAAGGTATGCGGAGGATTTCATGACGGAAAACATCCGGATGAATTCAAGTGACAAGCTAACCATGCACCTGGCACCCGGTGGGGGTTGCGTGGCAATTTTCAGGCCAATGAAAGTATTTTAGATTGACCTAACATACAAGAATACCTTTGTGGGGCCCTGAATTTCGCTAAGACTTATTTTTTTGATACCAGTACCTTGTCTATCCGGACCCGGTCCATGTCCATGATTTCGATCTCAAATCCCATCCAGGTAAGCCGGTCGCCGGCTTTCGGAATAAAGCCTAATTTGTCCAGTATCAAACCGCTAAGGGTGTTGTAACGATTGTCTTCGTATAATTCCTGGAGGTCGAAATAATTGAGGAATTCATGAAAAGGGTATTGGCCGTCCACCAACCAGGTGCCATCTGCCCGCTGGAGGATCTGGTATTCTTCTTCGGCAGGAGAGACCTCCCCAACCAGCGATTCCAGTATGTCGCTTACCGTGATCATCCCCTCCACGCTGCCATATTCATCCACCACCAGGGCGTAAAAAATCTTCTTGTTGCGAAATTGCCGGATCGCATCGTATGCCGTTGTATTTTCAGGGATGAAATTGGGCTCCCTGGCGCAGGATTTCAGGCTGAATCCCGGTTTTCCCAGTTGGGTGAACAGGTCTTTCAGGCTTACCGCGCCAACCAGGTTGTCCAGACTGCCGTTTGCCACCGGGTATATCGTGTGAAGCTTTTCCGATACTTTTTCACGGATACTGTCGCGGTTTTCAGAAATATCCAGCCAGATCAGGTCGCTTTTATAGGTCATCAGGGATTTAACACTGGTATCCCCTAAAATAAAGACCCTGTCAACAATGTCTCGCTCGACTTCCTGGACCTCTCCATACCGGGTGCCTTCCTCGACAATTGATTTTATCTCCTCTTCGGTCACCTTACCTTCATCCGAAGGCCTGATACCCATCAATCGGATTACACCCCGTGTAGAAATGCTGAGTAACCAGATAAACGGCCTTGCGACCATAGAAAAGAAATTGACCGGCCCTGCCATGATTCTGGCAATTCGTTCCGGCATAGCCAGTCCAATCTGTTTTGGAACCAGCTCCCCGAGCACCAGTGAAAAAAACGTGACCAGTAAAACTACCAGGGTAATGGCAATGCCACTTGATTGTTCTTCCAGAAATCCCACCCTGGATATAATTGCCTGGAGATCCTCCGCGATTTCATTACCACTAAAGACCCCAAGCAGAATTCCCACCAGGGTTATTCCGATCTGGATAGCCGACAGGAACCGGTCGGGGCGGTTGCTTAGATCCAGCGCCCTTTTTGCCTGTTTATTGCCTTTTCTGGCCAGGTACTGAAGCCTGGATTTCCTGGCTGAGACCAGGGCAATTTCCGACATTGAAAGAATGCCATTAAGAAAAATGAGAAAAAGCAGGATGACAAGTTCCATGTTTTCTTTATTGATGCAAATATAAACAGAACCCGGGCATGTCGGTTATGTTTTGATGATTATGGTTAAATCGTTTTAAATTAGTGCAATATGATTTGGTAAAATTCCGTTCATATATTCAATATATATCATGTAACATATAAAATTCCGACTCGTCTATTTGTCAATTAATACCATTCATGTTAAACTTAACAAGTTGAAATTATGAGGATGACAATGCTTATCATTCATTTCATCGGCCTGGCCATGGGTTTGGGCACAGGCCTGGGATTCATGTTCCTGGGAAGGGCTGGCTCAAAATTGGAACCAGGTGAAGCCAGGAAATTTGCGATCAATTCGCTGGCGATCAGTAAAATGGGAACAATCGGCATGATTCTTCTGATCCTGTCCGGCGTTTACCTGATTATCCCGTACTGGTATACGCTGGCCAACAATCCTTTGCTCATTGTAAAACTCATTCTGGTTCTGTTCCTGGTTGGCATACTGACCGTGAATGATTACAACATCAGGCAGGTGAAGAAAGGAAACCCTGACCTTTACCTGGGACGCCTGAGAAAGCTCGGGCCTGTTGCCCTGCTGACCGCCATTTCGATCGTGGTGGTAGCAGTGCTAAGTTTCAAATAATGCTTTTTTATTTTTGCCGCCAGCAGTCACAGGTTTTCATTAAGCTTAATTCCTAACTTTGCATCCTGCCTGTTTTGGGCAGGACGGGAATCATTATTATATACAGGTTCAAACCCCAAAACCATGACCAAGCGTGGATACATCATCTCCATTACCATTATAGGCATCTTTTTTTTCATTTTCGGATTCGTCACCTGGCTCAACGGCATACTCATTCCTTACCTGAAGATTGCTTGTGAGATCACCAACTTCCAATCACTCTTCGTAGCCTTTGCTTTCTATATCTCTTATACGGTAATGGCACTGCCTTCTTCATGGATACTGAAGAAGACCGGCTTCAAGAATGGAATGATGGTTGGATTGATGGTTATGGCGATGGGGAGCCTTACTTTCATCCCGGCGGCTATGATGAGAACGTACGGGATTTTTCTTCTCGGTTTGTTTATCATGGGCACAGGTCTGGCCATACTTCAAACGGCGTCCAATCCTTACATTACCATAATCGGTCCCCGCGAAACCGCCGCCAAGCGTATCAGCATCATGGGCATATGCAATAAACTGGCCGGTGCCATAGCCCCCCTCGTCCTGGCTTACTTTATCTTTTCCGATGGCGACGCTTTCATTAAAGGCCTCGAAGCCATGGATGAGGCAGCCAGGTCCGCTGCACTGGATAGTCTTGCCCGACGGGTAATCGGTCCCTATGCCGTTATGACCATCGTTTTATTCTTACTGGGCCTTTTGATCCGGTTTGCCCCCCTGCCCGAAGTTGAGTCGGAAGAAGAATCGGAAGAAGAACTCGCTGCTATTGCCGGGAAAACCAATATTTTCCAGTTCCCGCACCTGATCCTGGGCGTAATCGCACTTTTTTTCTATGTCGGAATTGAAGTGATCGCCGGCGATACGATCATCCGGTACGGTATGGCCCTGAATCTACCCATCGAATCAGCCAAGTACTTTACTTCCCTGGTGCTCGTGGCAATGGTTCTGGGCTATATCATCGGCATTGCCCTGATCCCCAGATTTATCAAACAAAGGAACCTGTTGGTCCTCAGCGCCATTTCCGGCCTGTTGTTTACGGTCCTGGCAATAACCATCCCGGCGACTGCTGTCATCCGTTTTCCTTTCATGGATCTGATGACCTTTCAGACAGTCGACCTGGTCCTGCCCTACACCGTTTTATTCATAGCTCTTTTAGGAATTTCCAATGCTATCGTCTGGCCCGCCGTCTGGCCCCTGGCAATCAACGGTCTCGGGAGGTTCATCAAAACGGGATCCGCTTTGCTGATCATGGGAATTGCCGGAGGAGCCTTACTTCCGTTGCTCTGGGGTTACCTGTCCGACACGGTCGGGGCTCAAAATGCCTACTGGATTGCCGTTCCCTGTTACCTGGTAATCCTTTACTTCGCCGTACATGGGTACAAAGTAAGAAGCTGGAGAACCAGATAAAACAGGACCAGGTGCATCAGGCCATAACCATGACCGGCGGAAAAAATGAATTCCATATTCCATATCATTCGTCAATGTTGAAAACAAACAATTTAAAATCCAATAATTTACCATGTCCCCGACACTTTTAATTCTTGCAGCAGGTATAGGCAGCCGCTTCGGCGGATTGAAACAGGCCGAAGGCGTTGGCCCATCAGGGGAAGCTATCCTGGACTATTCCATCTATGATGCGATCAGGGCGGGTTTTAAAAAGGTCGTTTTCATTATCCGGAAAGAGATTCTTGACGATATGAAACAGATCTTTTTCGAAAAATGGCAGGACAAAATTGAGGTGGATTATGTTTTCCAGGAGATCGATGATCTTCCCGCTGGTTTCAGGCCCCCGACCGGAAGGGTCAAGCCCTGGGGAACAGGTCATGCTATTTGGGTTGCCAGGGAAAAAATAAGGGAACCATTTTGCGTGATCAACGCAGATGATTTCTATGGAAGAAGGTCATACGAACTGGCGTCCTCTTTTTTGAGTGATATGGATAACCTGCTTCAGGGAAGGTATGCATTGATAGGGTATATCCTTATGAACACCCTCTCTGATTATGGTTATGTTTCCCGGGCCGAATGCCAGACTAATTCAGAAAAACTGCTGACCAGCATCACAGAACGCCTCAAGATCAAGAGGGAAGGGGAGATAGTGGTTTACCAGGATGACCGGGACGGGATAATATCAATCGATGAAAATACGGTCGTGTCGATGAATATCTGGGGATTTATGCCTTCCTTGTTCAAACGCCTGGAAGATGATCTGATCGAATTTCTGAAAAATAACCCCGACAGTCTCAAAACCGAGTTCCTTCTTCCGGATGTGATCGACAGGCTGGTCAAATCAGGAGAGGTGGAAATACCGGTTATCCCTACTGATGCACAATGGTTCGGTTTAACCTACAAGGAAGACCTGGAAATTGTCAGGGGAAGGCTGTCTGATCTGGTCGGAGCGGGCCTTTACCCGTCACCGGTATGGGGAAAACAATCAACAGGAATATCGCAGTGAATCCGGAATCTGTAATCAGTAACTTCAAGATAGACCAGCCGGTCGAGCGGATCATCCGCTGGGGTGAAGGACATATTCATGACACTTACCGGGTGGAAACCATCGGTCATCGGCCTGATTTTATTCTTCAGAAGATCAATGGCAATGTTTTTCGGGATATTCCCGGAATGATGCAAAATATTGGGGCGGTTTGCACTCATCTGCGAAATAAACTATCGTTGCTGCCAGGTCATGATCCCGACAGGGAATCGCTTACTTTGATTCTTACCCGTCAGCACCAGACCTGGTATGAAGATGAATGGGGAAATAGCTGGAGGGTTTATGTCTTTATACCGGATACAGTCACCCATCAGAAAATGAGCGATCCTGCAATGGCCTCAGAAGCGGGCAGGGCCATCGGCAGTTTCCAGTCGATGCTGGCCGACCTTCAGGAGCCCCTTGTCGAAACGATCCCCGGCTTTCATAATATAGATTTGCGAATCAGCCAGTTTGACCGGGCGAAGAGCCAGGACCTTAAACAACGGGCTGCATCTGTAACGGATGAGATCAGGTTTGCGGAGGAATGGTTCGGTTCCATGCGGAAGTATTACGAAAAATTGCAGAAAAATGCGGTTCTCCGGGCAACGCATAATGATACGAAGATCAACAATGTGTTGTTCGACCGCCATAACAAAGCACTTTGCCTGATCGACCTGGATACCGTAATGCCGGGGTATGCACATTTTGATTACGGGGATGCCTTACGGACTATGGCCAGCACCGCCCCGGAAGATGAAAGGAATTTATCAAAGGTAAATTTCAATATTTCTGTTTACGAGAATTTTACGAAGGGATACCTGAGTGAGGCAGGAAATTTCCTTTCTCCCGGCGAACTTCCCTTGCTGCCATTTGCGCCGGTATTTCTGACATTTATAATAGGCCTGAGATTCCTGACTGATTTTCTGAACGGCGATGTCTATTTCCGCATTCATCACCCTGATCATAACCTGGTCAGGGCCAGGGTGCAGTTCAGGCTGGTCTCTGAAATGGAAAGGTACCTTCCTGGTTTATAATCTGATATTCTTTAACCTCAGGCTATTCGAAACCACCGAAACCGAACTGAATGCCATTGCGGCTCCGGCAATCATCGGATTAAGCAATATCCCGGTAAACGGAAACAGGATGCCTGCAGCCACAGGGATCCCGATTATATTATAGAAAAAGGCCCAGAAAAGGTTTTGCCTGATAATTCGCATGGTTTTTTCGGACAGATGAATGGCCGTGGCTATTTTTCCCAGGTTTCCCTTTAATAATGTAATTTCGGCCGTTTCCATGGCGATGTCAGTACCGGTTCCCATGGCAATTCCAACGTCTGCCCGGGCCAGTGCCGGAGCATCGTTGATGCCGTCGCCCGTCATGCCCACTTTCATGCCATTATCCTGGAGTTCTCTCAGATATTCAAGCTTTCCGACCGGTGTGACCCCCGCCCTGAATTGCTCAATCCCGGCAATTTTTGCGATCCGGGCGGCCGCTTTAGGATGATCTCCCGTTACCATATGGACCTCTAACCCTGCATTCTTAAGGCCCCTGATCACTTGAACGGCGTCCTCCCTGATAGGATCTGCAATTGCGATAATGGATACTATTTTGTCATGCTTTGTCACAAAATTGACAGTTTTGGCCTCTTCCATCAGACGCTCAGCGATCTCCGCGACATCAGCCCTGATTCCAATTCGGTATTCATCCAGAAGTTTTCGGTTGCCCAGGAGGTAAATATCTTCCTGAAAAATAACTTTCAGCCCTTGTCCGGTAATACTTTCAAATGAATCAAGTGAAACCTCTTCAGTGCCGTCGGATTTTAAACTCCTTGCTATGGCCTGTGCCACCGGATGTCCGGAACGAATTTCGGCAGCCAGTATGATTTGCCTGATCCGGCTTTGTTCTTCACTGCCGCAAAACCATTCCCAATCTGTAATTTCAGCTTTTCCTTTGGTGATCGTACCTGTTTTATCCAGTACTATGATATCCAGGTTCCGGGCCGTCTCGAGGCTGGCGGCATCCTTGATGAGGATGCCTGTTTCAGCTGCTTTGCCTATACCCACCATCATAGCGGTAGGGGTTGCCAGCCCAAGGGCACAAGGGCAGGCTATGATCATTACGGTGATGGAAGTGACGAAAGCGTAAGTCAGTGAAGGTTCCGGACCCAGGATCCACCAGGCCAGGAAAGTCACTATGGCAATACCGATCACAATGGGTACGAAGATACCGGCAATCCTGTCGGCCAGCCGTTGCACTGGTGCTTTGCTGCCCTGGGCTTCCTGTACCCTTTTGATGATCTGCGACAACATCGTCTCACTACCTACTTTTTCAGCTATCATCCGGAAACTGCCTGTGCCGTTCAGGGTGGCCCCTATGACCACATCCCCTTCCTCCTTGCTGACCGGCATCGGCTCGCCCGTGATCATGCTCTCATCAACCGAGGATCTGCCCGATAGGATCCTGCCGTCAACCGGGACTTTTTCACCCGGTCTGACCAGGATTTCGTCTCCCTTTAATATCTGGTTTGCAGGAACCTCCATTTCCTGGCCATTTCTCATAACAGTGGCGGATTTGATGCCCAAACCCATAAGTTTGCGGATAGAGCCGGAAGTCCTGAATTTTGCCCTTTCTTCCAGATACCGGCCCAGCAGGATAAGGGTTACGATCATGGCTGCCGCTTCGTAGTAAACATGGGGTTCCAGCCCTCTTGATTTTAAAATATCAGGGAATATCGTGTTAATGGCACTGAAAATAAATGCAGAACCTGTGCCAATAGCCACCAGCGTATCCATATTGGCACTGAAATGCTTGGCTCTTTTGTAAGAATTGATGAAGAATTCCCGGCCAAACCACGCCAGGACCGGTATCGTCAGGGCCATCATGACCCAGTTTAATGCGTTTACATGATGGAATGCCATTGCCATGACCACGACAGGTAATGAAAACGCTGCGGACAGAATGGTTTTCCGCAAATTATCTTTTAATTTCCGGGCTTCCTGCTGCTCGATATCTGAAACAATTGCTTCCTCATTCACTGCAAGGTCATAACCAATATCCCGGATTGCCTTTCGGAAAAGTTCAAAACCGGATTTATTCCCGTCGTAATCGATCTGTACCGTATTCATCGCATAATTAACAGTAGCGTGCAACACCCCCGGGGTGGCCTTTAAAGTTGATTCCACGCTGCTGGCACATGCGGTGCACGACATGCCCTCGACCCGGTAGATTTGCCTGGTGACCGACATACTAGGAGATTTTTTCAGCCCGGTAACCGGCTGCCTGCAGTGCCTTAACGATCTTTTCTTCGGAAACCTCACCTTCAACCGTCAGGATCCGGTCCGGTGAATATAGGTCGACCTCCCATGACTTGATTTCCCTGATCCCCTCTATGTAAGGACGGATATTCTGCACACATCCGTTGCATTTGATATTTGTCTTGAATTTCATAATAAAATATGATTTCCTATACTGAGAACAATCCGCATTTGAAAATGTTTTTCTTCTGAAATACAGGGGGATATATTAAAAGGTTTACACACCTGAAATTAAAAATCCCCTCCCTTTTTGAACGCAGGAAAGGTATTAGTTACCTGAGATGGTTCGTAGACAGAAAAAAAATATAGTTGCCTGTTAAAATTCGCATTTATTCGCCCAGATAATGAATGTAGACTGTATTAGTTAATCCGCTTGATATAATGGGTTTCCCCCAGACAAAAACTACAGGTTCCCCGGGCAACGCCCAGCCGTTCCGGAGGATCATTTTATCAGCGGCTTCAATGAATTCGCTGCTGTGTTCCGGTTGTTCCATCAGTATGGGGTGAACTCCGTACAAGAGCGCCAGGCGGTTCAGGGTTGAAGGGTTGTCGCTGCAGGCCAGGATTGGTCGTGGCATGTCGAGTTGGGAGAGATATAAAGCACCCCCGCCTGATTTTGTCCAGACAACGATCATTCGCGCATCAATGTCGTTTACCATCGACTTTACTCCATGGGCCAGTGCGGCACTCCGGTACCGGGAGTTTTGAATTGCTTTTGGCACCGGGTGGCTGATCTTCTGCTCACGTATATATTGGTTGGTCAGCCTGGCAATCCTGTTCATGATCCGGACAGTTGCAGAGGGATACTTTCCCACAGCAGTCTCGCCGGATAACATCACCGCATCCACACCGTCGAAAATCGCATTGGCCACATCCGATACTTCTGCCCGGGTCGGGACCGGGGATTCTATCATGCTTTGAAGCATCTGGGTAGCAACGATAACCGGAACTCCCTGATCATGACAGGCACTGATGATGCGTTTTTGCAAAACGGCAACTTCAGCCACATCCATCTCCACTCCAAGGTCGCCCCGTGCGATCATGATGCCGTCCGATTCTGCGATGATGTTGTCCAGGTCGTCCATTGCCTGGGGTTTCTCAATTTTACTGATGACCGGAATGAAAAAGAAATCATCCGGGATTTCCTGTGGTGAAGACTCACGGTAACGAAGAGGCTCGGAAGAGCGGGCCCCTAATTCCTTGAGCCGGGTCTTCAAAATTCTGACATCCGCCGCGCTCCTGACGAAACTTAATGCCAGGTAATCCAGCTTTTTCTTCACCGCAAACTCAACACACTGCAAGTCCCAGTCGGTCAGGGCCGGCACGGATAAAGCCGTGTCGGGCAGATTGATCCCTTTTTTTGATGTGATCAGTCCGCCGCTGATAACTTCGCAATGCAAATGACCGGGGCTGTTTCCGGTGCAATTCAGGGAAACATTTCCATCGTCCAGCAGGACCCTGTGACCCGGTCTGACTTCATCGATCAGGAGCGGCAGGGTTGTCGAAAAAGTGACCTTCCAGTTTCCGGGATCGTTAGCGATCACATCTTCCCTTTGAAAATCGACCTGCATGCCCGGCACCAGCATTACGCCTTTCTCCACGACCTGGCCCACCCTGATCTTAGGTCCTGAAAGGTCGCCCAGCACCGCAACCGGGTAGCCTGTTTCTGCAGAGGCCTGCCTGACATGATCGATCAGTACGGAAAAACTATCCAAACTGCCATGCGAGAAATTCACCCGGAAGATACGGACTCCTTCCCGGATCAGTTCTTTGATGGTTTCCACAGGGGAACTGGCCGGCCCGAGTGTAGCAATGATCTTGGTCAGCAGGAAATTAGCCTTTTCCGGATTGTTCATGGACGTCAGAATTTATAAATGTACTGCAGGATGATGGACCTCATCGGTTCGGCTTTGAGCGGGCGCAGGGAATAGATGTTGTTCAGCAGGTTGTTGCTGAGAAGGTTGAGTTCATGATGATCATTGAACCGGTAACCGGCACGCGCATCCAGGATCCAGTTGCCATCGTTGTGGTTATAGAAATAGTCCATGTAATAAATCGGCTGAACAGAGCCTCCTGCCGCCTTGGTCGTTTTCTCAAATTCTTCGATAGCCTTGTCAAGGTTTTCTATTTTACTGAAATATTTCACACTGAATCCGACTGTGAATGCCTTGATATTGAATTCCACATCTCCTTTAAAAGTATGCAGGAATCTGTATTTCAGAATATTCCCGGATGGGTCCACACTGGTTGTTTCGAAGCTGTATTCCCGGTCCCTGATGTCTTCAGCATAAACGTAATCCGGTTCCATGGTCTTCGGCATAATATAATTATATCCGAATACGGTCTTCAGGATCACATCTTCCGCCAGGTGAGCGGCTCCGGTGATTGACATATCCACGCCCGTGATCCTCGAATGGCCGGTATTCATGAATTTAAACCCGGCACCGCCAATGGTGGAATAAGTCGAGTCCCAGAAACCGAAGAGGTACTCTATGGTGTTGAAATACTCCTGCTGGAAAATTGCCACATCGATATATCCGAAATAATGCAGAAATTTAAACCCTTGTTTGACCCCGACCTCCGCATTCCAGCTTCGTTCTGCCTTCAGGTCAGGATTCTCGAATACTCCGAAGGAAACCCCGACATTGGTCCGGATGTATCTTTCCGCAATGGTCGGGAACCGGTAACCCTGTCCATAGGATAGCCTGACGAAAGTTTCTTTCATCACTTTCAGATTCAGCCCAGCCCTGAATATGGGTTCGAAATCGGATTCATTCCCGTTCATATTGTAATACTCAAGTCTCAATCCAATGCTAAGGGTAAGCGTCTTGAAAAGGTTGTTTTCAAACTGGGCATAACCCGACATGTTAAAGAAATTGTTGATTTCCCTGCCTCCGCCTTTGTACATATCGGCATTGGATATAGAGTACTGGCTTGACAGCCCGCCGATGAATTCCAGGCCTTGAAGGAAATTGTACTCCCTTCTGAAATTATAATCAGCAAAGAAAAAGGTGCTCTTGATATCCTGATTATTGGATTGCTGGGTGTTGTTATATAGGGCCCTGGCTTTGAAGCTGTGCCTGAAACCGACTTTTGAATAATAATTGACAAAAGGGTCGAGATTGAAAATGAATTGGTCCTGCAGGAAAACAGCACCAGGGTATGCCCTGAAAAAGTTGGCGGTATCATCGAGCCAGGCCAGGACCATCGGGGCATGCTGGAACATGAAATTGCCGTTGAGCCCGTAATTAAGTCCCTGGAATTTTTCAGATCTCTGCCTGAGGGTAAAATTGACCCTGGCGCGTTGGGTCTGCATACGCTCGTCGGAAAAATTCGAAACGGTATCGATCACCATCGGATTTGGTTTTGGTGCGCCGACATAACTATGATCGAAATATACATTCCCGCCAAGAACGAAGTCCAGGTTGTCTATTTTCCTCATATGAAGGAAATTGGCCCCAGCTAAATAAGGGTAATCATTCCACCATTTTTGACTTTTGTCTGACGGAGTGGAATAGGCCCCGGTGAAAGCGGTGATCTTGGTAAGCGGCTTATCACCCGGCAGGCTGGTACGGATGTGGATAGCCCCGCTGAGGGCGGATGTGCCGGACAGAACGGATGAAGCCCCTTTAATGACCTCTATTTGCTCGATGTTCTCGACGGGAACGAAATCCCAATATGGCCTTCCGGCATCTCCCGATAGCATAGGCATATCATCGACGAGAACTGCGACCTTACTTCCTACCCCGAAGGTGAAACCGCTACCGCCTCGGATTTGAGGTTCATTGTCGAGGATATTCAATCCCGGAGTATAATCCAGGATCGTTTGAATATTCTGGGTGTTTTTTGCTTCGATCAGGTCAGCTTTAATGATTTCCATCGATACGGTGAGCTCTTCGATTGGCCTTTCAAATTTACCCGCCCTTATCTCAACGCCCTGAAGAAGGCTGACCATCGGTTCCAGCAGAATGTTACGCTCGATCGTCCGGCCTGAATTGATATGAAAGGATACAGTGTCCGATTTCATCCCGGTGTAAGAAACGATGAATACGTATGAACCTGGTTTGAGTTCCAGCGAAAAGTTACCATTGACATCGACCGCCGTTCCGTACGACCGATCCATCTTTAGAATAACACTTGCTCCGATCAATGGTTCCTGGGTAGTTTTATCCCTGACTGTCCCTTTAAAAGTGCCATATTCCTGAGCATTTAAAATGTGTGCGACCAGGAATATGGGGATTAAAAGCAATAATCGTTTCATCCTTTATTGGATCAGAATTTTCTGTACGAATTTATGTTCTTTTCCGTCCAGCGCTGCCAGATAGATACCGGTAGTGAGGTCATAAGGAATGTCGATCTGGTTTCCGGACAGTATCTTTGAAAAAACCACCTGGCCTGACAGGTCAACCAGGGAGAATCTTCTGTTAATAAATTCTTCTTCTGAAAGAAGTGTGATGGTAAGTCTGCGTTCTCCTGCCGTGAGAAATTCCTGCTGAAGTACCGGATCGAAAATACCTGAGGAGTTGTATTTCAATTCCAGGTCGTCGACCAGCAGGTAACTGTCCGGTACAGAAACTGTGCTGTCGCCTGAATTGAGAACGCAGAGCAGGAATTCAGGGGTTCTGTTGTCGAAATAAGTAAATGGCACTGAAAACCGGGTCCATGTATCGAAAGTTACTCCATGTTCGGTTTTATAGGCTGCCGATCCCACCCAGTTGGGCAAAGTGCCATTTTCAGGCAGTTTGCATTCATCAACATGAAGGATGACCTTGAATTGCGCAGCATCTGAACCTTGCGGGAAATATTTAAACCAGCCGACAAGGCTGTCCGGTCGCCAGGTGAACACGGTATTCCATAACGGATTATCCTGCACCGTGTAGGAATAACTGGAGTCAAGATTGAATTCGGCATGGAACCGGCCGTTGCAAATGGCTCCGGTGGCTGAAATCCCGAAAACTTCCAGGTTATAGAGCTTTAAAGCATAATTGCCCGAGTGAGCATCCGTGGAAATATCGAAAGTTACGGGTGCGACGTTGGCGATAGTAGGATCGTCACAGGTTTTGATCGTGCTCCAGTCGACAGGTTCATCTTTGACGGTACCAGCATCTTCCCAGTTTTCAAAACCCGGGTTTTCAATTTGCTGGCTCGAAAGTGCAAAGGGCAGTAACCATAAAATCAGGTAAAGTGCGCAGTTTTTGGTATTCATAGAAGATTAAATTTTGTGACAGAATCGTCTTTTTTGACTTTTGGGAAGGTAAAATTACAAAATCTATTTAGAATGGTTACAATTTAGCTGTATGAATTAATTAACAACCGGTCGAGGGCAGTTCATAAAATCGCTTTCTACAATGCCATTGATACATCTTAAAACTCGGGACACAAAACTCAGGATTATTCACCCGGGTTGAGCAATTTAATCGGTCGGTTGGTATGGATCCGCCGCACGATGTTCATGCGGAACATCCCGGTATCGTAACTGATGGAGCGATCGGGAAGAGGAGCCTGGTTGGTCAGGGAAGTGTTGACATATGACAGTCCAAAATACCACAGGGCACTGTTATAACCTGTTGATACCAGTACTTCTGAGCGGAATCCCAGGATCGGCCCGGATTTCATTTTTTCCTCGTAATCCAGGAGCCGTAACCTGGTAAAACCCAGATTCAGTGACCCGTTTATTGACCCTGTTAGAAAAAAGTGCTTTTTGACAACCAGGGTGTAGGCATACCCGATCAGCGGGCCTATTGAAAAATTATCTGACCGGTCGAACTTCAATCCTGTATAAAAGGAAGGATATGCCAGATTTGACGGAACAATCGAAGAATCTCCGATTGAAATATTGTACAGGAAACTTCCCCCGATCAGCATGCTTCCCGCACTTTTTTTCTGCCATTCGGTCTGAACTACGGCAGCCCGGTAAGAAAACCGGTCACTATTGAAGATATAAGTGATATCCAACCCTATTGTATTCGTTCTGAGATCATTTCGGATATAATACGGATCCCCTTCCTGCCATCCAGGGAAAAGACTGGATGTATTTCTTAGATAAAAGCCCCTGTATGTTTGCAAATACCCGGTAAGATTGAATTTAGGCGCAAATACCCTCAGGGTGAAATCATAATATTTCGTTTCCCCGTATTTATCATCATCCTGGTTCACAAAAGGAAAATTGATCCCGATATTCAGGCCAAGGAAGCCGTGATTAACGCCCACCCCAAGCAACATCTTATTGTTTGGGCGATAAGCGAGCCTTTGATTGATCTGGCCGTCATCATAACCCATCATACTGTATTTGATAGAACCGAATATCCGGGCAGTATAATGGGTTGTATAGCTTGAGATATAATGAGTATCGTATGGAACGGTAAAAAGCCTGGTAAAAAACTCAAGCTGGCCCATCATAACCTTTGAAGAGAGGACCATGAACAAGATCATCCAGGTACTTCGCCTAATTGCAGGTTTCATAATCCCGGTCAGGGTAGGATGGTCTTGCTGTTGACCAGTTCGGTGGCAAGTGTGGTGGCCAGGACCGATGCTGTCTGAGACAACTCCTTCAAGGGGCTTGTTTCGGTTTGCGCTGACCAGAGGATATTTCCATCCGGAAAAGAGTACAGGTTGGTCTGAAGCAGGAACGAAGTGGATTCTTCATAATATCCCGGGGAGTAATACAGGTTGGACATTTGTCCGTAATAGTCATAAAAAGGTGCATTGTAGTTCGGTACGTAATAATACTGCCCGGCAACATAAGTGCTGTTTTCTTCCTTGCGCACCAAACCAACGGTAATTACCGCATCGAAATGATTTGATTTCAGGAACTCGATCACTATTTCCCGGGAAATATTCTCCTTGCTGGCATTCGGTGGCAGAAACATGAGGGCCCCCGTGGTATTGAACCCTTTAGAGTCAAGCTGCATTTCCAGGGCGTCCTCGATGCTCTTTCGTATTTCCGGTTTATTTGCTATCCCTATAATGGCCATGTTATTGAACCGGTAACTTCCTTCGGGGTCCGATTTCCATGTAGCTGTCAGTTTGGTGCTGGTGCTGCAGGATATCGAAATAAAGGTCAACGCAATGATTAAGATACGGAATGTCTTGTACATGGCAGGCATAGTTGAAATTAATAATAAAAGGCATTATTTAACCAGTCTGACTGGAATGGATTTTATAAATTTGAAGGCAAATTTAATTGATTATTAGCCAGGTTTTATGAGTCAAAAAGAGAAAAGACGTAAGTTTCGTTTTTTGGTCACCGCTCTGGTCGGCAGTTCCTTGCTTCATCTTTTAAAGACCCTTGCCAGACATAGCCTGGATGCACGCTATTCACTACGGGTCATAATCACCATCATGGTCAGTACCATACTGGAACCTTTCCGGTGGTGGGAAGAACTGGCATGGAGGAAAAGGATCCGTAATACCAGGATTGAGAATCCTCCGGTCTTCATCATCGGTTTCTGGCGGAGTGGTACAACCATGCTGCACAATCTGCTATGCCAGGATCCAGGTGCAGCTTATGTGACAACTTATCAGACCGTCTTTCCAAATCATATACTCAGCCATTCCTGGTGGTTCAAACCGATAATCGGACGATTCTGGCCCACTCACCGCCCCTTTGATGATGTGAAAATGGGTATGGACCTGCCCCAGGAAGAAGAGATAGCATTGGCTAACCTTCAGCCGATAAGCTTTTATAACTTCCTGTATTTCCCGGAAGACTTCGATAAATTCTATGATCTGGAATTGTTTCTGAAAGGACAGAATAAAGACCATACCGCCTTGTGGAAGAAACAGTACATCCGGCTCATTCAAAAATCCATACTGAACACCGGCGGGAACCGGTATATTTCGAAGAATCCTTCCAATATGGCAAGGATCAGTCACTTGCTGAAAATGTTCCCGGATGCCAAATTCATTTTTATTTACCGGGATCCTTATAAAACGGTTGAATCCTTTTACCGGTTCTTTGCGGAAATCATACCGGCTGTCCAAATCCAGAAATCCAACGAAGAACTCAATCTTGACAGGCATTTCAGGATTTTCAATGATATGATCCAAAAATATTTCAATGACCGGGCACTTATTCCTCAAGGAAATCTTATAGAGGTCAGGTATGAAGATTTTAAAAAAGATCCGCTGACAGGCCTGGATAGGATTTATACCGATTTGAATTTGCCAGGATTTGAAACGGCCCGGCCTGCTTTTGAAGCATATTTGAAGGAGATGTCGGAATATCAGCAGCATAGCTGGGAAATTTCCCGCCAGACAATCGACCAGGTCAATGCAAATGCAATGGATATCCTCGAAAAGTTAGGATATGAGCGCAGGATTTAAAAAGTGTATTTTTGGTACCCATTTTTTAATGCGATTATAAAGATGAACAAGCAAGATTTCGGAGAAGATAAGCGTACCGCGTTCGAAGCTAAGACGGAGGCACAGAAAATTGCTTTCGGGCCGGTCATGTTCCAGGCCGCCAGGGCCCTGAGAAATTTAGGGATACTGGAAACGGTCAGCCAAGCCGGTAAAGCAGGCATTTCGTCGGAAGAAATAGCCAGTAAACTCAGGATGACAAAATATGGAGTGGAGGTTCTTTTAGACGCCGGGTTAAGCATGGGAGCCGTAAGAATGCAGGATGAAAAATATATCCTCACCAAGACCGGTTTTTTCCTATTAAAAGACACTATGACGCAGGTTAATATCGACTTTGTTCACGACGTATGTTATCAGCCATTCTTCTTCCTGCAGGAATCAATTCAGAATGGCACGCCAGAAGGCTTGAAGGTATTCGGGGAATGGAAGACTATATATCCGGCTTTGCAGTTCCTTCCTGCACAGGCCAAAAAGAGCTGGTTCGATTTCGATCATTATTATTCGGACCTTGCTTTTCCGGAGATCCTTCCTATCATTGAAGCCGGTAGCCACAGGAACCTTATGGATGTGGGAGGCAACACCGGTAAATTCGCACTGGCGTGTGTATCCCGGATACCCAGCCTGGAAGTCACTATTGTGGATCTTCCAGATACATTAAAGGAAGCTGAAAGGATCATTAAAGCTCAAGGGATGCACGGCAGGGTCCATTTTTATAAAGCCGATATGCTGAATGCCGAAAACAGTCTGCCTTCGGGATTTGATGCCATATGGATGAGCCAGTTCCTGGATTGTTTTTCGGAGGAAGAGATCTTAAGCATTGTGAAAAGGGCTTCTCAGGTGATGACTAGTACGACTGACCTGTATATCCTGGAGCTTTTCTGGGACAGGCAAAAATATGAAGCTTCTTCCTACAGCCTGAATGCCACATCGCTATATTTCACCTGCCTGGCTAACGGCAACAGCCGGATGTACCATTCAGCCGATATGATCAGGTTAATCGAATCAGCCGGCTTGAAAGTCGTGGAAACGATCGATCACATTGGGGTTAGCCATACACTTCTTAGGTGCCGGAAAAGCTGATCAGAACGGATATCCAATACCAAAATTAATAATGATGTCATTCAGCTGCCAGTCGTTCATGACCCACCTTTCTTTAACCGGTTGGGAAGGGTCACGGAATGGAATAGCCACATCGACCCTTAAAATAAAGAAATTGAAATCAAATCTCAGCCCGATACCGGCATCTATGGCAAATTCCTTGTAAAATCGTTCGAAAGCGAATTCACCGCCGGGATAAGTTTCATTGTCATTCAGGATCCAAATATTACCGATATCGGCGAAGATGGCGCTCTTGAAAAAGCTGTAGACCGGAAACCGGTACTCGATATTTCCTTCGATCTGCAGGTCACCCATCTTATCGTAATAGTCATCGGGGTTTGAGTAGGAACCGGGACCCAGTAAACGGAAAGGCCAGCCACGCATCCCGTTGGATCCTCCTCCGTAATAGCCCGTTTCCAATGGCATTACTTCCGAATTCCCGAATGGGAGGGCTATTCCGAAGAAAAGACGGTATGCGAGCGAAGTGTTTTTGGAGATCACGTTAAACATCCTGAAGTCACCGTCAATTTTAAAGAATTGAGCATATTCGATACCCCAAACCTGGTACATGCCGAGGGAATCCTTCGGGGGATCGGCCAGTTTGTATCCCAGTTGAAGGATATTTCCTGCTGTCTGGACATTACTCCTGAAATAAATAAAATTCTGTATCTTTCTAATATCCTGAGTGCTGTAGGTAAATGCATATCTCGGCCCCATGATCAGGTTATCGGTATACTGGTTCTTTATTCGGTCATTGGGCTCATTTTCGATCTGCTCCTGGAAATCAGGAGACAAGGTTACATTGACCAGGCTCCAGTCGAAAGGGAACACCTGGTGGCGCTTCTGTTCCGACTCTTTCCAGTCGTAACCAAAAGTGAAATTGGTCACCCACCGTTCATATTCCGGCCTGTTTTCAAATCCGAATCCCACACTGACGGTGGTTTTGGGACGAAAATACTTGGGGAACCTTTCTTGTTTGATGGGAATAAGAAACCTCGGGAAGTCCACCCCAACCTGTAAACCGGTCTCGATGGTATTGAAAAATGGGGTCGCTTCAGAATATTCCGCATCTGTTCCGAATATTTGCTGGGCTTCCAGGGCAACCCGGGCTTTGAGCCGGAGAATTTCCGCCCCTCCGAACACATTGCTGTTCTGGTAGGTAAAGTTTAGACCCACGCCTGGCC
Source organism: uncultured Bacteroidales bacterium (assembly GCA_964619555.1). Classification (GTDB taxonomy): domain Bacteria; phylum Bacteroidota; class Bacteroidia; order Bacteroidales; family JAGOPY01; genus JAGOPY01. Next base: position 2,476 of record CAZUDV010000022.1, on the reverse strand, counting down.
TGCCACCTGAATTCGTCACTTCCGTTTCCACCGTGAAAGCATGCAATTTCTTCCGGCTGAGGTCTAAGTTGCAATCGAGCAACCCGTTAGCGGCCGTGTCAGGTGTAGGTATTTCTTTGAATTTTATGCTATTGTAACTGAAAAGTCCAAGTTCATTTATTCTCGAACGGGATCTTTTAACGTCGTTCAGACGAAATGGATCCCCTTGCTTGATGAAAACAGACTGGGAGACGGTCGAAGGCCGCACTTTGATATCCCCGGTATGGAGGATATAGTAATCGCTGAAAGACTTGACCGCCCTCCCGTATTCGACCGTGAACTTCAGGGTATCGTATTTTAATGTTGGCGACAGGATAGGATCAAAGTTTGGGCGGATGTAGATATTGTGGATGAAGTAGCGTTTATGGGGCCGGTAAACAAAGGTCATAGGATCGTCCGGAGATGTCATTTTATTCGGCCTTATTTTAACTTTCACATCCATTTCCTTCTGATTTCCGGTGCTGTCAATTTCGAAAAACACAAAATCCCGGTTGAAATAATAATAACCATTATTCATCAGAATTTCGGTGATCCGGTCCCTTTCATCATCCAGTTTAAAGGCATTGTAAACCTCTCCCTGGCGGATCTTCGGATCCAGACGGCTTTTTCGGATAAATCCGGCCATCAGTGAATCCTCAATAACATAATGGATGGATCTGATCCGGTAAGGCAGGGAGGGATCAACATGATAAGTGACTTTGATTTTCTTTTTACCGGTTTTTTTTACAGACGGATACACCGTCGAATAAAAGTACCCGACTTTATTAAGGTAAAATTCCATATCCCTTGCTGAAGCGAGACTGGCAGCCGAATCATATACAGAAGGACGTTCCCCTGCTTTGTCCCTCAGCCAGGTCCGGTACCTGCTTTCCGGTTTTCCATGCGTTCCCCTGTAATAGAGGTTCAGCTTTATTCTTGCCAGGCCGAGGAATTTTTTATTTGGTTTTGGCCGGGCAAGAGAATAAAGTTCATCGGAACGGATACCGGGATTTTTTTCGTTTAATGAGATCGAATTCTTGATCAGGAGGTATTCCCCGTCATTCAGTAGTTTGGTTGATTTACAGGAAAACAGTAGGGGAGATAAAGCAATTGCAAGCAGAACAGCTTTAAAGATATGTAAATTGCTTTTCCTCACAAATGATGACCTGTTGCCACAAATGTATGGATTTTTACAGGCCATTCAGGAAGGTATTTATTTTTATATTTTTGTTCATCCAAACACAGAATATGCGCGTATTCATAGCGAGGTTCCTGCTTAAACTGATGGGATGGGAGATCAATAATGTCATTCCTCCCGGCACAAAAAAATGTGTCATTGCGGTAGCGCCGCATACCAGTTATTTCGACTTTGTAATCGGCCGGCTGGCCTACTGGAAGATGGGGATTAAGGCAAAATTCCTCATCAAGAAAGAGGCTTTCCGGTTCCCGGTAAAGCGGATGCTGTTCAGGATGGGCGGGATCCCGGTCGACCGTGGCAGGAGCAATAAGATGGTTGATCAGATCGTGGAGTTGTTCAACAATTCGGAGCAGCTATTTATCGTCATCACTCCGGAAGGTACAAGAAAGGCAGTCAGGCACTGGAAAAAAGGATTTTACCATATAGCTTACAAGGCCAATGTACCGATTGCCCTGGGATTTATCGATTATGGCAAAAAGAAAGGCGGGGTCGGGAAAGTGTTGGTACCGAATGGAGATATCGACGGGCAAATGGCTGAGATGATGGAATTTTACAGAGGGATGAAGGGCAGGCACGCCGATCAGTTTATGCTGCATGAGCGGTAAGCCATGACGATTAGTTTAGATTATAAAGCATTGGGTGAATTCTGCCAGGAAGGTTGCAAGCCTGAACGGTTTTCCATAAAAACAAGGTTATGATTGTTTTTGTTCTCCTTTTTGGGATTTTCGACAATTTATTATACTTTTGCCGCTCCTATTAAAAGGGAGCTTAGCTCAGTTGGTTCAGAGCATCCCGACACATAGTGTCGGGAGAGCCACTGGGTAAAAAAAGATAAGGGAGCTTAGCTCAGTTGGTTCAGAGCATTCCGACACATAGTGTCGGGAGGGCCACTGGGTAAAAAAAGATAAGGGAGCTTAGCTCAGTTGGTTCAGAGCATCCCGACACATAGTGTCGGGAGGGCCACTGGGTAAAAAAGATAAGGGAGCTTAGCTCAGTTGGTTCAGAGCATCCCGACACATAGTGTCGGGAGGGCCACTGGGTAAAAAAGATAAGGGAGCTTAGCTCAGTTGGTTCAGAGCATCCCGACACATAGTGTCGGGAGGGCCACTGGGTAAAGAAGATAAGGGAGCTTAGCTCAGTTGGTTCAGAGCATCCCGACACATAGTGTCGGGAGGGCCACTGGGTAAAGAAGATAAGGGAGCTTAGCTCAGTTGGTTCAGAGCATCCCGACACATAGTGTCGGGAGGGCCACTGGGTAAA
>CAZUDV010000021.1:0-28970 GCA_964619555.1 uncultured Bacteroidales bacterium | reverse complement strand
TCGCAGTTCGCAGTTCGCAGTTCGCAGTTCGCAGTTCGCAGTTCGCAGTTCGCAGGACCGGGAAAAGCCGGAACCTGTGAACCGGGACACGCGAATTCGGAAGAAAATTCTCCTGGCCACCGTCAAGGGCGATGTGCACGATATCGGCAAGAACATCGTGGGAGTGGTGCTGGGATGCAACAATTATGAAGTGATTGACCTGGGAGTTATGGTGCCGGCAGAAAAGATACTTCAGACTGCCGTCGAGGAACAGGTCGGTGTGATTGGCCTCAGCGGACTGATAACTCCTTCCCTGGAGGAAATGGTATACGTGGCTTCGGAGATGGAACGGCTCGGTTTTAAAGTACCGCTGCTGATTGGGGGAGCGACAACCTCTGAAATTCACACGGCGGTAAAAATTGCCCCGCAATACGAAGCTCCCGTCATTCACGTCAAAGATGCTTCCCGGTGCGTGGGGGTCCTGACAAATCTGCTTTCGGAATCATCCTCTGAAATTTTTACCAGGGAAATCCGAGAAAAGTATATGGCCCTTAAAACCAGGCATGAACAGCGGGATAAGCATGATGAATATGTTTCACTGGCAGATGCCCGGAAAAACCGTTTATATCCGGACTGGAACCGGATTAATATCACAAGGCCAGCATTTACAGGGAATAAGGTCCTGCAGGATTTTCCTTTGACCGATTTGCGCAACTATATCGATTGGACCTTCTTTTTTCATGCATGGAAGATTCCCGGAAAATATCCCGATATTTTTAAAGATCCCGTTAAAGGGGATGAAGCGCGTAAATTATTTGACGATGCCCAGTCGATGCTGGATAAGATCATTACCAGGAAAATGATCCGGGCGAACGGCGTTTTCGGCTTTTATCCTGCCAGTTCCATAGGGGAAGATGTCGGAATTTTTGAGGATGACAGCGGAAAAATCATCAGGACCCACCTGCATTTTTTAAGAAACCAGGAAAAGAAGGCGGAAGGGATCCCGAATCTTAGCCTGGCCGATTTCATTGCTCCGGAAGATTCGGGTAAGATCGATTTCATTGGGTTGTTTGCGGTGACGGCCGGGATCGGGATTGACCAATGGACCAAACATTATGAAGCACAATTGGATGATTACAGCAGTATCATGCTGAAGATTCTCTCCGATCGCCTGGCCGAGGCTTTCGCCGAGCGCCTCCATGAGCTTGTCCGTAAGGAATACTGGGGATATGCGATGCAGGAGAAACTTTCTGTGGCTGAGATGTTAAAGGAGGAATACCAGGGGATCCGGCCGGCTCCGGGATACCCGGCGTGTCCGGAGCATTCGGAGAAAAGAACCCTGTTCGACCTCTTAGATGCAGAGGAAAGTGCCGGAATCAGCCTGACGGAAAATTTCGCCATGTACCCGGCAGCTTCGGTGAGCGGGTATTATTTCAGCCATGAGTTTTCAAGATATTTCAACCTGGGAAAAATCTCGGAAGAACAGGCTGAAGATTATGCCAGGAGGAAAAATATCCCGTTTGAACTGGCAAAAAAGTATTTAAGGCAAAATTTAATAGAAGGATAAGACCAACTATTGTACCCGGTGATTTCGCCGGTCAAGCAGGCTGAATGATTGGAAATTCAGTGAAATCTTCGAGAAATCTGTAAAAGATGCGAGTAGCAGAAGCCATAGCAAAATCGAAAAAGCCGCTCTTCACCTTCGAGATCCTTCCTCCGGTGAAAGGGAATGATATTCAGTCCATTTACCGGGCCATTGACCCATTGATGGAATTTGAGCCATCCTTTATCGAAGTGACTTACCATCGGGAGGAGATTCGGTTCAGGGAAGCGTCCGACGGGACGATCGAGAAGAAGGTTATCCGGAAACGACCCGGAACAGTCGGGATTTCTGCTGCCATCAAATACAAGTACAAAGTGGAAGTAGTACCCCATATCATTTGTGGGGGATTTAACCGGGAAGAGACGGAGAATGGGCTAATCGACCTTCATTTCCTGGAGATATATAATCTGCTCGTCATCAGGGGAGATAATCTTCCGGGGGATAAATTCTTCAAACCCGAGAAAGGAGGGCATCAATATGCTGTTGAGCTGATCCGCCAGATCCGGGACCTGAACCGTGGCATTTACCTGGATGATGAACTTGAAAACACATTTCCGACGCAATTTTCCATCGGGGTGGCAGGATATCCGGAGAAACATGCCGAGGCGCCCAATCTCAGCACTGATATCCGGCATCTAAAAGCCAAGGTGGATGCAGGCGCCGAGTACATTGTAACCCAGATGTTCTTCGAAAACGCGAAATATTTCGAGTTCGTAAGGCAGTGCCGGGAGGCTGGCATCCTTGTGCCCATCATTCCCGGACTGAAGCCCATTGCCACCATCGGCCAGTTAAATACCCTGCCCAGGACCTTCAATATTTCGATTCCAGAAGAGTTGCAGAAAGAGGTGGAAGGATGCAGGGACAACCGGGCAGCACGACAGGCCGGCATTGAATGGTGCACCATGCAGTCGAAAGAGCTAATGCAGGCAGGCGTCCCTGCCCTGCATTACTTTACGATGGGTAAATCGGATAATATCCGTGAGATTGTCAGGGAAGTATTCTAAAGTATTACCTGACAACTGTCAACCGTCCGGTTTCCGCGTGCTTTCCTGCCTGGTAACGGTAATAATAGACACCGCTTTCAATCGCGGAAGCATTGAATTCAGTGTAATACATTCCGGCATCTTTCACCTCATCAACCAGGGTGGCTATCTCCATTCCCGAAACTGTGTAAACCTTCAGCGACACATTTTGCGTTTCTGGCACCTGGTAACGGATCGTGGTCACATCCCTGAAAGGATTCGGGAAATTGACGGACAGTTTAGCATTTGAAAGGTCGGCGGGTTCCTTGATGGCGGTGTAATCGGGCTTGATGACCGAATAATACACATCCTGTTCCCCGTTGAAAGTGGCGGCCCATGCGAGGTGTGCGCCGGATTCGTCAGAATACATGTCGAAATAATCCCCCATTTTGTCCTGCTGCGGCCAGCCGACGTGCGGATCAAAGGTTTCCGAAAGTTTGACATTCTGGCTCCAGGTGATACCCTGGTCGAGTGAATAGGAGTAATACAGGGCTGAATTGACGATGCCCGGATTTTCCCGGTTATCGAGCCACACCGCGTCTATCCTTCCGTCGGGTGCAATGGACATGGTTCCGAACCACTGGTAAGCGTTATTGGTCGGGTCGTCATTCACCCTGACCGGCCAGTCGAAATTATGTCCTCCGTCAGTGCTTCGGGCAAACATCACATCACAGGGATCAGAGTTGGAGTTCCTCTCCACCGAGCAAAGAATGTAAATATTTCCATCCCCGGGTCCGCCCGTGGAATCAATGGCGATAATAGCCTGTCCCAGCAAGCCATCCGGATTCGGGCACTGGGGTCCTCCAAAACCGATTACCTCCCCGTCGAGGTAGATCTCCGCAGCAAACGTCCAGGTGACGTCCTGCCCCGGATCCTGAGCATTGGTGGATTTGGCCATTATAAATCCGCTCCACATGGCGCCGCAGACATAGACGCTGCCATCCGGGCCGACACAGGTAGTCCCCCACATCGGATCATTCAGGATATTGAAACATTCAGGATAGCTGACATTTCCGTCGGTGGACCTGGTAAAACTGTACGGCGGGCAGGCACTGTAATAGGAGGTCCAATGGGCGTAGATATTCCCGCTGCCGATGCCATTTGTCTGATCGATCGACATCCACTGTTTATCGCCACCCTGGGCAAAAGTCCCCATCTCCCAGATTTCCCCTCCATCTTCCGATTTATAAACATTGCAGGAATATTCCCCATTACTGCTGGTCAGGCTGTTGTAGTAAAAATTTCCATCCCTGTCGCTTCGCAGGACAGGATCCGAACGGAAAACCCCTTCATCGATAACCCCGGGAAATATCCATGTCTGACCGGCATCGTAAGTAAATGCGAATCCGGCCTGCCGGAAATTATTGTTGATGTTATCGAATTGCCTCCATCCGATCGCCAGCCGGTTCGGATCGTTGAGATTAAATGTGATGGAAGGCTCATTGGCAGCATCCCCGACAATATTGAATCCATTGTCATCGACATTGACCTGGACTACCGAGAAGTTCAACCCATCGTAACGATAAGCGGGCGATTTGGCATGTTGTTCCCGGGGCGATGGAACATAGTTACCCGTAGGGTGTTCACCCTGGTAAAACCGCTTTTTTGTCACAGGCCTTAGGTCCTGATCCTGTCCCGTCATTGAAAATGAAATGATTGCACCGGCTAATGCTAAAATTCCCTGGCGCAGAATGGTCTTAATTTGATTTTGAAATTTCATGGAAAGAAAAGTGTTAAATATTGAAGCAATAAAAATACGTATAAATGCCTAAACAGTGGCATGAAATAACAGAATTGATGAAAACAAAATCACATTAAGTTTGTTTTCATCCCGTTATTTAATCGTACCGACCCGTTATGCAGTTAAGTGTCATTTATATCATCACCTCCCTGGCGGCCTTGTTTTTTGGAGCAAACTGGCTGGTCAGGGGGGCGGCATCACTGGCTGAAAGACTCGGGGTTTCGACACTTGTTGTCGGCCTTACTGTGGTGGCCTATGGCACCAGCACGCCGGAAATGATCGTCAGCGCCCAGGCAGCCGCAAGCGGTATAGGAGGGATTGCCATTGGAAATGCAATGGGTTCGAACATTGCGAACATCGGGATCATCCTCGGGATTTCAGCCCTGATCTTCCCGCTGAAAGCCAATATGCAGCTTATAAAATTCGATGCACCCGTCATGATCCTGGCCACTGTGCTATTCCTCCTGCTTTTCCTGGATCATACCCTGGGACGACTGGAGGGATCGGTCTTTTTACTGATATTGACCGGATACACGGCCTTTAATGTCATCAAATCAAAAAAAGAAACGAAAAAAGCTGTCATTAACGAATTTAAGGATGGTGTCCCCACGGTCTCCCGTCATTGGGCCCTGGATATCCTGTGGATCCTCCTTGGCCTGGCAGCCCTTATGATCGGATCGAGGTTCCTGGTCAAAGGGTCATCAGATCTGGCACGGATGATCGGCATGAGCGAGACGGTAATAGGTCTGACCATCGTTGCACTGGGCACGAGCATGCCTGAACTGGCTACTTCGGTGGTCGCCGCCCTGAAAAAACAACCCGATATTGCTATCGGTAATGTGGTGGGATCGAATATTTTCAATATTATCGGAATCCTGGGCTTTTCGGCATTGATCAAACCGATCACAGCCCCGGACATCAGCCTGGCGGATTCCCTGGTCATGATCGGAATGTCGCTGCTCCTCCTGCCGCTCATCAAAACAGGCTTTACGCTTAAAAGATGGGAAGGCGCCTTGTTTGTGATCATCTATATCCTTTACATCCTTTATCTTCTGTTTTAATTTAGAGAAAATCTAAATAGAAATACGGATTACTTTATCGTATCTTGCGGAATTAAATACAAACAAATTCCGCAATCTGATTTTATTTCATCATGAATAAATTCCGGCCATTTTCAGTCATAGTAATTTTTTCATCGTTTATCCTGTTGGTATCAATTCAAGCGGCTGTTTCCCAGTTATTTACCTATCGGGGATCCTGGGGCACACCGGGGATTTCGGTTCAGTCACTGAATGAAAACAGCATTAGCCTTAATTTCTCCATTACGGAGTTTTCCCTGGAAGATTTCCGGGCAGATGAAACGATTTTGAAACAGGTCATGTTGCCGGGCCATTTCATGCATAATGAGGCCGGCGCCCCCGATCTTCCGGGAAAGACGTATTTCATTGCCCTGCCGACCGGGGCCTCGGTTCAATTAATAATTTCGGATTTCCGGACCGATACCATTGAAGGGGTCGATATTGTTCCGGCTCCCGTGATCCCGGTCGATATCAGCCAGGAACCGCTGGTCTATGAGCAAAATCCTCTAATTTACAGTGCGGATCAGTTTTATCCTGCCGAACCAGTCACCGTTTCAGGGATTACTCAAATGCGTGGCGTGGATGTGGCCCTGGTAGGCATAATGCCATTCCGGTACAACCCGGTTAAAAAACAGCTGATCGTTTATCGTGATCTGAAAGCAGACATCAGTTTCATCGGCGGGAGTGGACAATTTGGCGATATCAGGTACAGAACCCGTTACTGGGACCCGGTCCTGTATGACCGGATTCTCAACAGTAAAAGCTTAAAACCAGTGTCGTACCACCGGAATAATCATAATGGCAGCCGAACCCTGACCGGCTGCGAATACCTTATCATAACGCCTGACGGAGCGGCCTTTCAGCAATGGGCCGACTCCATAAGGAAATTCCGCACAGAGCAGGGTATCCTGACCGATGTCGTGACCATAACGGAGGTGGGGGGCAATACGGCTTCAGCCATAGAGAGCTACATCACCAATGCTTACAATAACTGGGATATACCGCCCGATGCGTGCCTGCTCCTGGCGGATTACGGCTCCGATCCTTCCAACTCCATTATATCCGATGTCCTAAACGATCATCCGGGAGGGTATAATCCGTATATCACCGATAATTTGTTCGCCGATGTGACCGGTGGCGATCTCCTGCCGGAAGTGGCTTTTGCCCGGATCACAGCCCGGAATGAGACTGAGCTGCAACTGATGGTTAAGAAGTTCCTCGATTATGAAAGAAATCCTCCGACCAACCCGGATTTTTATGATAATCCGATCACTGCCCTGGGATGGCAGACTGAACGCTGGTTCCAGCTTTGCAGCGAAACAGTCGGGGGATATTTCAAAAACGAACTGGGCAAAGATCCTGTCAGGATCAATGAAATTTATGATGGGGATCCGGATACGGACCCCTGGTCAACTGCGACCAATACAACTACTATTTTAAATTACTTCGGACCATCGGGGACCGGTTATATTCCATCCTCTCCTACAACGCTGGGAAACTGGACCGGCGGAACTGCCGCCATGATCAACAATGCCATTAACAGCGGGTCATTCCTGCTGCAGCACCGTGACCACGGCTATACCCAGGGATGGGGCGAACCGGTTTACAACACGTCCCATATCAGTAACCTGACCAATTCCGACCTGACTTTTGTCCTATCAATCAATTGCCAGACCGGGAAATTTGATGCCGCTACGGAATGCCTGGCAGAGAAATTCCACCGTCACAGCTACGGCGGACAGGGCAGCGGAGCGCTGGGAGTGATTGCGCCGACCGAGGTCAGCTATTCTTTTGTGAATGACACTTACACCTGGGGTTTATATGATAACATGTGGACCGATTTCCTGCCGGATATGGTATCCTCCCCGGCGTCAAGAGGCCTGTTACCCTGTTTTGGAAATGCGGCCGGGAAATATTACCTGCAGCAATCCACCTGGCCGGCCAGTTCCCAATCGATCAAGAATATCACCTATAAGATATTCCATTTTCATGGAGATGCTTTTTCGTCGCTTTATTCAGAGGTTCCCCAATCCCTTGCCATTGCCCATGACCCCGTCCTGTTTACCGGTGTTTCCAGCTTTACCGTGACAGCGGATCCAGGTGCCTTCATTGCCCTGGTCATCGGGGATGAGATTCTCGGTACTGCTGACGGGACCGGCAGTCCCGTTGCCATTCCGATCCCGGGATTGCAAATACCCGGCCAGGAGATGATCGTTACGGTGACGAAGACCAATTATTTTCGTTATCGCAGTGTTGTAAACATTTTACCGATGGATGGGCCTTATGTGATCCTTTTCGATGACCCGGTCGTGGATGACAGTGCCTGGAATAACAATGGAATGGCCGATTACGGGGAAGTTCTCTTTCTTTCACTTCCGATGAAAAATATGGGCGATGAAGGTGCGGAAATGGTCCAGGTCATAATTTCTTCTGATGATCCTTATGTGGAAATATCCGATTCGACGGAATCCTACGGCACTATTACAGCCGGCGGCCTGAAGACCATCGACGACGGTTTCTGCATCCAGGTGAGTGATAGCGTGCCGGATAATCATAACATCGTCTTTGAAGTGACTTCCGTATCGGATACGAATGAATGGAATAGCACCTTCACTCTTACTGCTCATGCGCCTCAGCTGAGTTCTGTCCAGGTCGGGGTACAGGAGGTGTCGGGAAATCTCAATGGGATCTTTGATCCGGGAGAAACTGCAGGGTTCAGTGTTTCTGTATACAATGGCGGCTCGGGGCCGGTCGGCGACCTCTCTGTTATCCTGGATTGTTCAGATGCCCTGATCAGCATTCCTGACCCGGAGGAATATTACGGTTTTATCGGTACGGGGGATACCGTGACGCATACCTTCCAGGTGGTTGCCGATCCACTGGCCCTTTCCGCAACATCTTACGAATACCACCTGTTCATGACCGACGAATTTGGCAGGGAATACACCGACACTTTCAGCGTGATGCTCGGCCGGTTGCCGGTGCTGATCATTGACCTTGATCCGAACACCTCTTCCGGTCCGGCCATTCAGGCTGCTGTCGCTGCCAATGGCGTAGATTCGGACTATTCGACCACTTTCCCTTCAGACCTTGACATTTGCTCCTCCCTTTTTGTCTGCCTCGGCATATACAGTTCCAATCATGTTCTGACACCTGCCGAGGGGCAGTTGCTGGCGGATTACCTGGCCGGTGGCGGCTGTCTTTACATGGAGGGTGGCGATACCTGGGCTTTTGATGCTGCAACCGCCGTTCATCCGATGTTCCAGATCGACGGTTTGTCAGATGGATCCAATGACCTGGTAACCATAACCGGAGTAACCGGTGCATACACCCAGGGACTATCTTATACATATTCCGGCGATGAAAGCTGGATCGACCGACTCGGGCCTTTATCCACCGCTTTTATCACATTGAATAATTCAAGCCCGTCTTATGCCACCGGAATATCCTTCGACGGCGGCACTTACAAAACGATCGGCTGCTCCCATGAATTCGGAGGGCTGACCAATGGCACTTATACCCGGACACAATTGATGCGGAGTTACCTGGGTTTCTTCGGGATACCGGTGCAGGCTGAATGGCTGGGGGTCACCAACGACTGGCACAGTCCTTCCAACTGGAGCAATGGTATGGTCCCGGATCAGAATACCATCACTATTATCCCGGCTAGCCTAAATTATCCGACGGTATTCTCAGGAGGAACCGCCACTTGCAGGGGCGTTCGGATCGAGCCGGGAGTGAACCTGGTTCTGCCGGCCGGAGCGATACTGAACATTCAGAAGGATTAGGTTATCCGGAGGGGATTAATCAGGGTGCGCCTGGGCATCAACCGAATATCCGGAATTTCGCCAGGCCATTTTTTTGCAGGAAGTACCGGCAAGATACGCCTAAGACGCCCAGGCCGTATTTTATGCTGCGGCGCAGGTTGATCGAGGAAGCATCGTCGAAATATTTCGTCGGGCAGGTGATCTCGGCAATCTCGTACCCCGCGAAGAAGATCTGCGCCAGCATCTGGTTGTCAAATATAAAATCGTCAGAGTTGTCCCTGTAGTTGATCTTCTCCAGCACTTCCCCGGAAAATGCCCGGAAGCCGGTATGGTACTCCGACAGTTTCTGGTGCATCAGCGTATTCTGGATAAAAGTCAGGACCCGGTTGGAAATGTATTTGTAAAGTGGCATCCCGCCTTTTCTGGCTCCTTTCCCTAAAATACGGGAGCCGAGTACGACCTGGTAAACCCCGTTGGCAATGAGATAGCACATGCTGTGGATCAGTTTCGGGGTGTATTGATAGTCAGGATGAAGCATAACCACGATATCGGCTTTGAGTTCCCTGGCCTTGTCATAGCAGGTTTTCTGGTTGCCCCCATAGCCCATATTCTCCTCATGCTCTATTATGTGATGGATACCCAGTTTTTTAGCTACTTGCACGGTATTATCACGGCTTTGGTCATCCACCAGGATCACCTCGTCCACAATGTCGAATGGGATCTCGGAATAGGTCTGTTCCAGTGTTTTAGCGGCATTGTAGGCCGGCAGCACCACGCATATTCTCTTGCCGTCAATCATAATTCGGATTTGCTTTGTCCGGGTTTCGCGCTGCAAATATAAAACCGTTCTTCTCGAATAAGACTGTCAGTTTAGGATACTTCTGCAGATATTCTTCCTTTTTTTTGACCTTGTAAACGAAATAGGCCGGCTTATCGATGTCTCCTGCCACCAGCCAGTCCTTGTCGTAAGAAAGCGGGTTGGCCTGCGGTTGCTTGTTGCTGTAAAACAGATGCGCGTAGCTTTTAAACCCGAGTGGCTGGATATAGCAATCTTCCTGGCTCTTTGACCGGTAGAAATCGAGCGCTGCCCGCTGGGTATAGCCCTCTATCCTGGCGATAAACACGAACATCGTCAAAAAAGTAAAGACAATCGTAAGGGAAAACAGCGATATGATTTTGTACCAGGGCTTTTTCAACAGGAAGAATGATGCGATCCCAAGGGCCAGGATTGTTGGCACCATTGCTTCCATTCCCGACCAGTGCACGTCGGCCTGAAGGTTTCCAAGGGCGAACGGATCTTTGATCCAACCGGAGCCGATGAGTTCCTCCTTGTTCAGCACGAGCAGGGTCAGTCCGGCTAAGGCCAGGATAATGATACTGCCGGTGATGATCAGCAGGGTCCTGGTCAGTTTCGAGAAATGCGTTTGCCCTTCAAGGATCCTTTTGATGGACAGCGATGCCAGGAAAGTGATGGGAAAATAAGCCAGCGAAGAGTAGTGAACGATCTTGGTCTGAACGATCTCAAACAGGATGATCACCGTGAGCATCAGGATGATGCAAACTTTTCTCCAGGTATCTTGCAATTCATTTTCTCCGGGAGATGATTTCAATCCTCCGAACAGGAATGCACAGGCCGGGAACAGGCCGAACAGCAGAACGACCAGGTGATAACCGGGGAAGCCACCGTGGCCGGCATCTTTCGTGCTGAACAGGCGGACCTGGTATACGATGAAATCCCGTACCGTATCCGCATGGCCCGTAGCGAGCTGGAGCCCAAACCAGGAACCTCCGGTGAGGACCAGGCCGCCCAGGAACAGAAGGATGTGATGAAACTTCAGGTTGATCCTGAAGCGGGCAATCACCAGGTAGGATGTTGCTGCAAGACCGAATACCAGCAATCCGACCGGCCCTTTGGTGAGGACGGCCAGGCCGATCATCAGGCCGGCGAGAAAGATATTAAGGTTCTTTAGAGCATCATCCGCCAGGAATAAAACCGCGAAAAACACCCCGGAAAAGATAAACAGGTTGAACCAGGGATCGATGATGCCCGATTTGAAGTAGAAGAACGGGAGGACCGATCCGGCGTAGAGCAGTGCCCAGAGCGCGCCCATCCTGAAATTGAAGATCTTACGGCCCATTTCATACAGTACGATGAGGGTGGTGATACCCCCCAGCGCATTGGGGAACCTTGCCGCAAACTCATTGATACCGAACAACTTCATTGAGAGAACCTGCATCCAGATGAACAAGGGTGGCTTTTCCCAGAAAGGCTGAAAATTGACCTGTACGTTCAGGTAATCTTTCGTAACGATCATTTCCCGTGCAATCTCGGCAAAATTGATCTCGTCCCAGTCGAACAGCGCCACATTGCCCAGGAATGGGAAGAAAAGGAGGCTGCCCGCGAGGATGATGACGAGGTAGACGACAGACCGGCGATCTAAGAAGGACATATGTGTCGAATTGAAGCGGATAAAGGTAGAAAGAAATCATAAAATGTCCATCCTCCTTTCAGGACTTCCAATCGACCTGTCCCATCTCTATCCTGCCAATGAATTGACATGCACTATTTATACCGTCCCGATGGAGCCGGGAATAACAAAAGACCCCGAACAACCCCCCTCACCACTAAACCATCACCATTAAACACTAAACACTAAACACTAAACACTCTTTAGTATTCGTCCCAGCTGTTGATCCCGATCTCATCCGGTTCCACCTTGCAGATGGAATAGATGAACGCACTGGCCAGCCGGGCGTTGGTAATGAGCGGGATATTGAAATCGACGGCGCTCCGCCGTATCCGGTAATCGTTATCCAGCTCATGTGAACTCAGGTCTTTCGGTATGTTCACCACCAGGTCGATCTTCTTCTCTTTCAGGAATTCCATGGTATTCGGCGACCGGGCCTCTCCCGGCCAGTGCAGCAGGGTGGATTTCACGCCGTTCCTGACAAAGAAATCGTGGGTACCGCCGGTGGCAAATATCGGGAGACCTTTCTCCTGCAGCATCCGGGCGCTGTTGAGGAGTTCGATCTTGGAACGGGTCGGTCCGGAAGAGAAAAGCACTGCTCTTCGGGGCACTGTATAACCCACCGACAGCATGGCCTTCAGAATGGCTTCGTAATAATCGCTTCCGATGCATCCCACTTCCCCGGTGGAGACCATTTCCACCCCCAGCACCGGATCGGCCTTTTGCAGTCTGGCAAAGGAAAACTGCGAAGCTTTGACACCGACATAATCCAGGTCGAAGAGTGATTTGTCGGGCTTCTCCACGTCCTTTCCGAGCATGATCTGCGTGGCAATGCTGATGAAATTGGTCTTGAGAACCTTGGAAATGAACGGGAAACTTCGCGAGGCCCTCAGGTTGCACTCTATGACCATAACGTCGTTGTCCTTGGCCATGAATTGTATGTTGAACGGGCCGGTGATGTGCAGATCGCGGGCAATATCGCGGGAGATCTTCTTGATCCTTCTCACCGTTTCAACGTAGATCTTTTGAGGCGGGAAGAGCATCGTGGCATCGCCGGAATGCACGCCCGCGAATTCGACATGTTCCGATATGGCATAGCAGACGATCTCGCCGTCCCTGGCAACCGCATCCATCTCGATTTCCTTGGCGTCTTCTATGAATTTGGAAACGACCACGGGATACTGCTTCGACACCTGTGCCGCCATCTCCAGGAAATGGTCCAGTTCGTTCCGGTTCGACACGATGTTCATCGCTGCGCCTGACAATACGTAAGAAGGCCTCACAAGCACCGGGAATCCAACTTCTTCAGTAAATTTATAAACATCCTGTACCGAGGAAAGCTCTTTCCACCGGGGCTGGTCGATGCCCAGGACATCCAGGAGGGCAGAGAATTTATGGCGGTTTTCCGCCCGGTCGATGGATAACGGGGATGTTCCCAGGATGTTGACCTCTTGCTCATACAGCCTCATCGCCAGGTTGTTGGGGATCTGCCCGCCGGTGGAAACGACTATACCCTTTGGCTTTTCCAGGTCGATGATGTCCATTACCCTCTCAAAGGTAAGTTCTTCAAAATAGAGCCGATCGCAGACATCGTAATCGGTACTGACCGTTTCGGGATTGTAGTTCACCATGATGGAACGGTAGCCTTCCTTTTTGATGGTATCGAGGGCATTCACCCCGCACCAGTCGAATTCCACGCTGCTACCGATGCGATAGGCCCCTGAACCCAGTACCATGACGCTTTCATCCCCCGGATTCTCAAAGACCAGGTCATGTTCCTCACCGTTGTAAGTCAGGTAAAGGTAGTTGGTCTGGGCAGGATATTCGGCAGCCATGGTGTCGATCTGCTTGACCACCGGCAGAATGCCTTTTTTTTTGCGGTAGTCCCTTACCTGGTTCAAATCGTCGGTGATCTGCCGCTTGTCGCTCTTCAACACGAACCGGGCGAGCTGGAAATCGGAAAAACCGCACTGCTTCGCCTTCCGGAATAACTCATCGGGAATGTCGCCCAGTTGAGCGTACCCTGTCAATTCTGTCCGGATGTCCCAGATATTTTTGAGTTTTTCAAGGAACCACCGGTCGATGCGGGTGAGTTCGAAGATCCGGTCGATGCTGTAGCCCTTGAGGAAGGCCATGGCAATGACGAAGATGCGCATGTCGGTGGGGACCTGCAGTTCCTGCTCGATGATGATATCTTCTATGTCCTTGTTGCCGACAAATCCATGCATTCCCTGGCCGATCATCCGGAGCCCTTTCTGAATGGCTTCTTCGAAGGTCCGGCCGATTGCCATCACTTCCCCCACGCTCTTCATGCTACTGCCGATTTCACGCGAAACGCCCTGGAATTTCTCGAGGTCCCAGCGGGGGATCTTGACAACGATGTAATCCAGGGCTGGTTCGAAGAAAGCTGATGTATCGCGGGTTATGGAGTTTTTAAGTTCGAACAGGCCGTAACCCAACGATAGCTTGGCTGCTACAAAGGCAAGGGGGTAGCCGGTCGCTTTGGAAGCCAGTGCACTGGACCGCGACAGGCGGGCGTTCACCTCGATTACGCGGTAATCTTCGGAATTGGGATCGAGTGCGTATTGCACATTGCACTCGCCTACGATGCCGATGTGGCGGATGATCCGGATAGAAAGCTCCCGGAGTTTGTGATATTCACGATTGGTGAGGGTTTGCGAGGGTGCCACAACAATGCTCTCACCGGTATGGATGCCAAGGGGGTCGAAATTCTCCATGTTGCAGACCGTGATGCAGTTGTCATAAGCGTCCCGGACCACTTCGTATTCCACTTCTTTCCAGCCCTTCAGAGATTCTTCCACCAACACCTGGTCGGAATAAGAGAAGGATTTCTGTGTAAGCGCCCTGATCTCTGCTTCGTTCGAGCAAAAACCACTGCCAAGGCCCCCCAGGGCATACGCGGAACGGATAATGACAGGGTAACCCAGCCTGTTGGCTGCACCAACGGCTTCCTCCACGCTGGTAACGGCTATACTGCGGGGAGTTTTAACAGTGATTTGGTCGAGTTTATGGGTGAAGAGTTCGCGGTCTTCGGTATCGAGGATAGCCTGGACCTGGGTTCCCAGGACGGCAACATGATGTTTTTGAAGGATTCCTGATTTGTGCAATGCGATACCGCAATTCAGGGCGGTCTGACCTCCGAAGGAAAGCAGGATGCCGTCCGGTTTTTCCTTCTCGATGATTTTTTCCACGAAAAAAGGCGTGACAGGCAGGAAGTAGATTTTATCGGCCATGCCTTCGGAGGTTTGCACCGTTGCAATATTCGGGTTGATCAGCACGGTGAAAATGCCTTCTTCGCGGAGCGCCTTCAGCGCCTGAGTCCCGGAATAGTCAAATTCCCCGGCTTCGCCGATCTTAAGGGCCCCTGAACCCAGCAGGATGATTTTCCTGGTTTCTTTCTTCATTTTCCGGAGGATTTTCTGACCAGGTCCATGAAATCGTTAAAGAGGAATTCCGTGTCCACGGGACCGGCCGAAGCTTCCGGGTGAAACTGTACAGCAAAATGAGGGCTGAGTTCGTGGCGGATCCCTTCACAGGTGCCATCGTTCAGGTTGGTGAAAAAAGGCCGCCATCCGGATGGCAAAGTACCTGTATCGATAGCATAGCCATGGTTTTGGGAGGTGATGAAGCACCGTTGTGAGCCTTCCATTTTCACGGGCTGGTTATGGCTTCTGTGACCGTATTTGAGCTTGTATGTGTCGGCTCCCGCAGCCAGGGCCATAATCTGCGAGCCCAGGCAAATGCCGAAGAATGGCACATTGCCCTGCAATAGTTTCCTGGCGGAAGCGATGGTGGTTTCGCACATCTTTGGATCACCCGGCCCGTTTGAAAACAGGACGCCGTCGTAATCGGCCGGATCAAAATCATAATTCCATGGTACCCTGACTACTGTTGTATCCCTTTGGAGAAGGCATCGGATGATATTGTTTTTTGTCCCGCAATCTGCCAGAAGGATCCTGAACCGACCGTTTCCGTATGTTATATTTTTTTTGCACGAGACCTGGTCAACGAGGTTGACCTTGTTCGGGTCATAAAAATCAATCTCTTTATCGATGATGATTTTCCCCAGCATGGCTCCCTTTTCACGGATAATCCGGGTAAGTCTGCGGGTATCCACTCCGTATATCCCTGTAACGGCGTTTTCCGATAGCCACTCTGACAGGCTCATGGCAGCATTCCAGTGAGAAAAGCTGAAGGAATAGTCAGAGATCACCAATGCTGTGATCTGGACTTTGTCAGATTCAAAGAATTGCAACAGGTTGTTTTCCTTGTGCGGGGATGGTACGCCGTAGTTGCCGATCAGCGGGTAAGTGGCCACCAGGATCTGGCCTTTGTAGGAAGGATCGGTGAGGCTTTCGGGATAGCCGGTCATAGCGGTGCTGAAAACCACCTCACCTGCTGCCGACAAAGGTGCACCGAATGAATGACCGCTGAATACAGTGCCGTCCTCCAGTATCAGTTTAGCGGGGATCCTTGAATTCATTGGCTTATCGGGTGATTGTCAGGTAAAGGTTTTGACCGGAATAAAAATAGTTCAATTTTCTACAAGAAACTTCAAACTTTCTGTGTAAGTCTTATCATTTTCTCCGGTCACGACCAATCTTATAAAATAAATACCCGGCAGGAGACCCCCTCTTTCCAGATTAATTTCATGACTTCCGGCAGGCAAAGATTCTGCCATTATAGTAGAAATTTCTGCTCCGAGGGAATTGAATACTTTAAGGGAAACATTGGCGAATTTGGAATTCCGGGGGTTTATTAATGGATTTGGAGTCGGATGAGCATTATTCCGGGATCCCGGATCCGGTATCTGGAATCGTATGGTCGCATGCGACGAAAATGGATTCGGGAAACAATGCAGGGAGAGGGGATTGCCTTTTGTAGCGGAGTATTCGGGAATCGCGACCCCCAGTGGAGGCTTGTATTTCAGGAATGCACCGCTATCACCGACGGCATAACCGTGCAATGTATCCGGGAATATGATATCGTAAATGGCAGTCCCGGAAGGGGTGGCATAGGCCTCCCACGTTTCGCCGCCGTCGATGCTGTAGATCATCTGTTGCCGGTAACCCAGCGGGGCCCAGGCTTCGGTATCATTACGGAAATCCAGGTCGTAGGAATTCCCGGGCAGGCCGATTTCCTCATATTCCCAGGTCAGTCCGCCATCCCAGGTGCGGATGAAGGCCACTCCGTAGCCGAAATCGGGATCCCCGCCGGAACCGAGCACACGCAGGGAGTCATAGGTATGCAGTTCGTGGACCTCATCGGCAGGGGCAAAGACCGGATCGATGGCATACCAGGTTTCCCCGCCGTCACTGGTGCGCCAGATCACCCCGGCGATCTCGAACATTCCACCGCAGGCATATCCGTAATTTTCGTCATAGAATTTAATGCTGAGGACAGGGAAGAATGCCAGGATAGAGGTATCAATTGTAGCCTGTTGCCAGTTCTGGCCACCGTCTTCCGACTTCACCAAAGCATGCGGACTGCCTCCCATCCAGACTTTAAGGCTGTCGATAAAAAGGATACAATTAATGAAGATATCATTTTGAGGATAAGTTTCATGAATCCATGTTTCCCCGCCGTTATTCGTTTTCAGAAGAACTGTTCCGAACGGGCTATGGATATAATTCTGGGCAGTGGCCCAACCAAAGTTGCGGTTCAGGAAGACAATATCCGCAATATCGTATTCCGTTTGGCTTTCCTGCACCTCCCAGGTATTTCCACCATCTTCGGTATGAATGATAACGCCACCATTCCCGGCTGCCCAGCCGTAAAGGCTATCCGTGAAATGGACGGCGCGCAGGAAATGATCGGTGGGCACATCGAGCTTGTTCCAGGAACCCTGGCTTTGCGCCACATTTTGAAAGCAGCAAAACAGGAAGAGCAATATGTAAGCATGAATCTTCAAGGGCAGATTATTTCATTTTATCGGAACAGCAGAAAAGCGATCACGAAACCCATAAACACAGCCATCCAGTCTTTATTGAATTTCATCGGGGGTTGACTTTGCATGATTTGTTTTTTTTATTGCCAGACAAAGATAAGATTCTACTTTGAATGGGGAGCCGGTGACCTCACAGGTCACCTGTGAGGTCACCTGTGAGGTTCCCTGTCTTAAAATTATTTCACTGTAAAATAATTTTTAACTTGCACCACTTTTCCAACTAAAAACCTACCTATGAAGAACAAGTTTTTATTCTCCATGTTGCTATCGTTATGGGCTCTTTCTGCCTTCAGCGGTGGCTACCAGGTGCGTTTGCAAGGGCAGAAGCAAACGGGTATCGGCCTTATCGGCACACCTTTCGCCTATGATGCCAGCTCAATCTTCTATAATCCGGGAGCGCTGGCCCTATACGACAGTACCTTCAGCTTTTCCGCAGGGATCAGCGGGATCATGAGCAATCACATTTACCAGAAGGATGGAACTAACTATCAGGCTCGAACCGATAACCCCATGGGAACACCTTTCTATGGCTATTTTTCAGCCAGGATCAAGGACATGATCGCAGTCGGTGTCGGGATCTACACACCTTTCGGGAGTTCAGCCCGTTGGGACGAGGACTGGAATGGCCGCTACCTGATCCAGGATATTTCCCTCAGCGCAATTTATATCCAACCGACGGTCGCATACCAGTATAAAGATAAGTTCGGGATCGGCGCCGGATTGGTTTATGCAATCGGTAATGTGGAGATAAACAAAGCCCTGCCTTACAGTGAAGATTCCCATGCCAACCTGCAGGGCAAAGCAGGCAATTTCGGTTTCAATGCCGGCATTTTTTACAAACCGGTAGAAAAGCTTAGCATTGGGGTGGATTTTCGTTCACAGATCATGATGAAACTGGAAGATGGCGATGCCACTTTCACGGTTCCGTCTGCCTTATCGACCAATGTGCCTGCCGAAAATAAATTCAGCGCCGAACTTCCTCTCCCGGCAAACCTGGATTTCGGATTCGCTTACCAGTTCAACGACCAATTCCTGCTGGCGGCTGAAATCAACTGGATCATGTGGAGTACCTATGAATCCCTCGACTTCGAATTCGAAGAAAATGGCGAGATGCTGAATTCGACGAATCCGAGGCAGTATAAAGACAGTTGGATCCCGCGCATCGGCGCTCAGTACAAACTTAACGACATCTTCACTTTCCGGGCCGGTATGTATTATGATCCTTCTCCTACGAATGAAAATTATTTTACTCCGGAAACGGTCAGCCTGAATACCATTGCTTTCACCCTTGGAGCTTCCATTACCCCTGTCAGAGGTCTTGATATCGATATTTCCTATCTCCAGCTGAATGGCATGGCAGCCGACAAATCCTACGATCCCGAAAATTTCTCGGGCACATATAAAACCATGACATTCATCCCCGGCATCGGGCTGCACTACCGCTTCTAACCTTTAACACAGAGATTTATGAAAACAAAATATTGGCTTTTTATATTACCGATCCTGTTCCTTGCAGCCTGTAAACCTGAGGTCGATGAATTTGCACCTTCGAAAGGCTCGGCTGACTTTACCAGCTATGTGGCTGTCGGCGATTTCTGGACCGCTGGTTTTGCGGATGCCTCGCTTTATAAATCCGGGCAGGAATATTCCTATCCCAATATCCTGGCGGGAAAATTTACAACAGTCGGAGGGGGAGAATTCAAACAACCCCTGATGGTGGATGACAATGGCTTTGGAATGCCGGTACCGGGCTTATATACGCCAAAGCTGGAACTGGGCTTCCGTCAGGATTGCAAAGGGGTGACCGGATTGCTTCCGGGGTACGCCAGTGTGCCGGTCAACGAGGCCAACTTTGCCTCGATAGCCTCAGACGGTCCATACCATAACTTAGGCATGCCGGGTTTGAAGAGCATTTACATGGGCGTAGCCGGTTTTGCGGTGGCAAATCCTTACTACGCACGCTTTGCCACTACCCAGATGACCAAGGTGATCGAAGAGATCCCTGCCGTCAATGCATCGTTTTTTACTTTGTGGCTGGGAATGTTTGATATCCAGTACTATGCCATGCAAGGGGGTGTGGGCGATCAGATTACTCCGATTGACCAGTTTACTGCTTCTCTGGATGCAACACTGGGTGTGCTCACTGCCAATGGCGCTAAAGGAGCTGTTGCGAATATACCGGACATCCTGGATGCGGCTTTCTTCCATACTATTCCTTATAATGCCCTGGCCATCCCTGACCAGCAGACAGCTGATCTTCTGAATATGGCCTATAGCCCCCTGAACACAGCCATTAAAATGGCCGGTTCCACGGATACGGTGCATTTTGCTCCGGGCCCGAATCCATTGGTCATTGTCGATGAAAGTCTTCCCTGGCTTATCAGGCAGATCAAAAGCGATGAGCTGGTATGCCTGTCGTTGCCGCAGGATTCCCTGAAATGCGCAGGCTGGGGCAGCCAGAAACCCATTGCTTCATCCTATATTCTTATAAAGACAGAGATCGATGCCATTAAAGCAGCGGTTCAGGATTACAATGACGCTCTGGTTCAGATCGTTGCCGGCAACGAAGTTGCATTGGTCGACATGTACAGTGTGATGAAGAGCATTTACAATGACGGACTGGTATTCGACGGAGTAGGGATTGATGCCCGTTTTGTTCAGGGCAATTTTTACTCCCTCGACGGGCTGAATCCGACCCCAAGGGGAAGTGCGGTGCTGGCCTATTATTTCATTGAGGCTATCAATGCAAAGTTCGGTGCTAACCTGCCTCAGGTGATCGTGAGCGATTATCCCGGCGTGGTCTTTCCGTGAGGTCGGCGGTCGGCTGTCAGCGGTCGGCGGTCAGTGGGCTGCTGACAGCGATTAAATAATTATAAACAGATCTCATGAAAAAATATTTTTTTAAGTTCTTTTTCGTTTTATCCGGCATTTTACTGGTTATGATATCCTACTCACAACCACAGGCGGATGTGATTTTGGGAAAATGGTTGAATGAGGACCGGGATGCCCATATCGAAATATACAGGGAAGCCGGGAAATATTTCGGTAAAATCGTCTGGCTGGAAGAGCCGATTGATGAGCTTACCGGTAAGCCGAAGCTGGATGACGAAAACGATGATGAATCATTGCGCAGCCGGCCGGTAATGGGGCTGGTCATCCTGAAGGATTTCGTCTTTGACGGCGATGAGGAATGGGAAGACGGCACCATTTATGACCCGAAGAACGGCAGTACCTATGATTGCTACATTCGATTCGGTGATGAAAACACACTCAGGATTCGTGGTTATATAGGGATCTCGCTGATTGGAAGAAATACCTACTGGACCAGGGTGAAATAAGGGATAAATTAACCGGTATCGAAACGGTCCGTTGTTGATGGGAAATCAAACAGTCCCTGACTCAGCCCTTAAAACTTACTTTCCAAAGACTTCCTCCAGGATCAGAACGGCCAGTGCTCTTCCGGCACTGGCATAGGCTTCCTGGATGCGTACACCCGTGTCGAAATCCATTTCAAAGATGCCACTTCCAGGGGAATTGGTGATGGTGACCAGTGCAAACTGTGTGCCGGTCTCGTCAAAAAAAGCCACCTCTGCATTGATGGAGGCTGGTTTGCTGCTCATGTAAATGTTGAACCCCGGTTCGGTGAAGGTGGTATGGACGACTATCCTGACCTTGCTTCCTGAAGCCGGGTCAATATTGAAATTAACCCCGGTGAGATTGCAGAAATTATTGAAGCCATCCTGAAACCGTGGCTGGAACCTCGTTTCCCGGTCTTTTACCCACGCCTTTGACCATTCATCCCCTTTTCCTGGTTGCTGTTCATTGTATTCCTTCGTCTTTTTGGCTATATAGTCTGCCTCTTTAAGTTTCCCAACCATCAAATTGTCGTAGGTGTATTCAACCTTCAGTTCGGTCATGCCGCTGAGAGAAGCCAGTGAACCCGATTTCAGCACGGTTTTCTGGGCCTGTGATACCTGGTAAAAACCAGCGATCAGGCCGATCGCAATAAGAAAAGAAAGATTTTTCATGTCAATGAAAATTAAGTTGTTGTTCTTCAGAATGATGATAAAGATAATAATAAGTATACTTCATCTCAAAAATCATTCCGCGAATCTTCCGTCATTCAGCCTATAACACTAAACCTTCAACCCTTAAAACTCAAAATCCTGTTCACCTTCAGGAGAACAGGATCTTGCCCGTGGAGTATATCGGAGTCGAACCGATGACCTCTTGACTGCCAGTTGACTTTTTTCCCTATTTGTTATCTTTTTTTATTCCCTTAATAATGCAGATATTCAATGTTTTAAAAAATTTCCTTACAATTTATTTTGTGTTGTTATCGGTAATTTAATTAAATTTGTTAGTGAAAATGTTAGTGAAAATTTCGGAAACATTTATCTATAAAAGAACACACGATGGCATCGTCCGGTAAAGCTAATAAAATTGAGGGAAACAGAGACCCCCAATTTGAAAAAAATGATAAAAATCCTAATTTGGAGGAAAAAAGCACCCCGAAGAAAAAGGAAAAATTGCCCACTTTAATCCATCCTGAACAAAATTTGGACCTGCTGAAAAACAAAGGGGTTTCTGTCGTCGCTTTTTTAGATACGGTCAGGGGAGGGAAAAAGGGGAATTCAACCGTTAGGATCCAGATCATCCACAAGCGGTTTCCAAAACACTACACTACAAAAGTGCAATTGCTGCCTGAGGATTGGATAAAATTGCTGGGGATGAAGCCTAGGGGCGATCTGAAGGAAAAGAAGATCATCATCCATGAGATGCTCCGTAAAGTGCTGACTATTATTTACGGCATGGAGGAATTTTCTTTTGAAGGCTTTGAAAAGCTTTACTTCGGCGAAGAGAAAACAAAAGATGATGTTTATACAGCATACGACCGGTATATAAAAGAGCTTAGAGAAAGCGGACGGCTGGGCAGTGAGAACTTCTACACCTACTCCAGAGATTCCGTTAAGAAGTTCGTCGGGGATAAAAGGCTGTCCTTCAAAAGCATCAACGTTCAGTTTCTGAAAAAGTACGAAGCGCACATGATCCTGAAAGGCGATGCACTCACAACCGTGGCCATGTACCTTCGCTGCCTGAGATTTCTTTATAACAATGCCATTAAAGATGGCATTGTCAGGCAACAGGATTATCCATTCGGCAGGGGTAAATACGAGATCCCCCAGCCGCAGAATATCAAGAAAGCGTTGAAGCTGTCCGATATCGGCAAGTTGTTCAACTACCAGCCTGAATCGGAGCAGGAAGCCTATTACCGGGATATCTGGATGTTTTCCTACCTCTGCAATGGTATCAATCTGAAGGACATCTGCCTCTTAAAGTACTCAGACTTCCAGGGAGACCATATTTACTTCCGAAGGGCCAAGACCATCAATACCAACCGCAATTCAAAACCCATCGATATCATTGTGACCGATGAAGTGCGGCAGATCATTGACCGGTGGGGTAACAAACCCGTCCAGCCTGATAATTACATCTTTCCTGTTTTGACCAATGATATTTCAGCAGAGAAGAAACACGCCGACATAGCGCAGGCAGTCCAGATGACCAACCGGTACATCAGGCGGGTTGCCGAGAAAGTCGGTATCGAAGCAAACGTCACGACCTACACGGCCAGACATTCGTTTGCGACGGTTTTGAAACGATCAGGCGTCAATGTGACCTATATCAGCGAAGCCCTGGGTCACTCCGATATCAAGACCACCGAGAATTACCTGGACAGCTTTGAGGATGAACAGAAAAAAGAGATTGCCAAGAAATTGACAGCATGGTAGCGGGGAGGCATGGAGGCTTGGAACTCTGGAACCTGGAACTCTGGAACCAGGAACCCTACTTCAGTGAGTAGTTAGTCCCCGGACCGGTTCCAAATTTCGAAATCAGATTTTTACCAATCAATTCAGGTAGTATCCTCTTTACTGTTGGTCCCGGAATTTTTAGCTTCCGTGCTATTTCGCCTGATTTACAACCTGGATTATTTCCAATAAAAGTTAATATGGACTTCTCCCTGGGGGATAACTGAATTTCTGTCCCGTGTATCTCCAATTTTTTCATTAACTGTTCCTGTATGTTAACTAGGGCATCAAAGAAAAAGTTGACCCATTCAGTTACGTCCTCGTTGGGTCTCTGCGCCTGACATCCTCTAAGTACTCTGTAATATTCTGTCTTGCGGTTTTCAATCTCATGCTCAAAGCTTACATATTGAATCCAGTTGTAGCCGCTTTTCAATAACAGAAGCGTTAAGATCAACCTGCTAAGCCTCCCGTTCCCGTCTTGAAAAGGATGAATACTGACAAATTCATAAGCAAATAAGGCGCATTTCACTAAAGGGTGGGTTTGATGGTCAGTGTTGTACCATTCAATTAACTTTCGCATGGCGTCCTCGGTGGGATATCCGGGATCAGTGGTTATGAAAATAACCTGGTGTGTGCCATCAGGTAAAGTTGCTTCAACAACATTACTATGCTGTTTATAATCTCCTTTATGCCATTCATCCTTAGTACTGAACTTCATAAGAATATTGTGAAGGTTCTTTAGGCCGCTTTCGCTGATCGTAATATCTTGGTATGATTCAGATATGATATCCAATGCTTCAAAATAACCTACAACCTCCTGGGAGTCCCTGTCCTGAAGCTTTGTAATGTCGATTTCTTTGAGAAGGGCTTCAACTTCCTCATCAGTCATTTTGGAGCCTTCAATTCTGGTTGAAGCACCGACACTGCGCACTGTTGCGAAAGCTTTCAACTGTTTGAGGCTTTGACCTTCTCTTTTCTCAACCGAAGACCAGGAAGCGTCAAAGCGATCGATTTGACTTATCCTGCTGATTAATTTCCAGTTAAGGTTTAGCTTGAAAGTAAATACGTTATTTTCCATGGCACAAAAGTAATAAAATAAAAGAATGATCTGATACGATATGATACGATAATACACGATAAATACCCGATAATCCTGATACGATATGATCCGGTTTGATACGATAATGATATGGTAATTAGCAGGGAGGTTTGGAGGTTTGAAGCCATGTAGTATTGAGTAAATAGCAGTGAACATAGAGTTTTTAAGGTGAAAACCGGAACAGTGGGACCTGGAATCAGGAATCCCGAATTCGGAACCATGATACTCTGAAACGATTGAAGAGATGATTTGACAACAGATCGATCAGACAAATTATCATTAGACCCATTGAGAAAGTGGAGTAGTGGTAGGGGAGCTGCCGCTCCCCTGGAAGTATAGGGGAGCGGTTTCATATATCGGTCAATCCAAGAGGGTGCAATTGCAGAAAGCCGATAGGGCGGAGCGCCGCACCTCGTCAAACATCCGGAAAAAATTTCATTTTTTCGGATGTTATGAGGGTGATTTACTGCTTTTTATCGAAATAAACACTGGAATGGATTTTTTGCTTTTTCATCCCGGTACTTAATGGAAAATCCATTTATATTGACCACCTGATTCCGCAAATCCTTGATCATACTAATTGACTGTTTATGAATGGGATGTAGTGATCAGTTAAGAGCGGAAAGTGGTGGTCAATATTAGCGGAAAATGCAGAAGTTCCTTGGAGTTGTATTTTATCTGGTTGTCGGTGCTTCCCGACAGGGGTATTTCCTGGCCAAAGGGATAGTAGTCCGTTATTTCGGTGTTGGAGTTGGAGTAGGCGGGATCGGTAGTGATTACGTCCCGTACGTTTCCCAGGTGGTCAGCCCCCAACCCCAGCCCTTCCCCCATCCGGGGGAAGGGAGAATATAAATTCTCATGGGTTAGCAATTTTACCATATTTTCAAAAGTAATAAAAAATCGGGCTGGTTGGCTGCATCGGCACTTGCCCGGAATCGGTTATCGACAAAATTGAGGAGTTGTTGTAGCAAATGAGGGACGACGGGGTAATTGTTTAAATCCATTAAATTATTCAATAAATTGAAATTGCTGTATTCTCTCCAAGAAAGAATCGAACTTTTTCGGATAAATGTTAACTAATAGAATCGTTGCGGCCCCTCTTTGCATAATAATATGCTTCCTATTGTCAAGGACTTGAATTTCTTTTAAATTATGGCTCCGGTTATTGCTAGTTTGAGCATTATCAAAAACTTCCAATATTTGTTCTCGAGTAGGCTGATAAATTGTATCTGCAACAGGCATCTTATCTTCTAAATCAATTTTGATAAAAATAATCTGGTTCCCACTGTAGTAAAATCCAAAATCAGATGAATTAATTGATTCATAATATTTTATTTTGCATGGAACTCGTATACAAAAATGTTTTGGACAAAGTATCTCATTATCTCGAGTCAATTGAATGTTAGAATCATATGTATAAATATAGTCCTTATTAGTAGCATTAAAATTATTTCCGGCGACTTGGGAGGAGCGTGCAAAATCATGATTGCATGAACAGGAATACACTACAATCGAAATAAAAGATAGGAAACATATGTTCAGGGTCTTCATGTCTAATTCCCATTTGATTTATTAATTTTCTTAACCGTTTGAACGAATTTATTGAAATTGATAGATCCTTTATGAATTAGTCCTGATGTATTATAAAATCCTATGCTTCTTACATACTCAATATTTCGTTGTCCTCCGATAGTGTTAAACTCTGTTTTATCAACTGCGGTATAGCCCCCAACAATAGAAGGTTGGGAATATCCAATATTATTTATTGGATCTTTATCGGCATCAGATGGCTGTGGTATTCCGTAGCTAGTCACATTACCATCAGCATCTTTGTGTAACGGATGAATATGGGCGTCACTTGCAGGTTGATCTCCATTTGAAAATAAATCGGCACTGGCATCTGCCCATTCTTTTGGGCCAATATTTCCCTCGGTTCCTTCAACAATCTTAGAGTTCTCCCCATTTTTGCCCATCATAAAACCATGTTCATTACCTGTAGTCTCACTTTCTGAGAAGGATTGAGTTAATAATTCAACAGTTTCATTAGATGGTACATCAACGACGCTTCCACCATCAATTGCTTTTTGGATGGCAGCATTTGAGTTATTAGAAGTTAATACTAGCTTTTGATCATTCTTTCCGTCTTCGACATGAGTTTTTTTACCATTTAGATTCCAATAATCCGTCATTTCCATCCCATCCGGATCGATAAACCGGATCGGGTTGTCCATGCAGTAGGCGTAGGGAGACCAACGGCGCGAGGATTCCGCCATCGGATCCACACTATGCCACCTTCCTAGCACCGGGTCATAGAACCGGGCCCCGTAATCGTACCAGTTCAGCCCTGCGTCTGTTTGAAGTTCCTTGGAATTGTATTTTATCTGGTTGTCGGTGCTTCCCGACAGGGGTATTTCCTGGCCAAAGGGATAGTAGTCCGTTATTTCGGTGTTGGAGTTGGAGTAGGTGGGATCGGTAGTGATGACATCCCTCACATTTCCCAGGTAATCAGCCCCCAACCCCATCCCTTCCCCCAACCGGGGGAAGGGGGAAGAGTGAATGCTAATATTTAAGTGCCGATTCAATTCTTTTTAAGACCTGGTCAGTTTGATCAATGACTTCCTCATTTGTAAAACGGATTTCCATTATTCCAAGACGATTGAAAATCATTCTATGTTGTTCATCTCTTTCTTTTTGGCTTAGTTCGTCATGAACCGATCCATCCACTTCCACCACCAGCATGGCATCATAGCAGAAGAAATCAACAATGAAATCCTTAACCGGATGTTGCCTCCTGAATCGGTAGCCTTTAACTTGCCTGTTCCTCAATCGTTCCCAAAGAACTTTTTCCGCAGGAGTCATGGATTTCCGCAAATCCCCTGCAAGCTTCAATAACTCCGGCCCCGCCCCGAAATAGATCGGGTAATCCTCCTGCCCCCTCAGTTTTGCCATAACAATCAAAAATACGAAAAAATATTACCTTATAGTTCCCCTTTCCCCGGTTGGGGAAAGGGGCCAGGGGATAGGGGCTGAATGCCGGTCAAAATATAGCTGGCCGGAGGGTTACAATTTAATTGAATTTAACCTTAATTGGAAATCATTTGAGCTCTATAGCTAAGATTAAAACAAAAATAGTGCAGACAATATATAATAGAACAGCAAAACTCATTATGAATTTTATTTTAAAGTGCATAAGACTGAATTTATTTACTATAGCTTTATATCTTTCACCTTTAAGGAATAGAATTACATTCATATATAGTATGATAAAAAACAGGAAGAGATAAAATAATTTCATATTAAATTTCAGATTTTGAATAATAAAATCATTTATGTCGGTTAGATAAATAATGCAAAAAATATTAAATATTAATAATAGAGCTATTAATATAACTGCCACCCATTCTGCAATATCTTTGTTAGGTGTTTTTTTTATTACGCTGTATATTACGAAAAATAAATAGAAATATGCCTTTTTCATTGATTTTTTGGACTAATATATAACGGTCCTGAAGGAAGATGCATGGTTCCCTGTTGTTGGTCGTTTTCTCTTTTCATATTCTGAATATATTGCTGCATTTCCGGTGATTGTATTATCATATCTCCTATAGATAATATAATCCCAACTTCAGCACTCATTGCTCCAATGCCCACAAATAATAAATCCTTATAAAGATTATCTTTTGCAATTGTCTTCTCAGTTGAGTT
This sequence comes from uncultured Bacteroidales bacterium, assembly GCA_964619555.1. Taxonomy (GTDB): domain Bacteria; phylum Bacteroidota; class Bacteroidia; order Bacteroidales; family JAGOPY01; genus JAGOPY01. The sequence goes on along the minus strand of CAZUDV010000021.1, from coordinate 729 downwards.
TGTAGAATATGAGACAGCACCAACATCACTCACAATCATCACTGTTGTAACTAAAAAAGAACCAACTTTAAATGGGACTTTTAGAGGAATTACTTTGGTAGACTTATTACCATAAAATGTAGCTCCATATAAAGCTATTCCCTTTCCCGAGGAATATCCAATTCCCATCCCTGTGTATTTCGTAGCTATATACCCTGCTGTCATCACATTGCCTGCTAAATTAGTTGCATCTGAAACAGCTTCAAACGAGTTATATTTAGCAATTTTATTTTCTTGATTATCGACTGCTTCATCTTGGTTTGATTTTCCTTCATTTACCACTTTACCATTAACAGTTAGGCGAATATTTGGATTTTGTTTTATAAAGTAATTAATATATTGATCTAATCTTGCATCTGAAGCTGAATCACAACCATTAGGGTCTATTAAATTGATAGGATTATTATATACATATGCATAAGATGTATATCCGTGATGTAATTCCGCCATCGGATCCACCGTATGCCACCTGCCCAGCACCGGATCATAGAACCTCGCCCCGTAATCGTACCAGTTCAGCCCCGCATCTATCTGGAGTTCCTTGGAGTTGTATTTGATCTGGTTATCGATGCTTCCCGATAAAGGTATTTCCTGGCCAAAGGGATAATAGTCGGTGATCTCGGTGTTAGAGTTGATGTAGGCAGGATCGGTCGTGATGACATCCCTGACATTGCCCAGGTGGTCCTTGAT
>CAZUDV010000020.1:0-67462 GCA_964619555.1 uncultured Bacteroidales bacterium | reverse complement strand
TTGATTGCTTCTTAACAGTATTGAAAAAGTGTAAAATATGTTGTGCTATATAACATGTAAACTTTTTTTAGGACGAGTCATTATCTTGTACCCGTACCATCTTATTTATTACATACTACATACTACATACTACATACTACATTTTATACATCCTCATCTCCCTGTAATGATAAACTTTCAACCCGGGCAGGGGGGCTTTTGCGGCTGCGATCATTGCCCGGGCCACGTCTTCCGCCCGGATGGGCTTGTACTTTGAAGGGAAGAGGAACGACAGCGGTTTCGTTACTGCCTGTGCCAGTGTTTCCATCGGCCGGGATTCCTGGCGTTTGCCCAGGAGCATCGACGGGCGGAAAATGGCGATGGATGGAATGTTGAAGCCTTGCACCGCCTCTTCAGCCTCCCCTTTCAGGCGAAGGTAGAAGTTGCCGCTGCGGCTGTCGGCGCCAACAGACTAGACCAGCAGGAACGCAGGCACGCCCGTTTCGGCGCAGAACTGTGCCGCGTTCACAGGGATGTCGAAGTCAACCCTGCGGTAGGCGGCCCGGTCGCCTTTGACCCTGGCGTTGGTAGTGCCCACGGCGCACAGCACCGATTCACTGCCCCGGATGCCTTCCCGGAACGCTTCCAGGTCGGCGAAGCCGATCACCCTTGTTTCCAGTTTCGGGTGGCGGATATCAACCGGACGGCGGACGAGGATACGGACGGTTTCAATGGATTCATCCCGCAGCAACTGGTCCAGGATGTGGCTGCCGATGAGGCCGGTGGAGCCGATGAGGGTAGTGATTTTGGTATTCATGGCAATGATAACAGGTATTATTCGACCCTTTTCCCGATATAAAACGCATAACCGTAATAGGCCTTGTATTTGTCATATAACCCGGCTTCATAGCGCTGATATCCTATAAATTCTTCTGCCGTTCTGTTGCCGCTATATTTTTTCAGAAAAGGTTCATAGGTTTTTTGCATAGCAGAATAATAGTCTGTCCAGCAGGTTTCGGGCACTACAAATGCCGCAACGAGCTGGTAACCTGCTTTTTGCATCAGGGCAATCTTGTTCGGTACCGTGTCTATTTCCGGATAGGCTTTTTGCCAGAAATCCCGGATCTCGGCAGGCCGCTCATCGGTGAACCAGGTATTTTCTGTAACCGCAATGTATCCGCCAATTTTCAGGAAATTTCGCCAATAGTTCATTCCGCGTTCAAATCCAATGTTGTATATAGCTCCTTCCGACCAGATCAGGTCCAATTCTTCTTCACGGAACGGAAGGTCTTTCATGTCGCCGACCATTCCTTTCACCCTGTCCTGAAGATTTCGGTCCCGGACGTTCCGATCAAATTGATTGATAAAACCTGGATATGAATCAATACCGATAATTTCGCCCGATGTGTTTTGCGCCAGCACCATGGTTTGACCGCCTGTTCCGCATCCGATATCGGCAATTTTGGACTTTTCGTTAAGACCGTCGACAAAACTCAGCGCTTTGAGCGTTATTTCGGGACTTCCCGGACCCTGCCGGGCCGAGTTTAAAAAGTAATCGTAGATAATGTTCAGGTCAAATTCGTAAATCGTTTGTTTTTCGTTGCTCATAAGCTGTCTTGTTTATTATCAATAAACCAAACCGGTAACCTGACGCCTCCGGTACCCTGCTGCAGCGCCCCGGGCTGGACTATCAACCGGGCAGCCTACGGTGCGAGAGGGTAAAGTTAGGATTTAATGGCGGCAATTGCAAGTGGATCACTCGCTGCGTTCGGGAAGGGCGATACATGGTTTTTAGCGTGTGTTTAACTTTATTATTTTAAACTCATTCCATGAATTCCCGGTTAATGACGAAACCCTTAAAAAATAGACGCCTTCGTCAAGATCTCTTACAAAAATGAATTTGGACTGCGACTGGCGGCATAACCTTCCGGATAGATCATATAATTCAAGTTTGCAATCATTGGCATAATCAACATAGATACACTCACTGGTGGGATTGGGAAACACCTTTATATTTTCAGCGTTATTTTCAGGGATCCCGATATAATCCCAACAATCTCCCAAAGACATGCCACCTGATCCATCGGTTTCATAAATGGTATCATTTAAAGAAAAGCAATACAGGTTGGGATAAATGTCTGCAAAGGGAATGCCACAATACATCAATCCTGCGTTGGATCCTATGCCTTCCGTGAAATAAAATGAAAGCCATTCCCAGCATTGAATGTAATATCGCCTGTGATATTCATTTCCTATCAACAAACTATCAATCGACTCCACAATACCCGTATAACCTTCTACTAAAAGAACGGTGTCACCGATTTCCTTATCGAAATCATATAGTACAAATTCCGACACATCCGGATTCATCCTGACATACACCTTCTTGTTTTCTTCTCTTAAATAAAAGGTGACCTGGTCGTAATTATCAGAAATTATGGTATAGATGGTATCATTGATAGCATATTTCCCATTGGTTTTATAGTAGAAATATGCACAATTTGCATACGGCCAGCCATTGTCACATCTTTCATCACACCAGGAGGCATTGGTATCAGGGAAAGGATGATAGTTTTGCGCCCGTAAATGTTGAAAGCTCAAGAGTGCAAGCAGGACAAAAAATGCGAATGGTTTCATGGCTAATTATTTATTAAATGTTTAATGCCCGGTAACGGTTGGTGTATGAGGCGTTGGGCATTTCGACGCACTTCACTGTCAAACCGCTAATATATTTATTAAATGCACCCATGCTTAATTTATCCAATTACTGCCCAATGACTTATACACATTGTTGTGCGTTCGTGCTTATTCATCTTCCTCTTTTTTATCATCATTTTCACCGATACTTTTCTCCCTTTTGCCATGCTTCTGAAATAGCTTTATAATTAGGAAATCCTTCTTCGTTTTCTGATAACCAGTTCTCTATAAACTTTGGATCATTGCTATTAGGTGTCGGTGAAACAGTTCTGATTTTGACTTGAACAGGTGTTCTTACTGCATCACCCATAATAATTGCATGCTGTTGTGGTAATATTGGTAGTTGCTGTAAAATATCTTCATTTGCCGAAGAAACTAGTTGCCGAACATACTTTTGATCTTCGGGATTTTGCAGCCTGTGGATAATAAAGGAGTTGCATTGAGACAAAACGGTTTTTGAAAGTTCAAAAGGTCGTTGGCTGGAGACCAAAAGTGATATGCCATATTTTCTGCCTTCGCGCGCAATTCGTTCAAACACTTTTTTAGAAATAGATTCTTTGTCATTTTTATTCTTCTCAGGTATATAATTTTGTGCTTCTTCCAGTGCTAAAACTATTGGCATTTTCCCTCTGTCTTTTTCCGGGAATCTTGATACAAAATCAAGAATTAATCTGCCAACCAAGCCAGTTATTGTTTCTAACACTTCATAAGGAAGTAGCGACATATCGATTATCGTGATTTGACTGATTTCATCTTTGAGTTTCTCGTTATTTTCTTTGTTTAAGTTTTCTTTGTAAAAATTCGTAAAGGTATCATCATCAGCTCCTTGATAAATTTTGCAAAAATCACCAAGTACAAAAGCGAGAAACTTAGCCAATGAATCAGTTATATTTTCTTTCTGTTTCAAAAGTAAAGGATCTGCAATACGTTCATCATTTACGTATGATTGAAGTCTTAATCGCAAAGTAGAAACAAACTCTCTGATTCTATTACTTGAAGTCTCTTGTTCGTTGATAGCTTGATCAAAAAATGATGATATTAATTCTGTGAAATTAAACCATACTGGTAAATCAATATTTTTGTCTACCGTGATCTGTTGGACTTGTTGAGAATTAACATATTCTTGATATTTTTCCCCCAATTGCGAAATAGCATTTCGTTCAGCGTCTATCGTATTGTTACTTCCTAAAGTTTGCAAAATAGTTTTTATACTTTCAATTATTTCATCATCATTTGGATTAATAGCATTTGAGAGACCTATTATTTCATTATCAGCTCTATATTCCCAATTACCGAAATTTTGTCTTTTCTTTTTCTTCTTAATATCGTCTGGTGAAGATTGAATTAAGTCAAGTATCCCTTTTTCAGTAAAACTATCTAATAAAGGTTTTCCTTCAATTTCTGTGTTGCTTTTTGCCAGACCAAGTGCTCTCTTTAAAATTGGTGCTTGAGTACCTGCTGTTGGGTCAAATAAATAATCAAAATCATCAAAATTCATAAACCAATAGGGAACTTTCATGCCCTTCTTGTCTATTTGAAAGGGATTTACTAATTCAAGTTTCTTAAATGGAGAAATTCCTTTGTCTGAGTTGCCTTGAAATGCTTGTTTATATTCTCCATTAGTGTCAAAGATTATTATATGAGCGTTTTTAAGATTCTTGCCGTTGTATGAAAACTCAAATAGGCTATGTACAATTGAAGTTAATGTACAGGATTTACCTGAGCCAGTATTGCCAAGAATGGCAGCATGTTTACCAAAGAACTTATCAGGATTAATTTTAATTTTATAATCTGAAAATGAAGGTGATGAACCAATTGGTAAGTAATAATCTTTCTCAAAATCTATAGAGGTTTTTTCTTTCTGGTCAAATATGTTATCAAGGTCACGTTTCGTAACATACCAAACAGGATTATCTAACACCGGATAATTATAAACTCCTTGAATATACCTTTTATCTCCTTCAATTGTACCAATCATTGTGGCCACTAAATATCTTGCGGATTCAGTAAGAAATATTGCCTCTTTGTCTTTTGACAATTCAGTTTCATCAATGGCTTTTACCCTTGTAACCATTGCTACAATTTTGTCAGAACCAATGGGGATTATTAAGTATGAGTTAATTCTCGCAACTTCGTAAATATCTTCATAACCGCTTTTGTAAAGGCTTTTGAGGTCTTCATCCAGTTTAATGAAAATCCGAAAACTATCTACTGAAATTACTTTTCCTATTCTTCTTTCGCTCATAGCTATTCAATTTCGTTTTCTGTTGGTTTTTTGCTATTCTCGAAATAGTCGTTAAGTGTTTTTGCTACTTTCTCTTTGGTTTTTATATCATAAAAGTCCGGCATAATTTTATCGGCAAACACAATGAAATCGCTAATATAATTTCCTTCTAAAATTATTATCCTTGAATCGTTCAGTTTCTTTATTCGTTCAATTTCGGGATTGCTACTATAAGCCAAAATTATTAATGTAAATGAAGGATTTGATAGTGCTTGGAAAATAATGTCATTAATATGCTCATCTGCAAAGGCATATCCAATAGTAACTAATACTGATTGAGAATGAGAGATAGTTGATGCAAATTGTCTGAATAATTCAGAGTAGGGAAAATCTAATGTGTAGGACTTTTTTACAGCAGATGGATAAATTATAGTATCGCCTTTTTTATTAGATTTTTCTATTAACGGGATTGGCAATTCTTCAATACCATATAGATTATTTGCATCTCTTTTTTCCGAGTTTATCCATGAAATTGAACCATGTAGCTTAAAATATCTGACTACCTTTTCTATTCGCTGAACTTTCCCAGCAGTTGTAGAACCGGGATAAAACATATCATATTCAAATGTTTCCGGTTTGAAATATCTTTTGTGAAAACCGGCAAAGCCATCAATGTAGAAAACTCCTAATTTATCAAATGCATATTCAAAAGCTAAATCATAGTTTAATGAAAAAATGTTTGCTCTTTTCAGGTTTAAAGGTCGTTGCAAAAGCGCTTTTACAAATTTTTCATGGAAATGATATTTATTCGATAAAACGGGTTTAAATAATTCCTTTTTATTATGTTTTACTATCTTTCTTAAAACGGTTGTTGGGATCTTGCGTAAATCAATATTGCATACGGAAAAGAGCCCTTCTTTAATTACTATAATTAATTCTTTTATCTTATCCGTTCTTTCGGCATTTTCTTCATCAAGCGTAAAATCCTTTGCAATCAGATAGTTTAAAACTTTTTCATATTCAATCTTTATATCAGTTCCTTCCCGAACAATTTCATCTCCATCTCCAATATTTTGAAGATGCCTAATAGTATTTGTAAATTCAGTTGATATTTCCTCTCCCTTGGTATTGATATATTTTTCAACTTCTACCGGAAAATTTCTTATAGAAAAAGCACCGAGATGTATAGATGAACCGGAACCAAAAAGAAAACTAACATTATCAAGTTCAAGATAATTCTTGATAAGGAGTTTTATTCGTTCGAGTGCTTTCTCTTGGTTATCGTCATCTGTTCTTAACCATTCAGCGAGTTTGTCTGTATTGCCGACAAATGCCTTGTTCTCATTGCTATCAAATAATTTACTTGCTTCCATTTTTTACTCTTTAATGGTTATTTCGCATGACGAACAACATTTGTGTAAATTCATAGTATTTACCCTTCCCATATGACGGAATATATTCAATTACGCAACATTTCTATATCCTTGAAAATATTTTTAAAACCGCAAATGAAGCTTTCCGCAATGAGCCCTATTAATTCATTTTGTTTAAAATCAATTAATCTTTACTACAACCCACTGCGGCGGATGGGATGGTCGTAGGGCAAATATAAAGAAAAGTTAGATATGCAAGGAAAAAGTTTATAAAAAGTGGAAAGGTGGAAGGGTGGAAAAGTGGAAGAGTGGAAAAGTGGAAAGGTGGAAGAGTGGAATATGGGAGGTGATTTTATCGGCGGTCTTTTTTGCCGAAGACCTTTTTGAAGAACTTACGGGCGCCGGATTCTTTTTTCTTTTCGTGCTGCCTGGCGGCGGCAGGCGGCTGGAGCCGGTCCGGCCTTACGGTACGTGCCTGCTGCCGCAACCCTTTCCGCAACGTGAAATCCTCGCACGAAAGCTCAGCCGTCAGCTCCCCGGGCAACCCGAAATCTCCCGCCAGGTATTCCCGCATACCGCGGTCTGCCTGCATCCCGGACACCATGCCGGCGAAGACCGGCAACGCGGAATTGGAAGCATATCCGTAACTGCTGCCCTGGAACCGCACCACCGGGCTGTCGCCTCCCACCCAGACGCCGATGACCAGCGACGGGGTCATGCCAATGAACCACCCGTCGGCCATGGACTGCGTGGTGCCGGTCTTGCCCGCCAGCGATCCATCGAGATGATACTGGCTTCGCAGGGACCGGGCCGTGCCCCTTTCCACCACAGCCTGCAACATGCCGGTCATGGCCTGTGCCGTGGAAGCGGCCATCACGCGGACAGGCCCGGCGCTTCGGTCGTGACGGTAAATCACCTCCCCTTCCCGGTTCCGGATCTCTTCGATGACATAAGGCGCTGTCTTCAGGCCATCCTCCAGGAAAACGCCATAGGAACCGGCCAGTTCCAGGAGCGACACATCGCCGGAACCCAGAGCCATTGAAGGCATCAGGGGCTGCTCCGAAGTGATCCCCAGCCGTCCGGCCATCACGGCGACCTCCGAAATGCCCGCATCCATCAGGACCTTCACGGTCACCGTATTCACACTGTGAACCAGCGCCCCCTGCATCGAATAATATCCTTCGTATCGTTCGTCGTGGTTCCGTGGCGACCAGTCCTGGTAATCCCGGTAAACCTCCGGCTCAGCCGGATAGAGTCTGCACGGGTCGATCCCCTGTTCAAGCGCAGCAGCATATACGACCGGTTTGAAGGTGGAACCGGCCTGCCTGCGACCGGTTACATGATCGTACTGAAAAAAACCGTAATCATCGCCTCCGACCCATGCCCTGACCGCCCCGGAGGCCGGTTCCACCGCCACGACGCCACATTGCAGCAATCCGAAATGATACAGCACGGAATCCAGCGACGACATGATTGTATCGCGTGTCCCATCCCAGGTAAATATCCGCGATGTGTGCGGGACCTTCATGGCTTCAATGGCCTGTTCATGGCTCATGCCGCTTTCCATGAACCGCCTGTACGGCCGGCTCTGGGAGATCTGCAGCCCGGCCAGGGAAATGTCCCGGCGCCACGGTTCCCGGCCCCGGAGCTCCCTGTTGAGCAGCTTCTGTAAAACGGAAAGGTGTTCCCGGACAGAGGTCTCGGCATAACGCTGCATGCCGGCAACCAGGGTTGTCCGCACCTCCAGGCCGCTGGTGTAAAGGTTATATTCGGTGCCCGTCGTGCGGTTGATCTCCTTGAGGATCTCCCGCGCCTGCAGCCGGATATGCTCCCGGAAATACGACGCCAGGCCGGAGGCGTTGTCCAGCGGGTTGTAATGCAGCCTGACCGGCATCGCCTGCAGCCTGGCTTTCTTTTGTTCGTCAATATACCCGTACCTTTGCATCTGGCTGATGACGATATTCCTCCGGTCCCGGGCGGTTTCAGGGTTCAGCCTGGGATTGTAGGCGGTGGGCGCCTTGAGCAACCCGATGAGCATGGCCGATTCTTCCAGGCTCAGTTCCCCCGGTTCCTTGGAAAAGTAAACCAGCGAGGCCGTTTCGATGCCGTAGGTGTTCTCTCCGAAAGAAACGGTGTTGAAGTACAATTCCAGCAACTGCTCTTTGGTGTAGACATTTTCCAGCCGGATGGCGATGAGCATCTCTCTGACCTTGGCCATGGGCAGTGTCAGCAGGCCGTGGTCCTTCCTGGGAAACAGGTTCTTGGCCAGTTGCTGGCTGATGGTGCTTCCCCCGCCGTATTGCCGTTGCTGCAGGATGACCGACATAATCAGGGCTCGAAGGGTGCTGCGTACATCGATGCCGTTGTGCCGGTAGAACCGGGCATCTTCCGTGGCAATGAGCGCTTCGATGAGGTACGGCGGCAGGTCAGTAAGGTTCGAATGGGTCCGGTTCTGCAGGTAGTAAAGGCCCAGCAACTCGCCATCAGAGGCCAGGATCTTTGCCGCCGTGCTGGCTTCCAGCCGGAGCAGCCCGGATTCCACCGGCAGTTTGCCAAATACTCCGAACCAGACAGCTCCGATGAATAGGAAGATCCCGAGGATCATCAAAGCCAGTAGGCCTGAAAGCCAGAAGATAAATTTCTTCCAGGGTTTTATGCGTTTCCTTTGCTTCAAAATGTAAGTATAAGGTACTATGATAACTGCAGGAAGAAGTCATTTATTTTACTTTAAGAGAATTCATGAATTTAATCCGATAATCCTCAGGGAGCCTTATTAATTCCTTGCTAAAGGAATATATAATACGTATATTTGTATTTAATATATATATATTTATTTAATATAAAATCTATATATCATGAAACCGTATATATTCTTTATCATTCCGTTAATTTTCCTGGGGTGCAATTCAGGAAAGGATTCCAGTGAAGCCAACGGACCGGTCGGACCAGGTCAGGATACGATCCGGATCGCCAGTTGTTTTTCGTGCGAAAGACTGACCAATAAATGGGCCGGGGAGTACCAGAAATCGCACCCGGAAATCTATTTCGACATACTGGTCGACGAGAGTTCTTCCTGCATCGCCGCACTGAACGGCCCTTCGCGCATTGCCGTGATCTCCCGCGAACTCTTGCCGGAAGAGGATTCTCTTCATTATTGCATCTCTTCTGTGGCCAAACATGGGGTTGTGCTCATTGTCAACGAGGAGAACCCCTATACCGACATCCTCAAAAAAGGCGTCGACAAGGCCACGATCATCGAAATGTATGAAACTTCCTCGTGGTACCCGCTTGCCAGGGAAAACCAATACCCGCTGAATATTTACTACCGAACGATCCGGGCCGGCAATACCTTCAACCTGATGAATTTCCTCAATATGGATCCCTCGAAATTATCCGGCAAACCGGTGGACTCGGATATCGATATGGTGGAAGCCATCCGCAGCGACCGTTTCGGACTGGGATACTGCAGCAATATCAATGCCTATGACATAGAGACCAATGCGCAGGCCCGAGGGATCAGGGTCTTACCCATCCGGGATTACCCCGTTCTGACTCCCCTGTTCTACGACAGCCTGCACCTGATGAAACGGGCCATATGGACCGGGAAATACCAGTTTCACCTTCACCCGACCCTCTATGTTGTGATGAAGGAAAAGCCACCTGATCCGGCCACCCGTTCCTTTCTGAAGTGGATCTTTACGACCGGACAGCAGGTGGTGGAAAAAGAAGGATACATTCAGCTCCGGCAAAGCGAAATTGGCTGCCGGATCAAGGACCTGGATGCCCTGGGCGGGAAATGAAAATACCGGGAAAAACCGATAGGGTCAGCTTCTCATTTTATTGAAATCAGGCCACTACCGGGAGCCGTGATCTTACCGATGATAACGCCTTTCACCCTTTTGTCCTGCAACTTTTTCATCAAATCCGCGGCATATGCTTCGGGAAGGGCGATCAGCAATCCGCCGGATGTCTGCGCATCGTTGAGGATAACCTTCATCAAATCGCTGACATCCGGTCCGTAGCTGACAAATAGCGAGGTATAATCGCGGTTGTCGAGCGTCCCGCCGGGCACCACGCCGGCTGACGCCATTTCCGGGGCACCGGGAAGGACCGGAACGTTTGCGGCCAGGAGCATGGCATCCACCCCACTCGCAGAGGTCATTTCGTGCAGGTGCCCGAGCAGCCCGAAGCCTGTGATGTCGGTGCAGGAACTCACGGAGAATCCGGCCATGGCTTCGGCAGCGGCTTTGTTGAGGGTCAGCATCGAGGCTATAAATTCCGGATTCCGGATCCCGGATTCCGCTTCACCTGCCAGGCTGCCGGTTCCCGAGAGCATTCCCCGCTTCAGCGCCGTGGCCAGGATGCCGGTGCCGATCGGTTTGGTCAGGATGAGAGTATCGCCCGGTCTGGCGCCCTTATTCCGGAGGATCTTTTCCGGGTTAACGATGCCGGTGACTGCCAGGCCGAACTTCGGCTCGGGATCGTCTATGGTATGGCCGCCGATGATGGGAATGCCGGCCTCTGCAGCCTTGTCAGAGGCGCCCTGGAGGATCTGCTCCAGCACGTCAATGGGCATCCGGTTCGACGGGAATGCCACTATATTCAGGGCAAACAGCGGCGTCGCGCCCATGGCATATATGTCGCTCAGGGCATTGGCCGCAGCAATAGCGCCAAAGGTATAGGGATCATCCACGATCGGGGTGAAAAAATCGAGGGTCTGCACGACAGCCTGGCTGTCGTTGATGCGGTAGACCGCGGCATCGTCGGAGTTCTCCGTACCGACCAATATATCCGGTTGCAACGCCTGGGGAAGGCGCTTCAGCACCTGTTCCAGTACCTGTGGGCGGAGTTTGCAGGCACAGCCAAGGCCGGAAGTAAATTGGGTCAATTTATAGGTCTGAGGACTGAGTGCTGAACTGTGGGTTCCGGGTTCCGGGATTTGAATCGGTGGTTTGGCGCGCGGGGATACGGGTTTTGGATGCCGGTGTTCCAATGCAGGTCGTAATATATTTGCTCCAGGCTCACGCCTCCCGGCTATCTTTTCATAAGCAGCGGCAAGGATCCCGACCGCAGTTCTGATCTCTTTCTCCGTGGTATTTCGCCCGGTGGAGAAACGGATGGTGCCTCGGGCCGTGTCGAACGGAAGGTTGATGGCTGACAGAGTTGCCGAGATCTCCGCGCCGCCGGCATGGCAGGCTGCACCGGCCGAGGCGGCGACATCTGCCGATATCCCGGAGAGGATCAGGCTGGCATCGGCGCCGGGAAATGAGAGGCTCAGGGTATTGGGCAGCCGCGATTCCGGGTGACCGTTCACCACGGCTCCGGGTATGTATCCGAGCAATTCGTCCTGCAGCAGGTCACGCATAGTTTGTGTATGCCGTGCAATACTTTCCAGGTCCCGTTTTGCCAGCTCACAGGCTTTGCCCAGGCCGGCAATCAGGGCTACATTTTCCGTCCCCGCTCTCAGATTGTGCTCATGATCGGCTCCATGGATGAGTTTCTCCAGTTTTATGCCTTCTTTAACAAACAAGGCCCCGATGCCTTTGGGTGCATACATTTTATGCCCGGCCAGGGAGAGCAGGTCAACGCCCAGGTTTTCCACGGAGACCTTACCGGCCGACTGGGCAGCGTCGGTATGGAAGAAGACACCGGAACTGCGGGCTATTTCAGCGATCTCCCGAACAGGCTGTATGGTTCCGATCTCATTGTTGGCATGCATGATGGAGATGAGAACGGTGGAAGTCCGGACGGCATGCCTGACGTCGTCCGGGTAGACCCTGCCGTACCGGTCGACCGGAAGCCAGGTGATCTCATACCCTTCATCGCTCAGATAGCGGCAGACTTCAGCCACGGCCGGGTGTTCGATGGCCGAGGTAATGATGTGGTTTCCCCTGTCCCGGTATTGATGAGCGACGCCCTTGATAGCCAGGTTGTTGGATTCGCTACCGCCGCTGGTAAAAATGATCTCGTAGGGTTTGCATCCGAGTAGGGCGGCCACCTGCGCCCTGGCATGCTCCACGGCGCGTTTGGCCTCTGCACCGAAAGGATGATTGCTCGAAGGATTGCCATAAGCCTTTTCAAAGAATGGCATCATGGCCCCCAGGACTTCCGGGTGAACGGGGGTGGTAGCGTTGTAATCAAGGTAGATGGGAGTCGGCACCAATTTGAATTTTCGGTCAAAATTAGAGTTATTTCACGCAAAAAACGCAAAACAACATGGCAAAACGTACCAGGGGAATTTTATGGAAATTCATGTTTTTACGTTTCTTTTTGCGAAAACCTTTGCGACCTTTGCATAAACCAAAACAAAACAAAAAACAAAAAACCAGAAACCAGAAACAAGAAACCAGAAACGAAAAACTTGAAACCAGAAACCAGAAACTTAAAAGCCACTAAAACCGGTTTCGGCGAGGGCGTCCTGGAAGCAGGAAGGATGGACAGCCGGGTAGTCGGGATCGGTGCCGATATCACAGCCTCCGTTGGCATGAACCTGTTTGCTGAGGCCTTTCCGGACCGATTTATCTCCCTGGGGATCGCCGAGCAGAACTGCGTGGGGGCAGCCGCCGGCCTGGCTTTGTCAGGTATGGTGCCGGTCTTTTCCACTTACGGCGTTTTCGCCGCCCTGCGCACTACCGACTTCGTTCGCATCTCGGTATGCTACAATCAGCTTCACGTGGTCATAGGAGGGGCGCATGCCGGGATTTCTGTAGGACCTGACGGCGCAACGCACCAGGCCCTGGAAGATATAACCGTAATGCGCTCCCTGCCCAATATGACAGTCCTCTCCCCCTGCGATGCCACCCAAACCCGCCTGGCAACCGTGAAGGCGGTCACTGAACTGAATGGCCCGGTGTATATCCGGTTCGGAAGGGAGCCTGTGCCCGATTTTACGGACGAGGACCAGGAATTCATCGTTGGAAAATCACAACTCTTTAAGGAAGGTAATGACGGCACGATCATTGCCACCGGTCATATGGTCTGGGAAGCCCTGAAAGCCGCAGCCATGCTGGAAGACGAGGGTATTGCCGTCAGGGTGGTCAACATGCACACCATCAAGCCCATCGATGAGGAAGCCATCATCAGGGCTGCCCGGGAGACGGGTTTCATCGTGACGGCGGAAGAGCACCAGGTGACAGGCGGACTGGGCGGCGCTGTGGCAGAAGTGGTTTCCCGGCACTGTCCGGTAAAGATGAAGATCATAGGAATGCCCGACTGCTTCGGGGAGTCCGGGCAACCGGCAGAGCTGATGGAAAAGTACGGGTTGACGGCCGGAGCGATCTATGCTGCTGTTTTATCGAATCTCGGGCCGAATAGGATAAGCCTCTGAAATCGATTCATCAATCTTTGAAAATCTAATACTTTACTGCAGTCAGGAACAAGCCTTTCGCAGGGACGCTCTCCCCTGCCAGTGCCCGGTCCCTGCCTTCGATGATGGCTTCCAGGTCATCCAGACTGATCTTTCCCAATCCCAGGTCAACCAGCGTACCGACGATGGCCCGGACCATGTTCCGGAGAAATCGGTCTGCCGTGATGGTGAAAATGAGCCGGTGATCTTCGCGGACCCAGGCTGCATGGGACAAATGGCAGATATTTGTCTTAACTTCCGTATGAAGCTTTGAAAAGCTGGTGAAATCCTCGGTTTGCAAGAGTAGCCTCGCCCCTTCGTTCATCCTGGCCACATCGATCTCATAGGGCACAAACCAGGAATTGTCCTGGAGGAACGGGTCCTTGCGTGTATGGATGAAGTATTGATAGGTCCTGGAAACCGCGTTAAAACGGGCATGCAGTCCAGGCGGAACTGCGTAAATATCCAGGATGACGATATCCTCGTCCAGGTACCGGTTCAGCCGGAAGGCCATCTCCTTCAAATCCTCCGAATTTATATTTTCTTCCAGTTCGAAATGGGCAAAGAATTCCCTGGCATGCACCCCGGTATCGGTCCGGCCACAGCCAACCAGGTTAATCTCATATTTCCAGATCACCTGGAAGGCACGGGTGATCTCTTCCTGCACGGAACGCGCATTGGGCTGGACCTGCCAGCCATGGTAGCGGGTTCCGCAGTAAGCCAGTCTGATAAAATATCTCGTCAATTCGGCCTATTTAAAATCGTTTCAAATTTAGTCAATCCGGGGAATTTATCCCCTATTCTCATTTTCATTCTTAATTTTGTGCCACCAATTTCAAAAAGGTGTTACAATGAGTATCAAAAGGTTTGGTGTTTCCCTGGACAATGAGGTCCTGCAAGCACTTGATGATTTCGCCCACCGGAACAACTTTCCCAATCGCTCCCAGGCCATCGGGCATCTCGTGAGGAAGAATGTTGTGGAAGACAAATGGCAGGCCAATGAGGTGGTTGCCGGTGCGATTGTCCTGGTTTACGACCATCATAAGAGGGACCTGCAGCATAATTCCACCCATATCCAGCACGATTTCCACGACCTGATCCTGTCCGTGCAGCATGTGCATCTGGACCATCATCACTGCCTGGAAACCATTGCGGTCAAAGGAGAGTCAAACCGGCTGAAAGAACTGGCAAACCGTCTCATCGGCCTGAAAGGGATTTTTCACGGTGAACTCGTTATGACATTGCTGTAAAATTATGGATAAGCTGTATGGCTGCGGCCTGCAGTTTAAATGCACAGGAAACTATGGCACACCGACACGATCACGACAGCAGCATCATTTTCCGGGATTTTCCGCATCATGCCGGGGATTACGCGCAGGATGCGCAAACGATACTGGACGAGTGTATAAAAAATTACGGGCATGAGGAATGGCGGCTGGTGGTCCTTACCAGTGAAATTCACGGCCACCTGGGGATCTATGCGATCCTCGGGGCCAAGATGGGGCTCTTTGCCAGGGAATACCTGGGAGTTGGACCGGATGAAGTGCAGATCGTTTCTTTCGCCGGCAGCAAACCTCCAGTAAGCTGCCTGAATGACGGGTTGCAGGTAAGTACCGGGGCCACCGTCGGTCATGGCCTTTTCAGTCTCAGCAGTGATCCCGATTGCCGGCCCGAAGCCATTTTTATCACTGAAGCGAAAGCAGTCAATATAAGTTTGAAAAATGAGATTAGCAAACAGGTCAGGCTGGATATAGCGAGAGTGTTCGAAAAAAACGGCGGATTGACGGATGGGTATTGGAAGGAGATCCGTGAGCTGGGATTGAGGTACTGGGCTGAATTCGACCGGAAAGAACTTTTTTCAGTTACTGAAATCAAATAGATTGTCCGTATGATCCAATTCCTGACAGGTACACTGATGTCGGCCGTGCATGTGGTCAGCGGTCCTGATCACCTGGCAGCCGTGATGCCCCTGGCCATCGAAAGCCGTAAAAAAGCCTGGCACGTAGGTTTATTCTGGGGCCTGGGTCATGTATTCGGGATGTTGCTGATCGGATTGCTGTACCTGGCATTCAGGGAGTTTATCCCGGTGGAAGAAATCTCGGCTTACAGTGAATACCTGGTGGGCATAGTCCTGGTCGGCATCGGCTTATGGGCTATATACAAAGTTTTCGGACATTTTCATTTTCACCATAAGCATCCGCATGTTCACAGCGCTCCGGAACCTTATGTCCATATCCACAGCCATGAACACGGTGAGGAATTCACCCATCAACATCAACACAAGGATAATTTCCGTCAGAACAGGCTCACGGCCATCGGTGTCGGAACTTTACACGGATTTGCCGGTATTTCGCACTTTCTGATCATTCTACCGACTCTTGCATTGCCTTCCATGATGGATTCGGTCATGTATCTGACCGGGTTTGGCGTTGGAACTATTGCTGCAATGGTTATTTTTGCCATCATCATGGGAACCATTGCGGAAAAGACTGAGAATTTTGCTTCCAGCCGGATATTTAAAACGCTCCGGGTTACGGCCGGTATCGTGGCCATTGGTGTTGGCATTTACTGGATGACCGGATCATGAAGAAAGCGCTCATTACCGGTGCAGCCGGAGGGCTGGGAAAGGTCGTGGTCAGATCCCTGCTCGCTTCAGGGTACGAAGTGATCGCTGTTGACCAGGATACCGCCGGGATATCCGATTTGAGCAGGATGCCCGGACTCCGCATATTTAAGGTGGACATTACGGATCCGCAGGAAGTGCATCGCCTGGTGAAACCCCTGGAACTGGAGGATACAGGCCTGGATCTGCTGATAAACCTGGCGGGCATTTATGACATCTTCCCGGTTACAGAAGGTCATTACGAAAGCCTGGAAAAAATGATGAAAGTGAATTTCCTGGGGACCGCCAGGATGATAAATACCTTTATAAACCCCCTTATAAAAAGCAAGGGACGGATCATCGTGGTCAGCAGCGAGAGTTACAAGATCCAGGCAATGTTCCAGCCTTACATGATCACAAAAGCGGCCCTGGAAACCTATTGTCACACGGCCTGGCAGGAGCTTTCCCTGAAAGGCGTGAGACTTAGTGTTATCCGTCCGGGAGCATTCAATACCAGGCTTTTAAGCTGGATCGACAGGGATTATCCCGATGATCACATTTCGGTATATTCCAGGGAATTGCGCCAATCGCTGGAACAAAGCAAAAAATTGGTCGGCAGGATAACCAGTCCTGAAAAAGTCGGCAGAAAGATCATCCGGGCGGTTAAAGCCAAAAAACCGAAACGGTATTACCATGTCAACAATAATCCGTTGTTGTCGGTCATAAGCCTGATTCCGGACCGGATCCTGGATAGGATCATAGTGATGCGCTTCAGACAGAGATAAACAAAGGACCGGTTTTATTCCTCGATTCCCAGAGGTTCGGTCACTTCCCAGACCCCTCGGGTAAAATCAGGAATATCCACGGCCTGGCTCCTGTTACGGACAGATAATTCGGACAGTTCGACAATGCTGGACCACGCTGCAGCATCATAGACATCCTGATCGAGGGCATCGCCCCTTCTCAGGCAATCCACCAGCCTCCAATCCATGATGAAGTCCATTCCGCCATGCCCGCCTACTTCTTTTGCCTTCTCCCCTATTTTCCTGGCCAGGGGATGTTCGTACTTTTCCAGCATACTTTGCATCTCCTCTTTGCCCAGCGCTGCATGACCATTGGGTTCCAGTGCGATCTGCGCGACGGGCCATTTTTGTGCAAATCCCCTGGTGCCACTGATCAGGTGTATCCTGTTGTAAGGCCGTGGACTGGTGGTGTCGTGCTGGATCATGATGGTCTTGCCTTTAGCTGTGCGAACCAGGGTTGTGTTCATATCTCCCAGTTCATATTTTTGCCTTGCTTCCGCAGAGTCCGTGCCGAATTTCCCGGCTGCGTAAACTGACATACCCACCTGTGCGGTGGACATTGAGGTAAGATATTCCATCCGGTCGCCGCGGTTGATCCCGAGAATCTGCGCGACCGGGCCCAGTCCATGGGTCGGATAAAGGTTCCCGTTGTGGTTCATGCTGTATTTCAACCGCCATTGTCCAACATATCCGGTTTCTTTATCGAATTTTAACCAGCGAAGATCATGGATATAGGCACATTCCGTATGCATGATCTCGCCGAAAACACCCTGGCGGGCCATGTTCAGCGTTGCCATCTCAAAGAAATCATAGCAGCAGTTTTCCAGCATCATGCAATGGCGCCGGGTTTCTTCGGCGGCGTCGACCAACTGCCAGCATTCATCCAGGGTCATGGCCGCGGGTACTTCAACGGCAGCATGCTTGCCGTTTTTCATAGCGTGGACGGCATTAGGTGTATGCAGGTCCCATGGCGTGCACGCATATACCAGGTCCACCTGGTCCAGTTCGCATAGTTTCATCCAGTCATCCGGCCCGGCTGAAAAGCCTTCGGGTTCGGGATGTCCTCTGTCAATAACAATCTTCTGTGCCTGTGCAACACGCTCCGGGAGAAGATCGCAAACGGCGGTGATTTTCACTCCGTCCACATAGAGCAAACGGTTGACGGCTTCCATTCCTCTCATGCCCAGTCCGATTATCCCAATCCGCACCGTCTCCAGTGGTTCACATTTAAGACCCATGACGGATCTCTGCCCGGCCGGTTTAGGCGGCGCCCACAAACTATGGATATCCTGGTAGTTACCAGCCAATCCTTTCATGCCTATTCCGATAGCCGCCGCCCCTGTCGCGGCTAAACGAATGAAATCCCGCCTGTTGGTTTTATTAGTGGACATAATGGTAATATAAATTAAAATGTTAATCTTTGCGTAAATTTATGAATTAGTTTAAGCGTTCGGTTTGAATATTTGAATTCTATGAAGTTTCTCGCAATCCTTCATGCCGCTTATGAAGGGCCCGGGCTGATCGGGGATTGGATTTCCCTTCAAAATCATCAACTGGAAACCGTCATGGCCTGGGACCTGCCATCCCTGGAAAGTAAGGACGAGTTCGATCACCTCCTTATCATGGGAGGCCCGATGAGCGTCAATGATGAAGAACATTATCCGTGGTTGAAACACGAAAAACATTTCATATCCTCGGTAATCGATAACGGCAAAAAGGTACTCGGGATCTGCCTCGGCGCTCAATTGATCGCGCATTGCCTGGGCGCCCGCGTCTATAAGAATTCCGAGCCGGAAATCGGGTGGTTCCCTGTCCGCAAGAAATTCTTTATGCATTCATGGTTCCCGGTTTTCGATGATAATGAAAGATTACCGGTTTTCCACTGGCACGGTGAAACATTCGACCTTCCAGAGGACGCTGTCCCCCTGTTTGAATCCGATGGTTGTAAAAACCAGGCTTTTGCCATAGAAGACCAGATCCTGGCACTGCAATTTCATCCGGAAGTTCATGAACCGCTGATCGCTGATTTCATTGAGAACAGCCGCAATGATCTGAAACCATCGCGTTTCATTCAATCTGAATCGAAAATGCTGGCCAATTACAAGCTTTATGAGGAAAATTCAAAATCCTTGCTGTTCGATCTGCTCGACGATTTCTTTAACGAATTATAAAGGGTGACGGATTACAGATGGGATGCTTAATTAATTTTGCCTCCCTCCTTTAAATAATTGATCAGGTTCTCCGCTTCTCTTAGTTTTTTCTTCAGATTCTCCATTTCCGAATGTTCTTCGGTAATGTCGACACCCACGCTGATACTCCCCGTTACCTGCGAATTGTCGCCTCTAAACCTGACATTGATCCATTCGATCATCCGCTGGTCATTAAATTTGGTTAGAATAGGATTTCTGTATCGGGAATGAAAATCAAATTCGAGTATTTCAATGAAAGCACTCTGCACATCGTAATGCTGATCAAATGGCACGAAAAATTCAAACCAATCCTTTCCAAGTACTTCATTTTCTTTATAACCGGTGATTTTCAAATAATAGGGGTTAATATATTCGACATGACCTATCCTGTTCAGAATGACTACAATAACCGATGCCTGGTTCAGGAATTCTTTCCATTTTATTTCCACTTCGTGCTGACTACCTCTTTTAAACAATTCGTCCAGTTTATTATAAAACGGGATATAACTGATTATGACATAATTGATAAACAATCCGATGGGCAATAAATAGTACATGTTGGTAATTCCTGAATCCGACAGGTGGTCAAAACCTGCACTCAGGAATAAGGTAATTAAGGCTAGGGCATGAAATATCGACAAATTTGCCCGGATCCTGCCTCGATTATTAAACAGGATCAGGGATAAAAAGAATCCGTAAACCAATACTGATAGGCTTATTAAAAGTCGCCACACCGTAAATCCGGGGGATATCATGAGATATCTTTCCGATTCATTAAAAACCAGCAGGCTGAGTTCCCTGTCCTTTCCGAAAAGAATATCCTCATTCAGAAGGAGTGCCGTGATAGAAAGAATAGCCATCAGCACAAGTCCGAAATAATAAATTCCCCTCTTATTTTCCTCGCAAATCTGGAAGCAGGAACTCGCAATTAAAGTCAACAGAAATAATTGCATCAGTACCAACTGAATTTTAGACATAACCAGGAAATGATCCAGGACCTCATAAAACCTGAAGGAAAGAATAATGACAACTATATACACAAAGTAGATCAGGGATAAGATTGCATTTATAAACAATATTTTATCGCGTTCCCTTCTGAACAGGAAAAGTACCTGGGATAGGAACATAAAAAATGCAATCCCTCCCAATGCGATGAATATGATATAAAACAGCCCCATTTAGAAATGAAAGAGGTATGACTGCAAAAGCAAAACAAAATTATAGTATGTATTTTTAAAAGTCAAATTAATTATTATATAAAAACGAATATTTTGAAGAAAGTAGCGCTCAATAGTTTTTCACAGTCAGATTATAAATAAGATAAAAAATTTATTAAAAGTCTACTGATTCTATAGAATTTATATATTTGTAAGATAAAATCCACAGATGTTATCCAAACAGACTCAATATGCCATTCTGGCCCTGGTCAAACTGGCCAGGGAATACCAATCTGGTCCTGTATTGATCAGTGCCATTTCACAGTCTGAAAAAATTCCCAGGAAGTTCCTGGAATCCATCTTGCTTAAGCTGAAGCAAACCGGTATGCTGGGTAGTAAAAAGGGCATTGGAGGAGGATATTACCTGATCAAAGATCCAAAGGAAATTAACCTGGCAGATATTATTCGCCATTTCGACGGGGCCATTGCGTTGATTCCTTGCGTAACATATAAGTTTTATCAGCCGTGTTTGCATTGTAAAGATGAAAAAGCGTGTGGCATAAGAAGCATTGTTAAGGAAATACGTGATGAAACGGTTAAATTGCTGAAGAATATTTCTCTGGCGGATATTCTGACGAGGGAAAAGGCCCTTCTGAACATGGATCTCAGTGGGCCATGAGCAGGAGCTCTCATTCAATCATTTGTGTTACCGGAGTGGAAATTTCTACATCCCATCATCGAAAATCACTAGTACCTGAAATGATACACATTATTAAAAAGTTTTGAAATGAACCTAAAAAGTTATTTTTTGCTGGCCTTCATTCCGGTTACATCCTTGCTATGGTATGGGTGTGGCCCTTCAAATCCCGGTAAAAGCCAGGAATCGGATAAACTGGAAGGGACGATATCCATATCGGGTGCATTTGCCCTGTACCCGATGACTGTTAAATGGGCAGAGGAATTTATGAATCTTTACCCGGACGTACGGATTGACATATCAGCCGGTGGCGCCGGCAAAGGCATGACGGATGCCTTGTCTGGCATGGTTGACCTGGGCATGGTTTCCAGGGAGGTCACCCAGGCTGAATTGGATAAAGGAGCCTGGTATATCGCGGTTACGAAAGATGCCGTACTCCCGACTATCAGTTCTGAAAACCCTGTCATTGGGGATATCAAAACGAAAGGGTTTACCAGGGAAATGTTCCAGGAAATATATCTGACTGAAAATCCTCATAACTGGGGCGAATTCCTGGAGGTGCCGAACACCGACAAAATGAATGTTTATACCCGTTCCGATGCCTGTGGCGCAGCTGAAATGTGGGGGAAATACTTGGGGAAGAACCAGGAAAGCCTTCAGGGAATCGGGGTATTCGGAGACCCCGGAATTGCGGATGCAGTGAAAAATGATAAATATTCCATTGGCTTTAACAATGTCAATTATGCTTATGACCTGGAAACCAGGAAGAATTATAAAGGTATGATTGTTCTGCCCATCGATATGAATGGCAACAGGTTCATTGACCCGGAGGAAGATTTTTATGGCAACCTGGATTCTCTCATGAACGCGATCCAAACGGGCCGGTACCCTTCTCCTCCTGCCAGGGATTTGTATTTCGTTGCGAATGGAAAACCCACCAAACGAATTGTGACAGCCTTCCTGTCCTGGATCCTGGAAAATGGCCAGCAGTATGTCCACCATGCAGGTTATGTCAGTCTGTCAGATGAAAAGATCCTGCAGGAAAAACAGAAGCTGCAATAATCCATGAGGCTAAGAATCGGACGGCACCTTCGGAGCAGATTACACCACATCTGGATGGTCATCTGCCTTTTAATCGTCATATTACTGCCATTCATACTGGGAATAGGGCTCTATTTTAAATCCACCCTTTTGTTAAACGATAAAGAGTTTGGTGAGTTGCTGTTTTCCAGCGACTGGCGCCCCCTTTCCGGTAAGTTCGGGTTTTTGCCATTCATTATCAGTTCCATATGGGTAACCGCCTTGTCTCTGCTAATCGCAGGCCCTATCTGTTTGCTGACAGCCATCCACCTCACCCAGTACGCCAAGCCCTGGGTGCTCAGGATCATGCACCCCGTCATCGACATTCTGGCCGGGATACCATCGGTTATTTTCGGGGTTTGGGGAATACTGGTTGTGGTGCCCTTTATTTCGAAAGTCATAGCTCCGGTTTTTGGCGTGGAGACTTCCGGCTATACCATTATTACCGGCGCATTGGTCCTTTCGGTCATGATCATTCCCTTTATCCTCAACATCCTCATCGATGTTTTCAGGATGGTCCCCGATGAGCTGAAGGAGGCTTCCCTGTCATTGGGGGCAAGTAAATGGCAGACTATTAAATTAGTACTTGTCAGGAAAGCTTTTCCCGGCATTATTTCAGCCTTCGGCCTGGGTGTCTCAAGAGCATTCGGGGAGACCATTGCTGTTTTGATGGTGGTGGGTAATGTAACCCGGATCCCGACAGGCGTCTTCCAGCCAGGATACCCTTTGCCGGCCCTGATCGCCAATAATTACGGTGAAATGCTCTCCATCCCTATGTACGATTCGGCTTTGATGCTGGCAGCATTGATCCTGTTTTTTGTCGTGCTGGTTTTCAATTTCCTTTCCAGAATCGCTATTGTCAGATTGGAGAAACATACCTTATAATCATCTTATGGATTCTTTGTAAATGAACAAATTAAAGCAGACAGAGGAGAAATTTTTCAGGGTGCTGATGTTCTTTTCCACTAACCTGATTGTAGGTGTTTTGCTCCTGATCGTGATCAGCATCATCTACAAAGGCTTGCCGTCATTATCCTGGGAAATGATCAGCCAGACCCCGAAAGGAGGATTTTATTTCGGAAAGGAAGGGGGCATACTCAATGCTATCATCGGATCCCTTTATTTGTCCGTAGGATCTACCCTGTTGGCAACGGCCATCGGGCTGCCGGTAGCCCTTTTCATGAATGTCATCCTGGTCAAACATAAAAAACTGATCAACACTATCCGTTTTTTCCTGGATCTATTATGGGGAATCCCTTCCATCGTTTATGGAGCCTTCGGATTTACCATCATGATTTATTTTGGTATCCAAACCTCCTTACTTGCCGGGATTATCACTGTCACCCTGTTCATAATACCCATCATGGTAAGGGCAATGGACGAGGTCTTGAAAACGATCCCGGCAGGTTTGCTTGAGACTTCTCTTTCGCTGGGGTCAACCCATTCGGAAACTGCTTTCAGGGTTTTCCTGAAGCAGGCTTCTCCCGGGCTTGTCACTGCCATCCTGCTGTCCTTCGGCCGGGCTATAGGGGATGCGGCTTCGGTATTGTTCACAACCGGCTACACGGATCACATACCAACATCGCTGGGGCAACCTACTGCGACTCTTCCCCTGGCAATCTTCTTCCAGCTATCCTCCCCTATCGAAGAAGTGCAAAACCGCGCCTATGCTGCAGCAGTCGTTTTGACAGTCATTATATTGATCATCAGCATCCTGGCAAGATTATACTCCAAAAAATATCAGAAACACAAAATTAATTTCTGAAATGGACAAAGGCATTAAAATAAAAGTCAAAGATCTGAACCTGCATATCGGGAAACAGCACATTCTGAAAAACATCAATGCATCGATCCCTGAAAAGAAGATCACGGTGATCCTCGGGCCTTCCGGCTGCGGAAAGACTACCCTGATGAAAAGCATGAACCGGCTTACCGATCTTTATCCTGAAGTTAAAGTAGAGGGAAATATTTTCATCAATGATGAAGATATCCTGCATACCCAAATGGATATCACTATTCTGAGGCAAAAGATGGGTTTATTGTCTCAGCGCCCGTATCCGCTCCCGATGAACATATACAATAATATCGCTTACGGGTTGAGGATAAGTGGCAGGATGAAAAAAAAATACCTGAACAAGCGGGTCGAGCACTATTTGAAGATGGCCAATCTGTGGGATGAAGTGAAAGACCGGTTAAGGGATCCCGCTTCGAAACTCTCCATCGGACAGCAACAACGATTATGTCTGGCCAGGGGACTGGCGGTAGATCCTGAGATCATCCTTGCGGACGAACCAACCTCAGCTCTGGACCCGATCTCCAGCCAGGCCATCGAAGAAAAATTCATCGAGCTCAAAAAGAATTACACCATAGTTTTGGTGACTCACGTCCTGCGCCAGGCCAAGCGTATTGCGGATAATGTGATCTTTATGTATATGGGGGAAGTGATCGAGCAGGGGCCTGCGGAAAAGGTTTTCAATGATCCGAAAGAAGAAAAAACAAAATCCTATCTCAAAGGGATGTTTTATTAAAATCCTAACCTTAAAAATAAATTCTTATGAGGAAACTGGTACCATTGCTCGGTTTTATTTTATTACTTGGATCACAATCAAATGGGCAATTATTATTGAAAGGCGAATTTCGGCCAAGGTTCGAATACCGGGGGGGATATGGTGAGATGCTCACGCAGGATGAAAACCCACAACTCACCATTTCAGAAAGAGCCAGATTGTCGGCCTATTACCAGATTGATAGATTTTCCTTCGGGATTTCCTTCCAGGATATAAGGGTGTGGGGCGACGACAATACCGCCGCTTATTCAGGAGTCCCGGGGAGTACGGCCAGCATAGACTTGAATGAAGGCTGGATTGGTATGAAAATATACCCGAACGGGCTCATCAAAATTGGAAGGCAATATTGGATCTATGAGGATGAAAGGATATTTGGCCAAAGAGGATGGAACCAGAGTGAAATTAAGTATGATGCCTTTCTTTTTCAGCACATCAGTAAACAAATACAGGTTGATGTCGGGCTTTCCTGGAACAACATGAAGGAAAGCCTGTATGAAACCGGATATAACAGCGACAGGTTTAAGACGCTTAACTTTTTATATATCAAAAAAAATCTGAATGACTGGCTGTACCTCTCCGGTTTTGGAATAGCTTCCGGGGTAAATGCCGTGGACACTTCCGATGTCAATAATAACAAGATTTACCTGCAAGGCACGTATGGGTTGTATATAAGCCTGAATAAAGGTAATCTCAAAGCCCTGGCCAGCGGGTACTACCAAAACGGAAGGGGCAGGACTGGGCTCAATACCAGCGCTTACTTATTTTCAGCCAAAGTCAGTTATCTGATTGTTAAAAGGATTACATTGGGCGCAGGAATAGACTATCTGTCCGGGACAAATCAGGATACAGATAACCAGGCATATGCAGCCAAGAATCACACTTTTGATATTTTATACGGCAATCGTCATGGTAATTACGGCCATCTCGATTATTTCAACAACTTGCCCAAGTCAACCGGAAATGGTGGATTATCAGATATTTTCCTGAAATTCAACTATGCTTTCAAACCCACCTTCAGCGCCGGTATTGATTTTCATTTCTTCAGCCTTCAGAACAATGTACAGGATCCGGTCATTGAAAATCAGGAAATACTGGCAAAAGCGCTGGGAGAAGAGTTGGATCTGTTCTTTAACTGGGATGTCGTAAAATTTATAAATATAAAGGGAGGATATTCTTTTTTCCTTGCGACTGATTCGATGGAAAAGCTGCAGGGGGTTTATGGAAATTCCCGTTTCCCCTCCTGGGTATGGATCATGATCACCGCCAAACCTGTTTTCCTTGACACTGCATCAAAATAGATGTATAAAAAAAAGAGGCCGCAGGGCCTCTTTTTTTTAGTTCTTTTTCTTACTTGGGAAAACCATGACTTTTAGCCAAAATATACATTGGAATATTAAAAGTCAGAGTCTGTCCGTCAGTTACCTGGAATTCCGTCAGGGAAGGAGCTCCGAGTCCGCCAGATCCATACCAGCCTACGAAGTCATTCACTGACCATGTGGCAGAATTATCAATATCTTTCCACACATCCAGATAGTAGTTACCGGGAAGTACATCTTTCAGTTCAAAGTTTACTGTTGCGCCAGCGCCTGAGACACTCACGAATTTAATGGGCTGATTGTAGACCCAATTGTCATAAGAAGTGTAAATGCTAACTTTCGAATTCGAAAGATCGCCGCTGGTTCCTGCCGGGAAGTAAGCCGTACCTTTAATGATGGTGTTTTTATCTTCATCTTTTTTGCAGGAGCTGAAAGAGAAGAGAAAAGCCACGAGAACCATTCCAATTAAGGAAATCTTGAGTAATTTTCTGTTCATAGGTTAATTATTTATGTTTATTAATGTAAAAGTACAAAAATAAAACAATTACTAAAAAACGCAACAACAGATTTATTCCCCCAGCGCCTGCTTCAGGAACTGGACCCGTTCAAAGGCTGCCACATTTTCATGATGACGGGTCATCTTCCCTTTGAAGTCGTCAATGGATTGATATCCTTTCCAGCCCATCCATTTCTGCAGATCGGTGAGCATGTTGTCAATATATCCTAAACCGTTGATATAAAGGGTGGAACAGACCTGAACTGCTGCCGCCCCGGCCAGGAGCATTTTGATCATCCCGTTTCCGTCATGAATACCGGTATTGCCGGCAATATCGCATTTTACCCGGCTGGCAAAAAGAGATACCCAACGCAGAGGCTGTCCCATTTCCTGCGGGCAACTCAAATAATTCGGTCTTGATATGGTTTCCGTCTCAATATCGATGTCAGGGCGGTAAAAACGGTTAAAAACCACAATCCCGTTCGCTCCGGCATCTGACAATCGTTTCACCATCTGAAAACCATTTGTAAAAAAGGGCCCGATCTTGACCGCGACCGGCACACTGGTGTTTTTCCTGACTTCAGTTACAATAGAAATGTAAAGGTCTTCCAGTTCCTTACTGTTATTCTCCTCACTTTTTGGAACGACAAAAACATTCAGTTCCAGGCCATCCGCACCGGCATCCACGAGCTGGGAAGAAAACTTTGGCCATTCTGAACCCGTCACGCAATTAACACTGGCAATAACAGGAATATCAACAGCTTGTTTCGAGTGTTTTATTAATTCAAGGTAACTTCTGATACCGTGTTCCTTTGAGTGCTGATTAATGAAATCGACGGCCTCGGGATACCAGAAATATTTGGAATCCATGTCCATCAGGCGTGCCTGGTCAGCCAGAAACTGCTCTTCAAAGAGCGATTTCAAGACAATGGCTCCCGCCCCGTAATCTGCACATTTTTTAATGTCCTCGACAGAACTGGTAATTCTTGAACTGCTTATTATTAAAGGATTCCGCAGTTTCAATCCCATGTAAGTTACGGATAGATCCATGGTGTTTAAATGGTTTAGGTTAATAAACTTATTCGGCTCTCAATTCTAAATTCCGGGCTTAAAATTTTGCATCAGTATGATTTCATCAGAATGTCTCTACGAATTTAGAAAATTCTTCAAATATCCCTTCATATAGCTAAAAGCTTTTTCAAGGTTTTGTGTGGCTTTCTCTGATAACCCTTCCCTGAACTCCCACTCATATCCTTTGATGTGAAGTAATTTCACTACCGGATATTTCCGGAACAATTCATGGCACAGTTTGACAATGTACCCCGGAGAAGCAGCATGGGTGGTAAAAGACACATCCGCCTCGCCGGTCACATCAGTCATTAAGAAATCCTTAATCTCTTCGGATGAGGCATCCACAAACACGACCAGGTGGTAACCTGAGATGATGTCGGCATCTTCAATATTAAGCTGATAGTTTGAATCGACATCGATACTGGTTAGCTTTTCTTCATGACTCCATGATTCAATTTTCTTTGCCATCTCATAACCCAGCCCGTCATCCTGGCGGCCCGGGTTGCCGTACCCATAAACCAGTATTTTCATTCTCCTGCCCAATTGACTAGGTAGTCTTCCTGTCCAGGAGGTTATTGTCTTTGTCGTATAAGGAGATATCCAGCGGCATTTGTCCCAATGCATGTGTCGCGCAGCTCAGGCAGGGGTCATAGGCCCTGATGGCAACTTCCACGGCATTCATCATCGGTTCTGTGATCTCCGTCTTTCCATTCATCCACGATTTTGCCACCACATTGACGGCCCTGTTCATCGGTTCGTTGTTATTGGTGGTTGAAACGATCAGGTTGGCCATTTCGATCTGGTCATCTTTATTGATCCGGTAATGGTGGAACAGGGTACCCCTTGGTGCCTCAATGAGACCGACCCCTTCTGACTTCTTCTGCCCTTTGGCAGTAAGCGGTCCTTCCAGCAGATCGGGATCGTTGAGCAACTTCTTAATTTCCTCGGCCGAATGAAGGATTTCGATCAGACGGGCGTAATGCGTATGCATGCAATGGTTGTTCGGCTTACCGTTTGTAAGTGCTTTGAACTCTTCGAACTCCTTCTGTGCCAGGGGAGTCGGAATAAAATCACAGGTATTCAAACGGGCCAGGGGACCTACGCGGTACCATCCTTTTTCCGGACCGAACTCCTTGAGGTAGGGGAACTTCATGTAACTCCACGACCTGACCTCTTCTTCGATGTAATCGTTGTAATGCTGGTAATCGACGTCATTCAGGATCTTCTTCCCTTCAGCATCGACCGCCCTTAAAACCCCATGATAGAGGTCCATAGCACCATCCTTGCGGACAAGGCTGAGGTGATTGGAGGGGAAAAAGGAGTAATTGTCGATAAAGTCCTTGTTTTTCCTGTAATATGATTTGAAGAAATCCAGGGCCCCGTGCGACCATTCGATCATTTTGTCGATGTTCAGCGGATCGGGTCCTTTCAGGAAACTGTCCCTTTCTTCCGGTGTGAGGTGCTTGTTGATACCTCCTGGTATTGCTCCGGTTCCATGGATCTTCTTGCCGGCCGTTGCGGCGATGATCTCCTGTCCGAATTTTCTCATCATGACTCCCTGTACCGCTAGATCCTTGTGATGGATTGCCACGCCGATGACATTCCGGATTGCCGGATCGGCATCTATTCCAAGGAGAAGGTCGGGTGATACCAGGTGGAAGAAATGGAGGGAGTGTGACTGGAACATCTGGCCATAATGCATCAGGCGGCGCATTTTTTCGCCGGTAGGGGTCAATCCTTCACCTGTACCTGCACCTACAATGACGTCCAGGGCTTTTGCCGCAGCCAGGTGATGACTGACAGGACAGATGCCGCAGAGACGTTGCACCAGCACCGGGGCTTCCCAGTAAGGCCTGCCCTGTACAAATCGCTCAAAGCCTCTGAATTCGACAATGTGCAGCCTGGATCGGGCAACATTATTATTTTCATCCAGGTGAATGGTAACCTTACCATGGCCTTCCACACGGGTAACGGGTTCTATAGTGATTTTTTTCGTCATTTTAACTTCCTCCTAGATTAATCGAATTTAACAACTTCGTAAGGTAGTTTCATCGGGTCACCGGTGATAAGGGCTACGAGGGCATTCCAGATAAGATCAGCTCTCGGGGGGCATCCCGGAAGAAAATAGTCAATTTTAACAATTTCATGGCAGGGATAGACCTTATCCAGCAACATGGGCAATTCATCATCGTTCGGCAGAATTCTTTCCTTGTTCAGTCCCACCGTTGGTCCTTTCAGGTAGGCTTCTTCAATGCATTCCTGGATCGGAATACCATTTCTGAGCGCTGGAAGTCCGCCCATGATGGCACATTCTCCGACCGACACCAGTATTTTACAATGTTTTCTGAATTCTTTCAGTACCTCGACGTTTTCGCTGTTGCAGCAGCCTCCTTCCAGGAGACCGATATCGCACTGTTTGGTGAACTTCTTGATATCATCGATCGGGGACTTGTTGAATTCCACGAGTTCAATGAGATCGAGAATCCGCTCATCTATATCCAGAATGGACATATGACAGCCGAAGCAGCCTGCCATGGATGTCGTCGCAACTATAGGTTTGCTCATATCAGTGGTTATTAATGATTATCAAATATTGGTTAGTTCTTTCCCGATCGGGTCGAAGTCATATTTGCGGCTTCCAATTGGGGAGTAATAGCCGCGTTCTTTCTTAATGATGGCCCCAACCGGACAGATATCCATGGCCTTCAGCGCTTCCTCCTCCGTCAGTTTATCAGCGAGTTCCACATCCAGTTCCACGTGGAGGTGATGTCCGCCCCGGGCATTGAATGAGAAGACGTGCTTATCCTCCTTCATGACCATCCGGATGCACCTTTTGCACATAATGCATCGGTTCCGGTCATGGTAGATCAGCTTGCTGCTGGCATTCACTCCTTTTACAGGGAATTCATACGGGAACCTTGGCACCATCATCTGATAGTAGTATCCAAGTGCCTGCAGCTCGCAATTGCCGCTTTTTTCACAAGCGGGGCAGAAATGATTTCCGGCTACAAAAAGCACTTCGACAATTGCTTTTCGCAGGTCATTCAATTCCGGTAAATTGTTCTCCACCACCATTCCCTCTGCAACAGGCGTATTACAGGCCGTCATGAACCTTCCGTTCACTTTTACATTGCATATCCTGCAGGAACCGGCAGGCTTAATCCCTTCCACATAACAAAGAGAAGGAATGTAAACCCCGTTATGACGGGAGGCATCCATGATCGTTTCGCCCGGGTTGGCATAACACACCTTGTCGTCTATGATGAATCTGATTTTGTCGCTCATATCTTGAATCTTAAAAATTATCAATTATGTTCAAA
Source organism: uncultured Bacteroidales bacterium (assembly GCA_964619555.1). Taxonomy (GTDB): domain Bacteria; phylum Bacteroidota; class Bacteroidia; order Bacteroidales; family JAGOPY01; genus JAGOPY01. Next base: position 36,546 of record CAZUDV010000020.1, on the reverse strand, counting down.
CTTTGGTATCCTGCCCACATATTCGCAGGAATCGGCAACAGCCTCCTCAAGGTTGAAGGTGGATACGTATTCTTCCTGGGGTATCAGGAGGTCTTCATAAAGTTGCCTGAAATTCTCGATGGTCGAGAGAATGGGATTGGCGGCAGTTTGTCCGAGCCCGCAGCGATTGGCGGCTTTCATGTACCGGGTCCAATGGTGCAGTTCATTGAGGTCGTTAGAGGTTCCTTTTCCATCGAGGATTTTCTGCAACTTGTTCCGGAGTATTACGGTCAGTGACCGGCAGGGAACACAGGAACTGCATGATTCTTCAATGAAGAAATCCATGAAATTGACCACCACTTCTTTCAGCAGGTTGCGCTGTTTGCCGATGACAATCATGGAACCGCCTGTTGCCAGGTCTTCGAAAGCAATGGCGCGGTGGAACTGCGTGGGGTTAATACACACGCCTGACGGGCCGCCCACCTGGACAGCCTGAACGGATGATGCACCAACCAGCTCCAGCAATTCGCGTATCGTCATTCCCCATTCAATCTCATAAACTCCCGGGTGCTTGCAATCACCTGAAACACTGAGCAGTTTGGTGCCGGCCGACTCCCTTGTACCGAGCGCTTTAAACCAGTCGGCCCCCTTCACCATGATTTTCACGACAGCGGAGAGTGTTTCCACATTATTGATGACCGTTGGCATGTCGAGGTAGCCTTTTTGCACGGGGAACGGAGGCCTGTTCCTGGGCTCTCCGCGTTTTCCTTCCAGCGATTCGATCAGTGCCGATTCTTCACCGCAGACATAAGCTCCGGCTCCGAGCTGAATCCTGATCTCGTAATTAAATCCCTGTTTTCCGGCGATATTTTTTCCAAGCAGGTTTCCATCGCGCAATTCCTGGAGCATTTCTTCGAGATACTGCACGAGGTACCTGTACTCATATCTCAGGTACAATATCCCTTCCATGACTCCCAGGGCATATCCCGCAACGATCATCCCTTCAAACAATTGTTTGGGAAGTTCCGTGAGCAATACCCTCTCTTTGAATGTGCCGGGTTCGCCTTCGTCAGCATTGCAGAGAAGATAGGTCACAGCCCCTTTGGATTTCCGGCAGAACTCCCATTTGAGTCCCGTTGGAAAACCTGCTCCTCCACGGCCACGCAGGTTGGATCTTTTGATTTCTTCGATCACATCTTCCGGTTTCATGTTCACCGCTTTCCTGATTGCCATTCCCAGCTCATACTCTGAAAACAGCACCGGGCCCTTTTTAATAATATTGTTGTGCACCATTGACCGGATCATGGGATGGCTGTTTTCACCGTCTCCATATTTCACGACCAGGTCCTTTACATCTTTACCATTCCTGAATTCCGTCACTAACTCCCTGACCTTGGATACAGTCAACCGGGTGAAAACCAAATCGTTAATGATTGCTGCCGGTTCCTGGTCATTCATTCCAATATCGGAAGTGTCCCATAAACCTATTAATCCGTCGGAAGTGACCGAATTAAAAGGGATTCCGACTTCTTTTTCAAAGGCGCGGGCAATTTCGTCTCTGCCCATCATGCAGGCCACTGCACTGTTATTCAGATAAATGGCATATTTTCCAACTGGAGAATCAGAATAAAAGTGATAAAAAGAAATGGTCTGATTGACATCAGTCACTGATATATTCAGCAACTTTGCCATTTGACCCACCGATTCGCCGGGAATGTATCCGAACTCATCCTTCACAGCATGCAAAATGTCCATAAGCCTGCCCGGATCATTCTTAAAATTAGTCACAATAGCTTTGATTTTTGCTTCCATTTTTAAGGATTATTTTATTATAAAACTGATAATCAGGGATGTATTGTTAATAAATTAACAAAACAAAAATAGTTTATTTTATGTCACTTAAATCTATGAATTTCAATTTAGAACAAGTACAAATAACAATTACTCATATACGTAGAAAGTTTATATATTAATATTTCTATGTTTTAACCTGTCCATTAATGACCGATGGTAAGGTTAAGATAATTGACCTATTTTTGAACCGATAATCTATTGCGGGAATTTAATTCTATTTCCTTAGGATGTCAGTTATTTCGGCTATCGAAGTGCACGTGACCGGCCTGGTGCAGGGAGTCGGCTTCAGACCTTTCATTTACAGGCTGGCCATCCGGAACCATCTTGCAGGTTGGGTAATGAATGGTAATGACGGAGTGCGCATTTTTGCCCAGGGAAGCCATGAACAACTCCAGGATTTTATTCATGAAATAGCTGAGATGGCACCCGAAGCTTCCACTATCCGGCAAATTTCAGTGGTCCCTGCATGCCTCTCAGATGTAACTGATTTTCGCATCACAAAGAGCCGGGATTCCTCCGATGAGATCACAGAGATCAGTCCGGATATTGCCGTCTGTGCCGAATGTCTGAAAGATATTCGGACACAACCGCACCGGATCGGATATCCCTTTATCAACTGCACCAACTGTGGCCCCAGGTTCACCATCATCCGGGACCTGCCGTACGACCGGGAAAAAACGACCATGGCATCGTTTAAAATGTGCCCGGTCTGCCAGTCTGAATATTCGGATATCCTCGACCGCCGGTTCCATGCGCAACCAGTGGCCTGTCACGCATGCGGGCCTCATTATGAACTGCTGACCGGAGATCTGCTCTCATCCGATGCAGAGACCATCCTCCGCACGGTCGGTCAGATGATTACAGAAGGTAAGATTCTTGCCATTAAAGGGCTGGGCGGATATCACCTGGCATGCGATGCGCTGCAGGAGCACGCGGTCAGCCGGTTAAGAAATTTAAAAAACCGGGAAGGAAAACCTTTTGCGGTCATGTTCCGCGATATTGACCACGCCAAACGCTATACCCTGGTTAATCAGGAGGAGGAAAAACAACTTCTTTCCTGGAGGAGACCTATTGTTATACTCTGCAACCGAAATGAAGATGAACGCCTCTCCCCTTCCGTGAGCAATGGTTTTAATACCACGGGTGCAATGTTGCCCTTCATGCCATTTCATTATCAATTGTTCGGGCAATTAAAAACCGGCGCCATCGTTCTGACAAGCGGTAATTTCTCGGATGAGCCCATCATCATCGATAACCGGAATGCTGAATTAAATCTTACCCGGATAGCTGATGGTGTCCTGTCTTACAACAGGGATATCTTTAACAGGACTGACGACTCGGTCACGATGGTTGTTCTGGATCAGCCCAGGCTAATCCGGCGTTCCAGGGGATATGTCCCCTCCCCCTGGAACCTGAATCTCCATACAGACGGGATTTTCGCCGCCGGAGCGGAATTGGTCAACTGCTTTTGTGTTGGCAAAAAGGACCAGGCCATCATGAGCCAGCACATCGGCGATTTAAAGAATCTGGAAACCATTGGATTCTACACCGAATCATTCCAGCGTTTCAGGCAAATGTTCAGGGTCAATATCACCCATGTTGCCTGTGACCTTCACCCTGATTACCTCTCCACCCGGTTCGCTGAAGAATTGGCTTTATCCTCTGGAAACTTACCATTGTTCAGGATCCAGCACCATCATGCCCATATAGGTTCCTGTATGGCTGAGAACAACCTGGATGAACCGGTGATTGGTATAAGCATGGATGGCGTCGGGCTGGGAACGGATGGAAAGATCTGGGGATTTGAAGTGATGGCTGCCGATCTTCTGGATTTCAAACGGCTCAGCCACCTGGAATACATAGAACAACCCGGGGGCGACCAGGCTACTCATGAACCCTGGCGCATGGCACTGGCTTATATCCTGAAATACTCGGGCGCCGATACCGATTTAACCCGTTTTCAAGCTTTTAATGCTATTCATCCGGAAAAACTTCAAATCGTTCGCCAGGCCATCCTCCATGGAATTAATGCACCCTTAACCTCCAGTGCCGGCAGGTTGTTCGATGCCATTGCTGCACTGACAGGTATTTGCACGTCTTCTTCTTTCCATGCTGAAGCACCGATGAGGCTCGAAAACCTTATGAACAGCCATGCCAGCGGTTTATATTCCATAGGTATCGGGGAAACGATTGACCCTGGCATGATGATCCGGGAAGTTATTCAGGACCTGGAAAGTGGAACCGATCCGTCCGTTATTTCCGGCAAATTTCACCGTACCATGGTCAGGACAGTGGTGGAAGTATCAAAATATGCCAGGGAACTGACCGGCCTGGAAAAAGTTGCGTTATCGGGTGGAGTATTTCAAAACCGGTTTTTGCTTGCTCATTCCATATCAGGCCTGAAAGCCGAAGGTTTCCAGGTCTTTTCGCAAAGACATTTCCCTTCCAATGACGGGGGTGTGGCTCTGGGCCAGATGGCCATTGCTGCTAAGAGAAGAGTTTTGAGTATTGAGTGAAGATTTGGGGGAAGGGGGATTTATACTTACTTTTGTACGGCTAACCGCTGAAAAATGAACCGATATGGCATTGCAGGCCTTCTGGCCCTGGTTACTCTTTTGATGATTGCAGGATGCAGGAAGTCCGCCAATGTGGATCATCTGAAAAAAGAACTTCTTGAAACAGACCGGAGTTTCTCAAAAATGTCTTTTGAAAAAGGCATGAATCAAGCCTTCCTGGAATACATTTCAGAGGATGGTGTACTATTAAGGCCAAACCGGATGCCTGTTATCGGCCGTGAAAAAATCACGGAGCTTTTCAGCCGGCCCGACACCACATTTTCCCTCACCTGGGAGCCAATGTATTCAGATGTTTCCAGGTCCGGAGATATGGGTTATACTTACGGATTGTATAAGGTAGAGATGTATTCTCCGGACGGTGACCCTATTACGTCGGAGGGTACTTATGTCAGTGTATGGAAGAAGAATGAAGATGGAAAATGGAAATTCGTACTGGATGCGGGTAACCAGGGCACTGGTAAAAAAACAGGGGAGGCGAAATAAAACATGAAGTACATTGACGAGTACAGAGACAGGGATTTAGTTCTGAGCCTTGCAACTGAAATCAAAAAAATATCCAGACATCCCGTCACGTTTATGGAGGTGTGTGGCGGGCATACCATGTCGATCCAGCGATTTGGCATTCCTTCACTCCTGCCCTCACATATCAGGTTGCTTTCGGGACCAGGTTGCCCTGTCTGTGTCACCAGCCGGAGATACATCGACCAGGCAATCGCATACAGCAGGCTGCCGGATACCATCATTACAACATACGGAGACCTGATCAGGGTTCCCGGATCTACTTCGTCCCTGGACCATGAAAAAGCCCGGGGGGTCGATATCAGGATCGTATTGTCCACCATGGATGCACTTGAAATCGCCTCAGCTAACAGGAATAAAAAAATTATTTTTCTCGGAATCGGCTTTGAAACAACCGCACCGGCCAGTGCTACTGCCATTATTGCTGCCCATCGCCGGGGATTGGATAACTTCTTTCTTTTCAGCGCTCATAAGATCATGCCACCCGCCATGACCGCTTTGATCGACGAAGGGGTCAAAATTGACGGTTATATCGCACCCGGACATGTCAGTACCATTACCGGATCATCGATTTACCGGGATATAAGCGAAAAATTCGGGTTGGGCTGTGTCATTTCCGGATTTGAACCGGTCGACCTGATGGAATCAATACTCATGCTTGTCAGGCAATTTGAAACCGGAAAGCCTGCCGTTGAAATACAGTATAAAAGAGCGGTCAGACCTGAAGGCAATGTAAGGGCAAGGGACATCCTTAAGGAGGTGTTTGAACTGCGGGCGGACTGGTGGAGAGGGCTGGGCATACTTCCGGGAAGCGGCTACGGCATCCGTCCTGAACATGCACGTTACGATGCGGAAAAAATGATAGCTGTGATAGTTGAACCTACAAAGGAGGATAGAGGCTGCATCTGTGGAGACATACTGAAGGGTACCCGAAACCCGAAAGACTGCAAACTCTTTGGCAAGGCCTGCACGCCCCAGAATCCCGTCGGTGCCTGTATGGTTTCGCATGAAGGGGCCTGCCAGGCACATTATCGCTTTAACAGATAACGCATTAAGGAATGTTGCATAAGACCTCGATATTACTTGGACATGGCAGCGGCGGAAAGCTTAGCCATGAACTTATCCATGATATTTTCCTGAAATATTTCGCGAATCCATATCTGAATAAACAAAGTGATTCGGCCATAATTACGGTTGAGCAGGGAAATCTTTCATTTACAACTGATTCTTTTGTGGTCGATCCCATCTTTTTCCCGGGAGGTGATATCGGCAAACTGGCTGTTTGCGGGACGGTTAATGACCTTGCGGTATCCGGTGCGACTCCCAGGTACATTAGTGCCGGATTTATCATTGAAGAAGGATTTCCGATGCATGACCTGGAAAAGATCGTCCGGTCAATGGCGGAAGAAGCTGAAAAAGCCGGGGTGACCATCGTAACAGGAGACACCAAGGTAGTAGACCGCTCGAAATGCGATAAGTTATTCATCAATACGTCGGGAATAGGGATCCTGCCCGCGGGCCTTGAGCACATCAGCACGGGGGAGCGGATTGTTCCGGGGGATAAAATAATTATTAACGGTACGGTCGGGGACCATGGGATTTCGGTCCTGGCAGCACGGAACGAGTTGAACCTGCAAAGTGAAATTCAATCCGACTGTGCTTCATTGAACGGCATGATCGCGACTGTGCTTTCCTCCACCCGGGAGGTGAAATTCATGAGGGATCCGACAAGGGGCGGGCTTGCGACAGTCCTGGCAGAGCTGGCTTCCGGTAAACCATTCGGTATTATGGCCCAGGAATCGAAAATACCCGTTTTGCCAAAAGTGAGGGCATTTTGTGAACTACTTGGGTTTGATCCGATGTATGTCGCCAATGAAGGAAAAGTATTACTTGTTGTGAGCCAGAATGATGCTGCAAATGTCATCCAGGTCATGAAGGAACATCCTCTCGGGAGAGACGCCTGCATAATAGGAGAAATTGTCGGCGAATATACCGGTAAAGCCTGGATGGAAACCAATATTGGCGGAAAACGGATCCTGGATATGCTCGCGGGAGAACAACTTCCCCGAATATGCTGAACCGGTTTTCAGCCCGCTGCTTGTCTTAACTTACATCGTCAATGATATCCGTATTCGTCGTAGAATTTACGGATGATGGTATCCAGATCTTCAAAAACCACATAATGGTTTTTGCATCCGCTCCTGGTGCAAAAGCTCACCCTGCCCCCAACATCCACATTCATAAATGCAATAGGCGCGCTGCAAACATCGCATTCGACTTTTTTACGTTTCAGACTTTCATGGCAGTATGGGCAGTAAAAGTCAACCACATCCCCTTCTACAATCGGAAATTCGGAAAGTACATTATAATCCCCATATATTGAACTCAACCATAAATATCCTTTTTGCTTAATGGAAGTTTGAATTTCTGTCCGGATTGAAGGCCTGTTGTTAATCAATTTATCTTCGTCCATCAAGGAATGAGAGCAATGAGGACAGGTCACATGCAGGGATATAATTTTCGTCATAATCGTTAGATTTATAATTAGCCAGTATTTAATTATAAAAATATTAAATTTTGTACCTATTTATCAATAGTTTGCTGATTTATATTGATAATTTAGATTAAATCCATTTTATCAGTAACTTTGAAGCCCCAAATAATACTATATGTGCGACACTTGCGGATGCGGACAACCGGGCTCTGTCCGGTACAGGAAGCCAGGGAATTCCGGATTTGATTTTCATACTCATGAGCATGAACATAATGGAATTGTTCATTCCCATGAACATCATCATGATCATTCGGAGGATCATCATCACACACACGACCACAGTCATCCGAAGGAAATAGATGTTGAAATAAACATCATGCAAAGAAATGATTTGCTTGCAGAGAGGAACCGGGGATTTTTTGAGGCCCGGCATATTACGGCCATTAATCTGGTCAGTTCGCCGGGTTCCGGTAAGACTTCGCTGCTCGAAAAAACGATCCGGGAGCTTTCAGGAGAGATTTCTTTCTATGTCATTGAGGGAGACCAGCAAACCATGCTTGACGCGGAGCGGATCAACAACACGGGGGCTCCTGTGGTGCAGGTCAATACCGGCAACGGATGCCACCTGGACGCCCAAATGGTGAATACCGCCATTAAAAAAATGGATATCGGGGATAAATCGGTGTTGATGATCGAGAATGTTGGCAATCTGGTGTGCCCGGCATTATTTGATCTCGGGGAATCCAAAAGGGTGGTGATTATGAGTGTGACGGAAGGGGAGGATAAACCGCTCAAGTATCCGAATATGTTCCAGACCTCTCAGCTTTGTGTGATAAATAAATCGGACCTCCTGCCCTACCTGGATTTTAATGTCGATCTTTTCAAAGAATATGCCCTCAGAATAAATAATAATCTGGAATTCATTTTGCTGTCGGCCCGAAACGGCGAAGGATTTGAAGGATGGGCAGATTGGTTAAAGAAATCGCTTATTTGTTAATTTTTTAACAAAAGTCTTGCATTTAATCTTCGATGAATTTATTTTTGTGACCAGATAGCGATCACAAAATAATTTTGTCACCATGAGACATCTTCCGCACAAGACTATTGAACGCCTCAGTCAATACCGTCGTGCACTGCTGATGGTACATTCGACCGGGAAAACGCATATATTTTCCCATGAAATTGCCAGGATAATCCACATCACAGCAGTCCAGGTCCGGCGCGATATCATGCTTATCGGTTACACCGGAACCCTGCGGAAAGGTTATCATGTCAAGGAACTCATTGATCTCATCGGGGATATCATCGACAGTGAGAAGATCATCAGGGTATGCGTGGTAGGTGTCGGGAACCTGGGAAGGGCCATCATCAATTACTTCAGCGGCAAACGGACCAAGTTATCCATAGCGGCTGTATTTGACAGCAATAGTGAGAAAGTGGGAAAGAAATACTCGGGGGTACCTTGTTATCATGTGGATGATATGTCGGAGATCATTAACAAAGAGAGCATAACCCTTGGCATCATAACAGTGCCGGCAGATCAGAGCCAGCTCACTGCCGACAACCTGGTCAAAGCCGGTATCAAAGGTATATTGAACTATGCACCGAAATCCGTTTCGGTTCCCAAAGATGTGCACCTGGAGGAATACGATATGATCACCTCGTTGGAAAAGGTGGCATTTTACGTTAAATCCCACGCGGATTAACCACCGTCAGATCATTTGTTTTTAGCAGGGACCGAGATCAGGCTGTTCTTCTGCCAGTCGTCATAGACCTTCTGTGCGATATAAAAAGTCGCCTTGTCAATCGAAGCCGGGTCGGTCGTCGAAATATCGCCCGTCCAGATAAGTTTTTCATCTTCAATGGCATACAGGTTAGCCTGAACATGATAAGTGGTGGATTCACTGTAATATCCCGGTGAAACAGAATAGACTCCACCCCGGTAACCGCGGTAATAACCGGAATAAGTAGGTGGGGTATAGTTGACTGACTTATCAGCGCCTTTTGGGACAAAGATCAGGATAGCGTCTGCGCCATAGGCTTCGACTTTGTGCTTCAGTTCCTCATTTGAGTATTCCTGGTTAGGGGCCATGAAATCCAACGCTTTCGTGCACTTAAGGCTTTTTGCGTTGAAGTATTCCGCCACATTTTCCTCCATGGCCTTGGTGTATTCCAGTTTTTCAAACAGGGCTAGGACAACCACATGATCTACCTTAATATCGGATGATGTATCTTTCCAACTGGTAAGATTAATGGTGGTACAGGAGGACAGCAGCAACAGGCTGCCGAGTGATAAAGCAAGCACGATGTTTTTCATACGTTTATTAATTGATGGTCGCATCAAATTTAATAAACATACGGTTATAATCCTAATGTAGCCACCATGACAGCTTTTATGGTATGCAAACGGTTTTCGGCCTGATCAAACACTACGGAAGCGGGGGATTCGAATACTTCATCCGTGGCTTCCATTTCGGCTACCCCGAATTTTTGGAAGATCTCTTCGCCCACAACCGTGTCCCGGTTATGGAAAGAAGGCAGGCAATGGAGAAATTTCACATTCGGATTCCCGGTTTTTTTAAGAAGGTTCATATTGACCTGGTAAGGAAGCATCAGGTCCAGCCTTTCTTTCCACGCTGAATCAGGTTCTCCCATCGACACCCAAACATCCGTATAAATGAAATCCACACCCTTCACTCCTTCTTCCACATTATCCGTTACCAGTATCCTGGCGCCGGTTTCCTTTGCAATTTCCATGCACCTGGCTACGAGTTCCGGTGATGGCTGGAATTGTTTGGGCGCGATTGACCTGAAGTCCATGCCCATTTTGGCTGCCCCGACCAGGAGTGAATTGCCCATATTGTTCCTGGCATCGCCCAGGTAGCAATACGAGATCCTGTTCAACGGCTTGTCGCTGTGCTCCAGCATGGTCAGAAGATCTGCCAGCACCTGTGTCGGGTGAAATTCATTCGTCAGGCCGTTCCATACAGGCACATTGGCATGCCGGGCCAATTCTTCAACGATATCCTGCCCATATCCCCGGTACTCGATGCCATCGTACATTCTTCCAAGAACTCTTGCCGTATCCTTGATGGTTTCCTTTTTCTTCATCTGGGAACCGGAAGGGCCCAGATAAGTGACGTTGGCGCCCTGGTCAAAAGCGGCCACTTCGAATGCGCAGCGCGTCCGGGTCGAATCTTTTTCGAACAGGAGGACAATATTCTTGCCTTTTAATTTTTGTTGTTCAGTACCGGCATATTTAGCCCGTTTCAATTCCGCTGAAAGATCCAGTAGGAACCTGATCTCCTGAGGCGTAAAGTCAAGGAGTTTCAGAAAACTGCGGTTACGAAGGTTGAATGACATAGCTATATGAATTTAAGTTAAAGGTTTAAGGATTAGTAGATTCTCCATTTAATATGATTGAAACCTGATTTTACCTGGATTTGGAGCTAAACAATGGTGATCCTGGTACCGCCGTCATCGATCCCGAGCAGTGTTGTTTGAGTAATGATGGCATCCCGGCCGCTATGCTCCACAAAGTAAATAGCAGCGCGGATCTTAGGGGCCATGCTGCCCTCGGTGAACTGTCCTTCGGCCAGGTATTTTTTTGCCTGGGCGATGTTCATCCGGTCGATCGATTTTTCCTGTGGCGTATTAAAATTCAGGCAGACTTTGGGAACATCCGTCAGGATAAAAAACCGGTAAGCTCCTATTTGCGAGGCCAGCAATGCCGAAGCATGGTCCTTGTCTATCACGGCATCAATCCCCTGGAGTTTATGCTCCGTCTTATAATACGCCGGAATGCCTCCCCCTCCCACTGCAATAACGATCTGGCCTTCCCTGGCAATCCTCTCAATCGTCTTGGTATTATAGATCACCAGTGGCCGCGGAGAGGCTACCACTTTCCTGTATCCCCTTCCCCTGGGGTCCTCGGCAAATATAGCTCCGCTCAGGTTGCTTATCTTGTCGGCTTCATCCTTTGTATAGAAAGGTCCGATCGGTTTCACCGGATTCTGGAATGCCGGATCGTCCTTATTCACCAGCACCTGGGTGATAATCGTAATGATATCACGGTCGATGTCATTTTCCCGGAAAACATTTCTCAGTTGCTGTTCGATGACATATCCTATAAATCCCTGGGAGTAGGCAACCGAAATATCGAGAGGCATTTCAGGCACTCCGTAAAGTTTTTCACCGGCAGCATTAGCCAGCATGATATTCCCTACCTGGGGCCCATTGCCGTGCGTGATAACCAGATCATATCCCGCATTGATCAGAACCAGCAAACGCTCACAGGTTTTATAGGCATTTTCTTCCTGCTCATCAATGGTGCCTTTTTGTTTGCCCACTATCAGTGCATTTCCTCCAAAGGCAACAACCCCTAATTTTTTCATACAAGCATATTTGGATTCGAGCCACAAAGCTACAATATTTAGGCTTTCAGGAGTCCGGACCGGTTTATTTTTTATCTTCGTGCCCTGTCGGGAGTCTCTTTTGGGATAATCAGCAGCGGGATTGCTCATCAGACCGTTTTCATGAAAAAACAATCGAAAGCTTATTTATATGCAGGCCTGGCTGTCCTGATGTGGTCAACTGTCGGATCAGCCTTCAAACTTACCCTGAAAACCCTCACTCCACTCCAGATGTTGTTAGGAGCATCAGCTGTTTCCGTGTTGGTCCTGGGATCCATCCTGCTTGTCCGGAAAAAACACAACCTGATCATTTCCTCCGGGATGAAGCCATTGCTTTATTCCGCCCTGCTCGGACTGATGAATCCATTTTTATTCTACATAGTTCTCTTTACGGCATATGATTTATTACTGACGCAGGAGGCCATGGTTTTGAATTTCACCTGGCCTGTCACCCTCAGCGTTCTTTCCTTCTTCCTGCTAAGACAAAAGATAGGCTGGAAAGGATTCCTGGCAATTTTTATAAGTTTCATCGGCATTATCATAATAGGAACCGGCGGAAAAATCTGGACCTTGAAATTCAGCAACCCGGCCGGGGTAACGCTGGCCCTGGTCAGCACCGTAATCTGGTCGCTTTTCTGGATCTTTAACCTGAAAGACAAACGCGACGAGATAGTGAAACTATTTTTAAACTTCCTGTTCGGATTCATCTATATTTTAATTGCCAACATATTAATAGTCAGAGATATGTTCTTGTTTTCAGATATGATCCCGGGGGTGGGATCAGACAGGGATCTCTGGCCCGTATCAGTGGAGGCGCTCCTGGGTTGTCTTTACATTGGCGTGTTTGAAATGGGGATAGCCTATGTTTTCTGGCTGAAGGGGCTCCAGCTATCCTCCACCACCGCCAAAGTCAGCAACCTGATCTTCTTTGCCCCTTTTATTTCATTGGTGATTATAAACATAACTGTTGGAGAGCCGATTCATCCGGCGACGCTTGCCGGCCTGGCCTTTATCATCACGGGAGTAATCCTTCAAAAAAAATAATGGAAATTGCCGGTCAGTTATAAGACTATATTACGCGATCTAAAAGAGGCCATTGCCGGGACTGAGCGGGATTTCACCAGTGAAAAACTCAGCCGGGCGATCTTTCTTTTATCTGTTCCCATGGTTCTGGAGATGGCAATGGAATCCATATTTGCTATCGCCGACATTTACTTTGTTTCAAAACTCGGGGCAGAGACGGTTGCTGTGGTCGGTATCACAGAATCGCTGATGACACTTGTTTATGCCCTTGGGGTGGGCCTGGGAACTGCGGCTACCGCGGTGATTTCCAGGCGGATCGGCGAAAAGAACCCGGAAGAGGCATCTCACTCCGCCGCCCAGGCAATACTTACCGGAGCATTCCTTTCCATCCTCCTGGCAATACCTTCGGTCATTTTCTACAGGCAATTGCTGGGCCTGATGGGAATGGAGCCCGGGGTAATAGAGAAATACGGAACCTATACACTGATCACAACCGGTACAAACATTGTGATCATGCTGTTATTCATCAATAATGCGATTTTCAGAAGTTCGGGGGATGCTGCCATTTCGATGAGGGTCCTTTGGTTTGCCAATATCATCAACATTATTCTGGATCCGTTACTGATCTTTGGCCTTGGACCCATACCCGCGCTGGGAATCAAAGGCGCTGCCATAGCCACCTCAATCGGTCGCGGATTGGGGGTAGTGTTCCAGTTCTATTTGCTGTTCAGGGGAAAACACCGGGTTTGCCTCCGGTTAAAATATTTCAAGCCTGACTGGAAGCTGATCAGGCACCTGTTGCAACTGGCTACAGGAGCTACCGGACAACATCTGATCGCCACCTCAAGCTGGATATTCCTGGTAAGGATAATTTCCATCTACGGCAGCCAGGTAGTGGCAGGATATACCATTGCGATCAGGGTTATGGTATTTATGTTATTGCCATCGTGGGGTATCAGCAATGCCACATCCACCCTTGTGGGACAGAACCTTGGCGCCAACCGGCCGGACCGGGCAGAAAGGTCTGTGTGGATCACCGGTTATATCAATATGATTTTCCTTGGCTCGCTGGGTATTGTCACCGCGCTGTTCCCGGCATCGTTTATCCGGATATTCATCGATGATGCGGAGGTGATAAGAAACGGAGCCGAATGCCTCCGGATATTGAGTTATGGCTTTATTGCCTATGGACTGGGAATGGTCATGGTGAACAGCCTCAACGGAGCAGGCGATACGGTCACACCCACCTGGATAAACCTCTGCTGCTACTGGCTATTGGAAATACCCCTGGCATACCTGCTGGCCATTTCTTTAAAAATGAACGAAACAGGAGTCTTCATTTCCATTTTAATTGCAGAAACCTGCATGACTTTATCTGCCTTTTATTTCTTCAGAAGGGGCAAATGGAAGAATAGAATTGTATAAGTAACAGATTATCTGTTAAATAGACAATTTTACTTAACAATTTCTTAACAATTTCTTAATAATCAGATTATATACAAGCCGGTACTTTGCACCAGGATTTAAGACGCAATTAAATGAAAAAAAGTTTCATTGTTTTAATTTTCCGGATAACAATCCTGATTATTTCATTTGGAACCACCTGGGTGGCTTATCCGCAGGACAAACCGGATCCCAATATGAAAGAGGTCGTTGATACCTTAAATACCAATATTGAAAATCTGAAGGCCGATTTCGATATTTTTAAAAAGCTTAAAATAAGCGGTTATATTCAACCCCAGTTTCAAATAGCCGATTCAAACGGAATAGTATCTTTTGCCGGAGGCAGCTTCCCTAAAAACAGCGATAACCGTTTTACGGTAAGGCGGGGACGGATAAAGGTGGCTTATGAAGGCGAATTTTCCCAGTTTGTAATTCAGATCGATGCCACGGAGAAAGGTGTTTCGCTTAAAGATGCCTATTTAAGTCTGAAGGATCCCTGGCTTCAAATGTTCACGCTGACCGGCGGTGTTTTCAACCGGCCCTTTGGATTTGAAATAGCCTATTCATCCAGCTTAAGGGAATCGCCGGAACGGGCGAGGATCATGCAGACTTTATTTCCGGGTGAAAGGGACCTGGGCGCCATGCTTTCGGTTCAACCCAGGAAGGAATCCCGGTGGAATTTCATCAGGCTCGACCTGGGGCTGATCGCAGGCAACGGAGTGGCACCGGAAACGGATACGCGGAAAGATTTTCTCGGGCACTTGTTCATCAACAGGACAACAGGGAATGAAAAGTTAAAGTACGGATTGGGTGTATCATATTACAAAGGAGGATATTTTCAGGAGACTAAAGACGTGTATGAATTTACCACTCTCTCTGACGGAATTACCGGGGGATTCGTGGTTGACTCCACCGAATCGAACAAAGGGGCCTTTGCAAACAGGGAATACTACGGACTGGATGCACAGTTAAGCCTGGATTGGCTGCCGGGTATAACCACGATCCGCGGGGAATATGTCAGGGGCAGCCAGCCGGGAACAGCCAAATCCAATATCAGCCCTTTTAACCGGTCCATCCCCGATCTGGGTGTCAATGATACTTATAACAGGAAGGTACAGGGCGGATATGTTTACTTCATCCAGAACATAGGCATGAGCCGGCATTCCATTGTTATAAAATATGATTGGTTTGATCCGAACACCGATGTGAAAGGCGACGGGATGAAAGCATCCATCACGGTCGGTGATACGGAGATCAAGACCAATTTGTCAGGTGCCGACATCATGTACACCACCTGGGGATTTGGCTACAATCTGAGATTGACCTCGAATGTCAAGCTCATGGCTTATTATGACCTGGTGAAGAATGAATCCAGCGGTATCAAAGGTTTTACACAGGATATTAAGGATAATGTATTCACTCTTAGATTACAATTTAAATTCTGACAGGAACAAGTTAAGTAACCAAATAAAGTTAACAGTATGAAAAACATCATTTTAGTTTTTGCCATTATAGCCCTTATCGTTCCGGGAATGAAGGGACAGAAGGTTTCCCTTAAAGTGAAGGGAAGCGATACGTGTCTTCCTCTGACCCAGAAGGAGGCTGAGGAATATATGAAGAAAAATGCCGGATCATCGATCATGGTAACCGGAGGCGGTTCAGGTGTCGGCATATCGGCCCTCATGAGCGGGACCACGGATATCGCTCAATCTTCCAGAAAAATAAAGATGGATGAAAAGATGAAATTACAGGATGCCGGACGGGTGTTTACGGAAAAAATAATTGCTTTCGACGCACTTGCTGTTATTGTCCATCCATCCAATAAAGTGAATCAACTCACGAGGGAACAGATCGAAGCCATTTACACCGGTAAGATAACGAACTGGAAAGAGGTGGGTGGAGATGATCAGCAGATAGTCCTATATTCCAGGGAAACCAGTTCAGGGACCTATGAATTCTTCAGGGAACATGTCCTGAACAAGAAAAACTTTGCCCCGGGTGCGTTATTGATGCCTGCAACCGGTGCCATTGTCCAGTCGGTCAGCCAGACCAGGGGGGCAATCGGGTATATTGGATTAGCCTATCTGGAAACGGATATAAAGGCCATCAATGTGAGTTATGACGGCGGGAAGACCTTTGTGAAGCCGACGGTGGAGAATGCGAAAAACAAGAGCTATCCGATCACCCGGCCTCTCTATTACTACTACCTTAATACAGTGGAAAATACTGTCAGGCCGTTTATGGATTATGTCATGTCGGCTGAAGGGCAGAAAATTGTGGCGGAGATCGGGTTTGTACCGGTTAATTAATCGTATTATGAATTTCAGGATCAGGAGATATTGGGAAAAAGTTGCCGTTGGGGTACTATTCTCCAGTAGTACGGTCACCAGCCTGACCGTTATCCTGATCATCGTCTTTCTTTTTAAGGAAGGCCTTGGCCTGTTCAACAGCAAACCGGTTGAAAAGGATTACGTATTTGCGGTAAACGGGGAAAATCCAGTCAGGGAAATCAGTGCCGCACAGCTTAAAGATATTTTCAACCAGGACATCACCAACTGGAACCAAATCGGCGGTAACAATGATACCATCATTTTATTGACCATCAATGATATTCCGAACTATTTCACGGAGGAAGAAATGGGTGGAGAACTGGAAAATCTGCCCAGACTGATCGATGAATTTGTAAGCCGGACATCGGGATCACTGGTCTATATTGCCGAAAGGTACATACCGGAAAATTTCAGCGGCCATCTGGTACCGGTTCATAACATAACCATCAGAGAATTCATTGGCGGCAAGGAGTGGTATCCGACATCTGAACCGGTCCCGGCCTTTGGCATCTGGCCTCTGATTGCCGGCACCCTGCTGGTAACGCTCGGTGCGATCATTTTTGCTTTGCCGCTTGGCCTGGCAACCGCTATATTTATGGCGGAGGTCACTTCCTTCCGGATCAGAAATCTGCTGAAGCCTCTTGTGGAATTACTGGCAGGTATTCCATCCGTGGTTTTCGGATTTTTCGGACTGGTGGTCGTTGTCCCGCTCATTCAACAGCTTTTCCGGCTCAACGTCGGGGAAACAGCCCTGGCAGGCAGTATCGTGCTGGGAATTATGGCACTTCCAACGATCATCACGATCTCTGAAGATGCCCTCCGGACTACGCCACGTTCCCTGAAGGAAGCCAGTCTGGCGCTGGGGGCCACCAAATGGCAAACCATTGTCAGGGTAACGGTGCCTTATGCCAGCTCGGGGATCAGTACAGCCATCATACTTGGAATAGGGCGAGCTATCGGTGAAACCATGGCGGTTCTGATGGTCACCGGCAATGCGAGCATTATCCCCCACTCTTTCCTGGTGCCGGTCAGGACCATCCCAGCCACCATTGCTGCCGAACTGGGTGAATCCCCCTACGGAGGCCTTCATTTCAGTGCGCTGTTCGCGCTTGGCATTGTCCTGTTTCTGTTCACGCTCATCATCAATTTTACCGTTGAATTGATCAAAACCAAGGAAACCAAGATGATATGACCGGAAAACAGATCAAACAATCATTCGCATTTTCACTGTTCGGCGTCATCAGTATCATGGTGGTCGGATTCCTTTTTGTGATCCTTGGCTTTATCGTGGTTAAAGGAATCGGCGTGATCAGCTGGGAATTCCTGACAGCCATGCCTGACCAGGGCATGACAGCCGGCGGAATTTTTCCCGCAATCGTGGGCACTGCCTCGCTGGTGGTCGGAAGCATGATTTTCGCATTCCCTGTTGGGGTACTTTCGGGGATCTATATCAATGAATATCTGAAAGACAGCTGGTTTAAGCGCTTCTTACGGATGATGACCAACAATCTGGCCGGCATACCCTCTATTGTGTTCGGGCTTTTCGGTATGGCGCTATTTGTCAATTACCTGGAATTCGGCGATTCCATCCTTGCCGGTTCACTGACACTCGGTTTGCTGGTGCTCCCGGTTGTGATCAGGACAACCGAAGAGGCTTTAAAAGCAGTCGACAATTCCCTTAGAGTCGGGAGCCTGGCTCTTGGAGCCACGAAACTGCAAACCATTCAAAGGGTCGTCCTGCCGGTGGCTTTCCCGAACATCATTACCGGTCTGATCCTGTCCATCGGTAGGGTTTCCGGTGAAACCGCCCCGATATTGTTCACCGTTGCAGCCTATTTTCTGCCCCGGCTTCCCAGCAGCATTTTCGACCAGGTCATGGCCCTGCCTTATCACCTCTATGTTTTGAGTACCAGTGGCACTGACATGGAAGCCTCCAGGCCTATGGCCTATGGAACTGCCCTGGTATTGATTTTCATCGTGGTGCTTATTAATTTTACGGCTAGTTATCTCAGGAAATATCTCGGTAAAAAAGTCAAAATGAGTTAAAGAAAGATCATGATCAAAGCACAGGCCAATAATGTGAATCTATATTACGGAGACTTTCATGCCCTGAAGGATATCAGCCTGACGTTTCCTGAGAAAACTGTAACGGCGCTGATAGGTCCTTCCGGTTGCGGAAAATCGACTTTCCTCCGGCTCTTCAACCGGATGAACGACCTGATCGATCACGTGAGGATTGAAGGGGAAGTCCTGGTCGACGGGAAAGATATCAATTCGAAAGATGTCAGAATCGATCAGCTCAGGAAAATGGTGGGCATGGTATTTCAAAAACCGAATCCGTTCCCCAAGTCGGTTTACGAAAATGTGGCATATGGTTTGAGGGTCAATGGGATAAGGGATAACAACTACATAGAAGAAGTGGTTGTCAGATCGCTCAAACATGCGGCATTATGGGATGAAGTGAAGGACAAGCTGAAAAAGTCGGCATATGAGCTATCCGGCGGGCAGCAGCAAAGACTTTGCATCGCGAGGGCATTGGCAGTGGAACCCACTTTAATCTTAATGGACGAGCCAGCATCGGCACTTGATCCCATTTCCACGGCTAAAATAGAGGAACTCATCCACGAACTGAAGAATGAATACACCATAATGATCGTCACCCATAATCTGCAGCAGGCCGGCCGGGTGAGCGATTATACCGCTTTCTTTTACCTCGGCGAACTCATAGAAGTAAATGAGACTAAAGTCATGTTCATCAATCCATCGAAAGAAAAAACGCAGAATTACATAACCGGTCGATTTGGATAGGATTAAAAAAAATGTTATGAATCATCTTGAAATCCAATTACAGCAGCTCAAGAACGATTTGCTCGAGATGTGGTCCATCGTGATCAGCCAGATCGAAAAATCGAAGTCTGCCATTGAAAATAATGATCTTGATCTTGCCAAGGAGGTTAAAGCCAATGAAAAGCTGGTCGATTCCTTTGAACTGAAGATCGATATGGACTGTGAAAATCTGATTGCCCTGGAAAACCCGGTCGCGGTTGATCTCAGGTTTGTTCTCTCTGTGCTGAAGATCAATTACAACGTTGAAAGGATCGGCGATTATGCCAATTACATCGCCAATACGGCCCGGAAATCGACGCATCCGTTCGACCCGGAACTGATCAGGGCAACGCGGCTCCTGGAGATGTTTGACACGGCACATCTCATGCTGGTCGAAGCTTTTGAGTCATTCGAGAAGGAGGATAACAAAAGGATCAGGAGCATTTTCACCATGGATGAGAAGCTGAATGAGATCAACAAAGCTTCGATAGAAGTCCTGAGTGATTATCTGTTAAAAAATCCGGGGGAAGGCAGGCAATGCCTTGAATTGTTCTCTATAATCCGGAAACTGGAAAGAGTTGGCGATCACCTGGAAAATATTGCCGAAGAGATGATCTTTTTTATGGAAGCAAAGGTTATCAAGCATCAGAAACTGCAGAAAAATAAAAAGTAAACTCCCCTCGCCATGAAAATCACGAATACCGTCATCCTTTCCTTGTATTCAGCCCTGGCTGTTACGGTTTTCTTTGGGATGATGTACATCAGCTTCTCGCTTGCCGGTGCATTTTCATTCAACTGGGGGTACTTCACCGTTACCGGGATCTCACTTTTCATCTTCATTTACCTTTTCATCAAATACATCCTGCAATCTTATATATTCGAAAGGATAAAAGTCATTTATAAAAACATACAATCCCTGAAACTGACGAAGGAAAGCAAGCAGGAACTCAGGAAGAACCTGGGGGAAGACATGATCGGCCAGGTAGAAAATGATGTCAGGGAGTGGGCGGATTACAAAAAGGCCGAGATTGAGGAACTGCGACGGATGGAGCGATACAGGAAAGAATTTCTCGGGAATGTTTCCCATGAATTAAAAACACCCCTTTCGAATCTGCAGGGTTATATTTCCACGCTTATTTCAGAGAGCGATGATGACAGTGACGTCAGGAAAGGTTTCCTGCATAAAGCCGAAAAAAACATTGACCGGATGATCGAGCTGGTGGATGAGCTCGAATTTATCTCCCGGTTTGAATCCGGGGAAATACAATTATTCAAATCTCATTTCGACATTGTTGCCTTAGTAAAGGAAGTTTTTGATTTCATGGAAGATAGCGCCAGGCAATTAAATGTAAAGTTACATTTCGGCAGCGAGTACAATTCTCCTTTGATGGTCTGGGCCGACAGGGATAAAATCCGCCAGGCACTGGTCAACCTGGTTGATAACAGCATTAAATACGGTAAGGAGGACGGCCGTACCAAGGTCAGTTTCTATGATATGGATGAAAACTACCTGGTTGAAATCTCCGACAATGGCACCGGCATTGAAGAGCAACATATCCCGAGGTTGTTTGAACGTTTTTACCGGGTGGATAAGCACCGCTCCCGGGAACAGGGAGGTAGCGGGCTCGGGTTAGCCATAGTAAAGCACATCATTGAAGCCCATGAGCAGACCGTCAACGTCAGGAGCGCGCCGGGCGTAGGGAGTACGTTTTCTTTCACGTTGAGGAAAGGGTGATTAGAAAAACATGTCGAGATGAAAATTCGCCGGATGCTTACTCACTTCCCAGCCGGTGGATCCCTTCGATCAGCTTGTGCCAGCCATAGATCAGCTTGATCCGGAAACCGTCAATTTTGAGGTCCTCGGATCCTGAATCACTTATACTGGTGGAATATCCCACCGTAAGTTGCAAATTATCATTGATTTGGTAGCCGATGGTGCCCCCGATTCCAAAATTGTTGATTTTCTCCACTTCCAATGTATCGATTGTGGCTGCACCGCCAGTATACCATATGACATCCACTGATCCCCACAACCTTTCCATGAAATCCCGTGTAAGGTGGCCTTCTACCTGGAAGATGGGTTTGGTTTCCAGTTTTTTACCATCGAAATCGTTGTTATCGCTGAAGAACCAGACTGCAGGAAGTGCTTCCAGCGTGGCCCTCCTGCCGGGAACCCATTTTCCCAGCTGCCATACTATCGGTAATCCAACCCGACCATACCACCTGTTCTGACCAATATTGACCGAACTCTCCGGATCATATTCCCCGATCGGAACCGCAAGGCTGGCAATGACATCCATCGAAAATCCGGGCTTATATCTCAATAGATCAGGAATCCCCTTCATGGCCTTTGGGCCTATTACATTCATACCGACCTGTAATAAGGGATCTCCGAACCCCCTGGCAGTCTGGCCCAAGGATAGCCCGTTCACAGTGATGTCACTTGAAATTCTGCCCATGGGAACAATTATCGAGGCCATGGCAGCACGGTTGAATAACGGGAACATCCTTGCATAACCTGGCATAGCCATGACCGCCGTGAAATCGGATCCCGGATTTACCAGGTGGGCCGGGTCCATGGGATTGGCGTTCCCGCTTAAGGATGATCCAATGACGGGGACTGCATTCATTCCACACAGCCCTTTCCAATAGAACCGCGGGCCGTCTCCCTGTGCATTCACAATAAATGGCATGCATATAATGATCCAAGGCAAAATTGCAATGCACTTATAACGCTGTGATGAGAATATCTTGCTCATAATGATCTTGTTACTATTTTGGATTAACCATCATATCCGCAGGCGGTACATATTGCTTCTTGTTCACGAGTGGAGGATATCCTTCTTCTACAGGGAATCGTTCCGGAAGCTGGTTGTAAATGTTTTCAAAAGGGGACCGGTCGGGGATAATTACGTTGTTACGTTTGACATAATCGTCCCACAGGGCAAGTAATTCCTGAACCTTTTCAGGATATTGAGCAGCCACATCATGTCTTTCAGCCGGGTCGGAAACTAAATTGAACAATTCCCAGTCGGACCTCCCCATTGATTTGAATTCCCAGCGAAGTTTCCAGTCCCCCTGGCGAAGGGCACGGTTGCCGAAAATTTCCCAGGCTATGTAATCCTGTGAAGTCCGTGGCGAATCTGTTTTTCCAGCCAGTACCGGCATCCAGGATTCCCCGATCAGGGGAGGCAGGTCATTACCGTTGTAAGATTTCGGGTAAGATGTACCGGCAATATCCAGCAAAGTAGGGTAAATGTCAGCGACAAACATCAGTCCGTTATTAATACTTCCTTTCTCGCGATTGACGACCGGACCACTGACGATCAGCGCATTACGAATCCCGCCTTCAGCAATCCATCCTTTGTACTGGCTGAAAGGGGTCATAGAAACCTGTGCCCAGCCAGGTCCATAGCCTACGTAAGAGCCCGGATCGCCCCAGGCATTGGGATTGGTTTGTGACCATTTTGAAGCAAAAAACAAATAGTCCCTTGTACCGGGATTTCCCGCGATCATTTTTGCAAGGTCGGTGCCTTCAGCACCATTGTCGCCGAACACAATGAACACGGTATTTTCGTATTCCCCGATTTCTTTCAGGTAATCGATGAGACGCCCCACATAATAGTCCATGTTTTCAACCATTCCGGCATAGAGTTCCATTTTCCGGCCTAACAGGGCACGGGTTGCCGGGGCAAGCAGAGAATATTCCGGCACGAACCACATACGTTCAGCCAGGTTCGTTGAATCAGGAACTATACCCATCTCCTTCATGCGTTGCAGGCGCTGTGTCCTAATAGCATCCCAGCCTATGTCATACTCTCCCACATGCCTGTCCCTCCATTTTGCCGGCAAATGATATGGATCATGAGGAGCCTGGTACGAAACATAGGCGAAGAAAGGTTTTCCATCACCGTGATTAGCCGATATGAAACCGATGAGTTTATCCGTATAAGTCTTGGTAGCATAATAATGCTTAGGCAGTTTTTTTAGGTACCTACCATCTTCTGTGAAAAGGGATTTCGGGGTCAACGCAGTGAAGTTTGTCATATCCCAATAACTGCCGGCTCCGTCGAGCAGGGAGAAATCGCGCTCAAATCCCCGGGCAGCGGGAATTTTATCCGGTGATTTGCCCAGGTGCCACTTGCCCACCATATAGGTGTGGTAACCTGCGTCCTTCAATAACTGAGGGAAGGCAATGACCCTGTCGTTGAGGTTTCCTTCATACCCGGGCTCGCCTTCCTGGTTTGGCGCCGTCCATTCGTCCATATTACCCAGTCCGTTGACATGTGTATCGACGCCTGAAAGCAACATGGATCTTGTCGGTGAACAGCTGGCACAGGTATAAAAATTGGTGAACCGCACTCCGTATTGAGCCAATGCATCCAGGTTAGGAGTCCGGATCTCACTGCCGAACATCCCCATGTCGGAATAGCCCAGATCATCCCCAAGGATGATGACAATGTTGGGACGTTTATCCGGTTCCCGTGATTTTTCTGCTCCGGTCTGGGCGTTGGCTTCACCCCGGACAAGAAGTGAACCGGTGACAAAAATGGGAAGAAGGTATTTCATATCAGAGGTATTACGGTTAGCTAATAATCATTGCCAGGTGAGTCAAAAATATATCCATCTGAACTAATAAAAAATACTTGATTTTAAGTATATTTTTAAATTTGCTCAATTGATAACAGAAGAATCCTTATGCCCGATATTGCTTCCTATTATAACCTGTTCTTTAAGGTCATCGAGAAATATGGCCCTGGCGGGTATACCGGGATTGATGACAATGATCCACTGATGGTCGAGCTCAATTCAATCATGAAGCAGAATGATCAATTCTTCTATATTGGCGAACTTATTCACTTTAAAATACTCTTCACAAGCACACAATGCCTTGACGTTCTGGGAATCCAACCTGCAGAGTTGTCTTCCATGAGTTTTTTCTACCGATTACACCCTGATGAAATTGATCGGAATAATTTGGGCAGGACTATGCTGTTGAAGATAGCTCATCAGCTGTTTTCCGCGAAAAAAGGGAATAAATTATTGTCTTCTAATTTCAGGATGAAAAATGCTCAAGGCAATTACAGCAATTATTTAATGCAGTTTTACATTTTTTATAGTGAAGTCCCCTATAAATCCGTTTTTACGCTGAAAATACAGACTAATATTGATTGGTATAAGAAACATAAGCAGGGTTTTCATTATTATTTAGGAGAAGATCTCTCAAATTTCAGGTATCCTGACATGGAGTTGTTAATGCAAGGCAACGTATTCACTAATCGTGAATTTGAAATCATCAAATTACTTGAAATGGGATTCACCAGTGAACAAATCGCCGATAAAATATTCCTGAGCTCTAATACGGTGAACACACACCGGAGAAATATCCTGAATAAATCAAAAAAGTCAAACATGCAGGAATTAATTCATGAACTCAAGGAAAACGGCTTACTTTAAAAAATATCCAGGCGCAAGGCGTTAAACAGTTTAATCATTAGTACTCATTACTGGGTATTTTTAACCATTAATTCCTGCTTTATTAAACATAGGTTGATTATAACCTAAATTTGTTTTTCATTACTGCTGATGGTCAAATTTAAGAGAAGGGATAATATAAATCTTTAGTTATGAAAGAATTAATTATTAAAGTACTTATTCTATCCGGTTTATCTTTCGTAACCTTGGTGTCGTTTTCCCAATGTGAGATCAATCATAGGATCTATCCGGACGGCAGCATGTACTACTTCATTGAACCGGTTAATTTTTACTGGACCGAAACCAAGGACCTCAAGGGCGGGATCATGACGGACAAAGAGAACTTTTTTCTCGCCCTGCAGCCAAACCCCTACCCTGAGAAGGAGGTCGGCAGGAAGCTGAAATCCGACCTCATTCTGAAGTTATCGGATGAGAAAGAATACCAGTTTGAGCATTTTGATACTCGTTATCTCGAAGGTGATTCGATCATGGAAATGCTCTACTTAATCAGCAAGGATCAGCTGAAGCCCTTACAGGAATACGAAGTTATCCAGGCCAAATTAGATATGAAAAGGGAAGAGGGCGAACGCACCTACAACTTCAAACTGCACAAAGCCGCATTGAAGGAACAGCTGGATTGCTTCCTGCAAGAAGAAGAAAAGAGAAAGTAATCATTCGGTTTGATCCCCGCTCTCGGGTTTAGGGAAAATGGTGTTTTTGAGGTTTGTCAGCGGATTATTGAACGTAAGTGTTATTTCCAGAGCATTGTACATTTCATTATTATCATCCCTGGGCATGAATTCGTTCAAGTAAGCCAGCTCAAGCTGGATATTATCTGTGAACAGGTAGCCAACTCCAACTTCAAACCTGTTGCGGTCAAAGAATGTAATTCCCTGTGACTTTGCATTTGGCTTGAACAGGAGCTCTTCTGTAGTTAACATGTACACAACCCCTTTACGTAATATTTTACCATTCAAAGGCTGGACATATTTCAGCATCTGACGATAGCGGTAATAATCCTCATACACCCCCTCTTCATTCATCATGATCCTGATTTCTCCCATCATCCTGGTGAAAAGGGAATATCCTGTTCTATGGATATAATATATTCCCTGCAAGGAAACCCTCCATTCCGGAGAATAATACTGACCGATATCAGGGACATCTTTATTATAGTAATAAGCAAATGATGAAGATAATTTCCATCGCGGCGATAAATAGTAGTGCACCCATGCCATGCCATAGCGCTGAATGTTCGTCTTAAGCACTTTGCTTTCATTTGGCGTACTGCTGAACACGCCGCCCAGATATATCTCAGCCGCCCACTTTTCATTGATCGTGCGCGCAAGCTGCAATTCGTTGCTTATCTGGTTGTAAGTTTCAGTCTGCGATAGTGAAATCGCCGGAATGACATGCATCATAAAACAGATCGCACAGAATGAAACAATTTTTTTCATCAAACTTAATCCTGGATATTAAAACAAAGTTAAGGTTTAAGGGGTCTTAGATTCCATTTAATGCCGGATGAATTAAAAATACTCATTGCTAAGTATTTTCTCCAGGGACGGACAACTTATCGTTATCATGTATTGCATATCTTTGCAGGATTGGCCTTGTATTATTATCTTTACGCGAAATCATCTTTTAAACAGTCATATCAACCTTATGAAGAAATTTCTGCTTTCATTCCTGCTTTTTACAGCCTTATCTTCTCAGGCCCAGGAGTCCCGGGTCGATACAGTGGCGGTAATGATCATTGACCACATGGCTTCGGTTATCGGGGAGCTGAATTCATGCAGTTTTACGCTGAATACTTCCATCGATGTCATAGATCCTGATTTCGGACTGATAACCCAGCACGAAACCGACGAGGTCTACTTCTCCGGCCCTGACAGAATGCATGTCAATTTTAACGGCGATAAAGGGCACCGGGGATTTTGGTATAACGGCAACACAGCCCTCATGTATTCATATGATGAAAATAATTATTTCATTTTAAATGCCCCTGAGACAACGATGGCCATGATCGATACACTTAATAAAAGATATGGAATTGAGTTTCCGGCCGCCGATTTCTTTAATCCCACCATAACAGATGACATGTTGAATTTTTTCGACGATCTCGTATTTGTCGGCAAAAAAATGCTCAATGGCAGCGAATGCCTGCTGATAAAGGCCTCCAATATTGAAATGATTGCAGAGATCTGGCTGTCAAGCGATGCGTTCATGCTGCCTCAAAAAGTCATTATCATATACAAAAATGGAGGAAATCAACAGTATGAAGCTATTTTTAGCAACTGGAAACTGAATCCGGACATCCCACCCTCAGTTTTTGAATTTATCCAGCCTCCGAAGGCAAGGAAAATATCAGTATTGTCCAAATCAATCAGATAACTTTTTAAATTTCCATATATGAAGACGCTTTTTGGATCAAAATATAATATATCCGGAATAATCCTGATCGCAGCTACATTGCTGATCCCTTTTACGCTTGAAGCACAACGCATGGGAGGCGGAAGAGGAGGCGGAGGTGGAATGAGCCATTCCTACAGCGGGGGCGGTGGACGATCCTCGGCATCCTACAGCAGGCCTTCATCCACGCAAAGCCGGCCGGCCACGACCCAAAACCGGCCATCCACTTCGCAGAAAACTTCCGTTTCAACACTGGACAGGTCGGCAACTACAAAAACAGGTAGCACTGCTAACCGGTCAATCAATGGTGGAAACCGGTCTGCCGCCACTAAAGAAAGGACCGCTGCTGCTGACCGTGGCACTTCAACCGGAGACCGGACAAAGGTATCTACCGGTGACCGGACCAATATCAATACAGGCGACAGAAATGTAAATATTGACAACAGCCGCGACATCAATGTCAACCGGGATGTGAATATTGACCGGGATGTGTATGTCAGGCCGCCGGTAAGGCCGTATCCACGGCCTCCTTATGCTTATGGCGGATTTCATTATTACTGCTACCACCCATATCATTATCACCCCTATCATCCATATTATTACGGGCCATACTATCATCCCTGGGGATTCTTTGTTGCCGCGATTGCCACTACAGCTATCATAGTCACTATCGCAGAGCAGCAGTATTATTATGACCAGGGCGTCTATTATGTGAAATCGGGTGACGGATACACTGTGGTGGAAGCGCCGGCGGGTGCGACTGTCACGGAATTGCCGCCGGAAACCACAACGGTCGTCGTCAACGAGACCACGAACAATTATTATTACGCAGGGACTTACTACGAAAAGGATGGAGAAAAGTACGTGGTAGTTCCACCCACGGCCGGCACGTTGGTCCCGAACCTGCCGGAAGGCGGTGAAGAGGTCAAGATCGGCGATGTGACCTATGTAAAGGTTGGTGAAACTTATTATCAGCCCACAGAAGTGGACGGCAAGGAGATGTACGAAGTAGTGAATGTGGAGAAAGAACCGCAGAAAAAGTAATTGTTCAGATACAGCTCATGATCCTCTGGCAGGTCCTCTCAATGTCGTGGTCCAATCCCACTGAAAACCGTATGAGCCCTTCGGAGAGCCCCATTTCTCGCTGGATGTCTTCGGGCACTTCGGACGAGGTGCTCTTGCCGGGATTGCTGAAGAGTGTCTTGAAATAGCCGAGGCTCACGGCCAGGTAACCGACACCGGCCATCTGCATCTTTTCCATGATTTCATTTGCTCGTTGAGCCGTCCCGAAATCGATCGCCATCATGCCCCCGAAGCCGAAATCGGGATGCATCAGGCTTTTCATCAGTTCGTGGTCGGGGTGGCTGGCAAGGCCCGGGTATTTGATCTTCAGGCCATCCTGTTCCAGGCGGGTGGCCAGGTACATCGCGTTTTCGCTGTGCTTTTTCATCCGGATGTGGAGCGTGTGCAGGTTCTTCAGGATACCGGATGAACGCAGCGGATCGAGCACAGGACCCAGCAACATCGCCGTGCCGTCATTCACATTGCTGATGGCGTTGATGAACTCTTCGTCTGAACAGATAGCGCCCGCGACACAATCGTTCTTTCCATTAATGAATTTGGTCATGCTGTAAACCACTATGTCCGCACCCAGTTGTGCCGGCGAAATGATCAGTGGTGAGAAGGTATTGTCGACAATAAGCTTGATACCATGTTTCCTGGAAATAGCAGCCAGTTTTGGTATATCCGAAACCTGTAGCAGCGGATTGGTCAGCGATTCGGTGTAGATCAGCCGGGTATTTGGCCGAATGGCCTTTTCAATCCCATCAAGGTCAGAGATATTGACAAAAGTGACCTCGATATCGAATTTGGGCAGATAATTCTTAAGGAATGCGAATGTGCCGCCATAGGTGGTCACGCTGGTGATGATATGGTCGCCGGAATTGCAAAGTTGGAGCAAAGTTGTGGTTATGGCAGCCATACCTGACGCAGTCACCCAGCCTGCCGGAGTCCCCTCCAGGGCGGCCAGGGCATCGGAAAGATATTTATTGCTGGGATTCCAGTGGCGTGAATAGAGGAAGCAGCCTTCGCTCTCGCCGTGGAATGTATCCAGCATGGTCTGGGCTTCCAGGAAAGTATAGGTGGATGAATCGGTAATGGAAGGATTGACATCCCCGAATTCACCGAATTGTTTCAGGTCGAACAGGGCGCCTGACGGATCGTAATGGTTTTTTGACATAATATCTGGTTTTCGGCAAAAGTATTAAATAGTTCGACATGAGAATGGGTGGTTTGACGATGGTAATGCCCCGTTTGACTTTATCATGTTTCCCGTATCTTTCGTTGCCTGGTTATACTAACTATGTGTTGTTGACAAGTGGCTGGTCACATTTTTCCTTTTCGCTATAATTTTCAATAAATTTGGTCGTTAATTCGTTGGAATCATTAATAAATCGCGACCTATGTGGAAGAAAGTTCTCTATCGATCGGTAATCATGCTCATGGTGATTTCGCTTGCCGGCGGAATGGGGGCATGTAAAAGCAAGAAAAAGCTGGCAAAAGAAAAGGAAGCGGCGGAATATGCAGCCAAACTTTCTACTGCCAAATCAACTCTGATGGACATTCTGAATGATAATACTGCCATGTCGCTCGATGAAAAAGAAGCGGCAGTCAGGTCTATCCGTGAAATGAACCTGAATGATCCGGAAGTGGACGAACTTTTATCCCAGGCTGAAGAAAAATTAGCGGCCGAAAGAGCCGCATGGAATAAGAAAGCCATGGAGGATAAGCAAAAGGAGACAGGAGGAAACACCGCCAAAGAGAAAAGTGCGGCCACGATTTCCGATTATTTCAGTTCGATCACATCAGCCACCAGCGTATCACAGGCCAACATGCTTATCGCTGATGCCCTGAAGCTGTTTTCCTCACCGGAAGCGCCGGTTCTGATCATCATCAGCAAAGAAGGCAACACGGTGGACTACGATCGTCCGACCACCATTAAAAATTACCTTAATTATCTGAAAGATACCAGGAATAACATTAATACGGTAGAGAAGATTATCTACGACGGCAATGGTAAAATCAAGGAACTTGAATTGTTAAAAAACAATTAGGATATGAAAATCAGGTTTGTTTCTGTTATAATATTGGCATTTTTCTTAGCATCCGGCGCCATCGCGCAGGATAATCTTTCCAAGCAGCGGAAAGCGGCTATCGACAGCCTTGCCCTTGAAAAAGTCAGGGATCTGAGCAAATACATCAGCATCATCGGCAGCAAGGAGACTCCCTTCTCCGAAGCCAACCGCGTTATCGAACGCACCCTTGAGCTGTTCGTCGAAGACGCCCAGATGGGAGTGTCGTCCCTCTACCGGGAAGAAATCAAGTATTATCCGATCCGCAAGTACCTGGAGCGCCTGATGGCACTTAACTACGACAAGATCACGATCAAGTGGTACGATATCCAGTACATCAGCGACCTGGAACTGCAGCCGGACGGGCGCTATGTCGGCGTTATCACCATTTACCAGAGGTTTGAAGGAACGATGGATGACGGGATGGTCTATAAAGACACCACCAAAAAAGATATCACCGTTTATGTCGAAAAGAAACAAACCCAGATCAGCGGTCGGCTGATCGATTTCTGGGATGTGCTCCTGGGCGATATCCGTGTGGCTGAAACCGAGCGCTGAGATTTAATATGAAACGGCTGGCCGTCCTTGCCGCGTTCCTTATTGCCTGTGCAGTATCCGAAGCGCAAATCCTGGAAGATTACCTGGGGGATGAAAGTGATCTCTATGCTTCCACCAAACAGGTCAATCAATTTTTCAGAAGATTTAACGGAGAAGAAGATCTCAAGGGGGAACGCTACTATCCCGAAGACCATATGTACCGAAACAAGGGGTTGAGGAAAACTTACCTCGAAAACCTCTTCAATTCTGAAAATCCTTACATCACACCGGCCCTGGTACAAAGTTTTGTGGACGACATGCTGGATGATAAAAATCCCGTATTCCTGGATTTCCACGGGGGGAACTGGTTCGCGGAAGTATCTACCGTATTCAATTATAAAGGCCAGGATAAATACCTCACTCTTTTCCTCCAGCTGGAAAAAGACACGATCGGTTCCAAGTGGGTGATCACCAATGTTTATTTTGAGCCTTTCGCCCGCCTTTTTGCAGACCAGGACAGCCTTCGGACGGCCGGACAGAAATTTCTGCACCCTATGAGCCATGAACTGGATTTCATGAACCTGGTCAAAGCTTTTGACAGCCGGGAAAGCCTCGAAAATTACATAGCCTGGAAATACCATCCCGATTTTCTGACCTTATTCATCTACGAATTCAAACTGGGTAACCTCACATTCAGGACCGTTTCGAAAGTCAAGTTCCACTTTTTCCAGGTCCCCGGATGGTATTTCGAAATATCCGATTATAACCGTAAGGATTTCAATACAGGCTGGCTGATTTCGACCTTAATGAAGATCAGTCCTGATGAAAAAGACATCCTTCTGAAATACATTTACCATGAATAGATTTATACACGGTTCTGTATTCATTTCCCTCATCTTCCTGCTCCTGGTCTCACCATTGAAATCATACACGCAGGATACGACCGGGATTCAAAATTACCAGGAACAGATCAAACGGCTGATGGGTTTTCTCGAATTCTCCCTGAATACCCTCGGCGATCCGGAAACCAGCACCAAGGAGAAGGAAATCATCATTAACGAAAGCTATATCAAGGCTTTCATGTCAGAAAAAGTCCAGGTGGAAGATGACCTGGATGAAAACAGGGAGATCCTTACCTACAAGGATGTCCAGGCTTACCTGAAAGATGTGGACTTCTTTTTTAAAACAGTTGAATTCAATTTTAAAATTCAGGACATCCAATCATTGACCAATCCCGAAGGCATGGTTTATTTCAAGGTGACGGCAAACCGGAACCTGAAGGGAGAAACCGTTGAAGGTGAATTGGTTAGCAATAATAAAACCAGGTTTATCGAAATTAATGTCGATGATGAGGAACAGGTCCTGAAAATTGCCAGCATTTATACCACCAAGCTCAATGAAGCCGAAGAACTGATGGCGTGGTGGAACAAAATGTCGCCGGAATGGAAGCATGTTTTAGGGGATGATTTTATTCTCCAGGATTCGATCCGGTTATCACAGGTCGATTTCCTCAATGATTCCACCATTTTGCTGATTGATTACAGACCTGATATTGTTGAAGTTCAGAAATTCATATATATAGGCGGCGACAGCCTTCTTATTTTTGACAAAGATACCTTGCTGACCGAATTGTTCGATACGATACACACAATTAAAGGCAAAGGGTTCAGGGCACTTCGTGAAATCATCAAGCTGGAAAGCCTGGATGTTTCCGACAATCCGCTGATCACCGACCTGGACCCGATAGACCAGCTTACTGAATTGAAGATGCTCAAGGTCTCCAACACTGTCATATCAGATCTTTTCCCGGTCAGAAGTCTTACCAGGTTGCTGGTTCTGAATATTTCCAACACCCGGATCGGGGACCTTGAACCTATCCGCTACAACACCAGGATCAGGGAACTCTACGCGGACAGCACCCTCATAGAATCGCTTGAACCCATAGCGGATTTTGCCGCGCTGGAGATCCTTTATGCCAGTGGCAGCAGAGTCATGGACTTGAACCCTCTGAGAAGGCTTTCATTATTAAAAGAAATCAGGATAGACGATACTCCCGTCCGCGACATCGCTCCCTTATCCGATCTTCCTGCCCT
Source organism: uncultured Bacteroidales bacterium (assembly GCA_964619555.1). Lineage (GTDB taxonomy): Bacteria > Bacteroidota > Bacteroidia > Bacteroidales > JAGOPY01 > JAGOPY01. The sequence goes on along the minus strand of CAZUDV010000020.1, from coordinate 3,442 downwards.
GGAAATCCTCAGCATTTCCGGCACACAGGTCGATGCGCTTGAAGCGATCCGGTATATGATAAGCCTCAGACGGTTATCTTTTAAAAATACGGGCATAGACAGGCTTTCCGCTCTATCCGGGCTGGCGAACCTCCAGGTAATTGATGCCGATCAATCCCGGATCGCAGATCTCATTCCACTTGGAGATATTCCTGCCCTTGAAAAAGTATACTGCGACCAGACTGGCATTACCAGGGCACATGCCAATGCGTTCATGTCTGCCCATCCGGGAGTGCTGGTCATATACGAAAGCCAGGGGCTTACCGATTGGTGGAGCAAGATCGGTTTGGAATGGCAACAGGTTTTCAGGGAATATGTAACGCTGGATCCACGGCCTACCAAGGAACAACTTCACCAGGTCACCCTGATCAGCAGGCTGGATCTCAGGGGAAATGGCAATATCACTACCCTGGAGCCACTTTCTATTTTAACGAACCTGAAGGAGATAATGGCCAGCGGAACCTATGTTTCCGATTTAAAGCCCCTGGCTGAACTGACCAACCTGGTGAAGCTCTCAGTTGCCGGAACCAGGATCAGCAGCCTGGAACCGTTGTCTTCCCTTTCCAGGCTGGAAGAACTGGATTTGTCCGACACACCCGTCGATTCCCTCACCGGATTAAACGATCTGAAAAACCTCCGTATCCTTTCCATGGACAAGACCAGCGTCAATGACCTTGATCCCCTTGCCCCGATCAGTTCCCTCAAGATTATCTATTGCGACAATACACGGATTGGAAAAACGGATTTAGATCGCTTCCTGGATTTGCACCCGGAATGTCTGGTCGTATTTCAGACCGCCCTGTTGAAAAGCTGGTGGGATGAACTCCCGCAGCCCTGGAAATCCGTTTTCCAGTCCCATACTAAACTGGACGAGATCCCTACCAGGGAACAATTGCATGCGGCAGCGCTGTTAAAATCACTAAGCCTTTCTGAGAAGCGCGACGTCAGCGACCTGGGTCCGCTCAGAACATTATCAAGGCTTGAAGAACTCGACCTTTCCAATGGAATCCTGCAGGACATATCCCCTGTCAGTGACCTTGTCAGGTTAAAACAACTGAACCTGTCCGGAAACCCTGTATCCTCACTGGGTCCTCTGGCCGGTCTTCCGGAATTGAAAGTGCTCGACATAAGCGATACACCGGTTGAAAAGCTGGATGAACTTAAAAATATCACCTCCCTTGAACAATTAAACTGTTCGGGCACACAGATAAAAAAACTGGATCCATTGGCGAACCTGTCCAATCTCAAAAAACTGGAATGCCAGAACACCGGTATCAATAACCTGAAACCGCTGACCCAATTATTCCAGCTTAAGAACCTGGTGTGTTACAATACCAAATTAAACGACAAAAAAGTATCCGCCTTTAGGGAAATGATGCCGGGAGTAGAAGTGGTATACTACTAGTCTGAAATGACGACTATGTTCTAAGGTAGCTGGCGCCATTCATATCCAGTATGCACCCGGTCATATATTCCGTGCCATCTGAAGCCAGCAACAGGATGGCTTGTGCCAGTTCTTCCGGCCTGGCGACCCGGTTCAACGGACTTTGGGCCCTGACAGCTTTCCCTCTTTCGCTCATCAATATTTCGTGCGTCATGTCGGTGTCCACCCATCCGGGTGCAAGGGTAAAAACCTGGACATTCTTATCCGCCAGTGCCCAGGCCATAGACTGCCCGAAGGAATTCATTGCTGCTTTGGCTGCTCCGTATGGCAAAGCGTGAGGTTCACCCCTGAATGCACCGCGTGAGGATATGTTGATGATCTTGCCTCCCCCCTGCCCTATCATTTGCCTGGCCACCAGGAATGACAGGTTGGCCATCCCGGTGAGGTTGGTTTCAATGGTCCGGCGCCAGTGTTCCTGCCAATGAACGTAATCCAGTTCCCACCAGAAGGTTTCTTCATAGATCCCCGCATTATTGACGAGGATATCGATACGCCCGAACGTGGAAACGGCCTCATCAAACATCCTTTCAACTTCAACCGGATCCGACAATTCCGCCTTTGCGAGCAGATGGTCATGACGGGGCAATTTTGCAAATGTCTCCCGGGCTTTCAGTTCGCTTTTGTTGTAATGAATGATCACCGTAGCGCCGTTTTCAGCGAATTTCAAGGCAATTGCAGCGCCGATCCCCCTGGAAGAGCCAGTAACCAGGACGATTTTGTTTTGAAAACTAATTTCCATAATTGATTAGCTACAGATTCACAGATTATAGTAGATCATGGATCAGGGTCCGGAGCTCTTTGTAGTCAAGAGCCACGGGAAACCGGGGAAAGTCGCGCACCACATTTTCCGGAGGCCTGAACAGGATGCCATATTCGGCCTGGGAAAGCATGGAGGTGTCGTTGTAAGAATCGCCCATGGCAATGACGGTATAATTCAGATTTTGCAGGGCCTGGGCCACTTTCCGCTTCTGGTCTTGCTGACGGAGCCTGAAATCCGCAATAAAACCGTCCCTGTCTATGACCAGTTCGTTGCAGAACAACGTTGGCCTGTTGAGCTGTGCCATCAATGGATCTGCAAATTGGGTAAAGGTATCCGAAACGATGACCATTGGGAGATGGCTTTTTATCCACTCCATCAGTTCCAGGGCTCCATCCAGCGGACGTATGGTCGCGATCACATCCTGAATATCTTTAAGTTTGAGCCCTTTCTCACGTAACAAGGCCATTCTGAACCGCATCAGTTTGCCGTAGTCCGGTTCGTCCCGTGTAGTTCTCCGCAATTCGGGGATGCCGGTTTTTTCGGCCACATTGATCCAAACTTCGGGTACAAAAACGCCTTCCAGGTCAGAACAGAGAAACTTCATGGATTATACAATTTTAGATTAAGTATTTACAATTTTCCGTGTCATGCTCATTTCAGCGGTACGGAGCGCTGAAGATAGTCGCCGTAATCCTTTTGCCTTGTTTCATATTCGTCATAAAACAAAGGCGAGGATATCAGGAAATCAGCAGATGCCCTGTTGGATGCGGTTGGGATATTGTACAAGACGGCGATCCTGAGCAGAGCCTTGACATCGACGTCATGGGGCTGTGGTTCCATAGGGTCCCAGAAGAAGATCAGCACATGGATCTTGCCTTCTGCGATCATGGCGCCGAGTTGCTGATCCCCGCCAAGCGGACCCGACTTCAGCCTGATGATCTCAAAATCCTTATCCGGCAAATTATCCTTCTCTTCGATCAGGACATCCTGGAGCATTCTGCCGGTCGTCCCGGTGCAAACCAGTTTATGGCGGGCCAGAATGGCCTTGTTCCATCTTACCCATTCAACCATATCCGGTTTCATTTTATCATGGGCTACTATGGCAATATTTTTGACTGTAGGGAGTTTCATTGTTGGATTTCTGGTTTCTGGTTTCTTGTTTCTGGTTTCTTGTTTCTGGTTTCTTGTTTCTGGTTTCT
>CAZUDV010000019.1:0-68621 GCA_964619555.1 uncultured Bacteroidales bacterium | reverse complement strand
AGACGGCCGCCGGTGTGACCACCCGCACACTGACCGTTCAGAGATAATCTGAAGAGCATTCGATAACTAAAGGCCGGTTACCTCAGGTGACCGGCCTTTTTATTTGTAATTTCCATATTTTTGCGGCAAATAACGGTAAAGCATGTTCTCGGTTCAAAATATCACGGTTCAGTTTGGCGGCACCCCGCTGTTCCGGAATGTGAGCTTTATCATCAATCAAAAGGACAGGATCGGACTCGTCGGTAAGAACGGCAGCGGTAAAACGACCTTGCTCAGGATCATCATGGGCCTTCAATCCCCTGATGAAGGTGAGATCATTATTCCGAATGATAAATCAAAAGGCTATTTGCCGCAGGAAATGCATCTTAAAAACCACCGCACTGTAATCGATGAAGCCTCCACTGCCTTCCAGGAGATTCGCGACCTGGAGCATCGAATCCATGAAATATCAGAAGAAATAACCCACCGCGAGGATTATCATTCCAAATCCTACCATCAATTGGTCGACCGGTTATCAGACCTGAATGAGAAGTTCAGGATACTGGGCGGACATACTCTGGCCGAAGACGTTGAAAAAGTTCTCACCGGTCTCGGATTTACAAAAGATGATTTTTACAGGCCACTGAAAGAATTCAGCCAGGGCTGGCAAATGCGTGTGGAAATCGCCAAGATCCTGCTGAAACGACCGGACCTTATCCTTTTGGATGAACCTACCAATCACCTGGATATTGAATCTATCCAATGGCTGGAATCCTTTCTTATAGATTATCCCGGAGCGGTGGTTCTCGTTTCACATGACCGGGCCTTCCTCGATAATATTACAACCCGCACGGTAGAAATAGAACTCGGAAGGATATACGATTACAAAGCCAGTTATTCAGAATATGTCACCTTAAGGGAAAACCGCCTGGAAGGCCAGATAGCCGCTTATAATAACCAGCAACGACAGGTCAGGCAGATTGAGCGGTTTATCGAGCGGTTCCGGTATAAGAATACCAAAGCCCGTCAGGTCCAGTCCAGGATTAAAATGCTGGAGAAAATGGAGGAAATAGAAATAGATGAGCAGGATACTTCCTCCATTCATTTTCGCTTTCCACCCGCACCCCCATCTGGCAAAGTGGTGGTCGAAGCTTCCGAACTGATTAAAAAATACGGTCAAAAACTGGTGCTGGACAGGCTCAATTTTGCAGCGATCAAGGGTGACCGCATCGCATTCGTCGGGAGGAACGGGGAAGGAAAGACCACGCTGGCCAGGATCATTACTGGTTCCCTGGACCATGAAGGCATGCTGAAGATCGGTTATAACGTCAAAATCGGTTATTATGCCCAGAATCCTGCAGAGATGCTGGACCCGGAACTGACGGTCTTCGATACGATCGACCGGGTTGCGGTTGGTGAAATCCGTACCCGTATCCGTGCCATCCTCGGGGGGTTCCTGTTCGGGGAAGATGAGATCGACAAAAAGGTCAGGGTGTTGTCAGGAGGGGAGAAGGCCCGGCTGGCCCTGGCCAAACTGCTGCTTACCCCTGCTAATCTCCTGGTGCTCGATGAACCGACCAATCACCTGGATATGCAATCGAAGGACATCCTGAAAAATGCCCTGTTGCATTATGAAGGCACCCTCATCCTGGTGTCACATGACCGGGATTTCCTTCAAGGACTGACCAACAAGGTTTTTGAGTTTCGCGACAGGAAAATTAGGGAATACATCGGGGATATTTATGATTTCCTGGAATCAAGGCGGCTTCGTACACTGAAAGAACTGGAAATCAATAAAAATAGAGATTCAGATGGTCATGATGGACTCTCTAAAGATAATAAACAACTTTATGAATCCCGGAAACAACTGGACCGGGATATCCGGAAAATTAACAGCCAGGTTGCCAGGTGTGAAGAGGAGATCGCAGGGCTTGAGAATGAACTCAAGTTATTGAATGAAAAGCTGAATGACCCGGAGAAACTTGATAAAGAGGAAGATATCAGCAATGTTTACCTGAAGTATTCTGTTCTTCGTCAGGAAATTGATGCCAAAGTAGCGTTATGGGAAAGTCTGAATATCGACCTGGAAAAACTCCGGGAAGAGAGATCCGGAATGGGTTGATCAGGATATCCGGCCAGTCAGCATCTCCGTGTACCGGATGATCTCTCTTTTTCTTCCCGGTTCGACATGGAGGGCATTGAAACAGTCGGATGCTTTTGCATGGTACTTTCGGATAGCACTCTCTGTGTGTGTTTTGACATCAGTTTTGTCAAAAATTTCCAGGGTGGCTCTTATCTTTTCATCCCTGTCTCTTCCGGGCCTGGCATAGAGTTGGGTCAATCTTTCCCGGTCAGTTCCGCCTGAGAGTTCCATGGCTTTCAGGTACAAAAAGGTTTTTTTATTGGCAGAAATGTCCCCGTAAGTTGTCTTACCGAAAGCAGCTTCATCCCCGTAAGTATCCAGAAGGTCATCGCGAAGCTGGAAAACCAGTCCGGTTTGAATGCCGAATTCATACAGGTTTTTCAGATCTTCTTCCCCGGCATTGGCCAGTAATCCCCCCAGGTAAAACGAAGCCCCGATCAATACGGCTGTTTTCAGCCTGATCATCACCATATAATCATCCAAAGAGACTTTTTCCTGCTTTTCGAAATTCATATCGTACTGCTGACCCTCGCAGACTTCCTGCGCCGTCTTGTTGAACATTTCAAGGGCAGGTTTTAGAATTGCATCCGGAAGTTTGAGGAATTGCTCATAAGCTTTCACCAGCATGGTATCTCCGGAAAGAATGGCCGTATTGGCATCCCACCTTTCATGAACCGTTGCTTTCCCTCGCCGGATAGGGGCATTGTCCATGATATCGTCATGGATCAGGCTGAAATTATGGAAGAGCTCGATACCCAGTGCAGCCGGAACGGCCCTTCTGAGATTGCCACAGTACATATCCACCGTCATCAGCAGCATGACAGGTCTGATGCGCTTTCCACCAAGGGACATGATGTATTCCAGTGGCTCATAAAGTTCCCTCGGTTGGCCGTTGAAAGGTTCATTTTCTATGGCATCATGGATGATCTTCAGGATCTCCTTTTCATTGAACATTTCTTCCATAAGGTCTATAATTTACCTTTGTTCCAGTAAAGTAAGCAGGTACTGGCCATACCCGCTTTTCAGCAGCGGCTGGGCCAGTTCTTCCAGCCGACTGGCATCGATAAACCCCATCCGGTAGGCAATTTCCTCCACGCAACCGATCTTCAAGCCCTGCCGCTGCTCGATCACTTCCACGAATTGGGCGGCCTGAAGCAGGGATTCAAAGGTCCCCGTATCCAGCCAGGCGGTTCCCCTGTCCAGGATACCTACTTTTAACATCCCTTTTTCGAGATACCATTTGTTGACATCCGTGATTTCGTATTCTCCCCTGGCACTGGGCCGGATGTTCTTAGCCACATTTACCACGGAATTATCGTAAAAATACAATCCCGGAACCGCATAATTTGATTTAGGCTGCCTGGGTTTTTCCTCAATGGAGACAGCCTGGTTGTCCTTATCGAATTCGACAACCCCATAGCGCTCCGGATCAGAAACGTGGTAGGCAAAAACGACTCCTCCGTCCGGATCATTGTTTTCCAGCAGTAGCTTCTGCAACCCTGTCCCGTAAAAAATGTTATCGCCCAGGATCAGGGCCGCTTTTTCCCTGCCGATAAAATTCTCCCCGATTACAAAAGCCTGCGCAAGACCGTTGGGGATAACCTGTTCTGCATAATGGAAACTGCAGCCGAACTGACTTCCGTCGCCGAGCAACTTTTCGAAATTAGGTAAATCGTACGGCGTGGAAATGATCAGGATATCCTTAATATTGGCCTGCATCAGAACAGACAGGGGATAATAGATCATGGGCTTGTCATAAATGGGCATGAGCTGCTTGCTGATAGCCATCGTGATCGGGTACAATCGGGTGCCGGAACCGCCGGCCAGTATGATTCCCTTCATCATCCAGATAGTTTTGCGATTCGTTTCTATTCCTGAGCTTTTAATTCAACAGCCTTAATTTCAAGCTCTTCCATCTTCTTTTCAATTTCAAGTTCTTCCAGTTCAATATCTATATCTTCATCCAGGATCTCGATCAATGGCTCTTTAAAGGTTTTGGTGGTGATGTGTTTTTGCAAGGATAAAAGTAACGAGGGAAGGATGAACAGGTTACAAAATAAGGCCATCAAAAGCGTGAAGGCGATGAGATAGCCCAGTGCAACGGTACCTCCGAAAGTGGATGTAATGAAGATGGCAAAACCGAAAAAGAGCACCACCGAGGAATAGATCATGCTAAAACCGGTCTCTTTCAATGCAGCGATCACCGATGTGCCGATATCCCATTGGCTGGTCATCAGGTTTAACCGGTAACGCGAAAGGTACTGGATGGCATTGTCGACCGAGATCCCCAGTGCAATGCTGAAAATAATGACGGTGGATGGCTTGATGGTTATCCCGAAATAACCCATCATGCCCGCAGTCAGGATCAACGGTATGAGGTTCGGGATGATCGAGATGAGGATCATCCTGGGAGATGTGAACAGCAGTACCATCAAAAGCGAAATGATCACCAGGGCGAGCAAAAGGCTGCCGAACAAATGTTTGATGAGGTATTTGCTGCCTTCCAGGAAAACAACACTGGTACCGGTAATCGCTACATTGAAATCTTCCGACGGGAAAATGGAATCAACTTTGGGTTTCACATCGTCCAGGATCCTTTGAATATCCACCGTATTGACATTGGCCATCTGCGAGGTGATGCGAGTGACCTGGAAATTTGTATCCAGGAAGGAGTTGATGATGGTCCTTTTATTTGGCTCTGATTTGGGAAGATAACGCAGCATGAATGCCAGTTCATTGGAATTGGGCATGCCGTAGTACTCCGAATTGCCGTTATAAAAAGCCTGCCGGGAAAATTTCACCACATCCGCTACGGATAGTGATTTGGATAATTCCGGATAAGTGTCGAGCATTTTTTGCGTTTCATCGATTTTTTCAATCGTTGCCAGTTTCATGGCGCCCCGTTTCTTTTTCGAATCGATGGAAATTTCAAAAGGCATGATACCCTTGAAATTGTCTTCCATGAATTTCATGTCACGGGATATCCGGTCGCGCCTGGAAAGGTCATCCACGATCCGGCCGCTGGATTTCAGCCGGACAGCTCCTCCTATTCCCGCCAGGACCGCAATCACTGCAACGACATACACCAGTCTCCTCCTGTGCTGAACAATGTGTAACACCCTGTTGATGATCCTGGTCACATTGCTTTTCTCGATGTGACGGGTATGCCGTTGGGAGGGGCTTGGTAAATAACTGAAGATGATGGGGACCAGGACAAGGCACATGATATACGCTACCATGATACTGATGGAGGCGATGATGCCGAACTCGGTCAGGATCTTGTTCCCGGTGATCACAAATGAAAGGAAGCCGGCAGCAGTGGCGGCGTTTGTGAGCAGGTTGGCATTCCCGATCCGCTGCACCATGCGTGACAGTGCTTTGATCTTATTTCCGTGGATGATGAATTCGTGATGGTACTTGTTCAGGAGGAATATACAATTCTCAACAACAATTACAATCAACAGGGGCGGAATGATCCCGGAAAGAATGGTCACCTTATAGCCAAATAATCCCATCAGCCCTAATACCCAGACGACATTCAGGATCACGATGAGCATGGTGAAAAAAGCGGCTTTGAAGGAGCGGAAGAAAAGTAAAAGCAGCAGGACAGCCATCAGCAATGCTGCCGCTACAAACGTGATCTGTTCGCGTTGTAATTTCTCGGCAATCTTTATCCGGATGTAGGGCAATCCGGAATAATGGACGTCGAGTTGGTGGTTTTCGCCGAATTTACCGGTCAGATCCACGATATCCCTGACCAGCCTGACTAGGGCACGGGTCTTGGTCTGGTCCTTGTTCAGGGTGATCATCATCAGGGTCGCCCCCGTCTCCTGGTTCAAAAGGAATCCTTCATAGAAAGGGATGGAAAATACAACATTCTTCAGACTGTCCAGTTCGGCCTGGCTCTGTGGTTTGTTCTTAAAAACCAGGTCAAATTTCAACTTTTTCTCTTTATCGTCCTTTTCAAGATTGTAAACCCTGGCCAGCGAAACGACCTCCCCCACGCCTTCCATTGCCTTGATGGAGTATGTCAGGTCCCACCAGTCATTGAATTTTTCAATATCATAAAGGTCATTGCTCTGAATACCGATGAACATGACCGAACCATCTTCCCCGAACGTTTCCTTGAAATTTTTATAGGCGATGCTGGTACTGTCGGACGAGGGAAGCATCTGTGTCATTTCATAGGATATCTTCAGGCGAAATGCCATGAATGCCATAAACGCAGTCAGGGCGAGGATAACAATGAGATTAACCAGCCGGTTGCGTAAGATGATCCTGACCAGGTATCGGAACATGAATAAAAATTAATTCGACTTTATGTAAGTTTTGCACAAAATTTGGTGCAAATAGAAATGGGTTTCTCAACCAGAAGCCAAAGTTAGTTTTTTTTTAACGGTTCAGGACTATAATTAAATGATTATGTCAAAGACAGGCCTGCTTTTCATCGTGGCAACATTTTTACTGAATTTCAGTGATTTGAGTGGATTTAGCCAGACCATCGCGCAATATGACCAAACGATTTCCAGGATGGCAGGAAAACTCCGGCAGTACCCTGAAAGGGACAAGCCTGCAGAAGAATTGAAACAGTATTTTCTTTTGGCCAACGAAGCTGATCTTAAGTTAATCCAGAATCTGAAACTTTCCGGGCAACCGGATATCTGGTACAGCGTTTACCAGGCCAATGACCGTATTAACGCCCGCCAGGAACTGGTGAAAACACTTCCTGCGAAAACGCTGGGTAAGCTTGGGCTGGAATTTGTCGACAATACCCGGGAACTTGAAGAAGCTAAGGTACGCGCGGTGCATTATTCCTATGCCCTGGCAGAAAAGAAACTCTCTTCAGGCGATCCGGTCTCGGCCCGGGATGCCTATATCGAACTGCTGAAGGTTGCCAGGATCAAGGGCGGACCTTACCGGGACCTGGATAAGCTTCTGCGGAGATCCATCCTGGTCGGATCTTCGGATGTCGGGTTCGAATTGCAGAACCGGTCGGGTAAGAATCTGACGGCCAACATTGTGGGAAGACTGAACAAAATCGTATGGGATTATAAGAGGTCCGGGCTTCAGCAAAAAGATAGTACTCAACTGACACAGGAGTTCAGTTTCCTCGTAAAGGTCGTCATAGATGAAATTTCAGTCGGTCCCGACCAGATCAAGGAACTGACCTACGGCGAGGAACGTGACCTGTACAATTCAGAGGGCGTTGTGGTGGATACCATCAGGTGCCAGGTGAATGAGTACCGGCAGCTCAAAAAGGCCACCATGTCCGGAAGAATAGATTTTTACGACAAACAGATCGGCCAGGTGGTGAATAGGGTCCCGGTCAGGGTTGAAACGGTATTTTCCAACGCTTATGGATCCATGCAGGGAAATCCCGAAGCGGCGGGAGAAACCACCAGGCAATTGCTTACCTCCAGGAAAGCGCCTTATCCCGGCGCTGAACAAATGATCCTTGATGTTACGGATGAATTTGTGAAGAAATCGGTCGAGATTATACTGGCGGATTAATCCTCCCATTTGAGGATTTTTAAGAAATCGTAATGCTCCGGATCAGGAACATACTGCCGGGCCTGTTCATAATCCTCAGGGCCAATGAATTGCATATTATAATCGTAAACGAGCCTGGCTTTTTGTGAGTTGATGTTAACCAGCCGAGGCATCACTTTGCCTTTATCATCGGTGACATCTTTCAGGAACAAGGGCGATATGTCGCCATTCGGCGCCGAAGTCACCATACAGCCCGAATAACCCTGGTCGTACAGCTTTTTCACCCCGAGCCCCAGCAAAGAGCAGTACATCAGGTCAAAACCACTTGGACTCACACACCGAAGCTCATAACCCAGTTCTTCAGGACGGCTTTTCACGGAAATGTTCAGTTCCTTCAATTTTCTTTGAAGTAACAAATTGAAGATGTGGGCTTTGCTGACGTTGCCAAGTTCCGGGTGGCCATGATCGTCATAGGTAAAACTGATATCGGTGGATTCGATCTCTTCGTCGGTCATGAAATGAAAAACCCCTTCGCTGACAATGGCAGCGCCATAATTGATTCCCAGGATCCTTCTCTTGATGATGGAAGAAATGATCATTCGGGTAATGCGGTCGAAGGAAACATCAACTTTGTTGAACATTTCCGGGATGATGATCATCGGGAGATGGCAGGCCCCGCCGATTCCGAATGCCAGATGCCCGGCTTCCCTTCCCATGGCCGAGATTATGAACCAGTTACCGCTGGTCCTGGCGTCCTCATAAATGGTCCTGGCTATACGGACCCCCTCTTCCTTGGCCGACTGGTAGCCGAAAGTTGGCTGCCCTTCCGGCAATGGCAGGTCATTGTCGATCGTCTTCGGGACATGGATGTTTTTCAGGGGCACATCATGGGTAACCAGGTAATGGGTTATCCTGTTTGCCGTTGAAGCCGTATCATCACCTCCAATCGTTACCAGCAGTTTGACATTATTCTGAACGAAGAAATGATCATTGAATTCATGGTCCTTCGGCTTATACCGGCTCATAACCAATGCCGAACCTCCCTGATCCTTGATCTTATCCGCCAGTTCGAAATCAAAATCCTGCATTTTTACATTATCTGTAAAGATCGTTTTATAACCTTCATGGATCCCGATCACTCGGAAACCGTCTTTCAGGAACACCTTGGCAATGGTTCCGATGACAGTGTTGATTCCGGGTGCCGGTCCGCCTCCGGCCAGGATGGCAATAGCTTCTTTCATAATGATTTACTTTTGGTATTTTGTGGGTGCAAAAATAGAAAGATTTGCCGGATTTACCTACCGGACAACATATTGTACCACGGTTCTGTTTTGCTGCTCCAGTAACACCACTTTCCCCTGGAGCACATGACCGGCGGCGCGCTCATTATAGTGCCGGATAGTGATCAATTCCAGTTGCTCGTTATACCTGACATTATAAGTAACCTGCAACTCACGGACCAGTTCCTGTAAATGATCATTGCGATCAATGCATAAAGTCAGCGTCAGCGCCGAGTTCTGTAAAATGTTCATGTGAACGGAATACTTCGACAACAGGCTGAAAACTTCTGAAAACATTATCTCGTTCACAAAGGAAAGGTCCTTGTTGGAAGCCGAAATCAAAACCTGGTCAAATTTAAAGATGAAGGAAGGAATGAAATGATCGGAAGTGGCTCCGGCATGGATCAGGGTGCCGGGTTCTTCCGGATTCAGGTAAGACCGGACCTGGAGAGGTATCTGCTTGTTCTGTAATGGTTTAACGGTTTTATGGTGAATGACCTTGGCGCCGTAATAGGCCAGCTCCGTTGCTTCCGCATAGGATATCTCATCCAGTTTGATGGTCTGCCTGAAATACTTCGGATCAGCGTTCAGGATTCCGGGAACATCTTTCCAGATGATGACTTCCTCTGCATTTAAAAGGTTTGCAAAAATTGAAGCGCTGTAGTCAGACCCTTCACGGCCCAGGGATGTCGGCCTGCCGGTTTCATCCGAACCGATGAATCCCTGTGTCAGGACTATCGGCTGATGCTCCGTGCCTGTCTGCATTAAGGGCCGGATCAGTAACTCTGCAAGGGCTGCGCTGTCTTCCCAGTTCACGGAGGCATCCCTGAATGCAGAGTCGGTCCTGATGATTTTTCTGACATCAAGCCATTGGTTTTCAATATGATTGTCATCCAGGTAATGATGGACGATGATGCTTGACATCAATTCTCCGTAACAGATGATCCGGTCGTAAAATTCTGCATAATCCGTGTTTTCATCTATCTGACATTCATTGACCATACCGGTGGTAAACTCATGAAAATCACGCCTGACCGGGTCCCCTTTGTCACCGAACAGGTGGAAGATTATATCTTCATGATAGTCAAATATTTCATGGAGAATATCATCCCTGCCGGTTTTCCGGTAAAAAACCGAATCGATCAGCTTTTCCAGGGAATTGGTAGTCTTGCCGAAGGCAGATACGACGATGACCAGTGGTTCAGAAGGAAACATCCTGATAATTCCCGGCATTTTGCTGATCTCTTCCGCCGAATGAAGGATGCCGCCTCCGAATTTGAATACTTTCATCAGTTGGTGTTGTCAATGCTCCGGGCAAAAATAATACTTTTGCACGACCATTCGGGCGATTCAGGATTTGAAAACAGAGGAACTGATCAAATTGTACGCCGCATCACACCAGGTGGTGCAAATGGCCGGTGTGCTCAAGGAACAAGCCTTCCCCAGGATTTTCCTCAGGGGACTGGCAGGGTCTTCTCATGCCCTGATCCTGGCAGCCGTTTTCCAACATCTCCAGCGGCATCATATCGTCATCCTCAACGATGCCGAATCAGCCGCGTACTTTTACAACGATCTGGAAACCATCTTCCGGGAAAGATCGGAACCTTACGAGAAGAAGAATACGCTCTTCTTCCCGACTGTATATAAACGTCATTTTGAATTCGATAAGCCTGACCGGACCCATGTGCTGATGCGGTCGGAAGTCATGAGCCGGCTGGTGACCTCCCAGAAAAAGCTCATCATTGTAACCTATGCGGAAGCATTGGCGGAAAAAGTCGTACGGAAGAAAGTCCTTACAAAAAACACCCTCAAGCTCCAGGTAGGGGAGAAAGTATCCCTGGATTTCATCGCTGATGTCCTGGTGGAATACGGTTTCGACCGGGAGGATTTTGTCTATGAACCCGGACAGTTCTCTATCCGCGGAGGTATCATCGATGTATTTTCCTTTGCAAATGACCACCCGTTCCGGCTGGAATTCTTTGGAGAAGAACTGGAGTCTATACGGTCATTTGATCCGGCCACACAGTTGTCTATGGATAAAATGGACAGGATCACCATTTTGCCCGATTTATCGGAACGGCTGGAAATGGAATCCCTTGAATCGTTCCTGGCATTTCTTCCGCCGGGGACCATGGTATGGGCGGCTAACCTGGAAGTTTCACTGGAGCATATCCGCGCCCAGCGTGAAAAGGTGGAGAAGCTTACCGGATCGGATAAAACCGGGCTTTATCCTCAGAAACTCACGGAACATTTTTTGGATCAGGATGAGTTTCTCCGGCAGATCTTGCAGCATGCCCTGGCTGAGTCAGGCATCAGGCCCATGCTGGAACCGGGGCTTAATCTTGCCTTTGACGCGGTACCCCAGCCGTCGTTCAATAAGAATTTCGACCTCCTGGTCCTTAACCTGGCCGAAAACACCAGGAACGGTATCAGCAATTTCATTTTGTCCGAAAATCCACGCCAGATCGAACGGATCTATACCATATTCGAGGATTTGAAAACCAGCCGCAAGCAAACAGAAGAATTTGACTTTTCCACTTTGAATATTTCCCTGCATGAAGGATTCATCGACAACCAGCTAAAACTGGCTTTATATACTGATCACCAGATATTTGAGCGTTACCATAAATTTCACCTTAAAGACAGTTACAGCAGCCGTGAAGCCATTACCCTGAAAGAATTATATCACCTGAATCCGGGGGATTACGTAACGCACATAGACCATGGGATCGGCCGGTTCGACGGATTGGAAAAGATCGATGTGAATGGCCGCCAGCAGGAAGCCGTGCGCATCATCTACCAGAACAACGACCTGTTGTATGTCAGCATTCATTCCCTTCACAGGATAGCCAAATATGTAGGAAAAGACGGTGCTGAGCCCCGCATGGACCGTCTTGGGTCCGGTGCCTGGAACCGGCTGAAGAACAAGACTAAAAACCGGGTCAAGGATATTGCGAAAGAGCTCATCGAGTTGTATGCGAAAAGGAAAAGCTCCGAAGGATTCGGTTTTACTCCCGATACTTACCTGCAAACAGAACTGGAAGCATCGTTTATTTATGAAGATACGCCCGACCAGGAAAAATCCACGACGGATGTCAAGACTGACATGGAAAGGTCCTGGCCCATGGACAGGCTGATCTGCGGGGATGTGGGCTTCGGCAAGACTGAGATTGCCATTCGTGCCGCATTCAAGGCCGTGTCCGACAGCAAGCAGGTGGCTGTACTGGTTCCAACGACCATCCTGGCATTGCAGCACTATAAGACTTTCAGCGAAAGGTTAAGGGATTTTCCCTGCACGGTGGATTACCTGAACCGCTTCAAGAGCACCAAGAAACAAAGGGAAACGCTGAAAAAGCTTGCGGAAGGGACTCTTGACATCCTAATCGGCACCCATCGTCTGATCAGCCAGGATGTGAAATTTAAAGACCTGGGATTGCTGATCATTGATGAGGAGCAGAAATTCGGGGTAGGGGCAAAGGAGAAACTGAAACGGATCAAGGTCAATGTCGATACGCTTACCCTGACGGCCACGCCAATTCCCCGGACCCTGCAATTTTCGCTCATGGGGGCACGCGACCTGTCCATCATCAATACACCGCCGCCCAACCGGTACCCGATCCAGACCGAACTTCGGGTATTCGGGGAAGAGGTCATCCGGGAGGCTATCCTTTATGAGGTGAACAGGGGTGGGCAGGTGTTCTTTGTCCACAACCGCATTCAGAACATTCATGAAGTGGAGCAGATGATCCGGAAATTTATCCCGAACATAACCATTGGCGTGGCACACGGACAAATGGACGGCGAACACCTGGAAAATGTCATGCTCGATTTCATCGACGGGGTTTATGATGTTCTCCTGTCAACGGCGATTATCGAATCGGGCCTCGACATACCCAACGCCAACACGATCATTATCAATGATGCCCAACACTTCGGCCTCAGTGATCTGCACCAGCTTAGGGGCAGGGTGGGCCGCTCCAATAAAAAAGCCTTCTGCTACCTTCTGGCGCCTCCGGTATCCATGCTGACACAGGAAGCCCGGAAAAGGCTGAAAGCAATTGAAGAATTCTCGGATTTGGGAAGTGGGTTCAACATCGCCATGCGTGACCTGGACATCCGTGGCGCCGGCAATATACTGGGAGCGGAACAAAGCGGCTTTATCTCCGATATCGGGTTCGAAATGTATCATAAAATCCTCGATGAGGCAATTCAGGAACTGAAGGAAACCGAATTCAAAGAACTTTTCCATGAAGAACGGTCGCAGGATTATGTCAAGGACTGCCAGATCGAAACAGATCTGGAGATCCTGATCCCGGGTGATTACATATCCAATACCACCGAGCGGCTGATCGTCTATAAAGAGCTTGACAGTATTGAAAGCGAGGACAATCTGCAGAGGTTCCAGCATAAGCTGACGGACCGTTTCGGCCCGGTTCCAAAGCAAACGACCGAACTTATCGATACCATCCGCCTTCGCTGGCTGGCCAAAAAGGTAGGTTTTGAAAAGATTGTACTGAAGAATGAGCGGCTGATCGGCTATTTTATCAGCAACCCGGAATCGGAATATTACCAGTCCGGTGCCTTTTCTGCTATCCTGGGCTATGTTCAGAAAAATCCGGCTACTTGCAGAATGAAGGAAACCGAGAGCCGGCTCTCACTGACTTTCCGGAATATCAGCTCCGTTGCGGCCGCTATCAGGGTTATGAAGGGGATAGAGTTGTAGCACTACCTTCTTGCCAAATTTTTTCAATCCGCACCGGGTATTTTTTACAGATTTTCCGATTAATGATAAGATAATAACAAACCATGAAAATGTCGCCTAAGAATGTTATTTTTGCCTTGAACGTAACTTAAATAAAAATATATGAAGAAACTTTTACTTTCCCTGTCATTACTGGCTTTCACCATAGGGGTCACAGGGCAGGACTGCTCGGACCTGTTCATTTCGGAATATGTGGAAGGCTGGAGCAATAATAAAGCTCTTGAAATTTATAACCCGACCCCGCAGGAAATTACCCTTACCGGTAACTACCGGCTTATCCGGTGGTCTAACGGTGACGAAGCGGCTGACCTGGATATTCGTTATGTGCTCCCCCTGGATGGTAGTATCCCTGCCTACCAGGTCATCGTCATGATACAGGATACCAATTTTCCCGGACAGGATACCATGATTTTCCCGGGTCTCCGGGCAAAAGCCAATTACCTGGCCCCGGCTGACTACGATGCGGGTACTGCAGGTTGCCGGGTCGTCTTCTGGAATGGAGATGATGCCGTATCCCTGCAAAGGAAAATCTCCGGTTCATGGGTCGATATTGACATCCTCGGTGAAATTGGCGTGAAACCTGCTTTGGCCGGATTTCCCAATCAGCTTTGCGGCTGGGACGACACACCTCCCTATGCTGACGGGCAGGGCAATTATCTCACCCTGAATCAAACCCTTAAAAGGAAACATTCCATCAAAAAAGGTATAGATCGGGATGTGATGAATGCATATGGAACGAATAGCTTCTATGCGCTCGAGCAATACGATTCTCTTCCGGCCAATGCCTTTGACAGCCTGGGTTTCCATCACTGTGACTGCCAGTATCTGACAGTTCCTGAGAGCAGTGCCCGGTTACAGGTCAGGATCTATCCCAATCCGGTAACAGGAGATGAAATTCTTGTCAGCTCTGAATTTGAGATGTCTGGGATCGAATTGTTCAGTGCTGATGGACACTTGCTGAAAAGAAACCATCAGAATGACCATCAGGCAACATTTCTCCTCCCCGGAGACCTGAATAAGGGGATTTACCTGCTTCGGATCTCCGACAAGGAACAGAATTCCGTCACCCGTAAATTATTGGTGAACTGATAATCCATTAAAGATGAATTCATCCGTTTTCCCCGAAAGGTTTTGGCACGATGTAAAGGTTTTGGGGCTGGTCATGGGTTTCATGCTGCCCCTGTGCCTAAATGCCCAGACCGGCACGGTCAAGGGTACAGTTACCGATTCCGGAACCGGTGAACCCCTTATCGGTGTCAATATCCTTTATGCAATTGCCAAAGGCACCGTTACGGATATCGAAGGGGCCTATATGCTGGAGCTTCCTTATGGGAAATATGATCTGCAGGTTTCTTATGTAGGGTTTGTGAGTCAGACCATACCGCTTAACATTCAGTCAGCCTTTACCAAACTGGATGTGAAACTGAAAAATGTCACGCTGTCGGAAGTGGAGGTCGTGGCGGATATCGCCCGGACTCGCGAGACGCCGGTAGCCTTCACATCCATACCACCGAAAAAGATCGAAGAACAACTGGCTTCCCAGGATATTCCATTGCTGCTCAACAAGACCCCCGGCGTGTATGCCACCCAGCAGGGAGGCGGCGACGGGGATTCGCGCATCAATATCCGGGGTTTTAACCAGCGAAATGTGGCGGTCATGGTCGATGGCATTCCGGTGAACGATATGGAAAACGGATGGGTGTACTGGTCGAACTGGTTCGGTCTGGATGCCGTTACCCGGAACATCCAGGTCCAGAGAGGCCTCGGTGCTTCCAAGCTGGTTATCCCTTCAGTCGGAGGTACGGTGAACATACTTACTCAAAGTATCGAAGACAAAGCCAGGTTCTCATTTAAACAGGAATATGGCAGCGACGCATTCCTGCGTTCCTCTATCGGCTGGAACAGCGGCCAGATGAAGCACGGCTGGGGCGTAACCCTGGCAGGCTCCTACAAAAGAGGCAATGGCTGGGTGGATGAAACATGGACGGAAGGGTGGTTCTACTTCGCCCGGATAGATAAAAAGATTGGCAAACACCTGATCAGTTTGTCGGCCATGGGGGCTCCCCAGAAGCACGGACAACGGGCTTACAAAAAATCCATAGCTACTTTCGACAAGGATTATGCCGCAGAAAAAGGTGTCGATACAACCGGCTTGCCGCCTTCCAAAGGGTTGAAATTCAATGAGAACTGGGGCTATTTGCAGCGGGTCGGAGAAGACAGGGAACCGCTATCCGAACGGATGAATTACTACCACAAACCCTTGATTAGCCTTAGGGATTTCTGGAATATCAATGAAAAGACCTATTGGTCCAATATCTTTTATGTTTCGCTCGGAAAAGGCGGAGGCACCGGAACAGCCAAGTCAGATAAATACGGCACCCCGGGGAGTTCGACCTTCCCGCTGGATTCAAACGGCCAGATTGATTTTCAGAGCATTTATGACCTGAATTATTATTCCGAAGACAAGAGGTCGCGGGGCATCCTGCGAAGCAGCGTGAATGACCATTACTGGTATGGCTGGCTTTCAACCGTGAATTACAAGATCAATGAACTCTGGGAGTTTTCCGGGGGAATGGACCTGAGATCCTACAAAGGGGAACATTATATGATTGTTCATGACCTCCTGGGCGGGGATTATTACCTGGATAATGTGAATCAGAACACCGACGATATTGTAAAGGAAGAAAAGGATGTTATCCGTTATCACGACGTGGGACTTGTCAGATGGGGAGGAATGTTCGGATTGCTGAAATGGCGACAGGGCAACTGGTCGGTATTTCTCAATTTATCAGCGTCCGGCAGCGGGTACAAGAGAATCGATTATTTCATCAAAAAAGAACTGGAAGAGGGAGATACCACCCTGCTGATCGGCTTCAATGATACCATCACTTACCAGGGCAATACCTATACGCGCGATTCGAAAGGCCTGCAGGATAACCAGACACCCTGGAAATGGTTTCCGGGTTTCACGGTTAAAGGGGGTGTGAATTACAACCTTTCGGAACGGTCAAATGTATTTGCCAATATCGGTTATCTTTCCAAAGCCCCCCGGTTCAATAATGTGTTCTACTATGAAAATATAGAATTCACCGATCCTGAAAATGAAAAGGTCATGGCCTTTGAACTGGGCTACAGTCTTTACGCAAGTAACATTTCACTGGATGTCAACGGCTATGCCACCATCTGGCAGAATAAACCGGCTGACCGGACATCGACTTTCGTGGATCCGGCTACGGAACAGACCTACCAGGTCAATATCAATGGAATGGATGCCCGTCATATTGGCATCGAAGCAGAGTTCAACCACGATGTGCTGAAAAACCTTTCCTATAACCTGCTCGTGTCCTTCGGGGATTGGATCTGGACTTCCGCCGATACGGCAAGGGTATACGTTAACGAACAGCTGGTCGGCGACTATTATTTTGACGCTCAGGGAGTTCATGTGGGTGATGCCGCCCAGGTGCAGCTCTCCGGCGGGATTCGCTGGGAGATCCTCCGCGACCTGTACCTGAATGGCACCGTGACTTATTTCACGAAGAATTATTCGGAATTTGACCCTCTCAGCCTTTCGCCGGATAATCCCGACAAGCCACCCTACCTCGATGCCGATGGAAATCCCCGGGAATCCTGGCAAATTCCTGATTATGCACTGATCGACCTGAATGCCGGGTATACCTGGCGCCTCAAAAAGTTCAACCTGGATTTCAGAGCTTCCGTCCTGAATCTGCTCGATACCGAATACATATCCGATGCCCAGAATAACGATACCTACAGCTCCAGCACCCAGAATTTTGATGCGGCTTCCGCCGGCGTGTTCTTCGGCCTGGGCCGCCGGTTCAACCTGTCTGCCCGAATAACTTTCTGAAATACCGGACATTAAGATAACAATTTAACAGTTTAACATATAACAATTAATAGTTTAAATCCATCCCAAGATATGAAAAAACTCCTGCTATCCTTATCGATCATACTGGCGCTCAATTTCAGCGCATTTTCCCAGGCAAACATCGCTGAAGCCAGAACCTATGCCGTCGGAGCAACCCTTACGGTCTCCGGGATTGTGACAAACGGAGGTGAACTGGGAACGATCCGCTATATCCAGGATGAAACCGCCGGAATTGGAATATACGATTGGGACGTGACTTATTTCCAGCCGGGTGACCACGTTACGGTGACCGGAAAAATGGATAACTATAACCAGTTGCTGGAAGTGGCCGAATTGACCTCCCACACCGTGAATTCCCAGGGAAACCCGTTGCCAGAACCGCAGTTGATCACCATTGAAGAGATGGAAGAACAGTATGAGGCTGAGCTGATACGGATCAATAATGTGACCTTCGTGAATGCCGGTGGAAACTTCAGCGGTAATACCAATTATACCATCACTGCCGACGGCGAGAACGGGGAAGTGAGGGTCAATACCGCATCTCCCCTGGTCGGACAGCTGATCCCTACCGCTGAAGTAGACGTGATAGGGATCCTCAGCCAGTTCGATTACAATAACCCGAATGAAGGTTACCAGTTATTGCTGCGTGATGCCAATGACATCATCCTGGGGGAGTCCATCGCCATGGCCTCTCCGGTGGAAGTGCTCGGCCTTAGCCAGTCAGGCTTTTCCCTGATGTGGGAAACCAACCTGCCTGGTTCCACGCAGATGAAGTATGGATATACCCCTGCGCTGGAACTGGGTGTCTACAATGGCCCGGCCGGGGAAGTAACGTCCCACGTTCTGACTTTCGGGGGTGCTGAACCTTCCACTTTGCTTTACACTAAAGTTTTCTCGGTAAATGGCTCCGATACGGCTTTTTCAGCCCTCAGACCTGTCATCACCTCATCAAATTCTACCGGTGATATCAAGGTCTATTTCACCAGCACCGTCGATCATTCCGTTTCTACCGGCACGGATGCGATTTATATCAATGATGCTGTGGATGATACCCTGATCAGTTACATCGGCCGCGCCAAACAGTCGATCGACATAGCCATATATAACTTCGGAGCCATAGGAGTATCCAATATTGCCGGGGCATTGAATGCCGCCTACGATCGTGGGGTGAATATCCGGCTGATCGTCAATGGACTGACTGCCAACCAGGGACTGGATGGCTTGAGCCCGAATATTAAAAAGATTGCAAGTCCTACAGCAGGAACCGATCCGGGTATCATGCACAATAAATTTGTCGTATTTGATGCTTATTCCTTCAATCCGGACGATCCACTTGTCTGGACTGGATCTACGAACTGGACCAATGAAAATGTGAATACCGATGCCAATAATGTCATCATTATCCAGGATCAAAGTCTTGCTATAGCTTATACCCTGGAATTCAATGAAATGTGGGGAAGCTCAGGCCCGGATCCGAACCAGTCGCTTTCCCGTTTCGGTTTTGACAAAAGGGACGATACGCCACATGAGTTTATTATCCGCGGTTCTTCCACATATCTCTATTTCAGCCCTTCCGACGGGGTAAACCAGAAAATCATCGAGACCATTGCTACCGCCGATCACGATATCCAGGTGAATACGATGCTGATCACCCGGTCGGATATCGGCTATGCCCTCCGGGATAAGGCGCAGGCCGGCGTCAATAGCCGGGTGATGGTCAATGCCGATGAAGACTGTACGGAAACAGTGGTGAATACCTTAACCAATGCCCTTGGCGCCAATTTCCGTGAGTTTGGCGAACCCGGCCTGCTGCATTCCAAGGCCATGATCATCGACCAGTCGGCGCCGAACTCCGGCCCGCTCGTTCTATTGGGAAGCCATAACTGGAGTTCCAGCGCTAACGATAAGAACGATGAGAACACCTTGATCATTTATGATGAGGAACTGGCTAATATTTTCTACCAGGAGTTTATGGCCAGGTACAACGCAGGTGTCCCGCTTGCCATACATGAAAACATATTTAATAAAACAACACTCGGCATATCCCCTAATCCAGCCAGGACTCAAGTTTCGGTAATGGTTCCGGAAGGTACATACGATCCATCTGTTATCAGAATATATAACCGGCTAGGGCAGATGGTAAAGGAATACGATATGTCCGCTAGACAGGAGGAAGTCATTAAGCTGGATGTGAGCGACCTGGCCAGTGGGTTCTATGTGATCACTTTTTCAGGGGAAAAGGCCTCGGCATCAGGAAAACTGGTATTGCTCAAATAATACTGATAAGATCAAATAAAACAACCTGTTAAAAGTTGAAAGGTAAATTTTATTATTTTGCATCTCGAAAGGCTTAATTCATCCAACAGGAATCAGCGTGTCAGATAGTATTGTCATCATACCTACCTACAACGAAAAAGAAAACATCGAAAAGATCATCCGGTTCGTATTTTCTTTGAAAAAAGACTTCGATGTTCTGATCGTTGAAGATAATTCTCCTGACGGTACTGCCGCCATAGTCCGTCGGTTAATGACAGAATTTCCCGGCAGGCTTTTCATGGAGGAACGCAAAGGTAAACTGGGGCTTGGCACTGCATATATACATGGCTTCAAATGGTCGCTCGACAAAGGGTACGGCTATATCTTTGAGATGGACGCTGACTTTTCGCATAATCCGGAAGACCTGGTCAGGCTGTATGAAGCCTGTGCGGATGATGGGGCTGACCTGGCCGTCGGTTCCCGATATGTCACCGGAGTCAACGTGGTCAACTGGCCCATGGGACGGATCCTGATGTCTTACTATGCATCGGCTTATGTCCGGTTCATTACCAGGATCAAGGTAAGGGATACCACTGCAGGCTTTGTCTGTTATACCCGTAAAGTACTGGAAGCTATTAATCTGGATAAAATACGATTTATAGGTTATGCCTTCCAGATCGAGATGAAATATACCGCGTGGAAACTTGGCTTCAAATTGAAAGAAGTGCCCATTATCTTTACAGACAGGACCGAAGGCCAGTCCAAGATGAGCTCAGGGATTTTTAAAGAAGCTATTTTCGGGGTGATGAGCCTTAGGCTGAGGAATATCCGTAAGATTCACCGGAAATAACCATAAGGGGATGACGGATCCTCTTTTTAATATCTGCCAGCTATGCCAGGGAATTACTGTATTTACAACGCCCGGATCGTCAACGAGGGGGAGATTTTCAACGGTAGCCTCATCATCCGTGACGGCCTGATCCGGAAGATCATCCGCAATGCCTCCCCTGAGAAGGAAGACATCAAAGGTTTGCCTTCGCTGGATGCCGTGGGAAAGATTTTAATTCCTGGCGTCATTGACGACCAGGTCCACTTCCGTGAGCCCGGCCTGACCCACAAGGGGGAGATCTATACCGAAAGCCGCGCCGCTGTAGCCGGCGGTGTGACCAGCTTCATGGAAATGCCGAATACCAATCCACAAACACTTACCCAGGAATTACTGGAGGAAAAATACAGGCTTGGCCAGGAAAAATCCCTGGCTAATTTTTCCTTTTATATCGGCGCTTCGAATGATAACCTGGATGAGATCCTTAAAACCGATCCTCGGAATGTCTGCGGCCTGAAAGTATTTATGGGAGCATCCACAGGGAATATGCTGGTGGATAACCCCAAAGCCCTGGAAGGAATTTTCAGCCGGGTCAACTTCCTCGTTGCAGCCCATTGCGAAGACGAACCGACAATCCGGACCAATATGGATTATTTTAAAGGGCTGTATGGTGAGGATATCCCGGTGGAACTTCATCCGCAGGTCAGGAGTGAAGAAGCCTGTTACCGGTCATCATCACTGGCAGTCAGCCTGGCCCGGAAATATAACACCCGGTTGCATGTCCTGCATCTGTCGTCCGCTCCAGAAATGGCCCTTTTCGATAATTCCATACCCTTGAATGAGAAGAAGATAACGGCCGAAGTCTGTGTTCATCATCTCTGGTTCGCCGATACCGATTACCACAACCTCGGAAATAAGATCAAATGGAATCCGGCCATTAAATCTGCGCATGACCGGGAAGCGCTCTGGCAGGCCATGCTGGATGACCGGATCGACGTTATCGCAACAGACCATGCTCCCCATACCCGCGAAGAGAAAGCCCGCAAGTACTTCCAGGCTCCTTCCGGCGGACCACTGGTGCAGCATTCCCTGCAAGCTATGCTTGAATTCTATCACCAGGGACGGATAAGCCTGGAGAGGATCGTGGATAAAATGTGCCATGCCCCGGCCACCTGTTTCAATGTTGACAGACGGGGATATATCCGCGAAGGTTTCTGGGCCGACTTTGCCATCATCGACCTGGATCAAACCCAAAAGGTCAGTTCTGCCAATATCTTTTATAAATGCGGCTGGTCACCCTTTGAAGACCATACCTTCCATTCCAAAATAACTTATACTTTTGTAAACGGAGATCTGGTTTATGAATCACAACCTCAGATCCTTGAAAATCAATTTAATGAGAATGTAAGGGGGATGCGGATGAGATTCAACAGGTAATTTTAAAGGTATGAGGAAAATTATTTTTATTGCTCTGGTGATTATAGTAAGTGCTTGCGGCACAAAACTTCAGGAAAAAACTATCGAGGCTTTCCCTGATGGCAAGCCTAAAAGGGTGCAGTTTACCGCCGGTGAAGGAGAAAGCGCCTATTTCGCAAAAGAAGTGTTCTATTACCAGAATGGCCAGAAAAAACTGGAAGGCGCTTATAACAGGGATGGTAAAAAGCACGGCAAATGGACCTATTGGCGGGAAGATGGAAAATTATGGAGCGAAGGTTACTTTGATGAAGGTAAGGATGACGGGATGAGAAAAACATGGCACGAGAATGGCCAGAAGCACTACCAGGGAAAATACAACAGCGGGAAACGGATAGGGACCTGGAAATTCTGGGATGAGAACGGAAATCTTGTCAAAGAGATCGATTACGATAAAGAAGCCCAGTAATTCATCGATTAAGGATCAGATCCAGGTATACCGGGAGATGATCGCTGTATCCGCCATAATACTCCTTTGCCGCCGTCCGGTTCGGGCGGTTATTTCCATCCTGGCTTTTGAACAGTAACCAGTCCGGTGCAAAAATGCTTTCTTCCCTGCCCGGAAAATACAACCCTTTCTGAGTGTTCAGCAATTCCCCGTTTACAATGATCTGGTCGAAAACATCCCAGTCTTTGTAATAAAGGGTCCCTTTTCCTTCTTTAAATGGCTTATAACCAAGATTGTATAATTTACCGGCTTCCGGGGATCCACTTGGTTCCCCGGCCTGAAGCCCTTCTGCCAGGCTCTTATCCGAAGGTTCATCATTGAAATCGCCAATTATCAGGATCTTTGGACTACTTCCCGGCCTGATCAGCGAATCCGTGGCATTCTTAAGCGTTCGGGCGGCTACCAGCCGTTTCGGTTCACTGATCTCCTTTCCTTCCGACCGCGAAGGCCAGTGGTTGACAAAAATATGCAACGTATCCGTCCTGCTTTTCGAAACAACGCCTTTAACGTAGAGAATGTCACGGGTTTTATCACCCAGTGCAACCAGGTCGACCGGTATGACCCTAGTCGCAATTACCTGGAACTGGTTGGCATCATAAAGCAACGCATTATCTATCCCTCTCTCGTCACTGCTTTCCCTGTGTATGATCTGGTAATTGTATTTGACAATCGAAGGTGAGGCGACCAGTTCTTCCAGTACCCTGTGATTTTCCACTTCACATAGCCCGATGACGGCAGCGGGTTTATCTTCGGCAAGGGCTGCTATCACCTGGCTTAACCGGTCCAGCTTAACCTGGTATCTTTCTGACGTCCATGCAATTCTACCTGTCGGAAGAAACTCCGCATCATCTTTCAAAGGGTCGTCAATCGTATCAAACAGGTTCTCCACATTGTAGAAGGCTATCCTGTAGGACTGCCCGTTGTTTTTCTGATTTTTGGTCTGACAGGATGCCATTAGCCCTGACGAAACCAGCATAACCAGCATTATATAGTGAAGGAGACTTTTCATGATTATTAATTGAAATCTTTGGTATTCTTGAGTTTGTCGATCAGCCTGCGTTGTTTTTTGGTCGGGCGTCCAATGCCCCTTGGCCGGAATTCGGTCTTTATTTCATGCTGCATCTTCAGTTTTTCGTATTCGGAATCAGGGGTGAGGTCTGCCATATATTGGGGAACCATTGCAGCTGACACGCGGTTGTGGATCAATCCGAGCACCTTGACGGTCTTGGTGCATACGCCCAGGCTGATCGCTATTTCATCCTGCAGACGGATTTCCCTGGAGGGTTTCACGCTTTGCCCGTTGATCCTGACTTTTCCGGCTTTGCAGGCGTCCGATGCCAGGGTCCGGGTCTTATAGACCCGCACGGCCCAGAGCCACTTGTCGATGCGGATACTTCCTGTATCTTCCTTGATGATAAAAGGCATGATTTTTATTTTTGCCGGAAATAGATCTGTATCGGGACACCGGTGAAATTAAAATTCTCCCGGAGTTTGTTTTCAATGAACCGTTCATAAGGTTCCTTGATGTATTGTGGCAGGTTGCAGAAGAAAACAAAGGCCGGATTGGCCGTCTTCAATTGTGTAATGTATTTGATCTTGACGAATTTGCCTTTATACTGAGGCGGGGGATACGCTTCAATTATGGGCAGAAGAAGCTCATTCAGCTTAGAAGTGGAAATTTTGCGGCTGCGGTTCTCGTATACCTGCTTGGCAAGGTCCATGGCCTTGTATATACGCTGCTTTGTTATCACAGAGGTGAATACGATGGGTATGTCGGTGAAGGGCGCGGTCCTGGACCGGATATAATTTTCAAAATCCTTGATGGTTTTATTATCCTTTTCTACCAGGTCCCATTTATTGACCAGGATGACCACCCCCTTGCGGTTTTTCTCGATGAGCCGCAGGATGTTCAGGTCCTGGCCCTCAATGCCTTCTTTGGCATCCAGCAGCAACAGGCAAATGTCGCTCTGTTCGATGGCGCGGATAGCACGCATGACGGAATAAAATTCGATATTCTCGGTGACCTTGCCTTTTTTGCGAAGTCCGGCTGTGTCCACCAGCAGGAACTGAAATCCGAAAGCATGATAAGGAGTGTAGATCGTATCCCGGGTGGTGCCCGCGACAGGGGTTACGATATTGCGTTCTTCCCCCAGCAAGGCATTGATAAGCGATGATTTCCCGACGTTTGGACGGCCTACCACCGCTATTTTAGGCAGGTCGGGAATTTCAACGGCTACCGTGTCCCTGAATTCCTTGACTATCTCGTCGAGTAATTCTCCCGTACCGCTGCCATTCATGCCTGAAATGCCGAACACTTCCCCCAGCCCAAGTTTATAGAACTCGTGAATGTCCTGTGTCCGTTGAGTGTTATCTACTTTATTGACTGCCAGGAATACTTTTTTGCCGCATTTACGTAACAGGCGGGCCACGTCCTCATCCAATCCCGTAAGACCATCTTTGACATCCACCATAAAAACGATCACATCCGATTCATCGATAGCCAGTTCCACCTGTTTCCGGATCTCCTCTTCGAACACATCTTCTGAACCAAGCACGTATCCGCCTGTATCAATGACTGAAAATTCAACCCCGTTCCAGTCTGATTTACCGTAATGGCGATCGCGGGTAACCCCGGCGGTTTCATCCACAATAGCGGCACGGCTTTTAATGAGCCTGTTGAAAAAAGTTGATTTCCCGACATTCGGGCGTCCGACAATAGCAATGATATTAGGCATGGCGCAAAGGTAGTGATGAATTTTCAATCAGACATCATATCCGAACCTGCGGAGGTCCTTTTCGCTGTCACGCCAGTCTTTTACAACTTTTACACTCAGTTCCAGGAATATCTTCCTGCCGAGCCAGGCCTCAAGGTCAGCCCTGGCCTGCATGCCCACCCGTTTGATTGCCTGGCCTTCATGACCGATCAGGATGGCTTTTTGCGATTCCCTGGCAACATATATATAAGCGATGATGTGGATCAGTTCGTCCTTCTCTTTAAACTGATCTACAGCTACTTCCACCGAGTATGGGATCTCTTTTTTATAATTCAGGAGGATCTTCTCCCTGATCTTTTCAGCCACGAAAAACCTCTCCGATTTATCCGTCAGGGTGTTTTTGTCGTAATAAGGAGGGCTTTCGGGTAATTTATCCAGGATATGATTGAAGACCGATTGGATATTCATGTCATGAAGGGCGGCGACCGGAACGATATCGGCTTCCGGAAAGATTTCCTGCCATGCCTTCATTTTAGTTTCAGCCATAGCCTGGTCGGCCAGGTCTATTTTATTGATGACCAGCACAAGAGGGTATCCAAGTGATTTGATTTTGTCGGTCAGGTCACTGGATGTCGCATTTTCACCCACTTCGACCAAATAAACCAGCACGTCGGCATCCTCATAGGCCCCCTCCACTTCATGCATCATAGCTTCCTGCATTTTGTACTGGGGCTCAATGATCCCCGGTGTATCCGAAAACACCACCTGGTAGTCCTCGCCGTTGACAATCCCAATGATCCGGTGCCGGGTTGTCTGTGCCTTTGGCGTGATGATGCAAAGGGTTTCCCCGATGAGCGCGTTCATCAGTGTAGATTTTCCGACATTGGGCTTGCCGATGATGTTTACGAAGCCGGATCTGTGTGACATGCAGGAGTTTTTAGCAAAGGTAGGAAAAAGGAACCTATGTTCTGGATCTTGGAAAACGGAAGGAAGTGGCCGGAGAAAAAACATTTCTTGGTTCCGGATGTTTATTATGGCATGAAAACGAAGAGCATTGAATTGGTTATGTCACCGCCTGCGATCCACTGGGTCGGCGATGGGTTCCGGGTGCATAATTTTATCCCGGGCGGTTACCGGCTGGATATGGAACGGATGGATCCGTTCATCTTATTGGATTATAACGCTAAACATACCTTTCCTCCATCGGATCGGCCGAAAGGAGTGGGGGTCCACCCGCACCGTGGTTTTGAAACAGTTTCCATCGCTTACAAAGGACGTATCGCCCACCACGACAGTCAGGGCGGCGGCGGTGTGATCGGCGAAGGCGAAGTGCAGTGGATGACCGCTGCCTCCGGTATCCTTCACAAGGAATATCATGAAAGAGAATTCAGCCGGAAAGGCGGGGAGTTCCATATGGTCCAGCTCTGGGTGAACCTCCCGGCCAGGCACAAAATGTCTGCCCCGAAATACCAGGCCATCACCAACGCTGAAATGGGCAAGGCTGTTCTTCCGGGAAATGCGGGAACCATTGAAGTCATTGCAGGCAATTATTTTGATGTCAAAGGACCTGCCAGCACTTTTTCTCCCATCAACCTGATGAATGCCAGGCTGAACCAGGGTGGAAAAGCCCGGTTCTCTTTTCCGGAGAACTACCATACCGCCTTACTGGTGATCGAAGGCAGCATCATTGTTAATGAAACTGACAGTGTTCCGGGAGACAACCTGGCATTGTTTGAAAATGCAGGGGAGGAGTTCACGGTCCAGGCCACTGAGGATTCTATCGTCCTGGTCATGAGCGGGGAACCGATCGGCGAGCCCATCGCGGCACACGGGCCTTTCGTCATGAACACCCGGGAAGAACTGCAGCAGGCCTACCAGGATTTCCATGCCGGGAAATTCGGGTACCTGGAGGATTAAGCAGTACCTGGAAATATCAAATTGTGTAAATCGTCTCACTTTTTTTAGTCATTGGTGCGCATACTTAGGTGAAGATTGCTGGCGCACCCCAGATCTGTATTAACGCGAAAAGAGGGTGTCTCAAAATAGAGCACCCTCTTTTTATTTATTGACCTCAGGCCGGTCGGGCCTGGTTGTCTTACCGCGATTGAATCTGACGTTTCCCTCCTTGCAGCGCTCCTCAGTATCCATAACTATTTTCTTAATAAACTGTTAAATAATTGAATTCCACCTCTCTGTTAATTTATCTTCGTTCTTTCCGAAAGATTAGCCACCACCAATTTAAATGACTTTCGTACTCAGGCTTGCATTAGTCCTGGGCACATAAATGTATTTTTTTAAATGATCATAAATATCATGAAAGCCTTATTAAATCGGTCCCTTAATCGACAATTGTTAAAAATGACCCGGCGCCCTCATCGCAATGTATGATTTTCTCAATTAAGAGCAAAACATGCAGCCATTGAACCGGGTTGCAGGATCAGATGGTATGGGATATTCGGGTTTTCAATAAATGAAAGGAGGTTGATGAAAAGCCGGGAAAATGTCAAATGGCTATAAATTCCGATAGGATTTTATTCGGAGTTGAAACGCTCAAGTGTTAAAAACGCGTGTAATTTTCTAATTCTATTAAATAAAAAGTAACAATATGAAAAAAATATATCTCTTAACATTGATAATGTTAGTAAGCACATCATTACTCATCGAAGATACATTTGCAGGTATGGCATATCCTTATCCCATAAAAATGGATCAACCGGATGGTACGACTATTACCGTTATATTGAAAGGTGATGAAAACTTCAGCTGGGCAATTACAGTTGATGGTTATACCTTGCTCTATAATGATGATGGGGTCTATGAATATGCGGTCCGTAACCTGACGGGTGAATTGATTCCGTCGGGGAAGAAGGCTCACGACATTGCTGAAAGGACAACGCTGGAAAATACTTTTCTGATGAAAATTCAGAAGAACATGTTCTTTAGCAGTTCTCAGGTAAATCATATTAAAAAGATCACTGATTTGCAAAATGCGATCCGGGGTACCAATGCTTTTCCAACCATCGGAAATGCAAAGCTTGTGTGTATATTAATAGGATTTTCAGACATGGCATTTACCGAAACCCAGGCAAATTTTAACAACCTTTTCAACCAGGTTGGTTATGGGACGTACGGAAGTGTTAAAGACTATTATGAAGAATGTTCCTATGGCCAGTTCCATTTGACTGTCGATGTAGCGGGCCCTTACCAGGCTTCGAACACTCATGCTTATTATGGCCAGAACAGTGGTGATGATAAAGACATAAACGTCAAGGAACTGGTTACGGAGGCGGTTAATTTTGCCGATGCCGATGTTGACTTTTCGGATTATGACAATGATTCTAATGGCAACGTTGATGGGGTATACATCATATATGCCGGCTACAATGAAGCTGAAGGCGGTGGGGCAAACTGCATATGGTACCACGCATCGTCTATTGCTGCGGTCAACCTCGATGGGGTGAATGTCAGCTCATACTCTTGTTCAGCCGAATTTAAAGGTAATTCAGGAACCGATATTTCAGGGATAGGTAACATTTGTCACGAATTCGGACATGTTTTGGGAGCACCGGATTTCTATGATACCGATTATGAAGACGGAGGCCAGTATTCCGGCAGCGGTTCATGGGATGTTATGGCCAGTGGCAATTTTAACGGCGACAGGGACTGCCCGGCGCATTACAACCCTTACGTGAAAGCTTATTTATTCGGCTGGTCCAGTATCACAACTCTGAATGCCCAGACAGAGCTGACCATTTTAAACTCAGCGCTGAATAACAACCAATTTTACCGTTATAATACTCCAACTGCCGATGAATATTTCCTGATGGAAAACCGGCAACAGCTTGGCTTTGATACAGAAAATCCAGGACATGGATTATTGGTTTATCATGTGCATAGCGATGTTGACGGTGGCAGTATCAATGTCACTCATCCCCAGAAGTTTTACCCTGTATGTGCTGATGCTGGCCAGAACCCGACAGCATCACCGGCGAGTTATGGCGATATTAACAGCATGGATACGCCGTTTCCAGGATCGGGCAATGTCACGGAGTTTACTGATGCCACGCTGCCGGGTTCGAAATCGTGGGCCGGAGATGATACAGGTAAACCCCTTGCCTTTATCTCAGAGGATAATGGCGCCTTTACGATCTCGCTGTGTTTCATGGGCTGTCCTCCGGTAGCTGAATTCTCTGCTGACGATACCAATCCTTGTTCCGGCGATATCGTGAATTTCACGGATGAATCTGATTATGAACCTACTTCATGGTCATGGTCGTTTTCCCCTGCTACAGTCTCCTTTGCTGGTGGCACCAGTGCCGCATCCCAAAATCCTCAGGTTATTTTCAATGCGGGCGGCTATTACACCGTTACCCTGGAAGCAACCAATGCCTATGGATCCGACACAGAAGAAAAAACGGATTATATTTTTGTAAATACTGCACCGGTTGTTACAACTCACCCTGCTGACGTTGTTGCCCAATGGGGAGACGATGTATCTTTTTCTGCTGCAGCAAATGGCGTTCCCGCACCGACAGTTCAGTGGCAGAGGAGCACCGACGGAGGTTCGAATTTCTTTGATTTGGGAGGTGAAACAAATTTATCATTAGAACTTTCCTGCATCACGCTTGATATGGACGGTTATCAATACCGGGCAGTCTTCACAAATGTCTGCGGCACTGACATTTCCGATCCGGCTACGCTTACCGTAACTAAAAAGGAGGTCACTGCGGTGATAACGGTCATCCCAAATCCACAGCAGTACAGTGATATTGTTGATATAATCATAACCATTGAAGATGGATATACCTGCGGAGAATGGGCAGCTACAGGAGCTGAAATATACATTGGCACCCAGTACATGGGTGATGTTTCGTTTGCAATTTCAGGATCAGATCTGACAGCCACGCTGGAAGATGTAGCGCTCCTAGAACCGGTACCTTTCGGTACACCGCCTGTTGGTCAGATGTCTCCGGGACCGCATGATGTAACTGCCGTGCTGCTTGAGGTAAACAGCAATTTTGAAATTTCTAACCCTGGAGAGGTCCTCGACATTACCTGCGAAGATGCAGAAGTCACGTATACCGGAGGGGAATATTTCTCAGCCAATCCTAACAATGGCGACTTTATGGCGGCATTATCCGCTTTTGTCGTCGATGCCAATGACCTGTCCAGGGGTGAAATCAGGAACGCAGACATAACATTTACTGAAAATGATGAATTCGGCGCTATACTTGGCACCCCTGAAATACCTGTCGGTTTGATCGATCCCGCGAATCTGCAGGAAGGTTTTGTTACTACCGACATAGTAGGGACATTGACACAGGCAGAGCAAAATGGTGGCGGAAGGACATACACGGTTTGGGCCGAAGCTGGTAATTATTATTGTGGCGATATAGGAACCCCCGTCAATGTTACCATTGCAATGCCGGGTGGAGAATATGTTACAGGAGGTGGAAACATCATCATGACCAATACATCCGGGCTTTATCCCGGAATGAACAATGCCGGAAAACGGATGAACTTTGGACTGGTCATGAAATGGAACAAAAGCGGCAAAAACCTCCAGGGAAAAGTAAATGTGATCTACCGCGGTGTTGATGGCAACAATTATCAGATCAGAAGCAATGCCATCAATTCCATTGTTGCTGAGACAGTTGTTGAAGGTGATTTGACTTTCAATAAAGCAACGATCAACACCAAAGCGAATCTGAAAGTGCTTTTGCCTGGTGGTGCGGTGAGCCTGGGAGGAAACTTGAGCCTTGAAGTCACAGCATGGGAATGCACATCAGAAAATTCGGGGGAATTTGACAGGATCAGTGTGCAGTTAGCTGGCAATGGAGGATCCGGAATATGGTTCACGAGCAACTGGTCTGGAGGAACCACTGTCCCGCAAACCCTTGACGGCGGTAAAATTCAGGTCGGAATGGCACATGCGAAGTCTGATGAAGCTAACCTGGCGGACAATGGACTTGCAAACAGTTCCCAGGTGGTTGTCTATCCCAATCCGGCTTCCGGGCCTGTGACTTTTGAAGTACAGTTGGCAGAAAGTTCCAAAGTCAACCTGGAGGTTTATACAACATCGGGCCGTTTGCTTAGCCGGATTTATAATGGAATGATCGAAAGTGGAGATGTCAGGCTATTCCATTACGGCAAAACGCTGCCAGAAGGAGTATATATCTATATATTGAAGACCGATAAGGAGGTTATCACCGGAAAATTCATCCGGGCAGATTAATATTGATATTTATTCGCATTCAGTAAGAGGTTGTACCTTCAGCCTCATTACAGCCACAGATTCACAGATTATAATATGCTAATTGCAAAAAGTAATCTGTGAATCAGTGGCATTATTAATTCTTCGACCTGGATTACCAGCCTTATTTCCTGCTTTGATGCAATCTATTGTCTTTTAAGCAGGGACCAGATTACCGCCAAAAGGCGGACAGGCGAACTGATGTCCGCCAGCCGGTGGATATGAGCCCGACGGCACCAATAAAAAACCCAACCTGTCTTGTTGGTTGGGTTCATTCCTTGTAGCGGGGACCAGATTCGAACTGATGACCTTCGGGTTATGAGCCCGACGAGCTACCACTGCTCCACCCCGCAGTATTGTTTTTGCGGCTGCAAAGATACAAATATTTCTGATCCAAACAAAATTCTCCCTAAAAACAAACTAGAAACCAGAAACTAGAAACCAGAAACTAGTATTGTTCTTTCTCATTCGGGAAATCCAGCGTCTTCACGTCATGGATGTACCCCTGGACCGCACCGGTCACTTCTTCGTTCAGATTGTGATAACGCCTTAAAAACCTGGGAGAAAACTTGAGGTTGATCCCCAGCATGTCGTGCAGGACCAGCACCTGTCCATCCACGTGCGGACCGGCTCCTATTCCGATCGTCGGTATCTTGATGTTCTCAGTAACCTGCCGGGCCAGCATGGCCGGGATCTTCTCCAGTACGATGGCAAAACAACCGGCATTCTCGAGTAACCCGGCATCGCGCTTCAGTTTCTCCGCCTCCGCTTCGTCGGTAGCCCTTACCACGTAAGTTCCGAATTTATTGATCGACTGGGGAGTGAGCCCCAGGTGGCCCATAACCGGGATACCCGCTGACAATATCCTGTCGATAGACTCCAGGATCTCTTTTCCCCCTTCCATCTTCACTGCATTGGCACCCGACTCCTTCATGATCTTAATGGCAGAATTCAACGCTTCCTTGGAATTTCCCTGGTAGGTGCCAAATGGCAGATCGACCACAACCAGTGCCCGCTTTACCGCCCGCATCACCGAGGAGGCATGGTAAATCATCTGGTCGAGGGTTATAGGTAAGGTCGTGGAATGACCCGCCATCACGTTTGAGGCTGAATCGCCGACAAGTATCACATCGATGCCGGCTTCATCCAGTATAGTGGCAAATGAAAAGTCATAGGCCGTAAGCATGGCGATCTTCTCCGACTTAAGTTTCATTTCCTGTAGAACGTGTGTGGTTATCTTGGCGTATTTTTTGGAATCTTGTATCATATCTAAGAAATTTATCTTCAATAATTAAACAAAAGTAAAAAGATTTTACCTGAGATGGTCTTTCATAAAGCCAGTTGAACTAATTTTGCAGCTTCAAAATTTACGAATGAAAAAACTACTGCTCCTTCTGCTTCCTGTTTTTGTCAGCGTCTACTTCATATCCTGTGAAGAAGATTTCGATATCAATGCCCCTTACCAGGACATTACGGTCGTTTACGGCCTCCTCGATCAGGGTGAAGACTCTGTTCTTATTAAAATCAACAAAGCCTTCCTGGGTGATGGAAACGTCCTGGAAATGGCCAAAATAGAAGATTCCAGCGAATATGTGAACGGCCTGACGGCACTGATCGAAGAATTCAATGGCACTGCTCTCGTCAGATCCTATGAACTGGACACTATTACCATTCAAAATAAGGAAGACGGGACATTTTATAATCCTTACCAGATCATTTATTTTACTCCCTACGAACCCGATCAGGACCATAATTACAGGCTGACCGTTTATGTTCATGGCGATACAATTACTGCGTCGACGAACCTGGTGAATGATTTCTCGATCACTAAACCCAGCGCCGGTTCAAAGTTTATTCAGTTCAAGCCTGATACGGAAGGTTCAGTCGAATGGAACTCTGCAAAAAACGGACGCCGGTATGAAGTAGTGATTCGGTTCCATTACAAGGAAGTTTTAATGGATTCGCCCGATACGGTTTACAAATACATGGATTGGGCCCTTGGAACCAAAAAATCAGTAGATGATGACGGAGGGGATGAACTGTCCATTTCATACAATAATAACAGCTTCTACACTATCATCAAAGACCGGATCCCATATACCGATGCCGGCCAGGAAGCCAATGTAAAAGAACGCTATACCAATTCGGTGGATGTTATCATAGCCGTTGCTGCCAATGATTTCAACACTTACATGGAAGTGAACGAGCCTTCGAACAGCATCGTCCAGG
The DNA here is from genome assembly GCA_964619555.1 of uncultured Bacteroidales bacterium. Classification (GTDB taxonomy): domain Bacteria; phylum Bacteroidota; class Bacteroidia; order Bacteroidales; family JAGOPY01; genus JAGOPY01. The sequence continues at coordinate 34,882 of CAZUDV010000019.1, read as the reverse complement.
ATAAACCTGATTATACCAATATCACCAATGGCATTGGCCTGTTCTCCAGCCGCTTTAAAAATATTCGCAATAAGAAAGTTGGCCTGGAAACCATTGAAGATATTAAGGAACTTGCTCCGGAATTGAAATTTGTCTTTTAAGTCATCAATTCATCCTTCACTTTCCTTCAAATCCTGACGTTTTGTCACTCAATGGCAGAAGTTCATCCTTGGCATAATGATTGACGGTTTAAGGAAAACTCGAATCATTTAACTTTTAAGATATTTATGGGAAAGATTATAGGAATAGACCTTGGAACCACCAATTCCTGCGTTGCGGTCATGGAAGGCAACGAACCGGTGGTTATCCCCAACAGCGAAGGCAGACGTACCACGCCTTCGATCGTTGCTTTTACGGACAATAATGAAAGAAAAGTTGGCGATCCGGCTAAGAGGCAGGCCATTACTAACCCCAAACGCACTGTTTTCTCCATTAAAAGATTTATGGGAGAAACTTTTGACCAGGTTTCTACAGAGATAAATCGCGTTCCCTATGAAGTGGTCCGCGGCGACAATAACACTCCCCGCGTTAAAATCGACGACCGGTTCTTTTCTCCCCAGGAGATCTCTGCCATGGTCCTGCAAAAAATGAAGAAGACCGCGGAAGATTATCTGGGGCAGACCATCACGGAAGCAGTGATCACGGTGCCAGCCTATTTCAGTGATTCTCAACGCCAGGCTACCAAGGAAGCCGGTGAAATTGCCGGCCTGAAGGTCCGCCGCATCATCAATGAACCTACGGCCGCGGCCCTTGCCTATGGCCTGGACAAAAAGAACCGCGATCTGAAAGTCGCTGTTTTTGACCTCGGTGGCGGAACTTTCGATATTTCGATCCTGGAGCTTGGAGATGGCGTGTTTGAAGTAAAATCCACCAATGGAAATACACATCTCGGCGGAGATGATTTCGACCAGACAGTCATTGACTGGCTCGCCGAAGAATTCCGGAAAGATGAAGGGGTGGATCTGAAGAAAGACGCCATGGCCCTGCAAAGGCTCAAGGAGGCGGCGGAAAAAGCCAAAATAGAACTTTCCAGCTCGACCGAAACGGAAATCAACCTGCCGTATATCATGCCGGTTGACGGGATGCCCAAACACCTTGTCAGAAAACTGACCCGGGCCAAGTTTGAGCAATTGATCGATAAATATGTCCAGATGACCATGGAACCCTGCCGTGCCGCATTGAAAGATGCCGGAATGACAGCCAATGACATCGACGAAGTGATCCTGGTGGGCGGCTCGACGCGTATTCCGGTTATCCAGAAGATCGTCAGGGATTTCTTCGGAAAGGAACCTTCAAAGGGTGTCAATCCGGACGAAGTGGTCGCCGTAGGTGCGGCTATCCAGGGTGGAGTGCTGACCGGGGAAGTGAAGGATGTCCTGCTTCTCGACGTTACCCCTCTTTCACTGGGAATCGAGACACTCGGTGGCGTTTTTACCAAACTGATCGAATCCAATACCACTATCCCTACTAAGAAGTCGGAGACTTTCTCCACGGCTTCCGATAGCCAGACTTCCGTGGAAATTCACATATTACAGGGGGAAAGGCCTATGGCGGCGCAAAATAAAAGTATTGGCCGTTTCCATCTCGATGGCATCCCACCGGCTCCCCGCGGGATCCCTCAGATCGAAGTGACCTTTGATATCGACGCGAACGGGATCCTTCACGTTTCAGCCAAGGACAAAGCTACCAACCGTTCCCAACAAATCCGCATCGAAGCCAGCTCAGGCCTGAACCAGGATGAAATCGAAAAGATGAAACGGGAAGCCCAGGAAAATGCCGATGCAGACAAAAAAGCCCGGGAAAGAGCCGATAAACTCAATGCGGCCGATGCCCTCATCTTCCAGACTGAAAAACAACTGAAGGATTATGGCGATAAAATTCCTCCGGCTTATAAGAGCGATCTGGAATCGGCCCTCAACCAGCTGAAAGAAGCCCACAAGAGCCAGGATATCGCTGCCATTGACACGGCCATGAACAATCTGAATGAAAAATGGCAGAAAGCTTCCACCGAAATGTACCAGGGCGCTCAGGGCGCTCAGCAACAGCCCGGTACCGAGCAGGGACCTCAGGATGGACAGCAATCGGGTGGAAAGAACGATGGCGAAGTAACGGATGTCGACTTCGAAGAAGTCAAGTAACAACTCAATATATTTTCCCTAAATTTTTGAATAACCGGCAGGCCTACCTGTCGGTTATTTTTATAATATTAACTTTGTGCTGCCCGTTATTACACCATGAGAAATTTCTTGCTGATTTTTCTGGCACTATTTCCATTCCTGGTCAACAGCCAGGGTGGCCTGGTCAGGATTGAACTCGAAGCGGCACTCAACAGCAATATCTATCAGGTTGTACCCTGCGATGACAGAGGGATACTGGTGTTTTTCGAAACGAAGGACTTTGCCGGGGAATCTGCCAAAAGCTGGTATTTCACTTTTTTCAACCCTGAACTCGAAGAATCCTGGAATGTGAATATCCCGGTTTTGATGGGTGTCGAATTCAAGGAATACATTTTAAAAGATTCTATCCTGTTCCTTTTTTTTATGAACAGTGGAAAAATAAAATCCGGGAATGAAAATTACGATCTGATCCGGATGGACCTGGCTCAGGGAGTTTCTTACAACATCCGGGGTGTTCTGCCGGCCGAGGCTGATTTCAGGGAATTGATCATTGAAGGGTCCAGGGCCTATGTTGCGTTGAACGTTAAAAATGAACAGGCAGGCATTTATTTCATCGACTTAGGAAACGGTTCTGTTTCTCCATTCCAAATCATTTATCCCGATCAGAATTTCATCGATGATATTGTCCTGGATAAATCACGACATCAGTTGTTATGCGTGGTGAACAACTACCTGGAAAGAAAGCAGAATAAAATGATGTTACTGGTCCTGGATACCACCGGCCGTTTCATTTATGACCTTCCCGTAATGCCTAACCTCGAGGGTAAATCCCTGAATACCGGAAGGATCTATTGCCTTCCCGATACCAGCATCATGATCCTCGGAGCATATGGGAACATGATATCCAGGATTCCGAACGTAAACGAGTATTTTGGCGTGGAATCCGCCGGATTGTTTTCGACCAGGTTCATTCACAACAGGCAGGATTTCATTTATTATTATAATTTCATGGAGTTCAACAACCTGAAAGCTGGAGTCAGCGCCCGGGACTACTATCGGCTTCAGAAAAAGAAAGTAAGGGAGACCAACGAGTACTCCGTTAATTATGAGCTCCTGTTCCACGATCCGATCGTAAAGGATTCTTCCCTGGTCTTGCTTATGGAGGCATTTTATCCTGAGTTCCGCACGGTCAGCGATATTTCCTACGATTACTGGGGCCGTCCGGTCACACAAACCTATACGGTTTTCGATGGGTTCAGGATTTTTAATACCATTCTGGCAGGATTTGGATTTGATGGCGAACTTAAATGGGACAACAGCCTGGAAGTCAATATTTCCCCCAGTGGCCAATTGCTGAAAAGATCAGCTTCATATTTTGACGGGGAGCCTTCTTTGCTATTTTATAACGATGGCTTCCGCCTGTCCTACAGGGTGTACCTGGAAAATACAGAATTGGTGGGATTTTCAAGGATGGACCTGGAGACGTCCCATACCGGCGATCGCATCACGGCAGCAGGTTTCAATACCATCATACACTGGTACGACCAGTATTTCCTGGCTTATGGCTATCACAGCATCCAGAATAACCTGCTGACAAACCAAAATGAACGCACTGTGTTTTATATCAATAAAATAGCCCTTGATTGAAAGATACTCTGAAAAGGTCTGGAGGGCCTGCCGGCTGGCGGATTTTTTAGGGCGTTCAGGTACCCGGTACCGTATCCATTCTCCTTTTTTATATTCATTGATCGATGGTGTCATTATTAACGGTAAAAGGGAACCGGGGCTGGACCGGATTGAATCGATCCGGGAAAAATGCCGCAACAGTAGGGAAATCATTCTGAAGACCGATTTTGGGAAAGGTGCGGGTGAGGCCGGCCAGGCAGTCTATCCGGTCAGGGTCAGTACCCTGGCGCGGAGCTCGGTTACCGCTCGCAAACATGCCCTCCGGTTGCATCATCTTGTAAAATATACAAGGTCAGGGAATATCCTGGAACTGGGCACTTCCCTCGGTTTGACAACGGCATACCTGGCGCTTCAGGTCGGTCCTGCCAGGGTCATTTCCCTGGAAGGTTGTCCTGAACTGTCCCGGTTGGCAGAATCAAACCTGGCCGATGCCGGGGCAGCCGATGTGGAAATCCTGACCGGAAGATTTGAAGATCGAATAGGAGAGGCCCTGGAAAAACTCGGGCAGGTTGACCTGGTATACCTTGATGGCGACCACAGGAAGTCAGCAGTATTAGCCAATTTCGAGCGGTGCAGACCGTTTTTGCATAATGACTCGGTCTTCGTAATCGATGACATCCATTCTTCCCCTGGCATGGAAGAAGCCTGGGAGGAACTGATTCGAAGGAAGGACGTTACCATCAGCCTTGATTTTTATCACTGGGGATGGCTATTCTTTCGTAAAGAATCGTCGAAGGAACATTTCAGGCTCAGGTATCTATGAAAGTTTTATAATTTTGTCGACAGAAAGTAACCACTATGAATAATGAAGTTATCAGGCTGGCGGAAATCAGGCGCCATTTCAAGGTTGGTTCAGAAGAAGTGAGGGCCCTCAGGGGCGTTACTATGGTGATCAATAAGAATGAATTCGTTGCATTGATGGGTCCCAGCGGATCAGGCAAGTCTACCCTGATGAACCTTCTGGGTTGCCTGGATACGCCAACATCCGGTTCCTACTACCTGAATAATTTCGATGTCAGTAAACTGGACGATAATTCCCTGGCAGAGATCCGGAATAAGGAAATTGGATTTATCTTTCAGACATTCAATCTTTTACCCAGATCTACAGCTTTGGAGAATGTGATGCTCCCGCTCGTTTATGCCGGGTATTCCAAAGCCGAAAGGATCGAAAAAGCTAAGAAAGCCCTTGAGGCTGTAGGATTGGCTGACCGGATGAACCACAAACCGAATGAGCTTTCCGGTGGTCAGCGACAGCGCGTCGCTACGGCCCGTGCCCTGGTTAACAATCCCTCCCTGATCCTGGCTGACGAACCGACCGGTAACCTTGATTCCCGGACATCCGATGAAATCATGGGGCTTCTCGAAGATATCCACCAGGCCGGCAACACCATAATCCTGGTCACCCATGAAGAAAGTATTGCCCGTTATGCCCATCGGATTGTCCGCCTGATCGACGGTAATATCGCCTCCGATGAAAAAAATAAAGAAGTCTATTCTCTCCGCCACCATCCCAACTGACACCGTTATGAAACAAATGTCGCACCGGATTGTTAAGATTTTGCAAAACCAATGAATCAGCATGGGATCGGGATTTAAAATCTATACCAAAACCGGCGATAAAGGCCAAACTTCCCTGATCGGAGGTACTCGTGTCCCGAAATTCCACCCGAGAATTGAAGCGTATGGCACCATCGATGAATTGAATTCATATATTGGCCTGATCCGCGACCATGATATTGCACCACATTTTAAGGAGATACTGATGGAAATCCAGGACCGGCTTTTTACCGCCGAGTCGCTTATCGCCCTTGATCCTGATTCCACAACACCCGTCAATCTGCCGGTGATACTCGAGAGTGACATAGAGCTTCTGGAGAAAGAGATTGATACGATGAATGACGTGTTGCCGGAACTGAAAAATTTTATCCTTCCCGGAGGCCATCCCGTGGTCTCTTTTTGTCATGTTGCCCGAACGGTTTGCCGGCGTGCCGAACGACTCACCATCCGCCTCAGTCAGTCGCAAACAGTTCCTGAATTGGTCATTCCTTACCTGAACCGACTGTCGGATTACCTTTTTGTCCTGGCCAGAAGGCTGGGGAAAGATTTCAATGCTCCCGAAACTCATTGGAAAGCAAGGATTTAAGGTAAATATTGACACCTGTATTTTCTTCTTGACTTTTATGTAAAACTTTCTATTTTTGCACTAAATTAATCAAACTGCCGAGCTATGTACTGGACGTTGGAATTAGCTTCAAAACTGGAAGATGCTCCCTGGCCCTGCACCAAGGAAGAGTTAATCGACTGGTGCATTCGTTCAGGAGCCCCTGCGGAGGTTATTGAAAACCTGAAGGAGCTTGAGGATGAAGGAGATATTTATGAGAGCATTGAGGACATCTGGCCTGATTATCCGACCAAGGAAGATTTTTTCTTCCATGAAGATGAATATTAAAGTTGTACTCATTCCAGATAAAAAGCCGTTCTGATCTGTCAGGATGGCTTTTTTATTGCCTGAAAAAACTGAAGTTCACTTTTCCGTAATTTCTTACCTGATGAAATCCAGGAAATGAAGCGAAATCATGGGATTTATCGTGTTCAATGATCAGCCAGCCCCCGTCTTTTAATAAAGATCGTGATATGACCAACTCTGCGATCATTTCAATGCTTTCCAGGTCATAGGGCGGATCGGCAAAGATCAGGTCGTACTGGGCACTGTTTTTTTGAAGGAAACTGAAGGCCGACGTGCGGATGGCTCTTAATTGACTGAAATTCATTTTAATGGCTGTTTCCGAAATGAATTTCACGCACCTGGGATTGATATCCACTGCCAGTACGGATTTGCTGCCCCTGGAAGCAAATTCATACGAAATACTACCGGTGCCGGCAAATAGGTCAAGTACCTGGAGATCTTCAAAATAGATGTGGTTCTCCAGGATATTGAATAGACTTTCCTTGGCCAGATCAGTGGTAGGCCGGACTGGCAGGTTTGAGGGCGGAAGGATTTTGCGGCCCCCGTGTGTACCCCTTATGATCCGCATAATGCAAGACTGAATAACGAAACATATTGGTAGTCCTGAAAATCGAGCATGGGGCTGTACAGGATTCCATCCGGCCGTGTGATGAATCCCAGGTTCGGCAGGAATTCCCTGAGTAACTTGATTACTTCCGGATCAATCACTTCATCTGAACTCAACCGTACCGTGGTCTCTTCTCCTCGGAACCTGAGCTGTTCGGCCGTATAAAGGGTATAGTAAAGGATATCTTCGTATGATTCGTGTCGGAACGTGTTGAAAAACACGAAGGATTGATCGGAGAAGGCCGCCAGGTGAAATTGCTTCCCCGAAAAATGAATCAATAACCTTGAAGGACCCGGAAGCTGTTTATTTTCGATAGCGAATCTTTTCAATAAAGGAGTAGTGGCATGGACGATGATCCCTTGCGGAAAATGTTCCTTGATTGGATCGATCAGGCAATTTTCAAATCCCGCAACATTCCACGCATCGATTTCAGGTATGAAATCCGCATGATAGCAAAGATCTTGCGGCAGATCAAAATTTAATGCCAGTTGTGGAGTCATTTTATCCTTATCCAAAAAGGAGGAAGGCACGAAAGTATGATAGGGGGATTCAAGGCCGGTGGCAACAGCCGGGTATTTGCCCTGAAGATAATCATCCGAGGCGATCAGCAGTTCGAACTCTTCTCGCCATTTCGCGGGAGTAAAATCGTTTGTAGTCCGGTAATCGGCAGCGCCGATAAAACAATGGCGATCCGTATCCAGTAAGGCGTACCGGAGAAATCCCTTACCGGCCTGGATGAAAAGCCGGCTGAAATAGGCAGACATCCTTGCTGCTGAAGGATCGAACCGGCTGTCAGAAAGTTTGAAAGGCTTCATTTTGGAATGGGATTATCTCACGGATGAATCCGTCAGGCATTCCCAAAGGTAAGGATTATTCCCAGTTCCCGTCGGTGGAAGGCTCTTCCATCGAACCCAGTTTGAGTCCCGGGTATTTTTCAATATCTTCCTTGCTCTTGATCAGATTGACGACTTGCTGCCTGTCAAGCCCCTTCAGGTAAGTGTTATAATGGGCTTTTATTTCATATACCCCGACCTTGATACCCCCTCTTTCCACTTCTCCTGCGGCAATTTCAAATGTCTGGTTGCCCGAGAACGGAATGTACCTCAGTGCGTTGATATCAAAATTGGGCCTTTTGGAGAATAATGAGTCGGCTACCTTAACATATCCCAGCGTATCATAAATGGTCTTGGTAAACGTCGTATCATTCGGATCAGGGATCATCCGGACCTCGGGAATTTCCCCGGTTTGAAGGAACGTTATCAGGGAATCAAAGTTCTTGGTGTACCGGTTGTATTCCTTTCTGAAAAATTGCTGAGCAGTCCTCAGGTCGATCAATTGCGAAATCACCACGGATTCACGTTCGTTCACAGCTTTATTGAAGCGAACCGGCCTCATGATGCTCTCATACAAGAAGTAAGCCAGAACAATGATAATGATGCCAAGCACCACCTTGATTACTGTGTATTTCAGGTTCATATGCTTTTTGATTAATCGCTAGCAAATGTATAATTTTTTTTGATGCCAATGTCGTTTTTCATAGCTGAATGGGATGAGAAACTAATTTAAAATCATTCTATCAAAGTTAAAAAACACTTGAATTATCCACTGAAATTTCATATATTTATGGATTCTATTTACGAAGTGACTCTAAATATCTGCCGTATGCAAACATATATTTTATTGACCAAATTGTCGCCCGAGGTTACCCGTAATATGAAGGACCGGGCACGGATTGGCCGGTCCTGGTTGGATCAGGTCAGGGAGAAATGCCCCGATGTGAAGTTTATAAGCCATTATGCATTGCTTGGGCAATATGATTTCCTGGATATCTATGAGGCGCCGGATGAAGAAACAGCCGCAAAAGTTTCAATGATAAGCCAGGCCAATGGGGCTCTCAGCGCACAGAGCCTCATCGCTATCCCGTATAAAAGATTCCTGGAGCTTACGATGGAGATTTAATCCTGAAGGGATGGCCGAAAGGTCATCCCTATTCTTGATCCGGCTGGTCCACCAGGCTGGAATAATCGGGAAGATCCTCAATGATCCTGATATTCCCGCTTTCCTGGTCAGTTTTGCAGAAAATATGGGTCACTCCGTTGGTCAGCATCAGGAAATTCACTTTAAGAGCCATATTGTAACGGACCACCTGGTCCAGCACATCCTGGGTCACCGGAACGGTTGGAGCTTTGCATTCCACCACCAGCAGGGCCTTCCCATTCCGGTCAAAAATGGCGATATCATACCTCTTGCGGGTATGGAACAGCTTTATTTCCGATTCGACCATGATGAGGGATGGAGGAACTTTTTTTTCCCTTATCAGATAATGAAGCACATGCTGCCTGACCCACTCTTCGGGAGTAAGGGACACGAATTTTTTCCGGATAATATCAAAGATGAGGGTCCGGTGGGAACTCTTTTGTAATTGAAAGCGGTATTCCGGGAAATTCAGCTGCATCTGCCGGGGTTATTTCCTGATTGGAAAATGATCCTGCAAAATTACTTAATGAATGGATGATATCCTAGAGTATGGAAAAGCTTACCTTTGCCTGAAAAGGAAAGATGAGAACAAGGGAAGAAATCGTAAAGAACTGGTTGCCGCGATATACCGGTCTCGCTCTGGAAGATTTCGGTCAATATATACTCCTCACCAATTTCGATCTGTATATTGACAAATTTGCTGTTAAATTCAATGTGCCTGTCATCGGAAAAGATAAGCCGATGCCGAATGCCACGGCTGGTGAAATTACCATAATCAATTTCGGTATGGGAAGCGCCAATGCCGCTACGGTCATGGACCTGCTCAGTGCCGTTGAACCCAGGGCGGTGTTGTTCCTAGGTAAATGCGGGGGATTGAAAAAAAAGAATGAAATAGGGGATCTGATCCTGCCTATTGCGGCCATCAGGGGGGATGGTACATCGAATGACTATTTTCCGCCCGAAGTGCCGGCCTTGCCGGCGTTTAACCTTCAGAAAGCCGTTTCGACGACAATCCGGGATATTAACCTGGATTACTGGACCGGGACAGTCTATTCGACCAACAGAAGAGTATGGGAACACGATGAGGATTTCAAGGAATATCTGCGCCAGATCAGATGCATGGCTATTGATATGGAAACCGCCACCATTTTCATCGTGGGATTCTATAATGCCATTCCCTCCGGTGCATTGCTCCTGGTAACCGACCAGCCCATGATCCCGGAAGGCATCAAAACAGAGGAGACCGATCGCCAGGTCAATCATGCTTTTGTGGAAACTCACCTTCAGGTCGGGATCGATTCGCTGAACCAGTTGATAAACAACGGATTAACTGTTAAACACCTGAGATTCTGATTGATATGACTTTCGAACAGATTATTGCGGATTTAAAAAAGAAGATCTATTATCCTGTCTACCTTTTGCATGGTGAGGAATCTTATTTTATCGACAGGATCACCGACCTGATCGAAGAAACTGTGCTCACAGAATCGGAAAAAGAGTTTAACCAGACGGTTGTTTATGGCAGGGATACGAATGTGGGATCGGTCATCGACATGGCACGGCGGTTCCCGATGATGTCGAATTATCAGGTAATAATCGTTAAAGAGGCACAGGACCTGGATAAGATCGAAGATCTGGTCAGTTATATTGAAAAACCACTCAAGTCGACCATTCTGGTAATCAGCCACAAGTATAAGAAGGTCGACCAGAGGAAGAGCCTGGCCAGGCAGGTGGATAAAGCCGGGGTGCTTTTTGAGTCTTCCAGGTTATTTGATAATAAGATCCCGGGCTGGATACAGGAACAAATCCGGTCGATGGGTTTCCCGATCGCACCTCAGGCGAGCCAGTTACTGGCGGAATACCTGGGCAATGACCTTAGCCGGATCATCAATGAACTGGAAAAGCTGGTGATCAACCTTCCGGAAGGAATGACCATAGATGCTGCCATCATTGAAAAAAATATCGGTATCAGCAAGGATTACAATATTTTCGAGTTGCAGAATGCCCTTGGAAGAAGGGATGTGCTGAAGGCAAACCGGATCGTCAATTATTTCGCCGCTAATCCGAAACTCAACCCGGCCGTGGTTGTCATTACGGTTTTATTTAACTATTTCATGAAGGTGATGATCTATCATCAGACGGAGGATAAAAGCAAGGCCAACATAGCTTCTAAATTATCTGTAAATCAATTCTTTATTAAAGATTTCGAAGATGCGGCCTCCAACTATACATTCCGGCAATCGAGGGCTGTGATTAGCCTGCTGAGAGAATATGACCTTCGGATTAAAGGGGTGAACAATGGTTCGGCGGTTGAAGGAGAACTTTTAAAAGAGTTGATCTACCGGATCCTTCATTGAAGCTACTTGAAGAGCCGTTCGACTTCATCTTTATATTTGGTGAGAATATAAGATCTCTTCAATTTCAGATTGGCTGTCAATTCGCCGGTTTCAATGCTCCATTCGTGATCGATCAGTTCAAAATTGTGGAGCCTTTCCGTATCCCCGAAAAACTTATTGTAATGATCGATCTCCTTCCGGAATCGTTTCTTCACTTCCGGGGATTTGATCATTTCCTTATCGGAGGTGTACCCGATCCCTTTGTGTTCGCACCAGGTGCGTAAGTGTGAGAAATCCGGAACCACCAGGGCGGCGGCGTATTTCTGATTTTCCCCAAGGACCAGCAGACCGTCGATAAACGGTGATTCTTTGAATTTGTTTTCGAGCAACTGAGGGCTGATATATTTTCCAAGAGATGTTTTGAATATCTCCTTTTTCCTTCCGGTAATCTTCAAATGACCTTCCGGCATAAGTTTTCCGACGTCTCCTGTATGAAACCAGCCTGCGGAATCAACTGCTTCGGCGGTCATTTGCGGCTCTTTATAATAGCCCATCATGATGTTGGGTCCCTTAACCAGGATCTCGCCGTCGCCGGCAATTTTCACTTCGACATTATACAGCGGTTTTCCGACGGTTCCAAACATTCTGTAACCTTTTTCGAGGGTATTGACGGCGACCACCGGGGAAGTTTCGGTCAAACCATAACCTTCCAGGACAGGAATACCTGCTGCCGTAAAAATCCGGGCGAGGCGGGGCTGCAGGGCTGCACCTCCGGAGACCACTACGCGCAAACGGCCGCCGAGGGCTTCCCGCCATTTCACAAAGACCAGTTTATCGGCCAGCTGCAACTGAGCCTGGTAGAACCAGCCTTTTCCCTCCAGTTCATAATGGTTGGCCAAACGCACTGCCCAGAGAAAGATGGCTTTTTTAAATCCTTTGAGCTGCGAGCCTTTTGCCATGATCTTGTCAAACACTTTTTCCAGGAGCCTTGGGACCGTAGTGAAAACCTCGGGACGCACCTCCCGGATATTATCCGCAATGGTCCCCATGTTCTCCGCATAATAGATCGATACGCCCAGGTAATGATAGGTATATATATCCATGCGCTCATAAACATGGCATAAAGGCAAATAACTCACCCCCCTGCAGTTCTCATCCAGCGGGAATATATGCTTGACACCCATGACATTACTCAGAATATTGTGGTGTGTCAGCATGACGCCTTTTGGATTGCCCGTCGTTCCGGATGTATAGATCAAGGTAGCCAGGGCATCCGGTCGAATCGAATTTTTGATGCTTTCCAGTTTTTCCGGATCATGATTGGCCTTGCCAAGGTCGGTCAGTTCGGTCCAGGACCTGGCGCCTTCAATGGGAGTAAAAGAAAAAACGCCTTTAATATTCGGAATTTCAGGTAAGATATGCTGTATTTTTCTCATCAGTTCCCTGCCTGCGACAAACACGTACTGCACTTCAGAATGAGTCAGTATGTACTTATAATCGGATTCGCTGATGGTGGGATAAATGGGAACATGTATAGCTCCTATCTGAAGAACTCCCATATCCAGGAAATTCCATTCAGGACGGTTATTTGAAATGGTGGCTATTTTATCCCCCGGCCTGACACCCAGTTGAAGCAGACCATAACTGATATTCTCGGCGATTTCAATATACTGGTTGATGGAATATTTAACCCATTTGCCATTTTCCTTACCAGCCAGGGCATCGTCTTTTTCCCTGAATTTCTCCTTGTAGTGAGTTAGAAGATCAAAGAGTCTGGTTACTTCCATTGGATTTGGTTTGGAATCTAAAAAACGCGCAAAATTAGTATTTTTTAATTATATGGGAATCAATATATATGTTACAGGAAAAGAGGCCTAAAATTAATAAATGTTAAATGATAATATGCAAGTAAAAATCACAATTTATTGAACAAAGTCGCATTTGCCTGTGCACGTGGCATTACAACGATATCATTGACATTCACCCTTTCCGGCAGTTGGGCAATGAAAAATATTATTTCTGCAATATCTTCTCCGTAAAGAGGTTCGTATCCCTTATAAACCCTGGCTGCCCTTTCTGAATCTCCCTTGAAACGGACAATTGAGAATTCAGTTTCAACCGCACCCGGGGCTATTTGAGTGACTTTAATGCCCGAATTCAGCAAATCCATTCTCATTCCCTTTGTCAGGGCATCAACGGCGTGTTTGGTAGCGCTGTAAACGCTTCCTTTGGGATAAACTTCCTTACCCGCAATTGAACCGATATTGAAGATATGGCCGGATCCTCTTGCTACCATTCCGGGAATGATATGCCGTGAAACATAAAGCAAACCCTTGATATTGGTATCCACCATGGTATCCCAGTCATCCAGGCTGGCTTCATTGACGGGATCCAGCCCGACCGCCAATCCTGCATTATTGACTAGGATATCGACAGCCTGCCAGTTATTCGTTAATCCGGCCAGTTTTTTTTCTACTTCAGCCCGTTTTCTGACATCAAAACCCAGGATCAGGACATCTGCATGGTAGTCTTTACGCAAATCATCAGCCAGTTGTTCGAGCAGCTTGACTCTCCTTCCTGTTATGATGATGCGGAATCCCTCCGAGGCAAATTTTATAGCGGTCGCTTTGCCGATACCGGCGGTTGCACCGGTGACCAGAACGGTTCTTTTCATGGCTGTTGTTTATGAAGGAGATGTTTATCGAACCACTGGATCATTTCGTTATTGGCATTTTCAAAGTACTCGCCTTTAGCCCCGAAGGCATTTCCATGCCCCATCCCATCGTACAAGAGGAGTTTTGATATAACTCCCTGATCCTGAAGCGCGGCATACATCTTTTCAGACTGCAATGGAGAAACGACAAAATCATCGGTGCCATGAATGAGCAGGGTAGGAGGGTCGTCAGGGCTGGCGAACAGGATGGGAGAAACGGATTTGGCCAGGGCGGTATCGAAATCCAGGGCCGGGATCATCACTTTGATCATATCCGGTATATTTTGCAGGTTTGCGGGGGCATAAAATGCCACGACCGCGCTGACGGGATGCCTTTCTCCATCCAACCCGGCCATAAGGGCCAACTGTCCCCCCGAACTTCCCCCGAATATCCCGATCCGGTTTGAATCGACGCCATAGACCGCACTGTTGTTATGAATATGCCAGACCCCTCTCTGGACGTCCTTTACCGCTTCCGGAATAGTAAATTGCGGATTGCTTCCGTGCCGGAGCGCAAATACCGTATAACCTCTGGCAAGGTAAGTTTGGTAATTCGCGGCTATGGAATCCGGCCGGTGATACCTGGAACTCCAGGCCCCGCTGACGACGTGAATGATTCCGGCGCCATTAGGACCCGTCACCGGGGCTATCACATCGTAGGTCAGAGCCATGCCTGATTTATGCCCGTAGACCACATCTTCCTTTATGCGCCATTCATGCTGGGAAAAACCCACATACGGGATCAGGAGCAGGAATAAACTTCTGAGAAGATTCTTCATCTTTAATTTGGATTTTCTTCTTCCAAACAATTTAAATGACAGAATGTTTTGGATTATTTCAGTTTAACCGGAAGAAGCATGGGTGTCCTGGACATGTAAGCCCTGTATTCAGGACGACGTTCCAGATGACGTTTTTCGATCATGGGAATGCTGGCAAACAGGAACATGACCGTAATGGTCACCGGGCCGGTCAGGGTCCACCAGTTGCAAGGACAGGTGGCCATTGCGAAGAAAAACAATCCCCACCATGTCAGGATCTCGCCGAGGTAGTTGGGATGGCGGCTGTATCTCCAGAGACCTGACGTGATGATCGTCCCTTTGTTTTCCGGTTTTTTCCTGAAATTCCTGAGTTGCTCATCGGCAATGAACGCCAGCAGGATTGATCCCGGCAATGTAATCATACCGGCGATATCCCATCCATTCAGGTCGCCGCCGTACTGGTTCATGACCGGATAAAGCGCCAGGCAGCCCAGGTAGACCATGATGGTCGGAAACAGATGGATAGCCAGGAAACTGATGGTCCAGTAATGCTTGCCGAATTGTTTCCGGAAATTCGCATACCGCCAGTCTTCGTGCACAAATCCGGGCCAGTCGCGATAGAAATTGGACGTTAGCCTAAGGGCGTACAGGGTAACTCCAAGAATGACAATCCACTGGCGGATATCCGGGGTACCGGTATCGAGCATGAAATAGTAAGCTGCCAGGATCACAAATGGTTTGACACTCCAGTATGGGTCATACGTTGAGGAGTTGTTCAGGATCATGGAAAAAATAAAGACAAGAACTGTTGCAGCCAGGTCACCTGCTGCTATCATGGCTAATGGACCGAATCCGGAGAAAGTCTTCCCGGCAATGACAGCAGTCAGAATGGCGAGCAAATAAATGAACAGGCTAAGCCAGATGCTTTGGGAACGGGAAAGGGTTGAGGTGGTATTCATACCGCGAAGATACAATTTAGTTCAAAGCTAAAAGCGCTTTGTATATCCATGGCAGTAGGGCAGGGTTCCTTTTTGTTCATAATAATCCTGGTGGTAATCTTCGGCCGGCCAGAATGTCGTGGCCCGGGTTACCCGGGTGGCTACCTTATAACCTTTGCTCTTCAGCAAATGGATCAGTTTTTCGGCAACCTGTTTCTGATCCTCGCTTAAGTAAAAGATTTCAGACCGGTACTGTTCTCCGACATCGGGACCCTGCCGGTTAACCTGCGTGGGATCATGGATCTCGAAGAACAGCCTGGTAAGTTCTTCGTAGGTTACTCTGGAGGGATCGAAGATAACTTCTACGGCTTCAGCATGACCGGTATTGGTATAACAGACTTCTTTATACGTAGGATCTTCCTTTGTTCCCCCAATGTAACCGGATGTGACCGAAATAACCCCTTCTTTTTGTTCAAGATAATATTCAACTCCCCAGAAACAACCGCCTGCATAGATGGCTTTTTCGGTTGCAGGCTGGGCTTTGACCGGATCCGGAACGAAGTTCATGGAGACCGAATTCACGCAATGCCGGGTATCTTTTGAGGTGAAGCCTTCGCCCAGGAAAACATGACCCAGGTGGCCTCCGCAGCGCGCACACACTATTTCAGTGCGCATTCCGTCGGCATCCGGAATCCTTAATACAGCCCCTTCCATTTCATCATCGAAACTTGGCCAGCCACAGTGCGAATCAAATTTATCTTCCGACCTGTAAAGAGGGGCATCACATCGCTTGCAGGTGTATGTGCCTTTTTCCTTATTATTTAGCAATTCACCTGTCCACGGCCTTTCCGTACCCTTATGGAGAATCACATATTCTTCCTGCGGGGTTAATTTGTTATATGTCATATTGCTCTGACTAAAAGTTAGAATTGGCAATAACAGAATAGTTGTTAATATCGTCCATTCTTTGCTCATCAATCATTATTTTTTTTAGAAACAAAGAAATAGTACGAAAGTTCTATTGAAATATCATTTTCTATCTATTACCTTTGCTTTCAATTTAACCATTAAGACCGTTTCCTATGTTAAAATTAAAGTTTCTTAGCAGGCTTGCAGCTATTGGGTTGATCCTGTCATTTATGGTATCGGCTTGTTACAATTACGATGACGAAACCTATTTGGATGAGTTGGACCTTACCCTGACTTACTATGATACCACCTTCGATTTTCAGACGTATTCAACATTTGCGATAAGGGATTCTGTTGGTGTGATATCGAATTACCTGGACGATGAAGACCTGGAGGATTTTTACAAACCAGGCGGGCCCAATGATAACATTAAGAATTATATCCGTGATAAATTTACTTCAATGGGCTATACAGAAGTAGATCCCGACGATGATTTCGATTTTGGGGTCAACCTGGTCGTCATGCTGGTGGATAATACCGTGGTTTACTATCCCGGATGGTGGTACGGTTATTATGATTATTATTACTGGTACTGGTGGGGATGGTATCCGTATTACCCCTATTATCCATGGGGCGGATATTATGCCTACAATTATCAAACCGGCACCCTTTTAATGGAAATGGCGGATGGCAATTCCGTGAGAGATTACCGAAACTGGGCTGCGGACAAGTCGGAGTGGGAAATAGAAAATGCTGACCCGGATGAGGTGCCTGATATCCTCTTCCGCTGGCAGTCGCTTATTAACGGCATAGCCGGGGTGGATGCTTCTTATAACAGTGAGCGGGCCGCGCGCGGTATTAATGAAGCGTTTCAGCAATCTCCTTACCTTCAGAAAAACTAGCTTTCCATTAACCATTAACATTGAATGTCATGAAGAAAATCATCATAATTGCCGTAATTTCATTCACGATTGTTTCAGGGAAGATGTATTCACAGATGGGAGGACAATTCCTTCAGAATGGCCTGTTCACTTTCAGTTATCAGATGGCTTTTTCAATGGGGGACCTTAATAATTGGCTCCCGGAGAACAGTTTCCGGGGATTTGACCTCGAATATACAACACTCGTTACGGATAACCTGGCCGTTGGAGGACATGTCGGCTGGCAGGGGTTCTACAAGAAATATCCGCGTGATACCTATGAATTTCCAAGCGGGGCAATTACAACGACCATTTTCAAAACTTACTATACGATCCCGATGCACGGAATAGTGACCTATTATTTCATTCCCGATAAGTTTATCCAGCCTTTTGCCAGCATTCTGGTTGGGGTCAATTACAATGAACGGGATCTTCAGTTCGGTCAGTATATTGTCGAAGACCAGTCGTGGAATTTCTCCTTTGCACCAGAACTTGGCCTGATCATACCTTTCGGGGAGTTGTCACAATGGGGATTGAATGTAAGGGCAAGGTACCTCTACAATGTCTATAACCGCGACGGAGTCAACGGCGCCGGTGAAATGAACGGCCTGTCGTACCTGAATGTGATGACGGGTTTGAGCTATTCATTCTGAGTTTTCTTTATCCATTCCCGGGCGTTTACGAAGGCTTCGATCCACGGGGAGATCTCATCGTTTATACGTTCAGGTGGATAACAGGCCCAGTTCCAGGGGTATATAGCCCTTTCCAGGTGAGGCATCATGACCAGATGCCTGCCATCGTGCGAGCAAATACCGGCTGCGGAAAAGTCTGAGCCATTGGGATTACCAGGATAGTCGGCCTGGGAAAATTTTACCGGGATATGATATCTTCCTTCATCGTAAGGCAACTGGAACCTTCCTTCTCCGTGGGCAACCCAGATACCTAGTCTGGAACCCGCCATGCTCTTTAGCATGATGCTTTTGTTCTCCAGTATATCCACATTAAGGAAGGCCGATTCGAATTTGTTCGAGGCATTGTGCAACATCTTCGGGGGCTGGGCATGCTCCGGATAGACCAGTCCCAGTTCCACCATCACCTGGCAGCCATTGCAAATGCCCAGGCTGAGTGTATCGGGCCGGTTGTAGAATTTATCAAGCGCTTCCTTTGCCCTGGGATTATAAAGGAAAGCCCCGGCCCATCCCTTGGCTGAGCCCAGTACATCACTGTTCGAGAATCCTCCGACAAAAACGATCAGGTTCACGTCTTCCAGTGTTTCCCGTCCGCTGATGAGGTCTGTCATATGGACGTCCATCACGTCAAATCCAGCCAGGTGCATCATCCAGGCCATTTCCCTGTCGCCATTTACGCCCTTTTCACGGATAATAGCGCCACGGATGCCACTTTCTTCCCGTCTGGACGGGACTATCCCAAACTGGCTGAATTTCCCGGCAAAGTTATCAGGAAACCTGAACTGAAGCTCCTGGTCACGGTAATTCCGGAACCTGGTTTCCGCCAGTACCGGGCCGCATTGCTTTCGGTCCAGAAGGTATGAAGTGCGATACCAGGTATCACGTAGTTTATTGATGTCGAAGGAATAGGATTGACCGTTATGGGTGATCTCAATGGACCGTTGTCGGATCGGATTACCGATAACATGATAGGTCAATTGGTTCTCGCTTAATTTTCCGACAACTTTTTCGAGATCCTTCACCTGTATGATGATCCCAGGTTTCTCGGAAAATAGCAGCCGGATGATGTCATTTTCGTTGAAATCATCTAGTTTGAGGCTCATGCCGGTGTCATTCCGGCCAAATGTCATTTCCAGCAATGCGGTGATCATACCGCCGGCCGAGATGTCATGACCGGCCACGACCAGTTCCTGCCGGATAAGTTCCTGAACAGCATTAAAGGCACGGGTAAAATAGCCCGCATCTTCTACTGCCGGGACTTGATTTCCGACCGAGTTCAGAATCTGTGCAAAGCTGCTTCCACCCAGGTGGAATCCGTCCAGCGAAAAATCTATATAAATCAGTGCACCAATCCCTGGTTGCAATACCGGTTCCACGACCTGGCGGATATTTTCAACCTCCCCGGCTGCTGATACGATGACTGTACCGGGAGCCAGCACCTTTTGGCCATCCGGATATTTCTGTGTCATTGACAGGGAATCTTTTCCTGTCGGAATATTTATCCCCAGCTGGATGGCAAAATCGCTGATTCCCTTTACTGCGGCATATAGCCGGGCATCTTCCCCGGGATTTTTTGCCGGCCACATCCAGTTGGCACTGAGCGAAATCCCCTTGATCCCATCGGTAACCGGAGCCCAGACAATATTAGTAAGTGCTTCGGCAACGGCAAGTGCCGAGCCTGCCGCCGGATCGATCAATCCTGCAACGGGTGCATGCCCTAAGGAAGTGGCAACGCCTTTGGTACCCTGGTAGTCAAGGGAAGCAACCCCCAGATTGTTGAGCGGTAACTGGACCGTACCGGCACATTGCTGCTTGGCAATCTTTCCAGTCACCGACCGGTCAACCTTATTGGTCAGCCAGTCTTTGCAGGCTACGGCTTCCAGTTGGAGCACGTGCGACAGATAAGTATGAAGATGGCCTGGGTTGTACTGTAAAGACGCATTATTTTGCGCCTTTACAGTGTCGGCCGTCGCAGTGCTGTCAGTTATCACGGTCTTTGGTGGTTTGCCAAGAAGGTAATTCAGTTCCAGGTGGATGGGATAATCCCGTTTTTTATTGATGAAGGTAAGGATTCGGTCGCCGGTAGTTTTTCCGGCCACATACAGCGGTGCTCTTTCCCTCTCGGCCACTCTTTTCAGCAAAGGCAGGTCAGCTTCATGGATGATGAGCCCCATGCGTTCCTGCGATTCGTTCCCGATGATCTCTTTGTCGGAGAGGGTCGGATCTCCTATCGGCAGGGCAGAAAGGTCAATTGTCCCGCCGGTTTCTTCGACCAGCTCGGAAAAGCAGTTCAGGTGGCCTCCCGCTCCGTGGTCGTGGATGGCTATGATCGGGTTGGCCCCGGATTCTGCCATTGCCCGTATTGCATTGTAAACACGCTTCTGCATTTCCGGATTGGCACGTTGAACTGCATTCAATTCAATGGTATTGCCGTATTCTCCGGTGGCGACTGATGAAACGGCCCCGCCTCCCATTCCTATCCGGTAATTGTCTCCCCCAAGCATAATCACCAAATCGCCGATTCCCGGGGTATCCTTCAGGCTCTCCTCAAGAATACCGTACCCAATGCCTCCGGCCAGCATGATGACTTTATCAAAGCCATAAAACCTGCCATTTTCTTCATGTTCAAAAGTCAGGACGCTTCCGCATATGAGCGGCTGGCCGAATTTATTCCCGAAATCACTGGCCCCATTGGAGGCTTTAATGAGAATTTCCTCAGGGGTTTGATACAACCATTTTCGGGCGCTAACGGCATCTTCCCATGGCCTGCCGGGTTCGAGCCTGGAGTAAGAAGTCATGTAGATAGCGGTACCTGCAAGGGGTATGCTGGCCTTACCGCCGGCCATACGGTCCCGGATCTCCCCGCCGGTTCCGGTGGAGGCTCCGTTGAATGGTTCAACGGTAGTCGGAAAATTGTGGGTTTCTGCTTTAAGGGATATGACGGAATTGATATCCCGGATGCGGAAGAAGTCTGCCTTATCCTGAGTTGCAGGGGCAAATTCCTCCATTACCGGGCCTTTTATAAAGGCCACATTATCCTTGTAAGCCGAGATGATCCTGTTGGAGTTTATTTTAGACGTCTTTTTAATCAGGTCAAACAACGAATCGGTTTGCGGTACGTCATCAATAATGAAGGTGCCGTTAAAAATTTTGTGCCGGCAATGTTCGGAATTGACCTGGGCAAAGCCATAAACCTCGCTGTCGGTAAGCGGTCGTCCGATCCGTCTGCTGATCTCCGACAAATAATCGACCTCATCTTCACTTAGAGCAAGCCCTTCCTGAAGGTTATAGGCTTTAATATCATCAATCGGCTGAATGGCCTCTGGATCATGAATAATGGTGAAGATATCCTGTCCCAGGCCTTTGTAAAGTCGTTGGAGCATAGGGTCATGCGTCGCATTTGCTTTTGCAAGGAAAAACTCTTCGATCCTGAATATCCCATTTATCCCCATATTCTGAGCGATTTCGACGGCATTGGTGCTCCATGGGGTGATCATTTCCTTACGGGGCCCGATGAAATAACCTTCAATTTTCTCCCATAAGAGCAGGGACGCGCCTCCGAACAGCCAGCCCAGTTTTTCCAGGTCTTCTTTATTCAGGTGGTGGTCCGTACCGACAGCATAAACGATGGAGTGGTTGTTTTGATAAAAGATGACCATGGGAACATTATTATTACTTAAGCTTTTTGTTTTTTAATTTTTCCAGGTTATCCCGGGATATTCCGAATTTCTCTCTTGCGGCATCGTCACCTACCGGTTCGGTATGGACCATGACGTCATAAACATCTGTTAATTCCTGGCGGATTTCCTCTTCCACATGATGGGCGAGCAAATGGGCATCCCTGACAGGGATATCACCGTCCACCTCAATATCAACTGCAACGATATATTGATGGCCGATTTTGCGGATGCGTGTCCGGTGCGGATTGGAAGCGCCCGGAACACGTGATATTGCATTGAAAACCCTGTCATAAACATCTGCATCTTCCACACCATCCATTAAAACAAGGCTGGATTCCCTGAAAATCCTGACGGCAACGAACATGATCCAAATACTTACGGCCAGTGCTGCAATGGTATCGAATACCGGCATTTTAAGCATAAAAGTAAAGAAGAGGCCAACCAGGACAGCCATGGATATGATCACATCATTGGTCATATTCCGGCTATTGGCGATCAGCATCTGGCTTCCGGTTTTCTTTCCGATTAATCGCTGATAATAAGCCAGCCCAAGTTTTCCGAATACGGATGCAATGGTAACATAAATAGCTATGAGTGAAGGCATTTCTCTCGATACACCTTCGACGAGCCTATGTAAAGTTGAAATGGCAAGCTGGGCTCCTGCAAAAAAGATCAGGAACGCCAGGACCTTGGAGGCAACAGTGTCGGCTCGTTCATAGCCGTAGACGTACCTCAGGTTCGGCGGACGAGTGATGACATGTGCGGTGAAAAGCGTGATTACAGAAGCGATGATGTCTCCTGCAGAGTCAATGCCATCTGCAACGACAGCCAGGCTACCTGCCAGAAAGCCTATGATTATTTTGAGCACCGAGAGGAGGGCATTTCCGCCGATGCTGACCCAGGAGGCACGAACGATCAGCTTCTCCCGGTGTTCCATATCATTCTTGAGCTGCCAGGAATCGTTCTGCCTCGAGGGCGGCCATACAACCGGTCCCGGCTGCTGTCACAGCCTGCCGGTATTTCCAGTCCTGCACATCCCCGCAGGCAAATACGCCCGGTATATTGGTTTCGGTCGAGTCGGGCCTGGTGATGAGATAACCGACTTCATTCATATCCAGAACTCCTTTGAAAAGGTCTGAGTTTGGCTTATGGCCGATGGCGGAGAAATAACCGTTCACATCGAGTTTCGTTTGTTCATGCGTATGGACATTTTCTATGATCACCCCGGTGACCGCCTTGTTGAATCCTTCCTCCGTTCCAACGATTTCCTTCACCACACTGTTCCAGTGCAATACAATGTTGGGAGTTGTGGTTACCCTTTTCTGCATGGCTTTGGAGGCCCGCAATTCATCGCGCCGGTGCACCAGGTGCACGGTGCGGCAGAGTTTTGAAAGGTAAGATGCTTCTTCAGCGGCGGTATCGCCACCTCCGACAATGACCACATCTTTTCCACGGTAAAAGAAGCCATCGCAGGTGGCACAGGCAGAGACGCCGGCGCCCATAAACCTTTCCTCCGATTCAAGGCCCAGATACTTGGCAGTAGCACCGGTAGCAATAATCAGGGTATCGGCCAGCAAGGTCTTGCCGTCATCCGCTTTCGCCATAAATGGCCTTTTGGACAGGTCAACGTCGGTGACAATGCCAAAACGGACATCCGTGCCAAAACGGGTAGCCTGGGCCTTAAAATGCTCCATCATTTCCGGGCCCATGATCCCATCCGGGTAACCGGGAAAGTTTTCAACCTCTGTAGTGGTAGTGAGTTGGCCACCCGGTTGAATGCCTTCATATAGAACAGGATGCATATCAGCCCTGGCTGCATAAATAGCTGCCGTATAACCTGCCGGACCGGAGCCAATAATCAGGCAGTGAACATGTTCAGTATTTTCGCTCATGGAGAGGTTAATTAAAGATTGGAATGCAAAAGTAGGAAAAAATGCGTTAACTGGTATGCTTCAAATCTTCGATCAGACTCAGCATCCGATATCACCGTTGCAGGTCCCAACCGAATGAACAGTCGATCTGACCGATAAAGCTGATGGTGGAATAATCGTCGTATTCCAGCCCTTCGCTGGCGCCCTGCGAGTAATATCCCTTGTTCTTTATGTCAAAGGCCACCCCGGGAAGTATGCCCAGGTTCAGGTAGAAGCTGCGTTTGAACTTCCAGCGGTAACCGACATTTCCATATGCGGCTGCAGCGTAGCGTATCTGTTCATACTCATACCTGGGATCATAGGTGTTATGAAGCCCTTTTTCATGGATAAACTCCACGGCTCCGCCATAATAGACATTATTTTTCCTGGGTTTGGCGGAAATAAACTTTTTCAGGCCCAATCCGACCGCAACACTTGAAGGCGAATATTCGCTGTCATTTTCAAAATTTGTCCACTGGTAGGTGCTGACCATACCGGCGTAGCTGTAACGGATCCATGGAACAAGGGCGATAGGGTTCGTCAGCTTGATTTCCGCCTGCACGATCGGACCGTACAATGCGGCACCGACCGGGTTAATATTCAGGGTCAGTCCGGGGATATTCAGTTTTTTCCTGGCCAGTGAACTTTTGTTATAATTCTGCGATAGTAACGGGGAAGTTCCAAAAAGTAGAATGAGCAGAAAAAGAGTAACGGATTGTCTATTCATATTGAACCTGAAAAAAAGAGATTGTATCAATGCATATGCATGCTATACGCAAAGATGGCAAAATATTCAATACCCGATCTTAAATTTTCGTTTTTTGCCGTGATTGAAGCATCCGTTAGCATTCATTACCTGATTCCGCAAATCCCTGACCGTACTGATTGACTGTTTATGAATGGGATGTGATGGTCAACTGATTTCGAAGTAGTTCCGGATTACCAACTACTTCTCATTATATACAACCTCATAATCACCCAAATTTTGCATGATTTCCATAAAGTTGGACACTTAATTGGATAGATATGATAAATTCTCCAGTCCCCACCGGTTCAAATTGACCACCCTCTATTGAAATATATAAAACCCCCTTTCTGACCTCATTACGGGCGTTGTGATGGGCGATGGCTTCAAGGCGGATCAAGTAATCGTTAGTATCATGCACCCGTCTCTGCCTCGCTGAAGGATTGAATCTACCCCCCGCCATGACTATCGGAAGAACTTGCTTTTAGTCTGACAATTTCGTATCTTGACATGTTCAATATTTCCAAGTATTACCGCCATGAAAAAGTTGACCATCATTTTGATTGCGCTGTTTATGGTGAGCTGTGCGAGGGCACAAACAAAGCAGCCCTGTTCTGCCTGCCTTCCTCAAGGAATATGGTTTTCAACCCAGGCGCAGATCGATAATTTTCAAACAAATTACCCATGGTGTACAGAAATTGAAGGAGATGTCAGTATTTGGTCTATTGGGGTCGATATAACGAACTTGAATGGATTAAGTGTGCTTACTTCCATCGGGGGTTATCTCGCAATTGGGAATATCCCTTGGGGTGGAAATTTCTCACTGACCAGCCTGTCGGGGCTGGATAATCTTACTTCCATCGGGGGTTATCTTAAAATCGAAAAGAACACTTCCCTAACCAGCCTAACGGGGTTGGAAGGTTTAACTTCAATCGGGGATTACCTCTCAATTCGTGATAACTACACTCTGACCAGTCTGATAGGACTGGAAGGTTTGACTTCAATCGTGGGTGGTCTCAGCATTATTTATAATGATGCTCTTACTAACCTGAAAGGGTTGGACAATTTAACTTCCATCGGGGGTGGTTTTGATATATATTCCAACGATGCCCTGACAAGCCTGACAGGGATGGAGAATCTGGCTTCCGTAGGGGGTTCTCTAACCATCGGCTATAACGGTGTCCTGACCAGTCTGACGGTGCTGGACAATCTGAAATCTGTCGGAGTTAGTCTTGCAATATATGAAAACGATGCACTGACCAACCTGGTAGGGTTAGATAATATAGCTTTTATTGGGGGTGGTCTTAGTATTACCTCTAATGATGCACTGACCAGCCTGACCGGGTTGGATAATATTGAAGCGAATACAATTCAAGCATTGATGGTTTGGGGAAATCCATCATTATCCGAATGTGACATCCTTAGCATCTGCGATTACCTCGCCGTACCATATGGAACAGTAGAAATCCACGATAATGCCACAGAATGCAATTCCCCTGAAGAAGTGAAAGCCAGATGTAAATTCGGATTTGAAGACCACACCACCTCAGTATACCACATCAACATTTATCCCAACCCATCATACAACACTATTACCCTTTCCACGCACAATACGCCTTATAAGAATACAACTTTGACCATTTATAACATCAGCAGTCAGAAACATATACAGCACCAGATAACGGAAAACCAAACAGTGGTGGATGTGTCGGAATTGCCACAGGGGATTTATTTTATGCATATTGCGGATGAAAGGACGGTACAGGTTGGGAAGTTCATTAAACAGTGATTACAATTCCGTCTCCATCCGCATCTGCCTAGCTGTTTGTCTGATATCATTTATCAAAACTGCCCATATTTATGTTCACATCGCTCGCATTTCACGCGTTCTATGTGGAGGTGGACGGCTTGGTGCCAGCTTGTTGGACATGTTGCAAATACTACTTCAGGCAGTTGCATTCTGCTTGAGAATTTCGTATCTTGGAAAGTTCAATATAACTAAATCGCCATGAGGAAAGTATTATTTGTCATTCCAATCATAATGTTATTTGGATGCAAGACAGAGGATGAATTTTATTGTGGTACTGAAACAGTTACATACCAGAGCCAAGAGTATAACACCGTTCAAATTGGCGACCAGTGCTGGTTTAAGGAGAACCTGAATGTGGGAACGATGATTGACAGCCTTGAGTATATGAAGGATAATGGAATTATTGAAAAGTATTGCTATGGGAATGAGGAAGACAGTTGCACCAAATACGGTGGCCTTTACCAGTGGTGGGAAATGATGCAGTACACCACCCAACAGGGTGTAAAAGGCATCTGCCCACCGGGCTGGCATCTCCCAACGGATGAAGAGTGGAAGGTGCTGGAAGGGGCGGTGGATAGCCAGTATGGGATTGGTGATCTGGAATGGGATCTTTATTGGGGTAATCGTGGTTATGATGCCGGGACGAACCTGAAGACCACTAATGGTTGGGATGAAAATGGCAACGGAACCGATCTGTTCGGCTTCTCAGGTCTGCCTGGTGGCAGCCGCAGCGTCGGTGGTAACTTCGGCTATGTTGGCTGCTGCGGCTACTGGTGGACATCGACAGAGGATATTTACAACCTCGCAGGGGGTCGTAGCCTTAATTTCTACGATCCGGGAGTTTATCGGCACTTCCCTTTCGAGGATTACGGTTTTAGCGTCCGTTGCCTCAGGGATTAATCACAGCTCTGTGATCTTCTTCATAATCTCCCGATTGCTCTGCTCATCAAACACTGCGAAGCAGATGGGTGGGTTAAGGTCTCTATTTACGAGGTGATAAAGTGCCTAAAACCTGAGACTGTATATCAATCTGTATGTACATAAAAAAAACAGTTACATGTTTGATTATGTAACTGTCTGATTTTTCTGTCGGAGTGGGGAGATTTGAACTCCCGACCTCTTGACCCCCAGTCTGTTTTTTCCCTTAATTCTTACTCTTTGTTAATTATTTAATGTTGTTGATATTCAATATATTAAAATTTTTATTTACTATTTTTCAATGGTTTGTATCGACTATTTAATTACATTTGTTTGTGATTTTGTTTGTGAATTATTCTGAAACATTTATCAATAAATAGATACACGATGGCACCATCTGGTAAAGCTAATAAAATTGAGGCAAAGAAAGATGCCCAATTTGAAAAAAATGTCAAAATTGTCAATTTGGAGGAAAAAAAGATCCGGAAGAAAAAGGAAAAATTACCGACAATAACCCATCCGGAACAGAATTTTGCCCTTCTAAAGCAAAAGAGGGTATCAGTTTCTGTAATCTTAGATACTGTCAGACTCAGGAAAGATGGGACATCGACAGTCCGATTGCAGATCATACACAAACGATTCTCGAAATTCTATTCTACAAAAGTTCAGATGCTGCCTGAGGATTGGTTAAAGACAATTGGACCGAAGACCAGAGGGGACCTTAAAGAAAAGAAGATCATTTTCCACGAAAATCTCCGGAGGGCATTGGAAATAATCTATGACATGGATTACTTTTCTTTTGAAAAATTTGAAAAACGCTTCCTTGATCCGGGTAGAATCAAGGATGATGTGTATGGTGCCTATGATGATTACATTAAAGTATTGAAAGGAAATCAACAGTTCGGCAGTGCAAATAATTACACCTATTCCAGGAATTCAATAAAAGCATTTGCTGGTGAAAAAAGATTGTCTTTTAAAAGCATTACCCCACAATTCTTAAAAAAATATGAATCTCATAAGACCTTAAATGGCACCTCACAAACCACCGTCTCAATTTATCTCCGCAGTCTGCGTTATCTTTTTAACGAGGCCATTAAAGAGGGAATTGTCAAACAGGAAGATTATCCCTTCGGTAAGGGCAGATATGAGATCCCACAACCTCAGAATATTAAGAAAGCCCTGAAAATTGCTGAGATTGAGAAGATCTTTAAATACCAGCCGGAGAGTGACGAGCAGGAATATTTTTACCGGGATCTCTGGATTTTCTCCTACCTCTGCAATGGCATGAATATAAAGGACGTTTGCTGGTTAAAGTATGCCAATATTCAAGGTGATCACATCTATTTCAGAAGGGCAAAAACGATCAATACGAACCGCAATTCAAGGCCTATTGATATCATCCTGACCGATAAAGTGCAGCAAATCATTGATCGCTGGGGGAACAAGCCAGTTCAGCCCGATAGCTTTATCTTTCCTTTCCTGACTAATGACCAGACTCCTGAAAAGAAACATGCCATAGTAGCACAGGCTGTCCAGATGATCAATGTTTACATTAACAAGGTTGCAGCTAAAGTCGGCATCGAACACAGGGTTACCACGTATACGGCCAGGCATTCCTTCGCAACCGTACTGAAACGGTCAGGGGTCAATGTAACCTTTATCAGCGATGCCTTAGGTCATACTGATATCAAGACCACTGAGAACTACCTGGACAGCTTTGAAGACGAACAGAAGAAAGAGATTGCCAAGAAACTGACAGACTGGTAGAATGGGGGCATGGAGGCGGGGAAGCAGGGAGGCAGGGAGGATGAGACGATCGCCAGTCCATTTGATTTTTTCTGACATATTGTTTGCGAATGTGGACAGATTGTAGTACCTTTCGCAAATGAAAATACATCATGATCTATGATTACTACTATGTCATATAACTATTTAGAGGATTTTACTGATAAGCTCAGGATAAAAGGAAGGTATACTTTTTCTCTTGAAGAAATCAGGACTGAATTCAAGACTACTGAAGAAGCCATTAAGAAGGCTTTAAACAGGATGACCAACAAAGGAAAAATAACTCCTTTAAGAAAGGGATTTTACTTAATTGTACCTCCTGAATATTCTGTTCAAAAAACTTTACCTCCTA
Source organism: uncultured Bacteroidales bacterium (assembly GCA_964619555.1). Taxonomy (GTDB): domain Bacteria; phylum Bacteroidota; class Bacteroidia; order Bacteroidales; family JAGOPY01; genus JAGOPY01. Next base: position 5,526 of record CAZUDV010000019.1, on the reverse strand, counting down.
TTATGTTTATGGACCAGATGATGCGTTATCTTGAAAAGAAATATTATGTTGGATTATTGAACGCGGCTTCATTTTTTGGCGCTTCCCATCAGGCTCCGCAGGAATTTTTTGTTATTACTGAAAAACCTCCGCTCCGGCCAATTAAGAAAGGAAACCTTACGGTCAATTTTATAATAAAGACAAATATTGCTGAAGAATTTTTGGAAAGCAGAAAGACTGAAGCTGGTTATATAAAAGTATCTGGCCCGGAACTGACTGCAATTGATCTGCTTCTTTATGAAAAAAGGATTGGTGGGATTAACCGCTGTTTTACCATCCTGAATGAATTGCATGAAGCCATGAAACCTTCTGTGCTAAAGAAGGTAATTGCTGAAAATGTACCAATCCCTGTCCTGCAAAGGTTGGGATATCTGTTAGACCTTATTCATCCGGATGGAAAATTATCAGCAGTAATATTTGATGCCCTTAAAGAATCCAGCTTCCGTAACACACCCTTAAAAACTGGTAAAGCGTCGGCAGGATATACTATTAACAATAAGTGGAAGATTCTTGAAAACACCATTCCGGAGAGTGATCTATGATACCAAGGGCTTATATCACCGAATGGCAACAACACGCTCCCTGGCAATTCTCCGAACAGGTGGAGCAGGACCTGATCATCAGTCGGGCCCTGGTAAAAATTTATCAGGATGAATTTCTCGCTTCTCGATTGGCTTTCAGAGGCGGTACAGCTTTATCCAAACTATTCATGGGCCAGGCGTCAAGATATTCAGAAGATATTGACCTGGTACAAATAGAATCGGGTCCTGTCAAAGAAATAATCCGGAGATTACAAACTGTATTTGAGGGATTTGGAAAGGCTACTGTAAAAAGGGCTGAGAGTAGTTTTAAATTGATTTATCACTATGATTCGGAAATTGAACCTGTCCAAAAAATGCGGATTAAGGTTGAAGTTAATTCGAGAGAACACTTTGCTGTTTTAGGATGGAATTCAATCCCCTTTCTTATGGATTCACCTTTATTTAAGGGGAAGACAGATATCACAACATACAAGTTGGAGGAGTTGCTCGGCACTAAATTGAGGGCACTTTACCAACGAAGTAAAGGAAGAGACCTGTATGATTTATTCAAGTTTATAAGAGAATTCAGCCCAAATCTGGAAGAGATTTTGACATGTTATAGAACCTATATTGATTTTTCTTTAAGGGACAGTGGGAAACATGGCCCTTTCAGGATTGAATTTGAGAAAAATTTGTTGGAAAAACTAAATGATCCCGAGTTTATCGGTGATACAAAGGCACTGTTGCTTCCGGGTGAAGCCTATGATCCCCAGACCGCAGGTCAGTACGTTATTGAAAATCTTATTGCAGCTATTTAGGTTTAAAAACCAATGCTCTAACCCAAAAAACTCATCGAAATCGCCATAGCAGGATTCAACAAATAGCGCACCCTGATCGTGTTCGGATTTCTCTGGTAGTAGGAAAGCATGGAGGCATGGAGGCAGGGAGGCAGGGAGGCATGAAGCTTAAGGCATAGAGCGTATGGCGATGGGCTGGAACCTGGAACCTGGAACCTTGGAACAATTTTTACTATCTCCTTATTATCTTCACATTTATTGCTTATATTTGTAATATAATTACAAATAAGCTTATTAAAATGGTATTAGAAATTCGATTAAGTAATTTTTTCTCCATTAAAGACGAAATTACGCTGGATTTCAGGGCAGCCAGTATAAAGTCAGCAAATGCCCGTGCGCTCTCCGATAACGTATTTAAGTTTGATGACCTGGAAGTGATCAAGACTATGGCCATTTATGGCGCCAATGCATCCGGTAAAAGCAATATTATCAACGCTATCCGGTTTTGTCATGCCATGGTCATTAATTCACATGTTCATAATGAAAATGTCATCTTCAATTTCCAGCCTTTTAAGTTCTCCGGGTACGAGCAAAAACCCAGCACCTATTTCATTCGTTTCGTAACATCGGGGATTGAATACGAATACTCCTTTTCTCTGACCAGGCAGAAGATCCTGACCGAAAGCCTTTTTTATTATCCTAAAGGTAGGATTACAAAAATATTTACCAGGGACGAACGCCTGGGCAAGACAAAAAAAGACAAGTATTCCTTTGGCGATTTGATCAAACGTCCCTTTGATGTGGCTGAAAATACTTCTGACAAAGCTTTGTACATTTCGAGGGCAAGCCAGATGGATCGGGATGTTGCAAAAGAGATTTTCAATTATTTCTTTCAAACATTCATCTTGCAATATGCCAGTTATGGATTAAAAGCAATCGAAACCCTTACGAAGGAGAATAAAGCCCATTTGATGGAGGCACTTAAGATTGCAGACAGTGATATTGTGGATGTTAAAATTAAGGTGCTAAAGCAACAGGGCAAAAACTTCAATGCAGACCTTAATCAGTTGACAATTACCGTTGAGGATGTGGTGCAGGATCACCTGCAGATTAAAACCTATCACAGGGCTTCGCCCGATGTTGCATTTGATTTTCTGACAGAAGAATCCCAGGGGACGATTAAATTATTTTTCATCATGCTGACTCTTCTTGACGTCGTGAAAAATAATAAAGTACTCCTGATCGATGAAATTGAAGATAGCTTACATCCGAAGATCATCGAATACATTTTTAATATTTTCCGCGCAGGCGATAAGGCCCAGTTGATCTGCACAACACATAACACCCGGTTCCTGGATTTGAAAAAGTTCCGGAAAGACCAGATATTCTTCGCCAATAAAAAAGAGGACGCTTCGACTGATGTGTATTCGTTATACGATTACAGCGACTTTCGAGACACCATGGACCTTGAAAAGGCTTATTTACAGGGTCGTTTTGATGCTGTGCCCTATATCAGCGATTCATTTGAACAACTTAAAGCCCTGTTAAATGAATAGAAAACGCTCTGCACCGGGAGGCATAGGGCTTAGAGCTAAGCGCATAGAGAATGGAACCCGGAACAATTGAACAGTCGAACAATAGAGCAAGGGGAGCAGCCAGCAAACCAACACCCTTATTTCATATATCGGTAAATTGCCCCACCTGCAATTGTAATTTCCGATAGGGCGGAGCGCAGCGCAGCGAAATACCAGTTCAAAAAAAGATGTTTTTTGAACTGGTATTTGCGTGATTTGTAAGCCTTTGACTTTTTAACCATTACAATCAGAAACTCTGCATACGTGGCCCGGTTTTTTTTTTTTTGACTATCTGCAATAAATTAAAGAACCAAAAGAAATTGCAGTTTATAAACCTTTCATTATCAAGTTGAAGGTGAGCAATGTATAAGGTTATCAACAGCTTGTCATCAACTTTGAACCGGGTTCAGTTGACTCGACTATTGATAACCTTGCAATTTGGCAATTGCCCGTTTAAAATGGGCAATCAATTATAAAGGGGAGCAATTGCCTCACTACAAGATTGGCAGGGGAACGTCTCGTTTTGTGGACATCTCATTTCATATATCGGTCATTTTGGCAACAGGCAATTGCCAAAACCCGACAGGGTGGAACGCCGGCCAGATACTTACGAACAAAAAAAACTATGCTTTTTTGTTCGTATGTTCGTGTTTTATAGGTCGTTGACCTTTTTTTCATTAAAAATAGGGCGTAATTGCCCTAAAAAACTTCTTTCTCTTTGATTACCAATAGCATAGATAAAGAAGGAAAGAGAAACCTTACAAAAAGGCAATTTTATATCCGCGGAATGGCAATTATAATGTTATGTACTACACATCTGATAATTTTTACTTCGTAATTTTATTTGCGTGGGTGCGAGGAAATCTATATTTCTATTTTCTTTGTAAGATTCATCCCTAACGGTCAGCATATAACGCCCCTCCCTGCGCTGAACAAAACACTTAACCATACAATTTGAATATGTAAAATTTCTAAATTGGCATATTTGCCAATTAAATTATTTTTCTTTATCTTTGCTTCATAATTTTAAAAGTGGCGACAACACTTTAAATGCGGTATAAAATGATATGAATAAAGAACTTAAAAAATTTTTGGCGACTGAATTTAAGTCAAAAGCGGCAATTATTGATGACAAAATGGTCGAGGTTATTGCTCAAGATGGAGAAGTTTTTTCCATATTGGCTCAAATTGGGATTTACACCAATGAAGAAACTCGTCATTATCAACTACATTTGATAGAGTATGTTTTTGACAAAAATTTCTCTGATGACAAGGAAATAATGACCCACAATATTTGGCGTGATTTATTGCTAAATGGTGTGTCATTTATGGGAATGAGTTCTGGAGACAGACAAGGAGAAAGAACTCGAATAGGAAAAAAAATTCGCCAAATTCGAGAAGAAAAGGGAATAGAAGCAAAAGATTTAGCAAAGTTAGCAAATATAGACGCTGCAAATCTCAGTAGAATTGAACAAGGTAAATATTCCGTTGGACTTGATATTCTTTCAAAGTTAGCATTTGTTTTAGGATACCATATTGATATTGTACCCAATCAAATGTAATCATTATGGAAAATTTACTTGAAACGTATAATGGCATTCAAGAATGCCATTATAAAAATGAGCATTACTCTGTTCGGGATAATGGTGCTGTATTAAGACACGCTCCTAACAATAAACGAACTCGACCGACAGACAATAAATGGACTTTTGGCAAACCAAACAGCAAGACAGGTTATTTAGAAATTGCTTCAGTTCGTATTCACAGAATAGTTGCTACTGCATTTCACGGAGAACCACCTACCAAAGAACATGTTGTTGACCATATTGATACCAACAAACAGAATAATAGACCTGATAATCTTCGATGGGTAACGAGGTTAGAAAATGTCTTGCTTAATCCAATTACAGTAAAGCGAATTGAAATAGCTTGTGGCTGTAGCGTTGAGGAATTTCTTTCCAACCCTTCAAAATTCCGTAGCAAGTTTCAGGAGCCGAATTATGACTGGATGTGTACAGTGAGTATTCAAGAAGCACAAGCAAGTAAAAAAAGACTATTGGCTTGGGCAGAAAGTGAAAAACTTCCGGCTGGGGGTTCTTTAGGAGAATGGATATACAATAGGAGTTTACCAAAAACAAATGTTGCTTACATTCAAGAATTTACCCTCTCCTTAACGCCAAATGTTAAACAAAAGAATTGGAAAACACCAACTGAATTTCCATGTTGTCCGCAATCCATGAGTAATAATCCAATTACTGCTTATTTTGCAAACTTGAAAGCAGAAAAAATATTTTCACGAAATCAGTATTCAAACACTATTATTGAAGGTTTTGCAATTTCCAAAGACGAAAATACTTTATGGATTATGGGCAGAAATAGTGATGAGGATGCAGTAAAACCTTATTCTTTAGCAGAGGTGACTTATATAAATGATTTCTTTGTTCATAATAGTCTTGGAAGTTTTTTCAAGCAAGACGGTGCGGAAAAACACTTTAAACTTGCACAAGGCTTGGAATGGTCAGGCGGAGATACCTTTGATGATTTGTATTAGCTAAAACTTAATCTGACAGTTACCGTAGAAGTGATTATGTCAAA
>CAZUDV010000018.1:0-70481 GCA_964619555.1 uncultured Bacteroidales bacterium | reverse complement strand
TGATCGGTCCATGGTTGGTTTAGAGCATCCCGACACGCAGTGTCGGGAGGGTCACTGGTTCGAATCCAGTACAACCCACTTTCCGTCCCCCTCCAACCTCTCCCCAGCACGGGGGGAGGCCTTTTTTTTCAATTTTATTTCATTGCGCATTTTACCTTGCTCATTTTACATTTTGCAATAATGGCATTCTTTAGGAGTGCTTTTTTTGTTGGAAAGGCTTTCTGTGATCGGTCCATGGTTGGTTTAGAGCATCCCGACACGCAGTGTCGGGAGGGTCACTGGTTCGAATCCAGTACAACCCACTTTCCGTCCCCCTCCAACCTCTCCCCAGCACGGGGGGAGGCCTTTTTTTTCAATTTTATTTCATTGCGCATTTTACCTTGCTCATTTTACATTTTGCAATAATGGCATTCTTTAGGAGTGCTTTTTTTGTTGGAAAGGCTTTCTGTGATCGGTCTATGGTTGGTTTAGAGCATCCCGACACGTAGTGTCGGGAGGGTCACTGGTTCGAATCCAGTATGCACACGCCGGACGAATTGACCAGTCTGCACCGATTCTAAATGATCACATTTCGTCTTTGAAAATGTGGAATTTATGGTTATCTGTATAAACCGGCGTAGGGCGGTCAGTATGGTCGGCTTGTCTGATTAAGCCTGTTCAGCCTTGTATAGTAATGAAGCAGATAAGTCCGTTTGCATTTGTCATTCAGGAACGAGCGGTGGGTCAATATCTCCACTAAAGGTTGCTTTTCCAGGAACGGAGCACTGAGTTTTCTTATACGGGACTCAATCATACCGAGCCGTTTGCCAAACTCTTCAAAATCGGTCAAAGTAGCATGTCCGGATTTCTTATATGCTTCAGATTGAAAATCATCTGCAAATAATCCTTTTTTGAGTGCAAAATCGGAATCATCAACATGGATACGGGTGTTGATCAGGTCATAAGCAGGGCTCAACAAATAGTCCCCGGAGCTACTTTCCAAAAGGGAAAAATTCTTTAAATGCGCATCCCCGTTTGAAATTAAATAGTTAAACAGAACTAGTCTGAAGAACTTCTCTATCTCTATCCTCCAGGCCGGAACGAATTTCCTGAACAATATTCCTATCTCCTCATAGCTATCATTATATTTAAAGTCAGGGCCAGCATTGTCTGACGACTTACCAGCCAGGGATGCAAAGTCTTCCTTGCCCCACCTTCTCCCCTCATCTTTTACATCAAACCGCCTGGTGATATACGCAGGTGTACCATCCTTAAAAAAGATCATGGCGTTTTCTGCCGTAGGTATGTGAAAGACCTGACGGGCAATTTGCATCGTCAGATGTTCATTGGCAGGCACCTGGTCAGGATTCCTGACATCCCCGGGGATCGGTTTCAGAATATAAGTGCCCTGCTCACCCTCATTGGTCAGCCGCAATACATTTTTTTCAAGCAGCAGGCTTAATTTCTCCTGTACACCGGAAATGGAGATCCTCTTACGGTTGTCCATGAATTCCCTGGCGACTTCTTCATCCTGTACGGGATTATCGTAGAGCAATACGTGACTTACTTTTCGGCCGTTGAATAACTTTCGCAGGCAACCAGGGCTGTATGAAGAAAAAGATTCAGCCAGTGTTCCGGGGCAATATTTAATATCCCTCAGATTCATGTCATTCAACAGGTTTAATGGTTATTGCTCCAATGGTGTCGTACTGAGCAGTTGCCAGAAGTAATCCGAAAGAATCGTTTTCATCGATCCTTAATAACTTGCTTTGCAGGTTCCTATTGAATCCCTCACTCAACATATTGAAGAAAAACGGGAACAGGTATTCACCTTCGTATTCCTGACTACTTTTTGGCATGGTTAAACTAACAGGTGGTTTTCTGTTGTCAATGAACCAGGCATCATCGTACCGGAACCGGTATTTAATCCGGGTTTCTTCCGTTAGAACACCTGCCAGTTCTCCATTATAATACACTCTCGCCGCCCTCATCACCTTACAAATTTGCTTTCCTTATTTCCAGTATTAATTCCAGTCCCAATACATCTGCGAGCTTATTCAGGGTTTCGAGGGTTGGATTCCCTCTGCCACTTTCAATAGCTTTCAATGTCCGGAGTCCGACACCGGATAATTCAGCAAGATATTCCTGCGTAACTTTCAGTGCCTCTCGGCGCTCCTTTATGATTTTTATTAATTCTTCCTGGTGCATTAAATTGCTCTTTTTGATACAAATATACGAATATCATAAACAAAAGTTACAAATAGTGCATTACAAAGCACTAATTAATTAATTTTCTACTAATGATGCCTGGCAAATTTAATAAAGTGCAGTTAAATGCACATTTATATCATTTATTAATCTTTTCTCTTAATTTTATTCATAATACATACACATGACACCATATCAAAAACAAAGGATCGAATTGAAGATTAAGAAAATCCGAAGTATCCTGGCGGCAGATAAGCGAAAGTTTGGTGGATATGATGATAGTCGAGGATTACGATACCTTCCAACTTCACTTTATATCAAATTGCAAGATTATAAAGGCGGATTAGTATACACCCGTTGGTTCGTTAAAAATATTCCTGATGATGCCGGATTCCCCGATTTTTTCTTCGAATGGACAATCATTCTTTTCAAGAATAGTAAAATTAAAGATGCCGAGCGTAAAGCGACTGCATCATTTTTCAGGAATACTAATATATTCGATAAGTTCTTGGAAGAGAGATAGTTCCGACCGATAAATCTGAAAGCTGGAGTGTTGAACAACCTGAGTTTCTTGATGATTTTAAATACTCATATGACCAGCCAGAATTAGCAGACTTTTCCCGATGGCTAATGGAATTTGAACAGACTGGGAGGTTCAAATCTTTAGCAAAAAGATTTTTCCAAGCTTAGCAGTGGCTGAAACATGAAGAAGATCCGGAAATGAGGAGTTATTTGGTTAGGATAGATCGTCAATTATTAGCTGAGATATAACCATTCATTGCCATAAATTTTATTGTTTTTTTTCGTTGTGGTTCCGCGACAACCTCACCCCCTGTGTCCCCCTCTCCAAATCGGAGAGGGAGAAATCTTCAGTCCAGTCCCCCATCAAATAAGCACAGTTGCCGCATAAACGACATTATATTTTACTATTGCTGCCGAAGGCCGACATGCCGTCGAGCAAGGCGAAGATGGCAAGTAAAATATTCAGTCGCGTTGTAGCAACGAAAACAAAATATAAGGTTTACACCTCCTTAAGACATTATACAGAAGTTGAATCCAAAGAACGAGTATAAAAAAAGAGAGACCAGCGACAGCCGGACTCTCTGTCTTTTTGCTGACGATTTATAGTTTGTTAATCCCGAACACAACGGACACTGAAGCCGAATTCCATTATATAGTAGGTCCGATAAGCTCCCGGATATTGATAATCGATGGCATGGGTCCAAGCATCGAAATTAGCGAGCACCGACGACACCCACCAGGTCCCATCGGTGCCTACGCCCTGGAAGTCATTATCGGCGTCAATAAGACCGCCCGGCAGACCTGCAAATCCTAATAGGTCGGTGCCGTTGCCATTTCCAAACCAGCCGCTTGTTTTCTTCATGTTTGTTCCGGCATCAAAACCACGACAATCACTATACCTATCCCATTCCGGATCTCCAATTCCGTACTGGCTGTCCACCACCCCTTCCAGAACCTTCCATTCCTCATCCGTGGGCAGGTGCCATCCCGGTGGGCAGATGCCCTGGGTGCCCTGCTGGGTGGTGTATTGCATCATCTCGTTCCATTGATAAAGCCCGCCATATTTGGCGCAACTGTCGGGTTCGTTTTTGTAGCAGTATTTCTCAATAGCTCCATTGTTCGATTGTTCCATTGTTCCATCGATCCTCTCGCCAACATTCAAATTTTCCTTTAGCCAACATTGTGAGAAGATCTGGATGGTGTTGTAAATCTGACCCTCGTATTCCACTATTGGCGTTCCCGGGCAAGGGATGTTGGTGGCGAACTGGAAGGAGTAATTTGTACTTTCCTGCGGGACATCTATCATACCGGATTGTAAACCATTGGCATGCCCGATGTAAAGAAGTTCATCGCCGGGGGTGTAGGAGAAATCCTGAATATCTTTCATTGCCCTGAGTTGCGGAGAGAAAGCCTCAATGCCGGTGTATTCAAGGGTACTCGATCTGCCTGAATGGAATCCTGAATGAAGGATCTCAATACTGCTGCTTTCTCCCTGCCAACGGGCAGTGAAACAAAACAGGCTCCCGCTGCCGGGGGTGAAACGGAAAGAATGCTTTCCTTTGTCCAATACTCTTTCACTTTGGACAATCATCCGCCCCAGGATATCGGTCACCATGATGCTGACCTTGTCCTTCTCAGGAACAAACAGTGACACAGTCGTTTGGTCCGCTACCGGGTTGGGATAGTTCTGGAAGACCTGGAAAGCGCTTTCTTTCCAAGGATTCTCATGCATTCCAACATGATAAATCCACAGCACCGTATCGGGCCAAAAAAGCACTGTATCGCCTCCCTGGGTCCGGTTCATGATCCTGATGCTGTCAATCTGGACATATGCACCGTTGTTATCGGCAGTAAATATCAATTCAATATCTGAATTTTGACTTAAAGCTGTCATTGAGATATTGAACATAAATAAAATAATAGATAGCTGGGCTTTCATTGTGCTTGGTTTAGTTATAATGAACCTGCCAAGGTATAAAAACTCCAGGGTAAAAACAAGTTTTCTTCTGGCAAGGTAGCTTTTCAGATTCAAGTAGTAAGGGCAACAGATTGATAAAACGAAAGTATGCCAGTCATGCGGGTACTTTCTAAAAATAACTGCTGTATAAAGAAGAAATATTCACTCATAAACCAAGGAGAACAGAATTGATGATTTTTCCATAGCCAACCGGAGCAAATTGATCACTTTATTCCATTTATTATCAGGTAGTTTATGTGGTTAATCTCAATCGACGCGGACTGGTCAATTTGCCCTGCGTGTGCAACAAGGAGGGAGCCGGAATGGAGACTCATGACTCCCGTTTGTTGCCATGCAAATACACATCGCACCGGACTTGATATTTAATTTTGAATAATGTATATTTGCACCATCAAGTCTATCATTCAATCTTTTACCCATTTTATTTTTCGATTTGCAGATTTAGACTTGAGACAAAAAAACCAAATCCACGAAGCTATGACAAGCAAGTCTTTATTAGTATTTATGCTTACAGTATGTCTTTTGACTGCTTATGGGCAGCGTCCCACCATGGAATTGGCCTTCAAGGCTGTCGACAACGCAGCCTATGTCCAGCTCGACAGCATTAAGATCATGAACCGTACCCAGGGAGGGGAAACCATGATCTACTGGCCAGACACCATGTTATCCCTTGTAATTAACCCCGGGGATCTACTGCTTTGTGTCGGCTACGCAACATTCTCCACGGTGGGTATTCCGGAAGTGAATGATGATATTTCATCATTTACTGTTTATCAAAATTTTCCGAATCCAATGGGAGACCGGAGTGAAATCGCGATGTGCGTCCCTCATTCGGGGAAGGTGCATGTGATGGTAACAGACTTGCAGGGCAAGGTTGTTCTCCGCACTGACCGGCAACTTGCTGAAGGGCTTCATTCCTTCAGATTCATTTCCGGAGGGGGCCACATTTACTTCCTTACCGCCAATTGGAATGGAATAAGCCGGAGTATCCGGATGATCTCGACGGGACAGCAAGATGGTAAGGACTGCAAGTTGGATTATATGGGATCTCCACCAGGAAAACCTGTTTTGAAGTACTCTTCGCAGGCAAATGACTTGATTGTCCGGCAATCCGGTATCCTGGACTCCCCGGAAGAAAGCACTACATACACCTTCCAGTTCGCCACCAATATCCCCTGCCCTGGAACACCCACAGTTGAATACGAAGGACACGTATATAACACCATTCAGATCTTCAGCCAGTGCTGGCTCGGGGAAAACCTCAACGTGGGCATCATGATCCCCGGAGTAATGGGACAATCGGACAATGAAACCATAGAAAAGTATTGTTACGGTGACGATTCCAATAATTGCAATATATATGGCGGACTTTACCAGTGGTTTGAAATGATGGAATATACCATCCAGCAGGGCGTCCGTGGCATATGCCCGCCGGGCTGGCATCTGCCGACGGACGAGGAATGGAAAGTGCTGGAAGGTGCAGTGGATAGCCAGTTCAGAATAGGTGACGATATTTGGGAGAAAGGGATGTACCGGGGTTATGATGCAGGTACGAACCTGAAGACCACCACCGGTTGGTATGGTAATGGCAATGGTACTGATCTGTTCAGCTTTTCAGGCCTGCCAGGTGGCCTTCGCGACTTCGATGGTTTCTTTAGCAACATGGGAGACCGCGGCTACTGGTGGACATCGACAGAGGGCGTTAACTATTATGCCTGGCAGCGTCTCCTCAGTTATTACTACCCGGAAATATACCGGGACGGAAACTTTGAGGAAGATGCATATAGCGTTCGCTGCCTGCGCGATAATTGACTTCTAACAGGCTCAATAATTTTTTTATTTACAGGCGAAATGCACATTCCGGACAAATTGACCGGACCGTGCCGATTTATATTACCCTTCCTTATCAATTGACAATCTGAAAGCCATGAGGTCTGTCAGGGCCGGCCTTTTGGGGTTATTTTTTCCGGACTGTGAAATGGCCGGCCATAATTCAATGAATAGAATGATGTATTAATGATTATATATAATATTTAACATATTATTAACATCGATATTAGTATATATATAGTTTATTTGCACTTTGTCAGGCGGTATACTAGTACAATTTTCTCGGCGCAATACTCCAAATCTATCAGGCAACTTCACCCGAAGACTCACATAGCCCCTGAGTTCTTAAGTAATTAACCAATAAAAATGCATGATGAGAAATCCTTCATTCTTAATTGCAATGCTTATGCTTTGCAATAGCCTATTATTTGCCCAGGTAGGAATCAATGACGACGAAAGCGCCCCGGACAGTTCTGCCATGCTGGATGTGAAATCGACATCCAAAGGGGTGCTGATCCCGCGAATGACCAACGCACAGATCACCACTTTTGGGGGCACCCTTGATACCGCTGACAGGGGGATGATCGTTTTCAACATCGACGACATGAAAATTGAATACTGGGATGGGACCGCTTGGAAAACGATGGTCACCAAATCCAGTTCGGCCGGAAGCAGCAGCGACGGGACCAGTTTTTGCTCCGAAGGAGTGACCGATTATAACGGGCACCATTACCGGACAGTAAAAATCGGAGACCAGTGCTGGATGGCCGAAAACCTGAAGTCGACGAATTATGCAGACGGCTCGGACATTTCGGGGTATTGGGCTTATGATGACGATGATGCCTATGTCGAGACCTATGGATGGCTATATACCTGGGATGCCGTGATGAACGGGGAACCGTCGAGCAATAGCACTCCCAGCTTTGTACAGGGCATTTGTCCGGATGGCTGGAGCGTGCCCAGCGATGGCGATTGGAAGAAACTGGAACAAACCCTTGGAATGACATGGGCTGAATCAAATTTGACAGGGTACAGAGGAACGCACAGCGAAGGAAGAAAATTAAAGGAGACTGATGAGGCATTTCTGTGGTGGTCTGGAAGTGCAAGTGGAACCAATAATAGTGGATTCACTGCTCTTCCTGGTGGCAGCCGGGATGGCTATGGTACCTTCGGTAGCCTGGGAATAAATGCATTTTTCTATTCTTCGACGGAAGCCTCATCCACAGATGCTTATTACAGAAGTCTGCGTTATGATCTATCGACAGTTAGCCGAAACTACTTTAGTAAATTGACCGCCCGTTCTGTCCGTTGCGTAAAGGATAATTATTAATGTCTGTATTTCTGCAATTCGTCTTCCTAAAATATTAGAAACAAATCCTTTCACATCATGAAAACTATGAAATTTTTTATGACTGGTATAGTCATGTGCTGTATTGTGACTGTTTCCCGGTCGCAGGGAGTGAGTATGAATGAAACAGGCAACGCTGCTGATAGTTCTGCTATGCTGGACGTGCAATCAACCACGAAAGGTATGCTGATCCCGCGAATGAGTGCATCCGAAAGGGACGCTATTGCAAATCCGGCCAATGGTTTGCTGATCTTTTGCACCGACGACAACCAGTTGTATATGAACAGGGGCACAACAGCCTCACCTGATTGGTCGTCTGTGGCAAGCAAATGGATCCCTGCCGGCAACAATATTTACTACGAAGATGGTAACGTGGGAATAGGAGAGATGAATCCCCAGAGCAGGCTGCATGTTTCGGATCCCGGGGCGTGGGCGGGGATTAATTTTACCGGAACCGGCCCGAACGATTTGAGTGTTGATCTGTCCGGATACACTGGCACTGGTGCAACATCGTTTGCCATTCGAATACAGAACGCAGGGCCGAATCCCAATATGATTGAGACCAGCTCGAACGGAGGATCAACCTGGAGCGCTGCGATCCCCATCGTTCCGAATATTGACATGGGATTTGGCGTTTATGCCAATTTTGCCGGTACCACCGGGCATATTTATTTCGATCGCTGGGATTGGACAGTGAATGAAAGCTATCCGGACATACTCTGCATTACCGGAGGAAGCGTGAATATAGGCAGTGACCAGGCTGATGGCTCTGCCATACTTAATTTAAGCTCAACCGATAAAGGATTCTTACCTCCCCGCCTGACCGGTACCCAGCGAACGGCCATTGTGTCTCCTTCTGCGGGACTCCTTGTCTATCAGACGGACAGCCCGAAAGGTTATTATTACTATAATGGATCGAACTGGATCAGCATCGAAAACGCTTCTTCAACCTGTATCGATTACGACGGCAATGCTTATCCGACCATTACGATTGGCACACAAACCTGGATGGCGGAAAACCTGAGGGTAACTCATTACCGCAATGGCGATGCCATCCCGAACGTGACGGATGACGTGACATGGGGAGCCCTTGCAACCGGAGCGTACTGCTGGTATAACAATGACCAGGCAACCAATGCCAAATACGGCGCCCTTTACAACTGGTATGCAGTGGATGATCCTCGTGGATTATGCCCCGACGGATGGCATGAGCCGACAGATTCAGAATGGACGATTCTTACCACTTATCTGGGCGGAGAGTCGGTTGCAGGGGGGAAGATGAAGTCCGTCTCAGCCTTATGGACAAGTCCCAACACAGATGCCACCAACAGCAGTGGTTTTTCGGGTCTGCCAGGTGGCTTCCGCAATTACACTGGTGGCTGCTTCGTTGTCGGCTTATACGGCCTCTGGTTAACATCTACAGAGTACGATGGCAGCTACGCATGGAGCCGTACCCTCGATTACAACGGCCCGGGAGCAGGCCGGAGCTACGATAACAAGGAGGAAGGTTTTAGTCTGCGTTGCCTCAGGGATTAATTGATAATTTGATATTGTTTTAAGAACATATCCTGCCTGGAGATTTGCGCAAACCGCGACGGGATGGGGCTTTGTCTGAGGTTTTAGGAAGGGGTTGAAACGAAACGAATTAGCGAAGTGGCGAAGTAGCGATATGACGAGTTAATGTTGTATGATGTACAACAGGCGATGGGCTGTGGCAAATTTGTATAAAAAAACCGGAGAGTGCCGGCCATGGCGGCGGGTCAGTTTCTCCGGCTTGATTGGTACGGAAGTGGATTTTACGATCTTTTGTACCGGAAGAAGACTGCGAGGGCTATGAGGATGCCTCCCAGCATCAGCGCCCATTCGGAAACAGGTACTGCCGGTGCAGGTCCGTAGATCAGGAACGGGAGACCCTGTGGTGTAAAGGTGCCTAAATCCAAAATGTCTTCCCAGGATGAGGTAAACTGCATCGCATTTCCAGTTGTTGTTTGCCCCAGGTAAGTGACCGGTGGGACATATGGACCGTTGGAAAGGGTGCCGCCCGTCTGCCAGCAAACCCAGTATGAGCCGGCATCGAGATGAAGGTCGAACATGCAGGCATTGAGCATGATCGGGCGAAATGTATTAGACATTAAGTAATCAGTAACCCTGTAGATGTTTGTAAAATTGCTACTGGTCAGAAAGTTGTCGCCACCGAAGATCAGGGTCGAGTTTATATCGTCAGGAGGGCCGTCATAGATCATGATATGAACGGTTGTCATGGTAGAGGCAGTGGTTGATAAGGATTGATAGCCGAAAAAGCCAAATCCTTTGATATCCCACCCTCCTGCGGGCACGGTGAAATCGTCAGCGACCCAATAATTGGAAGAAATTGGGTTGCCAAAACCGTAGGCAGCCAAACCAATGTTGGTCTGAAGCACGGAAGCGTCCGCTCCTCCAAATCCGCCGCCCGGATGGGTCACCAGCGGACCGTTATCGTAAAGCACTGTATTTGTTGGGATAACTACCGGAAGGCGTGTACCCACCTGGCGGGCAGACGGCGTGACAATGTTTTCATCGCCCTCTACCCAGATGTCGGCTACATCCTGCTGGGGGAAAACCAACATTGAAGCCATCATCAACGCTAAAAACAAGGTAATTTTTTTCACGATTAATTATTTTTTATGGTTTGGAAAATAAGCCCGTAAAGTTATAACTTAGTTTTACAAACAGTCAGGAAATGTTTTCAAAAAGTCACCCTGTTTTCTATTGAAAATAGCCCTTTCCACAAACGCAACTGGGTAAATCAGCTTCTGACAAGGATTGTGTCGGAACTTGCGCTGCAGATTGAGGATAGTCTAAGAACATCTAATATATTGATTTCCTGCTTATTTATTTGTTTGTATTCTCAAGAGTAATGTTGTTTTGTTGATTGTCACACTTTTTTGTCGGGCAATTCTACTCAGAACTTTATAGAATGACCTGTAATCCATAAAAGCCAAATCAGCATATGATTATACATCGATAAAATAAATTTCTTCTAAAAACCAAACCATTGGAAACACTTATAATCCTAACAATCTGCGCGATTTTTTCTTTCTGGGCGGACGGTGTCTTTGCCAATACACGGTCTGACCACCGGTATATACTTCAAACCCCGTACATAATGACCGTGTTTGCCGGTTATAACAGACCTTAATGGAAACAAGCAAAACTTATCATTACCGGAAGATCAAGTGGGTATGGAGGGAAAGGGTGAATTCATCAGTTGTGTCCGGCAGAATCTACTGTGATAAATTTCAGAAATGTTTATTTTCATTCATTTAGCAGAAAAAAATCTGAAACATTATCAAAAACCGGTTTGATTAAAAAATCACCTTTTTTATCAATATATCCCCACCTTTCATCTTTTCTTGCCCTGCACAAACCTTCTTTAAAATCATAGGCATTATCAAAAACCGGTTGAATCACCATTTCTCCTGAAGTATCAATAAATCCTATTTTATCTTTTATTGCCACTCTTGCAAGACCTTCCGAGAAATCGTAAGCTTTAACAAATGGTTTTTGATTAAGCCTTGTACCATCGATTTTAATGTAATACTTCAGTTGATTTTCCGTAATTAAGATAATGCCGTCATGACAATCATTGAGCTTTTCGAACTTATCATCCAATAAGAATTGCCCTCTATCATTTATAGCACTCCACTTTAACCCATCCAGGCTTACTATGGCAATTCCATTGGCAAAATCTCTGACTTCATTGAAGATGCAATTTATTTTTGCGTAACCCGTCGTATCAACGAACCCCCAATGCCCATTCGTTTTAACCCGAAAATACCCTTCATTCTGGACCGTTATTTTTTCGTAATCCGGAGGAATGACATATTCTCCTTCAAGATTGATGACCCCCCAATTTAAATTATCGTTCTGGACAATCGCAAATCCTTGAAGGAATGAGCTTGCATGGCTGTATGCAGGTTCTATGAACCAATCCCCATTCAGATCAATATAGCCGTATCGGTTACCCTGTCTGACACAGGCAACTCCTTCGGTGAATATTTCAGCTTTATTGAATACAGGCTCAATGCAGATATTACCGTTAAAATCCATGTACCCATGCTTATTCCCCTTTTTAAACAATATTCTGCCGTAGCTGAAGTCAATCAATTCCCTGGAAGTAGGCTCAAACAATAACTCTCCTTTTCGATTTATAATTCCATAATCAAATCCAAGATAAACAATCGAAAAGTCATCTTTAAAATCCATTGCTTCCTGAAATTGGTGAGGGATCTCAAAATTATTGGTTAAGTCATAAAAACCGTATTTATTTCCTTTCCTGGTTTTCACCATTCGATCACGTGGATAAAAGATCAATGACTTGGATTCATTGTTGTAAGGCAACCACTCTGCTCCCGGGAAAGAAAATATATCATATTGATGTGGAATAATTTCATTCCCATTTTGATCAATGAGTCCCCAAAGATTGTTCCTCCTTGCCATAGCCCCCAGCTCTTTTTGGGAAAATGCGGCAGGGCTGATCAGAATGAAAACAAAGACTAATCGAAGTATTGACAATTTCATTCAGGCCATAATTAAAATTATACCTTCACTATTCTACTTTTTGCTGATAATCAACACATTCTCTATCTCCCTCCCGGCGGGCAATGTTCTTTCAGGAATTCCGTATACAGCGTGGCCAGGTGGTTCAGCGTACCCTCGCCTTCGTAGATGCCGTGCGTGCGGTTGGGATAAGGCATGAAACGGAACTGCTTGTTGTGCCTGATGAGTTCGTTGAGCAGCAGCTCGGCATTCTGGTAATGGACGTTGTCATCGCCGGTGCCATGGATTATGAGCAAGTTGCCTTTCAACTTCTCCGCGTAAGTGACAGGAGAGCCTTTAATAAAATCCTCCTCGTTCTCCTGGGGCAATCCCATGTAACGTTCCTGGTAGATGTTGTCGTAGGTGAGTTGGTTGGCTACCGCTGCTATGGCAATACCTGTCTTGTAAATCTCCGGGTACTGGAACATGAGATTCAACGTGGCCGACCCTCCTCCGCTCCATCCCCAGACCGCCACTCTTTCCGGATCCACGAAGTCCCACTTCAATATCTCTTCAGCCGCTGCGGCCTGGTCGGCAATATTCAGCCTGCCAACCTGACGGTAAATGCATTTCCGCCATTCCCTGCCTTTGGGAGAAGGAGTCCCCCGGTTATCCACGGAGATATAAATATATCCGTCCTCGGCCATGTTTCCGCCGTATAATCCGTTGCCGCTAACGCCAAAGACATCCGACACGGTTGTGCTGGCCGGCTCCGTATACACATAAAACACCACCGGGTATTTTCTGGCCGGGTCAAAATCCTTCGGTTTGACCATCCAGCCGTCCATCTCCACATTGTCCCTTGTTTTGATCGTGAAAAATTCCGTGGAAGTGCTTACCTGAAGCGAATCGAGGTGTGCAATGATGTCCTCATTCGGGAACAATGGTTTATGTTCCGGGATGGTTATGAATTCCCTTGCAGGCTTGGTATAATGATTGGAAAAAGCATGCAGGGCATATCGTCCGCTTCCTGAAAAGGAATAATCGTGTGTCCCTTGCAGCACTTTCGGGCTGAGCAGTTCCGGTTTCCCCGAACCGTCGAGTTTAATGCTGAAAAGGTATTTCTGAGTGGCATTTTCGGGCGAAGCCATAAAATAGACCTTACCGTCAGCCGAATCGACGTACTTCACGTCGATGACATCGTACTTTCCTTTGGTGATCAATCTTTCGGGCTGGCCATCGAGGTAAACTTCATATAGATGCCTCCAGCCGTCTTTCTCGGAGGCCCTGAGAATGCTCCTGCCGTCGTTCACCCAGGTGAAATCGTTGGTGAAATCAATGGTATAAGGATTGCCCGACTGGAAGACCTCGATCCAGGCTTCGTCGGTTTCTTCATGGAAGAGGTGGGCTTCCCCGGTGGCCGGATCTGCTATGAACAACCTGCTGTGGTTCTGCTTCCTGTTCAACTGTTCCACAGCCAGTTTGCCGGACGAAGGGATAAATTCCATGCGAACGATATAATGCTGAACTGAATCGCCGGGGAGGCGCATCCAGGTCGTCAGGCCGGTACCCAGATCCACGACACCAATACGACAGGCGGAAGGATCCTGTCCCACCTTGGGATATTCGATGGGAGTGACCGTTGAATAGATCGAGTCGGTATTATTGATGAGATAGAACTTTTTAATTTTGGCTGCATCGATCTGCCAGTAGGCGATGGATCGGCTGTCGGGGCTCCATCTGAAACCGTCGCGGCAGAAGAATTCCTCTTCATAGGCCCAGTCGAAGGTGCCGTTGATCAGGGTAACCGTGCCATTCGTCGTCAATGCTTTTATTTCAGAGGTACCCAGATCCTCCACATAAATATTGTTACCGCTTACATAAGCCACAGACCGGCCGTCGGGTGAAAACTTGGCAAACATTAGAGAGGAAGGAGGCAGGGTTTTACCAAGCTGCTTTAGCGTACTGTCATGCCGGTCAACCACCCAGTAATCTCCCCTTGTATTGAGTCTCCAGACCCGACTGGTATTGGTGAATAGGAGCACTTTCTGCTGGTCGTGGGAAAAGGCGTAATAACTGATCTTAAGCGCTTCATTGCTGCCCCCGGGAGTCAGTTGAGCTTTGGAGATGATGATTTCTGCCTCATTGGCGGGAAGCGAATACCGGAAGATCTCCCCTTTTTCCACCCGGTAATAGGAATCACCTTCCTTTGCCCACCTGATCCCGCGGGTTTGAGCGGTTAGACCGAGCTGAATGACTGCCAGCAATAAAAGGAGGGCCAGTGCGAGGGATCTTGTAATTCTTGTGTTACTGAAAGTTCTTGCGTTCATTGGATGCAGTTTATTAATGGTAAATATAATGAATTTACTTTCCACCCGACCGGTTATGAATAATGAAAACAACGGGTATAGGGATAATGGTAATTGAAATCAATCGCATTGCCAATGCGACGTTTACAAATATAACCGGTCTCTTTTTTTAGAATTTCTTTCCCGGGAATTGAACAGATCATCTTTTCAAACCGATGCGATCGTTATTTTTGTAATATGAACAATCCATCTGATTCATTTTATCAATCCGTTTCGGATTATTACGACAAAGACGCTGACATGAATTTCGAGGCGCGGGCGGAGGTGAATCCCTTGCTGACCAGGATACGCGAGGATTTTCGCATGGTCACAGCGCGGTACGATTTTAAGACTGCCCTTGAGATCGGCTGCGGACCGGGCTTTGACGTGGCCTGGTTCGCCGGCAGGTACCCCGACAGGAAGATCATCGGAACAGATATCTCTGAAAATATGGTCCGCCTGGCGAAGAAACGGATCATTTCCCTGGGTCTCACCAATGCCGAAGCTTTCAAGGCTGACGAAAGGCAGTTGCTTCAGCAGTTTGGCCCGGAATCATTCGACCTGGTATTCGTATACTTTGGCGCCCTGAATACGGCGGCCAACCTGCCTGTAGCGGCCGGATACATCAGCCGGCTATTAAGGCCCGGAGGCCACGCTGTCCTCACCTTTGTCAACAAGTGGTACTGGCGCGAAATGGTCGTGCAGATCCTGAAACTGAGATTCAGTATTGCTTTTGCCAGGCTGAAAAAAGACTGGGGGGGATACTCCATCGACCGGCACCTGCCTTCCCGGTGTTACAGCCCCGGGCAGATCAAAAAGGCTTTCCGGGAACTGAACCTGGTTGAAAAAAAAGGCTACAGTATTTTCTATCCCGCCTGGTATAATTATAAAAAATGGCTAAAGAACCTGCCCGAAACGGACCGGTTGTGGAGAAAGGACGAATCCCTGCAAAATACTTTTCTCTGGTCTAAAGGCGAATACCTTCTCTTCGTTTTCAGGAAACCTCAGGCGACCTGATAATCTTCCAGGATCTTTCTGACCGAATCTTCGAGGCTGGTGTAAGGAAATCCTTCGAAAAAACGGGGGTGGATGGTATCCAGGACAATGCTGGAAGTAAAGGCTTCCACCACTTCCGATTCCGGCAGCCTGGTGAAAATTTCCCGGTAATCCTTCACCGGCAGTCCTGAAATTTGAGATACAACGGATGCCAGTTCCATCTGTGTTACAGGACGGGACGACCTGATGTTCAAGGTCCCCGGGCTATTGAGATCCAATGCGATCCGGGCGGCAAGGCGGGCTGCATCCCTGGCGTCGATCACTTCCATAAGGTTATTACCGCTGCCGAAGAGCGGTACGGCGCCAAACCGCTCCATCGTCCGGATATAAAACCATTCGAACCATGACCCCGGGCCAAGCAGCCATGGAAACCGGAAGACCGTAACATTCACGCTGCCTCTTTCCGAAGCTTCCAGGATGGGTCTTTCCCCACGGTGATATTGCCTTGCAAAGCTGGCCGGCCGGCCCGGTGACCGCTCATCTGCCGGGAATTCCGAATGGCCGTACCACAGGCTCCCGGAAGCGAATGCCAGCTTTACCGGCCGGCCCGAAGTGCAAAGGGCGCGAACCAGTCTCCGGTTGAGACGGGCGGCCTGCAGGGATGCCAGTTTTCGCCCCGTCTTCCTCAGGAAAGGGAATTTCGGCCGTGCACAGTGAAAAATAATGTCCGGATTCAAATCCCGGATGAACTGAGCCGAAATGTCCCCGATTCCCCCTTTGATCAACCGGACATTTTCTTCTGCCTGAAGCGGGGTATGGTGCTCCATGGCATATACCTCGCAGTCCATCGACACCATTTCCCTCATGACATGGCTGCCCAAAAACCCTGATCCTCCTATGACAAGGGCCCGATTCATCCGGTCAGACAATGATGTGTTGAAATTCTACTATTCTCGACATGACCTTTTTTTCATAATCAACCGGATGGTTCTTGGAAATATGCAGATCGGTAAGGAATGCCCTGTCATAATCTGTTTCCGGGTACCCCCGCCGTTCCCATTTACGCCTCCATTTCCGGTCGGTTAGTTCCATCAGGGCCTTGTTGAGCCGCTCGGGGAATAAAAATCCGATTATTTTTTCTGCCATCGTCTTCGGAAAATATTTTCGGCTACGTATCAAGTATTTCCCCGTCGCCCGGGCTTCGCAGTTAGGTAAGTATTCCCTGACCCATTCATTTGAAGCAAAGAAATTTTCCAGCATCTCGTGATTATATACAGGCAGCAGAGTGACAGTTTCAATCGCCGTGTAAAGGTTTTGATGGGAGATCTCAAGGGAACGCGTATCGATGAAATAATTCATGCAAAAGAAGTGCTGGTGCCCTGTCAGGAAGGTGAGTTTTTTAAAGATATGCAGCAGCGAACGCGTGATCCAGAGCCTGTCGGCGGCAGTGATGATGAAATAATCGATGTCTGCCTTTTCTCCGGCCACGTGTTTTGAAAGCGACCCGCTGATAGCAATTCCCCTGACAAACGGACACGCGGCGATCAAAGAGGCATACCGGCCAACTTTATCAAGGAGCCTGGCAGCCCTTCCGTTACTATTCAACCGCTCGGTGATCCATTCTTTCTGTTCTTCTGCCATATAGAACCGCCCGGAGCGAAATACTTTCCCTTCTACCTCCAATTCATCCAATGCTTGCTGTACTTCCACGGGAGAAGCACTAACCCGGTTGAACCTGTGGATTTCCTCCGGTGTCAGCGGATGCCTGAAGATCCCAAAGTAATTCAAGGTCAACAGGCAGCCATCTCTCAGTACCGACAAATCAGTACCCATTAAAGAAAAAGGTTTTTGGTGATTTTAAGAATCGTGCCGAAGAATATATGCAGGTCCCCGAACAAGGACCATTTCTCAATGTATTCAAAATCGGATGCGCATCGTTTGGAAAGATCATCCCAACAGTTGATGGTGCCGTGGTACCCTCGCATCTGAGCCAGTCCTGCGATACCCGGCTTTACCCTGTGCCGGTCGTGGTAATGCTCCACCAGCCTCGAATAGATGGCAGTGTGCCGGAGCATGTAAGGCCTCGGCCCCACCAGGCTCATATCCCCCTTCACCACATTGAGCAGCTGCGGAAGCTCATCGATGTGGTATTTCCGGATAAAACGGCCCACTCTCGTAATCCGGCGATCGTTGACCTGGACTTCTAACCGGTTCGCGTGGTCATTCACAACCATTGACCTGAATTTCAGGCAAAGAAAACTTTTCTTGCGGATGCCGGTACGTTTTTGGATGAAGAACACCGGTCCCCTCGAATCCAGTTTGATGATGACAGCCATAACCGGAATGATCCAGGTCAGAATGATAAGGCTGAGAAAGGATCCGAGCGTGATGTCCATCATCCTCTTGATCAAACGGTTGGATAATGTATCAAGACGAAAATTTTCCAATGGCCGGTGACGAACAGCGACTTGACTGGCGGCGATGGTTTCGTGCCAGGGAATTGGGCTAAGGGTTATGGTCGATGAGGTTTCCATTATGTTTATGATTGCTTCCGGATATAACGCCCATGGTCCAGACCAGGGAGAAGAAAACGATTCCGGCTTGACGTTCCAGCATCGATTCCGTGAATAAAAACATTACTAGCAATACATAAACCGACAAAGGGAAAAAATGTTTGTTTCTGTCAGCAAAAAAAATGAACAATATTATGGAAAGCAGGAGGAGTAATCCCGGGATTCCGCTCCCGACGAGGGTTTCGAGATATTGGTTGTGGAAATTGTAACCCAGATAACCCGTATCGCCCAGGTCCGGGTTCCCGGTGTAGATTCCACTGGCCTTGTACCGTTCATTAAGCACCTGTTGCCTGCTGCCGATGCCCGTGCCGGTCAGCCAGGCTTTTTCTTCCGTCAGGATTTCTCCGGCGAACCTCCAGAGAACCATCCTGAAAGTCAGGCCGTTGAGAGGAGTGTCATAGCGGTATTCCTGCTGAAATACTACCTTGAGGTCCGTATTCTTCAATTCGGATATCCTGGAAAGGAAGGGAACCGATGCACCGAGCAGGAGTAAAAACAAAATTAGCGGGGTCAGCCAGCGGAATTTGCTTTGTTTTAACGCAGATCTTTTCAATACATACCAGGTGATCACCGGGATGGTAAGGATGATGAACAGCTTGGAAGCCGCCAGCAGGAGAAGGAGCATGAAGAAAAACGTCAGCGGCATTTTGAACCGTTCGATGAAAGGCTCACTCCGGCGGATCAGAAGAAAAAAGATAGCCGAGGAGAGGTAACAGGAGTAGTAAGTGGCTCCGAGGGCCACAGGACGGGTGAAGCCATGGTAAAGGTATTCCTGCATCGGTCGCCCGTCCAGCATATGGAAGAATGCCATGACAACCAGGGAAATCCCGGAAAAGGCCAGCCCACCCAGGAATCCGCGGATCGCCCACTTGGAGAGGTCCTTCACCGTATTATCGGCCAGGAAAATGATCACGGGAATGGCCAGGAGCGAGCTTTTCTTTTCTAACCCTTTCCATACCAGCGGTGCTTCGGGATCATAAAAGACCCCCGCAGCTGTCCAAACAAAGAAAAGCAGGAATCCGCCGGCCAGGATCAATTGCTGTCGACGGAGCATGGGTTTCGAACTTAAGGCCGGCAATAATGCGGTTAAGGTAAAAAGTATCATGCTGTACACATTGGCCCTCGGTGAAACGGACAGCGTGAACCAGATGGCAGCCCACAGCCAGGGCAATAACCTATCTAAGATCCTTCGCTTCATAGAATAATGATTCGTAGGCATCCGTGACGACCGCCCAGTTATAATCCCGGCGGATCTTGTCCAGATTGTTCCGGACAAAGGCTGTGAATATCCCTGGCATGGGCGCGTCAAAGTGGTTTCTGAGTTCATCTTCAGAAGAAAAATAAAGGGCATCCTCACCCAGCACATGCTCATTGAATGGATTTCTGTGTGCGACAATGCGGCACCTGCAGGCCATGGCTTCCAGGAGGGATGGATTGGTGCCCCCGACCGAATGGCCGTGAAGGTAAAGCCTGCTGAAATGCCGCAGGCTGTCGATCTTCCGTTCGTCGTAGATGGCGTCTTTGAACAAGATCCGGTCACGATGGGCGTAAATGGCCATCAACCGGCGTCTGTACCTGTTGTCATTGCCTACGATCACCAGCGGCATGGGATCGGAAGATCCCAGTTTAGCCCGGATCGCCAATTCAATGTTGTTTTCAGGTTCCATCCTGGCAACCAGCAGGTCGTATCCCAAAGGCGCCAGGCCCATCAACCGGACCAAATCCTCGTCATATGATTCTGGTATCCTGGCACCGTAAGCGATATAGCGGACCGGGGCCCTGTATTTTTCACTGAGGTATTGCGCGATCACCGGGGAATCCGCCACGAGCCAGTCGCTCCGGAGCGTAGCCAGCATTTCGGCCCTTTTCAGGAACCCTCTGACCATTCGGTTGTATTTTTGCCGTTTCCATTCCTGCCCGTCCATGTTCACTATATGGCAACTGCGGCCGGTCCACAGCCAATGCCAGACTGAATCGCTGGTATAGCCGAGGTGCAGGATGACATCAAATCCGGCCTTGCGGCTATGCAGGTTGCAGACCAGGTCGTAAACGAACTGGCCGAATGTTCCGAAAATGTTTTCCGGATTCCACTTCATGATCCGGATGACCCCATTCCAGGAAGCAGCTTTTTCGGGATGGTCGGAGGTGGTGTATACCACGACCCTGTGCCCTTTTCGTGCAAGGCGGATACCAAGCTCCTCCGCACAGGCCTCAAATCCGCCGTAACGGTTAGGGATCCCCCTGGACCCCAGGATAGCAACCGATAGTTTCTTTTTATTCATTCAATGCAGTTTGGTATGCCTGGAGTGTTTTTTGCGCCGCCTTTTCCCAGGTGTATTCCGACAGGACCAGGTCCCTGAGCTTTTCTCCGGTGCCGGAATGGAGCGCTCCCTCCAGGGCTTTGACCAGGCTCTCCAGGTCACCTGCCTGGCAATACCAGGCCAGGTCCCTGAAATAATCCTTCGTATCGCCACCTTCTCCCACGACAAGGTTGCACCCCATAGCACCGGCTTCCAGGGAAGTCAACCCCGTGGTTTCGAACCAGCTTGGCAGAGCGTGCACCTTAGCCCCGGCATAGTGACGGATTAATTCAGCCTGTGGCATAAAATCGAAAAATTGAACCCTGCTCCCCGCCATCCTGCGGCAGTGCTCGTAATAAGCTGTATGGTTGGGCGGGGCCTTGCCGATGATCTCCAACGGTATGTCCAGTTTCATGCAAGCTTCTATCAGCCTGTGCTGGTTCTTCATCCCGTATACCTGCGCCACGCACACGACTTTTTCCTGCCGCCGGATATCCGCCGGGATCGTCGAAAACACTCCGGTATCGATTCCGTTCGGGATGACAACATATTGTCCTGTGAAGCCCGTATCCTTCACCACCCGCAGGTATTCGGCCCGGGAATTCGGCAGGATGACCGATGCACGGGACAGGATCTTCGCAATGCTCCTCCTTTGTCCCAGCAGGTATTCCATGCTGGCCATCACATCCTGTTTCCGTGCAAAACGGTAAAGGTTTTTGAAATATTCCGACGGGTGCTTTCCCAAGGCGCGGAAAAGCCACCGGTAAGGAAGGCTCCTTCCATATCGGTCAAACATGGTATAATCCAGGTAGATCGTGCTGACGACATATTTTTTACGGCTCTTTCGGATGTGCGCCAGGTGATCGGCGGGTCGCAGCAGGTTGAAAAGGTGCAGGAGGTTGTAAGATGTATAATCGATCCTGTCCGAGGCAAGGTGTATGACGCTTTCTATTCCCAGCCGTTTCAGGGCTTCAGAGGTCCTGACCATTTGGATAGTATCCCCGCCGGTGACCTTGAACAGGGAAGAACGGCCGATCATGGCAATTTTCATGATGTGCCTTCCTTTAAGTTTTCGAGTTCGAATTTTTCAAACCGGCCCATGAAGACAAAGGCCCATATCCCAATCTCTGCCGCATTGACCAGGAAACTCCCGGTAAACTGGTATATGAATATGAATGCAAACAGCGTCAGGCAGTAAAGGTTTTTGTAAACTTTCATCCTCACAAAGAACCATAGCTCCAGGACGATCTTTAGCACAAATCCATAAATGCCGTAAGTGGCCAGCATTTCGCCCATGGAATTAGGGATCCGCACCACCTCTGAATAGTGTCCGGTATATTGATAAAAATTAATAATGAGGTCGTGCGCCAGGACTTTGATCTGGCCGGGCCCAACTCCCAGCCATGCGGCATGCTCTGCCACAAGGTCTTTCGCGAACATGAAAGAGTAAAACAGCCTTCCTTTCGAAGAACTGTCGGATCCCTCCAGGATGTTTCCCAATCGGGTGAACAACGGATTGCCCGGCCAGAATACCCACAATCCGATCACTGTCACCAGAAGGAATCCCAGCCCATAGAGGTACAGCCTCCTGGAATTATGGGAAAACCGGTGAAAGTATGCGATCGAACCGATCCCGGTAGCGAGGAACATGGCACCGATGATCCCGAAAGAAAAAGTGAGCAACAGCGGCAATCCGACTGCCAAAGCCGTCAGTAACGGATGCGAAGCCTTACCGGTGAATATCTGCAGAAAAAAATAGAAGATTACCGGCGACAGCAGGAGCCCGTAGTGGGATGGCTCGTAAGCCAGCAGTTTGAGACGCGGGATGGCTTCCAGGTTCTTTGACATTGGCACCGAATCCCACATTATATCTCGGATAAAAGGGAATGGAAGGAGGAGTAACGCCACCATGACCAATATGGCATTGACAATCAATATCTTTTTAAAGAGATCATCCATACCCGGAAGGGTGTTCCGGACGGTTTCCAGGGCCGTGAAAAGGAAAATCCAGGCAGCTGCGACCAAGAGCGAAGAGATGACGTAGGTTGAGGCATCGACCCCGAGTATCAAATGGAACGGAATGGGGATGATTAGCAGGAGAGCCCAGGTCAGCATATCCTTCAGACGGTTCTGCTTGAATAGCCAGTAAACGAATAAAGGTGCCATCAGGGTGGTGTAGAGCAGGCCTTCTTTCAATAACAGGTTGTTAAAGAAGAAATACAAGATGAAATAGCTGAGATAGGCGTAGTATGACGGGTCCCTTTTCATTCCCTGATCAGTTTGATGTCAAAATAGCGGTCTTTCAGGTACACCATCCAAAAGATCAACGCTGCCAGCAGGAAAGCAATGAAGGAAGCATCCCTGTCGGGCAGCAGGATTATGCCCATAATGCAAACCGACGGGAGTGAGGTCAGAATAGTCTCCTTGAACCAGTTCTCCTTCAATATCCTGTTATTGATCAGCATGTATTCCACCGGCATAAAGATAATCAAAGCGATGATCTGTCCCCAGATCAGGCTCCCGGCCGACCGGTAGAAGTAGAAACAGGCGATCATCCCGACGATGATGGCGGACTTGTACATGAGTTCCAGCAGGGTGATGAAATGCAGGGATCGGATGGCGTTGAGGTAATATTTCGGCACGACGGAGAGGATGAGGAATGCTTCGAAAACCAGGAAAAGTCTGAAGAAATCCACCATCTTCAGGTATTTATCTTCTCCCAGCCAAAGCGTGAACAATGGCTCTGAGACAAAGTACAGGGTGCTCAATACAAGCAACGGGAATCCGATGGAAAAGGCCCGGGTTGTGCTGAAGTAGGGTCGTGTATCCCTGGTGGCAGCTTGCATCCGGGATACCCTCGGCAGCAGCCAGCTAACCATCGCTTCAAATGCCATATGCAGATGGTTTGCGATGGTGGAAGCCAGTACGTAATAAGTGACGGTGGCAGTGCCCAGGAAAAAAGCGACCAGGAAACGGTCCAGCTGGTAGGCAGCGATGGCAATGATGGTCTGGATCCAGGTCCAGAATCCGAAGTGGTACAATTCATGCTTTTCAGGCAGGCTCCTGAACAGAATGGGGCTGTATCCGCGGAGCCCCCGGTAAATAATGAATGCCTGGGGGATTAAGGAAAGGAAGCTGGTGACCAGTGCGGCGCCGAAGATGGCCGGAAGGGAATAGCCTTTCCATACCATCACAACCTGGGCGCCCAGCGTGATAAACCGGTTCAGCATGTTGAAAATGGCCGCCTTGTGATAATGTTCCTGCCCCTTGAATATACCCTGGTACAGTAATTCCGGGAACCTTATCGCGATCAGGAAAGTGGCCACGATCAGTGCTTTCCAGATGCGGTCGTCAAAGATACCTATGCCCAGAAGCCAGGCGGTCAACAGGAAGAATCCGAAGGCGACCGTAAGGAGAACCATCCTGAGGAGCAACCTGGAAGATGCATTGATATAGGCAAACAGCTTGCGGTCGTCACCTTTGCCAATGGCTTCGGCAACATGCGCCGTGATGGATGCAGGCAATCCGAAACCTACCAGGTGTACCGCAATGTAAACATAGGAGTTGACGAGCATCCATTCCCCGAATACATTTTCCCCCATCCGGTTGATGAAAAATGGTGTGACGGCGAGAAATGCAACGGGATACAATAAGATATTCGCCAGATTCCAGCTCGAATTTCTTACATTTGTAGAACTAATGGCCATTTCAATACAAAAATGGTTAAAATTCAGCAATATTCCCTTTATTTGCCTTTAATATTGATCACAGGTAATTTTATTTATACGATATGGATCAGGAACAATTGAATCAATCGAAACAGGAAGGCAGAAAAGTCTGGGAAGCGCTCCAGCTCCAGGCAGCTGAAGGAAGAGGTTTCCTGGCAGCCATGTTTCTGTCGTTCAGAAATTTTCTAAGAAAGAATATCGTATCGTTCCTTTTGTATGGATTGTTGGCTGCTGCGATCTCAGCGGGGTATTTTATGCTTAAGCCCCGTGTCTATGAATCGGAAATGACCGTTTCCTACGTCCATTATGAGAAAAAGATTTATGCCGACATGTTGCGGAAGCTTGAAGTGCTTGTGAAATCAGGCGATGAAGAGGCCCTTTCAAAATACCTGGAGATGCCTTCCGGACCGGTTAAAAAGATCCGTTCCATTGCAGGGTATAATATTCGTAACGAAGACCTGACCACTGACCTGAGCACGGAAAAGATCCCTTTCTACATTAAGGTCACTTCGACAGATCCAGCCATATTCGAAGCGTTGCAACCGGCCATTGTAAAATACCTGAACAATACTGCCTTCATCCAGGACCGACTGAACTATATGCTGAAAAAATCGCAACAGGACCTGGTTTTTATGCAGCGGAGGCTCAATGTGGTGGATTCGCTGAGCAGCCTGCTGATCATTCGGAAAGAAGGGATCAACGATGAAAAAGCGATAACCAGGATGGAACTGCTCCAGGAAGCGCTGGCCCTTCACGACCGGATCCAGCAGGTGAAAGGCTCGATGGAGTTCAACCAGAACATCGAAGTGCTCGATGGATTCGTACCGTCAGACCAGCCTGTCGGTAAAAGCCTTGGACAGTTTATCCTTTACGGGTTCCTGGCAGGCATTGCCCTGCGGTTACTGATCCGGATTTTCTTCTGATCCCCAATCCTTTTTATCTTCAGAATTTTCCAAGGGCCCTGGCGACCCATGCAATTCCTTTCTGTCGTAACCTGAAAGCAGTGATCCTGGCAACCGGCCGTTTGGTTTGTACGGATTGCGCCTGGTCGGCCTGCCGGAAGGCATCATACAGCTTGATGTCGAAGCGAAGGATATGCCGGAGAGCATCCAACGTGTCTTTCCGGCTTAATTCCGGTGAGGTATCGTAGCGATTCCGGTTGCTTGGCCTGTAGATGGGGACCTTTTTCCATTCCAGAAGCCGGGACAGGTCAAAGATCCCGTCATCGAACCGTGCCAGGTCAATGACAGCATCGTACCGGTTCAGATTCTCCATGGCTCTTTCCAGCAACGTTTCTCCATCCCGCTGCAGATCCGGGACCACGGTGCCCGGTTCAATCAGAAATTGCATGGAATCTGAAAGGTAACGGGTAAGCAGGTTATCCTGTCCGTTTTTCAAAGCATAGTCCATATATTCTTCCAGCAAATCCATCCTGCTGACATCCGGGTAAAAATCCGTGCCCGGTTTGGTTTTTAGGTAATGATACTGGGAGAGAAAAAGAGTAACCGGCTCCCGCAGGATCGTCAGGCGAAATGGCCTGTCGAGGAGGTCCCGGAACATTTCGGCGCCGTGCCCTGAAATGACGCGGTATCCGGCGCGTTCTGCCTTGGTAAGCTTGCGGAATGCCTCCAGGGAGCCCCCGATGTCCCTGCTGTCGATGGTAAAAATGTTTTCCTGACCGTAAACCCGTTTCAGGATGATGCGCATGGTAATCCCTCCCGTTTTAGGGATATGGTTGAAAAGCAACTGGCGTTCCGGCAGCATCTGTTTACTTATTATCAAGTACAAAGATAGAAGGGGAATCAGCCATTAAGTGACGGTCTTCCTGAAATTTATTTTGCAAAACTGCTAACTCACCGTATTAAATATCACTTTGTCAGGGAGGCCTTTTAGATTGCGTATGTGTTTGCGAATCAAAGGATGGTTATTCTACCTTTCTGATTACCAGTAAAAAAACCTTGCTTTTGACTCAATTATTTCGTATCTTTCTTTCTTCAATGTTTCCAGGTCTTACAGCTATGAAGTCAGGTGACTATCTTTTGTTATGGGCTTTCGGATTGCTTTCATTGAACTCCCTGGGCCAGGGTAGTTTTCACACCGGCCCGGCTGTATTCTCCGATTTAAATCATAGTATCCGGATCGATACAGTTATTTTAAACACCGATACCCTCTATCTTTCAGATCCATTACTGACTGAATTCATCAACCGGATGGAAAAGGCCCGGAAAACCAATGCCATAGGCCTTTTCTTCGGTGGTTTGGCAAACCTGTCCCTGGTCATCAATGGCGGTTTCCTTAATCCGGAAGAGGATATAAAAGAATATGAACCGGTGGTGGCCATTGTCGGCCTCACATCGGGTGTCTCAAGGATTGTACTTTCGTTCAGTACCCTCTCCCAGGTTTCCCGGGCAAGGGAAACGCTTTTAAGCTATACGGCTTTACCCGGCAACGACAGCCTTTTTCAGACAACGCTGAAATCGCTAAAGACAGCCAGGAACCTTTCCATTACCATTCCGTCACTTGGCCTGGGTGCACTAGCTTTTATGGGAGTGGGCTATATGGCCTATGGGCACGGAAACGACGCTCTCGGCAATTTTTGTTTTACCTCGGGGTGGATTTGTGCCGGTACCGGTTTGCTTTGTTCTTTAATTGACCAGGGCATGATCGTGAAAACGCAAAAAGTTTTTCGAAGCGAATCCGCCTCCCTGGGACTTAGTTCCAATCATAACGGGGTAGGGATCTGTTTTCGGTTTTAACCAACAAGGGCTGTTCAGTGTGCCCATAGACTGTGACATTACTTTTCCTTCAGTCCGAATTCTTCCCTGAAAAACTTCATACTTTGAATCCAGAAATCCTCCGGTAAGCCATGACCGGCCGTTGGATAAACGAGGTACTTCTTCTTTGAACTGACCTGGTTGTAGGCAGCAAAATTGATATGCGGCGGACAAACGTCATCCACCAGCCCTACGCCCATCATCACAGGCGCCTTGATCCAGCCGGCAAGGTTCTTGATGTCGATGTAGCTCAGGACCGTGTAAACTTCTTCCAGGCTCATTTCTAGTTCTTTTTCCGTGTATTCGAGAAATTCGTTGCCCGGCCAAACGGTTATCCTGAAATAGTCTTCGAAATCCGACAAAAACGGAACCTGGGGGGCACAGGCTTTGATCCGTTTATTGTCGAGGGCTGCAGTAGCAAAGGTCAGTGCGCCTCCCTGGCTGGAGCCTTCCACGCCAACCCTTGAAGTATCCACTTCCGGACGGGAATAGAGGAAATCTATTCCGCGGAGGCAATCCATGTAAGCCCCCCGGTAAATGTAGGTCTCCTTGTTCTGAATCCCATAAAACAAAAAGCCCGGAAACCCTGGATCAATATCGTCCCGGCTATTGCCATGACCCCGAATGTTGAGTCCAAATCCTATGATTTCATTCCCATAATCAACATACTCGGGAAGAATATTGCTGGAATATCCGGGCACTAGCATGATCGCAGGATACCTGCCTGGTTTGGCAGGTGCCGAGTACCATCCGCGTATCAGAACATTTCCAAGGGATTTCATCTCCACCAGGTAAACATTTCGCCTGGAAGTGCACAACGAATCTATTTGGATCATTTTAAACTCCGGATCCACAGCAGCCAGTTCCTGTCTGGCTTTATTCCAATATCTTTCAAAGTCGTCCTGGGGACCAGGAGGTGAGGCGATCTTTTCAGGTTCATATCCAAATCCGAAAACCTGCTGTTTAAAAGCAAGTTCCCCCGCGAAAGTTAAAAAGGCCTTGTAAAAACCCGGATGAACTCCTGTGATATTAAATGTGAATGGCATTTCCTGCTTCCTGTTGACTGTAACGGAAGTATTCACTTCGGCAACCTGGGACCCAAAATCGGATATTACCCGGATGTGGAGATCCCCTGAAATATTTTGTTTTGAGAAGTTTGTGATTCTCACTGGAATACTGACTTCACCCGTGTTTTCAATGATACAGTCGGGCCGGGTAAAAGCCGGTTCAATGACCAGTTTACCGGATAATCCTCTTATGGCTAATTGAATTGGAAATCCGTAAATTCCACCGCCTCCGTAAAGGTCGAACACTCTTACGGCGATGATATTGGGACGGTCCCATAATATCTTTTCAAACGGGATCGTGTAATCTCTTTCGACATTATGTTTTGTTACATAATCAGGGGGAAGAGTACCCATGCCGCCTACCAGCCCGCCATTGAAGTAAGTAAAGTCCACATCATCGATCTTGCCGAGTTTAAGTGACAGTCCACCATATTTCTCAGCAACAGCACGGAGCTCAGCAGGGATATCAACTGATGCACGGTACCAGGCAAAACCGTCATAACCCGGATAACCCTGGCTTTCCCAGACAGTCCCCGGAATAATTTCATTCCATCCGGAATCGTCAAATGAAACAGCAGCCCAGGCGGTATCATCGCCGGTTTTAAATTTCCAGGTTCCGGGTAACAGGTTTTGAGCCGGCAAAATGTTTACAATTGATAACATCAACCAGCCAGTCAACAGGATCTTAAGCATAGCCTTCAGTTTGGATTATTTTTCATGAGACAGTCACGACTTAATTGTTTTTCATCGGTCAGGATTAAAAACACCGTTCAAAAATAGGTCAATTTCAAAGGAACTCATATTCCTCAAGGTGTTTGAGATTATTTTTAAAATAAATATCACATTGATTATCATTTAAATGAGTTTTTCCTTGCTTTCCGGAATGAATTTAACTATCTTTGGCGTAATCTTTCATTCATAGCAATAGAATTTTTGAGAGATTTTTTTTGTAGCCCCCCGAACTGGCAACCCGCCTTTCTGGGGGTTATATTTAGGAGCTTCCTTTTGGACTTGAAATTCCCAATAAATTTTGTATCTTTCTATCTTCAAATTAACAAGTTTGATCATGAATACATATAGATCGTTTTCATTGCGGATTATCAATTTTTTAATCCTGGTCCTGCTGAGTCTATCCTGTGCCGTAAGTCATGTGACCGGCAAGAAACAGTTCATGCTGATGTCGGAGGCGCAGGAAATTCAGATGGGAAAAGAATATGACCCCCAGGTTATTGCGACGTTCGGATTGTATCAGGATGACCAGTTGCAGGCCATTGTTCAGCAGAAGGGCAGCGAACTGGCAAAAGTATCCCACTGGCCCGGTCTGGACTTTCATGTCAAAGTCCTGGATTCACCGGTGGTCAATGCATTCGCAGTACCAGGCGGGTATATCTACCTGACCCGTGGTATACTCGCACAGATCAACAGTGAGGCCGAACTGGCCGGGATAATCGGTCACGAAATGGGTCATATCACGGCCCGGCATTCCGTCAGCCAGATGAGCAAGCAACAGGTCGGACAATTGCTGATCGTAGCGGGGATGATCGCCTCGGAAGAATTCCGGAAATATGCTGATTATGCGATGGTTGGCATGGAATTGCTCTTTCTGAAGTTCAGCCGGGATGATGAGCGGGAAGCAGACCGGCTTGGGGTGGAATACTCGACGAAGATTGGGTTTGATGCCCACAAGATGGCGGATTTTTTTAAAGTGTTACAGAAAATGCAAATGGCCAGTGAGCAGGGCGGGGTCCCCACTTTCCTTTCAACCCATCCGGATCCCGGAGACCGTTACGAGACCGTCAACCAACTTGCATCCAGGTGGCAGGACAGCCTGAACCTGGCAGCTTATAAAGTCAATTCCGACAGTTACCTGAAAATGATCAACGGTATCGTTTACGGGGAAGATCCCCGGCAGGGTTACGTGGAAGGCAATACTTTCTACCATCCCGATCTTAGGTTCAGGTTTGCATTTCCTCCCGGATGGAAACTCGAGAACACCCCGGCCCAGGTCAATATTTCCAATACGGATGGCAGGGCCCTCATGGTCTTTGCAATGGCCAGGGGAACCTCGTTGCAGGATGCCGCCTGGACGACTTTGAATGACCTGGGCCTGTCTCTTCAGAATAGCAAAAATATTAAGGTAAACGGACTGCCCGCACTGGTCACCATTTCCCGGCAGGTTTCAACGGATCCGTATACCGGCGAACAACAGGCCCTCAAGGTAATATCGTACTTTATATCCTACAATAATTACCATTATGTATTTCATGGTGTGACAATGGAACCCGATTTCAATAATTACATCCGAAATTTTGAAACCACCATGACGACCTTTAATACCCTGACCGATCCTGTAAAATTGAATGTCAAGCCAAAGAAGATTGTCGTTAAACAAGCTTCTAAAGCTGGCACGGCCACAGAGGTGTTTAAATCTCTCGGGGTACCTCAGAACCGCATGAATGAAATGGCCCTGTTGAATAATCTGGAGCTATCGTCGAACGTCCCCGCAGGTAAACTGATCAAAGTAATCGGGGAATAAGGCTAAGTTTTCTTCCTTCTTAGTATGCGGTAAATCAAAAGCAACAAGATTGATCCGCCGACAGCCAGCAACAGGCTTCGGATATCGAAACCGGAAACAGATCCCAGTCCAAGGGCTGATCCGATGAAACCGCCGACAACTCCACCAGCAATTCCAATAAGGATCGTCACGATAAAACCCCCGGGATCATCTCCGGGCAGAATGAATTTCGCCAGAAAGCCGGCAATCAGTCCGATTAAGATCCATGATAAGATTCCCATAATTACCTCCAATTTAAGAAAGTGGATACTAAAATCTTAAAATTACAATTTTTATAAGAATATACTGAACAATTAATTTTTCCGCAGAATGATCACCTCAATCTGGGCAGTATTTTTTTTCCGAACATCACGATAATGAAAATCGCCAGGAGGATAAAAGCAACTGCGATTACAAAAGGAATGACAAAAGTGAGTACGGAGGAGCCGATGGCTGCGGTATTTTCACCGGTTGTCACCAGGTGGTTCCCGGTGCCGGCGGAAGAAGTGGTTGAGAACAGCCTGGTCAGGACGCTTCCCCCCTGGATGGTGGCTGCGGCCCCGCCGCCAATGATCAAGCCCGTGACCCATTTCAGCATATCGTCATCGACTGGCAATACGGAAGTGAGCAGCAATGTCCCTGCCCCTATGGCCATTGGGGTGGTTATGCTGTCGAGGAGGTTGTCGATAAATGGGATATAATAGGCAAGGATCTCCGCAAAAGTTGCTGCGCCGAAACAAATGATGGCCGGCCAGCTCGCGAGCCACAAGAATCCTTCCTGCAGCGGGAAAAAACCCAGGCGGGCAGCAATGCTCGCGGCGAAAAGCGGCACGAAAACCCTGAAACCGCAACTGGCGGCCAATCCTATTCCAAGGGCAACGGCTGTAATTATTTCTTTGTCCATCCTTCCGTTTTTTTGGGGGGGGGAACTGTTATTTTAATATTGAAAAAATGAAACACTTAAAATTAAAACAATTAATTTTAGGGGCAATTAATTAATTAATCTTAAATCATGAAGAAGTTTTACCTAACAATCGTATTACTGGTTATTACGGTCCAGTTGTTTGCTCAGGAAAAGGATTTTGCGTTTGGATTCCGTTTGGGAGCCAGTATTGACTGGTTGCATCCCAACGCTGAAGACTACGAAGGTGAAGGAATCAGGGGAGGATTTGCCTGGGGCTTTCTGGCAGAATATAATTTCACCGAAAATTATGCCCTACAGTCTGGCTTCAATGTACAATACCTTGGCGGAAAGCTGTCCTACCCGGAATTCCGGATTTATGAAACAGACGATGGAATGATGGATTCAATCCAGGGATTGCTTACCAGAACCTATCATTTGCAGTACTTACAGATTCCCGTTACATTTAAAATGAAAACGGAGATCAAGGAAAATTTCTTCCTGTTCGGCAAGATAGGATTGGGCACCGGGATCCGGTTAAAAGCTAAGGCTGATGATTCGATCGATCCCCTTAACAAGTTGGAGGATCCTTATGAAAAGGATAAGATCGACATCAAAGATGAAATTTCATTTATCCGGGAGTCCCTGATCCTTGGCGGAGGCGCCATGATCACATTAAAAGGCACTACGTCGATGATTGTGGAACTCACTTACGACAGTAACCTGTTCGATAATCTGTTAGGCGAAAATTCAGTGGATCCTTCCATTGAACAGAAAGGATCACTGAATTTCATTGAGCTTGGAGTGGGTGTTTTGTTTTAGTTCCTGAAGGTCACTTCCTGGAAGAACCGGCCGTACCGCTTTGCGACGGTTTGGCAAAAAAGAACATGATCGCTGCCACATTCTTTTCCACTCCCTGTGAGGAGCCGATTTTGGCATTCCGGGAATCGAGCACGGTACCGTCAGCATTTACGGTTCCCATCAGGTTGCCGCTGGCATCGGTTATTTTTCCGTCCTGGCTGATCCGGGCAAATATTTTACCATTCCTGTCACGGATGACACCATTTTCGACCGTGCCGGCCAGGGCCCTGTTCTTGGTGTAATACTGCCCATCCTGGGTGTACTGGCCAAGCAACCGGTTTTTGGGATTCCGTATCCATCCTCCCTGGTCAATGGTCATCAGGAGATTTCCCTTCGCATCAAACATTTTGCCTGTTTTAGGGGCGTTGGCACTCGTCATTCCGCTGCTTTGAACGGTTCCCTTATCGCCTTTGCTTCCTTTTGATTTCGAAGAGCTTCCTGAAGTGGCCGTACCAGGGGCATTTTTGCTGCTCTGTACCGCAGGAACCGATTTATCTCCTGATTTATTTTCATCTTTTTGTTCGGTTTTCTGATCTTTCGCTTTATCCTGCGAATCCACCTGTGCGATGACCTGCGGGGCCAGGAATATACCCGCTAATAATAAAATCAGAACTGTAAGTTTTTTCATTTTATCTATATGTTATGTTCAATCGATTTGATCAAAGACCCTGCCAGAGTGCGTCAATCAGGCTAATTTCGCCGAAAGGGTTATATCCAATGCTTTCAAAGCTTTGGAAACGGGACAATTTGCCTTGGCCGCGCCTGCTATTTCGAGGAATTTCTCTTCGGAAATTCCCGGGACCTTGCCGGTAAGTTCCAGGTGAACGCCGGTGATTTCAAAGTGATCGACCATATGTTCCAAATTGACGGCTGCTTCCACTTTCAATTCCGTCGGGACAAAACCCGCGCCAGTCAGTCCAAAGCTGAGTGCCATGGCAAAACATCCTGCGTGAGCCGCAGCAATAAGTTCCTCCGGATTGGTTCCGGCTTTGCCGTCTTCATTTTTAAACCTGGTTGTGAAAGAATATGGAGTGTCATTAAATACCCCGCTGGTCGAATTCAGGCTACCCTTGCCTTCCATTCCGCTACCCTGCCAGATGGCTGTTGCTTTACGTTTCATTTCGTTGTTTTTGGTAAGACTTATTTCTCTTTAATATCCGGAATTCTTTACCGGATGGAGATGCAAAAATACCAAATTATCCCTTGCGAAGATCGGTTGAATAGGGAAGATGTTGCCTGGAATGGTGGAAAAAACCATGATTTTCTTGCAGCATAGTACAATCCTTACTTAACAAATCTTTAACAAGATTCCCTTGATTTCCATATTTATTAATGCGTAACTTCGTAGGATTGACCACCCCCTTTCTAATTGTCAAGCCAAACAAATTAAAGACCATGAAAAAGAGAATTGAATTTGTCCAGACCGAGCTGAAGAAATTAGGATTATACAGCGGTGATATTGACGGAGTTGCGGCAGAGGAGACCGAAAAAGCACTGAATAAATACCCGGGAATGGACCTCACCTGGGTGCTAAAGCGGAAAATTGTAGGATTTGTGCAATTATTATGCAAGTCCAATGGTATAAATCCAGGGGACATTGACGGTTATTGGGGACCTGACACGGAAAATGCCTATAACCAATATGTTTATTTCCTGGAACATGGTGAACTGCCTAAGCCCTGGCGGCCGGAGGACCGTACCCCGATGAATCCGAATCTCTGGCCGGTCCAGTATACCTCGCAATTCGATTCCTTCTACGGTTCGAGGGGCTCCAGCCTGGTGAAGCTTCAATTGCCCTATCCGATGAAGCTGGCCTGGGATACTTCGACGGTCATCCAGGCTTTTTCCTGCCACCAGAAGGTGCATGACAGCGCCAAGCGGGTACTGGCCAGGGTACTTGACCATTATGGTTTGGATCAGATCAGGGAGCTGAGATTGGATTGGTTCGGAGGATGCTATAATGAACGTCCGATCCGGGGCGGTACCCGCTGGTCGATGCATAGCTGGGGTATCGCCGTTGATTTTGACCCGAACCGTAACAAATTAGAGTGGGGAAGGGACAAGGCCGTATTTGCCCGTCCGGAGTATGAGAAATGGTGGGAGTTCTGGGAAGCGGAAGGTTGGGTAAGCCTTGGCCGTGACAGGAATTACGACTGGATGCATGTCCAGGCAGCTAAGATCTGAAAGACGGCAGGAAGAGCGAGTACCATTTCCGGTAATCCCTGCTGAACCACAGGATGAAAAGAATGCTCGTGATGAGGTATGAAGCTGAAGTTGCCAGGCCGGCCCCCAAATAACCGTATGAGGGGATCAGGGTGAAGTAAAGGATAACGGAGAACACCAGCCCCACTGAGGAAGTGATAGCATTGATATGGTACCTCCCGGTGCCTGAGAAATAATGGCCGATCAGGATTGAATAATTATAGAAAAGGACGCCGGGAGCCAATGCCCAGATGACAAGGCGAATATCTTCAAAACCTTCTCCGAATAGCAAGGTATAAAATCTGGCAGGCATCAGCGCAAGGATGGCTATGAGCACCAGACTCACAATCAGGCTGGCTTTGGCGAATTTAATGGTTAACCTGGCCGATTCTTCCCGGTCATTCAGATTCGAAATTCTGGCGTATTGCACCAGGGAAATGCTTTTCGCAATTAGCCAGATCGATTCGGCAAGAGAAATACCGTTCGAATAAACCCCGACAGCCCCTGCACCGTGATGTTGATCCAAAACGTAGTAACTTAGCCTGAAGCTTAACATCTGGGTAATATGGGCCACCTGATTCAATGCCCCGTAACGTACCATATCCCGGGATATCAGGAGATAATCCCGTACCGGGAAGATTGTCATGGGTCCGCTGCACTTCCTGAACCAGAAGATGCTGATTATCAGGCTTGAAATAAATGAAATATAGAGTGAGTTGATATAGGAACTTATGGAATGTTGATTGGTTATCTTAAAGAAAACCGACAGGGCAAGGATCAGGGTGACGGGCTGGATAAGCCCAGTGTGGTTGGCCTGGTTGATCTTTTCCTTTCCAATCATTACAGAAATGTGGATTGAGGTAATGGCATTCAGGACCGACAGGATGCAGACATGGAGGATGAATGACCTTTCGACCAGGGGGAAAAACCAGAGTATCAAGGCTGAAACGATTCCCGTAAAAAGTGTCCAGGCATAAGCGGGAACTATAAGTTTGGCGACCGGATATCGCGGTACGAGGTACACCAGGGTGGCCCCGCCCACCAGGTTTGCAAAAACCAGTATCAGGGTGATGGTCGTAAGGATCAGGCTCTGTATCCCTTTACCGTCGGGGCCCAGGTAACGGGAAAGCAAGACTGCAATCAGCAGGTTGATGAGTGCAGTGATTGATTTTGCGCCGAATGTGTTCAGGATTTTGGAAAGCATTGGCTATATACACCGAAGAGTTTTTTCCCGATCACTTCTTTACTGAAATGGGCAAGTGCATAATCCCTCAGTTCACGCCTGTCATATTCCTGATAATGGTCGAGCATGTAGTTGATCTTTTCTTCCAACTCAACTTCATTTTCGCTTTGAATCAGGATACCGAAATCCGGCAGCAGATGCTCCCTTATCCCGCCCACATCAGTGGATAAAAATGGCACCCCGCTTGCCAGGCTTTCCAGAATGACAACCGGCAGGTTCTCAAACCTGCTGAACATCACCTGGAAACAGGCCTGGCGCATCAGACCGGCCAGGTCTTCATTTTCCTTCAGTCCATCAAAGCGGGCAAAATTCCCTAAAATCCCAAGTTCTTCAGCGTATTTCTTCAACCGGTC
Source organism: uncultured Bacteroidales bacterium (assembly GCA_964619555.1). Classification (GTDB taxonomy): domain Bacteria; phylum Bacteroidota; class Bacteroidia; order Bacteroidales; family JAGOPY01; genus JAGOPY01. The sequence goes on along the minus strand of CAZUDV010000018.1, from coordinate 34,198 downwards.
GAAATGTATCCCATCGCCGATCAGGGTGCACTCCCAGTCGGTCCGTTTTTCCGATAACCTTTTCAGGACCCTGAGGATTCCCGAGATATTCTTTTGTTTGTCTTCAAAACAGGATACATGGATAAAATTTTTACGGTCCCGGGATTGTTTTTCTGCGCCGATCCGGAACATTTCCATATCGACCACATTCGGAATTATCTGGTAGTTGCGGTTTTTAAGCCCATGTTTTTCCATGGCGTCCCTGAGATTATCGGTTACCGGCATAACGGCGCAGGCATTGCGAACAGCCATCCGGGTCATTATTTTTCTCAGGCCTCCCCTGAAATTGTCCATAAAAGGCAAATAACGGGTCCAGTGCTCGGTGATGACGTACGGCGTGCCGGTCGCCCATTTATGGAACATGGCCAGGACCCCTAACCGGGTCAGCACGTTGACGTGTAACAGGTCCGGCCTGCCAATCTGTTCCCTGATGATTTTCAGTCCCTTCAAATGACATTTCAGGTAACGGAAATGGTTGATCAGGGCACGAAGAGCGGACCATCTGCAATGACTTACCCCGTAATAGATCCGGATCTCAAACAACTCTTCATCCCCGGATTGAAGGATTTCCACCTTCCCTGGGTCAATTTGGTTATCGGGATGGACATAAAGAATGGCAACATTTACATAACCTGCCACCGAGCGGGCATGCCGTTCAATAAAGAGGCCCGGCATCGGATCATACCGGTGCGGATACCACCTGGGCAGAAAAAGAACTTTGTGTGACTTGTCTGTCAATTTTTCTGGTTAAATGTTCAGGTCAAAATCGGTTTGCCATTTTTTTACTTTACGCCAATAGTTTCAACGGGAGTTACCTGATTGTCCAATCCAAACGTCCGGTTCACGATATCTATTGCATTGCTTAACCTGGTATCTCCCTGGCCGCTGACCACCGCCCATTTCACAGGCATTGCTTCCAGGCCGGCCTTGTACAAACTGAATAATTCCATCCGTTTGTCCGGATGTTCCCTGAGAGGATCCTCCATCCAGGGCAGGTCGATGTCACAAAGCAAATATAGGTCGTAACGATGGATTCTTAATTGTTCCAAGATCCAGGGATCGCACCGGCCATATTTGAATTCGCTCCATATCCGGGTTACCAGCAGGTCGGTATCGCAAAAGATCATTCGGTTATTTTTCTCATTCACTTCCTCTTCTTGTTCCCTTTCCTTCGTTAATTGACCTTTGGCAATTTCTACAATATCCTCAAACCTATACTCCCGTCCGAGCTTTATTAAATATTCCCTGGCAAATTCCGGCACCCAGGAAGTCTGATAACAGGCCGCCAGTTTTTCCGCCAGCCAGGATTTGCCGGTTGACTCGGGCCCGGTGATGGAAATACGCTTTAAGTTCAAAGTTCAGAGTTCAGAGTTCAAAGTTAAGTTTTAAAGTGAAATGGCAGGGAGTGGATCTGTTGTGCCGCAGCTATGAACGCAGTGTTGAATGTTGAAACCGGTACCTCGATCTCCATTCCAGGTATCCTGCTACCGCAAGGGCGAGGAAAACCGTGAACTGTAAGCTTGTCAGCACCAGCCCTTTGCTGGCATAAAGAGGGATGCTGATGAGGTCACCTGCGATCCAGAAAAGCCAGTTCTCGACTTTTTTAAAGGCCATGAGCCACATGCCGATGATGAAGATGGCCGTGGTCAGCGCATCCCAGATGGGAACATTGCTGTCGGTATGGTTTTTCAGTACATAAACGAGTATGATGAAGAAGACCATTGTCCCTGACAGGCTGAGGATCCATTCTTTGCGTTTGCAATATGTGATCGGCCTGACCTGTTTGTCTTCCATCTTCATACTCCACTTGAACCACCCGTAAACGCTCATGACGAAATAAAAAGCGTTTATGCCCATATCAGCATATAATTTCACTTTGTAACAGATATAGACATAAATCAGGACATTGATGATCCCTGTCGGATAAACCAGGATTTTCTCCTTTTTGGCGTACCAGACACTCAGTAAACCGAACAATACGGCCACTCCTTCCAGCCAGGAGGAATCCAGGATATTATGGTAAAGAGTCTGAAAAATGGAAAGTTCGATCATTAACCGCCGGTATTGTTCAGGTCGGCATTGATGACCTTCATGACGAATACAGAATGAGGATTGTCAAACGAAGTCTTAATTTCTTTCACCAGCGCTGCCATGACAAGGTCGTATTCTCCGAAGACCTGGGTGCTCATGCCATTGGTCCTGGCTGTCAGGCCTTCATACTGGTTGATCCTGGTGATGAAGTCCCGGATCGGGGGTACATATTCCTGATCCAGCGGATAATAACTGATTTCAACTGAAGTTTTCATAATTTTTTTTCTCAGGCAAAATTAAAAATAATGCAGGAATGAAAATCAAAGGACTATATCCATACATTTGTTACTAGTATCCACTCAATTAATTTCAATTCAATGAAAAAATCTTATCTGATCTGGGCTACGCTTGTCATGGTAGTGCTTTTCCTGAGCGGTTGCCTGACCTGTGAAAAGAAGGAATATACCTTTGAACTGACCGGCGACAATTCGGGCCGCCTGACTATCAAATACATCAATATCATGTCGATCATGGACGATACGCTCGATATTTCGGAAGAGGATTTCCAGACATTGCTCAATGATTATTATGATGGGGAGGAACTCATCAATTCTTTCCCGGATGCCACTTTATCCAGCAAAAGGTTGTTTGAGGAAAACGGAGTACTTTGCGGCGAGGCCGTTTATGAGTTTTCCGACCTGAAAGGAGCAAAATTGTACCAGCATAAGGATAAAGGTCCTTTTATGTATTGCCTGGGTTGCTATTCGCTTGATTCAGAATACTATTCAGAATCAAATGGAGAATATGGAGGAGATGTCATGCCCATTGTATTCTGGGAACCGGGTGGTAAAAAGCTTACACTTACTACGGAAGTGACTTATCCCGATGAAACGACTGTCAGCCTTTTGGATGAATACCTGGAATGGGAAGCCGGTAATTAGTCTCTATTCAGGCTTATCCGGGTCATATGGATGACGCTGGCTATCCTGGAGCCTTTCCAGAAGCATTCTTTTAAATCCCATTTCGGCTTCATAAAGCCGGAATACTTTTTTAACAGGCAAAACCTCTTTGAATTTCGCCAGGTATTCTTTCTTGAGATTCAGGATCTGTTCTTCCCTCACCAACCTTTGTTGCAGGAAGAGGTTGACCTCTTCATCTGTCATCAGGGCAATGTCAGGCCTTTTGTCCTGCATTGGCGCTGCAATTTCCATCTCCAGCCCATGTCTTTTCTCATCAAATTCATTATAGACAGGCCAGAATTTCTGGGCCTCTTCGGGAGTCAGCTGTAACTGGTCAGTGATGTAAGCGACTTTCAGCGCCCTGATTTTTTCCCGTTTTCCTTCGGCGCCATGGCCGGGCTGGGCTAACACCACGCTGTTGGCGGAGATGATAAGGAATGCGGTTAAAATATATTTTCTCATGATATTTTGAGATTAGTAATTATTTATGAGATGCTCAATTTCGTTGCTTTGCAGCAGGAACTGTTCAATATCCTGCCGGGAGAACTCCGTATTGCCTTCAAGGATTTCATTCTGCAGACCGGCGATATCTTCTTCCGGAAAATAATCGACCAGGGTGAAATCCTCCAGGTTAACCAGGATACCGGCCTCTTCGATGTCCTGAAGGCTAATAGACGAATAGGAGATCATCCGCGTTTCATGGGGATCCTGATCAGGGAAGAGAAAGATAGATCCGGTCACCAGGATGATCACCACCGCAGCGGCTGCCAGCCAGGTCCTCCGTTTCACTCTGATAACACGGGATGATTGGTTACGCCCTTCATTTTCAATCCTTTGAGCAATTTTTTCAGGAAAGTCCCTGAAATAACCCTCCGGTACCGAAAAAGGGTTGGCTTTGAGATTCCCGGGAAGGTCATCATTCCGGCCATCTGCTAATTTTTTATGTTCTTTATCAACATTCATATCTTTTTTAGATACTCTTAATCCTGAATGGTTTATCCCGTGGTTATGATTTTCTGGATTTTTTTTACCGCATGATGGTAAGATGCTTTGAGTGCGCCAGCTGACGTGCCGGTGATCTCGCTCATTTCATCGAAGGTAATTTCATCGTAGTATTTCATGTTGAAAACAAGCCTTTGCTTGTCGGGCAAACTCATAACCGCATTCTGAAATCGTGTCTGAATTTCATCACCCTGGTAAAAGGCAGTGTTTTGAACCGACAGGGAAAGATTATTCCTGGCAAGGTCAAGGGAGAACAGCCTGTTCAGTTTTTTCTTCCGGAGAAAGATCAGGGCTTCATTGGTGGCTATCCTGTAAATCCAGGTGAACAGGGAAGAATCCCCACGAAATTGAGATAAATTTTTCCAGATCTTAAGGAATGTTTCCTGGGTCAGGTCGTCAGCATCGTCGTGGTTGACCACCATCCTCCGGATAAGCCAATAAACATCTTCCTGATACCTGGTTACCAGTTTATTGAATCCTGTTTTCCGGGAGTTCTCATCACGGATCAGGCGAAGTATTTCCTTTTCATCCTGTTGCAACCGGGTGGATTTGGTCAATGTGTCATTTGACTCTGCCACCGGGGAAAGGTTTAAAATACGGCAAAATATTATCTCATGTCGATGATCTCGACTCCCGGGTAATCCTTGGCATTGAAGCTGAAATCGGTATCTTTTACCGGGACATTGGTTTCGAACTTGTTCACGATATACGTAAATGTATTGCCATTTTTATCCTGGATGGCAATGCGCATAATCCGCATCAGCTCCTTATCAATGTTCATTTCCACACCGGTGACCGTCTTTACGGTATTCGGTTTCAGTTCAATGACATACTGGGCTTTTCCGTTTTTTGTGACTTCTCCGGTAATCTTCGACTTATAGTCATCGGAATAAGAACTAAACAGGCGGGTAGGGGTTATAATGCTTTCATCGTCTTCCACTGAATTGATCTGTACTTCGTTGGCATCGCCAATATAGGTCCATGTTGTCGTTGCATCGCAGATGACAGTCTGGCCGGCAATATCCAGGCGATACTTGTCGCCTTTCACCAGTAACGTTCCGGTTTCCGATTCGTGGACCTGGGCGCCGGGATTGTCCATGTTGTAAGTGAAATTGACCTTAACGGAGGAATAAGATTTGGTTTTGTCGGCCACGGTTTTTAAAACGTCTTCCGAAGTGGCTTTATTCTGGGATAATATTGCCGGGGAAACGGCTATCAAGGCGGAAAGTATTATTATTCTGAGGAGTTTCATCGGGTTGGGGAAATGTTAAGTTGTTAAGCTGTTAAATAATCTCGTTATTTGTGTCAGGTATTATCTTCTGTCATTCAGGTCTCTCAAAAACTGTTCCAAAGCCATTTCGTTTGCTACCAGGACTTCCCGGGCTTTGGAACCTTCGAACGGTCCGACGATCCCTGCGGCTTCGAGCTGGTCGATGATACGGCCGGCGCGGTTATAGCCCAGTTTCAGTTTTCGCTGGATGAGTGAGGTGGAGCCCTGCTGATGCTGTACGATGATCCTGGCTGCATCTTCAAAGAGTTCATCCCTTTCATTGGGATCGAAGTCGCCCTTTTCGATCTCATCGGATTCATCGTAATATTCGGGCAGGTGGAAGGCATCCGGATATCCCCTCTGGGAACCGATGAATTCAGTGACCTTATCCACCTCCGGTGTGTCGACAAAAGCGCATTGAAGACGGATGAGGTCGCTTCCGGTCGAAAGGAGCATGTCGCCCCGGCCGACGAGCTGATCCGCCCCGCTGCCGTCGAGGATCGTCCTGGAGTCGACCTTGGATATCACGCGGTAGGCGATACGCGCAGGGAAATTTGCCTTGATCGTCCCTGTGATAATGTTGACAGAAGGCCTTTGAGTAGCGATCACCAGATGGATGCCGGTGGCCCTGGCCAGTTGCGCCAGGCGGGTAAGCGGTGTTTCGATCTCCCGTCCCGCAGTCATGATCAGGTCAGCAAATTCATCCACGACCACAATGATGTAGGGCATAAAATGATGGCCTTCATTGGGATTCAGTTTCCTGGATATGAATTTCGTATTGTACTCTTTGATATTCCGGACCTGGGCATCCTTGAGGAGCTGGTAACGGCTATCCATCTCAACCCCGAGGGAGTTCAGGGTACGGACCACTTTTCGCGTATCCGTAACAATGGCTTCTTCCGAATCGGGAAGTTTGGCCAGGAAATGCCTTTCTATCTTGGAGAACAGGGTAAGTTCCACTTTTTTCGGGTCAACCAGCACGAATTTGATCTGGGAAGGGTGCTTTTTGTATAGCAATGAAAGTATGATGGCATTTAATCCGACGGATTTGCCCTGGCCCGTTGCTCCTGCCATCAGGATGTGTGGCATCTTGGTCAGGTCCGCAATGTAGCTTTCGTTGGAAATCGTTTTACCCAGTGCAATAGGCAAATCGAATACTGAATTCCGGAACCTGTCGGAAGCCAGCAGGGATTTTACTGATACAATCTCCGGCTTCATATTGGGCACTTCAATACCGATGGTGCCCTTGCCCGGGATAGGTGCGATGATCCGGATCCCCAGAGCGGAGAGGGAAAGCGCGATATCGTCCTCCAGGTTCTTGATCCTGGAAATACGAACGCCCGGCGCCGGGATGATCTCGTAAAGGGTCACGGCAGGGCCGATGGTGGCCTTGATCTTATCAATCCGGATGGCGTAATTGTTCAGGGTTTCAACGATCCTGTCCTTGTTTTGCTCCAGTTCTTCCTTGGCCACCATGACCGTTTCCCCGCTGTAGTCATTCAGAAGGTCCAGGGTCGGATATTTGTAATGAGGCAGGTCGAGTGTCGGATCATAGGGTGTTTCGAGGGTGCCGTAAACGGGACCTTCCTGGCGGCCGGAATCGGGCACGGCCACTTTCTCGATGGTGAGCTCTATATCTTTATCAGATTTTTCGGGAGCTTTGGGCTGGTCATCCCTTTCCTTTAAAGTGAATTCATGTTCATGGGGCCTTTCTTCCTGATCCACGGCGAATTCACGGGTATTGTATACATCTTCCAGGGGTTGATTTCCTGTTGCCAGATCTGCTTCCGCCTCTTTTTCCCTCTTTCGGCGAAGGGCGGGGAAAAGATTCACAAAGATCAGGAAGCTGACGAAAATGAAAACCAGCAGCAGGAGAGTGCCTGGTTTCCCGACAATACTGACGAGCCAGTTGGACGCTTCGTAACCGAAAACACCGCCCAGCAGGGCCAGATCAGGGTCATTGCCGAGGGAAAATCCCAGAGTGACGGATAACCAGAGGATAGCCAGCAAGGAATACCTCACCGATTTGAAGATTGGCAGCAGCATCGTGCCGGTCATCATCCGGAATCCCATCAGGAACAGCAGGAACAGGATCAGAAATGCTGAGATGCCTATTCCCCGCATAATAAAGAAATGGGCCAGCCAGGCACCCAGTTTCCCGGTCCAGTTATGAACACTGGCCGAGGAATCGAAAATAAAGGAGGCATCATGGTTGCCCAGGATACTGCTGTCGAATTTCCAGGTCAGGAGATAGGAAGAAAAAGACAATAGCAGATAGGCCCCCAAGAGGAGAATGAAAAATCCCGTTACCCTGGCAAACCTGCCGTCGGTGATAGCGGCCGGCAGGCGCAAATGATTCTTTTCCCGGTTGCGGGATCTTTCTTTCCTGGTGGTTTTATTTTCTTTCGGCCTGTTCTGGTTTGCCTGTTTCACCATTTAAAATCCTCCGAACATGCCCTGCATTTCTTCTTTGGTTTTCACCTGGTATCCTTCCGGGATGGTGAAAGCGCTGTCATCCACATTGGTCTTTTCTATTGAGGAAGCTGTGAACTGCATGCTGAACTGCTCATTGGGGATTTCAAACTCCAGCATCACGCCATCGATATCCTTGAACTGCGGATTATCGAAATTCAATGCCTGCGAGCCAAGCTCATCCGTATAATAAACAATGATTTCCAGATCTTCCTCTTCAAAGGTAATGATGGCTTTCTTGCACGTATAACCCAGGATATCCTTTGTTTCACCGGTTATGTTGACGGTGGTTTTAGGAGATTTTTCAATTTCCTTGGCTATTTCTTCAGATGTCGACTGAACGGCAATTTTCTGGCCCATCATATCCATGAGCGTGGTATTGGTTTTAGCATCGCCATCCGTGATCGAAACGGTTTTGCCCATCATCATGGTCATCTCGGTCCTGGCTTTGTTGCCCTTGATGGACATGATCATGGTCTTGGGCATCATATTCTTCATTTCTTCCGTAACTCCGCTTCCGGAAATGGTGACCTTGTATGTGATCACACCTTTAAATTCCTTGGCTGAAGCCATAAAGGAAGAGAAGAGGAAAATGGCTGACAAAAGGAAACTAACGATTAGAGGCTTTTTCATAATTATAGTATTAGTGTTAATTGGTTGATGAATTTATAAATCATTGAACCACCCGGAACAGCTTGTTCCAGCGGATCCTTCCATCCATGAAGGATTTATTCTTATCGAGCGAAAACCAAACGAAAACAGCTTTACCCACCACATGATCTTCAGGCACATAACCCCAGTACCGGGAATCGGCTGAATTGTGGCGGTTATCCCCCATCATCCAGTAGTAGTTCATTTTAAACGTATAACTGCCGGATTCCTGCCCGTTGATGTAGATTTTGCCGTCGCGCACCGCCAGGTCATTCAGTTCATAATTCCGGATCACTCTTTCGTAAAGCGGCAGGTTGTCCGTTGTCAACTGCACGGTTGCTCCGGCTTTTGGAATAACGAGAGGGCCGTAGTTATCCCTGTTCCAGGGATATTTTTCCGAGTAGGGAAATGTTTCCTGGTCCCATTTTCCAGGGGTTTCGGTCAGGCGGGTAACTCCTTCAATGCCCCTGATAGTGGCCAGCCTGGCAGCTGCCTGATCGGTCAGTGTGACCACAAATTCACCCGGTCCGATAGGCCAGACCTTATCCGTTACGCCGAGTTCATCCATAAGGCGGGGATTTAGCTGGTTCGCACCGGCCTTAACGATGTATTGATATTGCAGAATGCCCGGATTCGAAGCGGGTACGCTATTGATATACACCTGATGGTCAATGATCTGAAGGGTATCTCCAGCCACAGCCACACAGCGTTTGATATAATTTTCCCTTTTATCCACCGGCCGGGCGGTAATCTTACCAAATTTAGCCGGATTGCTGTTTACGTTTTTCCATCCGAATTCCCGGACCAGTGAATAGTAACTGCGGTTGCTCTGGAATTTGAGCGATAGCGTATCCCCATCGGGGTAATTGAAAACCACCGCATCGTTTCTTTTCACTTCGCCAAAACCCGGAAAGCGGTAATAAGGCAGTTTGATCCATTCCAGGTATGATTTTGTTTCAGTTGTCAGGGGAAGGGTATGATGAACGAATGGAAAGGCCAGCGGGGTCATCGGGTTGCGCGGTCCGTAACTCATTTTACTCACAAAAAGAAAATCCCCCACCAGCAGTGTCTTTTCCATGGATGGGGTTGGAATGGTATAAGCTTCGATCAGGAAGGTCCTGATGATGGTGGCAGCAATGACAGCAAAGATGATGGCATCCACCCATTCACGGATCCAGGTTTTTTTAATTACCGGTCGTTTGGATGGATCCACATATTTTTCCTTTTCCGAGAATCCCAGGTAGGGAAGGTAGGCAAAGGGAAAGATAACCCCCAGTGCCTGTGCTCCAAGGCCAAATTTGTTAAAGCACTTCAAGATCTCCACGATCATGATCAATATCGTGAAGACATTGATGAATGGAATCAGCAGGAAAATGTACCACCAGAGGGGTTTTTTAATGATCTTGAGCCAGATGTAAAAGTTGTAAAACGGTACCAGGGCATTCCAGCCGGGATAACCTGCCTTTTCGAAAATTTTATAAAGGCCTATGACACAAGCAATAAAGAAGATAATGGAAAGGATGAGGAAAAAACTCATGTGGGATAAAATTTCCTGCGAAAGTAACGAATTTACAGCAATAGATAGTTAAACAGCTCTGTTAATTTTTGTTAACTGCCCTAAGTGCCTGCAACAAGCAGGTCATTCATTTCAAAGAACCCGGTTTTGCCCTGGATCCATTCTGCGGCCATAACGGCACCGGTAGCCAGGCCGGTCCTGTCTTTGGCCTCATGGGTCAGTATGATCTTGTCCGATAGGGATTCGCAGATAATCCTATGGATCCCGACCACCTCATCCTCCCTGAACGAAATGACCCCGAGTTCATCCGCCGAGGCGGTCTCGTAATTGACCCATCCATGTTTCCGCCTTAATTCTTTTAAAATGATCTCCGCCAATTTTATGGCCGTTCCGCTGGGAGCATCAACTTTATGGACATGATGGGTCTCTTCTATGGAGATGTTGTAATCCGGGAACCTGTCCATCATACCTGCCACGGCCTTTGTTATTTCGAATACCAGGTTCACGCCAATGCTGAAATTAGCGGCGTAGAACAGGGTTTTTCCCTCTTCCCTGACCCATTCTCTGACGGTCTCCAGTTGGTCATTCCATCCCGTTGTGCCAATAACGACGGGCATTCCCAGGTCGAAGCCTTTCCTTATATTTGACACAGCAACGGCCGGGAGGCTGAAGTCGATGAGGGTGCAACCTTTGCAAATGGCTGGATCCAGGATTTCCCAATGCTCCGGCTGGTCGACCACAAAGGCGATCTCGTGACCTCTCAGGATGGCTGTTTTTTCCACCACCTTGCCCATTTTTCCGTATCCGGACAGTACGATCCTCATATTTCAGAATTTCAGTGAGATTTTAATACCCGGAGCCGACTGCTGCCTGGCCATCGGCAAGGGCGAGACGGCAGGACTGATCTTCATGGTCAGGTCTTCGCTTATGTCGTATTCGAAGAAATGGGCATCCACGTATGCTTCCAGGATATTGGCCACATACCAGACCCCCCCAATGATATAGGAAAGATCCCGGTTTCGCCTGTAGTAATCCATCGCATCTTCGAGCTGGGTAAGCGTGTACCTTCCCACATAAGGATTATCGATTGGATACGTTTCCCCGTTTGCCTGGTAAATGTATGCTTCATTGTATTGCCTGTATTCTTTGTTATTGGAGATGACGAAATATCCAATAACTCCGAATCCGGCATAAATGATGGGTATTTTCCAGTATTTTCGGTTATAGGCCTGCCCCAGGCCGGGCAGGACGGCCGAATATACGGCCGCTTTGCTGATGGAATGTGGTTTGGGTTCTTCCGACTTCGTATTATTCTTGTCCTGCGAAAAACCCTTGACCGGAATGGCAGGGCCCATCAGGATCATTGCTAGCAAACAGGCGGCAAAGGAAATCACCGGTGCATCCGATCGTCTGCTGCCGATCGCTGATCTTAGGTGGTTCATTGCCGTCTGCGGGCCACGGACCTTTGACCGCTGTAAAAAATCCCTCACAGGGTACAGAACTAATCTTTATTCAGAATATTGAGTAACCGATCCAACTCTTTGTCGGAGGCAAACTTAATAACGATAGTCCCTTTGCCTATAGTATTGCGTTTGATTGAAATATCCGCACCGAGCTTATCTTTCAGGCTGGCAAAGGGGGGCTCGAGATTTTCCGGCAGGTTGAATTCTTCCCTGGATTTATGCACAGGGGGCTCCAGGATTTCCCGGGCCAGTTTCTCCGCTTCCCTTACAGATAGACCTTTTTCGACAATTTTTAGCAGGGCTTTGAGTTGTTTTTCCGTATCGGAGATGGAGATCAGGGCACGGGCATGTCCCATGGATATCTGGTCGAACCGAAGGGCATACTGTACCTCCGGCGGCAGTTTTAGCAGCCGGATATAATTCGCCACGGTAGCCCTGTCCTTGCCGACCTTTTGGCTGACCTCTTCCTGTTTCAGATTGAGTTCATCGATCAAACGCTGGTAGCTGATGGCGATTTCAAGTGCATTGAGGTCTTTCCGGTGAATGTTTTCAATCAGCGCCAGTTCCAGCATTTGCTCATCATTTGCCACCCGGATATAGCACGGAACTTCTTTCAGCCCCGCCATAGCGGCAGCTTTCATCCTGCGTTCGCCGGAGATGAGCTGATAATGGTCATAACCCAGTTTCCTGACCGTTAGTGGCTGGATGATACCCTGTTCTTTAATGGAGCGGGCCAGCTCCTGGAGACTTTCCTCTTCGAAATCGGTCCTGGGCTGGAAAGGATTGGCATCAATCCTGGCCAATGCAATATTAGCGATGGCTCCGGCAACATAATTCCCGGAAATATCCTTGGATGTAATGTCGGTGTCCGGGCTTTGGAGGATGGCATCCAGGCCCCGGCCCAGCGCTTTTTTCTTAGATGTCATTGATGCTTTCGATTGTTTTATCGGCTTCGCTCAGGTTTGTCATACCGTTTTTCTGCAGGATTTCCCTGGCCAGGTTAAGGTAATTGATGGCCCCTACGCTGGTTGCGTCATGCATGATCACTGTTTCCCCGAAACTGGGTGCTTCGCTCAGCCTGGTATTTCGATGGATGATCGTGTCGAATACCATCTGCTGAAAATGGGTCTTGACCTCTTCCACTACTTGTTTCGAGAGCCGGAGCCGTATATCGAACATGGTCAGGAGAATGCCCTCAATATCCAGTTCGGGGTTGAGCCGGGTTTGGACGATCTTGATGGTATTGAGCAATTTGCCCAGGCCTTCCAGGGCAAAGTATTCACATTGGACCGGTATGATGACCGAATCGGCTGCGGTGAGGGCATTGACGGTTACGAGCCCAAGGGAAGGGGAGCAGTCGATCAGGATAAAATCATACTGGTCCTTGATCCGCTGGATCACTTTCCGCATCATACGTTCCCTGTTGGGCAGGTTGATCATTTCTATCTCCGCCCCGACCAGGTCAATATGGGCGGGAAGCAGGTCAAGGTTAGGAGTCGAGGTGTTCAGGATGATATTATTCGGATCCAGGTCATCAATGATACATTCGTAGATGCTGGTTTTGACATTCTTTGGGTCAAAACCCACACCCGATGTGGCATTGGCCTGGGGATCGGCGTCCAGCAGCAGGGTTTTATGTTCCAGTATAGCAAAACTGGCCCCAAGGTTGATCGCCGTAGTAGTTTTCCCAACTCCTCCTTTTTGATTTGCCAATGCGATTACCTTGCCCATGTTGGATTTTTTAGTATGATCACCGGGCAAAAATACTATTTATATCAGCAGTTTTCCGGTGAGAATTATGATAATTTATTAACTGATCAACCGCCTTAGACTAAAAGGCAGAGCATGAGATGAATCGATTAAAAAAGAAATAGCCGGGTTAGCGATCCAGGTCGCCCGAGGGGCCCAGATCTTCGAAATCCAGGTCACTGCGGACCTCATCTTCATGGATTCCTTCTTCCGCAATTCCTTCCGGTTTTTCGCCGGTTTCAACGAAATGCATCACCTGGTTCAGGCCGGTCATGAATTTTTCAAAATCTTCCCGGTAGAGGAAAATTTTGTGCTTTTCATAGAAAAACTTGCCATGTTCGTTGTCAAATCGCCGTTTACTTTCCGTGATCGTCAGGTAATTCTCACCTGCACGGGTCGCTTTCACATCAAAGAAGTATGTTCTTTTTCCTGCACGGATTACCCTTGAAAATACTTCTTCTTTTCTGTTCTCCTTGTTTTCAAACTCTTCCATCTTCTTTACCGATTAATGAAACCTTCGACAAGGGCACAAATTTATATAAAAAAAGTAATACGGTTGTAATGCAGTTGTCATACAGTTGTCATAAGGTTGTATAACCACCGTATAACCACTGTATCACTTAAATTCCTATCTTTGCTTCGAAACACTAAAATCTGCGTTCAGAAACATGTTGAGCAGGAGGCATCTCAGGATCAAAGTCTTACAGGCTTTGTACGCATTTTTCCAGTCGGATGGACATGACATCGCCGACGGGGAGAAGCAACTGATCAAGAGCACTGAAAAACTCTATGAACTCTATATATACCAGCTTTCTTTCCTGGTAAAACTCATAGATTTTGCCTTTAACCGGATTGAAGAGGCCCGGAAAAAATTCTACCCGACTGAAGAGGAAAAAAATCCGAACATGCGTTTCGTAAGTAATGCCTTTATCAGGCAGATCAGCGAAAACAAGGATTACATCCGGTGGAAGGAAAAATTAAAGATCAACTGGGCCGACGAGAGCAATCTTTTCCTTAAGTTTTACAATGAGATCAGGCAAAGCGGGGAATACGTGGACTACATGAAAAAGCCTTCTGCCTCTTACCAGGACGATAAGGAAATCATCGCTTATCTCGTGATGGAACTCCTCCCGGAATTCGAGAACCTGCGTGGTTTTTATGAAGACAAGAGCATCTTCTGGTCAGATGAGGATTTCGATACATCGATCATTATGCTGATCAAGACCATCAAACTCTTCCGGGAACACTGGGGAAACGACTATCCTTTGCCGGGGCTGTACAAATCGGAAGGCGACGAGGATGAACCCGACGAGGACAGGCAGTTCATGCTGAAACTTTTCCGGTACAGTATCCTGCGAAGCCAGGAAAACGAAAAAATGATCGAGGAACAGGCCGCTAACTGGGAACTGGACCGCATTGCCCTGATGGATATCATCATTATGAAAATGGCATTGACGGAACTGATGATCTTCCCGTCCATTCCGATAAAGGTTACCATCAACGAGTATATCGAGATATCGAAATCATACAGCTCTGCTAAAAGCAAATTGTTTATCAATGGCATTCTCGATAAGCTCGTGGTCAAACTTAAGGCCGATGGCAAGATCCATAAGATGGGAAGAGGGTTGATGGAATAGTGTTTAATGTTTAGTGTTTAGTGTTTAATGTTTAATGTTTAGTGTTTAATGTTTAGTGTTTAATTTTTAATGGTTGGTGGGTTGTTAGGGGGACAATGGTGAACGGGGAAAAATTAATGATCAAGGTTAAATTTTCAACTTCATTTATCCAAAATAATTAAGATTGTCAATTAAAATGAAAAAAACTGCTTTTTACGACTTCCACGTAGCGAATGGAGGGAAGATGGTTGAGTTTGCCGGGTATATCATGCCGGTGCAATTTGAGGGTGTCAATGCCGAACACGAAACGGTGCGCAAGGGCGTCGGAGTCTTTGACGTTTCCCACATGGGCGAATTCTGGATCCGGGGGCCGAAAGCCTTTGAACTTGTGCAGCGCCTGACTTCCAATGATGTGGCCAGACTGGAAAACGGCAAGGTCCAGTATACCTGCTTTCCCAACGAACTGGGCGGGATTGTGGATGATCTGCTTGTCTACCGGGTAAATGCAGAAACCTATCTATTAGTAGTCAATGCTGCCAACATCGACAAGGACTGGGCCTGGGTGACCAGCCATAATATTCATGGGGCTGATATTTACAATGCTTCAGGCGAAACTTCACAACTGGCCATCCAGGGGCCGCTGGCTCAGAAAACCATTCAGAAGCTTACTGACACCGATCTCGGCACTATTCCATATTATACTTTCAAAAAGACCACCGTCGCAGGGGTAAAGGACGTCATTCTTTCCTGCACAGGATACACCGGGGCAGGCGGGTTCGAGATCTATTTCCCTAATGAAAAAGGGCCTGAAATAATGCAGGCTGTGATGGAAGCAGGCGCTGAATACGGAATCAAACCCATCGGCCTGGCTGCCAGGGACACTTTGCGGCTGGAAATGGGATTCTGCCTCTATGGCAACGACATCAATGACACTACTTCCCCGATCGAGGCCGGCCTGGGTTGGATCACCAAGTTCGTTCCGGGTAACGATTTTATCAACCGGCCCCACATCGAAAAACAGAAGGCCGAGGGGGTTGGTAAGATGCTACGGGGATTTGAAATGGTAGATAAAGGCATCCCGCGGCAGCACTACGAGATCTGCGACGTAAACGGAAAAGTGGTAGGAGAAGTAACGTCCGGAACCATGTCGCCTTCTTTAAAGATCGCAATCGGTATGGGATATGTTGAAACAGCCTATGCAGCCATCGACAGCGAAATCTTTATCCGGGTGCGCGATAAGCTCCTGAAGGCGAAGATCGTCAAGATCCCTTTCTTTAAAAACACCTGATCCTTTTATGGACCGTCCGTCTGTCAGGGTTTGCCTAACCCCGGACCTGCTTCAAAATATTCCCGGAAAGGAAAATGAGATCGTGGTGGTCGTGGATATCCTCCGGGCCACCACGAGCATATGTACGGCGCTGGCGAACGGGGCCGTAGCGATCATCCCGGTGACCGGTGGTAAGGAGAAGCTTGAACGGACGGTTGCCGGTTGTCAATTGCCAAAGGCCCGTGTTTTGTTGGCAGGGGAGAGTGATGGCATCAAACTGCCTTATGCAGATCTGGGAAATTCTCCGCTCGAATTTACAAAGGAGGCTGTTACCGGAAAGACCATCATTTTTTCCACGACCAACGGCACGCGCGCAATCTGCCAATCCGCGGAATACGGGGATGTGATCATCGGATCATTCGTCAACTTTTCCGCCCTTCTGAAATACCTCATCACCGAAAACAAAGATACCATGATCGTTTGCTCAGGATGGAAAGGCCAGTTTTCACTGGAAGATACGCTGTATGCAGGAAAACTTGCGGAACGGCTCACGGCTGAACATGGTTTCATAGCGGGTGATGATCCGGTTTCCGCTTCAATCTGTCTATGGAAGTCAGCCGAAGGCAATATGCTGGAATTTGCAAAGAAGTCATCGCATTATCAACGTTTGATTTTACTGGAATCGGAGGAAGGATTGCACTTTTGTTTTGAACCACCTGAAAGAGAAGTGTTGCCGAAACTGGCAGAAGACAGGGTGGTTGATTGGTTGACCGTATATTGAAAGTGACGACAGGTATCAGAAGGTCATTCCAACTTTCTTACGATCAGTTGTGCCGACTGGTAACTGACCACCCTGACAGATTCACCCTTTTCGATATATCCTGATTCAGCGATGGCATCATAAACCATGTTTTTTATCATGATTTTTCCTCCCGGCCGAAGGATGCTGTACGCTACGCCCGTTTCTCCGATCATTGCCTCGTAATCCTTGTCTGATGCCGAATATCCATCGGCTTTGCTCTCCACGGTTTCCAGTGCGAGTGAACCGAAAATACGGTTCTGTCCGAAGAGGGAGCGGGTCAGGTAATAGGAGAGCACAATGGCCACAAAGATGGATATGATCACCAGGAAAAAGGAAGTGACAAACTGGCCCAGGTCAACCGGTCTGAAATTGAACCCGATGTTGTTCACCAGGGCCAGGGTCAGGCTGGCTACGATCAGCCCCACGCCCGTTATACCGGTGACTCCAAATCCCGGAATAGCGAAGATTTCAACGATCAGCAACACGACACCGATCACGAAGATGAGTATTTCCCAGTGTTCAGCAAGACCTTCCAGGTAAAGCGGTGCAAAATAAAGCAATGCAGCGGTAATGGCTGCAATCAGCGGAAATCCGACCCCTGGCGTCTGAAGTTCAAAATAGATCCCGCCGACGATGATCATGATCAGGATGCCACTGACAATGGGATTGATCAGGAAGCCGATGATTTTATCCAGGGCTGTCAGATCCTGCTCGATGATCTCGTATTCATCTATGCCTGCAGTTCTCATAACACCCCGCACATCTTCGGCAATGCCATCGCAAAAGTCGAATTTAAGGGCTTCGGTCGCGGTGAATGTCAGCACCTGTCCCGAATCGATCACCCCCTCAATCCGGATTCTCGGATCTACCATCGCCTGGGCGATATTTGGGTCTCTGCCCGTTGCTTCCGCTGTGCTGCGCATCATCGCCCGCATATACGACTGGTATTTATCCGGTACTACCTGTCCTGCCTGGTCAACTACCGTGGCCGCTCCAATGGTGGAACCGGCCGACATGTAAATACTGTCGCAGGCAATGGCGATCAGGGCTCCGGCTGACGCGGCATTGTGATTAATGAAGACGTATACCGGGATATCACATTCGAGAAGTTTGGTGCGGATGGAATCGGCCGATTCAAGCATACCGCCATAGGTGCTCATTTCGATCAGGATAAGGTCGGCATTCACTGCGACCGCCTCTTCCACGGCCAGCTTGGTGCTGCGCCATACCGGCGGAGCTATTTCTTTTTTAATGTCGAATTTATAAACCATGACCTTACCGGCGGTATCGGCATTGCCTGAAAACACCGACTGGACGGATAAAAGGGAAGTCAGCATGGCCATCAGAAATATGGACACGCCTTTAATCGACGGGTTAACCCATCGATTAATATGGATACACCAACTCAGTTTTTTCATATGTGATTGGTTTTGGTGAGGAAGTACCGGCGGATGACTTCCAGCATTTCTTCATGGATCAGATAATTGCTCGAAACAAGTGTCCCACCGAAAAGGAATTCCCTGCCGCCGGTGAAGTCGGTCACCTTGCCTCCGGCCTGCCTTACCAGGAATGCCCCGGCAGCCACATCCCATGGGCTCAGGCCATATTCGTAAAAACCCTCAAACCGGCCCGCAGCGACAAAGGCCAGGTCTGCTGCAGCCGAGCCGAGCCTTCTTAAATCCTGGGTCCTTTTGATGAATCCCTTAAAAAGTTCGGTGTATTCATCCAGGATATGATCCCGCATGTACGGGAAACCGGTTACCAATAAGGAATTTTTCAGCGACCTGGCTTGCGATACCTGGATTACCTTGCCATTCAGCTTGGCTGCGCCACCCTTCCAGGTATAAAAACATTCGTTTCGGATTATTTCATACACTACACCTAACAACGGTTCATTTTTATCCATCAGGGCAATGCTGATACAATAGATAGGTACCCCATGGATGAAATTGGTGGTCCCGTCCAGGGGATCGATGACCCATCTCAATTCCATTCCATCCGGTCCGTATTGTGCTTCTTCCGCCAGGAATCCTGCTTCCGGCAATAATTTCGAAAGGTTGTCAACCAGCATCTCTTCCGATTTCCGGTCAACATAAGTGACGAAATTATGCTCATCCTTCAACTCGATATCCGCCGACCGGAGCAAGGCAGACTGCTCGCGTATGTAGCCTGCGTTACGGGTGCAGATCTCATTAACCTTAAGGGTTATGTCTTCCAGATTCATGCTATGCCAGTTTAATTTTTCTTCGATCGTTCCACCACCTGAAATAAAATATACCTGCCACCCCGGCTATGATCAATCCGACTGCAATAGCCTCTGCCTGTGTGAATTGTATTCCCAGGAAATGATATTTGATATTGACCCGGATCTGTTCAATGATCAGTCTTTCTGCCCCGTTCAGGATTAAATAAACAGAAAACAGGATGCCATGTAGCCTGATCTTTTTTCGGATGGACCACAGCACGATGAAAAAGAGAAATGCCATGCAGGTTTCGTAAAATGGGGTGGGAAAGACCGGTTGATCCAGCACATGGCAGTGCTTTCCATCGCAGCCTTCCATAATGATCCCTTCGTTGATGACATTGTGCGGGTAATTGAATGCCCACATCCAATCCGGCAGGAATCCCATCCAATCCGGTTTTGGGGAAAGGTTGACAATTCCCCAGCACCCGTCGCCCGATAACTGGCATCCGATCCGGCCGATCCCGTAGGCCAGCATCAGTCCGGGCGCCACGATATCCGCATTTACCGGCCAGGGGATATGATTTTTTTCAACATACCAGGATACCACGAACGCGGCTGTGATCAATCCACCGTAAAAGGCTAACCCGCTGAATGAAAACAAGGTGCCGAGGGGATCCCGGAACAACTCATCCAGGTGCTCCACCACATCGAAGAGTTTCGCACCGGCAATACCGGCAAAAGCGGCAACCAGGATAATATTGCCGGTAAGCTGGTAGGGATGGACCGTTTCTTTCACCTGCACCGGTTTGTCGAGTTTCTTTTTTTGCTTGCCGTAATAAGTGAAGGCAGTCATGCCGGCTGCGACCAGCAGGCCACCCAGCCAGCTCCCGTCTCCTGAAAGGACATAACGCTGCGGATTACTGGAAAAGAAATCGTAATCGAAAACTATGCCGATGAGCTTAAATCCGATGGCAAAACCAGCAATAGCCGTGAGCGCCAGCTCCGTCGTCCCTGCCGGCTTACCTTTCCAGACCAGTTTTTCCTGTGGAAGGAGGACTTTCTCCCTCTCTTTCCTCTTGTATTCAAAATAGACTACCACACCGGCGGTAAGAAAGGCCATGGCGACGAAAAAACCGTAAGTCTGCACCGGGAAACTGAAACTGGTCCCGAGTAGATCGTTGAACAGGTCGCTTAAGCGCGGATACATGGTTGAGTTATAATGGATAATCTAAAGAATACAAAAATAACAACCTTTGCCTTATCCCATCCGGCAGGTATTGTTTTTATATTTGCGTATCAAACCATGAATTCAAATTTATGATCCAGCGCATTCAAACCTTATTCCTTGTCCTGGCATTTCTGGCCAGTCTTGTATTGTTCCTGTTCCCGTTTGCTGGGGTTTATTCCGACCTGCATACTTACAAGCTGTATATATATGGTTTCCGGAACATGGTGCCGGGAGAAGGTTCCGGATTTTCATTCATGACGGTTTTGCCTCTTCTTCTTCTGAACCTGTTTACTGCCGCCCTGACACTGGTCAGTATATTTCTCTATAAAAACCGGATGAGGCAGTTAAAACTGGTCAGACTGGCGATATTTACGGATATTGTCCTGATAGGGTTGATCTTCTTCGTTTACGCACGAATCGTTGAGAATAAGCTGTCGGTAACTCCGAATTACCTGGATGAGGCAGGGATCTATTTCCCGCTTATTGTCCTGATCTTTCTGATCCTTTCTAACCGTTTCATTGTTAAAGATGAGCGATTGGTGAGATCGGTCGACCGGCTGCGCTGATTGTCAGTTCGAGTTCATCTGGCTGTTCTCGAACATCTTCATGTCTGAATCTTCCGGGAGCCTGAAGCTAATATCCAGATTCATAAAGGTTCTGACAGCCATGCCGTTTTTGATGCCAGGCATCCATTTAACCAGTTCCAGCAACCGGATCGCTTCCTGGGTACATCCTCCGCTTACAGGTTCGAGGACTTTGATATTAGACACCCGTCCATTGGGCTCTACCACGAACCTGAGCCTGACATTACCCGATATGCTTTGCCTGAAGGCAGTTTCCGGATAACGTATATTGGCATTGATGAATTTTGGCAGCGACATGGTTTTATCTTCGAAATTGGCATAGGGAGGCTTGTCCACTTTGGTGGTTTCGTAAACCATTAATGTTGAGTCGACAGGGTCGAAGGGGTTTACATCTCTGTCATATCCCCTTTGCCGGCAATGTTTCTGATATTTCTTGATGTTGAACCGGATCGGGAATTCATTGATGGTGGCTACCGGTTGCCCCATCCTGGTCGCCGGCTCCCACAGCAGTCTGCTGAACAGCCTCAGTGCTTCCCGGTCAATCTCTGGACTTACGGATTCCTTGATCCGGACATCGGTAACATCACCGGCCTCCGTAACAATAAAGCTGATCACAACCGTCCCTTCCGTGCCTTCCTGCAGGTCCGTTTCCGGGTAGAACACCTCGGAGCAAAGGAAGTCCTGTATCAGGTTAGCTTCGCCGTATGGTCGTGCGGTGATGACATCCTGGGCCGGTAAGTTGAAAAGCGTGCCCAGAAAACAGATAAGGGGAAGTATCGGGAGCACAGGCAGATTCTTCATAGGGACCATGTATTTGCCGTAAATTTAATAATTTTTCAGGCTTCAGAAAAGCCTCTTCCAGCCTTAATTATTTACTTTTATAAAAAATTAAAATGGATATGCAGATTGTGTATATATTAATAGCGGGCATTGCGGGACTGCTGATTGGTCTGGTGATCATGAGGTTGTGGATGGCTGGAAAAGTAAACTCGCTGAAGCAGGTTCGGATGGACATAGAAAAGGACCTGGCAGTCAGTGGTGAGAAGTTGTCATTACTGCAGGCCGAGAATCAGCGATTGACAAGGGAAACGGAAGCGGAAAGGGCCAACTCCGGGGAAATCTCCGTGAAGTATGCCCGCCTCGAAGCTGATTTTATTAATCTGCAGAATAAGCTGGTGGAACAGAAATCCGAGATTGAGGATCTCCAGAAAAAATTCAGCTCTGAATTTGAAAACATCGCTAATAAGATACTTAAGGAGAATTCCAAGGAATTTACAACCCTTAACCAGAAGAACATCAGTGATATTCTTACCCCGTTGAAAGATAAGATTGAAAAGTTCGAGAAAAAAGTGGAGGACACTTATGAGAAAGGATTACGGGACCAGTCAGACCTGAAGGTTGAACTCAAGAAGCTTCACGATCTGAACACCCAGATAAGCGAAGAGGCCAACAATCTGACACGTGCCCTGAAATCCGACACCAAGAAGATGGGAAACTGGGGCGAACTCATCCTGGACCGGATCCTGGAACAATCAGGCCTGGAAAAAGGCAAGGAATATTACACGCAATATACCGATAAGTCGGAAGACGGTACGATCCTGCGGCCGGATGTGGTGGTGCTTTTACCTGAGAAGAAACACATCATCATCGATTCAAAAGTGTCGCTCGTAGCCTATGAACGGTTCGTGAATACACCGGATGACGCAGAAAAAGAACGCTTTCTCAAAATGCATAACGATTCGGTCAGGGATCATGTAAAAAGCCTTAGTGAAAAGAATTATTCTGCGGCCCTGTCACTGGACACCCCTGATTTCGTGCTGATGTTCATGCCCCTGGAATCAGCCTTCAGTGCTGCCATTCAGTACGAACCCGAGTTGTTCAATTATGCCTGGCAGAGGCGTATTGTGATTGTCAGCCCGACAACCTTGCTGGCCACTCTGAAGACGGTCGAATCCATCTGGAAGCATGAAAAACAGACCCAGAATGCACTCGAAATTGCCAGGCAGGGAAATAGCCTGTACGACAAGTTCGTGAACTTCATCAATGATCTGGAAAAGATCGGCACTCAGATCAATTCCTTGCAAAACACATACCAGGATGCCCATAAGAAACTGACCAGCGGGAAGGGGAACCTGGTCAGACAGGCGGAACGGCTGAAAGAACTGGGTGTTAAAACCGAAAAGACGCTATCGGGGAAATTCCTGGCAGAGAATGAAGGATCAGAATAAATATCATATCCGGGTACTATTTTTCCTGTTCGGATTCCTGGCAGGATGTTCCACGGTAAACCAGACCAGCCTGACCAACCTGGCCTATCTTTACCAGCCGGATCAGCAGTTTGCCCGGATGAAATGTGCGGTTTATCATGCCAATGACACTACGTCCGATTTGTTCGTGCGTATCAATTATAGTGAGCTTGTTTATGAAAAGGACCCCTTTTCAGGATTGTACCAATGTTCCTACCGGGTATCCTGGAAAATGATGAAAAGTTATGAATCCGGAGAAGTACTGGCCGGCGGGTCGGAGGTTGCCGGGGACTCGATCAATTATGGCCGGAATACCGGGACCATACACTCCTTTATCATTCCTGCCCGGTTTCCCGAAAATTACGTGGTCGAGGTGGAGTTATTTGATTTTCATAGGAATAAAGGAATAAAATCATTTGTGAACATCTCCAAATCAGACCGCAACGGCCGGCAGAATTTCCTGGTATTCGACCGGAATGCCAGCCTGCTCTTCAAAAATATCATCACTCCCGGTGAGCCATTCCGTGTGATGTCCGGTGACCTGGATTGGGAGCATTTATTTGTGAGCTGCTACTTCAGGGAGTTCCCCATTGCCCGGCCGCCTTTTCTGGAAGACCGTGAACCGGTTTTCAATTACCGGCCCGATTCCCTCTTCGGCCTCACGGTTCTTGCTGAACAGACCGACTGGATAACATTTGACCGGGAGGGTTTTTATCATTTCCGGAAAGATACTACGCAAAGAGAAGGACTGACGCTGTTTGTATTCGGGGAAGGATATCCGGAACTCTATACTGCAGAGCAGCTTCGCGAACCGTTACGGTACATTTCCACTAAAAGAGAGTACGACTCCCTGCTGGCAAATGACCAACCCAAGGCGGCTGTTGATGATTTCTGGCTTAAGACAGCAGGTTCGCCTGAAAGGGCAAAAATGCTTATACAAAAGTATTATGGCAATGTGGAAGAGGCTAATCAGTACTTTGCTTCATACCAGGCGGGATGGAAGACTGACAGGGGCCTGATCTATACAGTGCTGGGAAAACCCAATTATGTTTACCGAACCGACAAATCTGAGGAATGGATCTACGGAGAACCTCAGAACAGAAGCTCCCTGACCTTTACATTTGTCAAAGTTAAAAATCCGTTCACTGAAAATGATTTTATGTTGCTCCGCTCCCCGACTTATAAGGATCCGTGGTATATTACGGTCCAGAGTTGGCGGCGATAAGTTTTAACATACTGATAATGATTAAGAAAGAGAATATGATCTACGGTCTTCACCCTGTCGCTGAGGCCCTTCGCAGCGGGAAGGAGATTGACCGGGTATTGTTCCGGAAAGGATTGCAGGGGTCCTTTTCAGCAGAACTTTTGCAATTACTTAAAGAACGCGGGATCCCATTTCAGTTTGTTCCGCCGGAGAAACTGGACCGGGTGACCAGGAAGAACCACCAGGGGGTCATTGCCTTTATTTCAGGGATCAGTTATCACTCATTGGATCAACTGGTCCCGATGTTGTTCGAGGAAGGGAAAGTGCCATTCCTCCTGATGCTGGACAGTATTACTGATGTGCGGAACTTTGGGGCCATCTGCCGGACGGCAGCGTGCGCAGGGGTAGACGGCATCGTCATACCGGCCCAGGGCATTGCCCAGATCAATGAGGAGGCTATCCGGACCTCTGCCGGTGCCCTGATGACCATTCCCGTGTGCCGGGAAAGGTCTCTCATGGTTACAGCGGAATTCCTCAAACAGAGCGGCTTTACCATCATCGGCGCCACGGAGCATGCCCCGGCTTTTTATTACCATGAAGATTTTACCCGGCCACTCGCCATTATTATGGGTTCCGAAGAAAAAGGCATTTACCCGCCACTCCAAAAACTATGTGACAGCCTGGTCAAAATACCGATGCTGGGGGAGATTTCATCCCTGAATGTGTCAGTCGCGGCAGGAGTGCTGCTGTTTGAAGTGGTGAAACAGCGCTCCTGAATGACGTTGAAATTTCTTTATCTCAGCTAACGTTTGATAAATTTACCGGAAGAAATGCAACTTCCGGCGGATGAGACATTAAATACATAGACTCCGGAAATCAGATTCTGGATATTAAGGGTGATCAGATTTCCTGTACCTTCCATTTCAACATCCAGCACCTTTTTTCCATTTATTCCATAAACCTGAATGTTGATATAATCAATATAGTCATCCAATGGAATATTCAAGACATCACGTACTGGATCAGGGTAAACCGTTGATAATTGCAGACAATCATTCGGTAATTCATGAAACGACGTGATGATCTGAATACTATCGCGAGGTACTTTAAAAATATGGACATCCCGCTGATATTCATTTGTGTCAGAATAAGCTGATGCATATAATAAGCAACCACCATCTGAGGTCGAAGTAATGCCATTTAGCATATAATTCATATCACCACCGAATTGCCTGTATCCCAGTATATTAAGATTTGTATCGATCAGATAGAGCTCAACGAGGGCAGGTTGTAAGGTCCAGAAGGTGATATAATTCATAAAGCCCCCAACATAAATCGTGGAATCATTCACATAAACAGTATTGTTAAACCATCCCGAATAATCGCAGGTATCCGGTTTACCCATGATTAAAGATTTAGAAATCTGGGCGTTCATATCCGATTTATGGACCGCAAACTGGTCATCATTTCCTAACCATTCTGGTTCTACAGCGGTAATTAAAAAAGTTGAATTGTTTATCCAACGGCTAGGAACACAGGGACTATGAAGATCTACAGAGCCTGTATACCAGATGTGACTTAATATTTCCAGGCTATGGCTGATTCTGACAAGCTGAGGGTATGGCATTCCGATGAAAAAGGCACTCGTTATTGCCAGATATTCATCCGTTCCTGGTATACAAGTCAGATCAAATACTTGTTCACTATGATTTTCGAAAGGGTAAACCTGGAAACCCCTTGAATGTCCATCCTGTGAGTACTTAGCCATATAAAAATCCAGGGTCGTATACCCCGGATTAATACTATTCATTTCCACTGTACCAAGAACAGCAACTTCACCATACGAATCAATTACTGCATTGTTCTGATAAACTGAAATATAGGATGTGTCCTGGGAGAAGAAATGATCTGAAACGAAATTAAGACCGGGATCTATTATCCTGATCCATCTCTGATCGGTTTCATTTCCTGATATTAAACCATATTGTCCAATCAACATGATATTACCATTGTCCATTTCCAGCAATTGAGGGAAATGACCAATCGTATCAAGATGGGACCATTCTAATACCTCCAATCCTCCTGTTTCATCAATCTTCATCAATAATGGAAACATGTTATTTGTGCCCGGGATTCGTGTTCTTCCGGATAAATAAATATTTCCGGAAGAATGTAAAATGGCATCAAACATCTCTTCATCATTATCTGTGGCATAGATTACATCATATGAAGTCTGGCAATAAAGGGAATTAGGTAAAATTCCAGCCAGCAGCAACAGAATGTAAAGAAAAATTTTTGTCCTTAAAGGATCAGGATACACCCAGTATAAGTTTTGTTAATAGGTAAATGTAATGACATTTTTAAAGATGTCAATGCTCAAATCTCAAGTCCATTCAAAATTTAAAACTCAAAATTCAAAATTAGTCCTGGCCAGTTTTTCCTGTAGAAACTTCCCTGTATGGGATTCTTTCACGGTGGCCAGTTCCTCCGGCTTGCCTTCAAAGACGATCCTTCCCCCGGCATCGCCACCTTCCGGCCCGAGGTCAATGATCCAGTCTGCGCATTTGACCACTTCCATATTATGTTCTATGACGATGATGGAATGCCCTTTTTCGATCAGCGCTTCAAATGCATCCATCAGTTTGCGGATATCGTGGAAATGCAGGCCGGTGGTGGGTTCATCGAAGATAAAAAGGGTGGGTTCCTGGCTGGCGCCCCTGGTAAGAAAATAAGCCAGTTTAATGCGTTGCGCCTCACCTCCGCTGAGGGTGCTGGATGACTGTCCCAGTTTTAAATAGCCTAAACCTACATCCTGTAAAGGTTTGAGCCTTTCCGTAATTCGCCTGCAGGTGTTAAGGTGTGATTTGGCGGTTCCGAAAAAGTCAATTGCTTCGTCGATGGTCATGTCCAGCACATCCACTATGCTTTTACCCTGGAATCTGACATCCAGGACCTCATCTTTGAAACGCGACCCACCGCAGGCTTCGCAGGTCAGGGTCAGGTCGGCCATAAACTGCATCTCTATCCTTACCACCCCTTCGCCTTCACATTCTTCGCACCTTCCCCCGGGAATATTGAAGGAGAAGTAGCCTGGCTTATATCCTCTGATCTTGGATGTTTGCAGGTCTGCGAACAAATTCCGGATCTCGTCATATGCCTTCAGGTAAGTGGCAGGATTTGACCTGGAAGACCTTCCGATCGGATTCTGGTCCACCATTTCGACCATTGAAATACGATGGTAATCCCCGGAAATCCTGCCGTACCGGCCGGTCTTCTCATTGTATCCGCCATAAATCCTGCGCAGGGCGGGGTAGAGGATATCCCTTACCAGCGACGATTTCCCCGAACCGCTTACTCCGGTCACGACTGTCAGGATGTTCAAGGGGAATTTAACATCGAAGCCTTTCAGATTATTCTCCCTGGCCCCGCAAACCTCGATATAATCTCTCCAGTTCCTGCGCCTTCTGGGCAACGGTATGGCCATGTCACCCCTGATGTAGAGAGCTGTCAGGCTTTTAGAGTCCTTTCCCAGGTCTTCATGACTGCCTGCGAATACCACTTCGCCACCTTGGTTGCCTGCAAGAGGTCCAATGTCAATGATGTAATCGGCTGACAGAATGATCTCCTCATCATGTTCCACGACTATAACTGAATTGCCGAGGTTCCTCAGGCTGAACAGCACTTTTATCAATCGGTCCGTATCCCGGGGATGCAGGCCAATGCTGGGCTCATCGAGAATGTACATGGAACCGACCAGGCTGCTGCCAAGGGATGTTGCCAGGTTTATGCGCTGGGATTCACCACCGGAAAGCGTGGCTGATTGCCTGTTCAGGGATAGGTAGCCCAGCCCGACATCCTCCAGGAACTGCAAGCGGGTGACAATCTCTGTCAGCAGGCGGCTGGCCACTTTCTGCTGATGTTCGGAGATCTTCAGGTTTTTGAAAAAACGGAGGGCATCCGAAACCGGATCCAGAAGCACTTCGCTGATGGATTTTCCTGCGACTTTCACGTAGTTGGCATCTTTCCTCAGCCTTGTCCCACGGCATTCCGGACATACGGTTTTGCCTCGATACCTCGAGAGCATCACCCGGTACTGGATTTTGTAGCCCTGTTCCTCCACGAAACGGAAAAAATCATTCAGCCCGTTAAAATACTGGTTGCCGGCCCAGAGCAATTCTCTTTCCGCATCACTTAATGCATAATAGGGCTTATGTATAGGGAAGTCGAATTTGTAAGCGTTTATGACGAGCCGGTCCTTCCATTCACTCATTTTATCGCCTTTCCAGCAGGCGATAGCTTCATCGAAAACGGACAATTCTTTGTCCGGCACCACCAGGTCTTCATCGATGCCAATAACGCTGCCGAATCCTTCGCAGCGTTTACAGGCGCCGTAAGGATTATTAAAGCTGAAAAGATTAACGGAAGGTTCCTCGAAGGTAATGCCGTCGGCCTCAAAACGATTTGAGAACTTCCTGGCGGTGATTTTACCATCTGTGTCGACTTCCACCGTGCAATGGCCATCCCCTTCGTAAAAAGCAGTCTGGACTGAATCTGCCACCCGGTTGCGCAGTTCGGGATCGTCGTGACTGACCACGAAACGGTCGATGAGTAGCCGGATAGCGCTGTCTTTCGGAATATTTCCGGAGTCCAGTATCTCATCGATCCTGAGCTGGCCGTCTGGTGTGCTGATCCTGCTGAATCCCTGCTGCAGCAGCAAGGAGAGCTCCGTTTTAACATCTCTCCCGGATTTTCTGACCAGGGGGCACAACAAGGTGACCCTGGCTCCTGTATCCAGTTTGAAAATATAATCCGTAACATCGGTCACGGAGTGCCTTTTTACAATATCGCCGGAAACGGGTGAGTAGGTGATGCCTATCCGGGCATAGAGCAGCTTGATGTAATCGTATATTTCCGTGGAGGTGGCAACGGTGGACCTGGGATTGCGGGTGTTCACTTTCTGCTCGATGGCTATGGCGGGAGAAATGCCTTTGATGTATTCCACCTTGGGTTTGCTCATCCGTCCCAGAAACTGCCGGGCGTAGGCGCTGAGACTTTCCACGTACCGTCTTTGTCCGTCGGCATATAAAGTGTCGAATGCCAGTGAGGATTTTCCCGAGCCCGACAATCCGGTGATCACGACCAATCTGTTCCGGGGAATAGCCACGTCGATGTTCTTCAGGTTGTTGACCGAAGCCCCCTTTACGAGGATGTAACGCTTGCTGTCATATTGGCTGAAATCTTTGCCAGACATGGGATTCCTAATTTTCATTGCAGCTAAATCGTGCAAAATTATGAATTATCACTTGCATTTTATTTTTTTGTTCTTATATTTGCACTTCTTTGAACGGAATTTAAAACTCATCTTAAGCATAGGAGAACCATTATCGACAGAATATTTACCCTTTTTTAAATATACATAACCTAAAAAGGGGGGCTTATGAAAGCAGCCGCGATTAGTGATCAGGATTTAATCGCTAAATATTTAGACGGTAATGAGAAGTGTCTGGAAAAGCTTATCTACCGCCACAAACGCAAAGTCTTTTCGTATATCATGATGGTCGTGAAGGACGATCAGATTGCGGATGATATTTTCCAGGACACCTTTATCAAAGTGATCAACACCTTCCGATCCGGCACCTATAAGGAGGAAGGCAAGTTCATCCAATGGGTCATGAGAATTGCCCATAATCTGATCATCGACCATTTCAGGCGGGCTAAAAGAATTCCGGTGGTTAACAATTCCCACGATGATTTTGATATTTTTGAAGTTGTCAGGATCTCGGACCCATCCATCGAGGAAAGGATCATTACCAACCAGATCCATCAGGATGTCCGGTCGTTGATCGAATTGTTACCGGAAGAACAAAGAGAAGTACTGGTCATGCGGCATTATGAGAATTTAAGTTTCAAAGAGATTGCCGATGCCACCAATGTCAGTATTAATACAGCTCTTGGACGCATGCGGTACGCCCTTATCAATTTGAGAAAGATTGTCCGGGAGAAAAACATCATCCTGTCAGCCTGACCAAAGATTTTTTTCCACGGGATAAAATATCTTGCGGGTCTTTTCCGTTTACTATTCAGTATAATATTATTGAATCATGTAAACTTTCTTTATGGAAAAAACCTTTACCCTTGTTGATTTACAGCATTATCTTGAGGAGGCCCGAACCGTGGAAAAGCAGGTCCTTGCCAGGCACAGGATACACTCAGGCCCAAGCAAACTGGCGCTTCAGAACCTGATCAGCTACTCCAGGGCATTGGAAATCCTTAAGACAAATGCCGCCGGTACCATATTTCACCTGGCTAATTAGAATATTTTAAGTAATTTCAGGGGCTGTCGCGAAAAATAAAGTGACAGCCCTTTATTTTTTTATCAACAGGGCGGGTATATTTTGGGAAAAATCGGATTAATATAATGGAGTCGCAAAATATTGAATCTTAACTGGTGCAAAATATGAGATGACACGAAAAGAAAGAATTAAACGATTTGTAGAGTATTTTTCCCTTCACCGGCCGGTGGCAGAAACGGAACTGGTTTATACCGATCCGTATGAATTGATTGTGGCAGTGATCCTTTCTGCCCAATGTACCGATAAAAGAGTGAATGTGATCACCCCTGGATTTTTCAGACGGTTTGGGAATTTTTCCGAACTGGCGTTGGCCAGCGAAGAAGACGTTTTCAATCTCGTAAAAAGCTGCTCCTACCCGAACAGTAAAACAAAGTACCTCATAACCATGGCCAGGAAAGTAATGGCTGATTATAACGGCAGCCTGCCGGAAGATACTGATGAATTGCGCAAACTCCCTGGAGTCGGGCGAAAGACGGCACATGTGATCGCCTCTGTTGCCTTCCACCAGCCGAAGATGGCCGTTGATACGCATGTCTTCAGGGTCGCCGAAAGGATAGGCCTGACATACCGGTCGAAGAATCCGCTGCAGACGGAGTTGCAGCTTATAAAATACATTCCGGAGGATAAAATAGCCACAGCCCATCACTGGCTGATCCTGCATGGCCGGTACATATGCCAGGCCAGAAAACCGAAATGCAGTGAATGTGGTTTGACAGATTTCTGCAAATACTATAAGAAACAACTAAAAAAGGCGGAACAAACGGGCTTGCAGATTGTTGGTAAAGTTTGATAACAATGGACATATTCCGAGATGTCAAAAAGCTGAAAAAGAATAATTTTGTTTAACTGTAAACTTGTATGTTATGACATTGAAAGCAGGTGATTCAGCCCCGGATTTTTCATACACCGATGAGAGCGGTAACCGGATAAGTCTGGCTGATTATAAAGGTTCCCGGGTTATCCTTTATTTTTATCCGAAGGATGATACCCCCGGCTGCACTGCTGAGGCCTGTAGCTTGCGCGACAGCAACCATGAACTGGAGAAAAAAGGGTATAAGATCATCGGCGTAAGTGCCGATAATGCCAGGTCGCACCGGAAGTTCACAGAGAAATACCAGCTCCCGTTTCCCCTGATCCCGGATACATCGAAGGAAATAATAATGGCTTACGGAGTCTGGGGCAGGAAAAAATTCATGGGACGGGAATATGACGGGATACTCAGGACGACTTTCATTATCGGTGAAGATGGCCGGATACTCAAAGTGATCGATGATGTCAAAACCAAGAACCATGCTGACCAGATACTGGCAGAAATGGGCAATTAATAACTTTTTTAATTTATAATTATGGCCAACGAAAACAACAATGACCAGATCCGGAAGGAAAAACTGAAAGCCCTGGAAATGACCCTTGGCAACATTGAGAAACAATATGGCAAGGGAACGATCATGAAACTGGGTGATACACCGGTGGAGAATATTCCTTTCATCCCGACCGGTTCGATCGGACTGGATGCAGCGCTGGGTATCGGCGGATTGCCCCGGGGACGCGTGATCGAGATCTATGGCCCGGAATCAAGCGGTAAGACGACCCTTGCCCTGCACGCAATCGCTGAAGCGCAAAAAAAAGGTGGTATCGCTGCATTCATTGATGCTGAACATGCCTTTGACAGGTTCTATGCCCAAAAACTCGGGATCGACATCGAGAACCTGCTGGTCTCACAACCGGATAACGGTGAACAGGCGCTGGAAATTGTTGACAACCTGATCCGGTCAGGCGCTATCGATATCATTGTGATCGACTCCGTCGCAGCCCTTACTCCCAAAAGCGAAATCGAAGGCGAAATGGGGGATTCCAAGATGGGATTGCAGGCACGGCTCATGTCACAGGCCCTTCGGAAGCTGACTGCGAATATCAGCAAAACAGGGGCTTGTTGTATATTTATCAACCAGCTCCGGGAAAAGATCGGGGTGATGTTCGGCAACCCTGAAACGACCACCGGGGGTAATGCCCTGAAATTTTATGCTTCCATCCGGCTGGATATCCGCAAGGTCAACCAGATCAAGGAAGGAGAGGAGAGTACCGGTAACCGGGTCAAGGTAAAAGTCGTGAAAAATAAAGTGGCCCCTCCATTCAAAAAAGCTGAATTCGATATCATTTACGGTCAGGGCATATCTAAAACAGGAGAGATCATCGACCTGGGCACGGATTATGGAATCATCAAAAAGAGTGGCTCCTGGTTCAGCTATGGAGAGACGAAACTTGGCCAGGGCAGAGATGCTGTTAAAAAGCTCCTCCTTGACAACCCGGAATTGTCCGAAGAACTGGAAGCCAAAGTGAAGGAAAAACTGTTGGAAATCGCGTAGTGATTCAGGATCTGGGATTTTGGTGGAAAGGCGGTGTGAAAATTGTTATGAATTTGTTTTCTGCTGATAAATGGCAGAAAGAGTGCTTAATTTTAAATTTCGTATTGAATGCGTCTGTTTGCGGCTGTCCTATTTGGTATGGTCATTCCTGCTATACTATCCTGTAACTCACCTGAAAAACCCGGAACTACCGGCATTTCGGAGGAAAATGTGACGGGAGACCCTGCTTTGGATTCATTGAACCTTATGATCAAAAAGGATTCCACGAATTCCAACGCTTTTTACCTGCGGTCAAGATATTACATCGGACAGGGCGAGACCAACCTGGCGCTGGGCGACATCAACCGGGCCATTCAGCTTGATAATCAAAGGTCAGAATATTTTATAACACTGGCGGATATTTACCTGGCGGCCAACCGGGTGCCGAATTGCCTGGAAGCGTTGCTGAAAGCAAGGGAACTGGATCCTGCCAGCAATGATGCCATGTTAAAGCTGGCAGAAGTCTACCTGATCCTGAAAGACTATGAAAATACTTTCAAATACACGGGAATGGCTTTAGACCGGGACCGGATCAACCCGGTCGCTCATTTTATCAGGGGGTATGCCTATCTGGAAACGGGTGATACCTCCCTGGCGGTCAAAAATTTTCAAACGGCTGCAGACCAGGACCAGAACTACTATGAAGCTTTTATGCAGCTGGGAATATTGTTTTCCATCCACAGGGATCCATTAGCGATTGGTTACTTCCAGACTGCTACCAGGATTGCTCCCAACCGGACGGAAGGCTGGTATTTGCTGGGAATGACCTACCAGGACCAGGAAAATATTCCCAAAGCGATCGAAACTTATCATAATTTACTGGCGATTGCTCCGGATTTCAAGGATGCCCTTTTTAACCTGGGCTATGTCAATCTTGTCTATACCTCCGACTACGCTGCCGCTATTGATTATTTCACACGGGCCATTACTGTCGACAGCAGGTATACAGACGCGTATTTCAACCGTGGATATAGTTATGAACTTTCGGGAGATAAAGTGAATGCCCGGAAAGATTACCAGAAAGCGCTCGAATTATTACCCAATTACGACCGCGCAATAGACGGACTGAACCGGCTTGATCACTAACCACTAACCACTAACTGACATATAGCAGGACATCTTTGACACTTTTTATTGTAGCATAACATATTT
Organism: uncultured Bacteroidales bacterium; assembly: GCA_964619555.1. Taxonomy (GTDB): domain Bacteria; phylum Bacteroidota; class Bacteroidia; order Bacteroidales; family JAGOPY01; genus JAGOPY01. The sequence continues at coordinate 4 of CAZUDV010000018.1, read as the reverse complement.
GACA
>CAZUDV010000017.1:0-86095 GCA_964619555.1 uncultured Bacteroidales bacterium | reverse complement strand
GAGGATCGCGAACCGCTGGATGAACATCACGGGATTTGTTGGAAAATCTTTCTTTAGCGAAGATAAGGTAATGAGCTGATGTTTCAAATGAATGGCAAAATTTAATTTTTCCAATTGGAAATATATGTGGATTCACTAGATTTTCGGAAATTGCTTGGGAATCTTTTATTTCGAAGGTATAAGCGATCCACTAAAAGTCGATTTCAATTTGATTTTAATGAATTTCTGTCTAAAGAATGGAGAAATTATATTATATCAAGTTAAATACTGGCTATTTATGCGTTTTTTTATTATATTTAGGATTAATGATTTATTGACCAAAATAATAGTAATTATGAAAACGCACACCTCATTAAATAGGATCCTGATTATTATGATTTTGCCAATTTATTGTCTAATATCTTCATCTATTTTTTCACAAATCATCCCTATTGGCACAACTTTCACCAGTGATGACCAAATTTGCCCCTTTGAGTCATACAACACAATCTACGGCCTTACTATCTCGGGAAAAGTGACTCTATCCAGTGACACAAGCTTGGTTCGTTTGATTTTATTGGATAAAAACGGCAATGAATGGATGGTTTACGAAGCTTATCCGATGATATTACCCGGAAAACACAGTGTTGTATCACATGCTGCAGATGAAACAAGATTTCTCCAGGTTGATCAGCCGGATTGCCTAGAGATTGACATCATCGATGCCCAGTTTGACCTGGATACCATCTTTCTCACCACTGAATATCAGGAAAACCTGGAATCTGATCAGCTTGCTCATAAAGAAGTTCTTGAGTCGATGAAAATTGATTCTATCAATGCTTATATCGAAGATCGGGATTGGCAATGGAACGCAAATAAAACTTGCATTTCCCAAATGAGTTATGTCAGGAAAAAGAGCATGTTCGGTAATAAATATAACCTCATTGGCATCGACTACTATTCCGGTGGAGTATTTATGTCTTGCAGAATTGTAGATCCCTCCGGAGATGAAAGTAATCTGGTCCTTTCGTTCGACTGGAGGAAGAAACACGATGCCCACCTCGATACCAGTATGTATTGGGATGGCAATTTGGACAGACACTGGACCGGATCTTCATGGGAACATGAAGTAAATGGTTGGATGACCGCAATAACAAATCAAGCGCCATCTCAAGGATGCTCTGTGTTCAGCTCAGTCGCTGCATTTGAGGCATTAATCAATTTATACTTCAATAACCATTTGGATTCGACTTATAAAATAAATCTCTCCGAGCGGCAGGTATACAATTGTACACATTATAATACGCAATACTTTGGATGTGACACTACGAAACCGAAATCTCTCGATGAAGTCACCGATTTTTTCGTCACCGTCGGCGTAATCCCTGAACGTTGTTATCCGTGGAGAACGCCCTATTGCGATGGAATATGGGGGGATTGTGACGATAACGATTCACTGTTTGCAATTTGTGAAAGTCATGATACAGTTCTCTTTATTACGGATACTATCAGGCATTATCTTAATTCGCAGACTAATAAAGCGGCCTATCTCAAAGTAAATCTCATTGAAAAAGGGCCATTGATTTGTAGGATAAATGATCTGTTGACGCCTTATAGCGATTCCATTGACAATCATGCCATGTGTCTTGTAGGTTTCGAGACAGATCCGCAGACTGGCGCAATTAACTGGATACTTAAAAACAGCTGGGGTTATAATTGGGGAGATGAAGGATATCTGATCTCGCCCTTAAACCTGGACCAAAACATCCATTACAGGTTATATGCCCTTGAAACGCCTGTATATACTGCACCGGAAAATTTATTTCACAGGTATATTCTTGACAAGGACAAAGATGGTTACTACAATTGGGGTATCGGTGAAAATCCCGGGAACCTGCCTTGCTCTGATTACGAAGACAGCAATGACAATGACAAAAGAACAGGACCTTATGATACAAACTATAACAGTATCCCAATAATGCCGGAGATTGTCGTGACTCATGGGATTATTTTTAATGCAGATACTATTAATAACGGTGATTTTTATTATCGTTCAATGGATACCTCCCACGATACAACTGTTGAATTCTATATTTCTAATCCGGGATCAGCTCAATTAAACCTGGCTCAATACAATATGACGGACTACGGCGTTGTAACGATCGAATACCAGGATCCTGCCGCATATTTCGACACTGTTTACCTCCCCGGAAAATCCATTTGCATGGAGGGTGACACGACTTCATTTCAAATCAAAGTTCTAGCCGGGGCAACGCCCGGTTCTTTAGTACATTTGCACATTCATTTGAGCGAGCCAGACCTGTACCCCGATTCCACTTTTGAATTTACGTTGGTGCTGAATGGGTGTGAAACATCACCTGATTATGATTCCGTTAAGACTGAGATCACCTGGGCGGATTCGTGCCGGTCGCAGCACCGCGACCTGCATATAAAGGACGGTGGCCAACTGACCATTATCGGAACTGTATTATTCAGCCCCGAAGCAGATGTCATCATTGAGCCCGGAGGTAAACTGGTGGTCAATGGAGGGAAGTTGACAAAATCCTGCGGGGATGAATTGTGGAACGGAATCCAGGTATGGGGCGACAGTTCATTGTCACAGTACCCTGATACCAACCAGGGATTCCTGGATATCAAGCGCAATGGTTGCATTGAATACGCTCATACGGGTTGTTTTGCAGGTAAAATTCTTCAGGGGGATACTTTGTATGAAGGCTCGGGCGGGATTGTCAAGGCAGAGGATGGAATTTTCCTGAATAATGAGGTGGATGCAGAATTTCTGCCGTTCATCAATGACAATCCATACCATGGCAGCGAGATGGATAATTTCAGCAATTTCATGAATTGCCTGTTCAAAACATATGATCCTCTCCTGGTCTTATCAAAGCCCAATGCACATGTGATTCTCGATGGAGTGAAAGGAGTCGATTTCTACTCCTGCACTTTTAGAAACCAGGATGTCCCCGGCCATGCATTCGACGACAACGACAAGGGGACCGGCATATTGGTATTTGACTCCAAAATTTCCGTGAAAGGAAAATGTCTGGATGTCATATACCCTTGTGAGAATTATGATTCCAGTTATTTCGAAAATCTCAGGTACGGCATTCGTGCATTTAACACCGGTGGAAACAGGTATTTCAGTGTTTCGGAGACTGTCTTCGACAGCAACATTGCCGGAATTTATCTTTCCGGATATCATCAGCCTGAAATCACATCATGCCGCTTTTATTCCTGCTTGGACAACCGGCAGATCCCGGGACTGGAAAATGCCTTCTACGGCGGCCTGTATCTGGATGGATCGACAGGATACCATATTGAGAACAACTGCTTCCTGGGACCTTACCATGTAGTTCCAGATTCGGGGTCTATTGCCAAAATTGGCATTTATGTAAAAGACTCCGGTGAAGACAATAACGAAATCTACAATAATTCCTTCATCGGGATTGATGCGGGAATCATAGCAGAAGGAATCAATAAAGGGGAAAATACAGGGCTATGCCTCAAATGCAATGATTTTCGGACCTGCCTGAATGACATGCTAGTAGTTGAAGATTCAAATTATAGAAGAGGAAGGTATGTCGGTATCAAAGAAAACCAGGGTGCAGATGATACATTGAGCTCATCATTGGCTGGAAATACTTTTACCGCACAGGTCCAGAATATTAAAGCAAAAGATTTCGGCAGCAATCATAAATACTATTGGAGTTATTTCAATGATTCTGATCATATAAGCTATTATCATCATGCTTATGATGCGACATACACTACTTTTCCTTCTGACAGCAACATCACAAAAGAAACTGTTCATTTGCATAATCAACAAATTCCATTTGAGAAAGAAGAAGCATGCCCATCTAGCTTAAATAACAATCATTATAAAGGCTATTCTGATCCACGGTTGGAATTTTCAGAAGCTAATTCACAATTGCTCCCACTACAAAATAGTTACAACACTTCTCTTGACGGAGGAAATACGTATGAGCTTGACTTTGAGATCATCACCAGCTTTCCTGAGGAAGCACTCGAACTGCGTCAACAATTGCTCACAGATTCTCCCTACTTATCAGATACGATCCTTAAGCAGGCCATCTATAAAGAAAATGTACTTCCGAATGCCATGATCCGGGATGTGCTGGCTGCCAATCCACAAGCGGCAAAATCACAAGGAATCCTTGAAGCGGTGGATGGGCGGTATGATCCCATGCCCGATTACATGATGGCAGACATCATGCAAGGGTTGGACCAGATTGGGGCACTGGAAAGCCTTGAATCAAAGATAGGTTACTGGGAACAATACCGGTCAAGGGCATTAAGCCGGTTGATCCGTGAATATCTCACCGATTCTACGATCATTGACTCTAAAGATAGCCTGATCAACCTTTTTCAGAACGAATCATCCCTTCAATCAAAATACCGTCTTGCGTTTACCTACTGCGAAAACAACCAGCCTGGTGAAGCTATGGATGCTCTGGATGATATTTTGACAACATTTGAATTGACCGCCAGGGAACTTGAAATCCACCAGGATTATCTTATCTATATTGATATTCTTCAAATGATGAAGGATAGCAATCTCTGTGCTCATAATCTCGATTCTGCCTCAGTTCAATCACTGATCACTATTATGAATAATGATCTCCCATTGATCAATGCCTACGCAAGAGGGCTACTCTTAAGAGGAAGACACATTGACTACAATGAATCTGTGGCTTTTCCAGCCGTAGTCAAAGCATACCCGGCATATTATCACATTGATCCACAAAAATTTTATTTTCCTGAAGAGGATCATCTCGTACTATTCCCTAATCCCAGCGGAGATTACGTAATTGCTTATTTCAATTCGCTTGATTTCGGAGAAAAAGGTAGCATAGTAATTGACAATCTACAAGGGCAAAGAATGAATATGATTGAACTCGATTCTGAGCAAAATCAAGTGATTATTGATTTATCAAATTTCTCAAACGGTATCTATTTTATAAGTTTATTGATAAATTCTAAAAAGATTGAATCAGAAAAACTTATAAAGACTAGTCATTAGAACATTATAAAGATTGTATTTTAGATTCTATATTAAATGAACTTAAAAAAATCTTTAACAATTAAGACAGCTCTGACAATTGCATTAATAATTGTGCTTCATGATTTATCTGGTCAGACATGGCCTAAAATTTTTGGTGATAACATCAGGGCACTAGGTTATGAAATAGATGAAAATTATGATAAAGGTTATTTGATTTGTGCATCAACATTACAGGATGCCAGCCATTTTCAATTTGGTTGGCTTATCAAATCTGACATTAACGGTAATATCCTGTGGGATAAAAAGTTTGGTGATCCATCTGTTGAAAATTTTTTCATCGACTTTGATAAAACAAGCGATAACGGCATGGTTGTTTGTGGGGCCACTGCTAAGGAAGATATTTGGAGAGATCCCCTTTTTATCAAACTAAATTCATGTGGGGAAATCGAATGGTGTAAAATATTTTTATCACCTCACGATAATACTGCACCCGGAGTTATATCTCTTCCTGATGGTTCCTTTATTGGCATGTTGCAGTACTATGGAGGGAATGCAGAGGAAATCAGAATAAGCTTAGTGAAAATGGATGAAAACGGGGAACCTATCTGGATCAGGCACCTGGCAAATGAAGATTCCACATTAAGTAATGAAGAACCAACTTATCTTAATTTGACACCCGACGCGGATTATCTGGTTTCCGGATATTGCTTCAGCCCAAATTTAAAACCACTATTTATTAAAACTGATACTTCCGGTGAACAGTTATGGGATATCAGATGGCCCAATGGCTATGAGGGAGCTGCCAATCGTTCGGTTTTTGCATCAAATGGTTGTGTTTACACTGCAACGGGATTATCTTTCCCCGGACTTCCTAAAATTCCTCATATGTTGAAATTTAATTTAAATGGAGAAGTGATTGCTCAATTTCCGCTAATGGGAGACACTATCGAACGCGGTGGAGCAAAATCATTATTATTAGTAAATGACACCACAATGTATGTAGGTTTGACCTGGACAAACGATCCTACTTATAATGAGGGATATTGTGATATATTAAAGACAGACACCAATGGATTATTGAAAACTCAAAGGCGGTTGCTTGATGACAATCATCCCCCAACATCCATCATCCGATCTTTCGATAATAAAATTCTCGTACTTGGTTATTACTATGTCGATGGGAATTGGGACATATATATGTGGAAAATGAATGAAAATTTAGAAGATGACTCCCTGTATAATCAACCCATAACATACGACAGCCTCTGTCCTTACCAGATTGCTTCGGATACCGTAGATCTGGATTGCGGATTGTTTGTCAATATTGATGATATCCCCACAAAAGAAGTCTATGAATTAACGATAAAAATCTCGCCGAATCCTGCAATAGACTGGGTTGTACTCACACTTCCGGAAAATATCCCAAACACAAAAGTTGAACTGGCCGTTTATAATATTTTAGGCCAGAGGGTTATACAAATGGTTACAGTTCCGGTTGACCGTCATATAACATTGGATTTAACATCATTATCTCAAGGCATTTACATTATTTTCGTCAAGGATCTAAGTGACAAAATAATTAGAGGGAAATTAATAGTGGAAAGGTAAATTTTTTGTCTGGCAATCTATTTTTCTCTATGTCAAGCATTTTACTTTTCCTTTCTTCCCTTCTGGATTCCAGCACTATCAACTCGATTTTTCCACGAATTTACCTATATCGGTAATATCTGAAAACAAGGGCCTGCGAAGGCTCTCCTGATGGAACCAGCCTCCTGCGGCACTCCGTGTTCCTTCATTTTCCCTTTGTAGCTGATATCAACAACCTATCCGCTCCACGAGAACCGGGTTCATTTGTCGCTGCTGGCCATTGATATCGGCTGGGGAAAATGACCGTCACCCTTGCATCAGAATTCCCGATCCGGTACTGGTTGCGCAAAAATTTCATTCTTAACCCGGCGCGCCAGATGCCAAAATAAGTCCCCAGGGCAAGGGGCAGACATTATGACTATCGTGCATTCTACTACTCCCGAATCTAAAGCGCTGTATAAAATGCGCCGTGAAAACTTGAAACAGCTTTCACGGGTTCTTCAGCTTCAAATGAAGTCCGGCGCTGCTGACTTCGATTCAGTCAATGAAGGACTTATTCAGATCTATTCTTCTGATGGAGTCCATACTGCCTTTAAGACTTTCCAGCAATGGAAAGAAGAAGGTAAGTCTGTCATTAAAGGCGAAAAGGCCTTTTCAGTATGGGGTAGTCCTCGAAAAGTTGCCAATCCTGAGCCTGAGGAAGGCGAAAATGATGAATTTAAGTATTGGCCGCTTTGCTACCTTTTCAGTAATGCTCAGGTACATGAACCGAAGTATTTTGAGTGAGAGTTCATTCAAACATTCAGCTCCGATGGGATTACCCATCGGAGCTTTTTTTATGCTCCCTTTTCAGCCTGGAAAACAGGGTAAACAAAAAAACTCTCTTTCCCACCAATCTTCTTCTTGTCTTTTCACTCAATTACCTCACAAAGTTACCTATATCACAAATGTTTGCCGCTAATGGCCTTCGTAGTCCTCCTGATGGAGCTGCCTGCTCCGGTATTTCATATTCCTTCATTTTAAGTGATAAAATGACCGTCACCATTGCACCTAAATTTCTGATCCGGTTTGACTTGTTCAAAATTTTCATTTTAAACCTGGCGAGCCAGATGCCTTTATAAGTCCGCAGGGCAGCGGCAAGAAACATGAGTCTTTCCGTACTTTCCCGTTCTTCCGAATTCATCGCTTACATCGATGGCATTTATTACGAAGGTTATGCTCAGCGTATGGCAACAGAAAACCCTGCCAGACTTACCTATGAATATTATGAATTCCTGAAGAATTTATAATATTCACCTGTTAGAGCTGCCTCCGGTGGAATAACCACCGGAGGCTTTTTTTTGTTTCGTTCTTTAACTGCTTAGCTTTTTCTTTGGGTGTTGGTTGCAAAGTAAAAGCCTGGCAAAAAGAAACAACTTTCCTTCCCTCATTCCTTTTTACCGTTTTAGTAACTCGATTTTTACACGAATTTACCTATATCGGAAATCTCTTCCGGCAAGGGCTGGATGCATTTCATGTTCCGTCATTTTCTTCTTCACGCCGAAATCAACAGCCTATCCACTCCACGAGAACCGGGTTCTGTTGTCGCTACTGGCCATTGATATCGGCAAAAGAAAATGACCGTCACCCTTGCGGCAGAATTTCCGATCCGGTACTGGTTGCGCAAAAATTTCATTTCTAACCCGGCGCGCCAGATGCCAACACAAGTCTGTAGGGCAACAGCGAAACAAATGCTTCTTACTTCATCTTTATTTTCTATTTGCGAAATTTCCGTCACCTACTCCACCAAGATCAAGGCCGCTAATCGCCCAAAGATCGCAGGCTCCCGCGATTGCTATGAGCTTGTTCTGCCACTTTGGGACGACCTTGAATACCGTGAATCCTTTTGCATTCTCTTAATGAGTCGTGCGAACAGGGTTCTTGGGATTTCACAGGTTTCCATGGGCGGCGTTTCCGGAACTGTCGCTGATCCAAAGGTTATCTTCCAGCACGCCCTCAAGGCAAATGCATCTTCCCTGATCCTGCTTCATAACCATCCGTCGGGTAACACCAACCCGTCTGAAGCAGATATCCACCTCACCAAAAAGCTGGTTGAGGGCGGCAAATTGCTCGATCTTGCTGTCCTGGATCACCTGATCGTCACTACCGATGGATATTATTCCTTCGCAGATGAAGGGCTGATCTAAATAACCTTCGGCTTAAAATTCAGAGAGCTCGGCTGTCGCCGGGCTCTCTTTTTAGTATGCTCGTGAAGGGTGAATTGAATTTTATTTCTCTACTGGATTAATGATTGTGCATCCATTTATGTTGACAATGAAAAAATTTCTATTACCTTTGCAAATGAAGAAAGGGAGTGCTGTTACACCCCCTTTCCCGACAGTAAGAGCATCTTCAGAAGCTGATGAGACTTCATATAAGTACTCAACTCATTTGTTGAAGCTGTCCTGCCTTCCTGGCTATAATGATTACCAGACTTGTTTAGGAACCAATTAAATTGGTTCCTTCTGTTTTATAAAGTATAAATAGCCGTCTTTTTGAAATTCTCCTTTCTCACTCATTATCGTACCATGAATGTTTAATTTAGACAATTTTCCCTTAATAGCATTAATAACTGTTTGCTTAGCTAAATTAGGATTTGCAGCAATAGCTACATTCGCTACCTCATTTGCTTTTGATTTTTTATCTAAATGTTCAAGGATAGCTACTGCATAATCCTCCCATGTATCATTACCTTTAGGTCTAAATGTATTACTCGTACTAATACTTGCAGGAGACTCCTGAACAGCTTTACCATCATTAGTATATAACTCTAACAATGTCCTTAATGCTTCAAGTTCTTTCAAGAGTACATTCTCTCTTTCCTTTATGTGTTTAACAAACTCTTGATTATTCATAACGTGTGTTTTTTTCAAGGCAAAGATACGTTAAAAACACGAAGAAATACATGGAATATGGGAAAAAGTTTTTAACAGTATATTTCTACTATTAAATACTAATTATCATGCCTTTATATCGTTTACATGCCCCCGCCTTCCGGTTTAGAGAGATGGACATAATGGGTGAGGTTGATGCGGAACCACAACGAAAAAAATCATTTTGCTTAAAAAGATACCTTATTCTAATGCGATCTCCATAAATATATCTTATTTGCCCTCGGGCCGGGCAGGCCTAGTTGCCACAACGCGACTGAATATTTTACTTGCCATCATCGCCTTCGCTCGATGGCATGTCTGCCTTCGGCAGCCACCGTAAAATATAATGTCGCTTTTGTGGCAACTGTGTTTATTATTCTTCTTGATACAAGTTGTGGTGGAGCGACCTGGGGAGGCGGACTGAGGAACCGCCGACTGGTGGTGACGAGGGAGCTTTCCAGTCGTGGAACCACAACGAAAAAATAAATAGGTCAAATAAAAAAAGAGGGGATCTCAGATTAAAGGACCCCCTCATGTATTTACTCAACGTATTGAGTAAAACTACTTATAACGACATCAGAAAATCATTAAAATCTTTGAAATCCGGATAAAGCTCGCTTGACCTATCCCTGGCATGGCTATGACTCTCAAGGAACTTTTGAGTCGCCGCCCTGCCTGCTTTGTCATTATCCAGGAATAAATTAACGGTTTCAGCTTTTTTAAGTTCCCCTTCAATCCTCGGTAAAAATGATAAGGAGTTCAGGATGATTGTCTTGCAGACCGGGATTTGATCATAGTACGTGCAGGCTGATAAAAAATCCATGAATCCCTCAAAAATGCTTACCCGAGAGGGATCTGCTCCCGGGATCGTGGTAAAGTATTTTGGGCTTGACCCGCCTTTAAATAATTTATTTCTTAATTCATATCCTCCACGATCATTCTTAAAAGCCAGCGCAAAGAACTTCCTGCTATGAACGGTATAATTGGCTTCTCTCAGATACTTTGCCGAGAAGAGTATAGAGATTCTTCTTGAATTCAGGTATTTGATTAAGGCTGGTCTTTGTAAGGGCCTTGTGTGAGTTATCCTGATGTGCTCATTCTCATCAAAGGGTGGTAAGTCACGCGCTAAAGTAGAAATATAATTACCCTTTAATTTTTCCAGGGCTTCTTTCATACTATTATTCTCCAGCATCATGACAAGCTTGACAAGATTTCCTCCTTCACCGGGTCCGAAATCAAACCATACGTTCTTTCTCAGGTTCACATTAAAGCTGGGTGTTTTTTCCTCTCTAAACGGACTGAAATACACTGCTGTGCCAGTTTTAATTTTCACCGGGTGGAATCCTTTAGCATCGAGATAATCGATAATATGCGTTATTTTTATATCTGATATTTCCATTTTTTATTCTGTTTTGTAATGTTTATAGGCCTTTTGAGTGATTCAACTAAATAATTCATCTATTAAAGTAGTTAGTGACTACTCTGACTACTTACTACAAGTCTTTTTTATTTCCTGTAGTCTTGTAGTAATTTTGTAGTCATTAAAAAATAATATAGTTACTACATGAAAATCCTTGTTAATACTGAGATTAGAATGAATTGTAGTCATGTAGTAACCTATTATTACTTATCAAAATATTTAACATAATAGCCGTAAACCGGTAACATTAGCTCGCCGGTTCTTTTCGCAATACGCTTGTAACCGAGTTTTTTAAGTGCTTTACCCAGTGCCATGACATTTTTAATTTCGGCCCTTCGTTCTGTTTTAGTCAGGATGTGATCCCTGATCTGAGTAGGGGTCATGAAATCATCATGCACATGGGGATCGCCCGGGGAGAAATACATTTGTAAGTATTCGTACTCCATGGATACCTGCTGATATTGCTCATTTCTTCTTTCATTGATTTGCAATTCCTCGGCAGTCAGCTGATATTTAAATCCGGATTTATACAGTGCATAAGCCTGGCTCCAAACTTTGTCGATGTCAAGATCCTTATAGTCCCAGTTTATTCCATTTATTTCAAAACAGAGCCACCGGACACTGCCGGTGGTATCTGTAAGAAAGGTTTCCTCGTTGGTTGAACCGATAAATGAAGCTCTCCGGGGATCTGTCTGGGCTTTACGACCAAAAGGATGACGAACCTTGACCCTGTCTTTTGAAAACATGCTTTTCAGATTGTTAAGCTCAAACTTTGACAGAGTGCTCAACTCATCCAGGTTGATGATGAAGTTCTCACACAGGCTGATCAGGGCATCTTTGTCGCCAGGAATCGTTTCCGTGTAATAGTTCTTCAGCGCTGGCGGGCACAGGAACCGGCTAAAGGTGCTTTTACCGGTATTCTGCTGCCCACCGACCAGGATGAAGGCCTGCTTGTTGAAGGTGCTATCCTCCAGGGCGCATGCAATCATCCTTACCAGGGCTTTTTTGAAGTGGTGGTTGAATTGCTGCTGATCCACAACACTGACATAGCCTGCCAGCTCAAGGATAAAGTCCTTATCCCCCTCATGCCAGGGTTTCAGGGATTCAAAATACTCCCTGAAAGGATTGTAGGTGGGGACGAACTCGGAGTTGAGCAAAGCACACAGGTTGGTGATCGACACCTTATACCCGTTGCTTAATAACTGGATGAACAGGTTGTTTTCATTGAGCTCTTTGTAATCCTTTTCATCCTTTTTCCGTCCTTCCACCACTCCCCTGATTTCATTGAAGCGCAGATCGTACCAGCGAATAAGGACCTGCTGGATTTCAACAATGGGAGGTTGTTTTTTCGCGGCTTTCATATCCAACTACCTCTTATTTCTTATTTGCAAATAGCTCCCGGCTTCTGCCGTGATCTCGGCAACCGTTTTCTTCCGGCCGGCCTTGATCCAGTCTGTAAGTTCCCGTTTTGAGAAGTAAAGCCTTTTACCTTGTTTAAAATGGGGAGCAGATTTGCGCTGGACAAGGCCATAGATAGTAGGGACCGAAAGGTGCAGGATTTCCGCTGCCTCCCTAATGGTTAAGAGTTTATCCTCTTCAGGATGGGATAGGTTGTTCTTTGAGAGTAACAGCCGTTCAATGTTTTCCAGCTTGTCGTAGATCTGGGTGACGGCCTGTGGTAATTTTTCGAAAGTTAAATCATTCATTGTTACATTATTTTAATTAATAATGCACAATGTTACCGGGTTGTTGAGGGTTATTTAATTTTTAGGCAAACCATGTAAAGAGAAATGTAAATCATGTAAAGAAAAATGTAAAACTGGTAAATATCTTACCATTGTTTTATGCTTTTATCTTTTCGAAAGAATTCAGAAATTGTATTAGGTTTCCAGTTATCAAAGCAATCAGTAAATAGTTTGATAAACTCTTCTTTTTTTGAAGGACAGTAGTGTTCACGGGCAGCTATGTCGAATAATTCATAAAATCTCTTAATTACAAATCCCTTTTCACCTCGTGTACAATTTATTATTTGTTTTGGCTGATCTGTTCCATTCAGAAAGCCTTTTTTTAAAAATGAAACCAGTTGTTCGGGTGTCAGATATGGCATTCCCTCTTTGTTTTTTCGAATAGTCATAACCTCAAAATGAGTAACGACTTGTTCCATTGGTAAGCCTTTCCAAAATTTGTTTTCCGAATTCCTGATTTCCGCTAATGCTTTATCATAATCTGGTGTAAGCTGTTCGGCTTCCTTAGCCTGGATTTGAGGTGGCGGAGTGATTTGTGTTTTGGTAATCTCTATGAACGGTCTGTAGTCGGTTCTAATCTTAAGTTCTGGTTTGGGAAGACCCTTATTCCCTGTAAACAACCTTTTTACGTCAGAAGGAAAGTAATCATGAAGGTCAATTCTTAGATCATTTAAGATTTTTTCCAACTGAATATTATATTCCCGACAGATTTGCCAAATATCAATGAATAGATAAAATTGGAATTGTGAGATCATAGCAGAATACTCGTTTGTTTTATACTCCTCATTAAGATATTCATCCAGAGTCATAACTTCACTCAAACCGCTATCCTCATATTCAAATTTCGCGTTGCGCTTTTTTTTAACATACTCTTTATTCACCGTGTTTAATAATTCCTTGACAGAAACGATAATTAATTTGTCCCTCTCCTGATCATCCAGGAACATAATGATCTTGCTTAATTCTCTTTTACAAGGTCCAAGATATAATTGATCAAATTTTGCATCTCTTATCAATTGTTTTGATTGTTCACTATGATCGAGGTTTCTCCATTCGATAATCTTATCAATGCATTTATCAAAGGCTTTAGTTTCAGGTATATTCAAATTTTTCTAAATAGGAAGATTGTTAAACTTTTTTGTCGAGGTATGTTATTTTCCTGTTCGCTTAAAGAACTGTCAGAAGCCAGCCCGGCATCAAATGTTAGTGAAAATGTTAGTAAAAAATTCAGGCGGTTACTTTTTGTTTTCGTAACCGCCTGATTTTCTGTGGAGTATATCGGAGTCGAACCGATGACCTCTTGACTGCCAGTCAAACGCTCTAGCCAACTGAGCTAATACCCCAAAGAAGATTTGAAATCGGGCTGCAAATTTATAAAAAAATAAAATATAACCAAACCTCATTATTTAAAACTTCACCCTTCACCGTTCACCCTTCACCGTTTCCCTGCTGTTCGCAAGGTCCCACGCCGTTCCAAATATAGCTTTCACTGTCTGTTCCATCCTGTCGTACAACAGCTTATCCGGCGTATCGGAGGGTTCATGGTAATCCTTGTGAATGCCGGTGAAGTAAAAAATTGAGGGAATCCCCGCTTTTGCGAAATAAAAATGATCCGAACCCCCGCGCAGGTTTGGGCGATATTCCATGAGATCCTTTAAACCAGGTGCCATCAGGGCATTGTACTTTCTCGACAACTCGAACAATTCCACTGATTCATAAGCAAAACCGCTGATATATTGCGGAAGGTCCTTGTATTTGGTCCCCACCCTTCCGATCATGTCGATGTTTATACAGGCACAGGTTGATTCCAATGGGATAATGGGATGTTCGGAATAATATTGAGAACCGAACAGTCCGATCTCTTCGGCCGTAGCGGCTATAAATACCACTGTCCGCCGCGGCCGGTTGCCATCCAGGGCAGCCCGGGCAAAAGCTTCGGCCAGTTCCAGCATGGCTGCTGTTCCCGAAGCATTGTCGTCGGCACCGGGGTAAAGTTTTCCATCCTTTCTCCCGTGATGATCAAAATGGGCTATCACCACCACTGCCTCCTCTTTCAAATCCGTGCCTTCCACAATCCCGATGACATTTTCCGTATTCATGGAATAACACTCGGAAGAGGCTTTCACAGTTAATTCACCTCCTATCATTGAAGTATTTTTCATGATCAGGTCCGGGTCTCCTTTGGCGAGCTTTTCCAGTTGTTTCCTATCTGCATTCAGGATAGCTGCTGCGGTTTCCATGTCAGTATAAAGGGAAAAAACATCTTCGTCGGCTACTTCGGATGGCAGGTCTATTTCAGGACGTTTTTTTGATTCTTCATTGTATTTGCTGAATTTCCGGAAGTCTTTTTCTTCCCTGGCGATAAGGATGATCCCTGCTGCACCTTTTTCTTTTGCGACATCGGCCTTATTGTAAAAATGGGATTTCCTGGACGGCTCCGATCGGCCTGAAATGATATAGTTCCCATCCTTTCCCCTGGGTTCGCCTGAAAAAGCAGCTGCGATCTTCCCTTTCACATCGAGGTCCCCGTAATTTGAGTAAGCGGTATCGTCCAAACCGTATCCTGCAAAGACTACGTCATACGTTCCGGAGACATTTTGTGGCTCGCTCAGGAAAACAAAATCCTGCCCGGACATAAATTTCAAACCTTTACTCGTTATTTCCTGTTCATTCCAGTAACATTTATCCAGTTTAAATTCCTGGAAATAAGGCATGGATGAACCCAAACCAGGAGGCACCAATCCATCTTCCTTAAATTCT
Organism: uncultured Bacteroidales bacterium; assembly: GCA_964619555.1. Classification (GTDB taxonomy): domain Bacteria; phylum Bacteroidota; class Bacteroidia; order Bacteroidales; family JAGOPY01; genus JAGOPY01. The sequence goes on along the minus strand of CAZUDV010000017.1, from coordinate 70,648 downwards.
TTTTGTATGTATTCCGCTGCCATGCGCTGTCCTTCCGATCCTGTGTAACGACCGTCGAATGCCTCAGATGCCAGGGTGTAAACATGTTCGGAAAGTTCTTCTTTCGTAATGGTACTTGAATATTTCAGCAATAGGGTCTCTTGTGCGGAAAGAACCATAACGAACAGCAGGAATTGCCCCGAAAATATTATCTTCTTCATAGGAACAGTTATTGAATGGCAAAGATAGAACGATTCAGCGCTGATAACCAATATGAACCCTAATTCGGTGATAAGAGAGCCTGATGTTTGCGGGTCAGAAAACATTACCTTTCATTTGAATATCTTTACATCAAAATCCTATCAGCATGAAACGTCTTTTCGCTGCGGTCAAAATTAATCCCTCCCCTGAGTTTCTGAGGATTTACGGTCTTTTACGGTCGAACCTGAAGTTTGCCGATATCAAATGGGTAAAACCGGAGATCATCCATGTCACCCTGAAATTTTTCGGGGAGACTGACGAACGTAAAATACCAGAGATCAATGATATATTGAGAGATGTGGCCGGAAAGCATAAGCGTTTCACTTCCGAACTGGTGAATGTGGGAATTTTTGGGAGTGGCTATGATCCCCGGGTGATCTGGTTCGGGATGCAAAAAGCAGAGCCGTTGAAAGACCTTGCGGAGGATGTGCTGGCTTCAGTGGAAAGGATTGGTTGGAAACGCGACCGGCAGAATTTCGTGCCTCACCTGACCATAGCGCGGATCAAGTTTGTGCCTGACAAGAGGCTTTTTCAGAAAACTATAGAGGAATATAAAAATGCTTTCATACAGCCTGTCCCGGTAGCTGAGTTTCATCTGTACGAAAGCATTCTTTTAAAAGATGGCCCGGTTTACAAAGTACTGGAAAGCTATAATCTGCAGAAATTATTTGACTTTGTGGACCACTGTTAAAAACCCCGTGGATCTCTGCAAATAATAATTTGTTACCCGGAGATCCACGGAGAATATTGAATTACAGTTTCTTTTCCATGAAAAAGCTCACCACCAGCGCAATCCCACCGAACAGGAAAACCATCGAGAAATAAGCCGCTTCTTCAGGCATACCGGACGACTGGCTCAGCAGGCTTCCCAGGAAGATACCCAGTGCAATGCCGATCAGCAGCAATCCGTAGCGGAGAGAAGTGGCCTTTTGTGCTTTCGGCAGTTGGAAAATGGCCGGATCGGCACCTTTTTCCAGCAGCAGTTTTCTCTCTCTGTGCTGCACGTTCAACTGAATGATGCCATAAATAAATCCGAAGATAATGGCCAGGACAAAAATTGGAGTTAATTCTAACATAGCTTGTAATTTTTAGTGTTTGATTCCCAGATATTTCATTTTAACTCAAAACTCAGAACTTAAATTTCAGAACTCAAGTTTCCCATTTGACGGCAGGGATTTGTTGCAGGTTACATTTTAGAATTAATTTACTTCAGATCCGGCGGATCCCGCAGAAATGATCTTTGTACGACCTGCGAAATCTGCAAGAGATTGGCTTAACTTTGTAACCTGATGCCATCTCCTAACGTCCAATGCACAGATGGAACACCGGGACGACAACCATTACATCGAAAGAGTAATAGCAGGCGAAACGGCCGCATTCGCTTGGCTGGTCGACAGGCACAAGGACCTGGTGTATACCATTGGCTTGAAGATACTGCAGAACAGGGAAGATGCCGAGGAAGTGGCCCAGGATGTGTTTGTAAAGGCATTCCAGAAACTGGCAACTTTCCGGAATGACTCTAAATTCTCCACCTGGCTCTACAGGATCGCATACAATGAAGCCATCAGCAGGACCAGGCAGCGAAAATTCACAGAAGTGGAAATGGTCGAAGAGATCAATGAATCGGTAGCCGATGAAGAACAGCTGGAAGAAGGGGTGATGGGCCTCGGCCGTGAAGAACAGCAAAATGCGGTCAGGCACATCCTCAATAAACTTGAGGAACCTGACCAGCTATTGATCACCCTGTTCTACCTGCAAGGGCTCCCGGTAATGGAAATAGCCGGCATTACAGGGCTTACGGAAAGCAATGTGAAGGTCAAGCTGCACCGGTTAAGAAAAAAGATTTATGTTGAACTGAATGGAATACTAAGCCGAAGGGCATTTTCGTTCTGATAAAAAGAAATTAATATGGAAAGGGATCAACAAAGAGACGATTTTATCCGTAACCTGGTTCGCCAGCAAGTGCCGGATCAAGCCCCGGAAGGTTTCACCGGCCGGGTGATGGAGAAGATACAACCGGAGACCGTCCCGGCCCATGAACCTATTCTCAGCCCGGCAACCTGGGCCGGAATCTTCATCGGCATCGCCGCACTTATCGTGGTCATGTTCGTAGTCGATATCCCATTTATCAGCAACTTTTTCTCTTCCACGGGGATACAGAGAATTTCGCTGGGCGTATTCAGTGGAAACTTCTACGATAGTTTCATTCAGTTCTTCAAAGACCTGAATGTAACGGCCATCGGTATCGCGATTGTCATCGGTTTTATTGCCCTGGTCCTGCTGGAGCGGATCATCTCCCGCAAGAAGGAGGCGCAGGGCCTGGTCCTGTTGTAGCACTTTCCCGGATTAATGGCACTGTCACCGGCACTTCTGAGCAATGTGGAATCTGCTCTGTCCTCAACCCTCGGTGAGATCATTGCCATTCCATCGGCCGAGCCACTGGGCGGAGGCGATATCAATGAGTCCTACCGTTTAAACACCACTTCAGGGCTCTTCTTCATGAAATTCAACTCGGCATTGCGGTATCCGGGGATGTTTGAAAAAGAGGCCGCAGGTCTCCATCTTATAGCCTCCACGGGAGAAATCCGCGTTCCTGCAGTGATTGTCTATGGCCAGTCAGGGGATGACATTTTCCTGGTACTCGAATACCTCAACTCCGCGCCCCGGAAAGCTGCCTTCTGGAGCGATTTTGGCAGTTCCCTGGCCCGGATGCACAGGCAATCCTCGGATTCCTTCGGGCTGGACCACGACAACTACATGGGAGCCATACCGCAGTCGAACCGGAAGCACAAGAAATGGACAGACTTCTTCATTCACGAACGGCTTGAACCGATGGTCCGGATGGCACGAAATAAGGGATTTTTTACCAGGAACTCCATCCCGGCATTCGAACGGCTGTACAAACGCCTGCCGGAAATATTCCCCGGCGAGCCCCCGGCGCTGATCCACGGTGACCTGTGGACAGGCAACCAAATGGCAGATGAGAATGGCGGCGCCTGCCTGATCGATCCGGCAGTCCATTATGGGCACCGGGAGATGGACATCGCCATGTCGAGACTGTTCGGGAGTTTCGCGCCGGAGTTCTATGAGGCGTATCACGCAGAATATCCGCTGGAGAAGGGGTGGAGGGAGAGGGTGGATATCTGCAACCTTTACCCGCTGTTGGTCCATGTGAACCTGTTCGGGGAAGGGTATGCGGGGAGCGTGGAACGGATTGTTGCTCATTTCTGAATTTGTATTTCTCGCAGATGAACGCAGAATCTCTCGCAGATAGGCGCAGATAACTATTTAAGGTTATTTACGATCCTTATTATCGATTTATCGATTTCCGTTGTGTTAAAATTGACCAATATGCCTAACCTTATATTCGTTAGCTTTAAATATGACAATAATTGTTTATGATGAATATCAGCGAGTTGATCAACTGATTTGACTTCAATAATGACACAATCATCTACCAGGATATCTAGCCTGAACCCGAGTTCAAGAGGATTATCTAAATATTTGACCTTTATGCCGACTTGATTCTTTACATCATGTCCACTGCTGATGAGCTCATATATTAGTGCATGTTCATATATCGACTCCAATAAGCCTGGCCCCAGCGTGTTGTACACTTTAAATACAGCACCCCGGATATCATAAGATATTTCATTTTCTTTCATAATCGGCGTTTATCTGCGTTTTAATCTGCGAAAATCAGCGAGAAATTAAACCTCAACTATTAATCCGGAAATCTCCAAAATATACCCATTCCTCCCTCAAAAAAATCTTAATTTTGCATCCGCATTATAAAATCCTTACAAACCCATGTCTTTCAATAATATTCCTGAAGACAAATCCGCGAAATCACTGAATTTCATCGAGCAGATCATCGAGGAAGATATCCGCAACAACAAGAACGATAGCCGGGTACATACCCGGTTCCCTCCCGAACCCAACGGATACCTGCATATCGGCCACGCCAAATCGATCTGCCTGAACTTTGGACTGGCGAAGAAATATAACGGAAAGACCAATCTTCGCTTCGACGATACCAATCCGACCAAGGAAGAACAGGAATACGTGGACGCCATCATCGATAATATCCGATGGCTCGGTTTCGATTGGGAGGACCGCATGTTTTTCGCTTCCGATTATTTCGATCAGCTTTACGAATGGGCCGTCATGCTTATCAGGGAAGGCAAGGCTTATGTGGACGATCACAGCGCCGAAGAGGTCAGCGAACACCGTGGCATTCCCACCCAGCCTGGTGTGGAAAGCCAGTTCCGCAACCGGTCGGTAGAGGAAAACCTGGATTTGTTCGAACGGATGCGCAAGGGGGAATTTCCGGAAGGTTCGCGGATCCTGCGGGCAAAGATCGATATGGCCTCGCCCAACATGCACATGCGCGACCCTGTGCTCTATCGTATCCTATATGCCACTCATCACCGTACCGGCGACAAATGGTGCATTTACCCGATGTACGACTATGCCCACGGGCAGTCTGACTATATCGAAGGCATAACCCATTCCATCTGCACCCTTGAGTTCGAGGTGCACCGGCCGTTGTACGACTGGTTCCTGGACCAGATCGTAAAGGATAAGAACGCATACAGGCCGCGTCAGATCGAGTTTGCCAGGCTGGATATGACCTACACGGTGATGAGCAAGCGAATGTTGCTGCAACTGGTGCAGGAAGGCCTGGTGAACGGCTGGGACGACCCTCGCATGCCCACCATCTCGGGACTCAGGCGCCGCGGCTACACTCCTGCTTCCATCCGCAACTTCGCCGAAATCATCGGAGTGGCTAAAAGAGAAAACATTATCGACGTCGGTCTGCTGGAATTCTGCGTACGGGAAGACCTGAACAAGACCGCCCCGCGTGTCATGGCCGTTCTGAATCCCCTGAAAGTCGTTATCACGAACTATCCGGAAGAGCTGGTGGAGGAATTCGATGCGGAGAACAATCCCGAAGATCCCGATGCCGGTTCAAGGAAAGTACCCTTCAGCCGGGAATTGTATATTGAACAGGACGACTTCATGGAGAACCCTCCGCCCAAGTATTTCAGGCTGCATCCCGGAGGCGAGGTCAGGCTGAAGAATGCCTATATCATTAAATGTGAAGAGGTTGTCAAGGATACGGATGGCAAAATCATAGAGCTGCACTGCACATATGATCCTGAAACCCGGAGTCATGGCGGCAGTCAGAAGAAGGTGAAAGGCACGTTGCACTGGGTCTCCGTTCCTCATGCCTTACCTGTGGAAGTCAGGCTTTATGACCGCCTGTTCATGGATCCCGATCCGGCCGGGCACAAGGACCGTGATTTCAAGGAGTTTTTAAACCCAGACTCACTGAAGCTGATTTACCCGGCTTACATAGAACCCGGCGTAAGTGGCAGCCAACCTATGTCGCATTTCCAGTTCCAGCGCATCGGTTATTTCAATGTCGATCCGGATACCACGCCTGATAAAATGGTATTCAACCGGACGGTATCCCTGAAAGACACCTGGTCGAAGGTGGTGAAGGGGTGAGCAGGAATTATAACAATTTGATCCGGGAAGTCTCCTGGATATACATAAAATACCAGTAAAGCCTTCGGTTCAGCTCGATGCCGTAGTCTATTCCCGGCTGGTAATTGAGGTAATTCTCAATGACATTCCGATGCTGACCGGTCATGAAATAATGGTTCCAGACTGGCACAGCCATTAAATTCTTATGATGATAGTATTCGTCGGAGCGGTCTTCTGCCGGTGTAAAGACCTTGAGGTACCATGTGTCGAATCCCGGATCGATGATGATGAGCTCATACTGCGTGCTGTCGTAACCGGTCAGGAGCAGGGCATTATCGGATCTGGCACTTTCCCTGGAAGAGGTGCATGCCCAGATGGCAATGGCAAGGAATCCGGACCAAAAAACCCGTTTCATGTCAAAAATCTTCATTACCATAAAATTAATTCAAAATTCAAAACTCATCATTCAAAAATTTGATAATTTTGCACTCCTGAAATCGCAGTGCACAACCTGCCCGATGGTGTAACTGGCAACACGTCTGACTCTGGATCAGAAAAGTCTAGGTTCGAGCCCTAGTCGGGCAACTTTCCGGATCATTTCTCATTTCTCAGTGTCATTTCTCATTTCTCAATAATTGTGAAATGCGAAATGTTCTTGCGAAATGCGAAATGATCTTGTGAAATGCGAAATGATCTTGTGAAATGCTAAATGTTCTTGTGAAATGCGAAATGTTCTTGCGAAATGCGAAATGTTCTTGTGAAATGCATCACAAGGTGATCTTTTCCCGTGCAGTTTTTAACGTGACATAGAAGATCGCAATCAATTCATCATTTTCCTTAAGTAACGATTCGAGCTTTTCTGTTGACTGACATAATTTGCTTTCCTTGAGAATTTTCAGATTCACCCGGCTTTCCCGTAGTTCTTTAATAACAACTCCAACTTTATGAATGAAATCCCTGGTGGTTTCAGCGCCTTGTACTTCCCCATAATTAAGGGCCGCCGAGGTGGAGGACCTGATCAATTGATTGGAAAGATAGGCTGAATAATCATTTTTAGTGATCGTTCCTGTCAATTCATAATTACTGACAGAAAATCTGATCAATCGGTTTTCCAATTCTTTTTTCATAGTCTTTTTTATGGTTTATCCGATAAAAAGGAAAATATACCCGGAGTGTTGAAAAAATCATTTCTCATTTCTCAGTGTCATTTCTCATTTCTCAGTGTCATTTCTCATATCTCAATAATTGTGAAATGCGAAATGTTCTTGTGAAATGCTAAATGTTCTTGTGAAATGCGAAATGTTCTTGCGAAATGCGAAATGTCATTGCGAAATGCGAAATGTAAAACTAAAACTGCTCCAGCAGCCGGATCCGTTCTTCAATCGGCGGATGGGTGGCAAATAACTGAGAAAAGGAAACGGCTCGTTTTTTCTCCTGCGGATTCTCGATAAACATCTGTGCCACATCCTGCCGTTTGACAGCTTCGATCCTGGGATCCTGCGAGATTTTCCTGAGTGCAGAGGCAAGGGCCGGCGGGTTCTTTGTGAGCTCCGCCCCGCCGGCATCAGCCATATATTCCCGCTTTCGCGATATGGCAAACCGGAACAGCAGGGTGATCAGATAACCGACCAGCGCCAGGACCATCCCGACCAAAAGCGCAATCCCCCCTTTGCCTTTCCGGCTGCTGCTCCCGCCATAGATCATGCTCCGGAAGAACATCTCCGAAAGAAAAGCGAAAATGCCGACAAAAATGACGGATACGATCAGCAGCCTGACATCCCGGTTCCGGATATGGGTAAGCTCGTGCGCAATCACCCCTTCCAGCTCACGGTCATCCAGCCGGTCGATAATGCCCCGGGAAAGCGATACGGCATAGGTCCTTTCATTGATCCCGCTGGCAAAAGCATTCAGGGAATCGTCATCGATGATATGGATCTTCGGCATCTTCATCCCGGCTGCAATGCACAGGTTTTCCGCCAGGTTGTAAACCCGCATGTTATTTTTTCTTTCCAGCGGCCTGGATCCCGTGGCCGACATGATCATCGACGAATGGGAGAAATAGGCGATGAGGAACCAGACAGCGACACCGAAGGTAATCCAGGGGAACATATGCATAAATCCCCTGTTCGTTATATCCACCGAATAAGTGCCTTCTTCCTGGAAAACGAAAAACATGAAGATCCACGACAAACCATAAAGCACCAGCGGGAACATGATCAACAGAAGGATCGAGCTGGTGTTGTTCCGCCAGATCTGGGACTGCAACCCGACGTATTTCATATTTTCAGAACTTGATCTCCGGAGGGGTTTCCATTTTCTCACGGCCTTCCTCGCCAAGGTCGAACATCAATTCTTTCCTGAAACCGAATGATCCGGCAATTATGTTGGATGGAAAGACTTCCACCGCGACATTGTATTCTTTTGTAGCCGAATTAAAATACCTGCGGGCCGCGGCCAGTTTATTCTCCACATCGGAGATCTCAGCCTGGAGTTGCATGAAATTCTGGCTGGCTTTCAGATCCGGGTACGCCTCCACCGCCACCTGCAGGCCTCTCAGGGCACTGGTCAGCTGGTTTTCTGCCAGTATCTTTTCATCAATGGTACCGGCTTTCATAGCATTGGCCCTGGCATTGGTAATTTCAATGAGCACAGTGCTTTCATGCTTCATGTAGCCCTTTACTGCTTCAACCAGTTGAGGGATCAGGTCGTGGCGCTGGCGCAGCTGGACATCAATGTCGGCAAAGGCATTTTCCCGGTTGTTCCGGAACCGTACCAGGCGGTTGTAAAGGCTGACCAGCCAGAAGACAAGGATGACAGCCAGGACGAGAATAACGATGATAAACGTCATGATTTGATTTATTTTGTGATTAATGCAGTTATTTGGGTAAACAACCAAAGGTAAGCAATTTGCTGTAATTATGCTTTTTTGCGTAAATTGGGTAAAAATTCAAGCCATGAAAAACTACATCTTTGTCATGTTCATCATGATGACCTTTTTCCGGAGCTTCCAGCCCCAGATGACCGCTCAAACTACTCATTGGCTGCTTTCCGGTGACTTGCCGAAAGCCGGCCATACGCTTCCATCTGACGGTTTGTTATCTGTCCCTGCTTTTGATGGCCGGGTTATCGACTTTGATTCCCTGAACATGTCATTTGAAGGCAACTGGCCTGCGGGTCAGAGTTTTTCCATCTCCGCATCACCTACCGGCGATACTCTTTTTGTCGGAGAAGGAGGGATGCTCAATGTGCTTGATATCAGCGATCCTTATGCTCCCGTGCTGATCACTGCAATCAGGGCCAGGGCCATTATCGACCATAGTTACTATGACCCTGAATCCAGCAGGATTTACCTTGCAGCGTATTTCTCCGGTATTGAAGTATGGGATGTGAGTGATTTTGCTGCACCTGTCAGAATTAGCCGGATCCCCACCGACGGTTATCCACGGGGTGGTGTCTTCGGCAGGGGAGATTATGTTTATATTGTCACGGTTGCGGATGGATTTTATGTCGCCGATATCTCCAATCCGGGACATCCGGTAATGGTCGGACATCGGACATTACCAGGCAATCCCCTGATCTGGGATTCGGACTTCCAGGGGAATTTAGCTTTCCTGGCTGCCGATAACAGTGGCATGAAGGTGATCGACTTTTCCAACCCTGCCAATCCGGTCATTGCCGGGTCCTACACCGGAATGGTGACAGGGCTGTGTGTCAGGGATTCCCTGTGCTTCATCGCCTCTTCCAATCTGGGATTGAAAGTAGTGAACATCAGCGATCCGGCAAACATAACCCTGGAGGGTTACTGCACGATACCCGGATTCCCTTATCGCGTTACCGTGTCGGATCAATATGTTTGCGTGGCCAACTCCACATCGAACCAGGGAGGCGTCAACCTGGTGGACATCTCGGATCCATCAGCCCCAACGCTGGTTTCAACTTATCCTGGTTACCAGACCTTTATAGCAGGAAATGGAGATGCTGTCGGTGCAACCGGAGGGACCGAAGGGTGCCTGGTTCTTGATATTTCCGATCCTCTCGCTCCGGTTCAGGCTTTTGCGTGGCCATTGGCAGGATTCCTTTATGAAGTGGCCGTGGTTGGCAATTATGGATACGCAGGTTCCAACGGTTTCCGCGTATTCGACCTGACGGATCAATCCAATCCGGTCCAAATTGGATATCATTCGACCGATGGCGCCCTGGCTGCCATATATGATACTCTTGCCATCTTCATTCCGAAAAGCATGACGGCCAACAATCCCGTTCATATCATGGATATTTCCGATCCTTCCCAGCCTGAAAAGATTGGTCAGTATATGGCTCCTGTGATGACGTATGACATTGCCCTGAAAGGCCATTATGCCTTTATTGCCTGCTGGTGGGACGGTTTCCGTGTGGTTGATTTTTCAAATCCTGCCAGCCCGGTGCTCAAAGCTCATGAATTTGGATGGTTCACTGGCGCTGTGCCAGGGGAAGACTTTTGCTATGTCCAGACGCTTGATATATATGGAGATTTGCTGTTCCTGGCAGATTATCAGCCTTTTGCAGAAGAGGATACCAAAGGTTTGTACATATTCAATATCGCAGATCCGGAAAATCCCCAGTTCATTTCCCGCTTCGCCACCCTGGTCAGCAGCGCACAGGAGATCTGTGCAAAGGGAAATTATGTTTATGTGGCCGACGGTAATGGCGGTATGGAAGTGATCGATGTATCCGATCCCTATTTGCCCTTCACGGCGGGATATTGCGCCTTGCCTGACGGGGGTACCGGCATCGATGTTTCCTGGCCGTTTGCCTTCGTATCCAATTACATTTTAGGAGGGGTGCAGGTGGTGGATGTTTCGGTTCCCGATTTCCCGTTCGTAACTGCTTATTACAAACCAACCGGAGTTTTTGCCGAAGGAGTGACGGTAAAGGATAATTATGCCATAGTGGGAGACGGAGTGTGCGGATTTCAGATCTATGATTTTCTGAATGCCACGGCGACACCTGAGCCCAGCTATTCTTCACCCTTTGAGCTGACGGTATATCCTAATCCCGGCAATGGCATTCGAATGGCCGGATTTACCCTGCCCCGTTCCATGGAGGTCAACTTTAAGATTTTTAATTCCAACGCGGAAGAAATCAAAAATTTTCCGGGATTAAGGTTAGAAAAAGGATGGAATCATTTTATTTTCAATGATGAGGGGATGCCTCCCGGGATATATTTCCTCGAGATGAAAACGGAAAGGATAGCGGAAATTGAGAAATTAATCGTTAAATAGGTCATCTAACATAGCATTGATTCCATTTTTCGCACCCGTTAACCAATTAGTCTGAACATTGATTATAAATGAATTAACAATTTTGATATACTTAAAGTCGTACGAAAAAGTGTAAGGAATGCTTAGTCGTACAACAATTTCTTGTTTTATGCTTATAAACTGTATATTTTTATCAATGAATAATTTTTATTAACCAATTAATTAGAGTATTATGAAGAATTTATCCAAATCTTTTTTCGTTCTTTTTATGATGGGCATTTCACTCGTAATGCTTGGCCAGGGAAAGACAACAGGAAATATGATCAAAACCGATGCGGGAGTTTTCATTGAATTCCCGGCACCGAACACGAATTTGCCTGAAAGCAGGGAAACTTCCATTACCACTTTCTTCGCCGCGAACAATTCCTATGCAGGAAATATGTTTGATGTTGAAGTGATCGGTGGCAACGATATCGTCATCAATTCCTTCGACCTGAACCTCTACGGGGCTCCGGTCGATATCTATTTTTATTACAAGATCGGCACTTATGTCGGCTTTGAGAACACATCAGGCGCCTGGACGCTTGTTGGGATTGCTCCACTCGTGAATCCATTGGGCATCAATGTGCCAACCCCGGTCAACCTCGGTGGGATCACCCTCGAAGCCGGCCAGGTATATGGATTCTACCTGACAACAACAGCAATGGGCCTCAACCCACCCTCCTTGATGTATTATACCAATGGTAACAATACTTTTTCAGATGCCAACCTGAGAATCACTGCCGGAATAGGCCTTGGAGGGGATACACATTTCGATGATCTTTTTATCCCACGGACCTGGAATGGCACTATTTATTATGACCTGGGTGGAGCCGTACCGGTTTCCGGCTGGGCCCTTGGAATAGGTATCTTATTGATCGTGAGCCTTGTGGTGATCCGTTATATGAGGATGTCTTAAGGTTTTTCCTGGCAATCTTTACAAAGAAAGGTCAGGTATTTCGAGTTTGTTTTATTTATGCAGGAGGATGTTCATCGGATGAGCATCCTCTTTTTTCTGGCTTAAGCCTGAATGATAACCGAATGGCCATTATCGTCACTCGGGGGCAGCGAGGAACAGTTTGCATTTTATCCCGACAACTTATATCTTTACGACTCAGACTTCACCTAATTCAAATCGTCATGAAGAATTTCTGCTTATTCTTAGTTCTGCCGGCCCTGCTTTATCTTCACCTTCCTTCCTTGATCCGGGCGCAACCAAACCGCGAATGGACCATTGTGGCCAGCTTCACGATCCCTGGCAAAGCATCCGGCCTTGCCTGGGACGGCACCTACCTATACAGCGGGCTGTATGCTACTACCGGGCCGGATAATGAGATATACCGGATTGATCCCGTGACCGGCAGCTATACCCTGCAATGCGCAGCTCCGATTGAAAATGCCTATGGGCTGAGCTTCGACGGTAATGATTTCTGGTCAACCGTCCGGACTGGATCTTTTACCCCGGCTCTTGCAGTGGAATTTAACAGCAGCGGACAACAGCAGTCCACTTTTACGTTACCGGCAACTTATATGTCTGGCATAGAATACGATGCGGGTAATTTCTGGACTTGTTGTTATTACGACCCAGATGGAATGGTCTACAAGCTGGATGGTTCGGGAAATATCATAACGCAATTCGCCACCCCGAATAACCAGCCCTGGGATATCTGCAAAGAGAACAATTACCTGTGGATTGCCGATTACAATGCCAATATGCTTTACCGTGTCGAAACCGATGGTACTGTCGTAGAAAGCCATGCCTCGAACGGTATCAAACCATCCGGCATTACATTCGACGGGCAGTATCTGTGGTATTGCGATGGTGAGCTAAGTTCGGCCTCTACGCTTTACAAGGTGGACCTGGGTGGTGCAGGCACTCCGCAGGTCAGCATCCCGGTTGATACCCATGATTATGGCATTGTCACCACCGGTGAATCTTCTACATGGGATATGCTGGTGCAAAATACAGGCTCAGGCAACCTTATCATTCAGAACCTGGAGATCCAGAATGCCGTGCCGATATTTACGGATTTTACGGTCCCCTATACCCTTACTCCGGGCACTTTCGTGTACGTACCCCTAACCTATGCACCAACCGAACAAGGTTCACTTTATACAGTGGTAAATGTCATCACCAATGACCCGGTCACCCCGGTTACCCCCGTTACGCTGACAGGCCAGGCAGTTGTTCCCGGGCCCCTGATCCAATCCGATGATATTTCGCATAATTACGGCCCGGTCAGGATCACGGCAAGCACCCGATGGTATGTACATGTCTGGAATGTTGGCAGCCAGGACCTGGTAATCGATGAAATAACCCTTGCCGGTGAGGCTTTCTACCTGGATGAAAGCATCGTATTCCCCGTCAATATCGGTCCTCTGGATACTTTTGCAATAGGTATCTGGTTCAGCCCCGATACTGCCGCCAATTTCAATGATGTTGCGCATATCTCCACCAATGACCCGGACCATGATCCGTTCGATATTTACCTGCTGGGAAGCGGATTGGATGTACCCTGGCCGATAGGCAACGCCCTGTGGCACTATATCATTGATGTCAGTTACGACAATAGTCCGAAGGCCGTCACTCCCATCCACGATATAACAGGTGATAAAGTTGACGATGTCATCGTAGGTTCTGAAGACAACTACCTCCGGTGTTTTAATGGTAATTCCCATGGAGTGGCCGATGTGATGTGGGAACTGGAGATTTATTCCGGGTCGGTTTACAGCCAGAATTGTCTGATCGTCACGGATGATTTCGATGGAGATAATTGCCAGGAGGTAATTGCCGGGACAGCCTGGGGTGACCGGTCTATCATAGCCATTTCCGGTAAGACCGGGTCGGTCCTCTGGAAGCATGATACGCATGAATACGGCGATGGGGGATGGGTTTACCAGGTGGATGCCCGGTATGATTACAACCTGGACGGTCATCTGGATATTTTGGCGGCGACCGGGGATGATGCCAACGGCACCGGGCCCAAACGCATCTACTGCCTGGATGCCCTGACAGGTGAATCCATCTGGGAATGTAATACCAATGGACCGAATTTTGCCGTTATCGGCATCGAGGACATCAATGGCGATTATGTACCTGATGCCCTGGCCGGTGCCAGCAATGGGGAAGAGACGGTAGGCAGGATCTACGGCATTGACGGCACCGACGGAGGCATTATCTGGAGCATGAATACGGCCGGTTCTTCGGTCTGGGCCCTTGAACAACTGGATGATCTGAACGGTGATGGCGTAAAAGACGTAATGGCAGGCGACTTATCCGGTAATATTTCCATCCGCAATGGTGCCAACGGAGTGAGCCTCGCTAATTCCGGCGTGGGCAATAATTTGATACTGAGGTTTGTAAAGGTCGATGATATCAATGATGACGGACATGAAGACATCCTGGTGGGTCACAGCGGGACCAACGGAGTGGTCATTTCGGGTGAGGACGCTACCAATCTCTGGTTGCAACCCCTTGCCGACAAGTCCTGGAATGTGGCCAAAACAAATGACCTGAACGGGGACGGCATCATGGACGTCCTGATAGGGACCCTGTACAGCTCCAATTATTGTTATTTTCTCAATGGTGCTGACGGCTCGGAGTTGAGTTCCATTCATTACAGCACGCCGGTGGATGCCATTAATTCCATACCCGACATCGTGGGGGACCATACCCGGGAAATGGTGGCCGGCGGCCGGGATGGACGGGTCTATTGTTATTCGGGAGGGATTGAAGTACCGGTGGGAATTGATGAAAAACCCGATTCTCGGACCAGTTTCCATTCTTTCGCGGCGCCCAATCCATTTTCGGAACAGGTTAAGATATCATTTTACCTGCCTGAGAAAAGGACGGTAAGAATTGAGATTTACTCTGCCGGCGGTAAACTGGTCAATGTACTGAATAATAAAACGATGAATTCCGGATATCATGATGTCAACTGGGATGGCAACAACAGTGCCGGTCAGGTTTGTTCAGATGGGTTGTATATATATCGCGTTATAGCCGGCCCGGCCCAGTCAAGCGGAAACCTGATCCTGGTGAGGTGATCATTTCGCATTTCACAGTGACATTTCACATTTCACAATGACATTTCACATTTCACAATGACATTTCTGATTTCGCAATTAATTGTGAAATGCGCAATGACACTGCGCAATGACACTGTGAAATGACATTGCGAAATGTCTCATTTCCCGCCAAATTCCTGCGTGATATTGATATAACCGGGGTATTGAAGCTGAGAACTCCCGATTACGATGGTCGGTTTGGCCTTCAGGGTTATCTTGCTGGTGGACCCGGTCCCTGCCAGGCTGAAAGCCAGGTTCAGTAATGCTTCTGCAGACTTGCCGGACAAGACTTCCATAAGGTCGAGGCTGATGGCAACGGGGAAGGTGGCCATGGAATTCGGGGCGATCTGTACCCGGTCGCCTAATACCCCGCTGACCATCTCCTGCTTGTCGATCAGCAGGATCCAATCCAACCTGTTCATCGCAGCCAGAGAAGCATTTGGATTCCTAGCCTGGACATTCAGGTCGAATGTAAGCGGAAGGGTTCCACCTGCAATGACGCCGGTGACTTTGGCCATATCCGAGAACCCAAGATCGGTCAGCGATTTTTTACCCTGGATGTTTACCCCGGCCAGCCTGGTATTTTTCACCGATTCCAGCCGGAAGTCACAGTTTGCAAATGATTTTAATTCGGTCCCCTGCTGGATGACACCACAGGATGGTGAAAAAGCAACCAGCAGGATGAACAGACAGAATATTGTTAAATTTTTCATAACGATTATAATTGCCTCAGAATTCCACGCCCTCCCATTGTTCCCTCATGGAAATGATCAGAACCCAGTTCAGTGCATGGTACGAATACATGCAAAGATAGATGTTTCGCTTGTTTGAATAATTATAGCACTTCAAATTCTAATGTACGAATTATTGTCCTGAAGAAAATCCGTACAACTAAAACTTGATTTTGTCACATAAGATAATATATATTTGGTCTAAATAAACTTAAATATTAAAGTTATGAAATCAACAGTTTCTATCACACTCGCTTTATTAATTGGCGCAGGGGTTACATTTGCCCAGGAACAAAGGGTACCCGGCCCGGATAAGAGCCATTTAAGGGGTACAACTTCAGTTATGACCGTCGTCGAAATGGATGGCGCAGGATTGACAGCCACGGATCTGGTTGAAGCTATCCTAGGCCCGGGGGTAAGTTATAGCAACGTTACCTTTTCGGGGGTCACGGCGGGAGCTTCTCCTGCTTCCGCGGGGACATTCACCGGGGGTACAGGGGCCGGACTCGGAATAGAAGAAGGGGTTATGCTATCTTCAGGTTTTGTGATCAATGCCGTTGGCCCGAACTCATCTGACGGTATTACCGGCGGGTTGGGCACCGGCAGTGACGCCGACCTGGATGCTCTTGTCGGTGGAGGCACCATGGACAAAACAGTACTCGAATTTGATTTTGAGCCAACGGCCAATACGGTGTATATTGAGTATGTTTTTGGTTCCGATGAATACAATGAATTTGTCAACTCCGCATTCAACGATGTGTTTGCCTTCTTCGTCAATGGGACTAACATAGCTCTTATACCGAGCACCGTGACTCCGGTTGCAATCAATAATGTGAACAATGGCAATCCATTCGGAAGCGCATGTACAAACTGTTCTTATTACAATAACAATGACCTTTCTGACGGAGGGCCGTTCTTCGATAATGAAATGGACGGATTTACGGCGAAATTTACCGGATCGGCCATCGTTACGCCGAATACCACGAATCATATTAAAATTGCCATTGCTGACAGGGGAGATACAGCCTTAGACTCATGGGTTTACATCCAGGCCGAAAGCTTTTCCGTTGAAAATCCCGATGTGCCGGTCTCATCCTGGGCGCTGTTCATTGGTCTTGGCATGATACTGGTCTTCACCCTGGTCAGGTACAGAAAATACATTTAGGCAGAGTAAAGAAATCCTACAGGAAGGATTCAGGCTTACCAGGTTCAGAATTCCACGAAATAGGCCATGATCCCAAGCAGGATGAGGACGATCCCGGCGATCTGCTTTTCATGATGTTCAAGGAACTCGGATTTGATCCGGCTGATGCCCTGCATGCCCAGCCAGACCAGGATGATCATTCCGGATACGGTCACGACCAGGTAAACCAGTGATACAATCAGAATCCCTTTCCATCTAAGCGTTCCTGCCTGGAAAAAATAAGCTTCCAGTTCCAGGCAGGGCGAGAGGAACATGGCAACGCTAAGGGACAGTAATATTGCCATGCGCGACTTGCCTGTGCTCTGCCTGATTTTAATGTGATCATGTGTCTGAACACTTCGGGATTTGATGTAATCCGCCACCAGGTAGATGATACCCAGTGCGACCAGGATCAGGGGTGCAATGATCGAAGCGAAAGTCTCAAAATAACCGGAAAGCTGATATCCCACAAAGCCCACAATGATGCCGATTATGATGGTGCTGAGGATATGGGCAAATCCGACGATTGCCGTAGCCGACAGGGTTTGAGCCTTTGTCCACCCCTCCGTTTTACCAATAGTGATCAAGGGGATCCAGTGATTCGGTATGAGGGCATGGATCACGCTTAAAGTCAGGCTGCCAAGAAATATTTGCCACATCATTATGAAAATTAGTCCGAAGCAGCAAACTTAGTGAAAAAGCCGCAGATTAACCAGATTTTCTGAGGATGAGATTGCCTGCTCAGCGAAAGTAACCGGGAGATCTTATGCATCCGGCCATGAGGGAGCATATTTCCCGGTTCTTTTTAAATTATCCTATATTTGACCGATAATTTTCCCGGATGAAGATCCTTCTCATCAATCCGCCGCGATCGCCTTTTAACGGCATTCTCGAACATGCTCCCGGGGATGCCCGCCCGTTCATCCATAAAAAGCTCATCGGCCCGCCGCTCGGACTTCTTACAGTTGCGGCCGCCGTGAAGGATTTTGATGTGACCGTCATCGATACCAAGGGGGAATATGACCTGAATCCGGATGGGCCTCCGCTTCATGAGCTGGTTTATTCTTACCTGCGGGAGCATAATCCCGATGTCGTCGGCGTCACGGTGATCGCTTCGGAATTGTATTACGGGCTGGAGATCCTTCGCCAGGCGAAGCAATATAACCCGGAGATCCTGACCGTTATCGGGGGATTGCATGTGACCATCTGTCCGGAAGACATCACCGATCCGGCGGTGGACGTCCTTTGCCCGGGACACTCTGCCGGCATCTTCCGGGACCTGGTCATCGCCAGGGAAAAAGGGCTGCCGCTGGATTCCGTCGCCGGAATCATCCTGAACGAAAATGGCGTTCACCGCAGGACGGGCAAAACGGCACCGGATTGGGAACCGGCAGGAAAGGACTTCATCCTGCCAGACCGGAGCCATTTGAATAAATGGCTTTCAACCTACAAAGTGGGGAGCGATCCTACACCGGTGACCTATATCTTCACTTCCCTGGGCTGTCCCTATGAATGTTCATTCTGTTCCATCTGGCCGCAACATGACAGCAAGTATTACATGCGGCAAGTGGAATCGATCGTGGAAGAGCTGAAAGGACTTGATGATTACCAGGTGGTTCGTTTTGCCGATGCCAATACGGTGGTTGACATCCGGTTCATCGACAGGCTTTTCGACCGCATACTGGAAGAAAGCATCAACAAGAAGTATGTCATGGATATCCGTACGGATACGGCTGCCAAACACCCGGAACTAATTGAAAAACTGGCAAAAGCCGGCCTGAGGGTCGTGATCTGCGGATTTGAGTCGTTCCGGGATACGGAACTTGACCTTTACAATAAGCGTACATCATCCGAAAACATCCAAAAATCTATCGAAGTCTTCCACCGGAATGATATCATGATCCGCGGGAATTATATTGTCCCACCCGATTATACGGAAGATGATTTTAAAGCTCTTGCCGACTATGCGGGATCATACAAAGTGGTTTATGCCGGTTACACCATCCTGACACCTATGCCTGGAACTGTATTGCACCGGGAGGTCAGGGACCAGATCATCGACTTCGACCTGATGAAATACAATTTCTTTAATTGTGTTATGAAGACCAGGCTCCCCCTGGAAAAATTCTACGAAAGTGTCGGCGGATTATGGAAGATCAAACTGGGCAATGATGTGATTTAAGCTTGTGCTCACTCCGCAGACCGGTCAAGGAAATCGTTCAGTTTATATCCGGAGAATGCCTTAAAGTTCCCTTCGATGAACCTGAAATTACGGGAAAGCCCATCACCCGCACCACATTCAAAAAAGGTTGCTGTACTCAGACCGGTAAGGTGGTTCATGGTTTCATACCAGTTCATCGGGGAATAAATATTTCTGACAACTTCATTTTGAAATTCCTCAGCGGAGGAGATGACCCGGCGATCGATTGCCGACAGGTAAGGGTAGGCTGGCGTGTGAAACGGCTGGGCTCTCACATAATCCAAAAACCGACTTTCCAATCCTTTAAGGACCGCCGTATGGTATGGTTTTGAAACAGGGAGCAGGTTGGCGCGAAGGGCCCCGTCTTCTTTTGATTGTGCCAGTATCCGGTCAACGGAACCTGATTTTCCGGAGATTATATAGGTATGGGGATTATTCCTGTTGCATATCCAGGCATCTCCAAGCCGATCGCACCAATTTTCTATTTGTTCCCCCGGAATGCCGATGATCATACCCATGGAGTACCGATCGTCGCCGCAGGTATCCCGGATCAAGTCCCAGGCTTTTTTCACCAATGACAATCCGGTAATATAATCGACAGAACCGCTATAATAGAGGGCAGCATAAATGCCCATGCTGTAGGCAGTGATAAAATCCGGCACGACCCGGTTCGTTTTCAGGATATCCGACAGGGCACAGCTGTATATATAACTGATGTACTGTGTTATTGCTTCATCATCCAGGAAGTTGTTCCCTGTCGGATCAAATTCTGTCAAATCGATCTTCAGATAATCGGATGCTGCAACCAGCCATTTTTTAAACTTATTTCCGCCGGATTGCAGGGAAGTCAGTTCAGTTCCGCTGTATTCACTGACGAACGCCGGAAAGATGATGGCGATGCTGCTCATTTCTTATTTCGCTGAATAAAATAACCTGAAAGGTTACAAATTTAGCATTGTAATCCATTTCGGTTTTGAATCCGGAACAATTCAATCTTTCATAAAGAATTCTGGCATAACCGCTGAGATTTACCTCATATAGGTTCAGATTACCGGATTCGCTGAAAATCAGCTCGATATCCTTCCAGGAAATAGGGCTGTTGGTCCAGCTGACGCCGAAAGCTTTAAAAAAGGCTTCTTTACAGGAGAAGGCAAGGGGGAAAGTTACATGGGGCAGAATGTTCCGATTGATGCGGATTTCATAATCCGAGTAAACCAGTTTGGTCAATTCTGATAAATCCGGGTGAGTTGGAATGAACTTCTTAAACCTGTCCAACTCTTCGATGTCGATGCCACAACCGACAATTTCATTCATTTTTAATCGATGAATAGTTTATCCGATCTCCAGGATCTTGTTTTCGTAACGGATCATTAAAATCTGAGTATCAATCAATTGGCCAATGGTATCTACCGGATGCCTGAGGACATATTTCCCAACTGTCTTCAGTTCAATCTCCAGGTTGTACTTCTTTTTAAAGATTTCGATTAACTCGAGGAACATAAGGGAATCGCCTTCCAGGTCGGTGATGATATTAGTCTGATCGTTTATTTCATTGATATCCACTTCGCATTGATCTGCGAAGAATTCGTAAACTGTTTGCTTTACATCGGCCTTAATGGCATCTGTTATTTCTTTCATCTGGAGTTGAAGTTTGATGTAAAATTAAGCATATTTTTTGAAGACGAGGGTAGCATTGTGCCCGCCGAAGGCGAAAGAGTTAGAGAGGGCGCAATTGACCTGATGTTTCCGGGCCTGGTTCGGCACGTAATCCAGGTCCAGTTCAGGATCGGGGTTATCCAGGTGGATAGTAGGAGTGATGATGCCGGTTTTGATACTCATCACGGTGACGATTCCCTCGATCACCCCGGCCGCTCCTACCGTATGGCCGATCATGGATTTGGTTGAGGATACAGGGATTATGCGGGCACCATCTCCGAAAACTTTCTTAATGGCCATTGTCTCATAGCTGTCGTTTAAAGTGGTAGAGGTGCCATGGGCATTGATGTAATCCACCTCATCCGGCCTTATGCCCGCATTATCGAGCGCCATACGGATAGTTTGCGCAATGCCTTCCCCGTCCTTCATGGGGGCCATGATGTTGTAAGCCTCGCTGGTAATGGCATAGCCGGCCAACTCCCCATGGATCACGGCATTTCTTTTCAACGCCGATGATTCGGATTCCAGGACCATGATCCCGGCCCCTTCACCGATCACAAACCCGTCCCTGTCCCTGGAAAACGGCCGGCTGGCAGTTGCGGGGTCATTGTTTACCGACAGCGCATAAAGTTCGTTGAAACCCTCTATCTCTTCCCGGTTGACGATTGAATCGGCACCACCGGTAATGACTATATCCGCTGAACCATTCCGGATCATGTCGTATGCAAGTGTTATGGCATAAGCCGAGGAGGAGCAGGCGGATGCTACGGTATAATTCGGCCCCCTCAGTTTATATTCCAGGCTGATCCAGGCCGACATAGCATTGCTCATGCTCTTCAGGACACGGTTTTTCGCTGTCGTTCCTCGCTCAGCGCTGGTATTCCCTGTACTGACCACTCCCAGGATCACCCCGCACCTGGAACGGTCAAGCGATTCAAAATCCAGCCCGGCATCACGGACAGCCTCCACCGCGCACACAAAACACATCTTCGTTACCCGTGTCATCTGGTCTGCTGTCCGTTTACGGATAAATCTCGAGGAAAACTCCTCAAAATCATCCGGGACCTGCGCTGCAATCCGGGTCTGCAATCCTTCCGGATCAAACAAAGTGATCTTTCCGACCCCATTCCTGCCTGCCACCATATTCTCCCAATTGGTCGGGAGATCCAGCCCCAGGGAAGTTATCATATTCATTCCGGTGATTACAACCTTTTTACCCATACCAAAAACTTTCCTCCTAAATTTGCCGGGTAAATTTAATTCATTCTATATTTACCCTGACTAAAACAATCAGCATTAATAGATGTTCGAGTACAAATTTACCGCCAGGGGATACGAACTGGATTCTTACGGTCACGTCAATCACGCGGTTTACCTGAATTATTTCGAGCAGGCAAGATGGGAACTGTTCCGCCGGCTTGACCTGGTGGGATACTTCAAAGAGAATGACCTGCTACTGGTTGTTATAGAAGTTCAGGCACGGTACCACCGGGAAATCAACCTTTTTGATGAGATGACCATCCGGACCGTAGTCAGACATGAATCACCTTACCTGGTTTTCAGGCAAAAGATGTATTTCGGGGATGGAAGGATCAAAGTCTGCACTGCAACGGTAAAAACACTTTTCACCGACAGGGGGAAACTGGTCAGGGACCTGCCCCACGGATTTCTGGAAAAATTTCAATGAAGATGGATAAAAGAAGGGTGAAAATATGGGAAAGAGAGGGATCCATCGGAGTTTTCACTATTCCGGTGGTAAATGGCAATTACCTGGAGCAGCCTGAGTTCATCCCGGTGGATGAGTTGGAAGGCTATTTTAATGAGCCGGGACTGAAAGGGATCCTGATCAGGGGAAGTGGTCGTCACTTCTCGGGCGGGGCTGATCTCAACAACCTCAGGCTCATGGCGTCCGACGAACGGCTCCTTTTTGAAAAAATTAGCACCGGCAAGGCGCTCCTTGAAATGATATCCACAGCAACGCTGCCAGTAGTCGCCGAAATCCAGGGGGTCTGTTTCGGGGGTGGCCTGGAGATCGCCCTGGCCTGCCATATACGAATTTGCAGCGAAAATGCCCTCTTTGCCTTTCCGGAAGTCAATCTCAATCTGATACCCGGCCTTGGCGGGACGCTGAGTTTATCCCGTGTCATTGGCCAGAGTAAGGCAATTGAAATGATACTGTCAGGAGATACCGTCCATGCCGGAAGAGCAGTAGAAACAGGACTGGCGAACTACCAGGTTCCTTTGAAGGATCTGCATGAATTTTCATTGAATTATATCCGAAAGCTGACAGATGACCGGGATACCGAGGTGATCCGGGCGGTCATGAGATCCATTCAGAATGCAGGGAACATGAGCCTGCCGGAAGCTTTGAGGGAAGAAACGAAGTTGTTCTGCTCGCTTGCGATCAGGAATATGAACCGTGAAGACGATTGATGCATGAATGAACCGGAAGGGTTTAGAAAATACACTGATCTGATCGGGAAAGCGGAGTTCATAGCACTTTTCTCCGGGGAACAATCGTTGAACGATTGGTTCACGGAAAGTGAAAGGAGGATGTTTCACTTTCCACGTAATGCCGGAAGCCTGGCTGCCCGATATCTGATCAAGAGGCGGATTGGTGAAGTTCTCGGCCTCGGGGATTGCATGTTGCAGATGGAAATATTGAACCGGCCGACAGGCAAACCGGTAATACGTTTCGACCGGAATTTCACCGCAAGGTTGGAGCAAAGCGGAGTGAAGGATATCATTTTTTCACTCTCCCACTCCAGGAATTTTGTTTCGACTCTGGTCATTTTTTCTTTTTGAAGATGTTTGATACTATTAACTGGAAAATAGAGCATCAAATCGGTTATCTGATGCTGGACCGGCCACCTGCCAATATCATGACAAAGGCATTTTTCGGTGAGCTGAGCCGTTTCACTACGGCCGTGCTTCCGTCTGCCTCCATTAAAGCCATGATCATTTACGGAAACGGTCGGCATTTTTCCTCGGGAGCCGATCATGTGGAGCTGACGTCCCATATCCGGAGGAACATTCCGGATGGCAGGAAAGATTATTTGCCGGATTTTCTGTTGGAGAATACCGAAAGCTTTCAATATATCGCACAATTGAATATTCCAACTATTGCCGCAATCCGTGGCACGTGCCTCGGTTCTGCCCTGGAACTGGCCCTGGCCTGCAAAATACGACTGTGTGGAGAAGGTGCCGTGCTCGGTTTTCCTGAAACCACTTTCGGATTGATGCCGGGATGTGGCGGCACGGTGCATCTGACCAGCCTTGCTGGTAAATCCAGGGCTATCGAGCTAATTCTGAGCGGACGGATTTTTTCTGCGCAGGAAGCGCTCCAATGGGGAATTGTGCACCGCATTCTGCCGCGGAAATCGGTAATTGAAGAAGCGGTAAAGCTGGCGGGAAGAGTTGGTGGCAGTTAGCAGTTGGACAGTTGGCAGTTGGACAGTTGGCAGTTGGACAGTTGGCAGT
Organism: uncultured Bacteroidales bacterium; assembly: GCA_964619555.1. GTDB lineage: Bacteria > Bacteroidota > Bacteroidia > Bacteroidales > JAGOPY01 > JAGOPY01. The sequence goes on along the minus strand of CAZUDV010000017.1, from coordinate 46,318 downwards.
TGGCAGTTGGACAGTTGGCAGTTAGCAGTTGGGCAGTTGGGCAGTTGGCAGTTGGCAGTTGGGCAGTTGGCAGTTGGGGAGATACGTTATGCTTTGGTCTTTTGTATTTATACTTAAGTTATGCGTGAAATGACAGAAAATGGATAGTTTACATGATATAAAGGTACGGGTGGCAGGCACGGGCAGTTATCTGCCGGGAAAGCCGCTTTCGATCGATGAAGTGGACCAGGTGCTGGGAGAAATGAAAGATGCCCCTATAAAACTCCAGGACTGGCTGAAGCGGATGAAATTAATGATGAAAGAACTGTTGGAGGTAAAAAGCTATCATTATGCGATCGATCCCGTCACCAGAAAATTCACCGATGACAATTTGACGATGTCGGTCAAAGCCGCCCGAAAAGCCATGCAAATGGCCGGGATCAGGGCTGACGAGATCGAATTCATTGCATACGGCAGCGCCCACATGGACCAGATGCCCACGGCTTCGGTAAGGATCCAGGAAGCTCTTGGGATTGAATGTTGCGGTGAAGTGGCGGTGCATGCCAATTGCACCTCAGCTTATAAAGCATTGCTGATTTCTTATGAAATGATCCGGAGTGGCCGTTACAGGAATGCGCTCGTGCTTTCTTCGGGCATTTCATCATCGGAATTGAGGGCAGAATATTACAACCAGCCTATTGTCAGGAAGGAAGAGCTTTTTCTGAGGTATTTCCTGAGCGACGGCGCCGGGGCCGTGGTTCTGACAGGAGAAGATCATTATAACGATGGATTATTCCTGAAAAGCGTATATATGGAGTCAATAGGGGGAAAGAAGCCCAGCGCGATGAAGAACGGCCGCCCGGCTTACTGGATGAACCCGAAAGAGGAGTTTGAGCTGGGCTATCATCACCTGTCGCAGATGTTCCAGGACGAGCTCAGAAGGAATTTTCACGAGTCCGGCGGAACGGTTTTTCTGCACGGACTGAAACGATACCTGGAGAAATACCCGTTCGATCTTTCCCGGATCCGTTATTTTCAGGTCAATTTTCCCTCCCGGCATATTTCGGAGATGATTTCCGAAGAATGTGAAACCATTGGCATTCCGAAAGAAAAACTCTACACGAAACTGTCGGGGCTGGGTTATCCTGGTCCGCCCATGGCATTTATATGCCTCGACGAGTTACTGCGGAACGAAACGCTATCCCGGGAAGATATAATCCTGAGCTTTGTTACGGAAGTTTCTAAGTTTATGCAGGCCGGATATGTTATGGAGTACCGGTAAAAGGATGCGAGAAATTCGACACATCGGCATTATAGGTGAAGGACGGATGGGGAGTTCCATCTTCCTTTACCTGATTGGGTTTCCCTATCGGATATATTGGTTATGCCGTACCGATGGATCCCGTGAGGCTTCCCGGAAGCTTTTTCTTAAGAAAATGAATTCCAGGCTCCATTGTGGCCTGACGACACCAGATGAATTTGCCAGACGGCTGGCCAATACGGTTATTACCGCCAATTTGGGGGACCTTAAAAAATGTGACCTTGTGATTGAAGCGATAACCGAGAGCGAAGAGTTGAAAAGAGCGCTTTATATTCAGCTGGACAGGGAGATCCAACCGGATTGCCTGTTCTGTACCAATTCCTCCGGCATTGTACCGACCAGGCTCATTCCATCAGTCAGGCGAAGTGACCGGATGGCCGGGATGCATTTCTTCTTTCCGGTCCAGGTTAAGCAATGGGTGGAAGTGATCACAACTTCCAGTACGGCACCGTCAGTCAAAGAAAAGCTAGCCTGCTTTTTATCTGGCATCAATAAAAAACCATTTTTTCAGGGAGAGGATAATCCTTTCATTCTTAACCGGGTATTTCTGGATTTCCAGGTAACGGCTTACGAAGTTTACCAGGAAGGCCTCCTGTCGCTGAGAGAAATTGATGAGCTTGTAAAAGAGCATCTTTTTCCATTCGGGGTATTTGAGTTTTTCGATCAGGTTGGCAATGACGTGATGATGGCCTCTATTAAATCGTATAAACAATATTTGGATAATAGTGGAATTTATGAGCCACTCATAGAAAAACTGGATGAAATGGTCAGGCAGAATGAATTGGGGGTGAAAACGAAGAAAGGATTTTACGACTATTCTCACCCGGGGCGGGACCTTAACCTGGAAAACCGCGCTGTTCCGCGGCAAGATGTATATTCCAGTGAGGTGGTAGAGAGGTTAAGGAAGAGTTTTAACCGATCTGTCCAATCGATGATCTCCTCGGGTTCTGTTACATTGGGGGAATTGACGGAAGCGCTAAAAGATTATACGGGGCTGGAAGAGGTTGGTTGGGATTTGAACCTGTGAGGTCACCTCACAGGTCACCTCACAGGTTGGGTCTACTTTTTTCCGCTGACGGCTTTTCCCGCCGCTCCGGATTTCTGAAAGAAAAACAACAGGGCCAGGATATTTCTGTCGACTCCCGGAGCCTGCCCAACTATTTTGCCGGTATGATCGGTAACAGTCCCTTCTGAAGAAATATGACCAAGTTGGTTTCCTTTGGCATCCTGGATGTCGCCGTTCCTGGCAAAACGAGCGAATTTTTTACCGTTCCGGTCGTAGATGAAATCTTTCTCAATGTATCCCGCCTCCACACCGGCATGATTAAGGTATTCCCCAGAACTTGTATATTGCCCGATAATCCTGCCCTGTGAATTCCTTATAAAACCCGCGCTGTCAACCGTGGCGATAAGTTTTCCTTCACCATTATTAATTTCGGAAATCTGTTCAGCTTTAGTGGCCGGCAATTCCTGGGCTGTTACGATTAAAGAAAAGAGCGTACCCGAAATCAAAAGAACTAATAATACCAGCTTGCTCATAGAATTGGATTTAATTAAAACGTATTATCAAGCGACTTCGAACACATAGCCCAATCCATGACGGTTCTCGATCCTGACCGAGGGATCATCCTGAAAGTATTTACGCAACCTGGAGATGAATACATCCAGACTACGACCCGAGAAATAGTCATTACCACCCCACACCGCTTCCAGGATCTGTTCCCTGGTCAGTAACTTATTACGGTTTCGGCTAAAATATCCAATCAGTTCTGCCTCCCGGAATGTAAGCTTTTTTACATTGCCCTGGCAGTTCAATTGAAGAAGGTTCATGTCGAGTGTACAGGATCCGATGGAATAATTGCTATGTAAGGCGCCGGTCCTTTTTATCATGGAACGTTTAAGAAAAACCTCGATCTTCAGCGTTAATTCCTCTATATTGAAAGGTTTTACGATATAGTCGTCAGCTCCCAGCAACAGCCCTTCAATCTTATCCTCGGTGAGGCTTTTGGCAGATATGAAGATCAGCGGAACCTCTTCATTTTCCTTTCGAATTAACCTGGCCAGGGTAAATCCGTCCAGTTTGGGCAGCATTATGTCCAGCAGGCAAATATCGAATGATTCTTTACGAAATAGTTTCAGCGCCGATTCTCCGTCCTTGCTCCAGACAACTTCATACCCTTTCCGTTCCAGGTTTTCCGATGTGATATACCCCAGCGTGTCATCGTCTTCGACATACAATATTTTATTTTTAACCTCCATATCGGCTTGATTTCGGGATGATAATGAATACCGAGGTGCCTTTTCCGGGGAGACTGTCCACTTTGATCTTCCAACCATGGAGGTCGCAGATCTTCTTCACATAACTCAGTCCCAGTCCGGAGCCCTTAACATTATGCACGTTGCCACTGGGCACCCTGAAAAACGGCATGAAAATCCTGCGGAGATGCTTTCTTTCGATTCCCAGGCCATTATCAGATACGGAAATGATGATCTTCCCGTCATCCTCCGACAACTGGACCCTGATCTCTGGCAATTCAACCGTGTATTTCAAAGCATTGTCAAGGAGATTGATCATAATGCCGGTCAAATGAGTAGCATCTGCCATAATTATCGGCGCTTCCACTCCACATGAAAAACTGAGGGTTCCCTGTAAATGTTCAACCCTGTTCGAAAACTGATCCCTTAGGTTGGACAAAAATTCTTTCAGGTTGATTCTTTCTTTATTGATCCTGAATAATTTATGATCAGTCTCAGCCTGCTGAAGCACTCTCTCAACCTTGTTATTCATCAGGTGCGCCTGTTCTTTCAGGATAGCGACATATTTTCTCAGGCGTTCCGAATTTCCTGCGCCCTTTGATGACTCCTCCTGCAGGACATCTGCAGCCAGGCTGATGGAAGTAAGCGGTGTCCGGAATTCATGGCTCATATTGTTGATGAAATCCCGCTGGACCTCCGAGAGTTTTTTCTGTTGAAGGATGATCATCATGCTGTAGCTGAAAAAAAGGATCACGACAACCAGTATAATCGTGAAGAAATACCAGATTTGCATTTCTCCCAGGATATAGTTTTGAATTCCGGGGAAATGCACACCGAAATAATAAAGGCCTTCATCGTATTTTGGCCAGTTTTGAAGTTTACTCCTTTGATCCTCCTTTTCATCCAGGGAAACATAATTGCCATAAACCATGCGGTCATCATCGCAATCATAAATAGCATATTCAAAATCGATATTGATATGCCGTCGGGTCAGTTCCGATTGCAGATAATGTTCTAAGATCCTGGAATCGATGTGGTTATTAATATCTACAATAAAATACTCAGGACTGAACTGATGAATGATGTTATCGGGGAGTGTACTTTCATTGTACCGGCTGATATTTTCCGCCACTGATTGAAGGGAGATTTTCAATGACTGAACAGTCTGCCTTTCTTTGAGATTGAAGGCCTGATAAAAGAAATATGCCTGTGCTGCGAGAATGGCCAGGATAGCCAGTACCCCAAGCCCAATGACCCATCGGATTGAACGGTTAGACATAGGGACGAAGGTAATAAAATTTGCCATTTACAATTCATTAACAATCTATTAAGCAATGTTTAATATCCATTAACCAGTATCAAACTCTTATCACCATAACTTTGGTGATTCAAAATGTAAATTCTGGATTTTAAATTTAATCTCATTCTCATGAAATCATTTTTCACTTTTATGCTGGCTTTATTTATCGGCACTCAATTCCTGGCAGCTCAGGATAAAGCAACAAAGCAGGATCAACCTGCAAAACCGCCTCAGACTGTGGAATCAGCCCAACCGGTCCAGGCCGCGCAACCGGCTTCCCCGGCAACCCCGGCCACACAGAAGAACATCTTATGGAACGAAACCACCCATGACTTCGGAAAGATTGTTCAAAATGCACCGGCTGAAGTTACTTTCACATTTAAGAACACCGGAACAGATCCGGTGGTGGTGACTGCGGCTCGAAGTTCTTGTGGCTGCACGGTTGCGGAATACACCAAGGAGCCGGTCAGACCAGGCGGGTCAGGCATGGTCAAGGCTACCTATAATTCAGCACGGGTTGGATCTTTTGCGAAAACAGTGTCAGTTACCCTGGAGGGGAATCCTTCCCCCGTCGTATTAACGATCAAGGGAGAAGTTGTGGCCAAGCCTGTCGAATGATTTGAACAACATCACACTACCTTCCTTATCGGGAATCATGACCATGGTTCCCGATATTTTTTCAGCAAAATCATCGACAGCCTTTATAATGCCCGGCCACTTGTAATTGTAATCGTGAATGATGATCACTCCGCCCGGAGCCAGGCGTGGAAAGAAGTATTCCAGACCGGCTTTGGTCGGGGCATAGAGGTCGGCGTCGAGGTTGACAAGAGCGTAGGACGGTCCGCGGTCCGCGGTCCGCGGTCTGCGGTCGGTGGTCGGTGTCCGGCGGTCTGCGGTCTCCGGTTCGCGGTCACCGACTGCAGACTCCGGAAAATGCCCCGGATGAAAGATGACGTTATCGTTCCCGCCGATAGTCCTTTTTGCCAGTTCCAGGCTCGTATCGGCGAAGTTTCGGGGGGTATACGTGGCTGCTTCTCCCGTTTCACCGTTCAGATCCTCGGCATTGAATCCCTCGAAAGTGTCGAAGAGGTGAAACTTACGTGTGGCATCCATCCGGTGTATGATACGCGCACTCTCTCCTTTGTAAACGCCCAGTTCTGCAAAGTCTCCCCGGACATCATCTCTTTTCAGCCTTTCGATCTGGAACCACCAGTTGAAAAACCGGACTTTGTCAGGATAATTTCTCTCCAGGGCAATCAGATCCCTGGTTACCCTGCCTTCCCTGCAAGCATTTTCCCATTCCACCGGGAAATAATTCCGGTCGAAGAAAATTCCCCACACGTAGCGTATCAGCAGGATGAGCACGATCGCAACGAGCGCAAGACTAAAGATCAAGAAGATCGAGTTCAAAGTTCAAGGTTCAAAGTGCAAAGTTAAGGTTATAGTTAGAAGTTAGAAGAAAGAGTTCAGGACTCAGCACGCAATTCTCAGTACTCAAATAATCTGCGCTCCAAGGGACGTCTCTGTCTTAGGCCCGGGATACCGCCAGAGAATGAAATAGTTTTTTAGTGTGGAGGATTGAGTTTTAGGTTATGAGTTGTTTTAATTTCGGTTTTTTATTCACTGTGGAAGGAGAGAAGATGATGCATTTCATATGGGAGCTGCTGAATTCCCATGCCACTTATATCTGGAGCCTGGACAAAGGAGAAGGTGATTTGCGCATCCAATACCGGCGTGTGGAAGATGCCATTAATCAGGTGCAGAACAGCGGCCGGGAGCAGTACAAGTACGCCTGGCGGTCGTCTCACATCGACCAGGACCTGGTGTTTCACGTCATCCACCATGAAAACGTCAATTCCCCGCTCGTGGAGGGATTTATCAGATGGCGGCACCGCATGGGGGAAGTGCTGGTATAAATGCATTATAGTTTTGCATTTAGCATTATTCTTTCTAACTTGCTTACATGTTTCGCAGAGCATCACTCATTCTCCTGAATCCTTTTATCCAGGCACTACTAATGGCCGTGCTTATTATCCTGTTTATTCCACTTGGCCTTAAGAAATATAAAGTTGATCAGGTTGCATTAAGCACTCATTTTGACGACACGCAGTTTTATTATGCGGATCTGGATCATGACGGGATATCGGAACGGATTCATACCTTCTTGAATCTTGCCGGTAATGCAGGGGTAGTTGTCAAGACCAATCTTGGCCCTGACCAGCAACGCAATTTTAAAGGTGTCTATAAGGAACAATCTTCCCGTTTTATGATTGGTGACTATGATTCCGATAACCTGGAAGAGATCTTTCTTTTTACGTACCACTATGATAGTATACTTCTTCATGCTATTAAATTCGGAAAAGAACCGGAACTCTTTATTGCAAACAGGTTCATAACAACTCTGGGTAAGAATTTAATGGAACCGGATTTTACCATTGTCCCGGGCAAGGTCTCCGATATGACCGGGGATGGCGTTGGAGACCTGACATTTGGAGTAAATACAGGATTTTCCAAATATCCGAGAAAAATATTTATTTATGATATTGTCAATGATTCGGTTTTTTCATCGCCAAATAGCGGGGCATACTTTAACCAGATCATTATGGCAGATATCGATAGGGATCTATTCGATGAGATTGCGCTGTTTACTTCTGCAACCGACAATTTTAATGAGGAACAAATGGTTTTTCACGATTCCAGCAGTTGGATGATGGTGCTTGACCATGATCTGGATTTTTTATTTCCACCCAAAGAATTTCCTGGCGTTACTGGAAATTTTCTGGCTTACCCGGTTATAACCCGGGAGCAAAAACCTGTACTGATTTGCATTTATAAAGGTTTTACAAACAACAGACCGGTCAGCTTGGCCTTGACTATAGATACACAAGGGAATACTTTATTCGAAAGGGAAGTGAAATCCAATGATGTTTTGATGAATATCCATGTTATCGCAAGGAATATCAAAGGATATCCAACGGACAGGGTGATTGGATTTAATGAAAACGATGGGGTCTATGAAATTGATACGCGGTTGAATTTCAAAAAGATCTCAGACATAAAATATTCCGGGTTACCACCTGACTTTATTGACATTGACGGTGATGGGAAGGATGAATTCATTGTTCTTTCCAAGGATTTTAAAACGCATTACATCTTTCGTAACGATTTCACTCACCCGGCTGAGATCAATTTTCCCGTTCAGGAGGCTCAGCCGGTATTAAGCATCAAAATGAACGGACAGCAACCACAGCAATTGTCTGTGCAGGGGGATGACCAATGGTGGTTGTTCGACTACGGCCTTAATCCTGTTTACCGGTTAAGGTTTTTGATCTACCTGGCTATATATCTGTCCATACTGGCTTTTATCCTTCTGATCCGGAACCTTTACGCCATTCAGTTGAAGCGGAAGTATGAGACCGAGAAGAAAATAGCTGCACTGCAGCTTTCCAGCATAAAAACCCAGATGGAACCCCATTTCGTGTTCAATGTGATCAATTCGATCGGGTCTTCCATATACAGGGAGAAAAAGGATGAAGCCTACCTGTTGGTGGTAAGATTTTCGAACATGGTCCGGTCGCTGCTCTCCTCTTCCGACCAGCTTTACCGGACGCTGCATGATGAAGTGGAATTTGTGACCAATTATCTTGAACTGGAGAGGCAGCGGTTTCCGGAGCTATATAATTTTAAGATCGATATGGCCGAAGACGTCGACCGGGAATCGTTCGTGCCCAAGATGATCCTGCAGTTGCACGCGGAGAATGCGTTGAAGCACGGTCTGAGGCCGAAAGGATTGGATGGAATGATATGGATCAGCATTTCCCGTCAGGATGATTATTTAAGGTTGCTAATCCGGGACAACGGCATTGGCCGTCAGGCGGCTGCGGGTATAATGAGCCAGTCGACCGGCAAAGGGATGAAGATGCTGGAGCAGTTGTTCGACACATACAATAAACACAATCCCAAGCCGATCATTCAGACAATCACTGATTTGAGTGATGAACGCGGTTTACCGGCGGGTACGCTTGTGGAAGTGCTTGTACCGCTGGAGTTTAATGCGGAGATATATTGAGATGGGTTGGGTGGGACCTCACAGGTGACCTCACAGGTCACCTGTGAGGTCACCTGTGAGGTCCCTTCTCCACCTCAAAATCCAGCCCTCACCGATACCAGGATATTCCTCCCCGCAGCTGTTATCCCCCAGCCATAAGGTCGGTAACGGACATCCGTCAGGTTTTCTGCACCAATATTTACCGAAAGAAAACTGGTGACCTGGTAACCTGCACGCACGTTGATGGTCCACCAGGCAGGACTGTAAGGATTACCATTGTCGTCAGTAGCATAAAGATAATCCCTGGCGTTTTCCTCCGGAGACAGTTTGCCGTGCCGCACACTGCCGCTGAAACAGGTATAAACCTCGGCCCTCAGCCTCTTACCCTGATAAGAGATTCCCGCTTTTCCGAAAAAAGGAGCAATACCTTCCATTGAATACGATGGGGAGTTGTTCACTATTTCTTCGCCAGCCTGATAATTCATCCTCGCATTGAAACCCAATCCATGAGGCATCGAGCCATCAATTCCTGCCTGAATCCCATAGACACAGGCATGGGCTGCATTTTCCATAGTCAGCAAATGACCTTCCGTTGCATCCGAGATAATGCTGTCGGTGCCAGACGATGAAAACGAACCTCTCACAAGGGCATCCTGAAGATACGTATAATAGATACTGACCTCTGCTTTAAGCTTTTCAGCAAACACTTTCTTAGCCCTGAAATCGATCGTATAGGAGTACTCCTCTTTCAGGCCGGGGTTGGGCACCAGGGTTGTGACAGGCTCTGATTCGATAATCCTTCCGGCATCATCCACATTCGGAGCCCTGAATCCTGTGGAAATAACGCTGCTAAAGGCCCAGGTTCCGGAAGGTTTGTAAATGATCCCGGCTTTGCCTGTCATGACATCACTGTTTATATTGGCCGCGGTTATCGGTAGGTGAAAAACAGTACTGTCAAACCCTGCATCCAGGCTGTAAATATTATACCGTACACCAGCCTGAAGACTCAGTTTTTCCGATATTCTTCCGGAATAATCAAGATACAGGGCATAGGACCCCCATTGAGACCTGGGATAATTTCCGGGTCCAGTTTCCTCATCGCCATTCAGTAAATTCTCATCAGTGCCAGAGGAGTTGATATCGTCATAAACCACCTCAATTCCGTAGAATATCTGATGCCTCTCGGCCAGGCACTTGATCAGGTCCAGGCTGACGTACAAGGCATTCACCTTTTCCTGCTGGTTATGCCTGATCGGTTCATCAAATCCCCTTTCTGTACGGTTTTCCGTCAAAAACTGATGGGCCAGCCGGACATTCATGCGATCGCAGATTGAGGCCGGAAAGTTGTAATTCACCTGCAGGGAATTCAACATCCAGGTCTGTGGACCATAAAATGCCTCTGCAAATACGGGTATCCCATCATCTTCTGCCGATAACAGGTCACGCCTTGGGATTGCTGAATTTGAAGCCAGATAAAAACCATAGGTAAATTCCCAGTTCCGGTTGAGCCGGTATCGTACCTTTTGCAGGAGATAAGCCTGTGAATAGCCAGAAGGGATCTGTTCCAGCGGGTTTTCATTTTCCACTACGACATCCTCCCCATTTTCCCTTTTCACCGTAAATGGGGACAAATATTCCTCAGGCCCGTGTTTTCCCATCCGCAGATCGCCAAAATCGGAGAATGTCAGACTGGTAACTGAGGCCCATTTCCTCCATCCTATCTTAACATCGGCATGGGCAGTCATCTCATTGTTGGCAGAAGCGTACCGGGTAACGGCATGGCCTGTTAACGTGGCATCATCACCGGTCGAAAATTCAGGATTAAGCGTGCGAAAAGTCAATGCGCCCGCAATGGCATCGCTTCCATAGATGACAGATGAGGAGCCGTATATAACCTCGGCTTTTTGAATTATAAACGGATCGATGCCCAACAGGTTCTGCTGGCAGGCTGAATGCGGCACGGCGGTATTCATCCGTATCCCGTCGACTTCCATCACCAAACGGTTGGAAGAATAACCGCGGATACATGGATTTCCGCCTCCCATCAGATTTTTCTGCAGGAATACCTCCCCCGATGAAGCCAGGAGGTCGGCCGTAGTTGGCGGATTTATAAATTCAACCTGCCTCTCCGGAAAAACGATGATTTGTGCCGGCACCTCATCAGCCGGTTGATCCCACCGGGTATCGGAAAAAACGTTCGGATCGGGATTTACTACCGACACTTTCAACAATATTATGTAACCGCACTCCTGGAGGTCAGCGTTAATCAGGTTTTCAGCAACATAACCCGGGTGGGATATTTCGATTTCATCTGTTGCCATGAATCCTGAAATATCGACCTGTCCCTGTGAATTTGTAAAGAATGTAATTCCAGTTGAGCTGCATTTCAAACTTACCCCGCAGATGGGGTGAAGATCAGTAATGTCCTTAACCGTAAGGATTTGGGATAGGCATAAGTATGGAAGCCCAGCCAATATAATGAATATGGCTAATTGTTTTTTCATGATCGGGTTTCAGATGGATTTCTCCATCTGGGGGGAAGAGCAATTTACGAAAAAACTTCACAGATTATACCTTTGCCTGGATTTTTATTTTTTGGGAAGCCAAATTATTTATTACTGGGTATATGCTCTTCAAAATCAATGAAAAGCCACTGATTCACAGATTATGTTCCTGCCATTGTAACTATTTTGTCTGTGAATCTGTGGCCATAGAAACATTGCGATACCGTTACTGGGGGTCAGAATTGGATTAGAAGCTGGCTTTCAGCGAAAGGATGAAGTTCCTTCCGGGAGCTGTGATCCCGGAGCTATAAGGCCGGTAACGGATGTCGGTCAGGTTTTCCACTCCTCCGCTGACCGAGAAAATATCCGTGATCTGGTACATGGCTTTGAAATTCAACGTGTACCAGGAAGGGGAGTATGGATTTCCATTGTCATCGAGGGCATACATGTAGTCTTTTCCCTGTTCTTCGGGCGGCAGATCTTCATATGACACTTCAGCACTGTAAGCACAGTACAGATCAAGCCTTAACCGATCCGCAGAAAAGTTCAGACCGGCAATGCCGAAAAAGGGAGCCGCATGGCGAAGGGGGCTTTTCGAGCCGTCATCCAGTTCTTCCTCTCCTTTCTGGTAATTGAATTTGGCTGAAACCCCGAAGCCGGCAGGCAATTTTGCCTCAAGCCCTGCCTGGATACCGTAGACCGTGGCAAATGCTGCGTTCTGCATGGCCTGTACCTGGCTCATCTCCCCGTCGTACATGATGCTGTCCTGGCCATTCAGGGTGAAGTCCCGCCGGACCATTGCATCCTGCAGGTAGGTGTAATAGACAGCCAGGTCAACCTTAAGGTATTCCCCGAAAACCTTTGCTGCCCCAATTTCAATGTTATAGGCGTATTCAGCCTGCAGGTCAGGATTCGGTACCATTACCGAGCCTGGTTCCGAATCGAATATTTTGCCTACGTCGTCGACATTGGGGGCACGGAATCCGGTAGACAGGTTCCAGCTCAACGACCACTTCTCCGTTGGGTTGAACACCATTCCGGCACTGCCTGTCAGCGCGCTGCTGTTGATGTCAGCCGTTGTATAAGGGAATGGATAGAAGGTAGTGTCGAAATCGGCATCCAACGTGTAAAGGTTATACCGGGCACCTGCCTGAAGGCTTATATTATCCGATATTTTGAAGGAGTAGGTCAAATAAGCAGCATAGGATGCCCAGTCGGATTGAGGATACCGGCTGGGCCCGGGCACTTTTTCCCCGGTCGTGATATCCTCGTCGGTACCGGTAGAATGGACCTTATTGTAGATGGCTTCCAGTCCGTAATAGAAATGATGCCGGTGCATCATTAGTTTGCTGAAGTCAATGTTGGCCGACATTGCATCCACTTCTTCATACCGGTTGTACCGGGTAGGCTTGTTCAGGTCCCTGTCATGCCGGCTCTCCTCAAAATACTGGTAAGCCAGGCGGATGTTCATCTGGTCATAAAGTGCTGTAACCGCTTTATTTTCGATGTTCAGGACATTCATCATCCACTTTTGGGGGCCGTAATACCATTCAGCGCTTCGGGGCAGACCGTTTTTCGTCCTTAACAGGCGATCGTACCTGGAAACATCAGTGGTTGTGGAATAATGGAATCCATAAGTTATATCCCATTTGTCATTAGGGGAGAAACGGATCTTCTGCATCAGATTGGTCTGATCATATCCTGAAGGTACCTGGATCTCCGGATCATCATTCGTGATCACAACATCCATACTATCCTGCCTTTGCACGTAAAAAGGCCTTAGGTAATCGTCCGTGCCGTTGGATCCCATCCTCAGGTCACCGAATTTAAAATGCGAGAAACTGGTGACAAAGGCCCATTTCTTCCAGCCAACGTTCAGGTCAAGATGGCCGGTGAATTCTTTATCGGCGGATGAAAACCGGGTGACAGCATTTCCGCTCACAAAGGGTTCGCCGTTCACTGAAAAGTGCGGCGCCAGGGTTTGAAAGCTCATCACGCCGCCGATGGCATCGCTGCCGTAAATTACGGATCCCGGGCCGAAGAAGACTTCAGTATTACCTATGGCGAAGGGATCCAGGGAAATGACGTTCTGGAGATTGCCGCTACGGAATATGGCGGAATTCATCCTGACACCGTCTACCACCAGGAGCACCCGGTTGGTTGCAAAACCGCGGATCATCGGGCTTCCTCCGCCCAACTGGCTCTTCTGGATAAAAACCTCGCCTGAACTTGCCAGCAAATCGGCCGCGGTTTGAGGATTGAGCAATGTTACCTGTTTAGGAGAAATGGAAGTGATCCTGGAAGGCACGTCACGATCAGGCTGGCTCCACCGGGTCGCTGAAACCACCACCTGGTCCAGCGAAATGGCAGTCTGGTCCAGGTACAGCAAAAAATTCTCCTTCTGAAGCATTTCATAACTGCGTGTCACCGGTTTATAACCGATCATGCGTATTTCGACAGCCGATGCTCCCCTGAAGGCGGAGATATCGGCCTGCCCCCTGGCATTGGTAATGGCCGATGCCTGAGGGTTATTACTGGAAATCGTGGCCAGTTCGATCGGATGGTAGTCTTCCCGGTCTTTAACTGTCAGGATCTGGGCATTTCCCAGGTAAGAAATAAATAAAATAATTGTCAGAGAGAGTATTATTTTCATTTTAGTTCTGATTGATTTTCCATAATTTCAACATTTTAGACATAAGAGGAACACGGAAAGCACATTAGAATGTAAAATCAGCGACCGGTATTGATCCGGTCGTGCCATTCAATGTGTCCGTAATAATGAAAAGGGTAAAAAACAATCAGACTGGCTTGGGGGGAGGGGATGGCGGCGATGGGGCAGAGGAGGAGTGGTAAATGGTTAAGGGTGAGTGGTTAACGGATAACAAGGCAGGGATAGTCGGGGTCCAGGTGCTCAGAGTCTGCAGGAAGGTAAGCTTGAAGACTTCTGTTAAGCGGTCGTTCTGGCTTTTACGGGAAGGGTCCTGTCCGGTGGCCCTGGCCAATGATTTGCCGAGCTCTTTATTGATGCGGGTTTCTTTATGGTCGGGATAACACAGGTAGATGACCGTATCACCGCTGGCCGTGGCTTCTACGATATCGTACATTTGCCCGTTGTATTCGAATTCCCTGTCGTGCTCCCAGCGAAGCTTTTCAAGGGTTTCCTTTGTCGTAAACTTAAGCAGGACAAGATCTGCGGGTTGTTTCATTGTCCTGAGCACGGAATGAATCTCCTTTCGGTTCTGGATTTTGACGGAATTCAGGTAGAGGTAGGCCCCAAAATAAGGAACAGCCAGAATCAGGGTAAGTATTATGGTAGTAACAGTTTTCAACCCGATTTCAGATTCAGGGTGTAAAATTAGGGAAATCCTGATTTTTTCACGCAAAGGCTGCAAAGTTTTATCATAATGGCCGCAAAAGGATTGATCTTCATGTTTTTTTTCGCGTATAGCAGTTATTCTTTCCGATCTTTGCGTGAAATATTATTAAACACTTCGCTTTGAAAATGTTGAAGCTTCCTATTCACTCCAGGCTGTGCAGAATGATGCTTGTCCAGGCCATTGCCACATTCTTATCAATTCCGTTGTTTTCCCAGTATTCGGTCACCCGGCTGGAACCGCCTGACTGGTGGACGGGAATGAAGGATAATAAACTGGAACTGATGGTTTACGGACCTGCCATCTCCGACCTGGAACCTGTTATCACGGACAAAATGATCCGGATCCTCAAAGTGACCAGGGTCGAAAACCCGAATTACCTGTTCATCCTGCTGGAAATCGACCGGGCCATCACCCCCAGGAGTTTTAAGATCTATTTTGAGAAGAGCGGGGAATCCATGGTAAATTATAATTACCAGTTACGGGGACGCGAGCAGGGTTCAGGGGCCCATCAGGGATTTAACCCCTCCGATGTCATCTACCTGGTCACACCCGACCGGTTTGCCAACGGAGATCCGGGAAACGATAATGCGGATGGATACCTGGAACAGGCTGACCGTAACGATAAAGACGGACGGCACGGAGGCGATATCCGGGGCATTCAGGACCACATCGGCTATATTGCCGATATGGGATTCACGGCTGTCTGGCTGAATCCCGTCCTGGAAAACGACATGCGGAGGACCTCCTATCATGGATATGCCATCACCGATTTCTACAAAGTGGATCCCAGGTTTGGCACGAATGAAGAATACCGGGCTTTAAGCAAGTCATTAAGAGAGAGGGGGCTAAAACTGATCATGGACCAGGTGGTCAATCACTGCGGATCAGTGCATTGGTGGATGAAAGATCTGCCATCCGCCGACTGGATCAGCAATGGAGGCAAATATTTATCCACGAATCACCGCAGGACTACGGTACAGGATCCTCATGTTTCTCCTTCCGATAAAAGATTGTTTCCGGAAGGATGGTTCGTGGAAATGATGCCTGATCTGAACCAGAAAAATCCGCTGATGGCCAGGTACCTGATCCAGAATTCCATCTGGTGGATTGAATATGCGGGGCTCTCGGGGATCAGGCAGGACACCTATTCATACCCGGACAAGCATTTCATAAGAGACTGGACCTGCGCCATCATGGATGAATACCCCAATTTCAACATCGTCGGGGAGGAATGGAGCGAAAATCCTGCCATAGTAGCCTACTGGCAAAAGGGTAAGGTCAATCCCGACGCCTATACTTCCTGCCTGGAAAGCCTGATGGATTTTCCCCTGCAAAGAGCCCTGATCAGGGGTCTCACGGAAAGTGACGTGTATTACGAGGACGGGTTGATCAGGATGTATGAGATGCTGGCTAATGATTTTATTTATGCGCATCCGGAAAACCTCGTCATATTTCCCGATAATCATGATATGAACCGGTTCTTCACACAGGTCAATGAGGATTTCGACCTGTTTAAAATGGGTATTGCATACATTCTGACTATGAGAGGGATACCACAGATATTTTACGGTACGGAGATCCTGATGACGAGCCCGGGGGAAAGAATGGACGGAATCATCCGAAGTGATTTTCCTGGCGGATGGGAGGGGGACAGCGTCAATGCCTTTACCGGAACGGGCTTAACGGCACAACAAAAAGAAGCGCAGGAATTCATGGCCAAATTATTGAACTGGCGCAAGACCAATTCTTGCATTCACTACGGCGACCTGATCCATTATTCGCCCGATGCGGGAACTTATGTCTATTTCCGCACTTATGAAGAAGAAATGGTGATGGTGGCCATCAATAAAAATGATCATGACGTGCCACTGAACCATGAGCGGTTCACTGAGATCACGCAAGACCGCCTGTCAGCAAAAGATATAGTATCAGAAGAAGAATACCTGCTGTCAGAAATATCCATCCCGGCAAGATCGGTCAGGATATTTGCTTTGTGATTTTATTATCAAAGGTATAATTTTGTTATTTTTGCCCTGCTATTTGGGGTTTAAAACCTTAATAATCATTACATGCTGAGTTAACTTAATTCATTTAAAAACCCTCATTATGACAAACAAGTACGTTAGTAAACTTCTCGTACTCCTGATGCTCCTGGTTGGATGGAGTGCAGCTTATGCCCAGACAGGCGATGTGACCGGAAAGGTGACGGATGCAAACGACGGGCAGTTGTTAGCAGGAGTAACTGTCCTGGTGAAAGGAACCCAGGCGGGTACTATCTCGGATGTCAATGGAACTTACCGGATCAAGGTAAATGCCAATGATATCCTGGTCTTTTCTTTTGTTGGATATGAACCGCAGGAAATCACGGTTCAGCCCAACACAGTCGTGAACGTGACACTCAGTCCCAGGGCTGAATTTCTGGAAGAGCTGGTCGTGATCGGATACGGCGTCCAGAAAAAGGAAGACGCCACCGGGTCCGTTGCGGCTATCAGCACCAAGGATTTCAACAAGGGAGGAACGACTGCAGCTGAGCTGGCCGTTGGGAAAATCCCGGGGGTGCAGGTCACCACCATCGGCGGTGCGCCGGGCGAAGGTTCGGAAATCCGGATCAGAAGGGGATCGTCCATTTCAGCCAGCAATGATCCGTTGTATGTGATCGACGGGGTGCCGGTTGACAATGACGGCATTTCCGGCACCAGGAATGCCCTCAGCACCCTCAACCCGAATGATATCGAAACTTTTACCGTCCTGAAAGACGCTTCCGCAACAGCCATTTATGGCAACAGGGCGTCCAATGGAGTTATTCTCATTACCACTAAAAAAGGTGCCCTGGGTAAGGAAGGAGAAGAAAAGAAGATCTCCCTGGAATACAACGGTACTTTTTCCCTGAGCACAGTGCCCAAAACCATCGATGTGCTGGATGCCGACCAGTACCGGTCGATCATGAATGAACGCTATGCCGATAATGAAAAGGTCCTCCGCATGATGGGAGATGCCAGCACCGACTGGCAGGATGAGATCTACAACAGTGCCTTTGGCATGGACCATTATATCGGGGCTTCCGGCGCCATCAAAATAGTGCCTTACCGTTTCTCCCTTGGTTATACCGATGAGGATGGCATCCTGGAGACCGACAACATGAAGCGGACCACTCTGGGTATGGCACTCAATCCGAGCTTTTTCGACGATCACCTGAAAGTGAATTTCAACGCAAAATACTTTGCTGTTCAAAACCGTTTCGCGGACCAGGGGGCAATTGGCGCCGCCATGCAATATGATCCGACTCAGTCTGTTTATGCCGATTCATTGAATTATTATGATGACGAAACCGAACTGCCGGTCTATTTTGCCAATCCTTACGGAGGATATTATGCCTGGATCCAGACCTATAACCAGAACCCGGTTTCGCAGGGTTCCAGCAATCCTGTTGCCCTTTTGAATATGAGGGAGGATATTTCACATGTTGAACGGCTGTTGGGGAACATTCAGCTGGACTATAAGCTGCATTTCTTCCCCGACCTTCGCTTCAACCTTAACCTTGGTCTGGACCGTTCGTGGAGCAAAGGCACAGTGAATGTGCCGGAATATGCACCATGGGAATTTGATGCGGTCAATGGAGGGGGCGTTAAAACAGCCTATGACCAGATGAAGAAGAATGACATTCTCGAATTTTACGGAAATTATGTTAAAGAGGTCGAATCCATCCATAGTAATTTCAACGTGATGGCCGGTTATTCCTGGCAACATTTCTACAGGGAAGGCTCAAACTTCTCCACCAATGTGGCCGGGACCCTGGTCAACGACAGTTCCGACTATGCCACCGAAAGCTATCTGGTTTCCTATTACGGACGTTTCATCTATTCCTTTAAGAACCGTTACCTGGCAACAGTTACAGTCAGGAATGACAATACTTCCAGGTTCTCTCCGGATACCCGTGCCGGCTGGTTCCCGTCAGTGGCACTGGCATGGAAGATCAACGAGGAACCCTGGATGGCCGGAGCTGAAAATCTGTCACAGTTGAAGCTGAGGCTCGGATGGGGAGTTACGGGACAACAGAATATCGGTTCGGATTACCCCTACCTCGCCAGGTACACTTACAGTGAGCCAACTGCAGCCTACCAGTTTGGGGATTTTTACTACCTGACCCTGCGTCCTGAAGGATATGACGCGAATATCAAATGGGAAGAGACCACCACCTGGAACATCGGTCTGGACTATGGCTTCCTGGCTGACAGGATCTATGGATCCGTGGATTTCTATTACCGTGAAACGGAAGACATGCTGAACACCATCCCGGTGCCGGCAGGCTCCAACCTGACCAACTATATTCTGACCAATGTCGGTAATATGGATAACAAAGGAGTCGAGTTTGCCATATTCACCAGGCCGGTCGTAACCAAGGACTGGGATTGGGAACTCAATTTCAACGCCACCTATAATTTTAACGAGATCACCAAGTTGACCGCCACTACCGACACCAATTACCTGGGTGTCCTCACCGGCGGTATTTCGGGTGGAGTCGGCAACACCATCCAGATCCAGAGTGTCGGATATCCCACCAACTCATTCTTTGTTTATGAACAGGTTTATGACCCGGACGGCAATCCGATCGAAGGCATGTATGTAGACAGGAATGGCGATGGTTCCGTAACCGATGAAGACCGGTATCATTACAAGGATGCCAACCCGGACCTATACTTTGGTATTTCATCCTCCCTGAGTTACAAGAACTGGAATTTGTTCTTCTCCGGCAGGGCCAATTTCGGAAATTACGTATACAATAACGTGAGCTCTGAGAACGGTGTCTATGAAAGGCTTTATCGCGCGGAAGGCCCCTATATCGGAAACGTGACTTCGGATGTGACCACCATCAATTTCGTCACCCCGCAGTATCTGTCCGATTACTTTATCAAGGATGCCTCTTTCTTCAAGATGGACAACATTTCGCTCAGCTACCTGTTCGATGACATCATCAATAAGAAGGTCGATCTGCGAATTTCAGGGACCATCAACAATGCTTTTACCATTACCAATTATGAAGGCATTGATCCGGAGATCAACACCGGTATCGACAATCGCATCTATCCACGTCCACGGGTCTATGCCCTTGGAATCAACCTGGTTTTCTAATCTCTTAATCTGAATACATATGAAAAAGATACTCTATATACCCTTAATGATTGCAGCCCTCTCCCTGATCACTTTTTCCTGCATGAAGGACCTTGACACGGTCCCTGCCGATCCGGATGAGATCACCTCTGCAAGTGTTTATGAAGATCCGGAGAATTACATCAACGTCCTGGCTAAATTATATGCCGGACTTGCGGTTTCCGGACAAAACGGACCAAGCGGCAGTGCCGATATCCAGGGCATTGATGAAGGTTTCGGACAATATCTCCGCGGTTTATGGTACATGCAGGAACTGCCTACCGATGAGGCGGTAATCGGCTGGAATGACCAAACCATCAAGGATTTACATTGGCAGACCTGGGGAGCCAGCGACGTTTTTATCACGGCTTTCTATTACCGGGTCATGTACCAGGTATCCCTTTGCAACGAGTTCATCCGTGAAACCACAGACGGTAAGCTGGATGAGCGCGGTATTTCAGGCGATATCAGGACGGAAATTGAATATTACCGTGCTGAAGCCAGGTTCCTTCGCGCACTCAGCTATTGGCATGCCATTGACCATTTTGGCAATCCTCCGTTCGTAACGGAAGATGATGCTGTTGGCGCCTTCTTCCCGGAACAGATCCAGCGTGCGGAATTGTTCGAATATATTGAATCTGAACTCCTGGCCATTGAAGGTCTGATGATCGATGCAAGGCAGAATCAATACGGCCGTGCCGACAAGGCTGCAGTATGGATGCTGCTGGCCAAATTGTACCTGAATGCAGAAGTGTACAAAGGTGAAAGCAAGTATACCGAGTGTATCAATTATTGCAATAAAATCATCAATGCGGGCTATACCCTTGAAACTGAATACCGGAATTTGTTCCTGGCGGATAATGATCACCTGAACGAAGTGATCTTCCCGGTAACCTTCGACGGTCTTAATACCAGGACCTGGGGGGGCACAACTTTCATTGTATGCGCTTCCATCGGAGGATCCATGGACCCGGCCGAATTCGGAGTCGAAGGCGGTTGGGGCGGAACCCGCACCACCAGCGCATTCGTCAATAAATTCGCTGACATCACCGGAAATACTGACAAACGCGCCATGTTCTTCACCGATGGCCAAAGCCTCGAAATTGAAGATATCGGGGATTTCACCAACGGGTATGCCATCACCAAGTTCAGAAATGTCGACCGTAATGGAAATACAGGCAGCCATCAGACCTATGTTGACACCGATTTCCCGATGTTCAGACTGGCCGATGTTTACCTGATGTATGCCGAAGCGGTATTACGCGGTGGCACAGGAGGTGATATCGGAACCGCCATCGGTTATGTCAATGACCTCCGCCAGCGGGCTTACGGCAATTCCAGCGGAAACGTGTCACAGATTGACCTGCCGATGATCCTGGATGAACGCGCCCGTGAGCTCTACTGGGAATGCCACCGCCGGACTGACCTGGTCCGTTACGGCCTCTTTACCGGAGGTGAATACCTGTGGCCCTGGAAAGGTGAAGTGCCCGATGGCATCGCCACCGATTCCAAGTTCAACCTGTTCCCGATCCCGGCAGCCGATCTGACTGCTAATCTGAACCTTAAACAAAATCCGGGTTATTAATTAATCGTTAAAAATGAAAAAGATGAAAAACCTGATCATCATTATACTCGCAGTCATTGGGTTCAGTTTTCTAAACTCCTGTGAAAAGGAGACGCAGGACCCAAAACTGGACATGAGCCAGACCGTCAAACCGTCTATTACCAATCCGACTGGCGGTTCTGTATTCGTCCTGCTGGAAGAAAATGAAAACGAAGTTTTCGCCGATTTCCAGTGGAATGCTACCCAGTACAATCTGAACATGCTGGAATCCACCAAGTATGAATTGCAGATGGCACTGGCCGACAGTAATTTCAAAAAGATCGTCAAGCTGGTCATTACCGATGCCACCTCGTATTCCCCGACCATTAAACAAATGAATGATGTGCTCCTGGGAATGAATATTGAGCCGGAAACTACGCAGGACGTCGAGTTGAGATTACTCTCCTATGTCAATACCACCACGGATTATACACAGGTTTATTCCGATGTTGTCCGCATCACCGTAACCCCTTATGAGACAGCCAATGTCAGCTATCCAAGCCTGTATGTCCCGGGGGACTACCAGGGATGGAGCCCGGGCACGGCGCCCAAGATCTACGATTTCGATGGCGATGGCATTTATAATGGCTATATTGTATTTCCGGAAGGCGGCACGTTCGAATTCAAGTTCACTTCCGATCCCGACTGGGACCATACGAATTACGGAAGTGGAGGTACGGGGGTGCTAAGCACGGATAACGGGGCCGGTAACCTGATGGTTCCGGGAGCAGGCGGCTATGAGTTTGAAGTCGACATCAACGCGCTTACCTGGTCGTATACCCTGAAAAACTGGGGTGTTATCGGCGAATGGCTAAGCTGGGCTTCCGATATCGACATGGAATGGGACCTTGCGAATCAGCAATTGGTGAAGACCATTGAGAATATCCCGGCCGCAGCCAACCAACGGTTCAAATACAGGGCCAATGACGCCTGGGATATCAACCTGGGCGCAAAAGACCCTGATGACGGAACCCTGGTCCAGGGCGGTGCAGACATCCCGATCCCGGATGGCGGAACCATTACCTTCTACCTCAGGTTCACCACACCGGAACCGACTTATCAAATAGAAGTGAAATAAACCTTGTAGTTTATTATCAATATTTTTAATTAATAATGAAGAGGGCGCTTCAACAGGGAGTGCCCTCTTTTTTTTTGCCTCTGGCCGGGCAGCGCCAGGTTCAGTCGCTCATGCGGCGACCGTGTTTTTTGTCAGCTAATAAGCTTGTTTTTTGGCTGGTCGATCATTTTGGCCAGAGTGCGAGCAATAGCAAGCAATTCAGTTACTAATTCCACTTTTGATAATCCCCGTAACCAGGGGATCCTTGCAGTCAAAATGATGAAAATTCCAGCGACATAGGATGGAAATCTTCAGTCTCCGCAACCAGGATGATCTTTCCAGCGCTATCCCCAATTCGGATCAAGGCCGTGGCCACACCTGCTTCACTTAGGGCAATGCTTCCCGGATTGACGATCCCTGCGTCGCCTGAGACGGAAAATTTTACTTCCAGATCATTAACCGGAACGGTTTGGCCATCCTCATCAACGATTATTGCATAAACGAAGAGAACATCATTTACCCCGGTTTTCGGCGGCCGGCCACTCTCGTCAAGGACCAGCTTCAGGGCAGATGGGATCCCGGGAGTTGCTACAGTATCGGTTGCAGCCAGGGTTCCCTCCACGAATCCCCTTGCAACCAGTGTGCCCGGAGCAAATCCTTCCAATCGGAAGGTGAAGGGTGGGTAAGCCAGGTTGTCGCACATCCTGCCGGTGTCCGGTTTTTGCCGGGCAATCGTTTTACCGTTCGGTGTCAGCTCAACTTCTGCACAATTGCTGAAGACCCTGACATCGGCAGACGAGTTTTCATCCCAGTAAGAGGCTATTTTCACCATCGGCCCGGAAGCGTAATCGGGCGATATTTCATCCGGGGCCCTTTGGCTGCGGAAGAAATAGTAACTGAATTTAGGGGCACGCAAGATGGACATGATCCCGGAGGCCTCCAGGTCAGGCGAATATCCCCGGTTATAATCGTACATCACCCAGTAACCATCGGCAAAAGCGGGGGTATTGAAGTTGTCGTTATGAGCTTCCTGGATGTTGGTAGCCTGCTGAAGGAGTCTTTTTTCGCCGGCTCCCGGCAACTGCCGGCTGGTTCGTTCATCCGGCAACAGGTCTTTCCATTCATTCTGGGCAAATCCTGCATTCAGCGCATAGTATTCCCAGTCGCCATATTCTGATACGATATAAGGTTTATCCGGTTCCTGGTAATGTTCCAGCCTGTGCTGGCGGGCCTGCAGGTAAATGTCGTATCCATATGATTGCCAGCCTGCTGTGAAGCACTGGTCACCGGGATATTCTTCGCGGGCTGCGGCCACTGCGCGGTCGATGAAAGGTTCTGGCATCCAGGATTCATTGAGCGACACCTCCCAGGCAAGCACGCAAGGGTGGTTCCGGTCCCGTCGGATCATATCCCTGCAGGTCCGGATGGCCTGATCCTGGAAAGCCGGGTCAGGATTGTAATACTGCCAGCCAGGGATAGCATCCAGCACCAGCAAACCCAATTCATCACAGGCATCCATGAATGCCGGCGAATGGGGGTAATGCGATAATCTCACATAATCGAACCCGGCCTCTTTAATTTTCCGGGCATCACGGTATTGCGCTTCATTGCTCAGAGCATAACCGATGTACGGATATTCCTGGTGCCGGTTTACACCGCGGAGGAACACCTCTTCGCCATTGATGGCAAACCGGTCCCTGGTGATATCGAACCATCTGATCCCGAAACGTGTCGTGTCTGTATCAGACAATTGCCCGTTGCAGAAGACATCTGTTATCAGTGAATACAGGTTGGGTGCCGAGGGTGACCATAACCGAGGGGATGATAATTCGATGGTTGCGGTTGTTGTGGCAACCGGTGCGGTAGAGACGTTGTATACAACGTCTCTACTACCGGTTGCCACAACAGTCCCCCCATCCATCACCCGGTGACGGACCTGGATTTTTTCGTCGCCGACACCCCGGTTCCGGATATGGGTGGCGATCCGTATGATGGCATGTTCGTTTGATACCTCCGGATAGGTCACGAAAATACCGCCGCTGCCTGGAATGTTCTCGTAAAAGGGATCGGATATATGGACCGGATTTTCCATCATCAGGAATACATCCCGATATAATCCTCCATAAATGTTGAAATCCAGATCTTTCAATGGTTTCGGCCCGGTAATGGGATTATCGGTATTGTCCAGCCTGACAATGACCCGGTTCATCTGCCCGGGTTTTGCTTCTTCTGTAAAATTGATGACAAATGGCAGAAAGCCCCCCAGGTGACGGATCTTATGCACTCCATTTATCCAGACATCCGCGACATTCATGGCACCTTCGAATTTCAGATAATATTGCTGTGATACAATATTTTTTGGAGACGCAAGATTTTGCGTTTCTTCAGCAGGTGACAAAATGAAATCCTTCCGGTACCAGCATATGCCCTGCCACTGGTCAATGACGATCAGGGGCTCGGTCCTGGGGGTATGAGGCAGTTTCACTTTTTCCCAGATAAGTGAAGGATGGTCATTGAAAACCCGGGCACTGTCGGCGGAAAGAATGAATTGCCAGTCGTCGTTAAAGCGAACCGGGGAAATCAACATGTGATTTTCATTCCGGCTGCAACCCGTCAGGAGAATGAGAAGGAAAGCGGGTAGTAAGATCTTTGTTTTCATCAAAAGTTCAAAATCGAGTATACTTATCAAAAACATGAATAACGGGCAGGACATGACCCTCTTCATCGAAGAAATCCCTTGCTCCGACATGACCAAGCCCGGCTGTGGCAGGTTCCCACCACATGATGCCCTGGCCCAGGTTATCCGGTGTATTCAGAACGATCCGGGTGACTTCTTCGAGAAATTCCCTTTGTCCTTCCGGCGATTCGGGGAATGGGGCCGGTTTTTCCATGTATTCTGTCGGTTCGGAGCAATAAGCCACTTCAACCAGGATGACCGGTTTTTTATAGGTTTTAGCCTGGAAAGCCATATTTTCCTTCAGATCCAGCAGGCTACCGTGCCACCAGGGGTAATATGACTGCCCAATGATGTCGAAATCAATGCCATATGAAAGCAGTTTATCAAAGAAGTATTTAGTTCGATGGATATTCCCGCCCTGGTCGATATGGATCATGATCTTAGGCCTTGGGTGGTCGCCACAACCGGCCAGGATGCCGTTAATGGCCGATTGGGTCAGTTCGGCGAAATTGTCCCAGTTTTCCGGGATCTTTCCGTCAGGCCACAACATACCATTGATGACTTCATTACCGGGTTGCACCATATCGGGGAAAGCACCGGCTTCCCGGAACCGGTTCATGGTTTCACGGGAGTAATCGAAGATGGCTTTGACCAGTTGGTCATGGGTCATTCCTTCCCACGCTTTGGGGATATATTGCTTGGCGGGATCGGCCCAGGTATCGGAGTAATGGTAATTCAGCAGGAATTTGTAGCCCATGTCTTTGGCGGCTTTGGCCAGGGCAATGGTATAATCCAGGTCATTCGGTAATTCGGCAGGGGTATGGAACAACCGGAGGCGGATCCAGTTATAGCCATGGTTTTTAAAGATCTCCAGGCCGGGCCTGGCTATGCTATCTTCCTTAAACCGGAAACCGCGATCTTCAGCTGCTTTGAGAAAGGAAAGGTCAGCGCCGACGGCAAATTCCTGTGCGACCGCAATTTGATAGCCGATGGTAAGGAACAACAGACCCGGAAGAAGTTTCCGGCTGGCAGGATGCAGAGAATTTATTTTCATAGTAGTAAGGATTTTAGGGGAAGGACAACCTCACAGGTCACCTCACAGGTCACCTGTGAGGTTGGTGTAGCAGCCATCCCCCCCCTCTTATTTTTTAAAAACCCTGATAACCGGTAAAGCTTGATTACTGAAATCGAACAGGGCCTGGTTTTCCCATGAAGAGCCGTCTTCAGCCTGGGGCCCCCTGAAAGCTATCCATTCCCCGCCCCAATAGCAAAAACCGGCTCCTGATTTCACAGTTGTAAGAATGGTCCGGATTTCAGTCATGAACGCCAACTGCCCTGCCGGTGTGGCCGGGTATTCAGGCATGAGTTGTTCCTCCAGCCCGATAGAATTATGTGTCCAGTCATTCCATTCCAGGGTGAATGGATAAGCTGTTTCCGCAATGAGAACCGGTTTACCGTAGGAATTGACCAGACTGCTGATCGTACTTGTAAGGGTATTCAGGTTCTTTCCGTGCCAGTATGGGTAATAGGAAATCCCTATAATATCATAACTGAGGTTAAAGGACTTGATGCGGCTGAAAAAACCATCCGCTCCATTAAGCCCTGCAAAATGAATGATGATTTTTGATGCCGGGGAAAACTGCCGGGTTGCCTGGATCGCCTGGCCCAAAAGTTGAAAAAAGTTATCCCCGTTGTCGATCCTGCCTGTCTCCCAGAGCATTCCGGCATTGATTTCATTGCCCAGGGAAATATAATCGGGCTCGATTAGGGTAACGACGCGCGAGATGTAGTTATAAACACTATCTCGCAGAACCGACAGCGTCAAATCTTCCCATGCAGCAGGGGTGGCCTGATGCCCCGGGTCGGCCCAGGTGTCGGAGAAATGGACAGTGAGGTACACCCTAAGCCCGGCAGCCTTTACGCGTTGGGAAAAATCTGCCACTTCTGCCAGGCTTGAATGCTCATTGACAGGGGTGTGCCAGAGACGGAGCCGCACGGTATTACAGCCTGCTTCCTTCAGGATGGCCAGGACATCCTTCACATGGCCGGCAGTGTCGGTGAAGTTAACCTGGTAAGTTTCAATCTCCGGCAGAAAAGACAGATCTGCTCCCCTGATAAATTCATCTGCCGGAGGCGGGGGAGGAGGAGGATTGCCTTCGTCCTTGCAGGAGAAGAATAGTGGAAATACCAGGAATATCCAGTATAATCGCTTCATATAAGAAAGATTGTGATCATAAAAATAATTCATTTCTTTTCTTTTCTGAAGCGTTCTTTCCCTTCCTTGCTCATTTTTTCAGTTGCATACTGGAATATGAGGCGTGGGGCAGAGTTTTTATAATTCAGCAGGAACTCCTCGACCGGCTCCGGCTGTATTTTCCAGGCCTCCCTCAGGAACCAGCCCACGCCCTGGTGAACTTCCCGTTCCGGATCCATCATCAGAGGTTCTATGAACCTTACATACTCCATCACCAGCCGGGTCTCTTTCATCAGCTTGATAAGGGACACCGGCACCGCCCTCCTTTGGAACTTGTTCTTCCCAATCATCCAGCCTTTAAGATCCCCGTAGGGGATCAGCTTCTGAAGGAAGACGGAAATGATCTCAGAACAGAGAGCGTCGGTATGGGCCCAGTTACGGATACCGATATTGAACCAATGACCGATTTCAGTGAAAGTGGATTTGGTGTACTGCTTTTTCATAGCTTTCACCAGCATCAGGGCAAAGCTGGGTTCTTCGTATTTGGTGCCTGGGATTAGCAAACGGCTCAGTTGCAATATAATGTCAAGGTTAATGCCCGGTTCAGCGAGGATTGATTTGACTTTCTCCTGCATGAGGGGATAACTGACGCCATAGGCATCATACCCGCCTTCCTTGAAATAGCGGGAATACTTTTGTACAAGGGCCGGGTTTTCGTTAGCCTGGCAGAAAGAGAGAATGTCGGTGTAAATGGAATCCGGGGAACGCATGATGGGAGGGTGTTTCGAGTTTCTTGTTTCTTGTTTCTTGTTTCTTGTTTCGAGTTTCGGGCTAACGCCTAATTTTTTTGAGCATCTTCCGGGCGCAGTTGCGGATGGAGATCTCGCTGGATTCGTCGATCATTTCCAGGGTTGCTTTCAGTTCCTGCAGAAGTTCGGGTTGCGTCTTCCCGAGTTTATGGATCAGTTCCATGGCGTGAATTCTGAGTGCCGGTTTCTCCCCCGGGTCCTGCAGCCAGATAAAGCAGGCATTGAGGATTGTCCCGGGATCCGGGATCCGGTTAAGGTCGATGAACTCGGAGAAAATCTTAACGAAATTCCTTTTAACTCCGTCAATCCCTGAGTCCAGTACCTTATCGATGGTTTCTTCCAGATAAGGATAGATGCATTCCGGGTGCTTTTCGCAGAAAAGCTGCGCCACTCTTGAAGCGCGCATGGAGAGCGGGTATTCTTCCAGGAAACACAGATCCAGTAAATCTTTGAACCCATCGGGATTGGTTTCCAGGACGTTCACGGCCAGATCGGCCACGACCCGTTCTGAACCCATAGAGAGAATAGAGAGGAATTCAGATTTCATGACGGGCAAATTTAGCGATTAATCAGCCATTCCATTACTCATCATTACAGGGTCATCATCACAAATACCTGAAACTAATTGGCACAATCCGACCTGGATAATCTCTCCGGGAATACAATATTTAGAGTTCGGATCAATAATTCCCAGTCGTCTGACATTTGCTCCGCCTGTTCCGGGGTCAGAATCTGGTTGTTGTTGGCTTTTAGCCTGTCGGAAAGTATCCTGGTATAATGGAAAAGTACGATATCGGCTTCGTTACAGGCCGAATACCGGGTTTTTACCGCGTCGATGTTTTTCCGGGTGTCGTCGATAAACAGGATGCATTTGAATGACCTGCCCGACCGGCCGAGGATATGTGCCAGCATTTCCCCTTTGTTCATGCCGGTAGTCATCATAATGCCGTCCGAGTAACTCAGGTCCCGGTCCAACTTGTAATCCAGCGAAAACCGGCGGCCTTCGATGGTCAGCAATTCGGAAACGACCAGGTCTATTCCGTTCCGGGCCAGTTCCCGCTCCGTTGCCGTCCTGTAATCCGGGCTTCTCGATGTTAACGCAAACAGGGTGACCCCGGCGGACTGCCAGCTTTTAATATAGCCAGGCAACAGGCTGTCGGTCAGGGCCATGGTCCCCAATTCGTACAACAGCCCGATGGCTTCCCGGTAAAGACAGTCCTTGGTAAGCAATTGGTCCGGAGCAGGCTTGACCTCCAGCTCTCCTGCCTGCCACTGGTACCAGATATCGCTGCCCAGGTCGGTATGACCCGTCAGGATGGTGTTATCGATATCCATTACCACCAGTACCTGGTCAGCGCCGTAACGGTGGATCTTCTCCCGGATGGCCCGGTCAATTACCATATAATCCACAGCGGAAGTATCTTTCAGTGATTGCCCGTAATGGGTGATCGGGCCTGACAAAAGGAAAATCAGCAGGGCAAGCGGGGTGATTGTTTTCATTTAAGATGATTCAAATTTAATTAATGCAGACAGCACCTTGCATATTATCATTCCTTTCAATGCAGGTAGCACCTATAGTGATCTGACACAGTCAAAAATAATGAATGGATGCACAGAAAGTACTTTTCGGGTAAAAAATACTCGTAAAACAATCCCGGCAGGTCGTCCATGAAATGGACCTTGGTCCCAGGCAACATGAAGGCATGGAATATCTCCTGAAACCGGCCATGCGGGAAATTTTCCTATTTTTATATTTCCAAAAGCAGTACCTATGAAAAAATTCGCAGTTGTCCTTTCCGGTTGCGGCGTATTCGACGGCGCCGAGATCCATGAAGCCACCCTCACCTTACTAGCCATTGCCCAGCAGGGCGCTACGTACGAGATATTTGCCCCTGATGTGGACCAGTATCACGTGATCAATCATCTTACCCATCAGCCGATGAATGAAAAGCGCAATGTACTGGTGGAATCGGCTCGCATTGCCCGTGGGAAGATCAGGCCGCTGAGCCAGTTCAATCCCGGATTATTTGACGCGCTGATATTTCCCGGGGGCTTTGGCGCGGCGAAGAACCTCTCCACGCTGGCTTTCGACGGACCGAATGCCAGGGTGAACCCGGACGTGGAAAAGGCTGTGAAAGGGATGCATGCAGCCGGAAAGCCGATCGGCGCCCTGTGCATCGCCCCGGCAGTAATTGCCAGGATCCTCGGCCGTATTGAAGTAACCATAGGGGATGATCCCGGAACCGCGGGGACCATTGAAAAAATGGGAGGGAAGCACATTAAGAGCACCCACGGAGAAGTGGTGATCGATAAAAAGAACCATATCTACACCACCCCCTGCTATATGCTTGACGCGACGATCGGGCAGATCTACGAGGGGGCAAGAAATATTGTAAAGGAAATTATTTCATCATGAATCCCATCACCTCCCTTTTCAATATCCGCTATCCCATCATCCAGGCCGGTATGATCTGGTGCTCCGGCTGGGAGCTTGCGTCGGCGGTCAGCAATGCCGGCGGACTGGGGCTCATCGGCTCCGGGTCCATGTACCCGGACATCCTCCGGGAGCATATCCGAAAGTGCAAAGCTGCAACCGACAAACCATTCGGTGTTAACCTTCCGCTGATTTATCCCCAGGTAGCGGATCACATCAATATTATCCTGGAAGAAGGGGTGAAGATCGTATTCACTTCAGCAGGGAATCCGGCCAAATACACATCATTTTTCAAAGAGAAGGGTTTGACGGTCGTTCACGTGGTAGCCAATACCAAATTTGCGAAAAAGTGTGAGGAAGCGGGTGTCGATGCGATGGTGGCGGAAGGTTTCGAAGCGGGGGGGCACAATGGCATTGAAGAGACCACCACTATGACCCTGATCCCGATGGTCCGGGAAGTGACCAGTCTTCCCCTTATTGCTGCTGGCGGGATTGCCACGGGACGGCAGATGCTGGCGGCGTTTGCCCTGGGAGCTGATGGGGTGCAGATCGGCAGCAGGTTTGCCGCTTCAATGGAATCCTCAGCCCACCCGGCTTTCAAGCAAAAGATCCTCGAAGCTAAAGACGGCGATACGGCGCTTGTCCTAAAGAAAGTCATCCCGGTGAGGCTCATGAAGACAAAATTCTATGAGCAGGTGAAAGAACTGGAGAACCGTGGGGCGAGCCGGGAAGAGCTGATGGGGCTCCTGGGCCACGGACGGGCTAAAAAAGGCATGTTCGAAGGCATCATCGACGAAGGCGAGCTGGAGATCGGCCAGGTGAGCGGGCTGATCCATGCGATCAGGCCGGCTGGGGAGATCGTGGCAGAACTGCTGGCAGAGTTTGAAAGCGCCAAAAAGGAATTAGGCAATTTGGAAATGAGATAATTTGCCAATATATTTGCTTCTAGCCCGAATTCAAAATTCAAAATCCATAATTCAACATTTAGATGGACTTTACTTTCTCCGAAGAACAACTCCTCATCAAGCAAGCCGCTAAGGATTATGCCGAGCGGGAACTGATCAAGGACGTACTGGAACGCGACGCCAAAGCCGAAATCCCCTGGCAGCACATCAAAAACCTCGGGGAGCTGGGTTTTTTCGGCATGATGGTGGATCCAAAATACGGCGGCGGAGGGTTGGACACGCTTTCGTATGTGCTGGCTATAGAAGAGATCTCAAAGATCGACGCCTCCATGGGTGTGATCCTGTCGGTGCACAACTCTCTGCCCTGCTATGGCATAGAAAAGTACGGAACGGATGACCAAAAGGAAAAATACCTGCCCGACCTGGCTTCGGGGAGGAAGATCGGAGCTTTCCTGCTGTCGGAGCCGGAAGCGGGATCGGATGCCACTTCGCAGAAAACCCTGGCAGAGGACAAGGGCGACTACTACCTGATGAATGGTACGAAAAACTGGATATCAAGCGCTAATTCCGGATCGGTCTATATCGTGATGGCCCAGACTTATCCTGAACTGGGCTCCAGGGGCATCAATGCCTTCATAGTTGAAAAGGAATGGCCCGGCATCTCACTGTCACCGCATGAGGATAAGATGGGCCTTCGCAGTTCCGACACACACTCGGTGATGTTCACGGATGTCAAAGTGCCGAAAGCCAACCGGATCGGGGAAGATGGATTCGGATTTAAATTTGCCATGAAACTGCTGGAAGCCGGTCGTATCAGTATTTCCGCCCAGGCCACGGGCATTGCTGGCGGGGCTTTCGACCGCGCCCTGCAATATGCCCAGGAACGCAAGGCCTTTGGCAAACTGCTCATCGATCACCAGGCGATTGCTTTCAAGCTGGCCGATATGTACACCCGACTGGAAGCCTCCCGCAATTTTCTCTATAAAGCCGCCACCCTGAAGGACCGGCACCAGCCATTCGGACTGGCCAGTTCCCTCGCCAAACTTTATTGCGCCGAATCAGCCATGTACATCACCACCGAAGCCGTGCAAATCTTCGGGGGTTATGGCTATGTGAAAGAATACCACGTGGAACGTCTCATGCGTGAAGCCAAAGTCACCCAGATCTATGAGGGGACCAGCGAGATCCAGAAGATCGTGATCTCGAGGGCGTTGAGGAAGTGATTCGATTGTTCAATTGTTCAATTGTTCAATTGTTCTATTGTTCTATTGTTATTATCTTTATCGTTCTT
The DNA here is from genome assembly GCA_964619555.1 of uncultured Bacteroidales bacterium. Classification (GTDB taxonomy): domain Bacteria; phylum Bacteroidota; class Bacteroidia; order Bacteroidales; family JAGOPY01; genus JAGOPY01. The sequence goes on along the minus strand of CAZUDV010000017.1, from coordinate 13,415 downwards.
TTTTAGTCATTAATTTTAATCGAGAGGGTTGTGGAGATGGAGAAGAAATATTTAAAATTAAACGACATTGATGCTTACAGAAGAGCATTTCACCTTAGCAATAAAGTCTGGAACATGGTAATCTCCTGGGATCACTTTCCAAAGAACACTGTTGGCTCACAGTTCGTGAGGGCGGTCGATTCTATTTCTGCCAATATCGCTGAAGGTTTTGGAAGGTATAATAAAAAGGATAAAATCAAATTTTACCGGATTGCTATAGGTTCTTTAAAGGAATCCCAGGATTGGAACGAGAAATCCGTACATCGTTCTTTAATCTCCGGCAATGACTATCAGACAAATCTTAACGAGCTTAATGCATTGCACTTAGAGATCAACCAATTGATTAAGTATACAGATTTGGCCTTATCAAAATAAATCCTATTTTTGTTCCTGACATTTAAAATTGAACAACAGAACAATTGAACAATTGAACAATTGAACAATAGAACAATTGAACAATAGAACAATAGAACAATTGAACAATTGAGTCATAGAACAATAGAACAATCGAATCGATGAAAATCCTTATCTGTCTTTCAAACGTCCCTGACACCACTACGAAGATCAAATTCACCGGCGATAATAAGAATTTCGACGCCGCCGGGGTGCAATGGATCATCAACCCTTGGGACGAGCTGGCACTGACACGGGCTCTCGAAATCAAGGAAACTTCCGGCACGACGGTTGAAAAGGTGACCGTCATTTCCGTTGGCAAAACGGATGTTGAGCCTACCCTCCGGAAAGCGCTGGCAATCGGGGCTGATGACGCGGTGCGGGTGGATGCCGAAGCTAAAGATGCCTACCAGGTGGCGGCTGAAATCGCCGATTTCCTCAAAACTCAGCCGTATGATATCATCCTTTGCGGAATCGAGTCGAGCGACTACAACGGCTCGACCGTGGGAGGCATGCTGGCCGAGTTCCTGGATTGCCCTTCGGTTTCATCCGTTTCTGGCCTGGCCCTCGAGAACGGGCAGGTAAAGCTGAACCGGGAAGTTGACGGCGGTCAGGAGGTACTGGAAACCACCATGCCATTCGTTGCGGTAGTGCAGAAAGGTATTTCGAAGGAACCCAGGATCCCATCCATGAGGGGGATCATGATGGCACGCACCAAGCCCCTGACGGTTAAATCATCCGTCGAGCCTGAAGCGCTTACGGAGTTTACCAGTTTCGAAATGCCGCCGGCCCATGCGAAATGTAAGATGATCGAGGCGGAGAATGTCGGCGAACTGATCGAAGTAATGAAGAATAATTTGAAGATCATATAAAAACTCTCCCCCTGTCCCCCTTCCTTCCAGAAGGGAGGGGGAATCCAAGGGCGTGGGTTCATTTAACCTGGAATTTGAAATTTGTAATTTATGTCAGTACTTGCTTTCACAGAAAACTGGGACGGAAAGTTCAAGAAGATCAGTTTTGAACTCGTCTCTTATGCCCATCAGCTGGCCGTTCAGATGAATACCAAAGCCATTGCGGTTTCCATAGGAAATGTAACGGAGGAAGAATTGAAAAAACTGGGGCATTATGGGGCTTCCAGGATCATAAAGGTGGAAGACAGCCGGATCAACGGCCTGATCAATAAGGCCTTTGCTGCTGTCATCGCCCAGGTGGCTGAAAAAGAAGGCGCCGATGTGGTGGTCTTTTCACACAATTTTACCGGCAAGGCCCTGGCCCCCAGGGTTGCTGTGAAGTTAAAAGCCGGGATAGCCTCGGGCGTGAATGCCCTGCCCGATTCGATTTCTCCCTTTGTTGTCAAAAAGAGCGTTTTCACAGGAAAAGCCATCGGTCACATCACCATCCGGTCCCCTAAAAAGATACTCACGCTGTTCCCGAATTCAGTGGAAACCCATGAAGCGGATGAAAACGCAGTGATAGAAGCCTTTTCACCGGAGCTTTCGGATGGTCATTTCGCCACGAAGGTCATCGATGTTAAAAAGGTCACCGACAAGATCCTGCTGACCGATGCGGATGTGGTGGTATCCGGCGGCCGTGGGATGAAGGGTGCCGACAAATGGGGCCCGCTGGAGGAGCTGGCCAATGTCCTAGGGGCGGCTACAGCCTGCTCCAGGCCTGTTTCCGACGAAGGCTGGCGCTCTCATCACGAGCACGTCGGTCAAACCGGAAAGATCATTGCCCCCAACGTCTATATCGCCCTGGGCATATCGGGTGCCATCCAGCACCTGGGCGGGGTGAGCGCCGCCAAACACATCATCGCCATCAATACCGACAAGGATGCACCTATCTTCGAAACAGCCGAGTATGGAGTTGTTGGCGATGTGCACCAGATCTTGCCGGTGCTGGTGGAAAAGGTGAAGGAAGCGAAGAAACATTGATTAACCGGGAGTCATTTAGTCACCGATTTATTATTCTGCGATAACATTTACGGTTTTATCGGGTGGTACGTTCAGAGCACTGCCGGGATTAACCGTTACACTTCCATTGATGTCCACATCAGTGCTAACATTGACGGATGAACCGGGTTTGTTGACAATGAGATGATGGAATTCTTCCTTCAGGTTCGGTATAAATCTGTAATTAGATGACGGCCAGTCGTTCAGGCTGGTCAGGCCAATCGTTCCGGAAACCATGGATTCGGTCGTGGCATCGATGAAATGGTAAGGGCCTCCGGTAGCATCTTCCAGGCCGACGGACGCACTTTCGGCAGCATTATGAGTGCCGCTTTCTACGTTTCCGTAATGAAACTCGATGGTATTTGTGGTTTCATACAGCTTTACCTGGAAACTGATCCTGACGTACTGGACACCGGCATATGACCTGACCCGGTACCATTCTACTGTAAAAACCCGGTTGGGATCCGATCCGTCAGTTTTGTATTTCACGGAGCTGGTGTTATCATCCCTCAGATCGTCAAACCAGGGTGCAATGGTCACATTGGGAGCATCTCCCGTAAACAAAAAGCTATTTTCATATTCGGACGACCCGGAGCCATTAAGGGAAAGCCAGCCATTGGTGCAGATATGCGCCGTGGTATAGGCGACCCCGGAAAAATAAATAGTAAACGGCAGCGTGACATCTTCGGAATCATCATCTCCTGTGGCCCCTGAAGTAGTGGCATCGGTGAGATTGACCATCCCAACCGGGAAAGTATCCGTTACATAATTGGATAACCCGAAGCTGGTCTGGGTTTTACCGGTCAATACTGCCGCAGAGCTTCCATTGAATTCAACGGTACCGGTTCCGCAGGTGAAATCCCCCGCGTTGGTCCAATTTCCTCCGAGTTTAATTATGGCGCTGTCGTTTACCGAAATGACCTTTCCGCTCCCGATGGCCAGGTTTCCGGAAATGGTCAATTGTGAAGGACCTTTCATGGTTATATTGCCGCAATTGGTCCCGAGCGCCAGGTTCCCGTTGAAAACCGGCCAGTTGGGCGCAGCCGGGGGAATGGTGATATTATTGGAGCTTAACGGGACAGTTCCGTCGAGCCAGTTGGAAGCAACATTCCAGTCAGCAGAGGTAACACCGCTCCAGATACCCGGTCCTGGCGGAATATCGAAAGAAGCGATACGGGTCAGCCTGCTGCCGGAGCTGTTGAGGTACTGGGTGGTGAACCAGAAGACCGAATCATTCACCGGATCGACGCTCAAGTTGGAATAATCCCCCCAGCGGTTCGTGGCAGTCTGACTGCCGGAACCGTTCTGGATGACCGACTCGGCAATATCCATCATTCCATCTCCCGCTTCATAGCCCAAACTACTCTGGCCGCAATACCTTATCCCGGGATAGATGGCCGAGCTTGACACCGAATAGCCCAGGGCGATCTCATTGTCGCCGTTCAGCATAATGCTTCCCATCCAGCGGGAATGGCTATCCGGCGCATAGGTACCCTGCTGCCGGACCATCCAGGATCCGCCGGTTTTCCGCAGTTCATACCACCGGATTCCGGCATGATCGGTATCATCGACATCTACGGTATGGCAGCAGACGATGGTCTGGTAAGCGCCAAAATTCCGGTACTGCGGCACATTCATGATCACCTGCGGAATTGCATCGAGTTGCTTGGTGGTGTTGAGTTGCGAGATATTATCCCAGTCGGTGCCAAAGTTGCTGTCGAAAGGCGTTACGTTGATTTGCTGAGTGCGGGAAAAGGTTGAGCTGGCAGGGGTGGTCCAGTTGACATCCAGTTCGTAGATCCAGAGCTGGTCGCTTCCACCTGCAATCGCATCATCGTTGATGGTGATGAAGATACCCGGGGAGCCGGCGGGGGCAAACACACCGTCATTGTCCACCGGTGGAACACACATGAAACCATCGATGGTGGTCGGCCTCCAGGGATTATCGAAACCCACCGCCTGCGCCGTACCTCCGATGAGCATCTGGGAGCGCTGGAAGACGTAAATATCATTGCCCGAGTAAGTATTCGTGCCCATGTAATAGCCATCCTGCCAGACGCCAAACTTCTCATAATCTGGCACATCGGCCACATCGAAAGAATAAGCGTACCAGGTTCCTGTTGGATCATTGGTAGTGGAAACAGCCATCAGCATGTAATCATTGGAGCCGCAAAGCGAAAATTCAGCCGCAAACCACCGGTCAGCCTGTTCATCATACAATACGATGGGATCCCCGTCGTTGCAGGAGGAACCGGTTACACCGCTGAACAGGAGGTTCATGTTCGTAGGACCAGCCACCAGCGCCCCGGATTTGTTGTAGATCGCATAAGTGGTGTTGATGGTCTGCATGTAGTGATTGGGTCCGACCACTCCGTTGGCGTCGGGGGGAAAATAGGGCGATGTCTGTCCCTGGAAATTCATAATAGGGGCACGCGAGCCCCTGCCATTTGCCCCCATAGCCCTTTGCCATACCGGATCGGGGCCTTTAGGAAGGGCGGTTTCGGCAAAAGGATAAGCCCGGTTTTCCAGCTTGGGGTTAAGCAGTTTCTGCTTTGCCCTGGCTTCCATCTTCTGCCAGTCCTCCTCTGAAATGACAGGCAGGTCACGGAGCGGAGGCGTTTCCCCCAGGTATGTGCCGGTGCTGATGAATGCAGGCTTAATGGCAGAATCCTGGGCATGCAGAGAATGAATGAAGATGAGTGAGAGTATGAGTATAACTCCGTATATAACTGGTATTTTCATTTGCTGTTCGTTGTCTGATTGGATTAATTGAAAAAAGACAACAAAAATATAATGAAAAAACCAGTTTAGGGTTTAAATTAACGAAGGATGCTGATAGAATATCACAAATTGTTGATATTAACTATTTTACCGGAGGTTATTTTCAGGTTGGCGCCTTCCTCCACCGTCAAGGTACCGTTGATGGTTATATTCCCGTTGAGATTCATGACAGCGCCGGTCTTGCTGATGGTCACATGGTGGAAATTTTTCTCCTGCATGGCAGGGGTGAAACGGTAGTTTTCGGTAGGCCAGTTCAGGTTGCTTTTCAGGTTGGCGATCCCGGTCGTGGTGGATCCCGTGGTGGCTTCGATGAAGTGATCCGGACCCCCGGTGGCATCTTCTATACCGATAGAAGCACTTTCACTGCCGTGATGAGTGCCTCCTTCCGCAGTACCGTAGTGGAATTCGATAGCCCTGGTGGATTCGAATAATTTCAGCTGGAACCGGATCCGGGAAGTGGCGGTTGAGGGGTATGTCAGCAATCGGTACCATTCGACCGTAAAAACCATATTCGGAGAGGTGCCTTCCGATTTATAGCGGATAAAACCGGTTCCATCCGCTTTCAGGTAATCGTACCACGGGGCCAGGGTGGTGTTGGGAACGTCAGTTGTAAACAGATAATTGTTATTGGCCGAATTCGATCCGGTCATATTGAGGATAACATATCCGTTGGTGGTGATCCTGGCCTGTGTGTATGCATTGCCCATGTAATGAAAACTGAAGCCCAGCGGGACATCCATGGATGCATTCGTGCCGCTCGGCCCGGCGGAGGCATCCGTAAGGGTGGTCATGCCGGCAGGGAAGGTTGTCCTGGTGTAATCCGAAACGGAATTGCTGAGGATATCCACTACAGTGAGCGTAGCGTTGGCAGTTCCGCTGAAATTGACTGTCCCCGTTCCGGGCGTGAAATTACCCTGGTCAGTCCAGTCGCCGGTGACGGTCAGGGTGCCATCACCGTTGAATGCCAGGCTTTTACCCGGTGATACAGTGAGATTACCGTTTACGGTCATGCAGGCTCCATCGTCGAGGGTCAGGCTGTTGCAGTTCGTGCCGATGGTAAAATTACCGGGATAAACGGGCCAGTTCGATGCCTGTGGATGGATCATGATATCGGTTGTGCTTCCGGGGACGTTGCCATCGGCCCAGTTGGACCCCTGGTTCCATTCTGTTGACGCAGGGCCGACCCATAAACCAGGCACTTCCGAATGAATTGCTATATCATCGACAGCCCAGAAAAATCCATAAGTACCGGTATAGTTCCATTTAAAGCGCACACTATCCTGGCCGGCCAACAGGTCACTAAGGTCCTCGTAATAGGTTACCGGGTTATTGGTGGAAGATGTCCACACCTGGAGCGGGGTCCAGGTACCTCCTCCATCGGGGGAGCAGGATAAGGTTGCCGAGGAACCCGGATAGTCCTGGAAATAATGTTCGAACGAAAGGATCACGGCCAGTACGTCCGAGCAATCGATCACCGGGGATATAAGGTCGCAGTCCTGGCTGTTGCTGCTGCCGTAAAAATCGCTGTCGAGGATGGCAAAACCATTTCCGGATGTGGAAGTATTTATGGTCCGGTTACCTGGATTGGTAAAGCTCCAGACCTGTCCGTTCCCTTCATGATCCGCGATGGTCCAGCAGGGAGGCAGGGCGGAGCCTGCAAAATCTTCCGTGAAAGGGACTGAGAAATTCGAGCAGTCAAAGGCATGGATGTAATCTGTTTTCACTTCCGTATCGTTGGCCGAGCCGTTTGAAACGATCAGTGTTACGGTATAGGTTCCTTCAGCGGTGAATTGTACTTTAGGGTGGCGCGAGGCGGATGAGGTTCCGTCGACATAGGTAAAGGCAGGTGGGGAAATACTCCAGTTCCAGCTGGTGATGGCCGGATTGGCGGCACTCTGGTCGGTGAAGTCTACGGTGGTATTTGTTGCCGGAAACAGGTTATTGGCAATAAATGCGGCATTGATGAAGTTAACGGGGACCAGTTTTACGACTGTTACGCCAAAGTGCTGCATGTCGGAATATTCTCCTCCCCAGGTCATGGAATGCATGTTGTAATCCCATGTATCGTGGAGGTAGACGGTATTTCCGGAGTCGTCGTAACCCATACCCAGCATGGTATGGCCATCGACCTGTATGAGTACCACGCGGCCGCTGTCTATTTCATTTTTATACTGGTTAAAGGTAAATCCGAGCGTATTGCCGTTATATCCATAGATATACTGGTTGTAATTATAAGCTACTGAATACCCGCGTGATTCGAAGAAGTCCCGCATTCCGTGGCAGCCGTCAATACTTCCCGGTTCCCCGCCGGTATAGTTGTAAAGTGGTGAACCATCGGTATAGTTGTAAAAAGTGGTCCCGCCGTCGATATTTCCGAGGGCTGACTGGTTGGTGCCCATAAAGTCTCCGGTGCAATCTTCATAAGCATGTTGAGCCCAACCGTTTGTGATGTAGGGGTCAGTTGAGGAGCTGCCATAGAGGATCCAATAATCGTCCACATGGCCACGGGATGAACGGCCGTCAAGGCCGTTCATAGTAGCGCTGATAGGGCAGAGGGACTGGGTTTCGCCGTTTATGACCGTCGTTCCCCAGGTACTGTTGTTCATTGGAGCCATTCCGCTATTGGTCGGGCCGGTGTACATGTTCGTATAGCCGTTATTGTCGTAATAGCCGGCGGCCATGGCGGCAGAAGTAGCGGAGCATCCGAATGACCAGTCGTATGCCGGCACCAGCGGAAGGATAGTACTGCTGCGGGATGGGTTGGCGATTGGTTCGCGGTGGGAGTCGGGCGGTTTGCCCGGGACCAGGATACCGACTATTTCACGGCCGTCTGGGGTGATGGACCTGGATTTGATATATCGGTCATGGGAGGATTGTGGATATAATGGAATGGAAGAGAGAGAAAAAAGGGCAGTGAGGAGGAGCAGGGGCAGTTTAATAAGGTTCATTATTTTGGAAGTTGGTTTGAGATAGATTAATCCAATTTCCGGTGGAAAGGTAATATTGTGGGGGGTGGGGTGGGGGGACTGACCTCACAGGTGACCTCACAGGTCACCTGTGAGGTCGTCTAATCATCTTCAATAAATTCATTAATTACTTCGACATCAGGTTCTTTTTTATGAAAGAAAATGAAGTTATCAATATCATCGAAAATCTCTATCACATCATCTTTCTTCAATCGGGAGGTTTTTCCGGAAATGATAGATGGGTAAGAGGAGTAGGGGTAATTATCATAGGTATCTGATATTCCATGCTTAACAGGATTATAGTGAATATAATGTATAAGCTGTCTGAGATACTTTTCCGAGTACACTTTTTTTCTTCTATACCTTTCCTGGAATAAACTGCCGGTGCGGCCATATTTCAGATTGATCATTTTAGCGTACGCATTGAAGAAATCGGCAAAATATCGCCACAGAGGTCTGTTCTCAGGATTTACTAATTCAATTTCCTTTTGATCTCTTATCTGGATCAGGAAATGGAAATGATTTCCCATTAGGCAGTAAGCATAGGTGTCTGCGATGGGATGGATGTACTTAACATAAAGGTCCATGAAATGAGCATAATTCCATGGTTCGTAGAACAATTTTTCACGGTTATTTCCACGGTTGTAAATGTGGTAAAAGAAACCAAAGTCAAGATTTTCCATAGGATTAAGTTTTAGGACCTCACAGGTGACCTGTGAGGTGGGTTATGTCTGTTAATCCGGGAAAATGAAAATTATACCCGTTCGGTTGATAATTTTCTTGGGTTGACAACCTGTGAGGTGACCTGTGAGGTGACCTGTGAGGTCTTCCTAATAAAAAATCAGGGATGTTTGACATCTCAGGGAGGGCTCCCCAAGTGGATAGTCTAACATCCCCTCATGGAAAAAGCTGAATCTTCACTTTATGTGTCGCAAACTATGTACTAACCTGGCCTGATATCGTCAATGAAAAAAGCCTTCCCGTAAAGAGCATGATAATCCATCATGCTCTTATCTACCGGGGAAGGCTCATATCCGATGAAAAGAAGATGTCTTTTCAAGATGTTGGGTTAGTAGGGATATTTATTCTAGCAAGAAATATACCAAATATACTAAGAATCATAAAATCAGTATGATACAATTATTAAGGAGCCATAATCTTCCAGCTTTTACCGGCCGTCTGCCCGATACCGGGCGTACTGGAAGGGAAACTTCCCTAATTATGATATAAATAGTTGTTATACAGCCATATAGAAAATTCGCCAATTTGCCCGAAAATGGGCAGATGACCGATAACGGAAATCATAAAATGGTGGAAAAAAAGTGTCCGGTCAGGCAGCCGTTGACCAGACGGCCGCTTACCGGACTCAAACTATGGCGGGATTAATTGGCCTTACCAAATGACACCTTTTTCAGGTACCAAAACTCCTGTTCTAAACTATAAGCTCCTGGGGTAGAAAAAGGTATATCCATCAAAGGGCCAGGTCTTCTTCACTCTACACTTATCTAAATCCCCAGGAACCTATATTGATATCTAAATTACTACCTAAATGATTATTACACTGCAGAAACCGGCTTATTTGGCTGTAAGCATTTCTTTACACTAATACCCGGACCAATGATTACAAACTATAAAAACTGTAGGTGCATACTTACAATACATTTTACCTGGCCATCACTCCCTTAAGTGTTTAAGCGCAATCAATCGATTAAATGATGTTCCAGGGCGTACCGGGTAAGCTCTGCATTGGAATGCATACCCATTTTGGCCATGATCCGGGAGCGGTAAGTACTGATGGTCTTGCCGGAGATAAAAACCATCTCCGAAATCTGGTGATTGGTGTATCCTTTCGCCAGCAGGCACATCACCTGGAATTCCCGCTGGGAGAGAAGTTCATGTTTTTCGTTCTGAACCAGCTGATCAGGCTTGAAAATGACTTTTTCCGCCAGGGAAGCACTGATATAATTGCCTCCTTCCAGGATCTTCATGATCGCCTTTTTTATCTCATCGAAGCCAGCCCCCTTGTTGATATATCCCGATGCCCCGAGGGCTATGGCCCGGAGCGCATATTGTTCTTCGGAATGATAACTTAAGATCAGTATCCGCTTATTCAAGCCCAGATTTTTCAATTGAAGTAAAATATCCAGCCCGCTTAATCCTGGCATCGAAATGTCCAGAACCACCAGGTCGTATTCTTTATCCCTGATCAGCGACAAAGCTTCCAATCCGTTCGATACCTCTTCAATGACTTTCACAGACGGGATTGAACCGATGATCTTCTTTAATCCTTCCCGCACAACTGTGTGGTCATCTGCAACCAGTACTGTCATATCCTGATTCATTGCCGAAATGTGATCCAGGTTAAAGATAGACAAGTTTTCCCGGAAAATGAAGCTTGAATATTAAACTTTTCATATCTTAAAGTTCTTCACCGATTTCCAGGGTCCCGGTCGGGCCGACGGTGAAGGTGGCACCCGACTGGATTTTCAGTGTCTTGCAGGATCCCGTAACGGTCAGGACCGGGAAATGAAGGGGTGATACATCCGGGATGATGACATTACGGGTGATGTCAGGAATCCCGCAGGCATTCCAGTTGGATGGGTCGTCCCAGGCGCTGCTGGTCGTTCCTGTCCACATATATTGCAGGGCCTCAGGCAGATAACCATCCTGATAATAGGTTGATTGCGGCATATCGATCAGAACGTCCGATCCATCGGCATATTCGCACGACGGGCCGTTGTCGTACCAGGACAGCGGGCAGGCATCGCAACTGGCGGAAGGGTAGTTGAAACTGAGGGTACAAAGAGTGGCCCCATTGGCCAGCGATACCACACTTCCGTACCATTGGATGACGATCAGCCTTTTGGTCCCGAAACCAGCCATATCGCCCACCAGGAAGCTGGAACCGAATGCCGGATTTTTGGTATAACTGTTCAGGTAGGTGATCACAGCCGGATCGTATTCCATCCAGAGCGTCAGCGCTCCGATATTCGTAAAGCCGTTCACGGTGATGACAACGGGGAAAGGGCCCGGTGACGGGGTGCTGAAGACCGGCGCCATGGTAACCGGGGCGGTCCGGTTGGAGATCCCGCCGTTCAGGTAGAACTGGTATTCAGGACTGTCATTCAATAAAGTGAGAACTTCTCCGATATAACTTTTATACTGGCATACCGAACCATAGGAGTAATCCCAGGTCAGCATTCCGGTACCCAGCACATAAGAGAAGATCATGTCAATGATCGGGGTATTGTCCGGGAGACTGATGTTGGATGCACCGGTCCAGGCGAAAACCAGTTTACCCAGGGTATTCCCGGAAGGGTGAAAATACGTTGTGGTCATTCCGGTGAGGGCAGCGTGAGACGTTGCCGATACATAACGGACCCGGGTCGTATCGAAGACCAGGGTCAGGGTAAAATGGCCGATATCATTGAACCCGGTAACTGTCACCGGAACGGGAACAGCAGGATTTCCCGGGGTGGCGTCCGTAATACGTCCGGCCGTTGTTACCGGTGCGTCCTGTGATCGGATGACCCCTGGCAGATAGACCAGGATAAGACTCAGAATAATGATAATGAATTTCAATGTTGTGACATTCGGATAACGGTAAAAATAAAAAAAATTAAGACAATAAAAAAAGAAGGTGCCCATACTGAACGGACACCTTCTTCATTCAATTAATGGATCTATTTGTTATGAACCAGCTTGATCGTCCTGACCAGTTCATCCTTCGCCGATTTCACCCGTAAAGTGGCGGTGAAGATGCCGCTTTCCATTCCGGGAGTATGGAACTCCACGGTATGGTTCCCGGCCGGCTGGGTTTCGCTCACCAGGGTGGTGATCTCATGGCCGATCATGCTGCTGATCTCCAGGGTAACCTTTCCATCGAACGGCAGGGTATAGCTGATTGTGGTGAAGTTCATGAACGGGTTCGGGTAGCAGCTCATGGAGAGTTTATAGCTTTCCGGAACCGGGTCTTCATCGACTCCCACCGTTGTGGCTTCGATCACATCGATACCCAGTACGGCGTTGCCGATAACCTGGAACATCTCATCAGCCAGTTCATTCAACGGACTGGAAGCCAGTGAAATGGCGATCGTATTACCAATGGTGAAGTCGCTGGTGGTCCTGAGCCTTAGCGTCAGCAGTTCAGCGCCGTCGGGAAGGTTGATCGGGGCGGAAGTATTCCAACCGATCCGGAGCTCATTGCCGAAGACAGCCCAGTTGAGGGTGCCACCGGCGCCATCCATGCGGACATCGGTCACTTCAACGAGTTCTTCGGGGAAGTTCAGGATGAGCGAAACTGCTCCGACCTTTGAACCGCTGAGCAACTGGACGGGCAGATCGAATTCCGAGTTGTTGCTCATCTGCCTGACGCCGGTGTATACCAGTTCCAGGGTAGATGAAGCTGCTTTTAGCGGGCTCGGATCGAAGCTCCGGTTGAAGTCGCCAGTCACCATGCCGTACATATCCACATCCGGGCTGCTGCCGACCGGCACGAAAACGCTCGGATAATCGGGCAATGTGTTCGCCGTTAAAGGATTCGTATTGATACTTTCCCCGGCTTTCCAGAATGTCCACGGCGGCCTGGTGAATGCCGTGCCATAGACAAAGTTCTGCTGGATCTTCTGGGCATCGATTGCCGAAAAGGTTTCATTCCGGTCCACATCACCGGCCATGAACCTCACCATTTCGATCAGGTAAGCATTCGGGCCCCACCAGTTGACCTGTGCGGCGTCGGTAGCGTTGACCGCAGCCGTGGTCGGGTGAGTGGAGGTGATGATGAAGTAGTAGGTACTATCGGGACAGCAGTTATTAAATTCATAATAACCCGAAGTGTTAATACCGACTGTTCCCTTGAAATAATCGCCTGCCGAATTGTAAAGGTTCAGCGTAGCGTCACCTGCGGTCAATGGCGTATTGGCAGTGTTGTAATAGGTCAAGTTACCGCTGATCTTCACGGGCAGGTAGAAGGTTACCGGGGTCACCGCACCGTCTGACAGGTCGCAGCCATTGCCAGTCGGGGCATAAGATGGCCGGTAGTACCAGGTTCCCGCGCCGGGGGCATCGCCTGTCGCAACGGGCACTTCAGTACCCGCTCCCGGAGTTGCATTATCCGAGCGGATCCAGGAGATCGCACCGCCCAGGCCACCGCTGACGCTTGCGCTAAGCGTTACGCTGTTGCCTATGGTACAGGTTCCGGTCTGGGTGACGGAATTTGTCAGCCAGGATGGATCAGCCACAACTGTGACGGTCGTTTCAGTCCCGTCGGCGAGGTTGCATCCGG
>CAZUDV010000016.1:0-98734 GCA_964619555.1 uncultured Bacteroidales bacterium | reverse complement strand
TGCTTCTTAACAGTATTGAAAAAGTGTAAAATATGTTGTGCTATATAACAACTAATTTCTATGCTTTTGCTCAGTACCAGCCGTGCTCCCTCACCCTGACGATTCCTTCCGTACCTTCGAATCCCGGTATCCTGCGTGCCGCAACAAAGTGACGTTCTGGGTCGTGCTTCGGGTTGCCGGGAATGATGCTGCTCACGTGCACCCGGCCGGAGGAGTGGATGAAATCGCCATTGCCGAGATGGATACCGACATGACCTGGCCGGTCCGCCGACGCTCCGAAAAAGAGCAGGTCGCCCGGCTCCAGGTTTTCCAGGCGGCTGATTCCGATTGGCCCGCCATACCGGGCCTGCTGGGAGGCATCGCGGGCCAGGATGATCCCGCGGGTATAGTACATCAGCTTGGTGAATCCCGAGCAATCGGCTGCTTTACTGGATGCTCCGCCCCACATATAGGGGAAGCCTATCATCTGTCGGGCGAATGACAGGACAGGCGCCACATCCGGTTCAAGGGTGACCCATTTATCGAACGAAATGCAGTCGGTCTGCCGGACATACCCGATCCGGCCGTCGGGGGTTTTCAGCTTCAGGAATCCTTCAATCTCCTGTTCTCCTTCGAACAGGTCGCCCAATACCAGGTCAGTCACCGCCACTCCCTTATGGCCGGGGGAATCGAAGGCAAAACCACTAATTTCATAGAAAAGATAACGTTTCGAGGACTTCCAGGACTCAAATGCCTCATCGGTCATAAGCTGCAATCCCTTGGCATCCAGCCAGCCAAGGTAGTTTTCGGGGGTTTCGACATAGTAGAACTTATCCCTGTATTCCAGCACTTTCAGCGGGGTTCCCATCATGACCTGGGAAACCAGCTCCGAGGTATGGTCAGGGATGGCGCGCAGGTTACATACCGACAAAGCGGCCAGCGCAAAGGGTTTATCGGTTAAAGTTTCAGGCATCATAATTTCCAGTCAAAAGGCTCTAAAATCAAGCAATAAAGGTACTTCTTTAACTTATCATCCATTTTTTTTGGAATATTTTATTTGCATAATCAGGTAGACCGGTATCCCGGCCAGGATCAGCGCGGTGCCAATGGCAGCCTCGCGTGGCCGTGTGACGATAGTGTTGAAGCACAGGTAAGCGCAAAACAGGATATAAATGGCCGGCACCACCGGGTAGCCCCAGACCTTGTATGGACGGCGCGCTTCGGGCATTCTACGGCGCAGGAGGATCACCCCCAGGGAGGTGGCGCCGTAGAAAATGAAAACGGCAAAGATGATCATGTCGGTGAGCTGGTCGAAGGTGCCGGAGAGGACCAGTACCGACGCCCATATTCCCTGCCAAAGCAGCGACTGGCCGGGGACGTTGGCCCGGTTCAGTTTCCCGATCCCCCGGAAGAAAAGCCGGTCGTTCGCCATGGCATAGTAAGGCCGGGCTCCGGTCAGGATACTGGCATTGGTGCATCCCAGGGTGGTCAGCAGGATCAGCAGTCCGATGAACAATGCCCCACCGTTGCCCCAGAAGCTCCGGACCGCTTCGACCGCCGCGATCTGGTTGTCGGAAGAATTGATCTGTTCCAACTGGGGTATGGATAAAAGGGCAAGGTAGGTCAGATTGACCAGCAGGTAAATGGCAATTACGATGAAAACCCCGATCACAATACCTTTCGGTATGTTCTTCCGGGCATCCCTGATCTCCCCTCCGACGAAGCCGACGGAGACCCATCCCTGGTATGCCCAGAATGCGGCCAGCATGGCGGTGAAAAAGGAGGACATGGTTACGGTCCCGCCTGACAGATCCCCGAAATTCATGAAGTTCTCCGGGGTATGCCTGACATGTAACAGGCCAAAGACCACAATCACGAGCAATCCCAGGAATACCATTCCAAGGATTAATTTGCTGGTCCTGGCGCCGCTTTTCAGGCCAGTAATGTTCAGGAACGTGAGCAGCAGGATGAGGACAATGGCAACCAGCTTCACGCCGGAGTTCCGGAACGGATAAAAAACATCCCCTAGATGAAATGAATGCAAAGAGGGGACCACATCCGGTATTGGCACGATGCTGTTGAGCGACTGGGCGAATACGTAGGCCAGGGAGGAGATCGTGGCCGTCTGGATGACAGCGAAAAGCGACCATCCGTAAAGAAATGAGAAGAACCGGTTGTAGATCTTTTTCAGATAGACGTAATCCCCGCCGGTATCGGCCAGCAACCCGGCCACTTCTGCATTACTAAGCGCACCGAAGATGGTGATGATGCCTGCCACGATCCAGGCCAGGAGGATCCACACGGAAGAGTGCAGTTCCGCGGCCATCGGGGCGATCTTTTTGTAGACGCCTGAACCGATGATGTTGGCAATTACGAAAATGATGACGTAAGTCAGGCCGAGGGTTTTGACAAGGTGCCGCTGGTTAGCCATAAAGGACTGATGTGAATTGATCTCGTCAAATTTAAACGAATTCAAAACAGGTCCGGCACAGAGGAAAAGAATAGGGTAATAAGCATGAGGTGAAACGGGCGAACGTCATTCGGAAGGCTGAACCGGGTTCCTTTTTCCGTCAGAAAAGCACCGGAAAATGGAATCACCGGAAATCAGCAATCCTTGCGCCGATTCCCCGCTTTCATCGATCGCCACGTCGGTGGAAATAATTTTTCCGTTGTAGGAGGTCGTGATGGCCGATTGTTCGTTGTGCCCGACAATCATCCTCCGGAGCCCCTTTGAGTCCAGCAAAGCATCCACAAAATCCTGGGTGATTTCGGGAAATCCTTCGTTAAGGTGCATATAGCCCCTGTACCACAAGGGGCCTATTCCGCCCAGGATGATGTCCTCAGGGCTGTCCTTCACGATACCGTAATCGGAATTCAGGTAATCCCGCACCCTCTGGTTTATCTCCGGGAAAGAGTAATCGTAAAGCGCGAATTGCGGGGATATTCCCGCGTGCAGAAATAAATTGCCATTGATTTGGACGATGATGTTCTTGCTTCGCAGCCATTTTCCCAGGATGGTATTTTTCTCATACAACCGGAAATAGTCTATGCCGCTGAATTGTGTAAAATACCGGTATTTGCTGTGGAGATATCGGTCATCGCCAGTGAGTTCCATGATTTCATGGTTTCCCAGTAGCAGGTGGACCTTGCCTCCCGATTTCATGGCCTGGATCTCCAGTTCGTGCAGAAACCACAATGTTTCCGTGACATGAGCGCCGCGGTCGAAATCATCCCCCAGCAGCACAAGCTGGCCCTGGCCAAAGGTCCACATTCGGTCTGAGTCTATGATCCCGTTGTTTTCCAGGATGTTGAGGAGTGCATGGTACTTCCCATGTATGTCACCCAGAACGAAAACGTCTCCTGTCGTCCGGTATTCGAATGAATCGGGAGGATACTCCTGCCGGATGTGGTACAAATTACTGTCCCGGCCCATGCCCCTGATTACCACGTCCGAATGGCCTGTCTCCATGGTTTTTTCAATCAGGCGGGTCAGGCGTTCCGCCTGATCATGCTCGAAATAGGTCATGACAATACGGTCCTCTCCTTCAAGGAAAATGTAAGGACCGTCGTACATGGACGAGATGTAGCTCTGTTTTTCAAGCAATACCTCTATGTCAAGCAGGTATTTGAACACAGGGGAATCGTAATAATTGCCGGCATAATCGCTGGCCTTTTTGCCCTGCTGGTTGGTGTAAAAGGGATCGGCTCCCCGGTTGATCAGGATGCTGCATAAATCCAGATCGTTGAATTTGGCGGCATAGATCAGCGGTGAGTCGGAATTCTTGTCGGGCTGATTCACATCTGCGCCATATTCAATCAGGAACCTGGCGATTCGGGGCCGGTCGTAACGGATGGCCCAGTTTAGCAGGGTATGGTCCTCAACCGTCAAACCGGGATCCGCCCCTCGTTTCAGCAGGAATTCACCCATGTAAGCCCGGTCATATTCGATGGTGTAGTACAGACCCGTCTTCCCGTTGCTGAATTCGCAGTTCGCATCGGGATGTTTATCAAGATAGGCCTGTAATCCTTCCATATTCCCGTTTTTAATCGCTTCAACGGCAGATTTCTCTTCCTTATCCAGTCCTAGCAGAGGAAATGTCCATGCCAGAAAAATTACCATCACCCATATCCTGATCCACTCATTTCTCATTGGCATCATTCCTGGCGTTATCAAAAAACACATTCCGGACGGACCGTTCATCGTTTATCAACCTGTAAAACTCATCCAGGTAACTGACAGCTTTTTTCTTTTCAGCCGCATCGAGTAATCCTTCGTTTTCAAATAAGAGGTAAATCTCCGTCTTTTTCGAGTTAAACAATTCTATGACACGGTTTACGGTTTCAGGTTCCTTCTTCAGTCCCCGGTAAATCCTCTCGGTCACGTCGCCGGTATTCATCATAGGATTGGGCACGGCATAAATGGCTGAAACCAATCCGCTCCAGTCAAAATCGTAAGGGATCGGGATTAGCGGGAACTGTCGGACAGAATCATAAACCAGGATGACATTATGCAGATTATAGATCGAATAATCGGTATTGCCGATCATGTACTGGAACAGATCGACAAGGCAGGTCTGATAGGGGTCCAAACGGTCAGGATGCACCTTGTCCGTTTCCAGTTCAGTCCCTTGAAGCCGTTCGGCCAGGTACTTTTCCCGCTCCAGAAAAAAACCGAATTTTTGAATGGTGTCAGTCTTTTTACCGGTATCAATATAACCGATTTTTGCCGGCCTCACCTTGAAGGAACTGTCGGTGAGAATATTATATGCCTTATAGATCAGGTATTCCAGGATGGTATTCTGTTCGTAATGCCCGGCGTTGTCACAGTGGGTAACGAGTTTAAGTGTCTTTTGACCCTCGAAAGGTGTGCTTTTCATTTCTTTCTTCGGGAATTCCAGCCGCAGGGGAGGGAACCTGCAATTTTCGCTCTTGCGCCGCGTAACGCCACGGGTACGGATATCAATGCCTATTTTTTTTACCTGGCCATTGTCATCGGTCAGGGTCAGCGTTGCTGGTAAATTTGTGGAATCATCCTTTAAGGAAAAGACGGCTTTAAAATCGGCTTGAAGGTAAAGCTGTAACGGTTCTTCCGATCGAAACAACGGCATGGGCTGTCCGGTGGTTTTTTTCTGTGCAATTGACAGATCAGGGAAGATGAATCCTGCCAGGACAACTAAGATTATCGTTATTCGCATGGCGATCATGTAAGGCTGATCTTTAAAAACAAGGCAATGTATGTAAACAAGCGAAAAGCAAAAAAGTTAAAGAATTAATCAGGATATGAAATTATTCATTATTCCGATAACTTTGTTTATTACATTTGAATTATTAATTTACAGTCGATTATGAGCGAAATTAATGATCATCTGATTGCCCGGGCAGAGCATCATCTTTCAACCTTACTAAGCGAAAAACTCCTTCCCGCAATCAAATTTCATGATTTTAAGTATGCGGTGACGCTGAAAAAAAATGCTGAGGCCATCGGTGAGAATACCGGCCTGTCTCCCGATGAAATGAACCTCCTTCGTTTCAGCGCACTGTTCCATGGTGCCGGTTTTGTAAATTATTGCGACCAATGGCATGAAGAAAGCATTCGCCTTGCTTCTGATTTCCTGGAAAGCAATGAAATCGATCAATCGGTCATAGGTCACATGGCGGAGATCATCCGGGCCACCAGGGTCCCCCAGGAACCGAAGGATAAATTGGCTGAGGTTTTGTGCGATGCCGTCATGATGTTCCTCACTGCCGGGAATGCCCTGGAACAATTTGATATACTATATGATGAAACGGCCCTTTTGAATCCGGGCTTCCAGAAACGCGGGACGTTTGAAAAGAGAAGCATCGAATTTTTCACAGGTCATATTTATTTCACCGATTATGGAAAACAGGTGCTTCAGCCCCAAAAGGAAGCCTTCCTGCAACGCCTGTCTGACCGGATGAGGCACCGCAAGCTGATGGAGACGAATAAAGAGGAGGATGTCCGGGAGAAATTTGTTTATTCCAGGGGGGTGGAAACCATGTTCCGGATCACGGCGCGTAACCAGATCAACCTGAACTCCATTGCCGACAATAAATCGAATATCCTGATCTCGGTCAATGCGATCATCATTTCGATCATTATTACCATGCTCGCCGGTAATATCGGCACCATTTCGAACGACATCGTGCCCATCATTATCTTCCTGGTGGTCTGCCTGATCACGATCATCATTGCCATTTTATCCACCCGGCCGAACATCGTAACCCGGAAATTCACCCGGGAAGACCTGAAGAATAAAAATGTCGACCTGATCTTCTTCGGGAATTTCATCAAAATGGATTATGCTGAGTATGAAAATGCAGTGAAGGAAATGATGAAAGATGATGAACACCTGTATTCCACCCTGTTGAAGAACCAATACGAGCTCGGAAAGATCCTGTCGAAGAAGTTCCGGCTGGTAAGAGCAGCCTACAATGTATTCATGATAGGGATCATTATCACCGTAATAGCATTCCTTGTCAAATATCTGATCATTTAGGATCTGGTCAGGCCAGTCCATCCCGGTTATGCAGTTCACAACCATATTCCTCCTTTTCATCCTGTTATTAAACGGCTGTTCCATCATTCCACAGGCAGACGAAACGGCGCCGTTCTTTCAGAAACCCGGTTTCACTTTCCCTTATCAGCTTTCAGATCCTGATCAAACCTGGATCTTGCCAAATTCACTGGTGGAGATATCAGGCCTGGGTTTTGCGGACGATGACAGGCTGGCCTGCATCCAGGATGAAAAAGGGGTCATTTTTATATTCAATCTTAAATCGGGGAAAATCGAACGGGAGATTGCTTTTGCCAAAGACGGCGATTATGAAGGCATCGAGGTTGTGGGTAAGGACGCCTGGATTTTGAAAAGCAACGGAACGCTATACAGAGTGACCGCTTATCTGGAGACCGCCGAACCTCTGACAACGGAATTTCCTACGGCACTGACAGGGAGAAACAATACGGAAGGACTGGCCTATGATCCTGTTAACCGGAACCTTCTGATAGCCTGTAAAGGGTTTCCTTTTTTAAATGCAGAACCGGAAAGCAAGCTGAAATCGGTTTATGGTTTCAACGTGGTAACCGGCCGGCTGACCGGGGATCCGTTCCTGCTGATCCATCCCGATTCGATCTTAAGGTATAAGAATTACGGCGTCACTTCCACCCCGGGCAACGATCATCCAATTAACCCGGATGCGGGAGATGAAAACGAGCCGTTCATGCCATCCGGTATTGCCATTCATCCGGAAACCAGGGATGTTTACCTCCTGGGATCAGTCGGAAAAATTCTGATGGTCTGTTCCTCAGAAGGTGAAATGCTGGCCATGGTCAATCTCAATCGCAAACAGTTTCCGCAACCCGAAGGCATTTGTTTCAGCCCGGAAGGAAACCTCTTCATCTCCAGCGAGGGAAAATTGCAGCCTGGCAAGATCATGCTTTTTAAACCCGGTAAATAGGAGATATCCGGATTTGATATCCGGTGATTCGGCGTATCATACAGATCCTGTGGATTTACGACCATCGGGGAATAAAAACATTGCATTTTCTTGCCTGACAGGCTCCGGAATTGTAACTTTGATTGACTTATCGAACGGGTGGAGTGAAAGTGACTTCCGTTTTGAATAACTTGCTTTATATGGTCATCCGAAGACTTTGATCAAGGTCCGGAAAATCAGCATGTTGACTAATTATTCATAACCTAAAAATCAATTGAGAAATGAACCGGAAAGAATTTATTTCCAATGTTGCCCTGGCAGGCACCGCAGCCATGATGCTCCCTTCACTGGTCAAGGCGCTGGCAATGGGACACGGGCCGGAAAAAAAGATCAGGATTGCCATCATAGGATGCGGAAGTGTCTCGGGTGTATATCTTCCGCACCTGAAGGATTGTCCATACGCTGAAGTAGTAAGTGTCTGCGATATCAAACCGGAAAGGGCCGGAAGAAGGGCTGAAGAATTTCAGATCCCTAACCGGTACCCTCACATCGACCAGATGATGGCCGGCGCTGAATTCGACCTGATGGTCGACCTTACCGATATGCAGGAACACGGGAGGCTGAATAAAATTGCGATTTTACAGGGGAAGCATGTCTGGAGCGAAAAACCCCTGGCCAATACTTACCGGGAAGGCCATGAATTGCTGCAACTGGCCAGGCAGAAGGGTACCCGGCTGTGGGGCGCGCCTGCTGTTGTCAACAGCCCGCAGTTTGCCTTTATGGCCAGGCAGATCCAGGATGGAAAACTGGGCAAAGTGGCGGCAGCCCATGCTCATTACGGTCACCTTGGCCCTCACTGGTCGGCTTTTTTCTATGAGAAACTGGGGGGCAGCATGCCTGACCTGGGCGTGTATAACCTGACCACGCTGACGGGACTTCTTGGACCGGTCAGATCAGTGGTGGCCATGACCAACATCCTGACCCCGGAGAGGACGGTCGAGGATAAAGGCCAGATAAAAGTCGAGGAGGAAGATAATGCCAGCATTTTGATGGAGCATCAAAGCGGTGCCATTTCCCACGTGATGTGCGGATTCAATTATTTCGACCCTTACGGCCACCAGGGAACGGGGCAGGATAAACCGACCGTGTCGATTGTAGGCACGGGAGGAGCCATGCACCTGATCGGTTACGACTGGATGCCGTTTGCCGTTGAAATGGCCACCATCGACCATGAAGAACCGCAGCGGTTTGCCACGGATCCCGGCTCCTATGTCTGGCAGCAGGGGGCATCGGTCATTAGTGAAAGCATTGCTGAAGGTTTCGAACCTCTGATCAATGTAGAACATTCCCTGCACATACTCGAGATCATAGAAGCGGCCCGGGAATCCCAGTCGACCGGCCAGCGCATCCGGCTGGTCTCCGGTTTTCCTTACCCGGTGATCAAATAGCTTCTAAAGATCATCAGGCTGTTTTACGGTATCGGTTCACTGCAAGGGTTGTGGTGACTACCGCCAGTATCACCAGGGCATAGAATTCCTGGCTGATATCGCTGAAAGTGGAGCCTTTCAGCATGATCATCCGGTTGATTCGCATGATATAAACCACCGGATTGACCAGGTCTATCTTCTGAGCCCAGTCGGGCATGCTCTCCAGGGGGGTGAAAATGCCACTCATCAGGATGAAAATGATCATGAAGAAGAAGCCGGTAAACATGAATTGCTGCTGAGTGCTGGAAAATGTAGAAACAAACAGGGCCAGGCCCAGTACGGCGATCATGAAAACCGTCGAACAAAGGAACAAAAGGGCGATGCTGCCTTCAAACGGTATGTCGAAGGCCAGCTTTCCGATCGACAGGCCCAGGGCAATGTCTATCAATCCGATGATCAGGAAAGGGATGATCTTGGCAAGGATGAACTGGTACTTTCGCACCGGGGTCACATTCATCTGTTCGATCGTTCCGCTTTCTTTTTCTTTGACCAGGTTGAGGCCGGCCAGGATGAAACCGATAGCCAGCACCAGTATTCCGAGGATACCGGGCAGCATATAGTACTTGTAGTTCAGCAGTTCATTGTACCAGTACCGGTTGGTAACCTGCACCTGCGGAATGGCCGTGATGGCCTGGCTGCCGAGTTTTCCGGCCAGGATGTTCAGGTTGTAATCACGGATCACCCCGTTGATGTATGCCCATGATAACTGGGCGTTGGTGGCATTCACCGCATTGGCGGATACTTGCAATTTCACAGGATTTCCTTTCCCCAATTCCTCCCCGAAACCGGACGGAATCTGGATGATCAGGTCACATTTGCCACTATGCAGCAGGCTGATGGCTTCCTGCTCTGAAAAAGTGGAATAATTGACTTTGAAGAAGGTCGAACCTTCCAGCTGACCGACCAGCGACCTGGATTCGGCGCTCAAGTCCATATCGACCATGCACAGCTTTACATTCCGGATCTCAAACGTCACGGCAGGGACCAGGATCAGCATCTGTACAACCGGGATGGCGAAAATGGCCTTACCTATAAACTTATCCCTGAAGATCTGGATGAATTCTTTTCTTATTAAGTACCATAATGTTCTCATCGCATTTTTTCCTCCCGTTTATTCAAGCCTGATCTTAAATTTTCTGATGCTGATCAGTATGGTTATAACAGTGAAAAAAACCAATATCAGGGTTTCTTTCCAGACAAAACTGAAACCTGTTCCTTTGATCATGATGTTTTTTATAATGGTGATGAAATATCGCGGGGGCAAAATGGCGCTGATCCAGTTGTAAACCTCAGGCATATTTTCGATCGGGAAAATAAATCCTGAAAGTAGGACCGTGGGAAGCATCATTCCCACCAGGGAGATGAAAATAGCCTGCTGCATGGTCTTTGAAACGGTAGAGATAAGAATTCCCAGCGAAAGGCTCATCAGGATATAGAGCATCGATTCGGCAAGGAGCAATACCACACTGCCTTTGACCGGTAAATCGAAAACATACCTGGAAAGGAGCAGGATCAGGATCACGTCGATGAACGACAACAGAAAGTAAGGGATGATCTTTCCCAGGATGATCTGGATCGGTTTCAGGGGGGATACGAGCAATGCTTCCATGGTTCCGAATTCCTTTTCACGGGTGATGGTAATGGAGGTCATGAGCGCACAGATCAGGATCATGATCAGGGTAATGACACCCGGGACGAACATATGCTGGCCTTTTAATGCCGGGTTATAGAACATTCTGACTTCCGGCTGTACAAGAGGAGCGCGGGCGGTGGCCGAGGCGGCCAGCTCACGGTTAAAATCGTTCAGGACTGCGGTGATGTAATTGGTGGTCATGGTGGCCATGTTGGGTTCCGATCCGTCGGTGATGATGTTGACAGTCGCCCTGCCTTCGCTGATAAGCTGACTCCCGAAATCCTGCCCGAATACGATAACCGCCTTGGTTTTCCTGCCTCTCAGCACTTTTTCAATGTCCCCGTGGCTTTTCAAATCGTCTGTCCTTTCAAAAAATCCCGAGGAAATGATCTTATCGGTGATCTTTCGGGTCATTTCGTCTTTTGAAAGGTCCAGGAAAGCGATACGGGCGTTTTTCAGGTCGGTGCTGACCACGAAGCCGAAAAGCAGGATCAGCGCCGCCGGGATCAGGAACAGGATGACCAGTGTCCGGAAATCCCTGAAAATATGCAGGAACTCTTTCTTGACAAATACCAGTAATCGTTTCATAACTTATTTCTTTCCCGGGCGTGCAATACGAATAAATACCTCTTCAACCGAGCCGGCATCATATTGTTTCTTAAGTTCCTCCGGAGTATCCAGCGCCACGATACGACCCTCATTCATAATGGAGATCCGGTCGCAATATTCCGCCTCATCCATATAATGCGTGGTTACAAAAACAGTGATTCCCCTGGAGGCTGTCTCATAGATCATTTCCCAGAACTGGCGGCGTGTGATGGGATCCACTCCTCCGGTGGGCTCGTCCAGGAAAACGATCTTCGGTTCATGCAGGACGGCGACCGAAAAAGCCAGTTTTTGCTTCAATCCGAGCGGCAAATCGGAAATCAGTTTATTGGCGTAAGATTCGAAACGAAGCCTTTCCAAAAGGCTCCCGGTCCGCTCCCTGATCAGTTTTTTCGTCATGCCGTAAATACCCCCGTAGAGTGTAATGTTTTCCTTCACGGTAAGGTCTTCGTACAGCGAAAATTTCTGGCACATATAGCCGATATTTTTCTTGATCTGTTCCGGTTTCTTACCTGCATCGAATCCCGCCACCACCACTTCTCCCGAAGTCGGTTTCGACAGGCCGGAAAGGATGCGGATAGCCGTGGTCTTGCCGGCTCCGTTGGCGCCCAGGAAACCGAAAATCTCCCCGGCATAAACCTCAAAGTTGAGATGATCATTGGCGGTGAAATTTCCGAATTTCTTGACCAGGTTCCGAACCGTTATTACGGCATCTTTCATGTTCTTTTTTATGTCGATGATTTTTAATCCTTGCTTTCCATGAGTTCCAGGAACCTGTCCTCGATACCGGCCCAGGTCTCGTTGACCTGCACCCTGCCGATGCCCGCGCTTGCCAGGAAATCATGCAGGGAACTGCTGATCCGGTCATTCTGAAATGTAACGTGTACCGAATCCCCGAACGGAAAGGCCGTTAGCGTTTCAGGGAAACTTCGCAGGGCGCTGATCAGTTTATATTTTTCCGGAGCTTTGATGCTGAAGAGCTTCCGGGTAAAACCATCCCTGATCCTGGCAGGGGTATCCACGGAAAGGACCCTTCCTGCCTGGATCAGGGCCACCCGGTCGCACCGCATGGCTTCATCCATATAAGGAGTGGAGACGATGACCGTGATGTTATGCTGCCTGAGCCTTTTCAGCATTTCCCAGAACTCCGACCTGGAAACGGCGTCAACCCCGGTCGTGGGTTCGTCGAGGACCAGCAGGGCCGGCTTGTGTATGAGCGCGCAGGATAATGCCAGCTTTTGCTTCATCCCGCCTGACAATTGCCCGGCCATCCTGGTCTTGAAAGGTTCGATGTGGGAGTAAATATCCCGGATCAGATCATAGTTTTCTTTAACGGTAGTACCAAAAACAGTAGCGTAGAAGTTGAGGTTTTCCTCGACAGTCAGGTCCATGTAAAGGCTGAAACGTCCGGGCATGTAACCGATGTGATTGCGCAATTCCCTGAATCCTGTCCGGCAATCGAGTCCCAGAACGGTCATTTGCCCTTCACCGGGCAGCAGGAGGGTAGTGATGATCCTGAAAAGGGTCGTTTTGCCGGCGCCGTCGGGACCGATGAAACCGAAGATCTCCGATTCCTCCACTGAAAAGGTGATGTCTTTCAGTGCCCGGGTATCCCCGAATTTTTTACCGATGCCGGATGATTCGACTATTGTCTTCATGGCTTCCTCAAAATATGGCTTCGCCGGGCATGCCCGACTTCATCGAACCGTCGTTCTTCACCTCAATGGTCACGGCATAGACAAAAGTTACGCGCTCCTCCCTGGTCTGGATGATCTTTGGGGTGAATTCAGCCTTGTCGGAGATATAGCTGATAGTTCCGGGGAAGGACCTGAAGCCTTTTTCCCCGTCATCGATCCGGACGGTGCATGTTCCGCCGATCTTCAGGCTGCCAAGCTGTGCACCGCTGACATAGACCTTGAGTTTGACTACTGACAGGTCGGCGATTTTTGCCAGGGGTTTGCCGGCGGCGGCCATTTCTCCGGCCTCTGCGTATTTCTCGATGAGCGTCCCGTCCAGCGGGCTTTTCACGGAACTCCGGACTATTTGCTCGTTCAGGGTGGCCTTTTTGGATTCGTAAACGGCCAGTTCGGCGGCAACGGAGGCCTTCTGGCTGTTATTGGCCGCAATCTGTTTTTCAAGTACGGCTGCCTGCCCCGTGAGATCATCGTATTGTTTTTGGGTCGCGGCATCATCTTTCAGCATATTTTCAAAGCGGGTAATGTTGATCCGGAGATTGACTATTTGCTGGCGGAGGATATCGTTCTGCGCATCGATGTTGCTTATTCGTGTCCGGACGCTTTGCATACCTGCTTCGATCTCGGCCTTTTGAAGGTGGAATAAAATGGTATCGATGAGGACTACCTCATCTCCTCTTTTCATTTGACTCCCTTCGGTAACATCAAAGCTGAGAATCCTGCCGCTGGTTTCAGCGGATAAAATGACTTCGGTTGCCTCGAAATTCCCATAAGCATCAGCTTCCGTGGATTTGTCCTTGCATCCTCCTGCTATAAGGAGAATAGCCGAAAATAAAATAAAGTTTTTCATTTGAGTTCTTTTCCGTTGATGTTTAAATATTCAACTTTTGCCTTTTCCAGGCTTATCTTATGTAATTCATAATTGATTTCGGCCTGTTTGCCGGCATTGATCTCATGGAGCAGTTCACTGGCCGTGATCGTACCGTTGAGGTATTGGGATTCAGCGGTCCTGGCAATTCTTTTTCTCAGTTCGATCAATTCCGTATCACGGGCAAGAGAAGCCTGCAGGCTGGCGATCTCGGCTTCCTTGCTACGAAGGCTCCTTCCCAGGTTGTCCGCCAGGTCGGCTTTGCGCCCCTGCAGGATCGATTGCTGAAGATTGGCCTGCTGTTTATCAAATTTCACCTTTCCCCAGTCGTAGATGTTCCATTTAATTCCGGCACCCACTATGTAAAACGGCGAAATATCGCTTTCGAAGAAGTTATTACCGGGAGGGGAACCGACGGCAAGCGTTGCAAAACCGAAAGCTTTCGGCATACGATCCGTTTGCATCAGATCCTTTCCGGCTTCGATCTGGTCGATCTGGAAATCGATCGCCCTGAGTTCCGGACGAGCTAATTCCGTCGTCATGCCGGCGCTTACCTGCGGCATTTCCAGGATAAATCCGGTTCCGTTTTCCAAGCCGGTAAGATCGGATAAAACATCCTGGAGCGATATCTTTTTAAGCTCAATTTCAGTCAATTGCTGTTCAAGGTTAATTTTTTCCGACATCATGACATCCAAATCCGATTTTAACAAAACCCCGTTATCCACTCCTGACCGGATCGAGTTCATTTGCCTGTCGATCAGGTCTTCATAAACATGCAGCAGTTCTTCCTGGCGCTCGAGCAGCAGAATGGAGAAGAAAACCTGGGTGACCTGGCCTTTCAGGGAATACAGGTCCGACTCTACTTTTTGCCGGTTAACCTTAAGATTGGCTTCTTCCACATTCCTGGCTTTTTTCACGGAACCTCCGTCGTAGATCAGCTGGTTTAAGTCAAGGGTCAGTTTGTAAGCTTGATGGGGCATCAATGGCACGGCATCATCAACTCCCGGTATAGGAAGGCCGGAGAAGACCTCCGTCATATCCACCACATCTGAATTGTACACATAACTGAGATTGGTTTCAAAGTCAGGCAACCAGCTCCGTACAAGATTCTTATCCTTCAGTTCCCAGATGGAGTTGTAAATTTCTTTTTCCGCTGATATGGCCGATTGCTGGATGGCCAGGTCATAGCATTCCTGTAAATTGACCAGGCGCTGCGGGAAAACAGCCCGGTTGGTAAGGAGCAGGGTCAGGATCAGACCGGTTGTCACATATTTCATGATTTGATCAGCTTATTTGTTCATGTTTTTGAGTGCAGCAATGAAGAAATCCGCGGCGAACTTTTTTCTTTCCTCGAGATAATCATCAAAATTCATATTCATCTGGCTGAATAAGGCTCCCAGGATGCCTTTGGCTGCAAAGGGAAATACACTCAGGGATGCGATGGTGGACATGATCTGCGGGAAGGTTTCCCGGGTGATGTTATATTGCCTGAATTCCGCACTATGCTGGGATTCCAGGATCGACCAGAATCGTTCTATATTGGCATGGTAAAGAAATTTTTTAAGCCGGTCCGGATTCCGGTTTATTTCATTCAGGAGGAAGAGCGGCATCTGGGGATTTTTTTGAAGAAATGAGATATGCTCCCTGAAGAAGAATCGGATTTTATCTTCAAAGGATTGATTTTCATCGAAAACAGGAGCAAACTTCTCGAACATTTTCAGGGCTATTTTTTCGTATACCGCGTTGAACAACCGGTCTTTTGACCGGTAGTAGTAATGCAGCAGCGATTTGTTGATACCCGCCCGGTCGGCAATATCCTGCATCCTGGCGCCATCCATTCCCTTTTCGATGAAAACCTCTGTGGCCGCTTCAAATATTTTTTCCTCGGTAAGCTGGTCTTTTTTTATCATCTGGTTTAATCTAATGGTTTAAGTAAATAGTTTAACCAAACGGTCAAAAATAATACATTTTTTTCACAAGTCAAGTTTTTTTAAGTTTTTTTTCATCCGGGTCCTGAAAATTTAAACCGAAAAGCCCTGTCGTAATAACATTCGCGGTTATGTACAGAAATTTTTGCCAGGGATAGAAATCCCTCCTGAAATGCATTAACTTTGTGAGAGATAATAGCTTTAAGGCATTTTACAATGGCCAGGCCGGGTCAGGAATTCTTTCCTTTCTTTTTACTTTTCCTGCTTTTTTCGTGCGGTAAAAATGACGATGCGGATTCCGGCAAGATATGCATAGGCAATTACCACGCCATGGCAGTCGACAGTACAGAAAAGACAATTGAGGCATCCTACAACAATTTTGATGAACTTATACTTGACCCTGACAGGGATGATACTGCTGACCTGAGAATGGTTGTGGCCATGTACGGATCGCCCGGGATGGGCATCCATTATGTATCGGAAATGCAGGTTTTGAACGATGGTGTGGGCATTGACGGATTTTTCACCCTCGATACGACTTTCCTGGAACGAAAGATAAGGATATATGAAGATGATTATAATGTTTATAAATCCATCGTCGATAATTACAGCTGCCGAAGGAAGAACCTTTCCGACGAAATCGTGGGAACCCGAAGCGAATTTTATCCTGTGGAACTGAAACTCAACGATGTCCTGTCCTTATCCGGACTCTTTGCAGCAGACACCATTTCCTTCATCTATTATTGGGAAAGCCCGGTATATACCTATGTAGAAAATGACACTATCATTATAAGGTCTGGCAGCACGGAAAAGGATTGCCACCGATTGCCTTACGGGGAAGCAATTTACCTTGGATTCAGGGTGTCCGGGGACAGGGAACGCCTGGGCTGGATAAAAATGGTCCTTTCATCAGGCGCCATCATTACCGTTAAGGAAGTGGCACTGGAAAGCTGACAGGTTATCTCCAGGCCCCGAGGATCATTCCGGCGATGCCCATTCCCAGTACCATGTAAAGGCCATCGATGACCCAGAGTATGATGGAACGGCGCTGGTAGAGGTAGTTGATGCCCATTGTCAGCATGCCGAAGAAAAAGCCGGTGAAAACGCCATAGTGTAATCCCTGGAACAGGCTGACATCTTCGGCTTTATGCGAATTGATGACGAAGTTCAGGGCCCAGACCATGAACAGCATGATCAGGAAACTGGTGCCGAAAATCACGGCCATATTGGCTTTTTTGAGCTCTTCTTCATTCATGCCGATCTCTTTTTGCCAGCGTTTGCCGAACAATACAGGGCTGTACCAAAGGGCGCCCAGTACCCAGAAGGCAATAGCCGAAACCAGCACTGCCCAGATGTTGATGTAAGGGTAATCCATTGGGGATAGTGTTTAATGTTTAGTGTTTAGTGTTTAATGGGCAAAATTAAAAAGCTGTTTGTAATTGATTGTTAATGAGTTGTTAAAATAACGATCAGTCCTTGATGCACCTTACGGAATGTGCATTGCCTTTGGCTCCCCAGCCCCTGTCGCTCCCGGGATTATCATTGTGCAAAACCCTGACCCAGGGGAAAAGGCCCATGTCCATTGAGGATGTAAACCACCAGCCAATATCTCCTTCCAGGCTGAAGCCGACATCAGCATATCGGGTTCCGCCAGGCAATGCCGTAAAACCAAAATCGTCAGTACCATTGCCATTATCTTCCCATCCATACGTCGATTTCAGCTTTACAGCAACATCCGATCCCCGAAACCAGGTCTGGTTCCAGATCCAATGCCCGATTCCGTATTGACTGTCGACCGATCCTTCCAGGTAGGACCATTCCTCGTCCGTTGGGACATGCCATCCCGGAGGACAGATTCCCCTTGTGCCTGGCACCGTGTCGTAATCCATCAGCTCATCCCAGAAATACAGGCCGCCGTAAAGTTCGCAGTACTCCGGATCATTGTTGTAGCAAAATTTTTCCAAGATCCCGTTGTCGGAAGGCTCCTGGTTACCGGTCAGCATGGTTCCCACGTTAAGGTTTTCCTTCATCCAGCAGCGGTCGCCGATCAGGGTGGTGTGGTAGACCTGGCCCTCGTATTCGAATTCCTCCAGGCCCGGGCAGGGTTCCCCGCCCCCGGCAGCGCCCCAGGTGACATTGACGGTATGGGTTTCTTCATCCGACAACCCACCGCTGTCCCTGACCCGGACTTTTACCGTTTTTACCCCGGCACTGATGTATTGATGTTCCGTGATCAGGTCGGAGGAAAACTCCGTATCCCAGGTGCCGTCATTCTGCCAGTCCCACCTGGCCTCCAGCGATGTTGCCGGATCTTCCGCATCGAAACTACCAGAGGCATCCAACACAAAAACCGTATCGATCGACCCGGATGCCGGGGTAATGGAGAATACCGCATTGGGCCTGGTATTTCCCGGATTTTCGGCATCCGCTATCGGGTACCGAAGATCGAACAGGTTGACGCTATAATCGGCGAGTGTGAGCACCCAGATCTTAACTTTGATTCCGATATCGGCCGATAGCCCTGCGTACAGGGTCCACCATGGCGAGGCTGCCATTTCCGCCTCCAGCAATCCATACAACTCCGTGGAAAGGGTGGGGGAAACCACTCCGTAGATCAGCATGCTGAGCTCCGGTTTGATGTAGGCTTTTGCTTCCAGTGAGTTTGAAAGTTCCGGGCCCGAATGCCCGAAGCTCTTCTCCAGCCCGCTGATGGGCGACCACTCCCCATCCTGGTATTCAATGCCGGCCGAAACGCTCAGCTCCTGGATAACCCCCACGGAAAGCTCTGAAGACAGCGATACATTGACGCCCAGTTTCAATACGAACTCGGGGGTTATCAGGACCGGAACCGTACCTACCAGGACGGTAATGGTCGGAAAGGTCACCCTGGCAATTTCCTGTTCCTTTTCGAATTCAAGTGAGGCGATATCAGCGGTAGAGGTCAGCTCGAAGGATTCATCCAGGGTAAATTCTAGCCGGAGATAATCAAGAGAATAGTCACCGATTATGACTTCACCTGAGATGGAAGGATCGAGCGAAAGTTCCCCTGTGATATCGATGTTTTCATGGATCGGCACTTCTATGGTGAATGAAATTTCCGTTTCCTCTCCATCTTTCAGAACGGGCCGTATCTCCGTTCCCGGATGGAGAATCTCCACCCTGGCCTGCTTCATCATCACCGAAAGGTCCTTTTGAAATGTGAAGCTGCCTTTCTCAATGGCATCGCAAACACTGGCAAACTCTGTCGTAAGTATGATCACGCCGTTGGAGGATTGAATACCGGTCACCTTTCTCAGTAAGCCCTGTCCTTTTGGTACAACCAGCACATCCCCGACTTCCACTCCTTCCGCCAGGGTTATTCCCGGATCCATCGTCAGGGTCCAGTCAGTGCTGTCGGCACTGATAAAATAATAATCCCATTTGTCCTCCGTGATCACTCGTGTAGTCTCCGGAATGATCACTTCATCGTCGGGTTTTTTGTCTTCATCTTTCTTGCAGGTATTCAGGAACAGGATAAGTACGAAAGAAACTAATAACAGGCAAATCCTGGTCAGGTCGTTTGGTTTCATAATCAGAGGTGTGACAATCGACTATAAAAATATCAATTTGAGATGAAATTGTCAAGCTTGTGTTATCAGCCAAAATGCTTAACTTAGAGAAAATTTCTTAAAATAGATAAAAAATTGTATATGAGCAAGTTAATTGTAAATAAGCTGGATTATGCAAGGATCCGGAAATGCCTTGAGGATGCCATTCAAAACAAATCGGTAACCGGAGCAGAAGCGGAAGTGTTGATGAACGAATTGAATTCAGCCACCATTCTGGAGCCCGAAGCGATCCCTGCAGATGTGGTTACGATGAACTCGATCGTAAAACTGAGTTTTTTAAATACGAACAAGCAGGTACAGATACAAATAGTTTATCCTCACCTGGCAGATGTCAGACAGAACCGGATTTCCATCTTTTCGCCGATTGCAACAGCACTGATCGGATATAAAGTTACCGATGAGATCGAATGGATCGTTCCGGCGGGGTTGACTAAAATCAGGATCGATGAGATCATTTATCAACCAGAAGCAGCCGGTGATTATGAACTTTGAGAATCCGGTTTTCTCCTTGAGGAGGTCTATCCTTACAGGCTTTTTTTACATGTTGATGGCTGCTTTATGGAGCCAGGGAACGGTGACCCGATTCCCGGCGACTCCCCTCATCACCTCCAATCCTTACTTCAGCATCTGGAGTTTCAGCGATCATCCGGGTACTGACTGGCCACGGCACTGGACAGGTTCTGTGCAGGCATTGGCCTGCTTTGCCAGGATCGACGGGAAGAATTACAGGCTCCTGGGAGCTACCCACCGGGAAGTTCCCGTAATGGCCCTGGCAGGCACCCAGGTCACGCCGACCCGTACCATCTACCACTTCGAACAGGATGGGATAAGGATCCGGATGACCTTCACCAGTCCGCTCCTGCCGGACGACCTGGTGATGCTCTCCCAGGCCCTGACCTATGTGACCTGGGAGATGGAGCCACTTGATCAAAAATCCCATCAGGTGGAGATCTATTTCGATGCTTCGGCAGAACTGGTGGTAAATACCTGCGACCAGGAGGTTATCTGGTCAAGGCCGCGGCTGCAGGGCCTCGAGATCATGCAGATGGGTACCTCTGCCCAGGATGTGCTGGGAAAAAAAGGCGATGACCTTCGCATCGACTGGGGGTATCTCTACATGGTATCACCGGCGGGGCAATATCCAAAAACGGTCATCTGCGGTGCCAACTTAGCCCGGAAGTCCTTCCTGGACCATGCCCCAACGTGGCCTGACGACGATCTGCGCATGCCCAGGGCTGCCAGCGACGACTGGCCGGTCATGGCAACGGCATTTTCATTCGATGCCTCTGCCTCTCCTCAGCAACGATACCTGGTGCTGGCCTATGACGACATCTTCCGGGTGGAATTCCTCGGCCGGAAACTCGAGCCATACTGGAAAAGCCAGGGTATCCAGACTGACCAGGTACTCAGGGATGCAGTTGTGAACTACGGCGCTGTTTTGGACCGGTGCATAGTTTTTGACGAAAAGCTTACCGGGGAACTGGAAGAAGCCGGCGGGC
This sequence comes from uncultured Bacteroidales bacterium, assembly GCA_964619555.1. GTDB lineage: Bacteria > Bacteroidota > Bacteroidia > Bacteroidales > JAGOPY01 > JAGOPY01. The sequence goes on along the minus strand of CAZUDV010000016.1, from coordinate 77,977 downwards.
GGGCGTATTGCGATATCGCCGTGGCTGCTTTCCGGCAGTCACTGGCGGCCTGCGGTCTGGCGGCTGACCTGGACGGGACCCCGATGTATTTTCCAAAAGAAAACTACAGCAATGGCTGTATTTCGACAGTGGATGTGATCTATCCGGCCTGCCCGGTGCTGCTCTGTTGCAACCCGGCCCTGCTGAAGGCCGAACTGGAGCCCCTGATGATCTATTCCTCGACCAAACGCTGGAAATTCCCGTTCGCGCCCCATGACCTGGGCACCTACCCGCTGGCCAACGGCCAGGTGTATGGCGGAGGAGAAATGACCGAAGAAAACCAGATGCCGGTCGAAGAATCCGGGAATATGCTGATCATGCTGTATGCCCTGGCATTAAAGGAAGGAAATGCGGATTTTGCAGTGCGTTACTGGCCTGTTGTTTCAACATGGGCAAATTATCTCAAAGAAAAGGGCCTGGACCCTGAAAACCAGCTTTGTACCGATGATTTCGCGGGACACCTGGCTCACAATACCAACCTGTCCATCAAGGCCATACTTGCCCTCGGATGTTATTCTGAGCTCTGCGAAATGGCGGGAAAGAAGGAAGAAGCGAAAATCTACCGGAATATTGCCAAAGATTATGCTGACAGATGGAAGATGAACGCCTTTGACGGAAACCATTACCGGCTGGCATTCGACAAACCCGGCACCTGGAGCCAGAAATATAACCTGGTTTGGGACGAACTTCTGGGATTGAAACTTTTCGATCCCCAGATAGCAGATACAGAGATTCAATATTATCTGGGCAAACAGAATACTTACGGCCTGCCCCTGGATAACCGCGCCGATTATACCAAGCTTGACTGGATCGTCTGGACGGCATCAATGGCGAAAGATCCGGATGATTTTAAGGCCCTGGTCGATCCGGTTTGTAAATTCCTCAACGAAACGCCTGACAGAGTCCCCATGACCGACTGGTACGATACAAAAACCGGCAAAATGGTCGGATTCCAGGCCAGGTCAGTAGTGGGAGGAGTCTTTATTAAAATGCTGAATTTGGGTTTTTAACCTGATAACCAATACATCTGATGAGAAAGAAGAGATTCATATTGCTAATGACTGTCATATTTACCTTTTTTTCCGGGATGGTATTTTCACAGGGAAGGACGATCCGGGGAAAAGTGACTTCTGCGGAGGACAACCTTGGAATACCCGGGGTTTCCATTGTGATCAAGGGTTCCCTGAAAGGTACGATTACAGATGTGGCAGGCAACTATACCCTGCCGGATGTCAATCCCGTGGATACTTTGCATTTCAGCTATGTTGGCTATGAGACTCAGGAGCTGGTGGCGGGAAACCGGTCTGTAATCGATGTGGTGCTGGCCGTATCGGTCAGGGAGCTGAAGGAATACGTTGTGACGGCTCTCGGGGTGAAACGCCAGCAGCGGGAAATTGGCTATTCAACGGAGCGGATTGAACCCGAGGTAGTGGTCAGGTCCAACTCGCCAAACGTACTGAATGCCATCATCGGCCGGGTTGCCGGGGTCCAGGTATCTCAGAATGACGGGGTGGAAGGCGGCTCCACGCGCATCACCATCCGGGGGAACAATACGCTCAGCGGCCGGAACCAGCCCCTGATCGTGGTGGACAATGTGCCGATGGAAAATATCCCCGGACTGGAAAACATTGGCAGGGGCGTGGACTGGGGCAATTCGATCTCCGATATCAATCCTCTCGATATTGAAACGTATACGGTCCTGAAAGGAGGGGCAGCCTCGGCCCTTTATGGCTCGAAAGGCGCCAACGGGGTCATCCTGATCACCACCAAGAAAGGGCGGAAACAGGAGGGGATCGGTCTGTCTTACAGCTACAGCTACAAATGGGTACATCCATACCGTTTCAGGGAAGTTCAGGACACTTACGGCGCGGGAGGACCCATATCGTTCACTCCCCCCACCTTCCCTATGAACGGCGATACTTTGCTTTATCCGGGGATCTATGGGACCGATAACCTGATCATCAACCAGGAAGGCGACGTTCGCTCCACAACGGAGGAATTCGGCTATTACGGCTCTTCGGTTTCCTGGGGACCGAAGATGGAAGGGCAGATGGTGAAATGGTGGGATGGTAAAATGCGCGCCTATTCCCCTCAGCCCGACAACTATCAGTCCGTATTCCAGGACGGTTACACCCAAACCCATAACATTGCGGCATCAGGCGGCAACGACAAGGGAAGCATCCGGGTATCGATCACCAGGCAGGACAATAAAGCCATCATCGACAACAGCGATTTTGACCGCACCACCATCAACATGGGCGCTAACCTGAAAATTTCTTCGAAAGTTACGGTTGACATGAGCCTGTCCTATGTCAACTACAACCGGTTGAACAGCCCGATGCTCGGGGAGTCCTGGGATTCCTTCAGCAAAGGTTTCCTCTACTCCTGGCCAAGGAGTTACCAGGGTATCGACCGTGAAAATTATGCCTATCCCGATGGTTCCCAAAATCCCCAGGACGGTTATCCCTTCCTTTACATCAATCCGACGCTCTGGTGGGATTATTACAACAACAATACCACTCTGAAACGGGATAAATACCTGGGGGCCTTAAGCCTCACTTACGATGTGACTCCCTGGCTGAATCTTACCGGCCGGGCCGGACGGGACTTCAACCTCGACCAGTACACCACCAAAAACAAACCCACGGATGTCCTGGGGATCCAGAATGGATATTATGCCAACAGCCTCAACAGGACCTATTCCGATATCTTTGAAGGAATGGCAACGGCACATAAGGAAAATTTCCTGAATTCAAAGATCGATGTCCGGTTCACCCTGGGAGCCAGCCGCTGGGACTATTATCTCTACGAGATGCGGGGACATTCCGGACAATGGTATTTCCCGAACCGCTATACGTTTGATAACTATACATCGCCGACCTATTATACGAACGACGAAGGTGAAATCGTACTGGAAAATCCGGGCGATACCCCGGGAGGCATGGTGCCCGGCGAATCGGTCATGCGCGAGAGGAACAATTCGGTTTATTCATTCCTGAACCTGGCTTACAATAATTATCTCTTCCTGGAGGTCACCGGCCGGAATGATTGGTCGTCTACCCTCCCCAGCGAAAGCAACTCCTATTTCTACCCCTCCGTATCACTGAGCTTCATTGCCACGGAGGCTTTCCGGATCCAGGATAAGGTGAGCTGGCTCAACTTCCTCAAACTGAGAGGAGGATGGTCACACACGGCTACCGACACCGACCCGTACATGCTGGATTTCAACTATTCCTCCGGCACTTTCGGGGGTGATCAAACGGCTGCTTTCCCCGAAACCATCCCCCCGATCGGGCTGGTACCGCAACGGGTCAATTCGTGGGAAACCGGTCTAAGCCTGGGACTGTTTGAGAACCGTATCGATTTCGACTTCACCTATTACAATAAATATTGCTATTCCCAGATACTGACAGGACTACCAATACCGACCTCTTCGGGGGCTTCGAAAATCACCATCAACGAAGGCGTGCTGACCAACAAGGGGTTCGAGATCGTGCTGAATACGGTCCCTGTTCAGACCAGTCATTTCCTGATCAAATCCGGCATCAATTTTTCCCGGAACCGGAATTATGTTGAAAGCCTCGGGGATTATGCCGAAGTTTACCCCCTGGCCGATATCTGGGGCCTGAACGGACCTGCCATGGCCCTTCAGGAAGGCGATGAATACGGGACTATCTATGGTTACGACTACGTCTACCATGAAAACGGAAAACCCATCGTGAACGAAGAAGGTACCAAATACCTCATCACTGATACACGTGTCCCGATCGGGAATGCCTCACCCGATTTCATCGCCGGATGGCAGTCGGAGTTTATTTACAAGGGATTGAGACTGGTTGTCCTGATCGATACAAAGTGGGGAGGGGATATTTATTGCGGTTCCTACGTTATCGGCCTGCAAACCGGCCAAAGTCCCGAGACCTTGATGGAAAGGGAAGGCGGAGGGCTGCCGTACACTGACCCGGACGGGAATACTTCCAATATCGGGATCATCCTGGATGGTGTTTATGAAGACGGAACGCCGAACGACCAGGTTGTGCATTATTATTACAAATATCTGCCGAACGCCGGGGGATGGGGAAAATTCCTGTCGACACCCGGGATCGTCGAGAACACCTGGGTGAAAATGCGGGAGATATCCTTGTCCTATTCCATCCCGGATAAGATCATCCGAAAGTCAAAGGTTTTTCAGAACCTGACGCTTTCCGTGGTCGGCAGGGATCTGTTCTACATTTATACCACCCTTCCCGATAAGATCAATCCGGAAGGGATCATGGGATCGGGAAATGCTCAGGGTTTTGAATGGGCTTCGCTTCCCGGTACCCTGTCGTTTACCTTTGGTATTGCTGCAGCTTTTTAGATAGATGATTTATTAAAAAGAAAACGGTTAATCATGAACCTCAAACCAAATAAAATCGGGCTGATCCTGCTCATAATCCTTACCGTTTCCTCATGCAAGAAGGATTTTGATGAGATTAACTCCAATCCAAACAATTTTACCACGGCCAGCGACGGTGCGTTGTTCAACCAGGTGATATCCACCTTGCAGCTGGGATGGAATGAACAGTTTTACATTAATAACGAAATCCTCTACAAACAGACACAACTGGCCGCTCTGACCAAAGAGGGATGGGGCAACTTCACCCTGGGGACGGAAGATATCTGGAGCAATTACTATGGTTCCCTGCCTGAGATCAGGGAACTGGAAAGACGTTTCGGAACTTATGAGGAATCGCCCGAAGTGATCAGCATGAAAGCTATGCTGAAGATTGTACTGGCTCTAAAGACTTTCAAAGTAACCGATCTTTTCGGGGATATTCCGTTCAGTGAAGCCGGATACGGGTTCCAGGACCTGGATCTGTTGCGGCCAAGGTATGACAAGCAAAGGGACATCTATCTTTACCTCCTGGAGGATCTGAAATGGGCTGAAGAGCATATCGACGAATCAGCCGGCGCTGCGGAGCCGCTGGCAACTTTCATCCAGTTCGACAAATTATTTAACGGGGATATGTTGAAGTGGAGGAAGATGGCAAATTCTCTGAGGCTGCGGCATGCCATGAGGATGGCGGAAGTGGAGCCGGAACTGGCAGGAGACATTATCAAAGAAATAATGGAAGAAAACAAGCCGGTGTTCACCGGTTATGATTTCATCACCCCGGTATTGGAAAGCGCCTGCCTGTGGCCCGCTGCTGTCGGTTTCCGGAATGAAAGCCTGAGCTGGTCGTTCAGGGAACATAAGAACCTGAGGATGGGATCTAACATATGGCACCTCCTTTCAGCGCATGACAGCATTGACGGAAGCGGTATATTCGATCCCCGTGCCTATATCTTTTTCGAAACGAACAATGAGAAGGAGTGGATTGCCTATCCCCAGGTTCCGGATGCCGGTACCCCTTCAGAAGGGGGAATACCCTATGGTTCCCACAGGGACCAGGCCGGGGCCTTTAACATCAAGGGGGAAACCTGCCTGTTTTCACCGTTCAATTACTTCATTATCCAGGATATGGATTATATGCCCATCATCCTGTATACCGGTGCAGAGACTCATTTTATCAAAGCCGAAGCTTACATGAGGGGGATTGGATTGCCGGTGGACCCGGAAATGGCCGATATCGAGTATATGAACGGAATCAATTCCTCGGTCGAATGGTGGATGACGGTGGCCGGGAATTCGCAGCTTCCGACCTCCCGAATGACGTTTCCGGAGATGATTGAAATACCGGAAAATTTAGGGGTCTCATCGGTGCTCATGCGGTTCGGCAGCTGGAATGCCGCAAATAATGAAGAGATCCTTCAATTTGTCTATACCCAGTGGATGCTGGATGCCTTCCGGCAGCCCTGGGAAGCCTATGCACTGGCCCGGCGGACCGGGAAGACTCCTCGCGAAGGCGCGCCGATCGCCCATTACCGGTTACCGTATCCGCCTTCCGAAGTGGAATATAACTCGGCCAACTGTGCCAGGGCCATCGCAGACCAGGGCGGCGATTCGCCCGAGGTGAAGATTTGGTGGATCCCGTAGCAAAGGATAAAGTGGTCGATTGTTAGTTTCGAGGGCGATGGAGTATGATTAAAAAGCCGTACATTGTAAGCTGAAATTGTATACTGTAAATCTAAAAATATGTTGTCATGAAAACCCCAATTCCAAAGATCAGTCTGCTGTGGCTGTTGATCCTTATGCTGCAGCCTTTTGTTTCCATCTCACAAACCAACCAATACCTGCATTTCGACAGGATCGATGACTTTGTGCAGCTACCCAATGGGTCGCAGTATTTTTCAGGGAGCAATGCCCTTTCGATTACAGGTTGGTTTTATTGCGACGAATTGGCTTACGGCCAGGGGTACATGGGATTTCGAGCCGGTTCGGGCACTGCGGAATTTTACCTGATCCAGCTCAACAACGGCGTAATGGAATGCCGGCTGGTGACCACGGACGGATTCCACGAGTATGTCGCCCCGGCCAATACCGCCATTCCACAGGTTTGGCAGCATATTGCCTGGATCTATGACGGCACGGCCATCAAACTTTATGTCAATGCCAACCTGGTTGGCAGCAGCCCGGCTTCCGGCACCTTCCAGGGGGAGACCGTGACCTTTGCCATCGGTAAAAGCATCCTGGGAGGTTTTAATTTTGTTTATGGCGGGAGGGTCGATGAAGTCTCGGCTTGGAACGTGGCGCTTACCCAGACGGATCTCCAGGATATAATGGACAATGAACTGACCGGTTCGGAACCGGGGCTGGAACTCTACTACAAATTCAACCAGGGGGAACCAGGCGGAAACAATACTTCCATCACCAAACTGGTATGTGAGATCGGCAATGGCGAGAGGGATGCTGACCTGATGAATTTCGCCATGATCGGACCCACATCCAATTTCAACGGGACACTCGATCCGGGCTACCAGGCCATTTCGTTCCCTCAGATCCCGAACCATCTCACTTCCGATCCGCCTTTTGACATTGAAGCCTCCGCAACATCCGGGCTGGAAGTGCTCTTTGAAGTTATCTCGGGACCGGCAACTATTGACGGTAATACGGTCACACTGACAGGTGCCGCCGGCGAAGTGGTCATCGAAGCCTCACAGCCCGGTAACAGCCAGTACGACCCTGCCGAACCGGTGATCAATACTTTCATGGTCCTGGACCCCGAAACCTTCGTTCCCGATATCGACCTCCGGCATCCGCTGGCTGGTGATGTCTATGTGCCCGATCTGTCCCAGATCCTGCTGTCGACTGTAACCACCATCGATTATCCTGAGCTGTTTTGGGTGACCGATGTGAAATTTGAGGTCAACGGCCAGATCATACCCGCTTTAAGCTATTTCAATGGGCATTACATTGCCTGGTGGACCCCGCCGGCGTACGGGACTTACAGTCTGAAGGTCATATCTGACAATAATTTCGGGGCTTCTGCCCAGGAAACTGCTACCATTAATATTATATCGACGGCTTCAGATCAGGAAATCACAGCCGCAGAAGGGATCTGGCTCAACCCCAACAATGTTTCACAAGTGGTTTCCGCTGAATTGCCTTCCTTCCTGGGTGCTTTTAACCAGGTGACGGCAACTCTTTCGCTTACCTGTCCGCCGGTAGGAGGTTGCGGAGAATGGGACCGGGTCGGCGGAGTGGATGTGAAGGGACACGATGGGGAATGGTACGAGATCATCCGGTATATCACCCCTTACAGTACCCCTTGCTCCCATACGATAGACCTTACGGATTATATCTCGCTGCTGATGGGCAAAACGGAATTCCGTTTCAACTGCAGCACGCTCGATAACGGATATCTCTGGGGGCTGACCTTGAATTACAGCCAGGGAACCCCGGAATATCTTTACAGTTCCGTTTTCGAAGTATGGAATGAAATATACCCGTTCGGAGATTATGCAGATTTGCAACCGGTCGAGGACCGGGAGGTGGAGATTCCGGACGGGGCGCTGGCAGCTACGCTGAAACTGGTTTCCACCGGCCATGGCTGGGGGGACCTGAACACTGGAAATGCGGCTGAATTCTATGAGGCTACCCACCATATCTGGGTGAACGGAGTGGAAACATTCGAACAGCACAACTGGTACGATTGCAACCCGAATCCGGACGCCTGCCAGCCCCAGAACGGAACATGGTACCACAACAGGGCAGGATGGTGTCCCGGGGCTATTGCCCAGTGGTTCGACTATGACATGACGCCCTATATTGGCAGCGATGCGGTGGATTTCGGATATGTATTCTATGAGGACTACGTGGACCTTTGCCATCCGAACCATCCGGATTGCATTACCGGAACCACCTGCAGCGACTGCGACGATGGGTTCAACCCGGTGCTGGATGTGGCCTGCAACCTGGTCGTATTTACGGAAGATCCGTTCATTACAGGTATTGACAACCCCGAAATGCAAAGTTCCAGTGTATTTGTCAATCCAAACCCAACCTCAGGCAAGATCGAAGTGACTGTTGCAGGACAGGCTGCCGATGCGTCACATCCTGTCGTGCTTTATACATCGACAGGGATCATGGCTGACCGTTACAACTGGGATGGAAGATCGGCCAGCCTGGATCTGTCCGGCCATCCTAAAGGGATTTATATCCTCGTCATACATATGAAGGACCGGCCGGAGATGAAAAAGATCATCCTGCAATAAGGAAGTTTGCTTTCGGATCTAAAAAGCGGCTACAAATCCCAGGCTGAATTTGTCGTAGTCATCATTGGCGAACTGATGGGCGTACTCCCCAACGAGCCGGATATTTCGCCTGATGAGATATCCGGCGCTGAACGAAACGCTACTGTAATCCAGGTAATCGAGGTCCGAATCCACCCAGTTGCCTAACAAAGTCAGGTACCAGTTGCTCATGTCGCCTTTGGGGGAAAAGATCATCTCAGCGAATCCGCCATGGGTCAGGATATTTTCATGCAACTGGCGGCTTTCCCCGTTCATGATGACGTCAGAATCGGTGCGGCGTGCATATTGGACGTTAAGAATAAATTTCTCATCCAGGTTAAAGCTGAGGTTCGGACCCCAAAATACAACGGAATTGACCGGCGATCCGGAGGAATCCACCAGGGCCTCTTTCCCGAAATAGCCAAACAGACCGATATCCACCATCTTCGCGATGTTTTGCGATCCTTTGATGAAGTAATTCTTGTATTTATCCTTATCGAAAAGGAATTCCTTGCCTGCCTCGCCAATGCCGTTACCATTGACGATCTCCCCCACGAAATCGGTGCCCGTGGCTTCAATGCCATAGTCCACAATGATCCCCCGGTCATATTTCAGAGAGATGGAGGAATTACCGGGTTTGAGCGTATAGATTACATAATCTTCAAGCATTAGCCGGAGTTCTCTTTTGTACAAAGGGTCACAAACCTGGAATTGACCGGCGGTTATGTTGATGCCTGTCCCGAAAAGATCGGTGTAGGCCAGGAAGGCATCTTCGATCCCGGCCACTTTCCCCTGTTCCGACATATAGAAATAGAAGTAATAGGAGAGATGTTTGGAGATCTCCCCGCCGGACAGTAGTTTCAGGCCGAATGGAAAACCGAATTCGAAAGCATCGCTGTTCTCATTTTCGTAGGTGATATGCCCTTCCAGTCGGATGGCAATGGGCAATTCACGCAACAGGGAAAGTTTGTCATCCCCTGTATTGACAAAATAGCGGGGAGCTTCCGTGTCTTTCATCCGGAAGCCCGCCCCGGCAAAGTCCTCGCCGAAGGCCTTGATCCGGGGCATGGCGGGGGAATGGCACGTGGTGCAGCTCAACTGGTATTTGCGGGCAAAGGCCGGTATGGCATAACTGTGATCAGGCACGGAAAAAACCATGGCTGCAAACAGCATGGTAATGAATAAACACTTGGTTTTCATATTGTTGGTTAATTAGGTTTGCTGCAGTTGATGTCATGGGAGCACAGTGATCCGTGTACTATGACTGTTCACCGGGATGATTTCCGATTCTTCTGCCGGAACATTCAGATAATCGGCCACTGGCTTGACCAGCAACTGGTAATTAAGCTGCGCGGTAACGACCATGTCTCCGGGCGCGGCATCGAACGGAAGCTGGAATGTGAATGTCTCCGTCTTGGTTTCCCTCGGCCCGATCCGGTAATCCACACCGAGTGAGGCTGTATTCCATTGCATGATGGTCATATTTCCCCGGTCATCGAAATAGGGCATCCTGAAGATCCTGTTGCAGTAAGGGATGCCATCTCTTTGAACCCCTTTGAAATCGCTGATCCCTAACGGTACCCCCATATCCTGGTAAGCCAGGTAATCCCCTGATATAGTGTATTCTTCTCCTTCAAACCCTTTTTTATCAACCGGTAAATGAAAAACTTTCCCGTTCGCATCGGTCGCTTCGACGTTCAGCCAGGCGATCCGGTCCTCAACGGATCCCGTTGGGAATTTATGTCCGGTCTTCTGGTTGAAAAGGGCTACGGTAAATACCACCACTTCTCCCGGCTCTGCTTCCCGGATATCGGGATTTATCCTGAGTTCAATGGTTCCCCTGACCTTCCCGGGGTCATGGGCCCCATGGAACAGGTGAAGCCGCGCATCTTCGTATTTTTTTCCCATCGATGCGTAGATGAAAGGAGTTTTCGGCATATGGCAATCCTGGCATCTTACGCCTTCTGCCGCATACGGCCCTTCTTTCCATTCCAGTTGGGTGCTCTTCACCCAGATCCCGAAGGGATTTTTTTCATTGTGGCAGATGCCGCAGAATTCAGTCGTCCTGTGAAACGGTGAAACCATGATCTTATGGGCCGGCGATTCCACATAGTTTTCCCGGCCGCTGTACTTGGTCTGCCCCGGCTGGATGATGTAACTGAAATTGAAAGGAGGATCGGTGGTGCTGCCCTGGATAAGGTGACAGACTTCACAGGATACAGACTCGTTGGCCATGGTATTTTCGGATGGACGTGCAGGCGGCATTTCACCGTTCATAAATCCCAGAGGAGTATGGCACCCGTTGCAGCCATCCACGGCTTCCTTCAGTTCCGGAACCTTGCTGGCGTGGGCTACGGCCAGATCGAAATATTCGATTTCATCCCAGTGGTGGGTATAAGCTTGCGACATCATCGCCTGGCTCCATTGTTCGTAGAAGACCGTATGACAGGTCCGGCATTTTTTAGCCGACTCGAATTCCCTGTATTTGAAAGCACCTTTCAATTGTTCCATCAGGGCTGGTCTGAAAGCAACCGTCAGGAAAAACGATGCTCCGAGGAGGAAGGCGGTACTTAAAAGGATTTTTTTGCGGGGATTCATGGTTAATTTGATTTGGTTTATTAAAATTACGGATTGCTCTTCGGAAAACTTTCAACTAAGTTCAATTATTACTGAATTTAGAATGAATCTGAATTTCCCGGGGAATAATGTTTTTAAAATCATTAACTTGGTAAAAAAACAAAAGGTAAATATGGAAACCAGACAATTTGGAAATACGGACATGAAAATTACCCGGATAGGGTTCGGAGCCTGGGCCATCGGAGGCGGAAATTGGGCATTTGCATGGGGGCCACAGGATGATGGCGAAGCCATCTCTGCCATTCGCCGTGCTATAGAAGCCGGCATGAACTGGATCGATACGGCCGCTGTCTATGGATTGGGCCATTCGGAAGAACTGGTTGGGAAAGCCATTAAAGGGATTGCTCCCAGGCCTTATATCTTTACAAAATGCGGCCTGGTGTGGGATGAAAACCGGAAAACCGGCCAGAACCTCAAGTCTGCTTCGATCCGCAGGGAATGTGAAGCCAGTTTGAAACGTCTTGACCTGGATGTGATTGATCTCTACCAGGTGCACTGGCCGGTGGAGGAGGATATTGAAGAAGCCTGGGAAACGCTTGTAAAATTAAAAGAAGAAGGAAAGGTTCGTTATATCGGTGTTTCGAATTACAATGTTGAACAGATGAATAAATGCCGGGCTATCTCGCCCGTATCATCCCTGCAGCCTCCTTATTCGCTGATCAATCGTGATTATGAGAAAGAAATTTTACCGTTCTGCCTGGAAAATAATATCGGGGTGATCGTCTATTCCCCGATGGGTTCCGGGTTGTTGACAGGGGCCATGACCAGGGAGCGCATTGCCTCAATGCCGTCAGATGACTGGCGGAAAAGAAGCACGGCATTCAATGAGCCGGAGCTGTCAAAAAATCTTGCCCTCGCTGACAGGCTCAAAACCATAGGAAGACTTCATGGACGAACCGCAGGGGAAGTGGCTATAGCCTGGACACTGCGGAATCCTGCCGTTACTGCTGCCATCGTAGGCGGCAGAAGCGCCGCTCAGGTAGATGGGATCTGCCGGGCCTGGGATCTTGAACTGACAGAGGATGATCTGACGGTTATTGATGAGGGTTAAACGGGATTGGCAGTAAAAAATGTTTTGTCAAACGACATTTTTTGCTTATCTTGTGGGCTAATTAACCTTTTTTTAATCAAAAATTTAAATGTTATGGCAATTTTAAAAGTTATCGAAGTAATGGCCTCATCGGAAAAAGGATGGGAAGAAGCAACCCAGGAAGCAGTCAAATTGGTGGCAAAGACCGTTAAAGAAATTCGTTCCGTTTATGTCCAGGATATGAGTGCAGTGGTTAAAAATGATAAAGTGACCGAATTCCGGGTCAACGTCAAGATCACTTTTGAGGTTCTCAATTAGTGATTATTTCATTTAGGCTGTCTAACTTGTACAAATTAATCAACAGAAATCATGAAATTAATGAAATTGATACCAATTATGCTCCTGCTCCTGACTTTGGGATGGGTGAGCTGTAAGCAAGGTCCGGATAAGATGATTGAAAAGACCTGGAAAATAACCGGCATCATGGCTAAAGGGACGGTCAACGATAGTATATTTCAGTTGCAAAAGGCTGAATTGATGAAAGTTGAAATGACTTTCAAGGATAATAAATATACCATGATCTCCTCAGGTAATGTTGTAGAATCCGGTACCTATACCTTTGAAAACAATAAGCTTGTGGTTAAAACCGACCAGGGGATGAACATGGATGCAACGGTCACAAAAGACCAATTAACCTTGGATACCCCTGATTTTATTGCTACGCTTCAACCTAAATAAATCAACCTTTAAATTCAGAGATCATGGGATTATTTGATGAACTGGCGAAAAATATCACTACCCCGTCGGAAAAAGCCAATTACAATTCAATTTTATCCGCTTCCGGGATCCATATTCCGAATTTGGCCTACTCAATGGTCAATGGAGTGCTGACAGTCAGCGGTACGATCCCGGACGGGGGCCAGGCTGAGGCGGTCGTTGCCGCTCTCAGGAAGGCCCCCGGCGTAAGGGAAGTGAGGAATTACATGGAGGTTGAAGATCTGAGCTCGAAGCATATCATGATGAAGGTCGTGACCAAATCCTCTAACCTCAACATCCGCAAAGGACCGGGTACGCAGTTCGATATCGTCGGAAAAGCCGCCCATCATTCGAATGTACAGCTAATTAAAAGGATGTATAACGGATGGTATTACATCAAATCGGCGGAAGGGGTCGAAGGGTTCTGCTCCACCGATTACCTGGCACAAATCTGATTCTGAACAGGTTACATCATATTCAATTCATAAAAATAAGGCCTGCCTCCGCAAGGAAGCAGGCCTTTAAACTAAACCATTAAGAATCAGAAAACTACCTTGAATTCCACCCTTCTGTTCTTCGCTCTTCCTTCGGCAGTATCGTTCGTGGCGACCGGCATCGTTTCACCAAATCCCTTGGATTCAACTATTCGGTTTTCCGGGATGCCCTTATCCAGCAAATATTTCTTTACCGATTCGGCACGTCTTTGCGACAATTCCATATTCATTTTATCATCCCCTTTATTATCCGTATGTCCATAAATGGATAACAGGTACTCCGGATTTTCGTTCATAACCGCAACCACCTGATTCAGGATCGAATAGGATCCCGGCCGGATGATATCCTTTCCGGTTTCAAACTGGATTCCCTGAAGCGCTTTTTCAAAAAGCTGCTTCGTTTCCTCCCTGATCTCCGGACATCCTTTGTTTTCCTTGATTCCGGGCACATCGGGACACTTGTCCTCAATGTCGATTACACCGTCCTTATCCCTGTCAGGACAACCCAGCGTTTCAACCGGTCCGGCAACGGTGGGACATTTGTCCTGTGAATCGGTGATCCCATCCCCGTCGGTATCGGGGCAACCACTCAGGCTGGCCAGGCCGGGAACGGTCGGGCAAACATCTTTTCTGTCCTCTATGCCGTCGCCATCGGTATCCGGGCAGCCATTAAAGGCAATAACACCCGCTTTTTCAGGACATTCGTCCTTGCTGTCAATGATGCCGTCATTGTCCGAATCGGGACAACCCCTGAATTGGGCCAGTCCGAAATGATCCGGGCAATCATCCAGGTTATCGGCAATTCCATCCTTATCCCTGTCCAGAATACATCCGGTTTCGTCCACCAGTGCTCCTTCCGGGGTTCCGGGACACATATCCTTTCTGTCTATGACACCATCTCCGTCGGAATCCTTTGAGCTGCCAAGGTTGAAGGTCAGGCCGAGACTGTGTTCCAACTGCATGTCATTGCCTTTGCTGCTTTCATCGAAGTCCCGTTCATCATTGAATGTGTAACCGAAGGAGCCAATGTACCGGATGCTGAGATTCTTATAAATTTTAAAATCAAGCGCCAGACCGGCCGGTATGACGAAATCGCTGCCATCATTAGCCGTAAAGTCGCTCAGGTTTCTGAATCCTATACCGGTAAAGATATAAGGTTTGAAAAAAGCATTTTCATTTTTCACGAATTTGAACTGCAACTGAAGATCAGCATACAACTTCTTCGCCCTGAAGTTGTTGTCATAATCGTAATCTACCCAGAATCCATGTTCACCATAACTGCCATACACGCCCAGGTTGAACCTCGGGCTCAGATAATGTGAAACCGATAGCGCGCCGAAAGCATAAAATGCTTCATCATAATTGAAAAATCCATTGCCAATATCGCCGTTATACTCTGATTTGCCGCCGTAAACGCCGATATTCCATTTCTTTTCGCTCGTTTGCGAATAAACTGTCATGATGCCAAGCGCAGCCAGCATCAATAAGTAAATCCTTTTTTTCATTTGTGTTTGATTTTAGTTAATATTTCTGAACCTCTTGATCCCTGCCTTACAGGACAGATTAAATGGATTCAATCTCTTTCAGGATCGAGAATCAGGCCGGTTGATGCAAAGTTCATTCCCGGGTGGTTCCAAAATCCGGGCCCCTGGGCTATACAGATCCGCTAATCCGCGCCCTTAAAGCTTTTTAATAGGAGCAAAAATTTTCGGGGATTTCGGATATGACCCTCCATGGTCATCCCTTTTTCTCAAAATGAGAATCTGATTTTCAAATTGATAGGACTGATTTAAAGAAAATACCGTTCAGGAAACCCAATTAATAGGTGAACCCAAGCTTATCCAGCCCCTGCTGAACTTCTGGAGCCGACATGAACAGGTCCCACAGCAAACCTGTCCGGTAATTCTCAATCATGCAGATGATCGGACCCTGGTCGATTGCCAGGTAGGAAGTTGCCCACCAGTTTTCGGAAATGTCGAAGGCATCATAGAAACCGTAGGGTCCCCATAGTTTATCCCCCAGCAGGTAATAGAAATGCCGGATAGCAGCCATCGATTGCTCCGGGGTATAAGGCAATGCCGAAACCGCCGCACTGGGTGTGATGGTGCCCAGATCGTTGGTGGGGGAATGGGCATTGTAACCGGATGGATTGTCGCTGGCCGTCAGCCCCCAGCAGGCTTCGCTATAGCCCATGTATTCCTTCGGATTGTCGGCACAATAGGCCCAGTTGATCAGCGACATGTTCCGGCCCTGTTCCCAATAATTGGCGTATTGATCCTGCAGATTCCTCGGATCCAGCCCAAGGTGGGAATAATGGGTGAAGAACAGCGGACCGCCGTATTCCCATCCCAAAGGCAACCGGTACCCGTAGTAATAATTGCCGTTGATGATGGCTCCGTTTTTTGCGTAACCCTGGTGATAGGCTGCCGCCGGTATCGTGTGGGTAGTGGAGGATGCCGCCATGATGTAAACGATGAGCGTTTCATTGTACCCCTGGATCTTCATGTTCATCGCCCAGTTGTAATTCGGTGACCAGTGCCAGTAAAGGACGTTTTGCCCGCCCCGGGTAAACCAGTCCCATTCCACGGCATCGATAAGTCCGTTGATACGGCCGATCAAAACCTGCTCCTCCGGATTTCCCGGATCAAGATATTGCCTCATGGTCATCAACCCCTGGATCATATAACTGGTCTCCACCAGGTCTGCCCCGTCATCCTCCTGTGAAAAAGGTATGGTTTGCCCCGTAACCCCGTTGATCCAGTGCGCCCAGGCACCATGATACCGGTCGCAGGTTTCCAGGAAATCCAGCATCTTTCCGAGGTGGGCAAGCCCCTGCTGCCTGGTGATGAAATTCCGCTCCATCCCGACGATCAGTGCCATGACCCCGAATCCCGAACCACCCGATGTGACCAGTTCGCCGGAGGTGTTCCGTTCCCTCGACAGGCCGGAATTAGGCTCGGCAAAGTCGTAGAAGTATTTGAAAGTCTGTTTCTGGACAAGTTCCAGCAATTCTTCATCGGAAATGACCGGGAACTGGTAGGTGCTGTCCAGACCGGTATAGAAGGATTTGTAAAAGCCTTTGCAAGGGAAACCGTTTTGTGCTTTAAGATCATCCGAAACTGTCAGGGCATAACGGGTGTAGCTGGTGAGATTTTCCGCCACGGTAACCGTTACCTGTTTCTGATCCTCTGAAAGGGAATAGGATAACTGGGGCTGATTGGAAAGATAAATATAACTCTGATAATCCTGGGGATCGAGCGGCAGGGAAAATTTCAGCTCGAATGTAATGTCATCGGTCGGGATTTCTTTGGGGGTGGCCGGGATATCGAAATTAGCCCCGTTCAGAAATATGCTTTCCAGTTCAAGTTCGCCCTGGGCCGCTTTGAATTTGATCTCTGCCCCGGGGTATGTTTCGCCTTTCGCCCCTTTAAGCTCACCGTTTATTTTAATCGAATAAGTGTAGGATGCGGCAAGTACTTCATCAGGTGTCAGCGTGACGCTTTTCATATTATTGGCAAAAGAGTATTTACAACTGACGGTACTTTGATTCAACAGCAGCATTATGTTGTTTTTCGCGCTGCTGGTATCAACCGCTGAATTAAACGTAATATCGATGGGCTGGTCCGAAGAAACGCCCTCTGTAATGCCTGCCAGGTCGAAGTTTATGCTTCCGGCTTTTATAGACATCAGTTGCAGCGTGCCGGGTTTGTCATCGTCCTTATTACAGGAAATCTGACTGGCGGAAAGGAATGACAGGATTAACAGGCCGGTGATCAGTAAATTTTTCAAAGTAAATATTTTTAGGATGATCCAATAAAAAGATTGACTGATCTCGGCAAACAGATCAGTTTATGTTCATTCGCATAACAAAGGTATGCCAATTGTGCCGTAATCCTGTTCAAAATGTTTAAAATTCATGATAACGTGTGAATACTTTGTCATTTAAACATGAAAGGAAGTGAATAATTAAGTACTATTTTTGAAAAGATAAAATCAGACCTATGCCCAGGAAAAAGAGTAAAATTGCCAAGATATTCGTGCTGGATACCTCCGTCATCCTCTATAATCACAATGCGATATACAGTTTTGAGGACAATGATATCGCCATACCGATAACGGTTCTCGAGGAACTGGATAATTTCAAGAAGGGCAATGATACCAAGAACTTTGAGGCCAGGGAATTTATCCGGATCATGGACCGTCTTTCGGCCAGTCATTCCCTGACCAACTGGATCGAGATTGACAGGCAGGGGGCCGGATGCTTCAAAGTGATCATGAAGGAAAACGAAAGCCCGATCGATGCCCGGGCCATCTTCGATGGCAACAAGCCTGACCACCGGATCCTCAACGCGGCCATGGTCATTCAGGAGGAGCATCCGGAAAGGCCTGTGATCCTGGTTACGAAAGACATCAATCTCAGGCTGAAGGCTAAATCGCTGGATATCCAGGCGGAGGACTTTGAAACCGGGAAGATCCAGGATGTGGAATCACTTTACCCCGGCAAATCGACACTTGAGGGTATCGACAGGGGCATTATCGACAAGCTATACAGCGAAGGTATAGTGGACCCCTCGGATATCGGTCTGGCTCACCCGATCCCCAATCATTATTTTATCCTGAAGAACGGGAATTCCTCTGCGCTGGCCTATTACAACCCGGTCATCGAAAAGCTGGAGCGGATTGACAAGAGCCCGGCTTACAAGATCAATCCACGGAATGCGGAACAGGTATTTGCTTTGCATGCCATACGGAATCCGAGGGTCAAACTGGTGACGCTGCAGGGTGTGGCTGGAACGGGAAAAACACTGCTGGCACTGGCCGGAGCGCTCGACCAGAAGAAGAATTACAAGCAGATATACCTGGCACGCCCGATCGTGCCCCTTAGCAATAAGGATATCGGGTATTTGCCAGGGGACATCAAGGACAAGTTAAGCCCTTACATGGAACCGCTGTACGATAATCTGAAGTTCATACAAAACCAGTATTCGGAGGCGGACAAGGAATTCAAAAAGATCACCGAAGCCCTGGAAACCGAGAAGCTGGTGATCACGCCACTGGCTTATATCCGTGGAAGGAGTATTTCCAATGTCTTCTTTATTGTGGACGAAGCCCAGAACCTTACCCCGCACGAGGTGAAAACGATCATAACGCGAGCCGGGGAAAATACCAAGATCATCTTCACCGGCGACATTTATCAGATCGATACGCCTTACCTGGATTCGCAAAGCAACGGCCTGTCGTACCTTATCGACAAGATCAAGCACCATCCCATTTATGCTCATGTTCGCCTGGAGAAAGGGGAGAGGAGCGAGCTGGCGAACCTGGCGAATGACATGCTTTAAGAAAAATGTTGAATGTTTAATGTTTGGTGGTTAGTGGTTAATGGTGGGGGGATGATTTTTCGTTCTTTTGCGCTGTTTTGACTGAGGCTGTGAGGATTCGGATGATTTCTTCCGTGGCTGAAATTAGTGATTCACATTTTAATGGATCTGCCTCGGTAGCTTTTAATAAATGCAACCAATAAAGGGTCTCTCTCGCTTCTTTTGAAGCAATTGAAAGTTTTGTGATAAAATCTTTCTTAGTTTGAGAAGCGCCGGCTTCTTCCACACGTGCCCCGATGCTTGTGCCGCACCTCAATAACTGATTCGACAACACATAATTACGTGATTTAGAATAAGTTCCGCAGAATCCCACGATCGAATCAGCCAATTGACAGGATTTAATTTTTAAAATATCTTCTTTCATAAAATCAGATTAGATTTAATGATTAATCCTAAAATCTAATCCGATATACCCGCTCTGTTAATAAATATTTTTGCTTATCCCTTCAACCCACGCCATTAACCACTAACCACCAAACATTAAACACTAAGCATTATTCCAGAAATACCGTTTCCACCACAACGTGCCCTACAATTCCCAGCATCGTTTTATCGATCTTGTCAAATGTGTCGCCTGTGGTGTGCCAGTATTCGAAGAAGCTCCCGTTGGAGGAGTTCGGATCCAGGTGGATGATATCGATGGCGGGAATTTTGCGTATTTCGTTGATAAAATAGTGGTCATCATTAATATAACCGCCGGCTTCATTCAAGAAGAATGACTGGTAACCCAGCCGATGGGCGATGTCCCAGACTTTTTTCACCTTGTCAGGGGCGAAATACATCGAAAAGCCTTCCTGCCGGAAAACGGCGTCTTCAGCGCCAACCATATCCAGAAGGATGACGAACTTCGCCGAATAGTCGTAACGATGAGGATTCCTTGACCAGTGCTGCGATCCCAGGCCCCAGTGTTCATTGGCCGCCTGGCCCTGGGCGTCTTGCGGAGGACCGTAATCTTCCAGGTCGAAGAAAATGATGTCCACGCCGACATTAGACTCTTCCTGGCTGAGCAGCCGGGCAACTTCCAGCAGGACACCGACACCGCTGGCACCATCATTGGCGCCCATCACAGGGTCTTTGTGCCTGGCAGGATCGGGATCGTGATCGGCATACGGCCGGGAGTCCCAGTGAGCTGCCAGCATAAGGCGGGCTTTCTTTTCCGGCTGGAAGGAAGCGATGATATTCTTGCCGTTGTAAACCGTGGCATCATATACCCTGCCTTTGAAATCCTGAACGATTACGTTTTCTGTAAACCGCTGCAGCGTCTTGACCAGATAATCTGAACATTGGGCATGTGCGGCAGTTCCCGGAACACGGGGGCCGAAATCGCACTGGGCCTTCACGTAGGCAAGGGCGGAATCCGCGTTGAATGCAGGAACCTTTACCGGGTGGCTGTCGCCTGCGGGCTGCTGACTTGTGCCGGGTTCCGGGTCCCGGGTTCCGGGTTGATTACATGAAGTTACCATAAGGAGAACAATACCGAAACAGATAAAACGGACCATGGGTTTGCAATATTAACGGATTCAAAAATAACAGATTTTTAGCGGGATTTGATTAATTTTGACATTCTGATTATCACCCACCTCCTGACCCCCCACCTGGCCCCAGGGAGGGAACCGGGGGGAGGATTAAAAAAAATGACAATGCAAAAGTTTTTTACCATTTTCTCCATAATATTCCTGTTGGGCTTCAACCTCGCCGGCGCCCAGCCGGTATTCCCACCGGATGCGCCATTGTTCGACAGTTCAACCGTAGCCAGGATCGACATCACCATTGATCCCGATACCCTGGAATGGATCTACGACAATGTTGAAAGCGAAATTGAGTTTCATGCTGATTTTCAATTCAATAACGGCACCATCAATGAACCGGTCGAGGACATCGGGTTCAGGCTTAGAGGGAACACTTCCCGCTATTCGCAGAAAAAATCATTCAAGGTGTCGTTCAATACTTTTTTCCAGGGCCGAAAATTCTACGGTATTGAAAAGATGAACCTGAACGGGGAACACAATGATCCGTCGGTTGTCCGGTCGCGGATCTGCTGGGAATGGCTTCGCAGTGCCGGTGTGCCGGCGCCAAGGGCTGCGCATGTGCGGGTTTTTATCAACGGAAATTATCATGGCGTGTATATCATGGTAGAACATATAGATGAGGAATTCGCTGAATCCCGGTTCGGCAATAACGACGGGAACCTGTATAAATGCCTGTGGCCTGCCGATCTGGCCTACCTGGGCGACGACCCGGACCTTTACAAATATACTTCCGGCGACAGACGGGCTTATGAACTTAAAATCAACGAAGAATCTGACGACTACTCCGATCTGGCCCATTTCATAGACGTTTTGAACAATACGCCGGTTGAGGACCTGGCCTGCGAGCTGGAAAAAGTTTTCAATGTGGCCGATTACCTCAAGGTTATGGCCATGGATGTCATCACCGGCAACTGGGACGGTTATATCTATAACAAGAACAACTTCTATCTTTATCACAATACCCAGTCCGGAAGGTTCGAATACATTCCATATGATTTGGACAACACCTTTGGCATCGACTGGTTTGACCGTGACTGGGGGACCCGCGACATCTACGACTGGGAGCAGCATGGGACCGAGGTCAGGCCTCTTTATTCGCGCCTGCTCGAAGTGCCTGAGATCCGCGCTCAGTATTCTTTTTATATGGATCAGTTGTTGAAACTGATCGCGAATGAGGATTCCCTGTTCATGGAGATAGACCGTATCCGTGACATGATCAGCCCTTATGTGGCCAATGATCCCTATTATCCCCTGGATTACGGCTATACACATTCGGATTTCCTGAATTCTTACCACACCGCCACCGGAGCTCATGTCAAGTACGGTCTCAAGCCTTTCATCCAGACCCGGAAGGAATCTGCCCTGCAGCAACTGGTTCTCAGTGATATCGGGCCGGTTATAAAGTACCTGGATTCCGCCAGGCCGGTGCCCGGGGAAGAGTATTGGGTCCGGGCCATGGTGGAGGATGAAGATCCCCTGCCCACGGTCCGGTTACTTTGCAGCGTTAACGGCGGAACAGTTCAAATCGTACCGATGGAGGATGACGGGAACCATTATGATTCCGGACCCGGCGACGGCATATACGGTGCAGTACTCCAGCCTTTCCAGTTAAATGAGACTCTTTCCTGGCAAGTTCAGACAACGGATCAGTTTGATCAGGCCACCCTGCTTCCCTGTACCCCTGCCCTGATCAGTTTCCTTCCTTCCTCAGATCCCCTGTTGTTCATCAATGAACTGATGGCCGATAACGATGCCACCTTTGCCGATGAATTCGGGGAATACGATGACTGGGCCGAAATCTACAACGGCGATGACCAGCCGGTGTGGCTGGGAGATAAATACTTGACCGATAACCTGTCCAATCCAAATAAGTGGCAGTTGCCGGACTTCACAATGGAGCCCGGTACATTCCTCATAATCTGGTGTGATGACCAGCCCGAACAGGGGCCGTTCCATGCTACCTTCAAGCTTAGCAACGATGGGGAAGAACTGGGGATATTCGACAATGAAACAACCGGGTATTTCCTGATCGATAGTGTCACTTTCGGGTTACAGACCGTTGAAATATCCTATGGGCGACAAAATGATGGCGTGACTCCCTGGATCTTTTTTACAGCTCCTACGCCCGGAGCCAGTAACCAGTCCAGCGGCATGGATACGATAGTCAGCCCGGGGCATCTGCTAAAAGTCTATCCTAACCCGGCCATGTCCGGTACCATCCGCTTTGCGGATCCTTTCACCGGCTGGATTACGGATATGACCGGACAGGTTGTCTGGACCGGAACTGAGGCAATGTCGGCCGATATCAGCGGACTTTCAAAGGGCATATATATTATCTGTGGTGCGGAAGGGGGCAGGCTGAAGCTTATCCGGCAGTGATCCGTTTGATCACTGTTGCGTCTGGAGTTTTTCAATATGGTGGTCGATGAATACCGACGGCTCGGTTCGCGGCATAAAGATACTTTCTTCCGGTACCGGCACATGGCGTGCATCGATCTCCAGGCCCTTGGATTTGTTCAGGCTGACGGGAGTCACCGTCATGTCAGTATATGTCTCCGGCTGGTCAAAAGCCTCGTTTATCCATTCATATATCAGTGTAGGATCATAGATCCAGAAATGCTGGTAATCAGTGCCCGGCCTTGCCGGTTCAACAGCCCAATGCTTTGTCCGGCTGACCTCCCGCAATTTCACCAGCCGGGACGGATTGTACGGTCCTCCGATCAGGTCCATCGGGATATCGATATGCACCCTCCAGTCATCGTATTCCTCCCTGAGCAAACCGGCAACATCCATAAAGCTGATCACAAAAGCAGAGCATCCCGACCCTTCTCCGAAATACCTTGGCCAGAAGGCGCCTCCGTAACAGGATTCATTCCCGATGCTATCTATCCGTAACTGGTAGCCGGAGTAAAATTCCCTCATTCTCTCCGAAGCGTCTTCGTTTATAATGAACCGGATGAAAGCCAGGTCGCCTTTCCTGGAGTACCTTTCAACCTGTTTTTCAAGTTCCCCGGGGGCCTGCAGTTTACCGGGCAGGCCAGTCCCCAGGATGCTTAGTCCGTAGTGCTGTTTCCTCACCATGACCCTGGACTGCTTTTTGTCCGTGGAACGCATCCCTGTGAGGATTTGGGAAGAATCCCCCGGGATTTCCATTTGCATGAAAGCATGCCCCAGCAGGTAACTTTTCTTGCTGAAAAGGTTCTTCAGGTAATTCTTCAGGTAGCTTTTATAGAGAGTATGCGGAGAAGACCAGTCGAACCGGGCCTTGGACGGGATCACATAAACGGTGAATTCGGAATAGGACGAATACGAGACTTCATCACCGGATTGGGCCGATAAATCAACAGTCAACAGAAAAGAGAATAGAAGCAGAATGAATTTGTGCATGTTCCGGAGATATTTGAATAACAATCCAAAAATAGTTAATTCATTGCGCATTGGGCATTGCGCATTGCACATTTTGCATGGGATGGTGCATTTAACATGGGATGGTGCATTTTGCATGGGATTGTGCATTTTGCATGGGGTGGCGCATTTTGCATGGGATGGTGCATTAGGGGTACGTATTCTTAAAATAACCTCCATTAAACATCCAAAATGCCATTTGCCACATAAAATGCCCATTGCGCAATGCACATTTTGCATGGGATTGTGCATTTTGCATGGAGTGGTGCATTTTTCGGGGGTAGTTATTCTTAAAATAACCTCCATCAAACATCCAAAATGTCATTTGTCACTTAAAATGCCCAATGCGCATTGCACATTTTGCATGGAGTGGTGCATTTTTCAGGGGTAGTTATTTTTAAAATATCCTCCATTAAACATCCAAAATGCCATTTGTCACTTAAAATGCCCAATGCGCAACGTGCAATGCCCAATGCGCAATGAATCAGAAAACAAGGGTGAAGATCGTTCCTTCTCCGGGCCTGGACCGCACGCTGAGCGAGCCTTTGTGCAGATGCATGATCTGGCGCGAAAGGCTCAGACCGACACCGGAACCATGCTTCTTGGAAGTGAAAAAAGGCATGAAGATCTTATCCATGACATCGGGTTTGATACCGACCCCATTGTCCTTGAAATCGATGGTCACGCGGTTATTGGAATTCAGGGTGGCAAAAATGGATATCTGCGGGTTTTCCACTTCCTGCACGGCATCTATCGCATTCAGCATCAGGTTGATGATCACCTGGTCCATCAGGTCGGGATCGGCGGTGATCATCAGGTCCGGCGGGAACACGGTACGGGAGCACCGGATGCCATACTCTTCCATTTTGGGGTGTAACAGCAGGTAGCAACGCTCGAACAATTCGGAAACGCGGAAGTAGCGGAAGTTCGGTTTAGGGATGCGAGTCAGGTTGCGGTAAACCTCCACGAAGTTCAACAGCCCCTGGCTGCGGTTCCGGATCGTGACCAGGGCGGAATCCACGCTTTCAGCGTCCTCTTCATCGAGCTGCCGGATCACCGTTTTGCCGTCCTGCTGTCCTATCGTCATATCATGAACCGTTGAAGCCAGCGAGGTGATCGGCGTTATGGAATTCATGATCTCATGTGTCAGCACACGGATCATCTTCTGCCATGATTCTATTTCCTTTTCATCCAGTTCAGCGCTGATATCCTGCATGGAGACCAGGATGTAATCGTCTCCGCGCATCCTGAATTCAGTGGCAATCACGGAAAGCTGTAGCAGCTCATTATCGGTGAAAACCTTAACCAACGTGCTGTCCCCGGCTTTCATCGACATCAGTGTGGCGGGCAGGTCTTCTTTAACCTGGTTCAAATCCTTGATATTCCTGAGGTTTTTGATCTTCAGCATCTTTTTTACCGCCTGGTTGAATACATCCACTTTGCCGTCTTTCTGAAATACCATGATGCCAATGGAAACATGCTGGATGACCGTTTGCAGGTAATTGAAGGATTCTTCTTTCTCGGTGCGGTATTTTCTGAAGGTTTCAATAACCTGGTTGAATTCCCTGGATAGGTCCTCGAAACTTTTGCCTAATCCCGGATCGGAAAAAGAACTGGAAAAATCGGCATGCCGGATGCTCTGGAAAAACTGGGTAAGTTTCCGGTTCGTCAGTTCCACATATCTGACCAGCAGGAATATTTGCGCGATAACCAGGATTCCGATAATGATGGCGCTGAACCTGTACCTCTCCATTTCCAGCAGAAGAAAAAACAGGAATACGCTGAGAGCCAGCAGGATGACTCTCCAGGTTATAGCAATCCGGAAACGGTTAAAGACCATATTTTTCGATTCTGCGGTATAATGAAGCCCGGGTCAGGCCCAGCTCTTTCGCAGCCTTGCTGATATTGCCGCCGTGTTTGTCGATCACCTTTCGCACCAGCATTCTTTCCGCCTCTTCCAGGTTGAGGTTATCCATCTCCAGGTTCTCGGATTTATCATCCGCCGGCGAAGAGAGGAAGAAGTCGTGCGGCATGAGGATGTTGGCATCACTCATAATCACCGCCCTTTCCACGGCATGTTGCAGTTCCCTGATATTTCCCGGCCAGTCATGCTTTTTTAGACGGGCAAAAGTGTCTTCGCTGACCCTTTTCAACGGGATTTTGTATTTTTTGCAATAGATCTCCAGGAAATGGTCCACCAGTGCAGGGATGTCCTCGGTTCTTTCCCGGAGAGCGGGAACATGCACTTCCACGGTGTTGATCCTGTAAAGCAGGTCCTGCCTGAACTTGCCTTCCCTGACCATCTGGTACAGCGGCATGTTGGTGGCACAGATCAGCCTGACTTCGATGGGGATCTCCTTATTGGTTCCCAGCCTGACGACGGTGCGGTTCTGCAGTACGCTCAGCAGTTTGGATTGCAGGGCAAGTGAAAGGTTCCCGATCTCGTCGAGGAAGATGGTGCCCTTGTTGGCGGCCTCGAATCGTCCAGCCCTGTCTTCCTTTGCATCCGTAAAAGCCCCTTTTTTAAAGCCGAACAGTTCGCTTTCGAACAAAGATTCACTGATGGCTCCCAGGTCGACGCTGATGAATACTTCATCTTTTCGCCGGGAATCCCGGTGTATGGCCCGTGCAATGAGTTCCTTGCCGGTCCCGTTCTCGCCCAGGATCAGCACATTGGCGTCAGTTGCTGCAACCTTTTGTGCCGCGGCAAGTACTTTGTTCATCGCCGGGGAATTCCCGATAATGGTGACGAACGGCTGGTTCTGGTCGGCCATCAATACCTTCTGTTTGGTCCGCAGTTCCTGCAGTTCCAGCTTGGACTGACGGAGTTGCATGGATGTTTTGATGGTGGCCAGAAGCTTCTTGTTCTCCCAGGGTTTAAGCAGGAAGTTCGTCGCTCCTTCTTTAATTCCCTGCACGGCGAGTTCGATATCCCCGTAACCCGTGATCAGGATGACCACGATGGACGGATCGATTTCCAGGATCTTGTTCAGCCAGTGAAATCCCTCTTTGCCACTCGTAGCGTCCGGTGCAAAGTTCATGTCGAGCAATACCAGGTCGTAATTCCCTGAACTGATGAGATTGGGCAGGTTCTCCGGGTTCTCTTCAGAATGAACTACTTCGACATGCTGCTTTAAGAACAGCCTTGCAGCCAGCAGGACATCCTTATCGTCATCCACAATAAGTATGCGTGCGGCAATTTTTTCGGACGTATCATTCATAGTATTCTGATTGGGATCAATAACAGGCTAAAAGTAATATTTAATTGTTCGCAATTGTACAAAAAAGTGAACGATTATGAACATATTTTTGAATAACGAATATTTTAAGATATTGAAAAATAAATCATTAGTGTGAATGGCATGAAATATGCGCCAGTCATAGTACCAAAAACCAAATTACATGGACAGGATTATTGAAAAGAAGCGATGGACAACGAAAAAGATCATTCAGATAGCGGCCATCGCGGTTTTTGCCTCCTTCATCCTTCTTCTCGCATTTCGTGACCGTTCCAGCAGGCTTAATATCGACAGGAGCCAGGTTACCATTGCTGCTGTAACAGAGGATAAATTCCAGGAATTCATCCCCGTGGATGGGATAGTTCAGCCGAAAACAACCGTTTTCATCGATGCGGTCTTGGGCGGAACGGTGGAAAAGAAATTCCTGGAAGACGGGGCGACAGTTAAAAAAGGCGATACGATCCTTCGGCTGAGCAATGCCAATATGCAACTCAGTTACATGGACCAGGAGACCAGGATGTACGACGCCATTAACAACCTGCTGAATTCCAGGATTGCACTCGAGCAAAATAAATTCCTCCGTCAGAAGGAGATCACGAACCTTCTTTATGAGATCGACCAGGTGGAGAAAGAGTTTGAGAGGGCACAAAAGCTTTATCAGGATGGGGTTTACACACTCAAACAATTCGAAGACGCCAAACGCGACTACGATTTCTCAAAACGTCAGCTCAATATAAGCCTTGAATTGCAGCGTCTGGACTCCATCTCAACGGAAGACCAGAAACGGCAGATATCCGCTTCCATCGAACGTATGAAGGCGAACTTGTCGCTGTTACGGAGCAATATGGACAAGCTGCTGGTCAGGGCCCCGGCCGACGGGATACTGTCTTCCTTCAATGTCGAAATAGGCGAAACCAGAAATCCGGGTGAAAGGCTGGGACAGATCGACATCCTGGATGGTTATAAGATGAGGGCCAGCATTGATGAACGATATGTATCGCGGGTGGTGCCCGGCCAGGAAGCGGAGATCGATTTCAGCGGACGAACTTATGATCTTTATATCAGCAAGATCTACACAGGTGTGACCGGTGGGGCTTTCCAGGTGGATATGCTGTTCGCCGGGGATGTGCCTGAAAATATCAAACGCGGGCAAACCATTCAGATGCGTTTGAAATTCAGCACCCCGACCGATGCGCTGATCATCAAACGCGGCGGTTTCTTCCAGCAGACCGGAGGGAACTGGGTATATGTAGTGGATCCGTCAGAAGAAGTGGCGGTGAAAAGGAACATCAGGCTCGGCCGTCAGAACACCAAATTCTACGAAGTGCTGGAAGGCCTTGAGCCCGGCGAAAAAGTCATTATATCTTCTTATGAAACCTTCGGTGACAAGGATAAATTAATACTGAAATAATATGCGTGAAATTGTTGTACTCATTCCCGACATTGAGGTCGAACAGAATGTGGAGATCGAAGTCCGCATCAACGGGCGGAAAAAGACCATCCAGTACAAGGTGGAACTGATGAGTTTTGAAGCCGAGGGATCTCCACCGTTGGATAAGGTCACTGTTCTGAAACACCGGATCACCTCCCGGGAGAAAGACTGGGAACTGGTTGAGATCGGTGCGCCACAGAACGACAAGGTTCCGCTGATGTTCAGGAAACGCAGCGATACCGTGGTTTAGCAATTAATCTTCAATCCCGGTCTATAATAAGAACCAATATGTCCCTGAATTACTTAAAGATACTTTTCCGGGGCTTTCTCAAGCGCAGGACTCAATCCCTGATCAATGTGGTTGGGTTGGCCATCGGGGTGACCAGCTTCATGTTCATCATGATGTACGTCAGGGATGAAGCCAGTTACGACCGTCACCACAGCAAGGCTGACCGTATATTCAGGGTTTGCATGGATTACGATTTCGGGGGAGTGGGGGAAAACTCGGCCAGCATGCCGTTTCCTGTGGCCTTCGCATTAAAAACCTCCTATCCCGAAATGATCCGGGAGGTCACCAGGGTCTTCAACTATCAGACTGACAACCATCTGATCGTATACGAAGATCTTAAATTCAATGAAAAGCTGGTCTTCTTTGCGGATTCGACTTATTTTGAAATTTTCGACCACGAATTCATAGCCGGCAATCCCGTTACAGCCCTCGATGAGCCGAATACGGTTGTCATCACCGAGACCACTGCCCGGAAATATTTCAGGGATCAGGACCCCATGGGGAAAATGGTCAAGTTCGAAGCTCTTATTCCGATGAAAGTCACCGGAATTATCAAGGATGTCCCTCCCCAGTCGCATTTCCGGTTTGATATGCTGGCCTCGTTGAATACCACCAAGGTCACTTTTGGCGGCAGCCTGCCAAAAACCTGGGTCTGGAATCCTTGCTGGACCTATATCCTGCTCGCTGAAGGAGTGCAACCCGACCATCTCGAAGCCAACTTTCCGGGTTTTATCACGGATTATTACTATGATGCCCAGAGGGAAAGCATCACCATGCACCTCCAGAAACTGGCCGATATCCACCTGCATTCCAGGCTGGATTATGAAATAGCGCCCAACAGTAATTTTGCTTATGTCGTAGTATTATCAGTGATCGCCGTTTTTCTGCTCCTGATCGCTTCCATCAATTTCATGAACCTGTCAACTGCTACAGCCACTGCCAGGGCAAGAGAGATTGGGATCCGCAAAGTGACCGGAGCGGACAGGTCCCAGCTTTTCCTGCAATTCATCGCCGAATCGCTGCTGATTACCTTCATCGCTATTGTCCTGGCCATAGTTCTCATCGAATTTTTGCTGCCGGTGTTCAATAATTTTACCGGGAAGGAGATCGAAATGGGAACTATCCTGAGGCCTCAAAACCTGATCGGGATTGCCATCCTGTGGTTCGTGCTGGGGCTGTTCTCAGGGGCCTATCCGGCATTGTACCTTTCATCGTTCAAACCGATTTCCATTCTCCGCGGGAACAGCCAGGGACTGGCAAGGACGGGCAGGGCAAGGAAAATTCTGGTAATATTGCAGTTCACCATTTCAATCGGCCTGATAACCGGCACCGTCCTTATATTCCGGCAGGTCAGCTATATGCAAAAGACCGAACTGGGCTTCAATCCGGAAAATGTGATCATCCTGCCGGTTTACCGAACGGAGATGGCAAAAAAATACGACACTTTCAAAGAAGAACTCCTCATGAATCCGGAGATATTATCCGTTACCAGCATGGATGATATACTGGGCACTTCGCACAATACGCATGAGATCTGGTTTGAAGGCCTGAAAGATAAGGAGTGGCGGTTCTTTCCGGCGTTGGTGGTAACCTACGATTTTCTCAAAACCTTTGAAATTGAGTTGGTTGCGGGCCGTGATTACAACAGGGAGAACAAAACGGACCCCATGGAGGGGATCCTGGTCAATGAAGCAATGGTCAAGCACATGGGATGGGCAAGCAATGAGGAGGCACTGGGTAAAAAATTCCGTTCACTCAGCGGTAATGAAAAGATCATTGGTGTTTTCAGGAATTTTCAGCCCACGTCCTTTCGCGAACCTGCCGGACCTTTTGTACTGAATATGAAGGAAAAAGAGAATGAAGTGCTGTTTTTCATGCGTTATATCGCAATTCGTGTCAATAATCTGAAAGACAAAGATTTAATTGCTTTTCTGGGACAGAAATGGGGGGAATACGAAAAGAACAGGCCGTTCGAATATACCCTGATGACGGATCTTTCGAGGAAGTTATACAAAGAAGAGACGAACCTGGGCAAATTATCCCTGACATTTACCATCCTGATCCTTTTCGTCGCGGCTCTGGGGCTATATGGCCTGGCATCCTTTATGGCGGAGAAGCGTACCAAAGAGATCGGATTGAGGAAGGTAATGGGGGCCAGCATCATGAACATCCTGGTATTGCTGCTGCGGGAATTTACCCGCCTGATCCTCATCGCGATGGTGATTGCCTGGCCCATCGCCTGGTTCCTGGTAGATGGGTTGTACCTCCGTCAGTTCGCCATTCGTGAACCGCTTAATCCATGGGTATTCGCACTGTCAGGAGCACTGGCCCTGTCTGTATCAATAATCATCATATCGTATAAAGCATTTAAGGCCTCGCTGACCAATCCGGCCGACACGCTCAAATACGAATAATTTCACCCGGCAGTAACTTTAGGTAGAAATAATCGTCAAAATAACAACTAATAAACTTAAAAAATGATCAAAACAGTTAATCTCACCAAGGTATTCCGCACCGACGAAGTGGAGACCACCGCACTTAACGGTGTCAGTTTTGAGATCCGTCCCGGTGAATTTGTGGCCATTATGGGCCCGTCAGGATGTGGCAAATCAACCCTTCTGAATATCCTGGGCCTTCTGGACAACCCGACAGACGGGGAATACCACTTTAACGGAGCGGAGGTGTCGCGGTTCTCGGAACGGCAGCGTGCCCGGATGCGCAAGGAGAACATCGGATTTGTTTTCCAGAATTTTAACCTGATAGATGAGCTTAATGTCTTCGAGAATGTCGAATTACCGCTAATTTACCTGGGATTGTCGGCTACTGAAAGAAGGCGCAGGGTTGAGGAAGTACTGGAGCGGATGCAGATAACTCATCGCAAGAAGCACTTTCCGCTGCAGCTCTCGGGAGGGCAGCAACAGCGCGTCGCCGTCGCCCGTGCTGTCGTCTCCAATCCCAAACTGATACTGGCCGACGAACCTACCGGAAACCTGGATTCAGCCAATGGCGAAGAAGTGATGAACCTGCTCGAAAATCTCAATCAGCAGGGCACTACACTCATCATAGTCACCCATTCCCAGCGCGATGCCGAATATGCCCAGCGTATCATCCGGCTGTTCGACGGTCAGATCGTGACGGAAAATATACGGGGTTAGCTCCGGGGACCGGATTTCGGGTTCCGGGTTTTAATTTGCATTTTAACCATTTTACACTGTCATTATGTTCAAGAACTTCCTGATCTCTGCTGTGCGTAATTTCTCCAGGAACAAGTTCTACACTTTACTGAATATCCTGGGATTATCGGTTGGGCTGGCCGCGTTCATTTTCATCCTGCTCTTTGTAAGGGATGAAATGACCTACGATAAACACAACGAGAAGCACGAACGCATTTACCGGATCGAATCGAATTTCAACATCTCGAACCGGCACGATTTGTTTGCTATTGTTCCCGTTCCGATGGGTCCGGCATTCAAACTGGAGTTCCCGGAAGTAGAGAATTTCACCCGGCTTACGGATGTTGGAAATACACTTTTCCGCTACGGAGATAAGGAATATTATGAAAATGAGTTTTATTTTGCCGATTCCACTGTTTTCGACCTTTTCACGCTTGATTTTATTTCAGGTGAAGCCGTAAGCGCTCTCAATGAGCCTTTTACGATGGTTTTAACTCAGACTACCGCGGAGAAATATTTCGGTGCCGGGAACCCCATGGGGGAGATGATCGTATCTGGTTCCGGACGTTCTTACAAAGTTACAGGTGTCATTGAGGATCCCCCGGAAAACTCCCACTTGAAATTTACCGCCCTGTTATCCGTGGTGACCTTACAGGAACTTTTCGGCGCTGACAATTTCAACAGCATGGAGCCCCTGGCCTTCTGGAATATCGGGGTCTATACATTCATACTACTGAATGAGAATGCCTCCATGGAAAGTATTGTTTCGAGGTTTCCAGCCTTTTATGATAAATACATGCGTCCCATCGGCGACCAGATCAATGCGAGCTTTGAACTTATGTACACGCCCCTGGCGAAAACGCATTTCCGGCAGGGGCTCGGTTCGGATCTGCCGACCGGCAACATGGCCTACATCTACATTTTTTCAGCTGTTGCCCTTTTCATCCTCCTTTTAGCTACCATCAATTATATGAACATGGCCACGGCGCGTTCCGCCAACCGTGCCCGGGAGGTTGGCCTGCGAAAGGTGGTCGGAGCCTACAGGAAGCAGATCGTCAACCAGTTCCTGGCCGAGTCGCTGCTGCTTGCCTTCATCGCACTGGCCATTGCCCTGCTGATCGTCTTTCTGTTTTTGCCCGATTTTAACCAGCTTTCAGGGAAAGATATCCGTTTCAGCCTTTTTACGCAACCTTTTGTGCTCGGGACCATCCTGGTCATCACGGTCGTCGTTGGGATTGCATCTGGCAGTTATCCGTCATTCTATCTTTCTTCCTTCCTTCCAATCAATGTTTTGAAAGGAAAAGCAGCCAAAACGGGAAAATCGACAGCTTTCCTGCGCCGGGTACTGGTGGTTATCCAGTTCTTTATCGCTATTTTTATGATCATCGGGACCTTTGTCGTTTCCAGCCAGTTGAAATTCCTCAGGAATACTGACCTGGGCTTCGACAAGCAAAATCTGGTGGTAATGGAATTGCAGGATTCAGCATTCCGGAGCAAGGTAGAATCATTCAAAAATGAATTGCTTCAGGATCCGTCCATCCTGGGCGCCACAAACAGTACCGGCGTCCCGGGCCAGATCAACTGGATCCAGGTGGTAAGGGTGGAACGGGAAGACGAAATGGCCGAAATGGCGATGATCCTGGCCCAGGTCGATCACGAATACATTAAAGCCATGGGAATGGAGATCGTCCAGGGCAGAGATTTTGACAAGGATATGGGGACCGATAAAACGGAAGCCGTACTGATCAATGAAACGGGGATCAAAACCCTGGGATGGGAAGCGGATCCCATCGGCAAGAAAATCCAGTACGGATTTGACCTGGATTCGAACCAGGGGAGGATGTTGAAAGTCATCGGGGTAATTAAAGACTTCCATTACAGATCGTTACATAATAAAATCGAGCCGGTGATGTTCTTCATATCCGAAGTTCCGAGATATTACCTGTCGGTAAGAATAAAAGAAGGAAAGGAAAGCGAGGCTCTCGCGACCATAGAGGAAAAGTGGAACTCCTATGGCGCCGGCCGGCCTTTTGATTACCGCTATATCACACAGATCATGGAAGAGCAGTACACAGGGGAGCATAAGATCAGCAAGATATTCCAGATATCGACCATTGTCGCCATTTTCATCGCATTGCTCGGATTATTGGGGCTCTCGTCGTTCGTGGCAGAACAGAAAACCAAAGAAATAGGGGTGCGGAAAATACTGGGGGCATCGGTAGGAAATATCCTCCAATTGCTTTACCGGGAATTCATTTTCCTGATCCTGATCGCATTTATCCTTGCCGTTCCGATAGCCTGGTGGAGGCTCGATATCTGGCTATCCGACAGTTTTATCTACCATACCAGCCTGAAATGGTCCTACTTCTTCCTGGCCGGCCTGGTGGCATTCCTGGTCGGTATGGTAACGATTAGCTTCTATATCGTACGGGCTGCTTCCAGCAACCCGGTGGATGCAGTAAAATACGAGTAATTGCAAGAAAGATGCTGAAAAACTTCCTGAAGACCACTTTCCGGAATTTCTGGAGATACCGCGGATATTCGTTTATCAACCTGCTGGGCCTGACCATTGGCATCGCAACCTGTATCATCATCTTTACTTATATCGCCTATGAACTTAGTTACGACAAGTTTCATAAAGATTCGGAAGATATTTACCGGGTTGCGGTGAAAGGCAGGTTTGCGGAAGATTTCTTCGATGTGGCCGTTTCAATGCCTCCCCTGCCGGTTACCCTGAAAAATAATTTCCCGGAGGTACAGTCCTATACCCGTATCGACAAGTATGAACAGAATGTTTTCTTTTCCGTGGATGACAAGAAATTCTATGTGGAGGGGCTGTACTTTGTGGATACGGCATTTTTCGACGTTTTTACCTTTGAATTGGAACGCGGTGATCCGGCCACTGCCCTGAGTGAACCCTTCAGCCTGGTACTCACCCAGGAAATGGCAAGGAAATATTTCGGGGACGAAGACCCGATGGGAAAAATGGTCAGGATGAACGATGAATTCAGCATGAAAGTCACGGGCCTGCTCGGAGATGTCCCTTCCAATTGCCATCTGAAGTTTTCCATGCTGGGCTCTCTTACAACCCTGATCAGCGTACAGGGTAGCCGCCAGTACGTGGATAACTGGGGCTCATTGTTCCTGCATTCCTACATCAGGCTTTACCCTGGTTCCGATGCCTCCGCTTTCGGGGAAAAGATCACCACGGTCGTAAGGGACGCTTTCGGGGAGGCGGCAGATGTTTACGACATTGAAATGGTCCCCTACCTGCAGCCGGTGCCCGGCATCCATCTCCACTCCAACCTCATGGCCGAACTGGAACCCAACAGCAGCATCTCCTATATTTACATATTTTCAGCCGTGGCAGTCTTTATACTTATAATAGCCTGCATAAATTTCATGAACCTGTCCACAGCCCGTTCTACCAAACGCAGCCGTGAAGTAGGCATGAGAAAGGTGGCAGGGGCGACCAGGGGCCAGCTGGTATGGCAGTTCCTCGGGGAATCGCTCCTTCTCAGCCTGATGGGAATGGTGCTGGCGTTTGCCCTGGTGGAGGCCATGATGCCTTTCTTTTCAAATCTTACCGGGCTTGAACTGGGGGAATTCCTGCATCGTCCTTTCACCATACTGGTCGCTTTGCTCCTTGCCTTAGTGGTTGGATTTCTCGCAGGCATTTACCCTGCCTTTGTGCTGTCGTCCTTTCAACCCATCCGGGCTATCCGGGGCGACCTTTACAAAGGGATGAAAAGGTCGGCCCTGAGAAATCTGCTGGTGGTGCTGCAGTTTGCTATCTCCATCGCCCTTTTGATAAGCACCTGGCTGATTTACAAACAGATGCAATATATTAGCCAGAAGAAGATGGGATTCGACCAGGAGAACCTGGTGATCGTTCCCTTGAAATCGGATCGTTTGAAGGACCAGGGAAAGGTGTTAAAGGCGGAATTCAGCAACCTTCCGGCCGTTAAAATGGTCAGCCTGACCTCCTCCACGCCCGGCCGTTCGCTGGATGGCATGGGTTATGTGCCGGAGGGCGTCGACAGCAAGTCCCCCTGGATACTCTATACCCTCCGGGCTGATTATGACTTCATGGAGGTATTGGGAATGAAACTTACGGAGGGAAGACAATTGTCGCCTGGGTACGGCACCGATACCAATGCTGCAGTGATCAACGAGGCGCTTGTGAGAAAACTGGGATGGGAGGAGCCTCTCGGCAAAAAGATCTACAGTTTTGGCGATGCGAGCGACAGCCTTTCGCGCCCCTATTTCACGGTGGTTGGCGTGGTGGAGGACTTTCATTTCAAGTCGCTGCACGATGCGATCGAACCTTCCATCATCGTCCTGGACCGCGACAAGCCAGATTTCCTGGCTATTCGTTTTCATCCGGGCGATCCTGACAAAAGCCTGGAGCAGGTGAGGCTGAAATGGGAGGAAATTGAACATTCATTTCCGTTTGATTATTATTTCATGAAGGAAGAATTCGAGGACCTGTACAGGTCGGAGCAAAAGATGGCTGACCTGCTGGTGACCTTTACCATTCTGGCCATGCTCATTGCCTGCCTGGGTTTATTCGGGCTGGCGCTCTTCAGCATCGAGCAGCGGACCAAGGAGATCGGAATTCGTAAAGTGCTGGGGGCCAGCGTTTCGGGTTTGCTATACCGGCTTTCCAGGGAATTTTCCAGGTGGGTGCTCCTCGCAACCATCCTGGCCTGGCCCGTGTCGTACTATCTCGTCGATCGCTGGCTGCAGTCATTTGCATACCGCATAGAGGTTCTCGATTACATGTGGATCTTCATCATTTCCGGACTTATCGCCCTGGCCATCGCCCTGGTTACCGTAATCTACCAGGCCTACCGCGCCGCCACCACGGATCCCGTGGATGCAGTGAAGTGGGAGTAGTCGTCAATTTGATATAACTTTCCCTTTAATCACCGATTAATATCTGCTCACTGCCGTTTTTGCAACTTTCAGGGCAAAAATCGGGTATAACGGATTACGGCACTAATCGTGTGACATGAAAAAGCTATTCCTCCTTCTCCTGATACCGGTTTTCTCCGGTCTTCCTGTATTTTCACAGATGTATATCCTCAATGAGGATTTCAGCGGAACCTCCGGGACCACTCCGCCCGGCGGATGGTCCAATGACATGATATCAGGGACTGCAACGGACCTGTGGCATTTCGACAATCCCGGCCAGCGCATGGTCAACTATCCGGTAACGGAACCATTTGCCGTCTTCGATGCGGATTCCGTATCAGGCAACGGCTCGCCCGAATCGGCATCCCTGGAAAGCCCGCAGTTCGACGCTTCCATCAGCAATTTCATCCTGCTCAATTTCCAGCATGCTTTTGTCCAGGGAAATGGCTCCTCCGGAAGGGTTGAAGCCTACAATGGCTCAGACTGGCTGCAGGTTGCCTCTTTTACTAACACTTCACAAAATCCTTCTTCCGAAATACTTGACCTTTCCTCGGTCATCGGTGGGATTACGAATGCCAGGATCCGCTTTGTCTGGTCTGGAAACAGCCAGGGCTGGTGGGCTATCGATAATATACGTATCTATGCCTCCCTGCCGCTGGATGCGGGTGTGGTATCATTGGATAATCCCATCAACCCGGTAGCGCCGGGAATCCATAATGTTGCCGTCACACTCGGGAATTTCGGTTATAACACCCTCAGCTCCGTCGCTTTTAACTGGACGGTGGATGGAATAGCCCAAGCCCCGTTTCCATGGACAGGTTCCCTGGGTTTCGGGCAGGTGCTGGAGAATGTAGTCATCGGATCCTTCAATTTCCAGGACCCGGTCAGGGTAAAGATCTGGCAATCCAGTCCCAATGGCCAGCCCGATCCCAATCCTTACAATGATACGATTTCGGTTTATGTTAAGACCACCCTTTGCGGTACCTATACCATCGGCGGATCCAATCCGGATTTCGATTCTTTCGCCGATGCTGCATC
Source organism: uncultured Bacteroidales bacterium (assembly GCA_964619555.1). Taxonomy (GTDB): domain Bacteria; phylum Bacteroidota; class Bacteroidia; order Bacteroidales; family JAGOPY01; genus JAGOPY01. The sequence continues at coordinate 39,963 of CAZUDV010000016.1, read as the reverse complement.
CGTGCTGAACGATGCCGGTGTCACCTGCCCGATCACTTTTCTGGTCAGGGATGGTCTTTACCGGGAACAGTTCATCCTGAGAAATATCCCCGGTTCATCCGCTTCCAATACGGTGACTTTTCGCTCCGAAAGCGGCGACAGTACTGCTGCAGTCCTGCAGATTTCTCCGGGTGCGCTCAAATATGAGCCCATGATCCGAATGGAAGGGGCCCATCATGTAATATTTGAGGGGCTTGGATTCTTCACCGGGTCCGATGTCAGTTATGCAAATAATGCCATATTGATGGAAGGCGTCCAGGATATTGAGATCAGGAAATGCTATTTTGAAAGTCATAATCAGCTGGATTACGGCATCCTGGCACAAGCAGCGAGCCGGCGCATAGATATCGGCCATAGCCGTTTTAAATCGATCAGTGGCCGGGCAGGTTCCGTGCATATGACCGGTAACGGCACGCGCGAGATAAGCTTCCATGATAATAGAGTTGAAGGGGCACAGGACTGGGGTTATGTGACCATAAGATCCGGATTCGGGACAAGGCAGATCGCCATAACGGACAATTACCTGGAACGCTGTTACAGGGCGGTATACCTGGAAGGCACCGATAGTGCCCTGGTCAGCGGGAATCACATTACAAATACCAACGATGGTGTTTTTGTGGATGACCTGTGCTCGGCTGTCAGGATTTCGGAAAATCATCTGACCGGGATAAAGAGCCATCCGAATGAACCTGAGGGGACCGCCGGTATCACCGTGAATGAAGCCGGCACAACCGCCATCTTCAATAACTTCATTCAAACCACAGGTACCGGTCCGGTCACTGGCATAGACATCATCAAATCCACCGGATGTGCTATCCACTTCAACAGCGTTAACATCACCAACACCGACTTGCAGAAAGCCGGTAAAGGATTCAGCATCACTTCCAGTCACGACATCATTGCCTACAACAATATTTTCAATGTGAAGTATGCCGGAACGCCTGTTTATATTGCACAGCCCACCCCGGGACTTGACCTTGACCGGAATGATTATTACAATCATGAACTGAACCTGGGATTTTACAACGGCAAATATTTCACCGGGTTGCAGGAGTGGATCACCGCTACCGGCCAGGACCAGGAATCGGTGTCGGTCATTCCTTTTTTCACCAATGACACCGATCTGTCTATTAACCAGGCCGTTCTGAACAATGCAGGGATACCTGTATCCGGCATTCCGACCGATATTGACGGCACCTTGAGAAATCCGGTCTCACCTGATATCGGCGCCAGGGAATACACACCATGTAATGTCGATGCGGGCATCAATGCCGTAACCGCGCCGCAGAATCCCCTGGTTACGGGCAATCTGCCAGTTAAAGTATTATTGCAGAACCAGGGGAACCAGGCCCTGAATTCGGTAAAAATCAACTGGAAGGTAAATGATGCCACTCAGACCCAGTATTCCTGGAATGGGAACCTGCCAGCCGGTGCCAATGAAGAAGTGCAGATCGGGACGTATCTTTTCCAGCCCGGCGAGGTCTATATCATCCAGGCCCGGACCTCTGATCCGAACGGTACAACCGACTGCAATGTCATCAATGATACCATTGCCAGCAGTGAACTGGCAACTCCGCTCTGCGGAGTCTATACCATAGGAGGGGCCTCTCCGGACTATCCCACCATTTCACAGGCCATCAATGTTCTTAACCTTGCCGGCGTATCCTGCCCGGTGGAATTTGTGATCAGGGATGGCGTTTATGAAGAACAATTCACCCTGGGTGCCATTGCCGGATCATCGCTAACTAATACGATAACATTTCGTTCGGAAAGCGGTGACAGTTCCAAAGCAGTGATCCATATCCCGCTGAATGCCCCTAAGTTCACCACCATGGTCACTTTGAACGGCACGGCAAATCTGACTTTCAGGGAACTGGGATTGTTCACGGGATCTGACCAGAGCTTCGATAATAACGCCGTGATCCTTTCAGGGGCATCCAATATTACCATTGAAAGGTGCCTGATCGACCTGCCCAGGGAATCCGATCTCGGGATCGGGATCCTGGATCAGAGCAATGGGATCATTGTAAGGGATAATTATATCGATTGTAAAAATGGAAGGGCCATGGCTGTCAATGTGGCGGATAACAGCACACGGAATATCCAGATAACGGGTAATTTCATCCTTGGCGCCACAGATTACAATTACACAACAGTGCGAATTGGCAGCGATACACGTTCGGTGAATATCTCCGCCAACCACCTGGAACGATGTTACCAGGCCGTTCACCTTGTAGGTGCAGATAGTGTCGATGTTACAGGCAATACCATCGTAAACTCCAATTACGGTATTTTCGTCGATAATTTTTGCAGCGTCATCCGTGTCAGCGCTAACCGCCTTTCCTATATCAAGAGCCTGGAAAATGTCACGGAAGGAACGGCCGGGATAAACCTGCAGAATTCAGTAAACATTGAGGTCTTCAACAATTTTATCCATACCACCGGTAATGGCCCCGTGCATGGTATCCGGTCACAGAATATTACCTTTGGGAAGATTCATTTCAACAGTGTTAACATCGGCAATACGGACCCCCAGGCAAGGTGCACCGGGTTCCTGGTTGCAGGGAATAGCAACGGATTTGCGGCCCTTAACAACATCTTCAGCCTGGTGAACCCGGGAACTCCCGTCAATATCATCAATCCCGGCCAGGAAATCGATCTCGACAGGAATGATTATTACAGCACCGACAAGACTATCGGGTATTACAAGGGCAGACGCTATACAGACCTGGAGGTGTGGGCAGATTCCGTGAATAATGATGAAAATTCCGTTTCGGTCTTGCCGTTCTTCACAACAGAAACAAACCTGTCCATCAATCAGGCCCTGCTTAACAATGCCGGGGACCCGGTTCCGGGCATTACGACTGATATAGACGGAACGCTTCGGGATCCTGCAAAACCGGATATCGGAGCCAGGGAATACGATCCCTGCCAGTCGGATGCCGGTATCAATACCCTCGTCAGTCCGGCCAATCCATTATCTTCCGGAACCCTGCCGGTCATCGTTCAGCTTCAGAACCAGGGTACTTCCGCGCTTACATCTGCCCGGATCAACTGGCAGGTGAACGGGCAGGATCAGACCGTATTCAACTGGTCAGGCAACCTGGCAGTAGCCGGGAATGCTGAGGTCCAGATCGGGGAATATACCTTCCAATCCGGCAGGCTCTATGAAATCCTGGTCTGGGCCAGTGATCCGAACGGCAATCCGGATTGCAACCATGCCAATGATACGGCTTACGGCCGGAACCTGGCAGCCCCGTTGTGCGGCACCTATACCATCGGCGGGGATGCTCCCGATTTCAACACCGTCGGGGATGCAGTGACCGTGCTCAATGGCGCCGGTATCGATTGTGCCGTAATATTCCTCATCCGCGACGGGATTTACTATGAAAGGCTTACGCTGGGCGATATCCGGGGATCTTCATCCTCCAATACCATCACTTTCAGAGGGGAAAGCGGTGACAGTTCGCTTGTCCTCCTGAAAATCCTTCCGGGAGCCACCCAGGGAGAATCCCTGCTTCTCCTGGAAGGCACCCGGTTTGTCAGCTTTATTAACCTTGGCCTGGCGACCGGTTCGGCGAACAGCATAGCCAATGTCGCGGTATTACTTAGCGGAGTTGAAGATATCGTCATACGGAATTGCGCGATTCAATCCCTTAAAGAATCTGATTTCGGAGTTGAAGTTTCTGATATAAGCCAGAGGATCATCATTCAGGATAACCGGTTCGATTGCCCTGATAACAAGTCGGCAGCCATCAATATCGAAGGGAACGGGACCAGCCATATCGATATCACACGGAATCGTATCAAAGGAAATCCCCTGAGAGGAAGCACGTTGCTACGGATCAACAGCGGCACCGGTAAGATCAGTGTAATGGATAATCATATTGAGAACAGTTACCGCGCTGTTTTCATCAATGCAGCGGACAGCGTGGAAATCCAGGGAAACTTCATCGACAATTCCCACGATGGGATTTATGCCGGCGGCGGAGGCCATTTCCTGAGAATTTCCGCCAACCGCCTGACCAATATCCGGAGCCATCAGAATTCACCGGAAGGTACCAGTGGGATCCTGGTTCAGAATCAAACGGGAGTTGAGGTTGTCAACAATTTCGTCCATACCCTGGGCAACGGCCCGGTCCTGGGGATCAACCTTCAGCAGGTAGATACCTGCAGGGTGATCTATAACAGTGTCAATGTGACCAACCAGGATCCGCAAAGCAAGAGCAAAGGTCTGTACCTGACCGACGTCAGCGAGGTATCTTCCAGGAATAACATCCTGAATGTTCGCACCTATGGTGTTCCGGTACATTTAGGCACGGATGTCACCGGATTTTTCTCTGATTATAACGATTATTACCATCCCACCGGAATAGTAGGTCGCATCGGGAATACCACCTACACCAGCCTTTTCGAATGGGGTACGGCGGTGAACGGGGATGCCAACTCCGGTGTGGTCAATCCATACTTCAAGGGCGATACGATACCGTTGCCGTTCCAGCGGGCACTCAACGGCGCCGGGATACCCGTCCCGGGAATCACCACCGACATTGACGGGAAAGTGCGCTTTGCCCAGGCCCCGGATGTCGGTTGCGTGGAATTTACCGTGGATTACGGTATACTTGAATTGCTCAGCCCGACGCTGGAATGTTATCACGATGATACCGACAGCGTGACGGTGCTCATCAAGATGTTCGGCGATGTGCCCTTCAGCGAGCTGAAGATCGCTTACCGGCTGGACGATGGGCCGGTGCACCTGGATACGATCCCGGGCCCTGTTTATGGGGATATCATTCACACATTCAATACGATAGAGAATATTTCCGCCGAAGGCGAATATCTCTTCAAGATCTGGCTGATCAATACGCTCGACGATAACATCAACAACGATACACTCAATGCCTGGCGCTATACGAAACCTTCTCCGGTAGTGTCGATGGGATATGATAATTTCTGCACCGGCTGGACAGTCAATTTCACCGGAAGTGCCACCGTTGTTTCGCCTTATACCATTGAGAGCTTCGAATGGCTGTTCGGCGACGGTGAAACTTCCACCGAGCAAAATCCGGTGCATGCCTTTCTGCAACCCGGTTATTACGACGTCACTCTTCGGGCATACTCCAATGCCGGGTGCTATGGTTACATCACCGAATCCGTCTACATCGATCCGAATTTCCAGGGACTTTCCCTGGCTTATAACCTCGTCAATGAAATCTGCTTCGGGGATTATTCCGGGAGCCTTGAACTCATTCCATCCGGGGGATACCCGCCCTATAAAGTTTATTTAAACGAAACCCAAGTCGACAATTATAATATCCCCTCCCTCACGTCTGGTGTTTATGTAGCCCGAGTGGAGGATTCTGAAAACTGCTCCGTTACGGATACTATCATTGCTCAATCCACTGTTTACTTAAACCCCCGGATAGAAGCCAGCCCATTGTCGGGATTGACACCCCTGGCAGTTCAGTTCGGTTTTACAGCCAATGATCCCGTGAACTGGACCTGGTATTTTCCTGAAGGCGATGTGATCTATCCCGATACGAGCCGGTCGCCGGCTTTCACATTCGTGGAGTACGGAACGCATGAAGTGATCCTGGAAGTGATGAGCGGACATCCTGATTATTGCACGGAAAGAGATACCGTTGAGATCTTTGTGGATGTCATCGTGACCATCGATTACAATACCGTTTTTACGCCAAATGAAGATGGCTATAACGACTTTTTCGAGATCAGGACCACGGCGGTGAGGGAGCTTAAAGCTAACATATACAACCAGTGGGGGAATAAGGTTTATGAAATCAATGACCTGGTCGGAAAATGGGATGGTAAAACGACAGGTGGCGCTGAAGCGCCGGATGGAACCTATTTCTTTACGATCATTGCCAGGGGTTTCGATAATAAAGACCATGAACGGTCAGGCGCTGTACTGTTGCTGAGAAACGCTGCCCGGGCATTCCCCAATCCGGTGACGGACCACTTGAAAGTGGAGGTTTACGGCCCACTGGATCCATCGGCGAATTTCATTGCTTATTCTGTGTTCGGACAGGTGGCCCTGTCTGGTTCTGTAAATGGTTCGCCAGGCATCGACATAGATCTTTCAAACCTCTCAAAAGGAATCTACATGCTGAAAATCTTTGACGAAAACCGGCATTACTTTGTCAGGATCATTAAAAATTAAGACTTTTCGAATGATGAAGATAACGATCAACCTATCGCTTCTGTTATGGCTCCTGGCATCCGTTTTACCTGCGTTCAGCCAGGTGAAGGAGCTCCGCCAGGCCAATGCCGATTACCACGACCTGCAATTCAGCAAGGCCGCAGCTGAATATCAGAAAGCAATTGACCAGTGTTCGGAGGAAGATTCCTTGCAGAAACAGCATGCCACCTTCATGCTGGGGGAATGTTACCGGATGATGAACGATCCTGATCGTGCGGAACTCTTTTATGCTGAATTGATCGGCACCGGTTACGCTGAAACCCGTCCTGCTCTTTTTCTCCGTTACGCCGATGTGCTTCGAAAAAATGGTGACTATTCCGGGGCAAAGGAATACTATAAAAAATACCTCGACGAAGATCCTCCCAACCAGTATGCCAGGTTGGGGATCAAATCCTGCGACTGGCTGGCGGCCAATGCAGGCATCAGGGCACAGGTGAATGTCCGGAACAGCCAGGGATTGAACAGCGAAAACGATGACTTTGCACCGGTGATTTTCAGCCGGGAATTCGATAAAATGATGATAACGTCCAATCGTCAGGGCACCATGGGAAAATATTCCGATGAATGGGAAGGCGCCGGATTCTCCGATCTTTTTGTGGCCAGGAAACCAGGCAATGCCTGGGAAAGGCCGGTATCCTTTGACCTTTCGGGAGTAATCAACACAGAAATCCATGAAGGCTCCCCCTGTTTCAATTCCGATTTTACCGCACTTTACTTTACCCGCTGCACCCGCAGCGAGATGAAAATGCACTACTGCGAGATCTGGATGACGCGGCTTACCGGCGATTCCCTGACCCCTCCGGAAATCGTGTTTGCCGATACGGCATCCAATATGGGCCAGCCGACTCTATCAACTGATGAGCTCAGGATCTATTTCTCCTCCGATAAAAAAGGCGGATCGGGTGGAAACGATATCTGGACTGCCCGGCGGGCCAGTAAAGACGGTAAATTCGGAGAGGCCGTCAATGCCGGCAGGGTGATTAATACAACGGGGGAAGAGGTCTTTCCGTATTTGTACAACGATACGATGCTCTATTTCGCTTCGGACGGATTGGAAGGCTATGGCGGACTGGACCTGTACCGCTGCAGGATAAACGGCAATGCCTGGGGAAAACCCGAAAACCTTTACCGGCCGGTCAATTCAGGTTATGATGATTTTGCCATCCAGGTAGTGGTCCCTGACGAAGAGGGTTACTTTACCTCCAACCGCAGCGGAGGCAAGGGAGGCGACGATATTTACCATTATACCAAAAGGACACTGCTGTTTTCCTTGTCCGGTCATGTAAAGGATGAAATGACCCTCCTGCCTCTGGAAAATGCTGAAGTCATGCTTGTCGGCGAAGGGAATGACACAGCCAGTGCCTATTGCAATCACCTGGGCTATTATGAATTCGATACCGGTTACATCAAAGAAGGGAAAGCTTATGAACTGGTTTTCCGCAAACCGGATTATTTTGCGAAGAAGGATGCCGTTGATGCCTCGCCGTTCAGGGACGATCATCGTTTTGTCGTGGATGCCACGCTGGAGCCTATTCCCGACAAGCCTATCGTGCTGCCGGATATTTTGTACGCCCTCGACGACTGGCACCTGCAGCCGCAGTACGAGGATTCCCTCCGGAACCTGGTCAGGCTGATGAATGATAACGAGAACCTCGTCATAGAACTCCGCTCCCATACCGACTCACGGGCCTCGCATGCCTATAATGACACCCTGTCGCAGAAAAGGGCACAATCGGTGGTCGATTTCCTGATCGGGCAGGGGATAGAGCCCGGGAGACTGGTGGCCAAAGGCTATGGCGAAAGGGTGTTCCGTGTGCTGAACAAGGACATCACCCGGGAAGGTCATACCTTTAAAGCAGGCACCGAATTGAATGACCAGTTCGTGTATGCCCTGCCGACCAAAGATATCCAGGAAGCAGCTTTCCAGTTGAACCGAAGGACGGAGTTCGCGGTGATTGCGAAGGATTATCATCCTAATAGTATTGCCACAGATTCACAGATTAGGACTGTGCAGGTGGTGATGGATACCAGTGAGGTTGCCATTGATTTCATTAACAGCGAGGGGGTAAAGGAGATCACGATCTACCTGAACGATTACGGCAAGCGGGGATTGATCTATTCCGGGCAGCAGCAGTCGGTGATCGGTGAGAGCATTGTGATCAACTGGCTTAAACAAGGTGTGGTGAACCGGAATGATTTCATCGGGAATTTCGAAGAGATCATGGTGGACGGAAGGATCGTCAGCGGCTCGGAGATGATCATCAAAAAGGTCTGGCTGGCGGATAAAGTGATCGAAAACGTGAAAGTGAAGGTCGACCAGCAGGTAAACGACTGCATTTGGGTAGGGGAAGATATCCTGGGCAAACTGGGGGCTTTCTCTGTAGATGAACAAAAGAATCAACTCATTTTCAAATAGGAAGCATGAGAAAGATAATATTGACATGGATTGCCGGCGGAATTTCCCTGGGGTTGACAGCCCAGCAGGAGCCGCAATTCACCCAGTACATGTTCAACCAGGTGGCGGTGAATCCAGCTGCTGCCGGGGTGAAGGGAGCCGTTTGCGGTACAGTCTTCTACCGCAATCAGTGGATCGGTTTGGAGGATTCGACGGGCGCTGTGAATCCCCGCACTTATGGCCTTACCTTCGACATGCCCCTGTATGCCATCAAGAGCGGCATCGGGCTGAATTTCTGGCAGGGCAGGCTGGGAGCGGAAAAGAACACTGCCGTCAGGCTGAACTATGCCTATCATCACATCTTCAGCAACAACCACATGCTCAGTTTCGGGCTGGATTTCGGCATCCTCAGCAAGGCCATCGACTACTCCGGATTGGAATATGAAAACGACCCGTCATTGCCCGCCTCCGAAGAATCCGGCACCATCACCGACTTCGGGCTGGGAGCGCATTATAACATACCCCGTAAGTTCTATGCCGGCTTTTCGGTGAAGAACGTCCTGGACTCCAGCTCCGAGATAGGCGGCCCCGAATTCGACCTGGCGCGGCATTATTACCTCATGGCCGCGTATGATTTTCAGTTTGAAGACAAATGGCGCCGGCCGCTGGTACTGACCCCCGGCTTTTTACTCAAAGCCACTCAGGGTTCGGTGCAGCTCGACCTGAACGCCATCGTTACCTGGAACGATCTAGTCTGGGGCGGGGTGATGTTCCGCACCGAACGGGCAGTCGGACTGATGGCCGGCATCACCTACAATGGTGTAACCGCCGGCATATCGTGGGATTATACCCTCAACAGCACCTTCGCCACCGGCAGCCGCAACAGTATCGAGGTATTTGTAAAGTATTGCTACCCGATCTTCCCGGGAGTGGTGAAGCGGAGCGCGTATAATACGAGGAACCTGTGACAGTTCGCAGTTCGCAGTTGGCAGTTCGCAGTTGGCAGTTCGCAGTTGGCATGATGAAATATGAACCGATTCGCCGCAATTGAAAATGTTTTAAAGCGGCGAAGCCACGCCACATTTAAAGCGGCGAAGCCGCGTCATATTTATAGCGGCGAAGCCGCGCAATATTTATAGGTGCGAAGCACCGGAATATTGAAATTAAATCGTTAGGAGGTTATCTTCCCCTCAGCCTGAAGCTCATCGCTATCAGCACCAGAAACACCGCCACGAACGCCGATATCCGTGCGATATAGTCGCCGTGCTGCACGTAGATGGTGAACTTGTCGTTAGCGTTGATGACCTGGCGGATGGAGGCAGGGACCCAGTAGTCCGTAGCCTGGAACACGTCGCCGCGCTGGTCGATGAAGGCCGAACGGCCGGTGTTGGCCGAGCGGGCGATGCTGCGGCGGGTCTCGATAGCCCTCAGCTTCGAAAAGGTGAAGTGCTGTTTGTAGCCGGGCGTGTCGCCCCACCAGCCGTCGTTGGTGATCACGAAGATCAGGTTGGCGCCCTTGCGGATATATTGTGTCACATAGCCGCCAAATACCGACTCGTAGCATATCACCGGTGCTATCCGCAGGCTGTCAGATGGGCGGACAAACACCATCCTTTCTTTATCCACCCCCAGGCTGCCCACCGTGCCACCCATGTTCAAAGCCAGGTTTTCCAGCGGCTTCATGAATTTGCTGAAAGGCATCTTCTCCACGCCGGGAGTAAGCCTGGATTTGTGGTGCAGTTTGATCTCCCCGGTGCTGTTGAAATACAGGGCAGTGTTGTAGGCATCGTAATAGCCATCTGAACTGCGGAATTTCCGGGCGGTTTCGGAAAGTTCTTCTCCTTCCCGGAACTTGTGAAAGGTGGATGCGCCGATAATATATCCGGTGTTCGGGTGTTCAAGAGCAAATGTTTTCAGGATGTTCACGCTGGCCGACTCGTGGATCCGCTCCTCCCAGATGTTTTCCTGGATGGCCGATTCAGGACTGGCAATGAAGTCCACATTTGAATCCAGCAATTGTTCCGCCAGATCGAGGTTTACCTGTAACACATCGAGGAACGGCAATTCAAATTGCTCGGAATAGGGGTCCATGTCAGGCTGCACTACGATGACGTCAATCGGCCAGTGCTTTTCTGCATAGTGATTATAAAGACGGAATGACTGCAGGACGGGAAGACCCGCTAAGAGAACAGCCATTGCAGAGGGGAGGATAATGGTCTTAACGGGTTTATTATCAAGGCGGTTTAAGAGAGATTTAAACAGTAAGACATTCACCAGCAGTATCCAGAGCGTGCCGCCGAAGATGCCGGTGTATTCGTACCACTGGATCCATTTGTGCCATCCGGCGAAGCCATTGCCCAGGCTCAGCCACGGCCAGGTCCCGTCCCAGTTGTGGTGGAAGTATTCGAAGGAGATCCAGAGGAAGATAAGGGAAAGATAGGCCGGCTTCGAGGGCACCCATCGCCGCACGAAGGAATAGACCTGGAAGGTCGCCCCCATCAACAGGGCATTCAGCAGGAACGCCGCGATCGAGCCGACTGCCGTGGAATTCCACACCCACCAGGTAGTGAGCACGTTCCAGAGCAGGATCCCGGGGTAGACATGCCAGAAAACGCTGAATTTACGGTAGTTCTCCCGGTGCCTGCTGATGTAGTCCTCGATGTACAGGAACGGGATGAATCCGATGAACAGCAACGGGGCAAAGCCGCGTTCCGGCCAGGCGGCGCTGAGCAGCAGGCCGCCCAGGAGGGAGAGGAGATATAGACGGTATTTTTTTATAAGAGACATAAATAGACATTAGTAGACATAAATAGACATAAATAGACATGAGTACACATTAGTAGACATAAATAGACATTAGTAGACATAAATAGACATTAGGTAGATATTATTTGAGGGATTGACAAATTTACATATTCTATTCACTAAACTTCATGTTTCTTCGTGTATTCTTCGTGCCTCATCGTGTCATAATCCCTGGTTTCACGAAGATCCACGAAGAAATTACCTATACCCCTAAACCCTACGCTCTACGCCCTACGCTCTACGTCCTCTTCCATCAATAAAGAAAATTATTATAAGGATAGATCCTTACATGAATTTTCCTCGTTTCCTCGTACAAAACGCTTTTAAACTCTTCAATATTCAACTTTTCAATTGCCGAAATAAACAGCGCCGGCTGGTGCTCCTTCGCCATCCAGGTATTTTTCAGGTCGTCGAGGGTCAGGTTTTCCTTCAATACCGGGCCCAGATCAAAGGGGTCCTTTTCTACCCATTTGTATGCGTCGATCTTGTTGAATAGGAGGATGGTGGGCTTGTTGTGCGCGCCGATCTCGCTGAGGGTCTGGTTCACCACGGCGATCTGGTCCTCGAAGTCGGGGTGGGAGATATCCACCACGTGTACCAGCAAATCGGCCTCGCGCACCTCGTCGAGCGTGGATTTGAACGACTCCACCAGGCTGTGCGGCAGCTTGCGGATAAAGCCGACCGTGTCAGTCAGGAGGAATGGCAGGTTTTCTATTACGACTTTCCGCACCGTTGTGTCGAGGGTGGCGAAGAGCTTGTCTTCGGCAAATACCTCCGACTTGCTGATCAGGTTCATGATGGTCGACTTACCCACGTTGGTGTAGCCTACCAGGGCCACCCGCACCAGGGCCTGCCGCCCTTTCCGCTGGGTGGTCTTGATCTTGTCGATATCCTTGAGCTTGTCTTTCAGCAGTTTGATACGGTCCCGGACAATACGCCGGTCCGTTTCGATTTCCCGCTCGCCCGGGCCACGCATACCGATACCGCCCTGCTGACGTTCCAGGTGGGTCCACATACGCGTCAGGCGCGGTAGGAGGTACTCGTACTGCGCCAGTTCCACCTGCGTGCGGGCGTGCGACGTCCTGGCGCGGCGGGCGAAGATGTCCAGGATCAGGTTGTTGCGGTCGAGGATCTTGATGCCGAGTTCTTTTTCGATGTTCCGGGCCTGTGAAGGGCTCAACTCATCGTCGAAAACGGCAATGTCGGTTTCGTTCTGGCTGATGTAGGCCTTGATCTCGGAGAGTTTGCCGCTGCCTACAAAGGTCCTGGGGTCCGGAGAGTCAATGCGCTGGATGAAGCGTCTCTCCACTATTCCGCCGGCTGTATCTACCAGGAAAGCAAGTTCGTTCAGGTAATCGTCGATCCGTTCCGCATCGTCCCTGTCTTTTACCAGGCCGATGAGGATTACCTTTTCTATATGTGGTTTTATAAGAATGCCTTCAGGCATAGAAATCAGATGTTCCGCACAAAGGTATCGATTTCCGGGTGTTATTTGCTATCCACATCTTCCAAACAATGTGCAAAAGGCTGATTTAATTTTAAATGGGTAGTACCAGTCTCCGGACTAAAAATAATACCAGATCGACCGGTAATCGTCCAGATTTTCTCCGTCGGCGCGGAGCCTTCTCAGGTAATCGAGAATGGATACATCTTGGTAAATATAATCGTCTACGAGCGTGACCTTTGATTCCCAGGGGTAAAAGCGGTAGATCCTTTCGCCTTCCGGCAGGACCATGATGAGTTCGTGCTCCTGCCACGCGCGCAGGTGTGATTTGCCCAGCTTCGGAACATTAAAGACCGGCTCATCAGTACGGGTGATCCCCGGCAGGAACCGGGCCTCCTCTTTCCTTTCCTGTTCGATCCTGGCAATCGGAACCCTGAAATCCCTGGTTTCTTCCTTGCCCTTGGTGTTAAAAGTGTAATAAGGGTCTATCCCTGCAAGCTTAAGGGCTTTCCTCAGGGCAGAAGTCTCAAAGCGGGAGCTGTTGTAATAAGTGAAAACCTGTTGATTGTAAATGCCAATTCCGGCGCGTCTCAGCCGGGTGACCGCAGCAATTACCTCCTGCGTGATCTCCGCCGGATGTTCGAAATGGGTGACAATGCAGATTTCCCTCCTGCCTGGTTTATGGTGCTTCTTTAGGATCCTGACCAGGTTAAGGGTGATCCGGAACGGCAGGGTCACCAATACCCTGGTCCCGATCCTTATCCGTTCAACGTGTTCGATGGCAGCAACTTCTTCCAGGAGATCCTTCAGGTATTCGTCGCCCAGGATGAACGGGTCCCCGCCCGTGATCAGGACTTCCGATATATTCCGGTTATTCCTGATCCATTCGACCGCGGCTGATATGGCTTTCCGGCTGGCCCTGGATTCCTTCAGCGGCTGGATCTCCCAGTTCCGCTGACAGTAAACACAGATTTGCGGACAGGTATCGATGGGTTTAAGGATGACGATCTGAGGATAACGCCGGGTAATGGCTTGTACAGGACTGGTCGATCGTTCTCCCATAAAATCCATATCAGTCCCCGATTGCCGGTTCTTCATGACCTTATCGCAATAATAAAGGCTGGGCAGGACCTGCGCCCTGACGGCCCGGTCATCCCTGGTTCGGCCACCGGGATGGAATAACGACAGGTAATACGGGGTGATCTGAAACGGTATCCTGTTCTGTTCGGCATAAATCAGTCCTTCCTTCTCATCTTCTTCCAGTTTTATCAATGATTCCAATGTTTTTCTGTCCTGGATGACGTGTTTCAGGTGCCACTTGTAGTCCTTCCAGTCCTGTTCGCCGGCATGGAAATGATCCATGATCGCCCTCCGGGCTGTTTTTTGCCTTTTGGCGATATGTGACTCAGTGCCGGTCTTATAGCGGTCCAGGCAGGCTGACATGTTGCGGGCATATTCATCCAGCTTGGCTGACCGGGCAATGGAAGCCTTTTTGCTGTCTTCGGGCAGAACCAGTTTATCATCGGTTATTCCTGAATTCGCGTTAATGCCGTTAAAAAGAAAAAGGAATTCGGCGAGGAATCCCGCGCTGATGTCATCCCGGTCCAATCCTTTGGCCAGGTCAAACAGGATTTTCAACGCCGAAAATCCTGTGATCTGTTCATTTTCCGTGCGGATCAGGTTTTTCAATACTTTAATGCATTCTTTGGCATTGGTCTTTTCAATGATGTGGAATTCTTTCAGTCTTTTGTCGGAGTGGATGTTAAAATAGTGCCGTTCCAGGTCATTGAGGTAATCGAACAGTTTTTCCCGGGCTTCTGCCAGGTTTTCCGACCTGGCAAGGATATTCCTGATATCCGGAGCGGCCTTCCACAATTCGTGCTGTAATTCCCTGGTGGTTAATAATACAATATCATTCATGAAGATGAAGTTTGATTTGAAATTTTAAATGATTTTCAGTCCTGACGGAGACTGTTAGATAACCAACGGATCAGTGTGATCCGGCTAGGGTCATCGTCGGGGCGTTTTTCCGAGAACGCCGGTGGGATTCGTATTTATGAAATGCTTTAACATGCCGTTAATACGGAATTTCCATTGCAAGAGCGGTAAAAATAGTCAATTTTTCTGACTTTTCCAAATCAGAACTTCGGGAAATAGCGGTCAATACAAACGGGAAGACAGGATATTTTCCTGCTTACGAATAATTAAATCAGGGTCAGAATTCCCTGAACCCGATGATGTTCCTCACATCGGAAACCGTTTTGGAGGCACTCTCGCGGGCTTTGTCCCTGCCCAGCTTGGCCACTTTATGCAGGTAGTCATCATTGGCCGATAATTCCAGTATCCTTTCACGGATGGGTGTGGTAAAGGCCACCATGTCCTCTGCCAGTTGCTTCTTCATGTCGCCATAGCGTATGGCCATGTTGTTGTAGGCTTCGTCGAAGAACTCCACCGTTTCGGGTTTCGACACCACATGCATGAGCTGGAAGAGGTTACGGATCGGTTCCGGCTTCTTCTGGTGCTTCCTGGTCGGACCGGCGTCGGTCACAGCACGCATCACCTTTTTACGGATCACGTCCGGCGCATCGGCAAGGAAAATGGCATTGCCCTCGCCTTCCGACTTGCCCATTTTACCGGCGCCATCGAGGCCCGGGATCTTCACCAGGTCGTTACCGAAGTTGAAGGCCAGCGGTTCGGGGAAATATTCGTGGTTGTACATCCGGTTGAACCGGCGGGCGAAGGTGCGGGTCATCTCCAGGTGCTGCTCCTGGTCCTTGCCGACCGGCACGTAGTTGGCCCGGTGGATGAGGATGTCAGCGGCCATCAGCGTAGGGTAGGTGAGGAGGCCGGCATTGATGTTCTCCGGCTGCTTGCGGATCTTCTCTTTAAAAGAAGTGCAACGTTGCAACTCGCCGACATAGGCGTTCATGTTCAGCAACAGGTACAACTCGGCCGTTTCAGGCAAATCGCTCTGGATGTACAGGGTCGATTTTTCCGGGTCCAGTCCGCATGCCAGGTATTCCACCAGCACCTGCTTCACGTTGCCGTGCAGGTCCTGCGGAGTGGGGTGGGTGGTGAGGGAATGATAATCCGCAATAAAGAAATAGCAGTTGTATTCCTCCTGCATTTTTATAAAATTCCTGAGCGCGCCGAAGTAATTTCCCAGGTGCAGGTTTCCGGTTGGCCTGATGCCGCTGAGTACTGTTTCCATGGCGGCAAAGGTAGGAATTTTTCCGTTCGCAGTCGGCAGTTCGCAGTTCGCAGTTGGCAGTTGGCAGTTCGCAGTTGGCAGTTCATGGTCTTAACCGACGGGAACCTCAATCTTTCACACACCTCAAACTACAGCCATCGTCAGCCGGGTTATAGCTCCTTATGATCTGGTCGAATCCGCCGTTTATATGTCTTATAACCGGCGCACCGTTGCTGTCGGAAGAGGAAGTCTGGTAATTCAGGCAATTGCCTCCATCATTGAAGACATTCAAGTCAATCATATATCCTCCCGGCAGCGCATGAAATCCAAAGGAATCCGGGCCATTTCCTGAAGACCATCCTGTGGTTGCCCTAAGGGTCAGCCCTGCATCATATCCCCTCCATTGATTGATTTTATCCCATTCCGCTGACCCGGGCCCGTAATGGCTATCCACATTCCCTTCCAAAACCTTAAAATCCGCGTCAGTCGGCACATGAAATCCATCAGGACAAATCCCCTGCGCTCCTTCTGTGGTCAGGTAAGCCATCAGCTCAGGCCATTGGTATAATCCCCCCCATTGGGTGCAATTTTCCTCCAGGTTTTCGTAACAGTATTTTTCAATCGTTTGGTTATTGGTTTGATTCGCATTGGCATCGGTACGTGTTCCCACATTCAGGTCCTGAGCCATCCAGCACTGGTTGCCGATCAGAACCGTAGCATATTTTTTTCCATCCCTCGAATCGGTGATGGAATCGGGACAAAAGCCGGAAAGGTTTTCGAAATTATAAGCTCCCGTCGAACAGTCGAATGTGATATAATAAATGGTCGTATCAAACAAGTCATCCAGTGGTACCGGGATATTCGGCCCGCCCCCGATTCCGGTGCCCGATGGGAAATCCGTTGCGCCCCAGTTGGTTTGCCAGTCGGAATCTTCCCGGAACTTCATTTCGATGATCCCATCCGGGTCGTTTGGATAACCATCGTCTTCGCTGGTCAAATAAAGGGTAGAGGACCACAGATTCATGTTCCCGGCATTTCGGGTCATCACATGGTCGCCCTGCCATTCGTTGAATTCCCCGATAAGGCTGATGGTGCCGCATGGCTCAAAATATGGTCCAACTGTGTCCATCCAGGAAGATTCGGGGCTGACATAAGTGGCAATTCCCCCGTTGAAAACGATGGTCCGGTACTTTAGTTTCTGGGTGCTGAAATCGATATCGGTCACGGTATTGACGGCATAATTGATCCCGGGAGCGCCATTTACGTTGAACCGTTCGTCCGACCTGATTTCTCCGGTTGCCTGCACCGAATCGGCATGAAATTTCAGTTTTTTCGTTTCGAAGTCCCCATAGATAAGAGGTTCGGGGGTTCCGGAATTCGAGATATATAGTTTATGGGAGCCCATTTCATTTTGACCGGCGGCATTGCCGATGAATACATTGCTGTTTCCGGTAACATTATTATAACCTGCAACCCTGCCGAGATAGGTGTTGTATGAGCCAGTTGTATTTGAAGCGCCTGCAGATAACCCGACACATACGTTCCGCAATCCTGATGTGTTTGAGTAACCTGCACTGACACCTAAAAAAGTGTTATAGTATCCTGAAGAATTTTGCGAACCGGCTGCTGAACCGACAAATACATTGTGATACCCAGATGTATCCTGCAGGCCAGCCTGGTAACCTACAAAAGTGTTACCATTTCCTCCTTTTAAACTATTACCTGCCGAGTTTCCTATGATAACATTCTGTACTCCATAAGCTTCGTTTCCGGATTGGTCTCCTATAATGGTATTCTCCAATCCATTCCTGAATTCCATCCTATAGGCATTTAACCCAAAAACCCCAAAAAAATATCCATAGACAAGCGGATCCAGGGTATTGCTATTGGCTATGATCAACTTGTTGGACGAGGTGTCGTTGCTGCCGGCAAAATGTCCAATGAAGACGTTGTTACTACCGTGCAGGTTATTCAATCCTGCAGCTCTTCCGATAAAGGTATTGTAAGATCCCGAAAGGCTTTCAGCACCGGCCGACGTCCCAACAAAAGTATTTTCCGTTCCTGAGATCTGCTTTTCACCGGCCCTCCTTCCGAAGAAAGAGTTATAACCGCTGCCGTGATAGTCCCGGCCGGCATTGTAACCCACGAAAGTGTTGCAGTCGCTGGAGTCGCTGTATATACCGGTATTCCTGCCGATATAAGTGTTCATCTCGCCGGTATTATTGTAATATCCTGCATTCGCCCCAACAAATGTATTGTAACGGCCTGCCGAATCATAGCGGCCGGCCCATGCGCCCAGGAATACATTATCATCTCCTGTGAGATGGTATTCGCCGGCCCGGGCTCCCAGGAAGGTGTTATAGCTGTCCTGATTGGTACTCCCGGCTTTAAACCCGATAAAAGTACTTTCTACCGTCTGTGAATTGGCTTGATCATTCATCCCGGCGCTGTCGCCTATGATCACATGCTGCCCGGCATTTTTAAATTCCAGGCGGATGCTGTCGAACCGGAAGCGCTCTTCTTCATTGAGCTTAATGCTGACATATGGTTCCACCTGGCCAAATAGCCTCAAGCTGCCAAGCACTAATATTGCCGTAGCAATAAAATAAGTTTTCATGGGAGTAATAGTTTGGTCGCCTGAGATATAGAGATGATCTGTATATCGCAGTGACAGTAAAAATAGGGAGATTTGGGGGAAAAAGCAAGTCAGTTGGCAGTTGGACAGTTGGACAGTTGGCAGTTGGCAATTTTACAAATTTTTCATAAAGACCGGGTATATTTATAGAAAAACGGGATTAATAGAAAATACCCAGATGGCTGGAACTTATAAAGATTTAGTAGTATATCAAAAAGCCTTTGAATTGGCTTTGGTAATTTTCAGGCTTACTGAAAACTTTGATAAAAGGGAAAAATATGCCCTGACAGATCAGATCAGGAGATCGTCCAGGTCCGTGTGCTCAAACGTTGTTGAAGCTTATCGGAAACGTCAGTATGAATCTTATTTCATAAATAAAATTTCCGATGCTGATATGGAGAATTCCGAGACGCAGGTATGGCTTGATTTTGCTTTAGCTTTCAGCTATTTGGACCAGGAAACTTATCAAAGTCTGTTTGAACGATCGGAAGAAATTGGAAGATTGCTCAACCACATGATGAAAAATCCCGAAAGATATCGAGGCTCCATGCACCTTAGAAAATAACCTGTTGAGTGTCCAACTGTCCAACTGCCAACTGTCCAACTGCCCAACTGCCAACTGCCCAACTGCCAACTGCCAACTGCCCAACTGCCAACTGCCAACTGCCCAACTGCCAACTGCCAACTGCCAACTGCTATTCCACCGGTGCGGAATCCAGCGGCGTCTTGGCCGGCTCGGGGTACATTTTGATCTCGTCCTCGAGCTTGTTGAAGAAATGATATTCGAGGATATGGTGTGAACTGACCGATTCCAGGTCGATCCACTTTTTGTATTTCATGTACCACTTCAGCCTGCGGGATGGGAATCCCCTTGTAAAATAGGCGAATATGAACGGATGAAGGGTGAGTTTGATGTATTTTTCGTTCTGTTCTTCGATGAGGTAACGGATTCCGCTTTCAATCTCGTCGATGAGCAATGAACTGGACCTGATCTTGCCAGATCCCCCGCAGGAAGGGCATTCTTCCAGGACCTCGATCTCATGCTCCGGCCTTACTCTCTGGCGGGTGATCTGAACCAGGCCGAACTTGCTGGGAGGAAGGATCGTATGCTTCGCATGATCCTTGCCCATCTCTTCTTTGAGCTTCTGGAAAAGGTGCCGGCGGTTTTTCGAATCGTGCATGTCGATGAAGTCGATCACGATGATGCCGCCCATATCGCGCAGCCTGAGCTGGCGCGCAATCTCCGCCGCAGCCTCGAGGTTCACCTGCAGGGCATTCTCCTCCTGTGAATTGTCTTTCTTCGACCGGTGGCCGCTGTTCACGTCGATCACATGCATGGCCTCGGTGTGTTCCACGATGAGGTATGTGCCACTTTTAATGCTGACCGTCTTGCCAAAGGCATTCTTGATCTGCCGGTCGACGCCATAAAATTCGAAGATCGGCACCCTGCCCCGGTACATCTTCACGATATCCACCTTTTTCGGGGCTATCTTGCCGATGTAATTGCGGATCTCTTCGTAAAGGGCATGATTGTTGACAATGATGGAATTGAAGGATTCGTTCAGTACATCCCGCAGCACCACCGAGGTCCGATCCAGCTCACTGAGCACCTTCTTAGGCGGCTTGGCGTCCTGCAGCTTGGAGATCATCTCATGCCACTTGTTCACCAGGTTCCTCAGGTCGGCATCCAGTTCCGCCACCAGCTTACCTTCTGCCACGGTCCGGATGATGATTCCGAAGTTCTTGGGTTTGATACTGGTGATCAGCCTTTTGAGTCGGTTGCGCTCTTCCACCGATTTGATCTTCGTGGAAACGCTGACGCGATTCGAGAATGGAACCAGCACAATGTACCTGCCGGCTATGGAAATCTCCGAGGAAATCCTGGGTCCTTTGGAAGAAATGGGTTCTTTTTCGATCTGCACCAGCACGGGCTGGTTGACCTTCAGAACCTGCGTGATTTTACCGGTCTTTTCGATATCCTCTTCGGCAATGAACTGATCCATCGGGATCTTCACCGCTTTACCAGCTATGGCCAGCTTGGTGTATTTGCTGACGGATTTTACCTGGGGGCCCAGGTCGAGATAATGCAGAAAAGCATCTTTTTCATAACCGACATCCACAAAAGCTGCATTCAGGCCGGGCATGATCTTGTGCACTTTGCCAAGATACATGTCTCCGACCTGAAAATTCTGATTGCTCTTTTCCTTGTGGAGTTCAACAAGAATTTTATCCTCAAGTAAAGCTATTTCAGCTTCTCCTGACTTTGCGTCTATTATCAGTTCCCTATCCATCCCTGAAATCGTTTAACCATTAACCATCCCGGGAGCTGATGGTAATTAAAAAATTACTTCTTCTTATGCCTGTTTTTGCGCAAACGTTTTTTCCGTTTGTGCGTGGCCATCTTATGTCTTTTTCTTTTCTTCCCGCTTGGCATAATATGCTCTTTTTAAATATATTACTTTACCTTAACTGCTGATTTCACTTCGTTCACGAAGGTTTTCGCCGGCTTGAAAGCAGGAATATTATGCGCTGGAATAATGATCGTAGTGTTCCTGGAAATGTTCCGTCCGGTCTTTTCAGCCCTCTTCTTGATAGTGAAGCTGCCGAATCCCCTGAGATACACATTCTCTCCGTTAGACAGCGAGTTCTTGACGGCTTCCATGAAAGCTTCAACTGTTGCCTGTACTGCAACTTTTTCAATCCCTGTTTTGTTTGCTATTTCAGCGACGATTTCTGCCTTTGTCATAACTCAATAAGTTTTAGATTATTAATTTTATTTTTTTAAGAAGGCTGCAAAGATATAACTTTTTCAATTGGGTGGATGGCGAGATTAAAAAAAATTAGTTCTAAATTGCTCAATATAAATTTGTTTCGATAAAATGGATTTTGCAGGAAGAATAATTGAGTGGTATAATCATAATAAAAGGGATCTTCCCTGGCGACAAACCAGCGATCCTTACCGGATTTGGGTATCCGAAGTTATACTTCAGCAAACCCGTGTGGAACAGGGACTTAGCTATTATGAAAAATTCCTGGACCGATTTCCGGATATCGAATGCCTGGCTCAGGCATCCGAAGAGGAAGTCATGAAAACCTGGCAGGGACTGGGTTATTATTCCCGTGCCAGGAATATGCATCAGGCAGCCAGGGAAATTTCATCGAAAAATTCGGGAAAGTTCCCGGGTAATTACCTGGATATCATTCGCCTGCCGGGAATTGGTGATTACTCCGCCAGTGCCATTACCTCCATTGCTTTCCATAAAGCCTATCCAGTTATCGATGGCAATGTATTGCGTGTGATGGCCAGGTACCTGGGAATTTCATCGCCGGTCAAAAAGCCGGCGGTAAAAAAACAGATCAGGCAGGTCCTTGCAGATCTGATCGATCGCCAGCAACCTGGAAATTTCAACCAGGCTGTCATGGAACTGGGGGCATTGGTCTGCATTCCCAGGGAACCAAAGTGTGACCGGTGTCCCCTGTCGGAAGACTGCCATGCGCACAACCATGGCATGGCATCTTCTTTGCCGGTTCTCTTTAAGCAGGGGGAGAAAAAGATCCATTATTATTTCTACTTTGTTTTTATAGCACAGGAAAATGGTCAATGGGTCACATGGCTGAGGAAGCGGACGGGAAAGGGCATATGGAAAGGATTGTATGATTTTCCATTACTGGAAAGCGAAAAAGCTTTGCCACCGGATGCCATTAAAACTTTACAGGAATTCCTCGACCTGACATCCAAAACGCATATGGCCGGTGATTTGCCCCGGATGATAACGGACCGCCATATCCTCTCCCACAGAGATCTTAGAGTGACCTTTCTGATTCATAAAGTTTTGGCGCATTCTCATCCGGAACATATCAGAGTAAACTTTAATGATCTTTATAACTATCCGGTTCCCAGGCTGATAGAAAATTTTTTAAAAAAACTCGATTTCGACCGGGTATATTTTTAAAAAATCCGGATTAACAGGTAAATCTCTTCTATTTTTGTAATTCATACATCAAGGGAGAATTCAAAATTCAAAATTCAAAACTTAAAATTTTAAAAGGTATGGCAGGAATTAACAGGGTAATTTTGATCGGAAATCTTGGGAAGGACCCTGAGATCAGAAGTTTGGAAGGCGGGGTGAAAGTAGCGAACTTTCCATTGGCCACCACGGAAACCTTTAAGGGGAAAACCGGCGAACGAAACGAGCATACCGAGTGGCATAATATTGTGCTCTGGCGGGGACTTGCCGAAGTCGCGGAAAACTATCTCAAAAAAGGGAATTCAGTCTATATCGAAGGAAAGATCCGTACGCGCGACTGGACTGACAAGGATGGCAATAAGCGTTATACCACAGAGATCATTGCTGACAATATGGTGATGCTTGGAGGCCGGCGCGACCAGGCTGGCGGAAATGGCACCGCCGGCAATGGCCAGGATTATGCCGGTACCGCAAGGCCGGAGAAGCCACAGAAAACAGAGATCCCCGTCACGGATGAAATGAATCCGGAACCGGAAGACGATCTGCCGTTCTAGGACGGTCGGCGGTCGGCGGTCGGCGGTCGGCGGTCTTTTGGGAAGCTTCTAATAATATTAACTATTGAATGTTGACCGCCGACTGCTGACCGCAGACCGCCGGCTTTTTTCACTATCTTTGCCGCGAAAACCAATCCCGCATTGCTTTGGAAATAATCGATCCTGATCCTCACCGACAAATTCAGTTTATTTTGTTGAATATTAGTACGATGCACGGATCCCCCGGGATCCTGGCCGGTACGATTGTCATTCTTGTGCTGCTTTTATTCTCGGCCATGATGTCGGCGGCTGAAATTGCCTTCTTCTCCCTGGATCACCACCAGGCCCATGATCTGCGCACCAAACAGGGCAGATCAGACAGACTTCTTCTGTCCCTGCTGGAAAGACCCGAAAGATTGATGGCGACATTATTGATATCCCGCTATTTCTTTAATGTGGGAATCGTTATCCTTTCAACTTATTTGTTCAACAGCCTGTTCACAGTTTCTGAAGTCCACTTTTGGCCATTATTTTTTATTCAGCTGCTGATAATGGCTTTGCTGTTAATCCTGACCAGGGAAATCGTACCTAAAATATTTGTATCCAGGCATTACCTGCGTTTTGCAAGGTTCATTTCCCCGTCAGTGAAACTCCTGGCCACCTTCTGGTACCCGCTGAGTTCTCTCCTGGTTAAATCCACCAATCATATCGATAAAAGTATCAAACGGAGTGTTCTCAATGCCTCGATAAACGAATTATCCCATACCCTTGACCTGGCACCGGATATTAATACCACGGGAGGGGAGACGAAAATCTTGAAGGAAATAGCCAAATTGGGCGATATTGAGGTGAAAGAGATCATGAAATCCAGAGTTGACATCACAGCCGTGGAAATGTCAGCCAAATACAAGGACCTCCTGAAACTGATCATCGATTCCGGTTATTCCAGGATACCCGTCTATGAAGATAATTTTGACCAGATAAAAGGGATCCTTTATATCAAAGACCTTCTGCCACACGTAAAGGAAAAAGATGACTATAACTGGAACGGGCTCCTGAGAGAAGCCCTGTTCGTACCGGAAAATAAAAAGATCAACCACCTGTTGCAGGAGTTCCTGCAGAATAAAGTCCATATGGCCGTTATCGTTGACGAGTACGGCGGGACTTCCGGAATAGTTACCCTGGAGGACATCATCGAGGAAATCGTGGGAGAGATTAGCGATGAGCATGATGAACTGACGGGTGATGTGGAGTATTCAAAACTGGATGACCGGAATTATATTTTTGAAGGGAAAACTTCCATCAACGATCTGATCAAAATACTCGGCCTGGAGGATGATACCTTTGACGATGTCCGGGGGGATGCCGACTCCCTGGCCGGGTTGATCCTGGAACTGATGCAGAAAATGCCCGAAAGGGATGAAAAAGTCACTTATGACCGGTTCATTTTTACGGTAAAA
Organism: uncultured Bacteroidales bacterium; assembly: GCA_964619555.1. Classification (GTDB taxonomy): domain Bacteria; phylum Bacteroidota; class Bacteroidia; order Bacteroidales; family JAGOPY01; genus JAGOPY01. Next base: position 15,277 of record CAZUDV010000016.1, on the reverse strand, counting down.
GCCGCTGACAAGCGGAGGATTAAAAAGGTCAAGGTAACACTGAGAGATAACGAAAACGAAGCAACATCTGAAAGCTAGTTTCGCTAACTTATTAAATGGTATCAATATGAAATACTTACCGGTCGTGGCTATCGCACTTTTTTTCATGGCTTCCTGCCGGCAGGATTATGCACCAAAGCCCCGTGGGTATTTCCGGATTGACCTGCCGGAGAAGGAATATGTGCGGTTTGATTCCGTTTATCCATACAGCTTTGAATATCCGGTCTATGCGAGAATTGTCCCCGATACGCGTTCATCCTCAGAGCCTTACTGGCTTAATATCGACTATCCGCAATTCCAGGGCCGCCTGCACATCAGCTACAAACCGGTCAGGGGTAATCTCATCGAATACCTCGAAGATGCCCGCACCTTCGTTGTGAAACACATCCCCAAGGCTGATGCCATCAATGATTCCCTGATCTATCGTCCGGAAGACCACGTTTACGGGCTGATTTATTACATCGGCGGGGCTAATGCCGCCTCTCCCTGCCAGTTTTTCGTCACCGACAGCGCTTCCCATTTTCTGCGCGGGGCATTGTATTTCAATACCGTTCCCAACAATGATTCCCTCGCCCCGGTGATCGGCCTGGTGCAATCCGACATCCGGCACATGATAGCTACCTTCCGGTGGAAGTAGATCGACGGGCGCTACCCTGACCTGCCGGTTTAAACCTTCGGTTCATTTCTAAAATAACTATATTTGCGGAGTATATTCAATCAACCTTCCCTTCGAATGAAAAGACTTCTGCTCTCACCCCTGTTTTTTATCTTCATTTTCACGATCTCTGCCCAGGAACAGTATTCAAGGGTAAAGATTCTGGCTGACCGTGACGATATGATATCGCTCGCTTCCAAAGGACTGGCGGTCGATAATGGCATAATCAAAGCCGATGAATACATTATCTGTGAACTGTCGTCACATGAAATCAGGGTGGTAAAAGAGGCCGGACTGCAGTTCGAGATCCTGATCGAGGATATGTCGAAGTTTTACGAGGAACGCAATGCTCCATATCTCCACGACCCGGATGCCCTTAAGGAGGCAACGTACACACTGAGCCGCGACTGGCCGGTGCCGGAAGGTTTCGAACTCGGGCCGGTAGGCGGTTTTCTTACTATTGACCAGTGTTATGAACACCTTGATTCGATGGCAGCACAGTACCCCGGTCTCATCACCCCGCGGAATGCTATGGAAAAATCTTCCCACAACGGAAGGCAAATGTTCTGGGTCAGGCTTTCCGACAACCCGGCTGTCAATGAAGATGAACCGGAGGTTCTTTACACCGGCATGCACCATGCCCGGGAGCCTATTGGAATGGCCGCTCTCATTTATTATATGTATTATCTTCTTGAAAATTATAACACTGATCCCGATTGCCGGTACATCGTCGACAATTTTGAGCTCTATTTTGTACCTATCATCAATGTTGACGGGTATGCTTATAATATCCAGAACAATCCGAACGGGGGAGGGATGTGGCGCAAGAACCGGAGGCAGAACGAAGACGGTTCCTACGGAGTGGACCTGAACCGCAATTACGGTTATATGTGGGGTTATAACAACAGCGGTTCTTCACCAAATCCGTGGGAAGATACTTACCGCGGCCCGGTTGCATTTTCCGAACCGGAGATCCAAAATATCCGGGATCTTTGCGAAACAAATGAGTTCAGGCTGGCATTGAACTATCATTCCTATGCCAACCAGTTGTTGTATCCCTGGGGCTATACCCCGGAATTATGCGCGGATGACGAAATCTTCTATGAGTTCGGAAAAATCCTGACTTATGAAAACGGCTATGAGTTTGGTCCGGGCAGTACCACCATTTATCCGACCAATGGAGGTTCGGACGACTGGATGTACGGGGAGCAGGCGACGAAGGAGAAGATTTTTTCCTACACGCTCGAAGTGGGCGATGGATCGGCAGGATTCTGGCCGCCTTCATCCATGATCATTCCTCTCTGCCAGGCCAATATGCTGCAAAACTTCATGCTTGCCAAACTGGCCGGCCCATGGGCAATTGTCAAAGATATGGCCCCTTCGATCCTCGAAAACAAAACCGGGCTGTTATTCTTCGACATAAGAAGGCTGGGACTGGAAGAGGGCGCAACCTATACCGTTTCGGTCGAACCTCTAAATGATGCCATCGATTCCGTCAGTCCCCCCCTAGCATTCAGTGGCCTGGAAATTCTGGAAAGCGCCGGCGCAGCTTTCACATACTTTCTCAAAGAGGCCATCCAGGATGGTGAACCGGTGGATTACCTGCTGGTAATGAACAACGGCCTTGCCGATTTTTCAGATACCATTCACAAAGTTTATGGAACCCCAATCGTAGTTTTTCAGGACTCTGCCAGTAATTTCTCGAAATGGACCTCGCCGAAATGGAATGTTACCGGCCTTCAGTATCATTCTCCGGATAAATCCATGGCGGATTCTCCTAATGGTCAGTACAGCAATTATGATAACAATATCCTGACCATGATTGATCCCGTCGATTTGACCGGCACTTCTTTTGCCGTCCTCAGTTTTTGGGCGAAATGGGACTTACAGGTGGGTTATGATTTTGTACAGGTTTATATTTCCGATGATAATGGCACTTCCTGGACCGCAATGGAAGGGAAATACACCACCCTTGGCACGCCTGCACAGGCTGCCGGGCAACCCGTGTATGATGGCAGCCAGGTTACCTGGGTCAAGGAAGAAATCAGCCTGGAACCATATGCGGGAAAAGAGATCAGGATTAGGTTCCGGTTGAAGAGCAACTCCAGCGTTGTCGCAGATGGTTTTTTCTGGGATGACATGACCATTGCAATCGTCGATCTGGCTACAGGTATTGCACCTGCGGGAGCGAAGAATAATGCCCCTGTGCAGGTGCAATTCCATCCCAATCCTGCAACCGACCTGATTACGGTCACCGTTTTCGATAATAAATTATTGCAAAGCAATTCCCGGGTCGCGGTGTTTGATATGACCGGCAGGAAAATGGCCGATGCGGTTTTGACCGATCAATTACAACTCGATGTTTCCTCGTGGAGCGCCGGAATGTATTTTTACAGCATCGTCTCTGCAGAATCGTTGGTTTCTTCAGGTAAAATCGTCATTAATTAGATATTCACATCTCTCTTTTTTCGTCGGATCTGCCTGGAAGATTCTATGTTATCTCACTGATTATCAATAAATAGATAGGATCACGCGTGAGTTTGTCCGGGCTGGTTGATATTCTTTTTTAACTGGCAGCACCTCCCTTTCGGATTCCTTTTTTATCTTTGCAGCCTAGATTCTAAATCTTACCGGAATGTAGAAAACTGAGCATAGTCATCATTCAAACCCAGAGGAACCATGGTTGATACGGTAAAAATCGGTACCCTTCGGTGGCACCACATCGTGAGCCCGTCTGAACAGGACCTGCAGTATCTGAAGGATAACTTCCATTTCCACCCGTTGGATATAGAAGACTGCCGAAGTACCAACCAGCGACCTAAGATCGACATCTATGATGACTATTACTTCATCATCCTGCATTTTCCCAGTTTCGACAGCCACAACCGATTTCTCACGGCCCGGGAAGTGAAATTTTTCTGGGGCGATGATTATGTGATCAGCATTGACCAGTCGCACTGGATCGTCAGTGAAATGTACGAAGATGCCCAGCGCCGGATTGCCAGCAAGGAAGATATTGAGATCGGAACTTCCGATACGCTCCTGTACCGTATCCTGGAGAAATTGATGAACTCTTCCCTGAACCTGATGCGCCGTCTTGGGCTGGAGCTGGACCGGATCAACGAGGACCTCTTCAGCAAACGGTCCCAGCAGACCATTATGCAAATATCGGTCACCCGTAAGAATATCATCCTCCTGAATACCATGTTCAAACCCCAACTGCCTTTGTTCCATAAATTCGAGTCGGGGCAGATTACCGGCTTTGCCGAGAACATGGAAGACTACTGGGGCAATATCCTCGACTATAACCAGAAGATGTGGGACATGGCAGAAGACTACCAGGAACTGATCGAGGGATTGTCGAAAACGTTCGATTCATTGCAGACCAACCGCATCAATGAGATCATGAAAACCCTGACATTCATTTCGGCTTTTCTGCTCCCCCTGACCTTCATTACCGGTCTTTACGGTATGAATATCGGGTTGCCGTTGCAGAACGATCCCCGCGCTTTCTGGATCCTTGCCGTGGCCATGGTATTCCTGGTGGTCTTTATGGTTTATTATTTCCGGAAGAAGAACTGGATTTAAGTCGTAATACTTACGACTAGCGACAAACGACTAAATACCTCTCCCCTGTTTTCTCAGCGATTCTTCGTGCACTGCTTGCAGCAGTTTCATCAGAAAGTCCCTGCTCAACCCCATCGCAATGCCTTTCTCCAACCGGTCTTCCACAACGCTTTTCCACCGTTCCATTTGAAGGTAATCCAGGCCTCTGTTACGCTTGTGTTTTCCAATCTGGGATGCCATCTCCATCCGACGGGCAAGGAGCTGCAAGATTTCTTCGTCTGCTTTATCAATCTCATCGCGCAAGAGCTTGAGAGCTACATCCTCTTCCGCTTTCTGATGGGGGATGACAAGTTTTGATATCAAGTCGGCCAGCCCAGCGGGAGAAATTTGCTGGTTGCGGTCGGTCAGGGCGTTGTCCGGATGAATGTGCGATTCGATCATCAGCCCGTCGAAAGCCAGGTCCAGGGCCGATTGGGCCACATGCGGCAACATTTTCCGGTTTCCGCTGATGTGGCTGGGATCGGTGAGCACCGGGAGGTCGGGGAACAACCGCCGCAGTTCGATCGGGATCTCCCAGATAGGCAGGTTGCGGAAAGGTTTGCTTCCATAGGCAGAGAACCCGCGGTGGATCGCAGCCAGTTTACGGATGCCATTCTGGTGCAGCCTTTCCAGAGCACCGATCCAGAGCAGCAGGTCGGGATTGACCGGATTTTTCACCATCACGGGAATATCCACGCCTCTCAGTGCTTCGGAAATTTCGCTGACTGAGAATGGATTCACCACGGTTCGGGAGCCTATCCAAAGGATATCGACGTGATGTTTCAGGCATGCCTCAATGTGTGCGGGCAGCGCAACCTCCACGCAAACCGGCAATCGTGTCTCTTCTTTCACTCTTTGAAGCCAGGTAAGTGCTTCTTCCCCTCTTCCTTCAAAGTCCACAGGTCTTGTCCTTGGTTTCCAAATCCCGCAACGGAATGCCGCCACCTGTAGCAGCTTTGCCAGTTCCCGGGCGGTTTGCACAACCTGTTCCTCCGTCTCCGCGCTGCAGGGGCCGGCAATCAGCAATGGTTGCTGGCGTGAGGTCAGAAATGAATCCAGTGGTAAGATGTTTTTAGGAAAAGCAGACATGTTACAAAGATACAGCATTCCCGGTCCCGTGTTCCAGCATTTTGAATCCCGACTGCGAACCGCGAACTGCGAACTGCGAACTGCGAACTGCGAACTTATTTTCCCTACCTTTGCCCCTTCAAATCTTAAGTAACATGCTCGATCACGGGATCAAACGGACAAAAATCCTGGAATTACTTCAAACAGGTGAAATCGACAGGGAAGTGGTGGCCAAAGGCTGGGTACGCACCAAACGGGAAAGCAAGAACGTGATATTTATCACCCTTAACGATGGCTCTACGATCCAGAACCTGCAGGTTGTAGTGGAACCGGATACGGTCAGTGCTGAGATATTGGGACAGATCAATACCGGTGCCGGACTCTCTGTGAAAGGTGTCCTGATCGAGTCGCCCGGCGCAGGGCAAAGGGTGGAACTGCTGGCCAAAGACATTATCCTGTATGGTCCGGCCGATCCGGATGAATATCCGTTGCAGCCTAAAAGACACTCCCTGGAGTTCCTGCGTGAAAAAGCCCATCTGCGTTTCCGCACCAGTACCTTCAGCGCCGTTACCCGGGTCCGGCATGCCATGATCTTTGCCATCCATAAGTTCTTCAATGATAAAGGCTTTTACAACATCCACACCCCGATTATTACCGGCAGCGATGCGGAAGGGGCAGGGGAGATGTTTCGCGTCACGGTCCTGGATCCAAAGAACCCACCCCTTACAGAGGTGGGAGAGGTTGATTACGCGGAAGATTTTTTTGGCAAGCCCACGAATCTTACTGTTTCCGGACAGCTTGAAGCTGAATTGGCAGCCCTTGCCATGTCGGATGTCTATACTTTCGGACCAACTTTCCGGGCTGAAAATTCCAATACCAGCCGCCACCTGGCGGAATTCTGGATGATCGAGCCGGAAATGGCTTTCTATGACATTATAGACAATATGGACCTGGCTGAGGAAATGCTGAAATACCTGGTCAGGTATGCCCTGGATAATTGCAGGGATGATCTAGAATTCCTTTCCAAAAGATTGGAAGAGGAGGAGAAGAACAAAAAGCAGGAAGAACGGCAGGCCATGGGGCTGATCGAGAAGCTGAACTTTGTGCTGAACAATGAGTTCGAACGCATCACTTATACCCAGGCTTTCGAGATCCTGCATAGCTCACAGGCCAACCGCAAGGGAAAATTCCAGTTCCCGGTGGAAAATTGGGGCTTCGACCTGCAATCCGAACACGAGCGCTATCTTGTGGAAAAACATTTTAAAAAGCCGGTGATCATTACCGATTACCCGATGGCGATCAAGGCGTTCTATATGAAGCAAAACGACGACGGAAAGACGGTCCGGGCCATGGACGTCCTCTTCCCTCAGATCGGGGAGATCATCGGCGGATCGCAGAGGGAGGAAAACCTGGAAAAATTGCATCGCCGGATACGGGAAATGCACATTCCTGAAGAGACCCTCTGGTGGTACATCGAAACGCGCAAATTCGGCACCGTTCCCCATGCCGGATTCGGTCTTGGTTTTGAACGCCTCATGCTTTTCATAACAGGCATGGGCAACATCCGCGACGTCATCCCGTTCCCCAGGACGCCACAGAACGCGGAGTTTTAGTCGTTAGTCATAAGTCGTAAGTCGTAAGTCGATAGCCAGGGATTAGCTTCCTCCTTCTCAATAAGATGACAATCAATGATATTTATAACAATTGAACCTGAGAATGTCCACTAATGTCTATCAATGTCTATCAATGTCTATTAATGTCTATCAATGTCCATTAATGTCTATCAATGTCCATAAATGTCCATTAATGTCAATCCAATAATTTTGTATCTTTAAATCTGGAAAAAGCATCCCTGTCATGTTAAACCAGCGTTTACAGCAAAAGTTATTGCAGAAGCTTTCACCCCAGCAGATACTGCTCATGAAACTGCTTCAGATACCTTCCATGGCGCTGGAACAACGCATCAAACAGGAGATCGAGGAAAACCCGGCTCTGGAAATGCTGGAAGGAGACAATGATGGTTCGTCCGAAGAGGATTACCAGGATATCGATGATTCCCCTCTCAATACGGAGGATGATGCCGAGACCGATGATTTCAGGGAAAAAAGTCCGGAGGATGAATTCGATTTCAATGATTACCTGGATGAGGATGAAATTCCGGATTACCGGATGGCTGCCAATAATCAGAGCCCGGATGACGATTTCCGGGAGGTGCCCCTCTCTTCCGGCACATCTTTCCAGGAGTTCCTGATCACCCAACTGGGCTTGCGCGATCTGACGGAGAAGCAGTTTCAGATCGGGGTTACCATTATCGGGAACCTGGATGATTCCGGATATTTACAGCGTGACCCTTCCGCAATGACCGATGACCTTGCCTTCTCACAGGGTATACAAGCGACGAAAGAAGAAGTCCTGGAAGTGCTTGGAATGATCCAGGAACTGGACCCGCCGGGAGTCGGGGCGCGAAACCTCAGGGAATGCTTACTGTTGCAGCTGCACAGGAAAGAAATGAGGACACGCGAGGTGGAACTGGCTGAAAATATCCTTGAGCATTATTTCGATGAGTTCACCCGGAAGCATTACGAAAAAATACTCCGCAGGGCCCATATTTCAAACGATGATCTCAAGGGAGCCATCAATGAGATCCTCACGCTTAATCCTAAACCAGGTGATTCCATCAGCGAAACCGGCAGGGATAATAATTATGTCATCCCCGATTTTTCCATCCGGAACATTAACGGTGACCTGGAACTCATGCTGAATTCGAGGAATGCCCCGGAATTACGCGTCAGCCGGTCTTATCTCGAAATGATGGAAGCATACTCCGGAAACAAGCACGCTAAAGGCAGGGAGGCGCTGAGTTTTGTCAAGCAGAAAATAGATTCTGCCAAATGGTTCATCGATGCCATAAAACAGCGGCAGAACACCCTTTATGTCACCATGCAGGCTATCCTGGACCACCAGGAGGAGTATTTCCGCACCGGGGATGAAACCAAGCTGAAGCCGATGATCCTGAAGGATATAGCTGAACGGGTCAACCTGGATATTTCTACCATTTCCCGTGTTGCGAACAGTAAATATGTGGAAACACCCTATGGTACGTTCCTTTTGAAAACGTTCTTTTCAGAATCCATGCAAAAGGAAGACGGAGAAGAAGTCTCCACCCGTGAGATCAAGAAGATCCTGTCGGAATTCATTGAGTCCGAAGATAAAATCAAGCCCCTGACCGATGAGCAGTTAACGGATATCCTCAAGGAGAAAGGTTACAACATTGCCCGGAGGACAGTGGCAAAATACCGCGAACAGCTCAATATCCCGGTTGCAAGGCTCAGAAAGGAGCTTTAGGAAAATATGGTTACCTTTATAATCTTTTTATAAATCCCGATGGAAAAACGGCTTGCCCAGGTCATTTCGGTTGTCTTCTATCCACTGTTCGTCCCGACCTATGCCTTTGCTGTCCTGCTGACGATGCCCGCTTATTTCAGCGCCCTGCTTCCGGTAGCGTCCAAATGGCTTCTGATAGGAATGATCTTCCTGACGACCTGCCTGGTGCCCACTTTGTTTTTCATAATAATGATCAAAACGAATATCGTCAATACAAAATGGCTGTCTGACAAAGAGGACCGGACGTTTCCCTATACCGTGAGTATCATCTTTTTTTACCTGGCTTACTATATGCTAAGGAAATTGCAGGTTTCCCCGGTGCTGACCTATTTTATGATCGGCGCCACATTCCTGAATGTCCTGATCATGGGGATCAATTTCTTCTGGAAGATAAGCAGCCATATGGCCTCTATAGGTGCAGTGGTCGGAATGGTTGTGGGATTGTCGTATTTCCTCGGAACCTTTTATTTCGGCTTGATTGCCGGTTCCCTGGCGGCTTCAGGGCTGGTGGGATTTGCGCGATTAAAGCTGGAAGCCCATACCCCGGCACAGATCTATACCGGGTTCCTGCTTGGTTTCATGACCATAATTTCACTGTTCCTGGTACAATCCTGAATCGGAGCATCGACTCAGAATGGCATGAATGTTATCCCGAGGGAAATGGGATAGACATCCGGCCCCCTCTCTTTTTCAAACAGTTGGGTGACAGAGTAGTAACAAACCACGTGAAACCAGCTGTATCCGATCCTTACCTGCGGCCCGAACTGGAAACGGTCGATGTTGCTGACCTGCTTTTGCTTCTGAACGATCTGGTAGCCGTTTTCATTGTCGCCCTTGAACTTGGTCTTCGCATCGATCACATACGACAGTTTTACTCCAATGGATGCCCTGATCTTATTATTGGTCTTCAGCCTGAATTCCAGCGGAAAGTCCAGGTAGGTCACCCCCAGTTTGCTTTTTTTATAGTCGTTGCTATCCGGGATGGGCGTAAAGACAATCGTATCAGCCTTAATATCATGGATAATGGTGTTGCTGTAAAGATTATGCCAGCTGACCCCTGCACCTAAAGCAAAGCTGATGGGGCTGTCCCCGAAAGGTATGCTGTACGTGAAATAGGCGGCAGCTCCCTGGTTAATGGCCCTGCCATCCATATCGCCTGGTTTGTTCAACCAGAAGTCCTGGAATATATCCGCACCGACACTGACCCGTTTGACAGTAGATTGGCTTATAACCTGGCTTTTCTCCTGGGCTGATGCCAACAATGGAAAGAACAGGATAAGGAGGAAGGTGGTCTTTTTCATGATAATTACATTACAGGTTCATATCTTCGGCAAAGATACGATATAAACGCAAATGCTCTTCCCCTGGTATGCGGTGATGCTATTTGTAGAGATCCCGGTGGCATTCGGAACATAAATTTCCCTGCCATTCCTGGTCATTCTGGTGATAGAACTCAAGGGGCTGCCCGATACCGCTCATCATTTGCATGTTATCCGGCGTCCCCTGGGCAATGATCTCATGACAGAGATTGCAATCCATCGAGATCTTCCTGCTCCCGTCAGCCGTACTGTGCCGGTCGTTATGGCACCGGAAGCACCCGTTGAATTCAAGGTGTCCGATGTGGTTCGGATAGACATCCCAATTCACTTTCATCTCCGGAAAGATATTTTTTTTGAAGGCTTCCTGGATACCGGATATCGCTTTATCGACCAATTGGGGGTTCCCTTCGTAAATATCGGGGTAAACCTGTGAATAATATTCTCTCATGGCAGAATCGATCCCCATCATAGCCGAATCCTCGGTGCCGTAGGGCACATTCATGACCGACATGGCCATGAATTTGACTTCCGGAAGTTCCTTGGGAACAGTTCCGGCAGTGATGGCATCATTGATGGCGCGGATGGGTGTCTGGTAATTGTGAGAAGGACGATTATGGCAGTCCATGCAATCCATCACCCTGAGTTCGAGGGTGTCCATCTGTCCTTCTTTCAAGGGCTTGACGGAATCTTCATATTCAAATACTTCACCGGTCTTCAGATTGGTGTAGCGCACCCAGGGGATGATCTCCCTGTCGGGTGTGGTTGCGACATATTCGACCTTGATATCGGGATTGATATGCCAGTGGATTCCATTCTGAAGTCCTAAAGCGCTTAGGCTCGGCCCGATCTTCATTTGCAGGTGGATGTCCCATTCGGTGTTATCGGCATCCGGGAGATAATGCCGCTCAATACGGAGCTGCCGGGCATAAAACTTCTCCGGCCAGTGGCATTCCTCACAGGTTTCCCTGGCCGGCCTGAGATTTCTGATCGGGACCGGGATGGGCTTCGGATAAACCCCGAAGGTTACCGCATAAACCTGGTATAAGCCGGAAAGTTTGGATTTCACATACCAATCCGCACCTGCACCCACGTGACAATCTACACAGGCAACCCTGGCATGAGGCGAATGCTGGTAAGCCACATACTCCGGTTTCATCACTTTATGGCACAGCGTGCCGCAGAATTCCACCGATTCGGTATAGTGAAATGCTTCATAGCTTCCGACTGCGGAAAGCAGCAGGAAAACTACCGTTCCGATCGAGAAGATCATGAAGGCATTCCGGTGCTTGGGATCATTGAAATCGATCTTCGGCCAGCGGTGTTCCGTCACGACCCCCTCCCTTCTTGTTTTCCTGACCTTTCCAATCATTCCGACCGGTATCAGGATCAGACCGATCACCAGCAGCGTGGGGAGTGCAATATAAATGACCACACCGATATAGGAACTCCCCTGGTTGAAAATCGTTGAGATGATAAACAGGAAGATGATCAGGAATAAGCTGATCAAGGCAATGGTTGCTCCGATAATGGAGGTCCAGTTGTAAAATGAACTGGGAAGCTTTATCTTTCTCAGGTCCATGACAGTATATATTTTAAGCAGGTTGACTGCTCCTGGTTTACTCTGAATGGTGCCAGCCGCTCAGCATGGCGCGGAAATGGCTCCCTGCGGGTTTTCCGATTGTACAAAGATAAATATGAACGACCATAAAGATGGAAAGGATAAACCCGGTGATGATATGCAGCAGGTCAGTGAAATGCAGACCGCTGGTCCCGAAGAGCTTCCTGATTACGATCATTTCCGGGTATATCAAGGCAAACCCGGTTATGATGATGACCGGCATGAGGAAGTACAACACGGCCACATAAGCGACCTTTTGCAACGGATTGAACTTTCTTTTGCCATTTATCGGGTAAGGTGCTTTGGAGCCTTTGAATATGCCAAACAGGTAATACCTTCCCTGGCTGATCAGCTCATTCATAAATCCTTTTTTCTTAATCCGGTAAAATTGTCCGTTTTTCGTGAAGATGTTCCCTAAAATTACAACAATGTAATTGATTGATAATAATATCCCGCTGGTATTATGAATGGATACGGCAATATCGAAGCGTATGAACGGGTATTCCGGGTTGGAATACTGCATGCTTAAGCCGGTAAAGATCAAAAACAGGTAAAGTAAGGCATTAATCAGATGCCAGAGCCTTATCCATACGGGGTAAAGATATATTGATGACATGGTGGGTTTAGTTTTTGGAGTGTAATTTTCTGAGGATGGCATGGGTGGTGATCCCGATTACCACGAGACCGAAAATGGCCAGGCTGGCAAAGTTCAGGAATTTGTTGCGGTTTGCCCCGATGACATAAGTTTCTGTCAGGATGGCCGCGTTCAGGTAACCCTGCTTTTCCCTTTTTTCCTGTACCTGGTGCTTGTAAAGGGAAGCCAGCAGCAGTGAATTCTGGGAATGACATTCCACGCATTTCTTGACCGCTTTGTCCTTGGGCAGCACTTTATGCGCTACCAGGGTATTTTCGTTGGCTTCCGTATGACATTCGATGCAGCGCACACTTTTGAAATGGGCCAGGTGATTGGGCAGCCATTCATGCTTATCCAGCATATTGTAAATTTCCCGGTCGGACAGCAGTCCCATCCGGCTTTGATCCGAATGGCAGCTCAGGCAGATCTCGTTATCGTATTGAATAGTGGCAGCCAGGTTTTCGGTATTACGGATGCTGATGTGATAGGAGTGCGGATTATGGCACATCCAGCAGTTGAATTCTTCATTGTGCTTTTGAAAGTGAATGCTGGCCTGGTATTCCTCATCGATCCCCTCAAAATTGAAATGGGCATAGTTTTCATCCCCGGCATGGCAGTCGAGACAGGCAGCCATCGGTTCGAACCGTAAATGATTCGGATGCGGAAAATCGGTATATTCCGATGAATGACAATCAGTGCAGTCAAAATTTCGATGGTTCGAGATCACAAATTGGGTTGAATCCACAAAATAAAATGGATTCATCCTTTCCCTGACATCCCGTCCAAGATATTCGTTAAAGTAGGAAAAATAAGGTTGTCCGTGGCATTTAATGCATTGCCTGCTTCTTTTGGATAAGCTGGCGGCCATGCTTTCTTCCGAAGTCTCTTCCTGGCTGTAACTGCTCAGGGAGAATAGAGCCAATAAGAGAAGCGATGTGAGTAATTTAAATTTCATTTAATATTTATTAATTGAGTCAGATAAGAGTAAAAGAGTGCACCGGTGACCTGTTAAGGCCGTCAATGCACTCCTTTTATTAAAAAAGATCATTTTTTTTATCCGGTTTATTCCATCTTCATCAGAAACCCCACTGCCTGGTAATGTTGAATCCTATAAATATGTTCTTGGTGCTTTCAAAGAATTTATTGGGATTTTGCATGACATTGTATTGGGGGACCAGGTAATTTCCGGATCCGACAAACACCTGGAAGGCGTGGGTTGCAGTTGCAATTTCATATCCGATGCCAAAATTATAAGCGGGCTTAAACGCTGTGGCCCCGGCCTGTTCATACCAGTAATCGCTCCATTCGCTGATCCCTTCCGGATTCAGAGGCACATCGCAGTTCAGGATGATGGAGCCCTGCGGACTGACCTTCACCCTTCCGAGAAAATGCAGGCCGACATTATCATGCTCATACAGGGAGTCGACCTGGTTAAAATGGGTGAAGCTGCCGCCGACGCTCAGGGTAAGCCAGTCGGTAAATTTCCTGGTGACCAGCAATTCGCTGAAGAAAGCATACCGGTCGCTGAACTGGTAATCAATGCCGAATTTTTCCTTTTCCCGTGCATCGATCGAAAAGTTGTGAATGAAGGTCACATCCACGGGAGAATGATTATTCCGGCTTTGCTTCAGGAGATTCACTTTGAGGCCCACATCGCAGAGCAGGTAGGTTTTGGTGGTTCCGAAGGAGACCTGCACCCAGTCGGTAATGGCATAATTCAGCGCCATCCGGGTGTTGGCTGCCCCGTAAATTCCCAGGAAATCCGACATGCCGTTCGACATGTCGCCAAAGCGGTGCTGAATGACCATTTCAAGGGTACCGGCACTGGGTATGACATTGGTTTGATTGTCGATGAGATAATCGGATTCATAGGGGTTGCTCACGGGTTTCCCGTCATTGATAATGAAATACCCGAGAAGGCTTTTATTGGAATTGACCTTTTTTGTGGCTGGTTCATCCTGGGCCACAATGGTGCCTGCGCTGAAACAGGCCAGTAACAGGATGATTATAGTATTTTTCATGTTCGTCTGATTTTTAACATTTCACTTCCTGTTAATTATTCTGAGCGCCTTGCTGGATCCAGGTGAGGATTTTCTGGGCATCACCGGATTTTGCGAAGGATTCCATTGATCCGCCTTTTACGACCGAGAGATAAAGCTTGCTGTTCTCCGGAGCAGCCACGTCAATCAAATTCTCGGCAAATAAGGCATTATAAGAGTTCTCCGGGGAGAGGTCCGGATCGAAACCCCCCTTGGCATGACAACCGGATCCATTGCAGCTTAGATTGAAAATAGGCTGGATATCAGTTGCATAGCTAAGGGTATCGGTAATCGGGATCAGGGGTTCTTCTTCAACCCAGTCGTAATTGCAGGATTGGATTGAAATTATTCCAATCACGCTGAAAATCATGAGAATAAATTTTTTCATATGATTTGTTTTTTTCAAAATTATAAAAAAAGGCTTCAAAGTATGAAGCCTTTTTTCCCGGCAATCAGGTCATTATTGAATGGATGCAATCGTATTGTCAAGCAGCTTTTTGACAAACCTTGGATTGTGCACTCCGAGGCTCTTGTCTTCTTCGATGCTGATATAGTTCCAGTAGGCGCCGGCTACCGCGTTGGTATAGGTTCCGGTTTTCGCCAGGCCGTTGGCAGGGTTGTAGATGCCGGCAGTTTCCAGCAGGGCCTGCAGCTCGAGGAGTTTTTCCTCCACTTCGACCTGTAAATCTTCCGTCAGGGTGAGAGCTTCATCGGCGGTATGGCAATCGAGGCAACCCGCTGTATTGAAGCCTTCTTCTTCATCTTCCATAATCCAGGTGTGTCCGCCGGCAAAGTATCCGATCGGGCTGGCCATATGGCAGGTTATACAGGCATTTCCAATATCTTCGTGTGCACTGTTCATATGTATTAGCTAAAACTTAATCTGACAGTTACCGTAGAAGTGATTATGTCAAA
>CAZUDV010000015.1:0-111837 GCA_964619555.1 uncultured Bacteroidales bacterium | reverse complement strand
GACATAATCACTTCTACGGTAACTGTCAGATTAAGTTTTAGCTAATACAAATAAATACCATGACAACAGGGCGGGATGATCCCGGATTGCTTCCACTTCCTGCTGCAATAATTTGAGTTGATCCGACTTTGAAAGCGATCCTTTTTCCTCAGCCATCATACCCCCGGCCGCTACGTTACAGAGATTGTAATTGACTTTCATTCCCAGTTCAGCGCATCGATCCATGAACTTAATCCTGTCCTTTCGGTTCTTTTTATCTATCTTCCAATAGGGCGACATGAGGTTGAAACCCCTTACCGCTTCTTCTTCCGGAAAGGTTTCAATAAGTGGCCATTGACAATAAAACCCAACCGGGAAGAATGGCATTTCGTCTGCTACCAGGGTTCCGGTGAGCAAATCACACTTGACTTCATTGGCCTTGCCGGCTTTGAGAAGGATATTTACCTTCCTGGAATCTATCCATTTTCCATCTTCATAAAAAGAGACCGTAACTTCGTTGTCACCAGGTTTGAATTTCTCCAGGCTGAACGATACTGGTACGGCGTGGCCGGGGAAGACCGGTACATTCCTGTTCAGAAAGTCAAAAGCAAAGACTATATCGGCCGTAACCGTCATTCCCGTTTTGGATCCGGGTGTATAAACCACAATCTGTCCAGTCTTTTCATGGGTATAGTAATCGTATCTTGAGGTAGCGGAATAACCCTGATCATCTGATCGTGCAAAAGAGATGAAAAGAGCATATAATAGGATCAGGATAGAAAATGAATATTTCAACATATCTTTTTTGATTATTGGCTGTTAATGAATTACAATTTCGTCCGCGAAAATCCAGGCCGGCTGGCCCGTTCCCGGGTGCCAGGCAGGACATTGTCCCATATTTTTTGCTTGGATACGAATACACCTGACTTCCAGCGGTTTATCAGAATAAAATGAAAATGAATGGATCAGGGGAGCTTCGCTTTGTCGGGGAATATGATGATTGATAACCGTCAGTTTTTCAAACGAATCACCATCGTCCGAAATAAATAATGTCAGCTTCTCAGGCAGAAAAATCCACCTCTCCTGATCCTGGAGGAAGGTTGCCTCGACCGTGTTGACCGTACAACCTTCTTTTAAATCAAACACCACGTCCATGTCATTTCCGTTAAAACCCTGCCACATCCCGTCATTGAATGCTGAGGAAGCGCTTAGTCCGTCATTCAGGGCCGTTTCGCCCTGCGCGGTATATCTCCCGCTAAAGCTTTCCAGATAGGTCACCTGACATCCAATCCCCTTATGAACTGCGATCTGATTGACGGCCGGCTTTTCAAGAAACCTGCCATTTTTTCTGGCAATCGCTTTTACGACCGTATTCTCTTTCAGTTCAATCGGTGTAGTATACCGGCAGGAATTCTCGCCAGGTTCACTGCCATCCAGGGTGAAAAAGATTTCGGTCCCTGCCATCTCCGTATCCATCCCGATTTTCATCACCCGGTACATCGAATCGTAATGGGTTTCCAGGTTGACTTTAGCAGACCCTTCCGAATAATTGACATTCAATGCATCAAATCTAAGAAACTGATCCTTGAGCCTGGATCGGAAATCTTCCCAATTCCCGCTTCCGGCAGGGCTCCAAAGCACTTCTGCCAGGGCCGTCATTCTTGGAAGTGCCATATATTCCACCTTTTCGGGTGTGGCAATGTATTCAGACCAGATATTTCCCTGGGCGCCAAGAATATGCCCGGCTTCGGCCGCATTGAGTTCCGAAGGGACCGGATTGAATGAATAGACCTTCCTGAGCGTGATCAGTCCCCCGATCGCTTCCGGCTGGAATCCCGGATCAGCCTGGTAATAGTCAAAATAGCAATAACTCGTAGGGCACATAACGACATCGTGTCCCTGCCTGGCTGCCTCAATGCCCCCTTCAAATCCTCGCCATGACATGACCGTAGCTTCAGGCGCCAGTCCCCCTTCCAGGATCTCATCCCATCCAATGAGTTTTTTGTCCATGCCAGCCAGCATTTTTTCGACTCGCCGTATAAAATAACTTTGAAGCTCCTCCTCCCCTGATAAATGTTCGCTTTTTATTCGTTGCTGACACAGCGGACAAGCCCTCCAGCGTGCCTTATCCGCCTCATCGCCACCGATGTGGATATAGCCTGAAGGAAATAATTCCGCGACTTCCCGCAATACATTTTCAATGAATACAAAGGTTTCTTCCTTGCCGGCACAGAAAATATCCGTAATAGGCCAGTAAGAACCAGGCTTTACGCCTATCCTTTCACCGGTGCATGACAATTCCGGGTAGGCGGCAAAAACTTCACTAGTATGGCCGGGCATTTCTATTTCAGGAATAATGGTGATATGTCTTTCTGAAGCATAATCGATGACATCCCGAATCTCCTCCTTTGAATAAAATCCACCGTATGTTGCTTTTTCACCGGGTTGTGGCAACGGTCGTGCGTCCCAGGGCAAGGATTCCCTGTCAACCCGCCAGGCGGCCACTTCTGTTAAAAGGGGATGCTGATCCATCTCTATCCGCCAGCCGTTATCATCCGTTAAATGCCAGTGAAAGATATTCATTTTATGCATGGCGATCAGGTCGATGTATTTCTTGATGAATTCCACCGGGAAAAAATGGCGTGAAACATCCAGGTGCATGCCCCTCCATGAAAATCTTGGATAGTCGGTAACTTCAACGGCCGGAATTACCCAGTGACCAGCTTTTTGGGCTTCATGCTTCAAATAAGTAACCGGTAAAAGCTGATATAAGGTCTGAACTCCATAAAAAATTCCGGCTGGATCTGCTGCGGTTATCTCGATCTTATCTTTATCGGAATGAAAATGATAGCCTTCTTCCCCTAAATGGCTGATTAAAGAGCTGTCGATTCTTAAAAAAATAGAATTTTTATCTGGTAATTGTGCCTTTTCCGCTTTCAATCCGAATCCTGCCAGATGATTCAAATGTGATACCAGCAGCAGGGCTGTCTGGTTTAATTCAGTACCGGCAAATCGAACCGATGTGTTCTCATCAATATGGAACCCCCCGGGATTTTGAATCAGTTGGACGGGTTTGGGAATAATGCTGACCGGCAATATCTTTTCCGGTTCCTGATTGCACGAAAAGACCAGAATAATGGAAGATATCCACAGAAAAGAAAATATTCTATTCATGATCAATTATTGGGATGATATGACCTGTCTTTTGCCTAGGATCATCGGATCATCTTTCTCATTGATCACCCTGATTCCAAAAGTGAAGGAATAGGGTCGTGATGGAAGGATATACTGCCGGAGCGGCCTGGCCCCCCAGCTATCGTTTCCACCTACGCCCATCTGTTTCAGATCGACATTGACATCGATAAAATCATTGGCTTTGAGATCTGCCGGATGACGTAGCCGGCTTTCTGCATAATCCAGCTGGTCAATGGTGTATAGAAGGGCAGATGCTGAAAACAACGGCATTCCGGTTATCATCAGTCCATTCCCGTCGTCATCCGACAGCGTCATCCAGCGGATATCTGTCCGGGTACCCGACTCCTGGGGGCGAACGTAGGGGAAGAACATATCCTTCACCTCACTTTCATACAATCCGACAAAGGCTGCGGTTTTCCTGTCTTCATAATTCTCGAAAGGCCCGCGACCAAACCACCTGGCCTGATGGTACTCCGCAGGTATCCTGAAATTCATCCCAAAACGGGGTAATTCGGGCAATTCGGCAGCTCCCGGATCCATATTGCCCGTAATGATGATATCTCCCGAACCAAAGAGGCGATACTCAACGGTATAAGGTACACGCAAATGAGTGAGTTCATAACTTACCTTAACCATGATCTCACTCCTGCCGGGTTTTGCCAGGCTGAAACTCTTCACTTTCTGGTCGCGTCCGGCTGTTTTCCAGATCCGCAGCCTTTGCTGGGCCCTGTTTCCATGGTCATTATCGGTCGGGCCCCTCCAGAAATTGGGCGAAAATCCTTTTACGAGATATTCTATATCATTGACTTTCAATGAAGTTATCATCCCGCTCAGGGTATCGAATGTGACAAAAAAGCCCACTCCGGTAATGGTGACGGATTTACGGTCAGTGCTCCAGACAGGTTCGAGGCTCGCTCTTTGAGCCACGGGCAAATTGTCCGACGGTACGACGGGGATGAGGATCTGCTCGGAGGCCAGGATGGTACCTTTACGGACGATACCGTCATTTTTATTGGTTACTGCATAAAAATTCACAAAGTACTCAGTCCCCGGCTTAATGCCCTGGATACCCAACTGGAATTCTTCTTCATCACCGGGACCGAGTTTTGGGGATGTCATCTTTCCCTCGAAGATCATGTCATCATCTGCAAAGATCTTTGTAACGATGTCAAGGTGTTCCAGGGTCCTGAAATCGTAATTATTCTTCATGGAGATGGTGAGATTTGTCGTGTCGACCAGGCTGAAATTCACATACTGGTATACTTTTTTCACTTCAAACAATGCGGGATGAGGGGTCCTGTCGGGCAGGACCAGTCCGTTGCAACAGAAATTGCTGTCGCTGGGTGTATTCGGAGGCCCAAAATCACCTCCATATGCATAATATAGTTTACCATCCGGCTTGTACTGCGCAAATCCCTGGTCCACCCAGTCCCAGATTGACCCACCCTGCAGGTGCGGGTGTTCTTCAATGGCATCCCAGTACTCCTGCAGGTTGCCGGTGCTGTTGCCCATACTGTGCGCATATTCGCACATGATCAGCGGACGTTCCTGCGGTTTCGAGGCGTATTCTTCCAGGTAGTCTATATCCGGGTACATCGGGCAATAGATCTCGGTATTATGCCGGAGTTCGGCTCTTTCATAATGGATAGGCCGGGAGGGATCACGCCATTTGATGAGGCTGAAGCAGGAGTCGAAATTTTCACCATCTCCCGCCTCATTTCCCATCGACCAGATGATGACGCCGGGATGGTTTTTATCGCGCTCGAGCATCGCCAGTACCCGGGCCTTGTGTGACGGCAGGAACCGGGGATCATTGCCCAACGTTCGGTCGGGACGGTATCCCATCCCATGGGATTCAATATTGGCTTCATCAATCACATACAGGCCATATTGATCACAGAGTTCATACCAGTATGGGTCATTCGGATAATGAGACGTTCGGACGGTATTGAAGTTATTCTCTTTCAGCAATTTGATATCCTTGAGCATCGACTGGCCGGTGACGGCATGGGCTGTAATGGGATCGTGTTCATGCCTGTTGACTCCTTTCAAAGTGACCGGCACCCCATTCACCAGCAGGAGCCCGTCCTTGATTTCCGAGGTCCGGAAACCGATCCTGGTAGCTATGGCTTCCTGGCAAACGCCAATTTCATCGTAAACGCTTTGCACCAGGGTATAAAGGACGGGGGTTTCTGCCGTCCATTTTGAGACGGAAGCAATGGTAGTATCAAAAACAACCGTCAGGCGCTCGCCTTTGGCAAGGTTGGCTTTTTTAGCAAAATCCGCAATAACCGTCTTATTGTCAGGGGCCAGTAATTTCATCTTACAGGTTACGGATCTGGATTTTTTCACGGAACTGTTCACTAATTCTGTCTCAAGTTTTAAATCGCCATCCTTGTAACTGTTCTGGAGGCCCGTGTGTGCAAAAAAATCCCGGATGTAAACCTGGGGCCTGGCAACCAGGTAAACGTCCCGCTCGATCCCGCTGATACGCCAGAAATCCTGGCATTCCAGGTAAGATCCGTCAGACCAACGGTACACTTCGAGTGCGATGAGATTTATTCCCTTGTGGATATATGGTGTTATATTAAACTCAGCCGGAGTTTTGCTGTCTTCCGAATACCCGACCTTCTGTCCATTGATCCATAAATAAAAAGCCGATTTTACAGCGCCGAAATGGATAAAAACATTCATATCCTCCCAGGAATCAGGCAATTCAAATTTGAACCGGTAACACCCTACCGGATTGTAATCGGTTGGAACGAAAGGCGGCTGCGGATTTTTCGTCCACTCATACGCTATATTGACATAGATAGGCACCCCATAACCCTGCAGCTCCCAGTTGGACGGCACTGCAATTTGTTTCCAGTAGCGATCGTCGTATGACATTTTCTCGAATCCCGCAGGTTTATCCGAGGGCCTTTCGGAGAAATAAAAATGCCAGAGCCCATTGAGATTTTTATAACGGGTCGAATTCATCCGGTTGTTTTCAAGGGCTGTCCTTTCATCCTGGCAGGGAATGAGCGTGGCATGAGGCGCTTCCTTATTTATACCTACTACTGCCGGATTCTGCCAGTCTTCCAGAACTTGAGCGTGAATATGAAAAGAGAAGAAAAATACCGGAATAATTAACAGCTTGATGCGCATGACATTTGGTTTTTTATTGTAATATTTTATTGCCTTCAAAAGTAATAAGGAGTGTCGAATTAAATGGGAGATCCCGAAGATATCCGGGAAATCATCTCCCTCACCCTGTCTGAATCGGTAACCATCCTTGAATAGTCATCCGAACCAGGCCGTCCCATGGAAACCTGTCTGTTTCGGTATTTCATCCGGCTGGCCATTTGAGACCGCAATGAGGCGTGGATTTCCTTTACGCCTGTCTTTTGTATCAATCCGGTGACGTTTTGTTCATTGATCCCTCCGCCCGGCATGATCATGATCCTGTCGCCCGCTTTTCGGACGAGATCGGCCAGCAGCATTGCACCTTCAGGAGCCGACATAGCCTGCCCCGAGGTCAGGAGCCTATTGCAACCCAGACTGATGATATCTTCCAGGGCCTCGAACGGATCACGGGCCATATCAAAAGCCCTGTGAAAAGTGACCTGCATCGGCCTGGCCAGAAGGATCAGTTCTGCCATTTTCTCCTTGTCGACTGCACCATCGGATTTCAGGATCCCCAGCACCACCCCACCTGCTCCCTGCGCTTTGCAATACTGAATATCAGTTCTCATGACCTCCATCTCATCATCCGTATAGATGAAATCGCCCGGCCTGGGGCGAATCAAAATAAAAACAGGAATATTAAGCAGTTGAATTGCCTGCCGGATGTTCCCCGGAGACGGAGTCGTGCCTCCTTCTTCAAGATTATCGCAAAGTTCTATCCTTTGGGCACAGCCAGACTGTGCATTGAGGGCGGATTGCAGGGAACCGGCGCAGATTTCGAGAAGCATTTCAGTTGGACAGTTTGTAGTTGGACAGTTGGACAAAGATAGAAAGAAGTCGGCAGTTGGCAGTTGGCAGTTGGCAGTCGGCAGTTGGCAGTTGGCTATTGGCGATTGCCAAGTACGCATAAAAACAGCAGAACAATAGAAAAATGGCCCTAAAATGGGATCTTCTTCCTATCCAAAAATTATTGCGAAAATGCTTGCTTTTTCACGATTATATAACTACCTTGTATCGATATTAATCCTGAGCAATAACTCACCTGCCAAGGCCTGCTATTTACTCATACTGCAATTGCCAGATCATTAACAAATTCTTACAGTCATGAAAAAGATCATTTTTCTTTTATGCATGCTGCTAAGTTCAGCATTCATACAGGCCCAGGTCATCCATGTACCGGGCGATTACGCCACCATCCAGGAAGGCATCGATGCCGCAAACCCGGGTGATACGGTCCTGGTGTCCGACGGGACCTACCCCGAACAGATCAGCTTCCTTGGTAAGAAACCTTTGATGGTGGCAAGCCATTACATCATCGACGGCGACACAAGCCACATCAGCAACACGATCATCGATGGAAGCCAGATTATTAATCCTGACAGTTCCACCGTGGTTTATTTTATTTCCGGGGAGGATAGCACTTCGGTCCTTTGTGGTTTTACCATTACCGGGGGCAGGGGGACGTATCTTCCCATTTTTCCTGATCTGGAGGCTGGCGGGATCCTGGTATGGAACTGCGGTGCAAAGATCCGGGATAACATCATTACCGGGAATACCCTGGATGACGCCGATTTTCCGGAAAGTGTAGGCGTTTACGGCGCGGCCGCCGCCGGCTATTCTTACGATCCGTTCGGGACCCATGCCGAGAACTGGATCGTCTTTGAAAACAATGAAATTTCAGGCAACAGCGTTACAACCGGTCATTTATACGCGTACTACGGCGGAATACTTTGCTTTGGCAATAGCATTATCAGGAACAACACCATTGAAGGGAACAGCGTCATCCTGACATCCGACGATACCGATGCATATGCCGGAGCGGGAGGTCTGGGCTTTGTCGGGGAATCGTATCCGGTCTCAGAAGCGGTCTTTGCAAACAACCGGATCATTGGGAATACCCTGGAAGCCGGAAATGCGGAAAGTATCGGCGGATGGGGGGCCGGTGCAATTGTTTCACACGTAAAAATAAACTGTACCGGGAATGAATTTACCGGGAATAAAATCTTGGATCCGTCCACTTTGGGTGGCGGGGGAATGGCATGCGAAGCCCTGGCCGATGGATCCAGGATCTCCGGAAATATATTCCGGAATAACGAATCGACAAAATACGGCGGAGGGTTGTTTGTCGGATGGAACCAGAACTGGCAGACCGTTGAGAACAATTACTTTTTCAATAATTCGGCTCAGACCGGTGGCGGGATGACATCCTGGTACAGTACTTTATTCTTGCAAAATAATGTCTTTTATAAAAATCACGCCAGTAATTCAGGCGGAGGCTTATACCTTAATGGAGATGATCCCCAGTCCCTCCACAGTGCCTGCATCATGAACAACTCTTTTTCGGAAAATTCTGCTTCTACAGGTGGTGCCATGACAAATAACTGGGTTAATCCCATCATCCTGAATTCGGTTTTCTGGAATGATTCAGCACCACTGGGGCCTGAAATCAGGAATGGCAGTTATTTTGTCGAACTTGCCTTTTGCAATATCGATACAAGCCTGATCTACCATCCCATGTGGTATCTTATTCTCGGAGAGGGCATGATCAACAGCAACCCGCACTTCGTGGATACCTTGCTGAACATTTCTGAATTGAGTCCGTGCTGGAATGCCGGAACTGCCGAGGCATCCTGCCACGGGAACACCTGGGAGGCCCCATTGTACGATATTGATAATTTGCTGAGGCCTGATACCGCATCCTTGTTGTTTGACATGGGGGCGCATGAGTTCGGATCGATCGGGGTTGGAATTCCTGAGTTGGCAGTTGGCAGTTCGCAGTTCGCAGTTGATTGTTATCCAAATCCGACCAACGGCATAACTCATTTCTCATTTCTGATTTCACAATACCAATATCAATATACAGAATTAAGAATTTTTGATTTGAATGGCCGGGAAGTGGTGACGGTGCTGGACCAGCGGCTTCCGGCCGGAGTGCACATGGTACAGTATGATGCGTCAGGGCTACCGGCGGGAGTTTACTTCTGGAAGTTCGCAGTTCGCAGTTCGCAGTTCGCAGTTCCCAGTTCGCAGTTTGCAGGAGGGAAGTTGATTAAGTTTTAAAGGTAAGGTTTAAGATAAGGGCATATTAATCCGTGTTAATCCGTCGTATCCGTGTCATCCGCGTGCTATTTAATTAATTAGCGAAATGTCACGATGTAAAAAAATAACAATTGATCTCTCGAAAAATGAAAACCATAATTTTAATCCTGCAGATTGTTTTGCTCGCCATGTTCATCAGTAGGGGAATTGCGCAGCAAACAGGAACAGACAGGCAGAAATACTTAATCAGGATAACTGAGGTCGAAAAAACTAAAGCTGAAGTAATTGAAAACGAAGGCATCCGGCTGATGTGGCACGATCGGATGCCCGAAGCACAGGCCATTGTGACCCAGGCCCAGGCTGAATTACTGATCAGCAAGGGGATCGGCATTTCTGTCCTCTATCCGGCTTCCATCACTGTGGATCCGGAATATCACACCTGCGAGGAAATGTGGGTGCATCTCGATTCCCTGGTGTTCCTCTATCCGGATTTGATGACTATCGATACGCTAGGCTATAGCCACCATGGGCAATTGCCGATCCCGATTGTGAAAATATCTGATAATGCTGCTACAGATGAAGACGAAACTGTGATCTGGTACGATGGCATGCACCATGCCCGCGAACCAATCGGCCTGGAGATCTGCCTGAAGATCATGGATCACCTGTTATCCGGTTATTCTTCTGATCCCCAGGTGAAAAAATGGGTCGATGATGCTGAAATATTTATCGTTCCCTGTCTGAATCCCGATGGATGGAATTACGTAATCGACAGTTCTCTCAACTATCCCTGGTGGCGGAAAAACCTGGCAGATAATAATGGGAACGGTTCTTTTGATCCGGGATTCGACGGGGTTGACCTGAACCGCAATTATGATTTCTGGTGGGAGTATGGCGTGTCTGTACCTTCATCTGAACTTTACCGGGGGCCAGCGCCCTTTTCAGAACCGGAAATTACCGGCAAGCGGGATTTCATGCTCTCGCAAAAACCGGTTCTTTCACTTACCTATCATTCATATGGAGAATATGTAGGTTATGTGAAAAACCTGGGCTATGCCAGCGCGCCGGACTGGCCAGTAATGTATCTGATCGCCAATCAAATGGCAAGCCTGATCCCTAAAATAAACGGTGGAAATTACTCCACCGGGACATTGACCCCAACTGAAAGCCAGAGCTCCAACTGGTGCTACCAGGCGGCCGGTGCCCTAGAAATCCTTATTGAAACAGCCGATGTATTTATCCCTTCGGGGCCGGTGGGGCAGCAAGTTGCGGCCGACAACCTGGAAGGCGCATTGTACCTGCTGGAAAGAGCTTTCCAAAGCGGCGTCACCGGCCATGCCTGGGATCAGATCACCAGGACTGCCGTGCCTGCAACCGTTCAGATCGTGGAGACAGACAATGACCAGATCATGCCCCGGACCTGCGACAGCACCTATGGCCGGTACACCCGGCTGCTTGTGCCGGGAACATATACCCTCAGGGCATTTGCCGAAGGTACCGATACGGTTACAGTCAGCGATGTGGTAGTCAATGAGGACACATTGACCGTGGTGGATTTTATATTTAACCAGGTCGGCATTGATGAGTCGGCAGTCGGCAGTCAGCAGTCAGCGGTCCGTATTTATCCGAATCCCACCGGTGGGATTGTCGATTGCCGATTGTCGATTGTCGATGGTCGATTGTCGATGGTCGATGGTCAAAGGGTTTCATTAAAAATTTACGATTTGCATGGCCGGGAAGTGGCGGTAGTACTGGATGAAACACTGCCGGCCGGGGAGCACACGGTGCAGTTTGATGCTTCGGCGCTGCCGGCGGGGGTTTACTACTGGAAGTTCGCAGTTCGCAGTTCCCAGTTCGCAGTTCCCAGTTCGCAGTTTGCAGGAGGGAAAATGATTAAATTCTGATTGGGGATTTCATTGGGTACTTGCACACTTGAACACAGGAACACCTGAACACAAGCGTCCTTTGACAACTTACCTCACCAGGAAACCCTCTTTCAACGGATCCTCCTCCTCAAACCAGAACTCATTCTGCCCGGTGAAACAGGCATTGCCGGAAACTATCGGTATCACCGCCTGGTAAGGCCCAACTGTCGAGGTGTCCACGATTTCGACTTCCATCGTGGTGCCGAGAATGCTCTCAATGGTGATCTTCTCCCCCATTATCAGCTCACCTCTGGCATGGTGAAGCGCTGCCCTTGCACTGACACCCGAGCCTGTCGCCGACCTGTCCATCTCGCCGTCGGCAAAGATGCAAACGTTGCGGCTATGATGCCCGGGTTCCCTTGCAGGACCAGTGAATATGGTTCCGTACAGGAAACTGAGGTCATCTACAAAAGGATGCCTGACCGTGTATTTTTCCATCACCTTTTTTTTGATTTTTCTCCCAGTTTCAATAAAGTACCTGCTATTCGAAGGCACCATTTCAATGCCCAGACCGTCGGCATTTACGAACGCATAAAAGGCACCGCCATAAGCAATATCAAATCTAATTGTCCCCAGGGAGTCCATCTCAAGGATGCCATCTCTCAAAAAAACAAAAGAGGGGACATTCCGGAACGAACTTCTCAGATAGCGGCCGTTGCGATATTCAGCCCTGGCCCTGATCCTACCGGCCGGCACATCGATCAGGATATCCCTTAATCCGTCGTAATCTTTCAATAATCCGTTTTCAACGGCAAACCTTGCGAGTGCGATGACGGCATGTCCGCACATGGTGCTGTAACCCTCGTTGTGCAAGAAAAAGACCCCGAAATCCCCATCGGAAGTATCAGGAGGCGTCAGGACTGCGCCGTACATATCGGCATGGCCGCGCGGTTCCCACATCAGGCCAGTGCGGAGGTGGTCCAGGTTATCCCGGAAAAACCTCCGGCGCTCCAGGACCGTTTTCCCGGGAATATCAGGCAATCCCCCGGTGATGATCCGGAGCGGCTCGCCGCCGGTATGCATGTCTGTGGTGGTTATTTTGATCGAAGTGGACATTAAGTGGACATTAAGTGGACATTAAGTGGACATTAGCTCGCTTCGCTCGCGACATTATTTGTCATTTATTGTTTACCGCCGACCGCTGACCGCCGACCAACCTGCGCCATCACCATCCCCAGCAGCATCAGCCCGCAACCAAACCACTTTCTGTCATTCATGGTTTCGGACAAAATTATCACCCCGCCTATTACGGCAAAAACGGTTTCCAGGCTCATGATGATAGCGGCATGAGTGGGCGGGGCCTTTTTCTGCCCGACAATCTGCAATGTATAAGCCATGCCAACGGAAAGGATTCCACCGTAAAGAATCGGCCAGGTAGCGTGATAAATGCCTTCAAAACTAATTTCTTCAAAGATGAACGCGGTGATAAAGCTCAATATTGAGCAAACTGTAAACTGGATAATAGCAAGCCGGATCGCAGATGTCTTCGGGGAAAGCCAGCCCGTATACAGGACATGGATAGCCCAGAACACTGCACTGACCAGCACCAGCAGGTCCCCGGGCGACATATGAAAATCCCTGGTGATGCTCAGGAAGTAAAGGCCAGCGACTGCAAAAAGGGCGCCTGTCCACAGGTTCCACGAAGCTTTCTGCCCGGAGAACATTCCGAGCAAAGGCACCAGGATCACATAGAGACCGGTGATGAAACCCGCATTCCCCGCGGTCGTGTACACTATCCCAACCTGCTGGAACGATGCCCCGGCGAAGAGGATGAGCCCGAGGAGGAGACCATAGATAGTTGGCAGTTGAAGGTTAGCAGTTGGCAGTTCGAGGTTCGCAGTCGGCGGTCGGCGGTCAGCGGCCTGCCCTGAAGGCAAAGCCTGATGGGTCAGTGGTTCGTAATCATTTTCTTTCATGCCGTGATTCCGTCCTACAGTCCTGCCGTCATATACAGCTTTAACCTTTAAAAAGATCACCAGTGTCAATGCCCCGAGGGCAAAGCGTATGCCATTGAACAGGAACGGGCCGATGTGTTCCATGCCCATCCGCTGCGCCACGAAGGCAAAGCCCCAGATGATGGCGGTGACCAGTAGGATGAGATCGGAACGGACGGTGGTAACCCTTGACATGATCAGAATGTGCCTATGTGGTGAAAAAGAAATCTCAAAATCCGTTCTGCTCGGTGCGCCGGATGATCTCATCCTGAAGCTCAGTTCCCAGGTCATTGAAATAATCGCTATATCCAGCTACCCGTACGATCAGGTCACGGTATTTCTCAGGATGTTTCTGTGCATCCCGAAGAGTCTCTGCCGTCACGACATTGAACTGGATATGGTGGCCGTTAAGCTTGAAATAGCTGCGGATGAGAGAAGTCAGAGCGTGGATTCCCTTTTCGTCCGCCAGGAGCTGTGGGGTGAATTTCTGGTTCAGCAGGGTCCCGCCGGTACGCAGGTGGCCAATCTTGGAGGCAGATTTGATCACTGCTGTAGGTCCTTTAATGTCGGAGCCCTGGAAGGGGGAAATGCCCTCCGAAAGTGGCTGCCAGGCTTTCCTCCCATCAGGCATAGCCCCGGTCACACTGCCAAAATAAACATGACTGGTGGTCGGCAGCATCATGATGTGATGCCTGCCTCCACGTGCGTTCGGCCGGCCGTCCACCGCATCGAAGAACAGATCAAATACCGCAATAGCCTGGGCATCTGCATAATCATCATCATTCCCGTATTTCGGGGTTTCATAGATCAATTTATACCTGAATTCTTCAAATCCTTCAAAATCAACTTCCATGGCTTTCATAAAATCCGACAGGGCGATTTTCCGCTCAAAACCGCCTTGTTCGCCTATCTCCTTTTCCATATCTTCAAACACCCAGTAGCGCAAGGCTGTCAGCATGTCTGTAACGCTGCCAATCCCGACTCCCTGGATATATGACGTATTGTAACGGGCGCCGCCTGCATTGTAATCACTCGCATTCGCAATGCAATCATCTATGAGCAGCGAAAGGAAAGGGACCGGGAGGTAATCGCCGTAAAGTTTTTCAATCACCAGGTTCCCTTTAATCTTAATATCGATAAAATGCTTCAACTGAATCGCATAGGCAGTCATCAGATCCGAAAAGGTTCTGAATAAAAGCGGATCCCCTGTTTTCGGTCCGACCTGCTTTTTCTTGCGGGGGTCGAATCCATTGTACAACGTTACTTCCAGGATCTTGGGCAGATTGAAATATCCGGTCAGCCAATACGCTTCCTTGCCGAATGCACCGCTTTCCACGCATCCGCTTGCTCCGCCAGCCAGGGCATCCTCCCTGGATTTCCCCTGCCGCATCAATTCCTGGACTATCGCGTCGGTATTGAAAACACTTGGCTGACCGAAACCGGTCTTAATGATTTGAGCTGCCCTATTAATGAAATCATCAGGGTTTTCCCGGCTCACCTGGATCATCGAACTGGGCTGCAGGACTCTCATTTCTTCTACCACATCCAGGATAAGATAGGTCAGCTCGTTGACCGCACTCTTCCCTTCCCGGTCCAGGCCACCCACATTAATAAGAGCAAAATCCGTATACGTACTGCTTTCCTTTGCCGTAACACCGATCTTGGGCGGTGCGGGATGGTTATTGAACTTTACCCAGAACGCCTGGAGAAGTTCACGCGCATCCTTGATGGTCAGCGTCCTTTCATCTATTTCACGCCTGTAAAAGGGGTACAAATGCTGGTCCAACCGTCCTGGATTAAAAGAATCCCATGGATTCAACTCGGTGATCACACCGATGTGGACGAACCAGTAATATTGGAGAGCTTCGTGGAAGGATTGGGGAGCATAGGCGGGAACCCTGCGGCAGATCCTGGCCATTTCCAGAAGCTCAATCTTGCGAAGCTGGTCCTCCGCACTTTGAACTTTAATCTTTGAACTTTGAACCAATGTTTCTGCGTGCCTTTCGGCAAAGCGGATGATTGCCCGGGCAGCAATTTTCATAGCCTTCAGTTCTTCGCTTCTCCGGATATCCTCCGGATCCGGAGAATTGACTATCCCGGCCAAACGGTCATCGATCTCCGAGATCAGATCGAGCATTCCCTTTCGGTAGATCTTATCGCCGAGAACGGTATGACCGGGAGCCCGTTGTTCCTGGAACTCAGTAAAGATACCGGCGTCATAAGCATCCAGCCATTCCTGGTCCATGGAGGCGATCAACCGGTCGCGGTGAGTTTTACCTTTCCAGAATGGTATGACCTTTTCCCGGTAAGCATCCCGCGTTTCTCTGCCTGATTGGAACGACACCTTTGGGCGGTCGTTCAGGATTTCAAGGTCCTCCAGCGAATGAAGGCAGACTTCCGGATAGGTCGGAGTGGCTTTTGGCGCCGGGCCACGCTCTCCGACTATCAGTTCCCCCTCAAGGATGCAAATGGATTTATGTTCCAGCAGATATTCGAACGCAAGGGCTCGGCAGACAGGCACGGATGCCTTCCGGGCTTCTTCGGTCTGATAAAATTCGGTCAGCAACACGGCACGTTCATGCGATAGGGTATTGACTGCTTCCAGGCTTTGTTTTCTTAATTTCTTAATTCTTTCGGTCAGCATTTCACTCTTGTATGATTCATCCGCCCTGAGCGGGATTGATAAACATTGAATTAGTGGCCAGGTGTTTGGACGTAAAATATTTTTTAATCCGGGACATGTCTTCCGGTGAAGGTTCAGCCAGGTCAGAAAGCATATATTCCGTCCCCATTCTCCGGTATTTATCCCTGGCGATGGAATGGTAAGGAAGCAGGTGAATGTTGTCCAGATGAAGCCGATCCATTAAAACGAGTATCCCTGAAAGATTTTCATCGTCATCGGTAATTCCCGGGACCACAGGGAACCGGACAATGATGTCCTGACCGTTTTTGGCCAGCATTTCCAGGTTATTCAGGGCCAGTTTATTGGAAACACCGGTATATTGCATATGCCTGCTATCATCCATCAGTTTAATATCGTATAAAAAAAGATCTGCCAGGCCCATGATCTTTTCAAACGACGCCTGTTCGGCATGCCCGCAGGTGTCGATTGCGGTATGGATGCCTCTTTGTTGGCACAGCCGCAGCAATTCCGCGATAAAATCAGCCTGCACCATAGGTTCGCCACCCGAAAAAGTGACTCCTCCACCCGACTGATCATAAAACACCTTGTCTTTTTCTATTTCGAGCATCACCTTGTCAGCCGGGAGCTGACTACCGACTACCGATTTTCTCTCAAACACTTTCCCGTCCAATTGTCTTTGAATCGTTATCTGTTCAACTGTCATCTCCTGGCTCTCCGGGTTATGGCACCACCAGCACCGCAACGGGCAGCCTTTGAGGAAAACGGTAGTGCGAATCCCGGGGCCGTCATGGATAGAATAATGCTGGATATTATAGACCAGGCCATTCATAGTTCAAAGTTCAAAGTTCAAAGTTCAAAGTTGAAGTTTAGAAGTTAAGAAGTTGCTAAAAATAATCCAAGTAATATAGTACCAGGAAGATGCAAGGGTATTTTACAGACCTGAAGTCTTATATTCCGGACCGATTTAATACCGGCATCGGCCCGCTTGCCGGATTCACGTCATCCTGCAGTTGAACAGCCCCCTGCCGGCGCGGGTGTACATTTTGGTGAGTAAGAGAATTGGCAGGGCCATCGGGAAGGTTATTTGGTACAAATTTACAGCAAATAAACGGTAAATTCCAAATTCCGCGCACCGATATAGTTATTTATAATTTATACCTTTCTTTCAGTTGCTGCCATTGTGTACGGTTCATGATCCGGTAGTGAGGATCATAGGCATCGGAGTATATTTTGCTGTGATGGACAACGAATTCACCGGTATCAAGGAGTTGGCCTAATTTCATCTTATCGGTTTCATAACCAGGAATATACAGATCCATTTTCTCGATTTCCCTAAGGATGATCTGCCACCGGGTTTTCCAGGTGCTGATCTCGGGAGGCTTAAATTCCCCTGCGCTGGCCAGGAAGGCTGAAAGATACACTTCCGGTGGAATGATCCCATCCTTGACAAGGTCCAATGGCACACGGTAAAAATGCTGGCCGGTGCCACAGGGTTCAGCTGTAAGATTTCCACGGCTTACCATCACCGAAAGCTCGTAAATAAGATATTCCGCAGCACCGGCACTGTCCGGGACCAAATGACCAGGTCCGAATTCGTCCTGGAAGAAGCTTTTATAGATATCCTGCAATGTAGAGGCCGGGTATTGATGCAACTGGGCTTCAACCGCCTCCCGGATTGATAAATTCTCCCTGGTGCATCCGGTAATGATTATGAGAAGGATAACAACTTTATGGAAATACATGATAAATGAAATATTTCGTTAAAATTACTATAAATCATGAATTGCATTATCTTTGGCGCTGAATCTGAATGCACTACCAACATTTATCCCTATTGAAAACCGAACACATTGCCCACATGGTGCGGGATCGCGCCAGCCAATATGGTTCACGCGAGATATTCCGCTACCGGGAGCAACCTGAAGGACCATTTAAAAGCTTTTCCTGGAACGAATTCAAAGACCACGCTGACAAAGTTTCCAAAGCACTGATCTCATTGGGCTACGGCCATGGTTCACTGATTGGAATTTTCAGTGATAACCGCCTGGAATGGACGTTGACCGATCTCGGCATAATGGGAATTCGGGGTGTGGTGGTGCCATTTTTCGGAACCGCATCCACAACCCAGGTGAAATACATCGTGGATGAAACGGACATGCAGATCATATTCACGGGTAACAAAGAGCAGATGGAAAAAGCACTCAGTCTTTTCGACCAGCCGACTTCCCTGAAAAAGATCGTATGCTACCATTCTGATTGTATACCTGCCGATGACCGGATCATTGGCTGGAAAGATTTTCTTGAACTGGGAGAAGATTCATCTCTGGATGCACAACTGGAGACACTTTTCGATGAAGCACAACCGGATGACCTGGCAACAATTCTATATACTTCGGGCACAACCGGTGAGCCAAAAGGGGTCATGCTCCACCATGATAATTTCATGGAAACCTTTAAATTGCATGACCTGAGGCTGGACATATCGGATCAAGACGTATCGATGTGCTTCCTGCCGCTCAGCCATGTGTTCGAACGGACCTGGTCGTTTTACCTGATGCACAGGGGTGCGGTGAACGTGTTCCTGGAAAATCCCAGGGAAGTGATCGACACCCTGCCGAAAGCGAATCCGACGGTCATGTGCACCGTACCCAGGTTCTTCGAGAAAACCTATGAAGGCATTATGGCGGAATACAACAGATGGCCACGCACCAAACAAAAGATTTTCGACTGGGCCATTACTACCGGCCACCAGCTTAGCACATACCGGAAGGATTCGCGGACCGTACCATTCGGACTCAGGATCCGTAAAAGTATTGCGGAAAAGCTGGTACTGAAAAAGCTCAGGGCCATCTTCGGCAGGAATATACGGATGATGCCCTGTGCGGGTGCCGCCATACGGGAGGACCTCCTTCGTTTCTTCCATGCCACCGGATTGTTCGTGAATTTCGGTTACGGGGCAACTGAAACAACTGCTACCGTATCCTGCTACCGCTCGGACAAATACGAATTCGGAACTATCGGGACCGTATTACCGGGCCTGGAAGTTAAATTCAACGAACAGGGTGAAATCATGGTCAAAGGTCCTACCATATTCAAAGGTTATTATAAAAAGCCGGAAGCTACGGCTGAAGCCATAAAGGATGGCTGGTACATGAGCGGTGACAAGGGGCATTTCACCCCTTCCGGTAACCTGGTGATGACAGACCGGATCAAGGACATGTTCAAGACCTCGGTCGGGAAATATATTTCTCCGCAAAAGATCGAGCTCTTACTCAGCCGTGACAGTCTGATCGAACAGGTTGTGGCAATCGGGGACAACCGTAAGTTCATCACCGCTCTGATCGTCCCTTCCTTTGAAAATCTGAAATCCCATTTGCCTCATCTTAATCTGGACGATTTAAAGAAAGAACGGCATATTTTGCATGAAAAAGTGCTGGAATTGTACCATCATCGTATTGAAAAACTTCAGGAAGAACTCACCTCTTTTGAAAAAGTCAAGAAATTCACCTTGCTGACGGAGCCTTTCAGTATTGAGAACAGCGCAATGACCAGTACCCTCAAGCTTCGCCGGAAAGTGATAACGGAGAGGTACCGGGACCATATCGAGTTGATGTACTCAGCGGACTAGTTTCCATCGTTTATGTGACCAGAGCCAGTTTTCCGGAGTTTCCCTGATCACGGATTCCAATTTTTGAGCGAATCGCCTGGTTACTTCGCCTTCCGGTAGAGCCGACGGTACGTCTGCCAATATGGTGAGCCACATCGTATAATATCCCCTTCTGACCCTTTTGATATCGACATAAAACACCGGGTAGTCATAAAACCGGCTGTATTTTTCCGGACCGTGCAGAAATGCCGTCTCCCTGCCCAGGAAATCCACCCAGATGGCATTGCTTTTTTTTCGCGGGCTCTGGTCAGCCGCCATCAGGTAAATCGTCGGTTTGCCAAAGTTCTTTTGAAATGTTACGGCAGTTTGCTTGATGGAAGCCATCTCAGTACCTGTCCTGCCCCTGCTTTTCCTGAAGAACCGATCCATGTACTTATTTTTCAGCGGTTTATAAAATCCGACAATATGGAAAGGAGTCTGCATACCGGCCGACAATGCACCCCACTCCCAGTTATTGTAATGGCCGGTGACACAGATCATGCTTTTGCCTGATTCGAAATATGGCAGGAGCAATTCAGGATTGAGAATCCTGTGCCGTTTGAGGATCTCCTTTTTTGAAATCGTAAATCCCCTTATCCCTTCAAGAGTAATGTCGGCCAGATTCCTATATATTTTATAAATGGCCCTATTGCGAGCTCCTTCATCCGGAAAGTCAATCACTTCCAGATTAGAGCGTGTAATCCCTTTCCTGTAACCAATTACGGAGCGGACAATCCACGCTAAGGCTCCGGATAATCCGTACATGACAGGAAACGGTAGAATTCCTATGAACAGGAACAGTCCGTACAGAAAATATGCGGATAAGGCGCCCATCCGATCAGTTCACATACGTATCGATGACGTCTTCCAGGCTTCGCTGGCAGACTTTACAGAATACCATATGGCGTGTGTACATGATACAATCGATCTGCGAACGGTAAAGGCCTTTGGCCAGGTAACCGGCGCCTTCGAATGCCCCGACTTGGTCCCGGTATTCCTCTTTCGCAAAAAATTCATCTTCCTGCTTCAATTGCCTCATGAACAGCGCTTCCATAACTTCTTCAGGGACATTCGCATTCCGCAGGCTGTCGCGTTCCTTCTGGATTTCATATCCGTAACGGTCGAAGGGCACTTTATTCCAGGGGGTGGGAATCGGAGTGCCCTCCTCCACCAGGTCCTTCCACTTCAAATTTTCCGGGTCGAACAATGCGGTGATGTTAGTTTCCCAGGGCTCGGCGGTAATCTCCGGTTGTTCATAAGCGATGGAGGAAGTGTAGTATTCATCCGCCAGAGCGCCTATATGATGCCCGAATTCATGCACCATGATGTATTCGCTGAATTTATTGTCGACCGAAACGGTTGTATAAAGATTGTAGATCCCTCCGCCGCCGTAAGTACGCTCGTTGAGCAGAATGACCATAAAATCATAGGGTACGGCCGAAGCTGCATCACGGACAGTGCGGTTGTCATAGGTCAGTACATAACGTTCGCTGTCGAATGTGCTGTAATGTGTGGAAAGAGCCGTGCGTTTGAACAAGCCGGCATGCGGGCGGGAGACGCCTGAAGCGGGTGAGGGAGTCTCCACGGCGCGGATATTGATGTCGGCCTTCCTTTTCAGGAAAGGTTCCTGAGCCAGGAGGACATCGGCCATCCGTTTTGCGTCCGTCCGGAATTTTTCCATCTCCCCTGCCGAATAACCATCTCCCAGGATAACGATATCGACTTTATTTTCGGCAGGTCCGTTTTCGAAGAGGATACTAACCTTTTCAACATGAATGATATCCGCCGGATTCACTTTCCTGGCAGCAGGATCTATGAAAGTGCTCCATAACGGCTGGAAATGATTCCGGGCATCGCGCTTCTTCAGAACGATGGTGACCGGTTTCAGGGGCCAGGGAAATCGGATCGATTCATGGAAGGTGCCATTGATCTCTCCGGCCTCAGGTATAGTCTGCCATTCCCCGAAAACGCTGGCAAAGCCCCGGGAGTAAAGTAATGTTCCCGATTCGCTGTCTACTACCTGGAAGAGGTACAAGCCCAGTTCCAGCGGGTCGATCAGGACGGTTTTACTGCCCGGCCACGGTCCGTCGGATACGATGCGGTCCAGTGCGAAGGATTCGCTTTTATCGGTGCCGGTATGGAAATAATCCACCCGCATGGTTTTATCGATAAAATACTCCGTGAAGGGAACATTGCCTTCGTCGATCACCTGAACCTGCGCGACAACCGGTGCGGGATCACCCGATTGATCAGCTTCTAATTGCCGTGGCGGTGACGTGCAGGCGATAAGAATGAGCAAGGGCGGGATGAAAATGGTCAGTTTCATAAATTTGATTTTAAGTGATGTAAATATAGGAATTAATGTCAGTTCACCTGGCGGGCAAGGTAAAATGTGTTATCTGTACGGATCGGACAGGAATCCGGAACTGGAACTGCTTCATTCAATCCGTCAACTCATTCCGTCAAAACAAGGTTCATGAGCCCGCATCCGAAAACTGGAACAGGACTCGCGCTCTTTTTCCCCTTACCTTTGTTGATGGTCAGGATGCTATTTGTAAATTTACAACACCTTAATCAACATTCTCCTTGATGACATGTTTGGATCAATGTTAAAAATACCGACAGTTCTTATTTTCATTTTCCTGGTTTTTCAAACCAATGGTCAATGGAGTGGGGACCGGAAAATGATTGACAGCCTGGAAGCGAAGCTGACCACCCTGTCTGCTTCGGATACGGCACGCATATCCATCCTGGTAAACCTCAGCAAGGCTTATTTGTACCTTGATGCACGGAAATGCATCAATTACGCGCAACAGGGAATAGATATTGCCGGCGGCAACGGAATACCGGTCGATCCCCGGCTTTATCTCTTTCAGGGCCGCGGCTATGCGCGAATCCCGGATAATGAAATGGCCGAACAAACCTTCAACATAGCCCTTGAATCAGCCAAGGACCAGGGTGACCAGTTAAATGAAGCATGGATCTATATTTCCCTGGGATTTTATCATTATAACCTTCGGAACGTCCCTGCTTCCTTATCCTATTTCAATCAATCCCTGAAGATCGGCGAAACGATCGACAACAAGCTGATACAGGGGGAATCTTTATTCGGGATAGGCATAAGTTATTACATTTATAACGACCTGGAAAACATGTACCAGTCGCTGGTGAAATACCTGTCAGTTGCGGATTCCGGCAAGGAGCAGCGAAGGATATCAGATGCCTACCGGATGATCGGGTTGTATTTCCGGGAACTCGGCCGGATTCAGGAAGCCATTGACGCCAACCAGCAATCCTACGACATTGCCGCATCTGTCAACGATTCTTCTCTTATGGGAGGTGCCTTGAATCACATGGCCTTTTATTATTACGAGATGGGACAACTCGAAAAATCCCTGGAGATCTACAAAAAGAACATTCTCCTTTATCCTGACGGTCAGCCGAATTACATGGCCAACATTTACGGCAATATCGGAAATATTTACCGCGACTGGGAGCGGTATCCGGAAGCGATCGAATATTACAACAAGAGCATCAGGCTATCCCTGAAAGTAAAGGATATGTATAATCTATCCTGGCTTTACAAGGACATC
Source organism: uncultured Bacteroidales bacterium (assembly GCA_964619555.1). Lineage (GTDB taxonomy): Bacteria > Bacteroidota > Bacteroidia > Bacteroidales > JAGOPY01 > JAGOPY01. Next base: position 88,717 of record CAZUDV010000015.1, on the reverse strand, counting down.
AGTCATATGTATGAACGCACGGGAGATTACAAAAAAGCTTACGAACACATGCAGCTGGCGGCGATGTACCAGGATTCGCTTGCTTCGGTCACCTATCAGCAGCAGATGGCCAGTGCCCGTGCCCAGTACGAGGCGGAAAAGAATGCCAAGGACATTGAATTGTTATCAATGCAGAACCAGCGGAACCGGGTCCTGATATGGGGACTGGTGGCTGGGATTGCGCTGATCATCGCTGTAGCTGTGCTGATCATCACACGCTCAAGGTTCCGGACCCATAAAAGAATCTCGGATATGGAATTCCGGATCTCGGAACTTAATCAGCAAAACCTTCGCCAGCAGATGAATCCTCACTTTATCTTTAACACGCTGAATTCCATACAGTATTATGTTTTCCAGAACGATAAGATCGCTTCCAACAACTACATGACCAAATTCGCTTCTTTAATCCGTAAAACGCTGGAAAACAGCCAGCATACTGCTATTACCATCAAGGAAGAACTGGAAACCCTGCACCTTTACCTTGAACTGGAATCCTTGCGATTCAAGGAAAAATTCAACTGGGAGATAAAAGTGGATGAAGATATTGACACACTGGTTTACAAAATCCCTACCATGCTGATCCAGCCCTACGTTGAAAATGCGATCACACACGGTCTGATGTACAAGGAGAATGGCAAGGGATATATCCGGGTGGACCTGCAGTTGCAACAGAACGATATTCTTTGCACGATCGAGGACAATGGCATTGGCCGTGCAAAAGCCAGTGAGATCAAGCAGCGGAAAGATGGCCAGCGCCTGAGTATGGGCACTACCATAACGGAATCCAGGCTGAAACTGGTAAACGATCTGTATGGCAACAGCATGAAAGTGATTTACACCGATCTGGTCGATGAAAAAGACCAGGCATCCGGAACACGGGTGCAGGTCAATATTCCCATTATAACTTAAAGGGTACAAATTATGCTTAGATCTGTAATCATTGACGACGAATCCGACGCGGTAAAATTTATCGAATCGCTCATTGAGGAATATTGTCCCAATCTTGAGGTTGTCGGCAAGGCCAATTCAGCCCGCGACGGAGTACAGGTCATCCTTGACACTCATCCTGACCTGGTGTTCCTGGATGTGCAAATGCCGCATGGCAGCGGTTTCGACCTGTTGTCGAGCTTCCAGGAGAAAACGTTCGATGTCATCTTTATCACGGCATTCAATCATTATGCTATCCAGGCCATTAAATTCAGCGCTGTGGATTATATCCTCAAGCCTATCAATATCAGCGAGTTCATTGAAGCGGTGGCAAAGGTGGAAGAAAAGAGGGCCAGCCAGGAATACCAGAACCTGAATTATCACACATTGCTGGAAAATATTAAAACCCCCAGGCCAACCAAACTGGCCATACCTACAACGGAAGGAATCGAATACCTGAATACCGGCGAGATCATCCGCCTGGAAGCTGACCGAAGCTATACATGGTTTTATCTGACTGAAAAACGCAAATATCTGGTTTCCAGGAACCTGAAAGAGTACCAGGAATTATTGAACGACATGAATTTCTTCCGTCCCCACAACTCCCACCTTATCAACATGGAACACGTGAAGAAGTTTGTCCGTCACGAAGGAGGCTACATTGAGATGACGGACAACAGCACCGTGCCAATGTCAAGAGGCAAAAAAGACCTGTTTTTGCTGCAAATGGGAAGGATCAGCAGGTAACTGCCACTCTGCCGCCATATAAAATTATTCGCTGAACCCAAAATTCAGGACTCAAAAAATCCCTTTTTTCTGCAACAACTCGTAGAATTCATCCTTGTAGGTGTTGCCAATAGGCAAGGTATAGCCGGCTATTGAAACCTGGTTCCGGACTACATTTTCGATCTTATCCATGGCCACGATGTAGGAGCGGTGGATGCGAATAAAGAAGGCCGGAGGCAGGATATCTTCCATCTTTTTAAAACTCTGGAGAGTCATGATATTTTCCTTTGGGGTATAAATTTTCAGGTAATCACCCTGACCTTCAACAAATAACACATCGTTAAAGTTTATTTTCTGAAGTTTGTAATCAGCTTTCACAAAAAAGTAATCATTCCTGGGATTTGATATGACCATTTCACTCTCGTGGAAATTTCTGTTTCCCAGGATTAATTTATATCTCTCATAAGCTTTATTGGCAGCCATCAGAAATCGCTCAAAAGAAACCGGCTTCAGGAGATAATCCGTCACATCCAGTTCATAACCCTCCAGTGCGAATGAAGCATATGCGGTAGTAAAAATGATCTGAGGCTTAACTTTCAATGTGCGGATCAATTGGATGCCGGTCAGTTCTTCCATATGGATATCCAGGAAGATCAGGTCGACCGGATTCCCCTGGATATAATTGATCGCATATAAGGGATTATCGAAACAGCCTTTGAATTCCAGAAAAGGTATTTTCTCTATGTAATCTTTTATGATATCAAGTGCAAGAGGTTCATCGTCTACTGCAATGCATTTCAAAACACTCATAGGGTGAGTCTTAATCGAATTTCAAATGTGTCGGTCTCATCCAGAATAAACAGTTCATGCCTGTCGGGATACTGCAATTCGAGCCGTTTTTGGATATTTTTCAACCCGATCCCGCTTTCATTGACCTTCTGAACGAACTTGGATGACTTGATATTATTTACCTGGAAAAAGAATTGGTTCTCCCGGATGTTCATTTTGATGGAAATTCCCATTCCGGGTAGATTTTTATTGCCATGTTTAAAGGCATTTTCCACAAACGGGACCAATAGCATCGGGGCGATCAGCTTCCCGGCGGGTTCGCCGTCGATCTCAAATTTCACAAAATCCTTATTGGAAAAGCGAAGAAGCTGGAGTTCAATGAAACTTTTAAGGTAATTGATTTCATTCTCAAGTGGCACCAGATCGGAATGGGTATCGTAGAGCATATACCGCATCAGCTCTGAGAGTTTGAGAATAGCCTCATCAGCCTGTTTGTTACCCTGGTAAACAAGTGAATACAAGTTATTCAGGGTATTCATCAGGAAGTGCGGGTTGACCTGGGATTTAAGAAGATCGATCTCGCTTTGCTTCTTTTCTTTTATAAGCTCTACTCTCCTCTTCCTTTCCCTGTACCATTCAATACTCAGGTAGATAATAACCGCGTAAAATAAATACATCAGGTTCCAGAATGAAGAATATAGCAACTGCCTGCCGGGACTGACCGGAAATTTCTGGAAAGCCCCCAGGGCATCCTTAATGTAAGGACTGACCAAAAATCGAAGCAAAGTCAGTATTACTATAAATGATAAACTATACCCGATCATCTGGGTTAAGGACCTTCTTTTCAGAATGAAGGGAATGAGGGAAAAATAAGCCAGGTAAAAAACAATAATGTTGAACTGGTGCTGGATCAGGAAATAATAATTTTCAGGTGTCCACTTGAATGGTCCGAAGCTGAACATAAAATAAGGAATGATCACAAAAGTGACCCAGAAAACCAAATGGATAATTACTATGTGAATCCTCTTCATACCTGACTGATTGCGACAAAGATAGAATACCATAACAGAACCCGTACGGCCAGGTACCCATAATCGATTATCTGCCTGATTTTATGGATGAAAGGAAGGAATGTGACGATGAACTCCTGATTCCGCCTTTCACAACCGCTGCAACTCAAATGTAGGATATCCTTTTTCGCCGGTGTTGCTGTAAAAATTAACGAAGCGAAGTTTATAATAAAAACCCTGCCAGTCCCGGATGATGTAATGGATCCCCGGGACGATCACATAACTGACATTTCCGCTGCCTACATCCCCGACGACATCTTTCCAGTCGTAACCAATTTCATCCCGTAGCGAATTATAATCCAGATCCTGAGCTATTTGCCGGTCTAAACTCTGAAAATCAAATAAAGTATCCTGGTGGACTTCGACTGTCATTGGATTACTTAAAACCCCGGTCACCAGGTATGGATACGGGTCACCTTCGTTCGTATAAAGCAGGGTGGTGTACTGGGTGAAAAGCAGGTCCCAGTCATAAGACGGCGGCTCCAGGGTCAGGCTTTGACCGCCACTGTCAAAAGAGAAATAGACATAGCTGACAGCCGGATCTTTAACGATCGAAAAAGTCTGTTCGCCGGTCCCGTCCAGGTCCGCATACTTAAAGGTATAGTGGTCGCCACTGAGTTCCAGGAAAACAACCTTCTTCATTCCCCTGAGATTTCCAACCTCATCATAACCCCGGTCGATGACATATACTTCATGGGAATAGGATTTAGCCGAATCGGGCGGCATGAATTCAAGCCAGTTGCCGATTGCCGTTGAATCCGGATTTCCCGTCGACTCATCGTACTTAAACCTCAACCCGGCTGTGTCGAGCGCGACAGAGAAGTCGGTCAGACCGGTCCTGGCCGCCTGCATGAAGTTTGACGTATTTAGTATGATATGCCAACCCTCTGCACTGCATTCAAAACCGAGGTCCCAGGTTTTTTTCTCATTAGATCCGACTACCATTTCCGAGCTCAGGTCATAATAAACCTGGTATTTATAATTGTTGGTCATTTCAATAACAACCGTTTTGACATCACCCGGATCATGGGGCGTGATCTTCTCATCTTCCTTGAAGCAGGAAGTCATTAACAAGGTAAGAAAGATTATTCCGGTGATATTCCTCATCTTGGTCAGAACTGGTTAAAATTGACTGATGCCTGTACAAAAAAGGTCCTTCCCCATCCTACCGGGTAACTGCCGGACCCTCCGGTATGCACGCCACCGGTTCCGCCGGCAGCCGGGATAGTGGTGTTATTGAAGATATTCTTCACGCCGGCTCCGATTGTCAGCCGATTCTTGAAGAACGGCCTTTGCATGGTGAAATCCATGGAATTATAAGCACTAACATAGCCTTCTGAAGCATTTCCTTCCTCGTCAACGTATAACTGCGGCATTTTCCCGGTGTATTTGTAATCCAGCGTAAAATCCAAATCGGTTTTCATCCATTTGTAATTGGCCGTAGTCACGGCATCATTGCTGTAATAAAACTCCTTTGATTTGCCGGTTTCCAAGTCAAGCGAATTATACCTGCCCGTGGTGCCTCCTCCCAATCTCAGGTTCAGCCATGGGTATAAACGGTAATTCACTGCCAGTTGAATGCCCTGGGTGATGTACTTATCCACGTTGATATAGGTATAAAGGTCTCCCGATTCCTGGGCCAGTGTGATGATATCGTTGATATTGTTATAGAAGATATTGGCTTCCAGGCTGATGTATGATTTCAAAGTTTCCCTGAAATATTGGAAAGAAGCATTGAAGTTATGCGAGTTCTCCGATTTCAGATCCGGATTGCCCCGGATGTTATGATTGACATCCACAAAATAGAGGTAAAGCTCCTTAAGGGAAGGCGCCCTGAATCCCCGTGAGTATGAAGCCCGAATATTATAATGGTTCTTCCATGAAAATTTCAGGTTCATGGAGTAAACCAGCGGGGCCTGGTATTTGGTATTATAAATGTACCTGATGCCGGGCTGTAGATTGAACCATTTCCAGGGCTGGTACTGCACACTCAGGAATATCGCATAATCGCCGATCGCCTGCTGTTTGTCGGTTATCCTCTTGCCAATTCCGATCTCTTCATTAAGATCGAAACCGAGCTGATAGTTGAATTTGGCATCGGGATTACTCTTGCTTAAAGTGCCACGGACCAGTATGTTATGGAATTTGGTCGTATCATGGTCCTCTGGATTGGTTGTCGGGAATTCTTCCAGTGTTGTCAGATCTTTGAAATACGTGTCCTTAACCCTGGAGTAATAGGAATAGGAAGCCATGGCGTTCAAATAGCGGCTGGCCCCTATTTTATGGTTATATTCCAGTTTGTTGGCAGAACGGCTGGTATAAAAATAACTGTCGAACGCAGTTTCGTAATAGGGGGCCATCAGGTTGCCCTTGCTGAGCAGTTTTTCATCGAACCAGGAAGATGAAGCCTTTAACTTCATTTTATCATGCGAATAGATGTAATAACCATCCATGAAATACTGTCTTTTGGGCTTCCAACGCTGTGAACGCAAGGAATCACTGTCAGAATAGCCATCGAAGAAATTCCGGCCGCCACTGAAAGAGAATACATTGTTCTTCAACTTGTAAGAAGCGCCCATATCCCAATTGTAAATTCCGACTGATTCGAGGTATCCCCTGCCGTATGCGCTGAGTTTGTTGGATTTATTTTCCCGGGTGATGATATTGATAACCCCTGCCAGGGCATTGGAACCATATATTACCGACATCGGGCCCTCAATGACTTCGATATGATCGACGTTATAAAGATTCAACTGGCTGATATCGATGTTGCCATTCATCCGGCCGATCACAGGGACACCATCGATCAGGAACTTGACATGTTCGCCGGACAGCCCCTGGAGGCTCATGCTGGTACCCAGGGCCCCATCCTGTGAGATCCGGATATTGAGTTCGCTGTTCAGCAGGTCGGTCAGGTTGTTGGCCGCCTTCTGCTCGATCTGTCGGCTGTTGATGACTTTAACTTTGTAGATGGACTGGTCCACGCGCAGTGGGGCATATTGTGCCGTCACCACCACCTCATTCATCTGCTCGATTTTCGGTATGAGCAACAGGATGACAGTGGTCCCGGGCTCTATCGTGTCCGTGAGGGATTCATAACCGATATAGGAGATGGTAATCCTCGAATCGGATTTAATCTGATTTGGAACGATGCCTTTTTCATCGGTTACTCCCTGTAAAAGTTCACCGTTTACTATGCTTTCAAAAGAAACGTGGGCAAAGGGCACCGGTTGCCCGGTCTTGGAGTCCTTCACCCTGACCGCTGCCTGCTGGCCGCTCCCGGTAAACGGGAGGGCCAGAAGCAGGGCAGATGAAAAAACTATAATTAACCTAAAAACCATCAAAATTTGGAAATCATGAATTTGGAAGTGAAAATCTCACTTCCTGCTGCCACTTTGAGCACGTACAGACCGGTTTGAATCCCGGCTTCACTTATCCGTGCAATGACCGATTGATTTTCAATTGCCTGTTCATCCTGAAACACCAGTTTGCCCGTCATATCATACACGGATATCAAAGCCGGTCCGGTCACATGGCTTTCAAATCCTATCGTTAACTGATCGATGACCGGATTAGGGTATAGCACGAGGGTATTGGCTTCCTGCACCGGGCTGAAAATGGAAGAAGGCGACTGAAGGGTCGATTCAAAAACCACTTTACCCGATGAGGTGCCTGTGAATTTTTTGAAAACCAGCTTGTATATATCCCTGTCCCAGGTTTGAACAAAATAGGCATTGGTGTCGGCTACTGTCCAGGTCATGGTCGACATGCTGAATGCTTTCCATTCCCAGCCGATCGGCGATTTGGTAGAATCCATGGGAGCGCTTGTCCAGTCGATGAAATCCGGATCGACATCTTTGAATTCATTGGAATAGACCTTGGTATTATTCATAATCCCTATTACCGGGTAAGGGGTACCGTTCGGCTGAATGGCCATATACCGGGTAAACAGCAAATCCCAGGATGCGGTATCCGGTTCCCTGTCAACCAACTGATTATTATCCAGGCTGTAATACATGAAGTTCTTATGCCTGTATGGATTAAAGTCAAGGGTCACATTTTGTTCATTGCTTCCATCCAGGTTGGCATACCGGATATAATAAGTATTGGCAATGGAATTCTTGCGAAGAATCCAGAACTTGATATAATTGCCGGAAAGGGTTTTTACAATGTAGATGGAGTCCCCGACCACATCGTGGTTGGCCATATTGTATTTCCCCCAGCCGTAATCCGGATGCCCGGCGCCGCTGTTGCGGTTGAATGCACCGTTTTCCCAGTCGTTTTCATCGTCATAAAGAATGGTCCAGCCGGCCAGGCCAACCGTATCGACCGTATTCCAGCCGGAGGTATCCGATTTGGGATAGGTGAAAAGGTTTACGCCTGATCCGCCGTTGGTGATAATGGCTGCGGTCAACATGGAAGTGCGGAAGCCAATATCCCAGGTATTGCGGGCAGGTGAAGCCACCACGCCGTTTTCGAAACTGTAATAGACGTCATTAGCGTAAGAGGGGCCCATGGCAATGGAATCCAGGGCCGATACTGACCGGCCATTTTTAACGGACTGACTGTAACCGGTAAAGCTGAGAATAGTAATTGCAATAAGAATAGTATAAGTTTTCATGGAATTAATAAATATAATGTTGATTTATAGATCAATAGATATATCCCTGCCCGTCAGGACCTGGATAAAACGTATTCAGAAAGGGATTAAGCTAAAGGAGGTGCCCGAAGGCCAGGTGAGGCAATGATACAGACAAATGCAATCCTTTCATCATCACCCGTTTTCAAAAGAGAAAAATGGCCGGCCAGCAGTTGTTCCCTCAGGGTTTCATCCAGGATGGCGAGGATATTCGGCTGATCATGACCATTTGAATTATCCGGAACGATTTTCGCAACGGATTTGTCTTCTTTGGATTTCGGAACAATGAAGCTGATCTTGTTCCAATTGAACGATTTGCCCAAAACCTGTTCCTGGTGGAAAATGACCAGTGAACCAATAAAGACCCACACGATCGAGAACGCGATCAGCAGGATCAGTCTTTTCCGGATTCGGGCAGTGGTTTTCATCGTCATTTAAAATCGGGTACAAAAATAACGATGAAAGCAATATGAAAGTATCTACATAGGGAACTGCGAGTTTAAATTTTATAAACCATTGTACCTAAAGGTATTACAGCAACAATTTATAATCATTAAAAATATCCGGGCTACAATTCGTTGGGAGGAATCGGACCCGGGACAATGTTATTCACCGGTTTTGTCGACTTCAGGTACATAAATATTGCCTTCAGGTCCTCGTCTCTCAAATTCACGAAATTTTGCCATGGCATAGGCGGAAGGAGCATCCTGCCATTGTCCACGCCCATGAATTTGCCCTGGGTAAGGGCTTTCCGGAATTGCTCTTCCGTCCACAGACCCACGCCGGTGGGATCTGAAGTGAGGTTGGCAGCGAAGGACCTTCCCCATGGTCCGGTGAAAGAGGTCAGGTCCTCGTTCAGCATGGCCCAGCCCGGAGGCAGGACGCTCAGATCACCCTTGACCAGGGGACGGTCGCCCGGGTAACCGGAAAGCAGCAATTCGGGGATCAGTTCCGGACCGTTAGGGCCCATCCTTTTTGGAGAGTGGCAGTCATGGCATCCCATCACATTGACCAGGTATTCCCCTTCCTTGATCAGGGAAACCGTATCCATCATTTTTACCGTTTCCGCGGCAACCGGTTTGGGATCACCGGTGCAGGAGATCATGGTCCAGGCTATGCCAATAATTAGCCCGGAAAGAATAATTATACTCTTCATTTTCAATAGATTAATTGTTATTTATATAAATGGCAAAAGAATGAACTTATTGCTTGATAAATTTTCTTGACAGAAATCTATCCTTGCTTCGCAACGTAATAAAGTACTGGCCGGCCGATAAATAAGAGATGTCAATCATCTGATCGTTTTCCAGGTCCAGTTGATCCATTTCCAGGACCCGGACCCCATGAACATCCGATATTTCCAGCGAAGATAATTGGCCCTGGCCTTGAAAATCTCTCACTGATCCAAGATTCTGCAAGAAGATTTGATTCAAGGCGGGATTGGGAAACAACTTGAAATAATCTTCGAAAGATGCGATGGAGGCAATGCCTGTTGAGGCATGGACCGTGATCTTGCCTTTCATGCCTCCGGAAGCATGAGGGGTACAAACATAAAAATGCACTCCTGGTGTCAGTCCGGTGACCACGCCTCCTCCGAATGGCAGTGAAAATCCAGGCAAGGGCGTATTTCCGTTGGCAAGCCAGGTAGTTTCGCTGACTTCCACCGCATTGTGACTTTCCATCAAATCAAAAATCACGGTGTCCCCTGCGTTAATAGTGACATCAGCCGGGGAAAAGGCGAACCCCGAGTTAATGATCGTAATAGTGGCGCCATAGGATATACCGGATAACAGCCACATCATTAAAATAAGTACTCTTGATTTCATCAAATTAACTTTATATCTAAACATATCGATTTATTTAGATACAAAGGTCGTTCATATTGCAGTTAACATCAACGAATTTAACAATTGTATAACAAAAAAGTGCCGGCAATATCATTCCATGATCACTGATCATAACCAGTGAAATGTTATCCGTGCCGGAATAAAAGGCAAGAATGTAACTTATATAAGTCTCCTGAATCTTAAAACGGCCAATATCAATATAAGGGAAGCCGATAAAGCGATCGCCCAACCTGCAACCGGGACTTCCTTATAAGGACTGAAGGTATATTCACCTGTCGAACAGTTGAATCCAACCAGATAGGCGGATCCATCTTCAAGATCAATGGATACTGGTATATTCGGGCCGTCCTGGTAACCAAATCCATGCGGGAAATCTACAGCGCCCCAATTCACGGCCCAATCGGCATCCTGGCGGAATTTCACTTCAATGATATCCGCATCTCCAAACATATTCATATCACTTGTAAGGGTAATTACGGTAGACCATAAATCGGGATTTACGGCATCCTGTTCCATCGGATAATCTGCAGCCCACCCATTGAATTCTCCGATCAAGCTAATCGTCCCACACTGGGAATAGGCCTGAAAAGCAGTTAAGGAGAAAAACAAAACAAAAAAAAGTACGAACTTTTTCATCACTATTAATTAAATTTTGAGTTAGTTAATAATTTGACCACGTAAAATTAATTAAAAGTATGTCAATTAAGAGTGTATTGTTAATAAAATAACAGATAAATGTAAATTTTATATCACCAGTAAAAATAAGGCTTTTGAAGTTTGTGGTTTACAAAACACTGATTATTAAAGCAATTAGATGCTTTATCATTTGAAAGGTGTCCTATTTCCGGCCAGTATGATCACCGCTTCTTGTTCTTCCGGTATATTTTTGAGGGCTATGACTGCTTCTGAGCTTTCTGTCTTCCCATTTCGGGCTTGCGCCTAATTCAGCCGGTACTGGCAGTTTGATGACTGCCTGATGGATCAGTTGTTCAATTTTCCGGAATTTGTGCATATCGTCGGGGTTGACGAGCGTAAGCGCAATTCCCGTGGCTTCGGCACGGGCAGTGCGGCCCACACGATGTACGTAATCCTCTGCATCGTGCGGCACATCGTAATTGATCACCAGGTCTATCTCCTTGATGTCAATTCCACGGCTCATAACATCGGTAGCTATCAGTACGCGGGTCTGACGTGAACGGAATCGCAGCAATACCTCCTCCCGTTCAGACTGCTCGAGGTCAGATGAGATCCCTTCCACCCCGAATCCCTGCCCCTTCATTTCCCGGACGATTTCCCTGACCTTTGTTTTTTTCGAAGTGAAGATGAGTATACTTTTACAATCCGGTTTATCCTTGATCAAACTCTTGATCAGCGGGGTCTTTTGCTGATCGTATGTCAGGTAGGCTGCCTGCAGGACCCCTTCCGGGGGTTTGGAAAGGACCGTAGTAATTTCCACCGGGTCTACCAGTATCCTGGAAGCCAGTTCCCTGATCCGGGGCGGCATCGTGGCGCTGAACATAAGCGTCTGCCGCTTTTTAGGCAAAAAGGAAATGATCTTCATGATATCGTCGTAGAAGCCGATATCCAGCATGCGGTCAGCTTCATCCAGAACAAGGTGCTCCAGGCTGGCGGTATTGACATAGCCCAGGTTCAGATGCGAAATAAGCTTGCCGGGGGTAGCCACTATGATATCCGAACCCTGTGTCAGGGCTGTTTTTTCCTGTTCAAAATCACTGCCTGAACCACCGCCGTATGCAGCCAGAGAACGGACGTCCAGAAAATAAGCAAACCCGTGTATCTGCTGGTCGATTTGAAGGGCAAGCTCCCGTGTGGGGACAATGATCAGGGTGTTGATGTCGTGGGTTGTTCTTCCGGTCAGCTTATGCAGGATGGGCAGGATAAAGGCTGCCGTTTTACCCGTACCGGTCTGCGCGCTGCCGATGAGATCCCGCCCATTCATGATGACCGGAATGGCAGCTTCCTGTATCGGGGTTGGCTTAATAAATCCCATAAAGGAGATGGCCTCTTCAATCTGGCTGTTAAAGCCGAAATCTTTAAAATCCACGGAAAAAGGTTTGATGAAAGTTTGGGCAAAGATAGTCAAAAGTCGACATCAGCAGTCGGCGTTCACGACTTCATTTTATCCTGCCGGGTTATATAATTGAACAATCGTTTTGGGTCTGATGTTATTCATATCTTTGCAAACTGGAATGAATCCAAATAATGATGGAGATTAAAACCGAAAAATCAGTCCGGACAGAATCGTTAAAAGTCATCAGTATCAGGGACCTGACCGATTCCACCTATGTATTGAGATTTGAACGAAATCAGATCCCGTTCCGGGCCGGTCAGCACATATTACTGGGAATGAAAACCGATATCCAGGCAAGGGAATATTCGATTTACAGCGCCGAACAGGACAATTTTTTTGAAGTCCTGATCAGAGAAGTGAAGGAAGGCATGGTATCGAAACAACTCCGGCACACAAATCCCGGAGATCCCTTGAATTTCGAAAATCCCGTGGGATATTTCATCATCAAGGATGAAGATATCACAACCAGGAAGTTCCTTTTTATTGCCAGCGGGTCTGGAATAGCCCCTTTTCACAGTTATGTCAAAACCTACCCGGGCCTGGATTACACGATCCTCCACGGGGTCCGTTACAGCCATGAAGCTTATGACCGGCAGGACTACGACCCGGCCAGACATATCCTCTGTACTTCCAGGGATGATGAAGGAAACTTCCGTGGCCGGGTGACCGATTATCTGCGGCAGCATCCGCTTGAAGACAAGAACACTTTGTGTTATTTTTGCGGCAACTGTGAAATGATCCACGAAGCCTATGACATATTGCTTAAACAGGGCGTAAAAAGTGAAAACCTGTTTGCAGAAGTCTACTTCTGAGGAGTTCAAAGTTTTGGATTCAATGTGACCCTTCATCCAACTTTAAACCTTAATTTAAACCTGACTTTAAACTCCCAACTAACTAACTCAACTTTGCACTTTGACTTTTGAACTTTGAACTATCATGTTATCACATTGGGATGCCAGATGAACCTCTCCGACGGCGAGAGGGTCAGAACCGTTATCGACGCAATGGGATACGACTGGACAGACCATGAGGAAGAGGCACAATTGCTGGGGATCATTGCCTGTTCTGTCAGGCAGAAAGCCATCGACAAGGTTTATTCCAAGATCAGTCACTGGAACCGGACCAAGAACCGGAAAAACCTGGTGACCTTCATTTCAGGTTGTATCTTACCCGCGGACAAAGAAAGGTTTCTAAAGCTGTTCGACCTGGTTTTCCCCATGAGCGAACTGAACCAATTCCCCGAGATGCTCAGCCACTATGGAGTGGTTACTCCGGGCTCATTAAGGGAGATGACATCCAAAATGCAGCTCAACGAAAGCATACAGGAATTCTGGCACATCACCCCGCATTACAATTCGGCATTTGAAGCGTTCGTGCCCATACAGAACGGTTGCGATAAATTCTGCACCTTTTGCGCTGTACCTTATACGAGGGGCCGGGAAATATCCAGGCCATCCAGGGAAGTCCTGGACGAAGTGAAGGACCTGATAGACAGGGATTACAAATCGATCACCCTGCTGGGGCAAAATGTCAACTCCTACGGCCTGGATAAAAAAGGCGAGGAGATGGATTTCCCTACATTGCTGAGGGAAATCGGGGAAATGGGCAGACGGTCCGGAAAGGAATTCTGGGCATATTTCACCTCGCCGCATCCCAGGGATATGTCGGATGAAGTAATCGATGTCATTGCCCAGTACCCGCATCTTGGAAAACAGATCCATCTGCCGCTGCAATCGGGCGATGACAAGGTACTGATCCGGATGAACCGCAAGCATTCCATCGAAAAATACCGGTCCGTCGTGAATAAAATCAGGGAAACCATACCGGAAGCCACTATTTTCACTGATATCATCGTTGGCTTTACCGGTGAGACGGAGGAACAGTTTCAGAATACAGTCAGTGCATTCGGGGAATTCCGGTTCAATATGGCCTACATCGCGCAATATTCTCCCCGGCCGGGTGCAGCAAGTTCCCGCTGGATGGATGATGTATCCCCGGACGTCAAAAAGGACCGATTGCACCGGTTATCGGAAGAACTTAAACATTATGCTCTGGAGCAGAATAAACTTATGACCGGTAAAACATACCGCGTACTGGTGACCGGGCAGGACCGCAAAGCAGGATATTTATCCGGATTGACCGGGGGCAAGATTGTAATGAGGTTTCCATCGAAAGAAGTTTCCTTGATTGGTCAGTTCGTGGATGTGAAGATCAAGTCAGCCACGGCTTTTTCACTGGAAGGGGAAATCGTTCAGCGGTCGGCGGTCAGCGGGCGGCGGTCGGCGGTCGGCGGTCAGCGGTCAGCGGTCGGCGGTCGGCGGTCAGCGGTCAGCGGTCGGCGGTCGGGAAACATAAATGGAGCTGTACGGGAAGAATGATATCTGCTTAATGTCAACTTTAAAGAAAATAGCTTTCAGGACCCTCGGGTGCCGGTTGAACCAATTCGAGACCGATGCCCTGGTTTCGCAATTCCGGAAGCATGATTATGAGGTAGTCGGGTTTTCCGACGAGGCAGACATTTACGTAGTAAACACCTGTACCGTAACGAACCAGGGAGATGCCAAGTCGAGAAAAGCGATCCACCAGGTTACAAGGCTGGAAAGGCGCCCCGTGGTGATTGTTACAGGTTGCATGGTCAATGGCCAGAAGGAATCCTTGCAGAAGAACGATGGGGTTACCTATTTTGTCGAAAATGCGCAAAAAACCTCCATTTTTCAGATCGTCGACGCACATTTCAAAGGGGAAACCGTCCATCCGGAAACCTTCAGCGGGGACCTGTTCGGTTTTGAACCAGCGAGGGAAACGCTCCATACCCGTAGTTATATCAAGGTCCAGGACGGTTGCAATAATTTCTGTACATTCTGCATTGTACCCAGGGTCAGGGGAAGGGCCATCAGCCGTCCGGCAGGCGAAATCATGGAAAATATCCGTAAGGTGCTGGACTACGGATATAAGGAAATTGTGCTGACAGGCGTCAATATAGGCCGTTATGAGGACCGGGGAATTGATTTCGAATCGCTGGTGGAAAAGATTCTGGAACTGCCGGGCGAATTCCGGCTCAGGATTTCGTCGATAGAGCCGGAGGGTTTTGGAGATAAGCTATTCGACCTTTTCAGCCATCCTAAGATGACGCCTCACCTGCACCTGTGCCTGCAAAGCGGCAGCGACCGGATATTGCTGCTGATGAGGAGGTTTTATAATCTGGCTACCTATATGGGGATGGTGGAAAAGATAAGATCGCGCTATCCGGATTTCAACCTGACAACTGATATCATTGTCGGATTTCCGGGTGAGACGGAAGAAGATTTCCGGAGGACCTGTGAGGTGACCTGTGAGGTTGGGTTCAGCCACATCCACACCTTCAAATACTCCGTTCGGACGGGCACCCGTGCCGAACGCATGCCGGAACACATACCCGAGAAAATAAAACAGGAACGCAGCGAAATTATCCGCCAGATTTCGACCGACCATAAAAGAAAATACCGGGAGTCGTTTGTTGGTAAGGAACAGATTGTCCTCGTAGAGAAAGTCAATCCCCGGACCCGATTGGCCAGGGGATACGGTCAGCATTATTTCCCGGTGGAATTCACCGGAAGGGATGATTGGCAAAACCGTTTTATCACAGTCAGGCTGAAATCATCAGGACAGGGTGAAGACCCGGTCATCAGGGGTGTGCCTGTGTGATAAAGCCGTTCATTCATTCGTTAAGTGCCCCGAAAAACTCGGGTACTTTGAACTCTCTCACGCATCGGCAGGCGGCTTGCTTTTTGGTTCTTCTTCCTTATCTTTTCCGACAATGGCCTCTATGGCTTTCTGGGCCAATCTTTCTGAAAATCCTGAAACAAAGGCGATGGCGAAATAATCGAGAGGGTCTTTGATCGAAAAGGCAAATATTTTCACGCTTTCCGCTATCGAAGACCTCAGCAGCATGAAAATAAATACGCTGAAAGCGGCTCCTACAAAAATCTTGCTGATGGTGATCACCTGGCTGCTGCCGATCTCGGTTATCCGGGAAGATTTCGACATGTAACGGGTGAACAGGATCGCGCTGGTTATTGCCCCCAGGAAACCGAAAAGAAGAACGCCGATAAGATAACCGGGCTGAGTGAGTTGGGTTTCATAATCCTTGCCATACTTTCCCGACAAGACGCAAGCATAAATAATAATCCCGGCAATGGCGAAAAACAGCAGGGTGAAAAGCAGGCGGAAGATAGTCCTGGAAAGCCGGTTCTTGTAATACTGGTTATTGTAATGTTCGTCCTTTAGTTCAGCCGCCATAACGAGGGTTTCGGGGGAGGGAGGCGCGGTAATGGCAGACTTGTCCTTTCCCAGTAATGAAAGGATTGCATCCTCCCTCCATTCGTTCAGTTTCGTCGCTTCCTCGAGAAGTGTCCTGGCAATGGCAATTCTTTCATCATCCTTCATACCGTAGAATTCAAGCCTTTTAGCCGTATGAAAAACCTTCCAGGCTTCGTCGATCTTGAACCGGTCGAGCAACTGACGTGCTTTAGCAACCAGGTTTTTAGCCTGGACAGCCCAATCAGCTTGCTGGCTGCCGGTTTCGTTAATCCTTCTTTCGAGCTGGGGTTCATAAGAATCAAGCTCTCCGGCAAGCCTGGAATATCTCGGAAGATATTCCTGGCTGGTCAGACGTGACCAGAAAATTTGGATTCTTTTCCACATAATTATTTATTTATGGGTTGATCGATTTCTGGTTTATACGCAAATGAAACATTAAGGTTTAGCATTCGATTTTGAGAGTAAAGCATAGATCGAATCCCAGAGCAAAGCCCCCAGGAAACCCAGTCCTAGTACGGCAAATTCATTGATATTGTTATTTAACTTAAAGCTAAATAATTGTATTCCCAGTACATAATATAATATTGCCACAATAAACCCGGTAATCAGTCCCAGGAGTACCGTCTTTTTAAGATCTTTCTTCCCCTTCTTCATAAAGTATTTCACAAAAGCCCCCAGCAGGCCCCCGATAACAGAGAAAACAATAAACATCAAAGGGAAGACGTATCTGAAATTCCTGGACTCAGATTCAAATCCCGCAGCACTGATGGTAATGGTAGCCTCACCGGTTCCTGAGGAACGAAGTATGACAGTCGCGCCACGGTCACCCTCTATGTCCACATTATCGGGTTCGACAGTTCCTTTATCCGTAACTATATTCACATTTACAGGGCTTCCAGCCGAATTACCCAGAACCTGTATCCGGATTGGAATCGCTTCCACACCGTAGCCCTGTATCTTTTTGGAAGGGGTTTCTATCCTGAGCAAGGATTGCTTTTTCAGGAGCTGCAGCTGACCCTGCGGATTGAAAGCCGTCTTGATGTTTACGGGCACCCTGTTCTGAGGGGAGCGGTCGTGAATCTCAATGACGGTCGATGGAAGGTTTGTGTGGCTGATAGAGGTATTTTCCGGC
The DNA here is from genome assembly GCA_964619555.1 of uncultured Bacteroidales bacterium. Taxonomy (GTDB): domain Bacteria; phylum Bacteroidota; class Bacteroidia; order Bacteroidales; family JAGOPY01; genus JAGOPY01. Next base: position 71,157 of record CAZUDV010000015.1, on the reverse strand, counting down.
GTCACCCTGGCGCCACCGGCAGAGGAGACTTCCACCAGCACTGGTTCCACCAGTTGCCTGGACTGGAGCTGTCCCGGTGAATCGTCCAGCAATATCAGATTAAGACGTCCCTCAAACATCCTTTCATCCTGGTTATACTGCAACATGGTGGTTGTGGTATCCACAAGTATCTGTAAAGCAACCGGTGCACTTTCCCCCACGATCCGGCAGATATAGATATCATCCAGCAACCTGCCTTTCATGGTTGTCATCTGGTTATGATCCAGGTATTTGCCCTGTGTTTCATACTTAATTCTCCCGGCCCCTTTCACGGTGGCAATGTTGGCATTTACAGGCAGTTGAAAGGTGGACAAAGGCTGCTGAACCATTTGCATTTGTTCATCCCGCCTGACAAGGATATTCACCGGCTGGTTCGCCTGTATCTCCGCCCTTTGCAACACTTCAATGTTTCTGATTGTCTGGGAAAAGGCAGGAACGACATGAACAATTGTCATCAATAACATCATGGCCAGGCTGGTAAAGATCAATCTACCGCTGGTCAGGGCCGACATAATCACTATTTTTTTCATAACGGTATGGAGATTTGGTCAAAACACCTTCCCTTCCTTCCGGTATTCACGCTGAATACCCTCATGGATAAGGTTTGCGGAAATTTCTCCGGTCTTTTCAGCCAGGGCCTGCAGGCAGCAATATTGCATGACGCTTACAATGCCGGCGCCGGCTATTTCGTATTTCTTCGATATGGAAAGCCATTCAGGATCAGAGGGAAACTTAAGACCGGCATCTAAAGGTAATGCTTTTTTCCATAAAATGTACCTTTCCGTTGCAGTTGGGAGCGGAAAATAGATGACTGACTGAAAACGCCTGATGAATGCTTCATCAATGTTGGATTTGAAATTGGAAGCCAGGATGACCAGGCCGTCATGACCTTCTATCCGTTGCAGAAGATAGGCAACCTCCTGGTTGGCGTATTTATCGTGAGCATCCCTCACATTGGTGCGCTTTCCGAACAAGGCATCAGCTTCATCGAAGAAAAGGATCCAATCTTTGTTCCGGGCCCTTTCGAAAAGTTGGGAAAGGTTCTTTTCCGTTTCCCCGATGAATTTGGAAACCACCATCGACAGGTCGATCCGAAAGACATCCCGGCCTGTTTTCTTACCGAGGATGAGGGCCGAAAGGGTTTTACCGGTCCCCGGAGGGCCATGAAACAGAGCGCGGTAGCCGGATTTCAGCCAGCGATTCATTCTCCACCTGTTCATGATCGTATCCTGGTGCAAAATCCAGTGCTCCAGTTCCAGCAGTTGCCTGCGGGTGGAATCCGGCAGGACGAGGTCATCATCCGCCAGCTCCGTCGTTATGAATTCCGCCGGAAAGTCCATGGTCAGTCTGGGCCGGAGAAACTTACCGTGGATGAAAAGTTCCAGGTAATCCCGGGCCATTTCCAGCTTGCCGCTGAGCGGGGGTTCACCTGGTTCCGGCTCATTCAGCCACAGGATACTGTTCTGTGCAAAAAAATGCTCCGAGCCAAAGAGTCGGAGGTGTTCGAACCGTTTGTGAAGGTCATTGCCGGCCAGAATGAAAATGGCCGTTTCCCCGCTTGGCAGGAATCCCCTGAACTGCTTGCCCCGAATCCCTCCTATTTGCGGAAAGTCGCCGGCTGTTGACAAATGCCGCGATATGATCGGATCGAAAAAATCGGGGCGCACATGAGGCGCCAGGGCCAGCAACAACACCACGATCTCCTCCGCAGCCAGGCTATTTTCCCTGATGAATTTCGAGATCTCCGAATCATCCCCTGCCGACACGATTTTCCTTATGTCAGTCAATTTAGGCTGAGGCCCTCCCCCATTGAAATAATGCTTTAGCCTTTGGCTCAATATTTCCGCGAGGAAGTTCAGGTACTGGTTCACCGCAAGGGCGTTCTTTTCCGCTGGTGTCATGCCACACAGAGTTAAGATTTTTTCATTACCGGGGCATTTTCTTTCTTTTCCTCATCAGCATCCCGGGATTCCTTCCGGACCTTTTCATCATCCATTTCTGCTTTCTGCAAAGCCTGCACGTTCTCCTCCATTTCTCCTTCATTGGCCTGGGCCTGGAAAAAAGGAGCAGCTCCCGTGTCGTTCTTTTCATGACCGGCAGATGCGAAGAAAGGCTTCTGCTCCCGGGCATGTTGTGGTTCTTGCCGCCGTATTTGACGTCTGATCGTTCTTTTCATGATTGTACCGGTATTGAAGCCAGCAATTCAGTGGCTTGTGGTTTATAGTTTTCATCCCCTGAAGAAATGACCTGATTCAATAACTCAGAGGCTTCATCGACTGCCCCTGACTGAAGCAAAATCACGCTTTTGTAATATAAAGCCTTAGAGTTCAATGGTTCCTGTTCAATTACGATATTAAAATGGTTCAGGGCCGAAGCGGTTTCCCCGGCCGAGAGTTCCAGCACGGCCAGGTTATTCCTTGCTTCACAATAATCCGGTTCCAGGAGGAGAATCCTCCGGAGTTCCTTGATAGCCTCTTCTCCCTGGCCTGTCTTGAGATATGCCATGGCCAGGTTGTGCCTGACTTCGGCATCTTCCGGCTGCAGTCCGAGGGCTTTTTTAAAACACCTGACAGCAGAACCATAATCATACCGGGCAAAATAAATGATCCCCAGCAGGGAAAAGACCCTCGGATTGTCCTCCTCTTCGGGCAGGGCCCGGTTAAGTTCTTCCACGGCTTCGTCGAGCTTCTTTTGCATGACCAGCGAATGGGCCAGGTGGACCAGGTACCCTGAATCCTGACGGAGCAAATAGCTTTTTTTCCAGTAAACTTCAGCCTGCCGGCCATTGCCTGACATCGTGTACAATTTTGCCAGGCTTTCATTGGCATGTAAATCCTCAGCATCAAGGCTTACGGCTTTTTTCAACAAGTCTTCGGCCTCCTTCCAGCGCTGTACCATCATCATCGCCTGGCCGTAATTCGTATAGGCCGTAGAATAATCCGGACTGAGCTCGATGGCCCTCCGGTATTCCGTTTCGGCATTTTCGAAGTGCTTTTGCTGGGCCAGAATGAAACCCAGGTTGTTATGAGCAACGGCATGGGCAGGATCGATTTCGATCACCATCCGGTATTTCTTTTCGGCTTCGTCCAGTTTCCCCGCCAGGTGAAGCTCAGCGCCTTCCCGAAGGATTGTCTTTATATCTCCCTTTGTCATCTTTACCGAATTTATGTTAAAACTGATCCACCAAAGGATCCACAATCTGTTCCCGGACTTTGGCCGTAATATCATCCAGACTTGGGTAAGTGAATTTCAGGTTTTCAAACGTGATATCCGCTTTCCCGTCTTTGTATGCAAAAGGAAACTCAAAGCCGATCTGAAGCCCGGTATCGACCTCTTTCTTAAATATCGGCCATTCCCAGGTTTTAGATATCTCAAAGGGCCAGACCCCTGCTGAAGCCCTGACGAAAAGATCGCCACTGAATCCTAAAATTGCCTGGACCATGGCATTGACATTCCCGTTCAATTCAAATCCGGTTTTTGGGGAATATTTTACATCAGCGTGGAATACCGGCTGTTTGGCGGCTGCCTTAATAAAAGCAGACAAATTGATCCCTCCCGTGAGGGAAGCGACGGCAATGCTGGCCGACAGGCCGAAGTCGACGCCTGCTGTAATGCCTGCTTCGGCAATGAATTCAAAATCAGCCCCTCCGGTGATGGACATATCCTCAGGATGGGAAGGATTGTATGTAACTTCAGCACCGACATTAACCAGGCTTCCCGGACCGATCTGGACGTTAGCCTCCAGTTTTGGGGTAATGACGGCTTCTATACCTATGGTAGCCACTCCGAGCGGAATCCCGAACAGGGGGATATGGATCGGCGGAATCTTGATCAGCGGTTTATTTTGAACACTGAATAACTTCGGGACCACTTCAAAACGCTCGGGCAGCTTAATGCCTCCTTTCACTTCGATCTCGCCGTTTTCAAGCAGTTTGACGCCAGCGGTGACCACCAGCTTATCCGTGATCTTTAATTCCAGGTTGCTGCTACCGAAAACCTTGTAATCCGGCAGCGCTTCGCCGGTGGGTTTTCCATCAGCATCCACGGCCCGGTTCGTTATCCCTACATTCAGCTTGCCTTTCAGACGGCCCTTTTCATACGAAACCTGGGCATCGACAAGGAAAATATCGTTATGGAACTTGAAATCGAGCTGGGTGTCAACCCCCGGAATATCCGGGGTTATCTTGCCTTTGCCGCTGAAATCATATTCATCGCCTTTTTTGACGACTTTCAGGGTACCTTCACCTTCCTTTATCCCGGGCAGTTTATCTACCTTGATGCCCCCTTCTATTTCCGACGTTTCTTCCGCAAATTTGATCCTGAGGGTCACCTCCCTGACACCCTTCAGGGCCACTTCAGCCGTTCCGGATGCTTCGATGGTGTTGTTGGCATAGCCGACCGTGATCTTTGCCGAGTTGATGCCTTTCACCGTCCCCCTTGCGATCTGGAGCTCCCCTTTAGCCGACCAGCCATCTTTATTGTTGTAACCGACCTCGATGCTGGCAGCGCCCCTTTTAAACAACTTCGGATCGAAATCGAATTTCCCCTTTATGCCAAAATTACCGTCGCTTCTGCCCAGGCCGGAGATCTTGCCGGTTCCGAGCTTACTTATCTCGAACAGGACGTCCCCTTCGACGAACACGCCCCGTGTACCCGCGCCGATGGTCAGAAAGGCCCCATTGATCTTAAAGGGTGGCGGTACTTTGATATCACCGGCTGTAATGGTTTTGCTGATACCGAAATGATCGCCCTCTATAAAGAAGTCCAGGTCGAAACCCTTGATAATCTCCAGAGTCGGATGGATTCGTCCCCTGACCACCAGCCCGGTGCCCGGAACGATGTCGGCCGTATCGACTGTTGCAGGGCTCAGTCCGTTGATCTCCAGCTTGCTGAGGATCTTTTCCAGTCCTCCCTCCCCTTTTTTCGAACCTCGTCTTGGCATATGCCCGCCGAATACCACACCTTCCATTTTATAGACCGGGACAGGTACCTTAATATCACCATTTACTACGGAAGGCGGTTTAATGCTCAGTTCAATATTGCCGGCCAAATCGCCTGCGGGAACTTCAGGAAAATTGAATTTCGTGACGGTCACCCCTTTCATGGCCTCGAGGTCCTTCTTTTTAAGCCCCGTTCCGCCTGCTTCGGAAGTGTAAACCACCGGATCGTCCTTGGTGCCCTTTGCAGCAGCGATCTGCTTGGTATTCATCGGCTTGAAGTTCTTCAAATGGTCGAAATCATCGCCGATGTCCTTTTTAGACCAAAAATCATCTCCCCATCCGCCTTTACCGAAATTGGATTTGGCATCATCGTAAAGAATGGTATTGAAAGTGATGTCGAATTTCTCTTTGGCTTGCTTGATCCCCGGAAGTTTTGCATTCTTGTCGGAAGCCTGTTTTTTAGCATCATCCGAGATCAGAAATTCATTGACCTGCCGTTCGATGGTATTTTTGACAGCTGCTCCGGAGGCCCTGTTGGCTGAGAAATTCAGGAGCTCCATATTATCTATGTAGTTGGCACCACCGAGCTGAAGCTCCTTGATATGGTCGACATCGTATGCGGAAGCCTTGCCATGCTTGTTCCAGAGCGGTACCAGGGAATTTTTGACAATGGTTTCCTTTGAACCGATCAGCTTTATAGAGCCCCAGACCAGGTAATATGAATTTGAGGATGAATCGAAAGCCTTTTGATCCGCCGCTTTTTTTGTGATTTTTTCTACCTGGGTCTTCACTTTAGGCTCGACATAGCTTTTCCATACCTCATCCTGGGCCTTATCAGAGCTGGCAGCGCTTGCCACGTAAGAATCCTCGCGCTTATAGCCTTTCTTCCTGGTAGCCGTAGAACCGATTACTGATTTATTCCTGCTTTTTAGTTTTGGAAGGTAGAGTTTTTCAATGAAGATGGTGCTGTTATCAAAATCTATCTTTGACTTTTTATCGGAAGCCGGAGGATTGGGCGCCCTTTGCAACTGGTTCCTGATCTCTTCATTCTGTTGCACGGTATGTGTCAGTTCATGGGCCAGAAGATGTTTTCCGGCAGAGGTATCCGGATTGAACTTCCCCTCGTTGAAATAAATATCTTTACCGTGCGTGAAAGCCTGGGCATTCAATTCATTGCTCATCTGAGCCGCCTCGCTGCCTGTATGGAGCCTGACACCGCTGAAATCAGCGCCAATGCTGTCCTCCATCTCTGCGCGGGTCCTGTCATCCATGGAGGCACCCTGCCCCTTTGACGCCTGAAGCCGGTCTTCCAGGACAGCCGAATCCTCCCCGCCGTTCTCGTTTTTGTCTTTCTTTTGAACATTTGGATTTCCGGCCTGGTGAAGAGCTGTGAAAAAACCGGTATAAGCCTTGCGCGGCCTTTTATTCTCGATGATCTCGCTGAACAGACCACTGTTTCCGTCAATGCTTTCAATGGTATCCCCATCCACTTTCGACACAATGCAATGGTGCTGATTGGGCTGATCGATGTAGCCGATATCCCCGGGCTGGGGATTTTCGGTAGGTTTAAGCATTCCGTATGCACTCACTCCCATACCCATCTGCCAGTTGCCGATGTTGATCCCGGCTTTCTTGATGCAATATGTGGCGAAGATCCCGCACCAGGAAGGCAGTCCGGGACCCAGGTACCGGATGACGTCATCGCTCCAAACATCCGGCGCGCTGAGGTGAAAGATCTCCAGCAACACATCATGGCCGTAGCGGAGCTGCTTGCCGCCATCACTGCCGGCCGGCTGTTTGGCCTTGACTTTGCCAAGCTTTGACCTGGCAATGGCCACTATGGCCTCGCCTTTGTTCATCCCGGACGGCAGGTCATGTTCGCTTCGAAAGACCTTATCGCCCTCATCCACCTCCCGGTACATTCGCTGAACGCTTGATTCACCTGATTTCTGAACCACCTGATCCGCTACCGCATCCGCTTCCTGCTCGTATTTATCGTCCTTTTGTCCTATGTTAAGCTTCGCCTGTAAAGGTTTCGACAGAAAAAAGGAATTCCCTGCCGGAGAAAAAAACTGGTTTTTTGCAGCCAATTGCTCTTTTGGCTGTACCGTATTGGCCGGAGGTTTCTTACCAGTTTCTTTCATGGTATGATCATTAGGGATCTAGGTGTTCCATTCGACAAACAATGGTTTTGAAAGCCAGGGAAGTTTGACAATTCCATAGCCCCACGGCAGGTAGGAAAGCAGCACGTCGTGCGCCCTGTTTTCAATGATGAGCCGGTGCTGAAATTCACTCCGGATCAGCTTCCCGTCACGTTGCAGGAACCCTTCCCTCAGACCGTCCGGAGATGTACTTTTCAGGGCCTTCCAATGCCCGATTGCAGCCCTGAGCAGGTATACGGATTCCTTTTTCATCTCATCCGTCAAATTCACATAGCGGTCAATGGGCATATCAAGGTCAAGACCAGCCAGATACTTCTCCATGACCATTCCTGGTTCCATCCCATTCTCCTCGCCTGCAGCCAGGAAGTGGAGCAGGTGCGCAGCAAGGACCCGGCAGTCATCGTTTTTAAACTGACTATCTGTAAACAGGTCAAAATCCCTGAAGAAATATTCCAGGAATGGATGCAGCAGAATCAAACCGGCATTGGTGACATAAATGCCGTCCTCCCCTTCGGTTTTATCAGAAATTACCATTTCTTCCTCTTTCAACTTCCGCAGACTAAGGCTTTCTCCCGTTGTGCCATGTTTTAAGGCTTCATCCGGTCCGGTTCTCATTTCCGTTTTCAATTCCAGGAAGATATCCGAGAACACATTCTGGGCCAGGTGCACGTCGAATGAAAGGACATGTTTGAAAATTTTCGTGAGAAACGCTGTTGTCTGTTGCCGGTGATAGCCGGCTGCCGTCTTTTCATCCTTATGAAATCTCTTTATCAACTGACTGATAACCTGTACGATATCATCTTCTTTCAGATCGATTCTTCCCTGCAGGATGGTACTCAGGATCTGCATGGCAAACCGGGCAGGAAACTGAAGAATGAGCCGGCTGATGGCGCCGGGATTTGTCCTGAGGAACCCGGCGAGCCGGCTGACATGCGAATGATCCGACCTGAGGTAAACGATGAAGGCCTTTTCATCTTTCGTTGTGAAACAGTCCCGGGTACTCCACCAGGGAAACCGTCCGGATTCCAGAAAGGCTGTGAACTCCTGGAAGAGATGATCTGCACCCGATATTTCAGTGAAATCATGACCTTGAGCATCCTTTGACGGGCCAAAAATGCTCTCAATCTCTGCCTGTATAGCCAGAAAGGTTGTCTCTGAAAACAGGTTATCAAATTGGAAACGGTCCATCCTATCCAGTTCCAGATCGATGTTTTCAATGCGTACATACTGGTCTTCAGGCACCAGGCTGTCGAGCCACTTCTCCAGGCGGGGAAGGATATCGTTGTAGAACAGGGAGGCTGCTCCGTCTTGCAGTTCCCTGGCTGTCCGCACATCGGGCGCCTCGATATCCAGGTTCACACGGTGAATGATATGGGTCGACCGGCTCATCGTGTTTCAGGGAAGTTCTTCAGGCCGGTGATGAGCAGTTTAATCATGCCCATCACATTCGGATCCTGCGATTTGTAATTCCGGGCAAAATCCTGCACCTGCAATTCAAGTTCATTGGCAAGGTCAAGTTCCGGGAATTTCTTCAGCAATATTCGGTTCATTTCCTGGAACAGGCTGGTCTGCATGCCCAGTATCTCCCTGACTTTCGGATCTATTTCAGCATCGCAGAATACCAGCATCAGCATCAGCATCAGCAGTTTCCGGATCAGGATCTCCAGGATCCTTGCCACATCAGGATTTGTCCTTATTAACTGGACCTCATAGATCTGTTTCAGCGATTCGTGGATCCTCAGCATGAGCCTGGCTTTAATCCTGGGATCATTGCTAAAGATCATTTCATGAGCGGCATCAAATATCTTAACCGTGCCACTGTATATCTCCAGCAGTTGGGGATGGTCCATTTCCCGGATTCTCCTGACCATTTTTGGATTGGCCAGTTCCTTGCTCATTTTTTCGACCAATGCCACCACTTCCGACAGACATGCATCCGGTTGCTCTCCTGCTGCGGGAACTGGGACAGTCAAAGTACCCACGGATTCGCAAGGATCATTCTGGATAGCTATGGTTACGGCAATGGAAGCTATATTCTGCGATGCCAGTTTGCGTTTGCTGTATTTACGGTTGAAAGAAGCGGTACCGGTGACAATTTCATCAGCCGTCCCATCATTGAATTTCCAGACGTAGATATTTTGTCCGGAAACCGATTCATCCGTTTTGTTCATGTATTCCACCGTGAACTCATCCCTGCCGGAATCTGAAACTTTGCTTTCCGTCAGAATGGATACAGCTGATTTCACTACAATGGCGCAATCGGTCGTTTCCCCGTCAAGAAGGAATGTAATCGTTTTGCCGATCTGATTTTCAGGCACCTTTCGAGGATCGAACATGGGATTATCACCCGGAATGACGGATTCGGGTGCTTCGGGCGAAGTAATGATGGCTCCTTTGGGCGTATAAGCGCTGAAGGGTATGGGTTCCCTGCCGGAACAAATGCTGTCGACCGGCAATGCCAGTTGCTTCTGGTCCTTCTGGATGATGAATGCGACGGGCGGGCATTCCGAACAACACAGGTAAGGCAGGCAAAAGTCAGCAATAACGATATCCTGCTCCGGCTGGTTCAAATCCCGGCAAATGACCTTCCGGATACCGTCGATCTGATCATTGACTTCCCGGATCATACGTTCGGAGAACACCGTCCCCTCAGGCACTTTCTGGAAAGCGAGGAATTTTGAGAGTTCGGCTTCTTTATCCAGGACAACTTCATTGCTCGCCACAAAATATGCAAAGGTTTCCGCATCGCGGTATTCCAGTCCTTCAGCCAGGGAATCTGTCAACCTGTCAGAGCCTGCCGTTCTTCTCGCTTCGAGAATCTCTTTCAGGGCCGTCCTGGGGTCCCTGGTCCTGCCGCTGCCGGCATAGACGATGACGAAAGTTCCGCCGCGATGAACCCCGGCCTTATGCTCCAGTCCGGGATGCTGCTGCGAAAACCGGCTGAAAGAAAGGTTCTTCAGAATTTCAGCTTTGCGCTTTTCGATCTCCCTCAGGATGACCTCCAGTTTTTCATTTCCGCAGCAGATCTTTTCCAGGTTGTCGAGCATGTTGATATACCTGTTCTCATATCCTTTGGCGATGTAGTTGCCAGTCCTGAAATACCTTTCCAGGCGGGTGTGCATCACTTTGAGCCGCTTGCAGAAAGCCTGCGAAAATCCCCGGTAATCGGTGATCATTTTTTCGCTGATATCACCCAGGTATGCCGGAACGTAACGCTGGATATAATTGAGATGACCGATGATCTGCATCGGGTATTCAAAAGCCACATATTTTTCATCTTCATCCAGCTTATTCAGGTCCGGATCCTCACTGGCAGCCAAACGGGCCTTTTCCATGAAATCATCCACCGATGACACATCGCCCTCAAGGGCTTTGAGATAATATTTACCGAAAGTTTCCGGATTAAGGTCGATCCGGGTCTTCACGATGCGATCACCGGTAAATACAGGCCGTACAAAAGGATCGCAGATGGCAAAAACGGAATCGGTTTTCTTCAGGCCTGACAGGATATCATCCTTTTCGACGGCTGAAAACCTACCCGTATCCACTGCCGGGGTTTCCCCGGTAGCACCAGCCGCGGTTCCCCTGCCGGCTCCGGCAACAGATCCGATCCCGGCACCGGTCAGGATCTCCCGCCTGCCCCGGCTTAAGGTGGCTTCACGCGTAAAAATGCCGCCTTCAAAGAGGTTAGCCTTTAGGGTGCTTTTCAGCAGGTCTGAATGGATAATCCATTTCGGCTGGCCTTCTCCGGCCACATAGCGCTGCAGGTTGATATGGGGAAGTTCCTTCCTGGGCGTAAACCCGGAGAAAAATGCGGTTCCGTCGGCCAGGAGGCAGTTCATTTCCACCTGGAATGCCCGGAGCATGGTATTCAAATCCTCAAAATGACATTCGAAATCCCCGAGATCGATATCAGACAACCTGACATCGCCCAGCCTCACGGCCACTACGTCCATTGGAACGCCTTTGGATACTTTCAGGCTGTCGAGCTGCTTTAAGACAGTTTTAAAATCTTTGCCGATATGGCCTTCAATCCGGAAGAAATCATGCCCGTCAATATCATAGTCCAATGGCTGAAGCACCTCCTCAGGAACAGGCTGCTCATATTGATCTGCGTGGTAGGACAGATTCTGTTTTTCAAGTCCTTTCCGGGCCCTGGGATAACTCCAGACCTTTGACAGAGGACGGATCTTATTGTAATAGAATGGTATGGCCCTTTCATCCAGCATTCTGTCGTAATCCCTGGATGGGGTGATGCGAATGCCACCGGCCGGTTGGGGATCGAAGGATTCAATAAGCAGCCGTAGTCGCTCCAGCATACTGATCGCCCGGGCGGCTTTCTTTTTATTTTGAGTAACAGCCGGCGATGGATAAAACTGATGCCGGTACTCAGCCTGCTGTTGTCCGTGCAGGATATTGGGCGCACCCAGCATGATATGTTTCGGGAAGGCATAAATATTCGGACAACATTCAAATGCAAGGTTATAGAGTAGTTCCCTCAGCTCATTGTAAGCCTGGATAATGTCTTTATAAAAATCATAGGTATACTGGGCATGCAACAGGACCGATGGTTTCGTCAGGGAGGAAATCAACTTATCTGTCAATAATTTGATATCCAACGAATTATCCTTATCGATCAGGAACCGGAAAGCTTCATACAGGTCTGTAACAGCTTCGGCCAAAACTGCAGCGCCGTCTTTAGTGGCATTGAAATAAGCACCTGCCAGGGTATTGCTTTTTATCGTGTTATACCGGTTAAGGATCACCCTTTTGGCTTTTAAGGGAGGAAACGTGAAATACCTGTCATAGGCGTCTTTGTACTTTAGATAAATATCATCCCCGATTTGTTCATCCTCATCCTTATGGATCACTTTATCCATATCATCTTTCGACAATATTATGACCTTTGGACGGGCTACCTGCCTCATCCCAAGGTTATCACAATTCGTCGGGGTGCATTTTTCAGGATCTTTCAGGAAATACTCTAGATAAATCAATGCGACCCAATCCTTGATGGTACCGTCCAGTTCCGAAAGGGGCTTAATATCCGATATGGTCAGTTTTTCCTTGACTTCTTCCGTAATGAGCTCATAAAGACTGACCATCTTTTCCTTGCCGCCTGATTCATAATAAAACGGATCATAATGGCTGTTTTCGGGCGGCGTGTACTGCGTAAAGTACTCGAACCGGGTGGTACCGAACTTTATAATGTCCCCGTCCGTTGTTATGGCAGCTCCATGATCCAGGATAATGACATTACCCTTCCGGTTCATATGCAATCCGCAAACGATCCCGGTACCGATCAGGCAGGTGCGGGTAAGCCTGTGCTGGTCTTCAAAGAAATCGATGATTTCGTTGAGCTGCACTTCCGTGAGCACCTGGTCTTTGACAAACCGGCTGTATTCCGGGTTAAGTATCTCGAGTTGAAGTTCCTGTTTGGTTGCCATATTTCGTACGTTTTTAATCTGGATATTTACTCTGTAAAACTATTCGGGCCTGGAATCGCTCTCAAGTGTTCCCAGCCGCGTTGTTCCGAGAACGACAGGGTTCTTTTCAGGCGTGTCATCATCACAATCCGTCAGTCTGCCCTCCTCATATACCGAATACATTTCTTCAATAACGGAGATCAGGGATTTCAGAGTTGCATCCGGTACCTGTCCGGCAGGTCCGGCCGCTTCTCTCTTTTCTTGCAGCCATTTATTCCATGCATCCTCGAATTTCTGCATGTATTCCTCGTTCACAAAACAGATGCGGGGCAATACATGGGCCGGGGTTTCCATTCGGATCAACCGTTCGGCAAACAGTCTGAAATGCTTGTTCCTGAGTCGCATGCTGTATCCCGGCAACACAACCGTCACCCTGAAGGAATACGGATCGAGCGGCCGGCAATGGCTACCGTCGGGTTCGATGCAAACGGGGAAAAACAGATCATGCTTATCTGCGGGGATATTAAAATCCGGTCGCAGAAGAAGGTGCTCAACCACATGCATTCCTTCGAGCCGAAAATCATGGAGCATATAGCCTATGATCTCCTGAATCTTCGTTTCGGCATTCGAAAAACTCCCCGATTCCGCCTCACCCGTCAGCACATCGTACGAAAACGGGTGCCCGGCCAGGACATTGCCTTTGGTATCCGCCAGGTTGAAGGTCACCTTTAAATTGTCAGGGGATAAGACGAACTTATAGTATTCCCGTTCACACCCCAGCAGGCTCGCCAGGCCCATTTCCTGATAAGCATCCGCCTTCCGAAGAAAAGTCTTATCCGTACTTTCAAAGATAATGCTGCCGTTCATTGAGATGCTCCATCCGTAGCGTTGAACCTCTGTCGGGACCCCATTCACGGGCATGATGATCTTGTCCGTTTTATCGACGCTGCAGTTTAATCCGACCAGGGGCTTGTTCTTGTGATGGTTGAAACCCAGTAACCTGGAAATCCGTTTTTCCATGCCGGTTACATTATCTTCCTGTCCGGCGGATGTCAGCGGATTATAATAATCGAAGCCACCACCCCTGGAGGTGCTCATATGGTAATAATCTTTCAGGAAACCCACCTTGTGGCGGATGATCGTTTTATCCGCATCAGCTGCATAGAGCCGGTGCATCAGGAAGACATATTCGCTGAATTGTTCGGAAAAGCGTGCCAGGAGATGGTCCAGGAACCGATTTTTGCGGTTTATGTAAGGATCAAGGCCGGTTTCCATGAAGATCGCCTCCACATTTTGCATCCATTGAGACTTATCGTCCAGTAAATCCGTATCCCCTTTCAACCCGTCGACGACGTTGGCGAAATAGGTCCTGGCTATACTGGTATCGGCAGAAAAGAGAACACTGACGTGGCTCAATTGCGCAAAATAGTTCGCCAGAACCTGCTCGAAGAACAGCAGGTAAGCTTTCAACTGTTTGGCCTGCGATTTTCGTTCGACAGAGGCACTTTCAGGGAGTCCGGATCTGCCGGTACCATAAGTCTCCGGGAACTGATCCTGGAACGTGTGGTAATGGCCTGTATTTCTGTATTTTCCTTCCGGCATCGGTATATCCGTGGTCAATTTGGCCTGCATCCGGATGTCCCGGTTCTTTCTGAGGAGCCCCAGTTTTTCTTTGGCTTCGCTCATTTTAAGTTCAATGGGCAGGACATCCTTCCAGATGTTCAAAACCGAATTGTCGACGCAAAACACCGGCTTATGGCCTGTCGTGATGCAAAGGTTCCATCTGTCGCCGGCCACGGCCTTCCTTACGTTTGACATATCTTTTTCATCGCAGCTGCAAAGGCCGAAAGCTATTTCCTTCACGAGTCTCACACCTTCCGTTTCCATGATGATGCGGATGATGTCGCTCAGCCTGACTTCTTTTCGAAGTTCACTTCCGGAAAGATCTTCCTTACAAATAAATCCCTTTTTAACGAACGGGTTGCCGGGCGTCTTGTAAGGGTATTCTTCCTTAAAGCTGAATACGGGCCCTTCGAAGATCTCGTCGGTAGCCTTGCCCATCTCCTGCATTTCCAATAGGTTATAAAACGGAATATCGGGAGCCAGGTACTGATCGATATTGAAAACGATCTGTGCCCATACCTGTTCCGGGTCCGCAGTGGGGAGAATATCGATATCCCCGCATATGACCACTCCCTGGAGCGGCACTTCCCTGACAGCATCGACATCTTCGCATAGGTTTCTGAACCTTTGATAAACTTCCAGGACCTGTTGCGAAATATCCTCCTTCTTCTTCATGATCAGGATTTCCCGCGGGCCTTCATCCAGTTTTTTTTCCTCCGGGGTCAGGAGATTCGATTCATCGAAATCCAGCAGGATATTGTTCAGGCCTTTCAGGGTGAATTCAAGGGCTTCTTTCGGATCCACCGCTTCACCGGTCTTTTTATAATGCAATTCCGGTGCCCCCCCGATGTCCAGGTTCCGGTATTTAGCCACGACCGAACGTTCCGAGGGCAGTACCCAGGCATTCCTGACCCCGGCTATCCGCACGAAAAGCTGCCGGTAGTCATCGGCGCTGACCGGCGCGGATGGCAAGGCATGAATGGCCGAAAGGAATTGATCGTGCATATGCTTCAGATTATCCTTCGGCCTGGCGAGCAAATCCTCAACCGGCATAGATATCCGGTATCCCAGGTCGGTAATGGCATAACAGAGCATTTCCAGGATGGTGACTCCCGGATCGTGGATATTGTAATCGGTCCAAAGCTTATGGGCCAGCTTTTCAATGTATTTCAAACCCTCCGCTCGCAGGAAAGCATAATCCCTTCCGTATTCAGCGCTGATCTCCTTCGGTATGGTGAGTATTTCATTCATGGCAAACCTCATCTTTTTCTATTAAACCAATGTTGTGGCCCCTGGCAGAAACCAGGATAGCCCTGGCATTGGTCGCAGTGATTTGGTTCCGGTCAACGACATTCTGGTCGCCTTCTCCAATTCTCTGGTACATTTTAAAATCAGATATGAAATCAACATAAGACCGTTCTTCGATAAACCTGATAATAACACTTTTATAAAGCGTCCCTCCGAAGCGGATATCGGAAAACTCCCCGAATGCCCAGGGTGACAGGTACCTGACAATATCTTCATTCAGGATATTCCGGTAAGCATTGGCATCATACTGATCGTAAAATTTCACCCTGAAATCCAGGAAGACCGTTTCATAATCCGGGTTATCCGCATCAAACCTTACATGAAGTGAATTAAGGGGATCCAGGAAATCTTCGATTTCCCTCAGCAGATTCTGACTTGCCCGGGGCTGGAGCGGATCGAAACTGTTCCGGTTACGGATATCGGGGATCACTATAAGTGTAACAAATCCGGGAGAGAGCTCGAAATAATCCGGAGAACCTGCTTCGTTCCGGGTGGAGGTATGGCTGAGGCATTTAACCTTATAAACGGAAGGAAATTGTTGTAAAACCAGCCGTTCATAATCCCAGATGCTGACAGCCCGCTGCTTGTGCCTTAACCGCTCACTCACGCGCTGATAAAAATCCCTGTCATTCTCTTCCGGCGCCCCTCCGAATGAACCGTAAGGTTGGGTGACAGATTTGACCAATGCCGGTTTTTCGACGAATTTCGATATGGTAAAAGCCGGTAAGGAGGCCCTCAGGTGCGATAAGTCATTTCCATTGTCTGAAAATCTTGCTTCGACGGCCTGGGCAAAGACTCCCGCCAGTCTGCAAACCGATGTATGGTCCAACCCTTCGGGCAATTGAGCCTTCAGCCAGATATGGCCGGAGTCCAGGATTGTATTGCTTTCATTGACCATTGCAGGGAGCGATATTTTTACAATCCCAGGACGAAGGAAATGATTGGTGCTGTCACCGGTTATAAAATCCCTGTTCAGCGGTTTCCACTCATTGTTCGAGAGGGCAAACCACTCTATTTTCTTCTCACCCGTAAATGTCGGGGCCAATGGATTTTCGCTGCCTTCCACCGACTGAACCAGCAAATTGACAATACCGGAAGGCTGTGCGCCCTGCAAACCGATATATAACTCACCCTCCGGCGAATAAGCCGGAAGAAGCCTGATATTCCGCCTTTCATTCGGATCGATGAAATCGCATTGCTCTTTAAGGAAAACATGTTGCTCTGCCTGGCCGAAAGGATGTTCATGAAAGAGCTGAATGGACCGCGAAACGAAATTATCGTACCGTGATTTGGGAGAAGCCGATTTGTCGAAAACGAAAACATTTTTTGCCGAGGCCTGATAATCGATGGTCATGGAGGCAATCACCGGAGTATAAGGTTCCTGAGGCATAAGGATATTGGGATTCCCGGAAGGCGGGGCTGTTTTTGCCACCATGGCCAGCGTTAACAGTCTCGGATAATGGCTATGCAGAAAGTCTTGTTGCAGGGTCAGTTTCAGATAATCAGACCGGGTAGCCGGATTGAAATTTTCCGTAATGACAGCTAATGTCCGGAAACCTGGATTGAACCTGGCAGATTCAAATCTGGAGCTGATGGAAACCTTTTTCCTAGATGTTTTGCTGTCATCCGGCTTGGCCTGCGGAAGCAGATAATTTCTAAGGGTGGCTTTATTCACATCGATCCCTTTACGCATCAGTAATGGCGGAACAGCGGGCAGGGAGGCGACTCCCGGATCAGCCGCATCCCGGTCAATTTCAAGGGGGCTGTCGAAAAGTCCCGGCAAGTCCGGTGGAGCGCTTTCCGGGTACCATCTGTTGTCTTTGATGTATTGAGGAAAGACTGTGAAGTAGCTATCCCCCGTCACTATGGCACTGCCGTCAAGGGCACCGGTTGTCTGCAGATTATAATTGCTGCTGTTTCCAGTAATGAATTGGGAACGATAAGCTATATATTGTTGAGCAAGGCCCGGTTTATCTTTCCAGTTGATATTCAATTTGATGTTTTTCCATTTTTTCTGAAAAATTTCCGAACTCCCGATATAGAATCCTGAACCTTTTTTCGGAAGTGGGCCAAACGGGTAAAACGGCCTGGAAGGGTCCAGCCTGCCATGGTCGTTTTCCACGGACAGATCCTTCACACCTTTGACATCAACTGTAATGGTCGCCCCTGTGATGACAGCATTGGAAAAAGCGGAATAAACATAATAGCCATTCTCTTCCTGCGTGTTGAACAACACCCTCATCACCGGCAGATTGGTATTGAACCGTTCCCCGTGAACCTTAATATCATATGGAACAATCGCTTTTTGCGACTCATCCGCATGAACTGTAAATTCAAGTTTAGCTTTTGCCGAAGCAGGCACCTGGCTGACGGTCACATCGGGCAGATGCATCCAGTCCTTTTCACCAGTCACGAATACTTTTATTTGCTTCCGGACAGTTTCTTTATCAGGCAGATCACTTGCATCCTTCACCTTTAACTCCATGGAGACATGGATCAACCGAACCCCTTCCTTCAGCAACAGCACTGCCGAGGCAAGTCCGAAACCCAGGGTAGCTGCCGGCCAGCTTTCATTTCCAAAGGCCTGCCAGTCGGGATCTTCTTCTTTGAACTCTGTTCCAAGGCCATCGGATGAGTTAGTCATTTCCGCATACCTGACCATCCTGCCCTTTTGATGAAATACGCTTTTCAGCAGGGAAACCCGGGCCGTATTTACTGTCATTTCTTCCGATGTGGCATATCTCAATGGTTTTCCGGTCTTGTCCTTTCCGGCTTCAATAAGAGAATTGCTTTTGACCAGTTCCTCACCGGCATTCCTGGCAAGTTCAAAAAGCAAATGGACCCTGTCGGGCACTGCCGGCTTCCTGCTTAGCCTGAGTACCTGGGTATAATAAAAATCCAGGTGCCTTCCGGTAAGACTATTCAGATGTGACTGGGCGAATTTCGTCAGTTTCAGGAAGCTCAGGAACAATGCCAGATGGGGCTCGTAGTTCCCCCGGGGTTCCCGATTTTCAATCTTTTGCCTCTCCCCGGAAGGGATCCAGGTTTCATCCGATACCAGGGCGGCATCCCTTAGGTAAGTTTCCAGTTCATCTTCGGCCTTGAAAAATGCCTGCCAGTTGCCGTCCGGATTCACATCATCGGACACTGAAAAATAGTTCAGGTGCCGGGCAAAATGCCAGGCAAACTGCATCCAGTCCTTAAGCGAGAATTCGTGGACCCTGGCAAAGCCTGGTTCCAGCGCTTCCAGGAAGCGTTTATCCTGGCTGGTGCCATTATGCTGAAGGGGGTGGTTATGCTTGCAGTTCAGTGCCATGGTCATTTGTTGGTTAACAAGTTGGTCCCTTCATTTTTATAAAAAGGATAGACATAATTGAAACGCGAATTGGTTGTTCTGACCGTATATTCGATCCGGATAAGGAGCACGCCTTCGGTTTCCCTGGAAGTATCTATGTCAACCCCTTCCAGGTCGATACGAGGTTCAAAGTAAAGGATGGCATTTTCCACCAGGTCCTTCAGATAGGTCAGCATGGTCAGGTTCATCGCTTCAAATACCATTTCATCGAGGTTACAGCCATAATTCGGTTGCATGATCCTTTCCCCCAGCCTGGTGGAAAGCAATATCTCCAGGCTGCTTTCAATGTCTTTTTCTCCCTCAAACATTTCAATGCTTTTGGAAGCTTTGCCGAATTCAGGGGGAAATCCCCATCCCCTGCCTAAAAATGCCTGTTCTGTGCTCATTTGTCTGTCTATTATCCACCTATCATTACTGTCGGACAACCGGCCACGATGATCCCACCGTGGGCCGTGGCATCCCCCATTCGGGCCGCCGGTTTCCCTCCGATCATTACGGTTGAAGAGCCCATGACGATTGAATCGGGAGGGCCACTGCAAACGCACATATCGCCGACCGTAGCAGCCGGCATCCCTCCGATCAGCACGGTAGCGGCTCCCGGGGGCATTACCGGCCCTCCCACATGAGGCTTAGGGCCCGGATCGACCATTGGGCAGGTATGCATATCGGATACTCTGGCTGCTGGTGGCATATCTTTTATTTTAATTTATCTGGATCAATGATCCCTTTAATGTAAGGGAGCCTCCCGCTTTGACTTCGGCACTGGCCGAGCCTTCTACCCTCAGGGAGGCCTGGGCCTTCGTCTCCACGTTAATCCCTTCGATCTTAATGTCTTTCTGCGCTTTGATCCTGACCTCTCCAAGACTTTCGATGCTGATACCATCCGCGTTCATCACCAGTTTGTTCTGATGATCATCCGATATCGTTATTTCATCGGCATCCTCATCCAGGATGACCTTCTTCCCTGCCGGAGTCTCCAGCAAAAATTGTTTGAGATCATCGTCGAAGATCATTTTCATCCTGCTCCGCGTCACGAGTCCTTTTTTCGGATTGCTATCCTCCGCGGTAAGGGGCGCCGGTAAAGCGCTGCTATGCATCATGCCGAGTACGATGGCATCGCGCGGATCGTCATTGATAAACCCGACAATTACTTCGTCCCCGATTTCCGGAAGGAAAAAGGTTCCCCGTTCATTACCCGCATCCAGGGTTGCAAGTCGCGCCCAGATGCCATCTTCAGACGTACTGATGACAGGAAACCTGACCTTGATCCGGTTTTCGCTATCGGGATCGTCGTGTATCTGCGTCACAATCCCTACCTGCAGTCCATGTATTGCCGCCAGTAACGCTGAGGCCGGCCTGTCATGGATCTCAGCGCTTTCAGCAAACCAAACCGGATCCAGGCCAAACTGAATGTCCAGTTGCCAGTCGCCGGCGGCAATGAAATGCTGGATCCCGCTAACGAAGGCCTTTCCGTTGAACCGGTCGCCTATCCCGCCCAGTTCGACCAGCATTCCTGGCTTGACCGTATGCACCCCTTTGCATTTGACCCTTCCGCGGACCTTGGCCAATTGTCGTTTAAGCACCAGGGAATCGGCCCAGGCTTGCAATTCGGCTTCTTCCACTCTTCCCCCATGATCCAGGATGTAATCCTGTAATCCGGATACCTCTGCCAGCTGGGCACTGGTCATGTTACCGATGAGATTGACATTCGGATCGGAACCTTCCGATTTGAGCATATCCTGGTCACTATGGCTCCAGGCCTGGGATGTTACTTTTTTAAGCTGATGACGGGCGTCGATCTCCGCATCGAATTCGAGGATGGTTGCGCCATAAAGCAGCGACAGGACGGGAGACTGGGCCAGGTCAGGCGATTTGACAGCCAACGTGCCGTCATCATTAAGGCATATCCTGCCATTGGCATCGGCCCTGGACACGATAAAGTCCCAATCGGTGCAATCATACTGAACCAATTCCTTATGAGTGACCCGGGTAGCCTCTGCCGTACAGTCGATGCCGCTGTAGGAGCCTGCAATCTGTGAAATGACATCGCTGTCTTTCATTTCCTGGAAATAACGGCTTTTGCGGCCAATCGTCATCCGGAAAACCTTATCGCGGCATTCCAGGACGAGCTGCGAGGCCCCGCCACCGCGCAACTTAACGGAATGCCTGACAATCAACCCTTTAAACAAAGTGTAATTATCATTTTGATAACCGCTGAGGATCTCAATTTCCTTACCCGGGATAAAAAGTTGTTCGTTGCTTGCCCTGAAACTACCTTCGGAAGGTGCCCCGTCAAGGATAATGAGCTTGGCCCAGGCTACCCGGTTGATTTCTTTTCGGACGGTGATCGAATCAACCTGGTAAGTCCGGGCAATTTCATTACCATCGATCTTGATACCAATTGTAACGACAGTAGCTGGCCTGGTAGTGGGTATGTTCCGTTCCTGCGGCATATTATCTGGCTATTGGAGGGAAAAATATGCGGGAACCGGTTTTCAGTTCCCTGAAATCATCCAGGCCATTGGCTTTGGCCACTTCAATGTAATACTTCGGATCTCCGTAAATTTTAAAGGCCATCAACGGCAGGGTATCCCCTTCCATCACTGTCCTGACATGCGTAAGATCGGGAGAGCTGGCATTTTCTTTTGCCACGCGTTTGGTGTCATCCATCGATCCGATGAAACTGGTCTTGGCCAGCGCCCGCAGAGGCAGGCCGTCGGCCCGGAAGAGCTTGTAAGTGATATCCAGGTTCTCGAGACAGCAGTCAAATTTCAACGTCCCCCAGTATATGCTCAGGAACCGGGGCCGGTGCTTATCGCCCTTGTATTCCAAGACGAGTTTCTTGAATTTGGCGAGTTCCGCTTCTACCCCGTTCGTCTCATCCTTTACCCCGTTGATGACACCCGTGCTGTCGAAAAGCAGTTCAAAATCCAGCTTCTGAGGTTCCATTTTGCTGAATTTAGGCATCTTGGCTGTGGTTCCCGGCGCCTGCTTTTCGGAAAACTTGACGGTGATCTTCTGGGAATAACTTTCCGGGTTGACCAGAACCTCCATGTTGTCATCGGAAGTCTTCCGGTCAGCTTCGGGATAAGAGAAGATCTTCAGTTTGGATACATTATTTGCCATCAGCGTTCGTTTTGAAGTTTCAACAATTCCATGACCTGCTCCACACATTCGCTTATAAGCTCGTCCTTTTCCGGGGTTGCTCCCCCCGCACCGGCCGGTTCAGGTGTACTTTCCTGTTCCTGCTGGTTCTGGCTGACGCTGACGCGGATATTCAATTCTCTGATTTCTAATGGCATGACTTTGAATTATGAAAGGGTGAAATATTGGTACTGAAGTTCGAAAGTTTCGATCGCCAGTCCCGTTTGTTCGGCATTCAGGTCGCTGTGGCTCCATTTCCTCGGCCAGGCGTGCTTCACATTCCAGGTCATCAACGGTTCATGAGCTTCATTCAGCAGCGAAATGGTCAGATCCACCGGTTTGATGATCAGCGACTGAAAAGCCTCGTTGCACCATTTTGTCAGCAGGTCGGAATCCTTGACCAGTCCTCGTTTCAGCACAAGGACCGGGAATTTGGCACGGACCGGCAGCACATGCTCGTACCGGTTTTCCCCGCCTTCCTTCTTCGATTCGGTTTCCAGTTCCATATTCAACCCGGAAACCGACTGAAACCGGCTGTCGATATCGCTCTTCCCAATTCCCGTAAAAACCACCCGGAAATGAAATCCGACCGGAGGGTAATTTTTTGCTGGATCAGCCATCAGATCTGCTATTCATTTTGGATGACCAAACCTTCATGAGCCAGTTCAATGCTTTCAATGGCCACTTCGTTCCCGTCGCTTTTCAGGTCCGGGGCCTGTATCTTTACCGGCCATGCCTGCTTGACCTTGAAGGATACCACCGGTTCGTGATTCTCATTCAGAAGGCTGATGAGGATATCCCTTCGTTCGATGGTATTCAGCTTCACGGTGTTCAGCCAGTCGAAATACTCATTGTCGTTGGCGAAGATGCCTCTTTTAAGGGTGATGTTCCCGAACTTATGCAATCCCGGCATTTTGATTTTATTGTATTCGGGGCTGCTCCCTTCGCGGTATTCAATCACTTCATTCTCAATGGTCAGGCCGGTCA
This sequence comes from uncultured Bacteroidales bacterium, assembly GCA_964619555.1. Lineage (GTDB taxonomy): Bacteria > Bacteroidota > Bacteroidia > Bacteroidales > JAGOPY01 > JAGOPY01. The sequence goes on along the minus strand of CAZUDV010000015.1, from coordinate 48,173 downwards.
CTTCGGAAAAACCGATCCGCGAACCGCCCCACTGGACCTGGAAATGAAACTTCGGTAATGGGTAATTTGCCATAACTTTTATTTTTTAGAGATTAATTATCTGATAATATTTTTAGTGAAATAGTATGTTAACTATTGCTGGTCAGCATTTTATGGCTGAAACGCAGGATGATGAACTCGGCCGGGCGCACAACCGCCATTCCAATTTCCACGATCATACGACCTTCCAGTATATCCAGTTCGGTCATGGTTTCATTCAGCCCGACCTTCACAAAGAAAGCTTCTTCCGGTTTGGCACCCTGCAAAGCGCCCGCCCGCCATTGAAGGATAAGGAAATTCTCTATCATGGCACGGACTTTTACCCAGGTATTGGCGTCATTGGGCTCGAAAACAAAGGGTTCGGATGCCTTTTTCGTGCTCTCCTCCACCATGACGAAAAAGCGGCGGACCGGCACGTAACGCCATTCATTGTCATTCCCGGCCAGTGTCCTGGATCCCCAAACCAGCGTCCCCTTGCCGGTGAATGCCCGGATGGCATTGACAGACTTGCCCGTGGGATGGACATTCAGGTTTTCCTGGTCATTGCTGTCAATCTTAATAGCCGGGCCTATCACGGAATTCAGACTTACGTTGGCCGGTGCTTTCCAAACGCCCCGGGTTCTGTCGACCATTGCATAAACTCCGGTCACAGCCCCTGACGGGGGCAGTGTGCGCATATGTTCCAGGATCTTATCCTTCACGCCGTGAAAGAAAAAATGACTGGCAAAAACGGCCTTTTCAGCCTGTTTTTCGTAAAACAAGCCGGAATCCAGAAGCCTCTGGTACCCGTTGAGTAGCTTCGTGACACTGTCATTCAAAGCGGAAATGATGGCCAGGCAACCCGTGTTGCTCTTGGCAAAATCGGTAGTATCGGCGGCAATGGCAGCATAGGTTTTATTACCAAACCAGGCCGTTTCCAATGGTTTATAAAGAAGCTCCAGGGCAGCCGCATCCCTGGCCGCCTGCGTATTATCGATCGTTTTGGGATTCTTTTCGATGGACACCAGGAACTCAAGGGCTGATGTCAGTTCGCTGTCAGCCCTCAATGCTTCGATGTCTTTACGAAATCCTGAGCCATCCGGCGACTGCGTTTCTGCCTTCTTAAAACAACCGGCTATCCCGGCAAGCAGATTGAGATAGTTGGTGATATTGGTGATAACCGCTGAATTAGCCGAAAGTTTCGACTCAAACCCCGCCAGGAGTTCCTTCAGGTATTCCGATCCCCTGCTCCGAAGCACCGCTTTGTCGATAAACGGTATCGTGGTGTCAGTGGCGGCATCGGCATCAGCCTGGGCCGCAGCAAGCACTGAAATCAACCCTTTTTCCGCGTCATCCCGGGCATACGGATCAAAATTGACGATCCTGGTGGCCAGGTCGGATTGATCGTATAATTCGATCTGCCGGAAACTGACGTCATAATTGTAACTCGCAACAATCCACGGATAATAAACGGCTCCGTAACTAAGGAAATTAATACCGATCTTATCCCTGAAATCGGAGATGGGTTTGTTGGATGAATCTTCCGCCAGATTTCCCTGAAGTATGTCAAACAGGCTGAAACGGTCTTGAAGGTCCGCACATTGCTTCAGTGAGATCTTTTGCAGTTCACTGAAGCTGACCAGGTCCGGATCGCCGTCCCCGTCTTTCAGTCCTACAGAATCAGGAATGACCAGCAAAGTAGGTTCGTCATACTTTCTGAGCAGGTCCAGGCCCGTTTTCAGGCCGGCGAAAGAAATGTCGTCGCTGTAAGAGCCTACGCTGACAATGTAACAGTCTCCCCCTCCGTTATCGTAAAATTGCCTGAGTGCATCATACAGGTAAAACCGCTTATTGGGTGAAACCGAAAGAAGGGCATTCTCTTTGGCTGCATCTGCCACTACCTTATAGCTGACGGGAATGAACCCGCTTCCAAACAGTGACTGGAATTCCACCAGGGATTTGATCCTGACGGGGAGATTGAGGAGGGGCTTCCCTCCCGAATCCTGGGCTTTTTCCGTATACCCGACAAAAGCCGGAATTGCTGTTTCCACCTGGGCGACTGATGGCGGGAAGAGTGGTACTTCCTTGATATAAACGCCTGGAGTCTTGTAAGCCATGATATTTATTTATTAAGATTAATATTTCAGGATACGACCATTTTATGGCTGAAGCGCAGGATGATGAATTCGGCGGGCCGGACCACGGCCAGGCCAATCTCCACGATCATTCTTCCCTCCAGAATGTCCAGGGCTGTCATCGTTTCACCCAGGCCGACATGAACAAAGAAAGCTTCCTCTGGCTTGGCTCCCATCAGGGCCCCTTCCCGCCACTGCAGGATCAGGAAATTTTCGATCATGGCCCGTACCTTCGTCCATGTATTGGCATCATTCGGTTCGAAAACAAAGGGTTCAGTGGCTTTCTTGACACTCTCTTCCACCATGTTGTAAAATCTCCTGACACTGATATACCGCCATTCGTTATCGTTCCCTGCCAGTGTCCGGGCCCCCCAGACCAGGATCCCCTTGCCGGTGAACGTCCGGATGGCATTGATGGATTTGCCGCTGCCCGTCACATTCATATCCTGCTGGTCATTGTCATCGATCCTGACCATTGGTTCCCTGACATAATTCAGACTGACATTTGCCGGGGCTTTCCATACGCCGCGGGTGCTGTCGACCATGGCATAGATACCAGCGATGGCGGCCGACGGCGGCAGGATCACCCTGAAATTGTCCATCTTCTTCTTGATCTCCGCGTAAAGCTGGCTATTCATATGATAAAGCGAATGTTCCGGATTGGCAACATCAGCCTGGCCCGGCGCGGGGTATTTCCGGAGGCAGTTCACCTGGTTCAGTGCACCGGTACCACCTGTTACCGGAATGAGGCTTTCGTCGGCATAATAGTTCAGTGTGGTTTTCAGCCATGGATAATAGGCTGCTCCGTATGATAAATTATTATTGCCTATGCCATTGCGAAAATCGTCCCCCAGGGTGGTCCCTCCTCCCACATCATAATACATATCCATTCTGCCTTCATGGAAATCCTTCAGTTTCTGGGCAGTTGAGGTATCCAGGAAAATGTCGGCTATGACCACCCTGTCCATCAGTTCAGCGGCCTGGGTAAGAGCTTTGGTATAAAGGGTATAGAACGCTTCCCGGGGCAGTGAAGGAGCATCTGTAAAAACGATCATTGTCGGTTCATCTTCCTTCCGCAGGGCAGCCAGGGCAGCCAACATTTGGTCGGCATCTGCAAAATCCGCGTCAGCATATTTCCCGCAGGAAATGATATAACAGGGCCCGCCACCATTGGCAAAATACATCTGCAAACCATAATGCAACCTGAATTTCAGCAAAGTGTACGGGTCTTTCAGGTCGCCGTCCGGAACGAAATTGCCCGAAGAATCCTGCTTAATCCTGATACCCGTGGCAGGATTCGCATCGTTTGAAAATTGAGTCTGAAGCGGCAAACCGAAAACCTGCTCGAAATCGTTGAGGGATTTGATGCGTTTCGGTTTGTTGACAATCGACAGTCCGTTGTAACTGTCGTTTTGGGTGTACCCGATGAATGCCGGGATGGCGGTTTCCACCTGTGCCACTGACGGTGGCAGTTTGGAAATCTCCTCAACGTATACTCCGGGAGTTTTGTAGGTCGTTGCCATAGTTTCGTATTTAATAATTAATGAATATGTATTTCCGAATAATATCTCTTTTCCGTTTCATCCGTGATCGCTTCCGTCCTGATCATAGCGACGGATGGATTGGGAAGGTCATCCGCATCGTTGCCGTCTTTATCCTTGACCGTGACATTCTCAATGAAACCATGCCGTGTCAAGGGAAAAGGATCCTGAGTCACCGAACCGTCGTTGAATTTTTTTCCGATGTAACGCCAGTGAGTCGCCCTGTTCCTGAACCGCAGCTCATATACCGGCGAATTCATAATCCCGGTTGCATCCAGCATGTCGAAAAGGGGATCATCACTTTTAACCGAAAGCTGAAGGATCCCAAATGGGGATTCTTTTTGCTGGATGAGAAAAAAATGGAAAGTGTCGTCATAGGATAAATCCTCCGTCCTGACCTGCATGGTGTAAAATCCCTCGGGAAATCGCCGCATATCAGCCTGGATGGTGTTGAAATCGCCTTTAAGCAGGGTGATAACCGGTGTTATTAGCGTCCCATCCGTCGTCCTGACCGTGGCCGAAGGTTCTGTTCCGGCGGTTTTGACCCTATAATATGCCAATCCTCTTACCAGCGGGTAAAGGTCATTGGTATTGGCATAGAAAACCGGATACCCGTCGCTCTTAAGCTCCGTCAGCCAATCGCTTGCAGTGGAAGTAGTTTTCTTGGTCTTCACACGGGCTGTAAAAAGTTTCGTCGGATTACCGGCATTGTTGACCAGCATCTCTCCCGGAAGATATTCTCCGGCAGCATCATACACAGGCGCAGTTGCACAGAGTGAAGGGAATTTCCTTGGTCTGATCCCAGTCATATTTTGAAAGACATAAACTTTTCCCTGGATGCCGGTCATAGGCAGCGCTGTATAATTCAGGAAACCGGGATCGTGGATATTTAGATAAAAAGTAAAAGTCAAATCTCCGGAAGGTGAATGGAAAGGCTTGAAAACAGGCGGATGATCATTATTCGGTTCTGCCCTCATCCCGGCCAGAAATCCTGTTGTCGTTCGTTTGAAAATGCATTTGTGCGATTCAAGTATCCTGCTGGTTTCAGGTGAAGGCCTGATCTCAAATATCTCCCGGGCATCATAATTCAGCATCATTTTAGCCCGGTCACTCTCGCCCATCCTGTCATAAACATCTTCCCCCCGGTTAAGGAAATAATGATGCAGGATTTTCACCTCGAATAATATGTTGTAACTGATGGTCAGGTTCATATTTGATATTCTGTTTTTTTTATCCGGTTAGGGTCTGTCATGCTCCTGAATCCTGACCTGTTTGATCGTACCCCTGGTTTCCCGGGTGCTTTCTCTTTCCAGGGATATCAGCCGGGCTTTATAACATGCAAAGGGATGCTGCTTCCCGCCGAGAGTGCTCCACAGGTAGTTCGACTGCTCGAACGACAGTGAATCCAGGTCAAGAATGAGCCTGAAATCATCCGGAAGCCCATCTACCTGGGTCACGCTGTTTTGTCGGGTAAATACATTTTTCCCCTGAAAAAAAGTCATGGCATGGGAAAGATAGATCAGGGCGTTTTCATAGTTGGTCATCACCGCCGTTACGAGCACATACAGGTTAAGATTGACCGGAGGGTTCTGGTACCGCACGATCTCGTTACCGGAAATGCTGTGGCCGGGATTGTTCTTCATGGTCGATTCTTCAGCCAGATTGACCAGAGAAATGAATATTTTATTGGTTGTCTTGAGGGTTTCATCTTCCAGCCGGCCAATGTTTTGCAAAACTGCAACCGGCGCGGCAATGCCATCGCCGGCATTCTTCACCTGGTCGATGTAGCTGTTCATTTGCTCTGCCAGAAATTTCAATACCGGATAAATCATGGTCATCGGTTTATCAGATCCATATTCATAGCTGACTGGTCGAGAAGAAACGTAGTAAATGAGATCAAATGCAGCAACCGAAGTCAATCAAAATGACTCTCAATCAGCATCGCCATATTCAAATCACTTTCCTAACGGTTTAATAAGCATAAAGTGATATTGGTAAGACAGGTTTAACACATCTTTAACAATAGATATCCTGATATGTTAAATATTTCATAAAAACGAATTGGGATCAGAATACGTTTCTATTTTTGCATCTGACGATTCACAGATGAGTAATAATCTTCCTTCATACAACTGGCTCTGGTGGTGGCTGAACAAATTCAGTGGACCCTAGCTGGTATATCGGAAGTTTAAGTGAAATTTTCAGAAAAAGGAATGCCGGTCAGGTGTTCCTTTTTTTTTACAAACCTTAAAATCAACACTATGAAAAAGTTAAGAAAATTCTTACTGGAAGAACAGCGCATGCCTGCCCAATGGTATAACATTATTTCCGACATGCCGGTCAGGCCATTGCCCCCGTTGCATCCCGGCACCCGGCAGCCCGTCGGGCCCCAGGATTTGTCCCCTTTGTTCCCCGAAGGACTGATCCAACAGGAAGCTAGCGTTCAGGATTTCATTGATATCCCTGAAGAAGTATATGACATTTACCGGTTGTGGAGACCTACTCCCCTGATCAGGGCGGTGAATTTCGAAAAATTCCTGGACACCCCGGCCCGGATCTACTTCAAGTACGAAGGCGGTAGCCCTTCCGGCTCCCATAAGACCAATACCGCAGTGGCACAGGCATACTACAATGCCAGGGAGGGAGTGAAACGTCTCAGTACCGAAACGGGAGCAGGTCAATGGGGCAGTGCCCTCAGCTACGCCTGCCGGCAATTCGGGATCGGGCTCCGGGTGTTCATGGTGAAGGTCAGCTATGAGCAAAAACCTTACCGTAAAACCCTGATGCAGACCTGGGGGGCAGAGGTGGTGCCATCACCCAGTTCCCTTACGGATGCAGGCAAAAAGGTGCTATCCGTATCACCCGGCTCTCCGGGAAGCCTGGGGATCGCCATTTCGGAAGCCGTGGAAATGGCGGTGAAAGAAGAGAATACGAAATATTCCCTGGGAAGTGTCCTGAACCACGTACTGCTTCATCAGACAGTCATTGGCCAGGAAGCAGTTAAACAAATGGATATGGCCGGTGAATTTCCGGATATAGTCATCGGTTGCTTCGGCGGGGGTTCCAACTTTGCCGGCATCAGTTTTCCGTTCCTCAGGCTGAACTTCAAAGAAGGGGCAAATGTACGTTGCATAGCCGTGGAACCGGCATCCTGTCCGAAACTGACCCGCGGATCCTTCTGCTATGATTTTGGTGATACCATCGGCATGACGCCCCTGATCCCCATGTATACCCTCGGTCACCAGTTCGTGCCGGGAAGCATTCATGCCGGCGGTCTGCGCTACCATGGTGCAGGCGCCATAATCAGCCAGCTGCTCAAGGATAACCTCATCGAAGCACGTGCTGTCGGACAGATCGAGACTTTCCAGGCCGCAGTGGATTTTGCAAGGGCAGAAGGGTATGTGCCGGCCCCTGAGACCGCTCATGCGATCGCTCAGGTGGTCAGGGAAGCCAGGACCGCTCGTGACGAGGGCCGGGAGAAGGTCATCCTTTTTAATTTCTCAGGTCACGGAATGTTTGACCTGGCTGCTTACGAGCAATTTTTATCCGGTAAACTGGAAGATTATACCATATCTGATGAGGAAATCAGGAAAAACCTGGAGGCGATCCGGGACCTTCAGCCGCAGGTAGTCATGGCGTGACGGCTTAGCCACCGGTGAGCCTTTTCTTGATGGTATTCAGCTTCATCAAAGCTTCGACAGGGGTCAGGTTGTCGATATCCGTATGCAGGATATCTTCCCTGATCTGTTGAAGCAATGGATCATCGAGCTGAATAAAAGAAAGCTGGAACTCGTCCTTGCCGGAGGCCGCAATTTCACCCGCCATTTTGGAAAGCTCGTCGTTGCTGTGGGATCGTTCCAGGACTTTAAGCAATTCGTGTGCCCGCTCGATGACTTTTGGCGGCATCCCGGCCATCCGGGCAACGTGGATCCCGAAACTGTGCTCGCTACCGCCTTTGTGCAGCTTCCTTAAGAAGATGACCTGGTTCCCGATCTCTTTTACGGCAATATGATAATTTTTAATCCTCTTATGGGTGGCTGCCATCTCGTTAAGTTCATGATAATGAGTGGCAAACAACACCTTTGGGCGATAAACCGGGTGTTCGTGCAGGTATTCGGTGATGGCCCAGGCGATGGAAATGCCGTCATAAGTGCTGGTGCCACGGCCGATCTCATCCAGTAAAATCAGGCTGCGGGTGCTGATATTGTTTAGAATGCTGGCCGTTTCATTCATTTCCACCATGAAAGTGGACTCGCCGGAAGAAATATTGTCCGATGCTCCCACACGGGTAAATATCTTATCCACCAGGCCTATCCTGGCCGCTTCAGCCGGAACGAATGAACCCATCTGTGCCATGAGTACGATCAATGCGCTTTGCCTCAGCAAGGCTGACTTACCGGACATATTGGGACCGGTGATGATGACGATCTGCTGCTTTTCATGGTCCAGGTAAACATCATTGGAAACATATTTCTCGCCCAGGGGCAATTCCAGTTCAATGACCGGATGCCGTCCTTCTTTTATGTCAAGGATGAAAGTTTCATTGATCTCCGGACGGCGGTAATTATGTTCCCTGGCAATGACAGCAAACGAGAGAAGGCAGTCCAGATGCGCGATCCAGTTGGCATTGAGCTGCACCGGACTGATGTAATCGGCAACGCCCTGAACAAGCTCTTCAAATAACCGGCTTTCCAGCACCAGGATCTTTTCTTCGGCGCCAAGGATCTTCTGCTCATACTCTTTCAGTTCCTCGGTGATGTAACGCTCTGCTCCGACGAGGGTTTGTTTGCGGTTCCAGTCTTCCGGAACTTTTTCCTTATGGGCGTTCGTCACTTCCAGGTAATATCCGAAGACATTGTTATAACCCACTTTCAGGGAAGTGATCCCGGTACGGGCAATTTCCCGCTGCTGTATCTTTTGCAGGTAATCCTTACCCGAAAACAGCAGACCGCGGAGTTCATCCAGTTCGGGGGATACTCCTTCCTGCATCACACCGCCCTTGCTGACCGATGCCGGCGGGTCCTCCATGACTTCCTTTTCAATTCGGTCCCGGATCATTTTGCAGGGATTCAGTTGCTCCCCGATCTTTTGCAGGGCCTCATGCCCGGATTTCTCACAGGCCTGTTTGATGGCTTCCACCGCATGCAGGGCACGTTTAAGCTGGACGACTTCACGAGGTGTGATCCGTCCGACAGCTACTTTGGAGATCAGCCGCTCCAGGTCTCCCGTAAATTTGAACTGTTTTGCCAGGATTTCCGAAAATTCGTCATGGGCAATCAGAAAATCGACGATATCCAGGCGTTCCCCAATGGGTTTCCGCTCTTTCAGGGGCAGCACGATCCACCTGCGCATCATCCTGGAACCCATAGGGGTAACGGTCTTATCCATCACGTCCAGCAGGGTCTTTCCACGTTCGTTGATAGAATGGACCAGCTCCAGGTTCCTGACGGTGAAACGGTCCAGCCAAACATACTTTTCCTCCTCTATCCTGGCGATCTTAACAATATGACCGATCTTGTCATGATGCGTCTCGGCGAGATAATGGAAAGCGGCGCCGGCAGCAACCACCGCATGTGGCAGATCATCTACCCCGAAACCTTTCAGGGATGTGGTCCCGAAGTGGTTGGGAAGGATGTCGCGGGCAAAATCTTCCGTAAATACCCAGTCGTCGAATGTGTACGTATAAAACTTACTGCCGAACAGTTTGTGAAATAGTTCCCGTTTGCTTTTCTGAACGACTACCTCGGATGGTTTAAATCCCTGGAGGAGTTTATCGATATAATCATTCTGGCCCTGGGCAACGTAGAACTCGCCGGTAGAGATATCCAGGAATGCCACTCCGGATAATTTCTCTCCCAGATGAATGCTGCCAAGAAAATTATTCTCCTTGTTTTCCAGCACTTTATCGTTATACGAGACACCCGGCGTGACCAGTTCAGTCACCCCGCGTTTAACGATCTTTTTGGTCAGTTTTGGATCTTCAAGTTGGTCGCAGATGGCAACCCGTTGTCCCGCCCTGACAAGCTTTGGGAGGTAAGTATCCAGGGCATGGTAGGGAAATCCTGCCAGGTCGACGTAAGAAGCGGCTCCGTTGGCCCGTTTGGTCAGTACGATTCCCAGTATTTTTGATGTCTTGACAGCATCCTCCCCGAATGTTTCATAAAAGTCACCCACCCGGAAAAGAAGCAATGCATCCGGGTACCTGGCCTTGATAGAGGCGTATTGCCGCATTAATGGGGTGTCGATGATATCGGGTTCTTTTGACAATGGGGTGATGGATTGATCAAAGGCAAAAATAGTTAATTTCGCGATAACCCTTTGCCCATCCTTTTCCCAAATTGAGGGAAGATTGGAGGGCAGACAGCATCTATGAAAAAACGCTCCATGTCTGAACTGAACCGCCTGACACCCGGGGAATATAAAACCTCGGAGAAGATGCCTGTGAGGATTGTACTGGACGATGTCCGAAGCGCTTACAACGTGGGTTCTATCTTCCGGACAGCAGATGCCTTCAGGATAGAGGGTATTTATATTTGTGGCATTTCAGCCAGACCTCCTCATAAAGATATTACGAAAACAGCCCTGGGTGCAACGGAATCAGTGGATTGGAAGTATTCTGCCAGCGTTTATGATGCAGTGGAAGAACTCCTGCAAACAGGATTTCGCATCCTGGCTGTGGAACAGGTGCACGATAGCATTTCCCTGGCGGATTTCATGCCCGAAGAGGGGTACCGGTATGCATTCATTTTCGGTCATGAAGTTTTTGGTGTCAAGGAAGAATTGCTTAAGCGCGCGTACGGATGTATCGAGATTCCGCAATTTGGCACCAAGCATTCTTTCAATGTTGCCATCAGTGCGGGAATAGTTTTGTGGGATCTGTCCTGCAAAATGAAGCTGAAACCCGGGTAATCCCACGACCAGATCTGCCCAAATCTGCTATAATAATTACTCCTGCGGCAGTTCCACCTTGCCTATAAACAACAAACTATTGGTCATCCGTTCGCGGATTGCAAACACAAATGGTTTATCCACGGTAAAAGTGCCGGGCAGGCTGGTATAATTAATGCCCACCGTTGTAACGGCAGCCGCTTCCGTACCTTCTTCATTCACTTCCACAAATGTATTCTGCTTGACAAAATCCACATACAAGCTTTCGTCTGATATTCCTGAAAGATCCGCCATAATTGGATTGAACGCATCGGTCATGCCCAGTGCCTGTAACTGGTCATTCAGGTATTTTTCATAATCGAACTTGAATTTCGGCATCATCATTTCAACCTCCGTCGGTTCACTGATCTGGTCAATACCGTCAACCAGGCTCTCCCACTCGGCCAGATCAAATTCAGGCAGGTAATCACCCAATATTCCGACGGGAACGATCACCACCATGCTGAAATTCTGCCGGCCATATGGTAATTCGATCGCTGTTGCCTGAGGCGTTGAAAAAAGCTTTACCGGGATCAGGCTTCGCATCATCTTAACTTCCGCAGGATTGCCATTTTGCGGATAAAAAGGAGCGTCATATGTCTGCTCCTTTTCAAACTGATAGGTCCATGTTCCTTTAAAATATAACGCATTCTGGAGGAACATGACGGCGTCCGGACTGATCTCTTTCAAAACTTCCTTTATCTTGCCGTTGGTATGGTCGCTGGCCCATCCGTTGATGGTTTCCAGCGCAGAAGGAGAAGTGAAATCAAGCCCTTCGATCCAGGCGTCGAAGGATTGTTGCATGGAAGCCAGGAACAGAGGCTTCACTTCGAATCCCTTTCGGTACCAGACCGCATTGGCCAGAGCCAAATGTACTTTCGGATCAACAGTAAGAAGCTGGCCCACCAGGGTCTTATACGTTTCATTGATTTCCTCCAGCGTCATCCCCTCATAATCGAGTAAATCGTTAATCTGGTTATAGGTCTCCGCATTACAGCCGTTCAACAACATGGTCAGGGCCGTGCTGGCGCTCAACGGGGAAAGCATCATATTTCCCTCCTCTGATGCCGCTGTGGTTCTGAACAGGTCGATGCCAAAGCCATTGCTTTTGGAGATTACTTCATTTGCCTTTGCAGGCAGGGGGATTGGATTTGGCTGGTCGAGCCCTTCCGGGGAATCTTTGCCACAACCTGTCATTAATATAACAATCGCCAAAGTAAATGATAAAATGAAGGATTTCATGTGATTGAGTTTTACACCAACAATAAAACACCGATTTATACTTAAGTTGCCTCAAATTTCATTCCACTTTGCATTAAAATCATTACATCTTCCTTCAACGCATCCAACCCCGAAAAACCGAATAACCGATTATTACAACCGTATCACAACTGTATGACAACCCCATCACAACTGTATATCAACCATATTACAAACGTTCCCCTCTTCTTGTATCACAAAAGTGACCGCTCCACTTGATCTTGTATATAAAACGTATTAATGGATTATTTGCACATTACTCTACTATTATTTAAAATTGTTAATTAATTAACATTAATTCATTTCTATTGCCATGAAAAAGATCTTACTAGCCTTAATTCTATTCTTGTTTGCCGCCGCAATCTACAGCCAGCCCTGGATGCAATACCTGCCCGCTGCCAAAGCGGAGAAGGAACTGACATTCTTCGATTTTCAGCACGCCTTTAACCGCTGGTGCAAAGAGTTAAACATAGATAGCGATGGTTATTACATCAATCGGGCCGGTAACCGGCAAAAAGCCTATGGATGGAAGCAGTTCAAGCGGTGGGAAATCCAGATGGAGGGATGGTATGAACCTGGCACCGGTGAATTTCTTTATGAGTCCATCAGCAAGGAAATTGCCAGGGTTTACCGGGAAGATCTTCAGAATGCAGATAATATCGGGGGGAACTGGACTTCAGTTGCTTATACCGAAGAAGGAAGTGGAAACGATGGAAATGGAAGAATTAATTGCATAGCTTTCCATCCGACCAATCCTGACATCTTCTGGATCGGTTCAGCCTGGGGAGGGGTATGGAAAACCACTGACCATGGCGCAACCTGGACCCCAATTTCGGATTTTATCCTGACAACCGGAATCAGCTCCATTGCAATACCATCCAATTTCGATGCATCGCAGATCATGTACATCGGGACAGGAGACCGGGGATACAACATTGATTACGGAAGAGGTATCCTTAAATCAACAGACGGTGGCACAACCTGGCAGGAAACCGGATTCAGTTATCCGGTAATACAGGACCTGTATATCAACCGTTTGCTTTATCTGCCGGGAAGCACGAACACCTTGATCGCCTGCACGAACCAGGGTGTTTTCAAGTCATCGGATGGCTTCACTTCCCGTGACACTCTCCATATCTGCCGGGGGATTGATATGGAATTTAAACCCGGCAATGCCAGCATCATCTATGTTTCGACCAGAAGCCGGCGCCTCGATACGCTGACCCATATCATCCGGACTACCAATGCTGGACTTACCTGGGATACGGTACTTTCAGTTCCCGGCTGCAGGACGGAACTGGCCGTCAGCCCGGATGAACCTACCTGGGTTTATGCTGTGGCCGGTAATCACAAGGGAGGATTGCGGGGTTTTTACCGATCAACCGACAACGGTGCCACCTTTCAATTGATGCAGGATGATATTAACATCCTGTGCGGAAATTGTGACGGCTCCGCTGAAGGAGGACAGGCCAATTATGACCTGGCTATTGCTGCCAATCCGCTCAATGGTGAGAATGTTTTCGTCGGTGGCATAAATGTCTGGGAAACAACCGATGGCGGAGCCACCTGGAATGTTGCCACCAATGGATATCATTATTGCGGTTCTTCTGTTCCGATGAATGTGCATGTGGATATTCACTGGCTGGAATACCAGTCACCCTCGAATGCCCTCTTCGTGACGAGCGACGGTGGGATATATTACTCTACCAATAATGGCAATACTTACACCAATATCTCAGGCGGATTGCAGATCAACCAGCCTTACCGGATATGCAGTGCACAGTTGACAGATGAGATTATAATGGGACAACAGGATAACGGCATTGTGCTTTGGGAACCGGGAGATGTGGATTATGTCGGGGGGGGCGACGGAACCGACTGCCTGATCAATCCCTCGGATCCGGACCATCAGATCTTCACCAACAACAGTACCATCACCACCTTTACCACCGACCACTGGGCCAATCGTCACTATTTCACCACGCCTGGGGATACGGTGCATGACTGGTTCAAACCCTTCATCATTTTGCCGCCTGATACCGTTCTTTATGGCGGTTTTGACCTCTGGAGATCCAACCAGAGAGGATTCAATATGACTAAAATAAAGGATTTTCCGGATACGACCAATATCAGGCGCATTGCTGTTTGTGAATCGAACCACAATGTCATGATGCTGGTGAACAATGAAAATTTATGGCGGACCGAAGATGGCGGAATTAGCTGGTTCAGTGTGAATTATAATCTCCCGGAAGTACCATCACAAATAACCAGCATCGCTATAAAGGCCACCGATCCTGAAGTCGTGTGGATAGCCTATACCGGCTGGAATGACGGAAAAGAAATCTATAAGTCGACCAACGGAGGGGGCACGTGGACCGACATTTCGCAAGGATTGCCGTCGTGCCCGTGGAGTAAGGTCATCCAGAATATCATTCAGACTTCCTATGAGGAGCTTTATACCGTCAATTATTTCGGGGTATATGTCAAGCTGGGCGAAAATCCATGGGTGCCGTTCAGCAACGGGCTCCCGCATACCACTTCATTCGATATAGATATTAAATACGGCAGCCCGGCCAAGATCAGGTGTGCAACACATGGCCGGGGAGTTTGGGAATCAAACCTTTACAGTCCGGAAGCGGGCATGCCTGGGATATGGACGGGGGTATACAGTTCCGACTGGCACGATAACCGCAACTGGCAATACCTGGAGGTACCCACTTCAGATGAAAATATCACAATACCTGCCGGTTGTCCGCATAACCCCCACATCTACCTCGGTAATGCCTACTGTACCGACATATTGCTGCAAAACGGCGCAGACCTTACCATATCGGCCAAAAGATTATACATCGATGGAGATGCCGAAATAAATGGAAAGATAAAAATGCTGGGTACCGGCGCTGCCATCTACAGCACAGGAGACGTCACCTGGGGTGATTACAGCGAGTTCGAACTTACCGGAACTGGATGTTATATCAATGCAGAAGGAAACTGGACCATTGAAGATGACTGCTATGCTGATCTGACGGGTATTACGGTGAATTTCAACGGAAGTCAATCCTACTCTGTATACAATCATTCCGATCTTTTCTCCTTTGGCAACCTTACGGTGAATATACCGATGCCCTTCAGCCTGAGATTTGAGAATACCTCTACAAAAAAGTTGAAAGTCAATGGTAATCTGACCGTGTCAGCCTCCTGTAAATATTACCAAACTGCTGCCCAAACCCTGGAAGTTACCGAGAACCTGGATGCCCAGGGCGTTTTCAACCAGCAGGAAGGAACTTACCTGATCACACAACCCGTAACCATCAACCTGGCTTCATCCAGTAGTTATTTCAACAATCTGAAAATCAATTGCACAGGCACTACCGAGGTGAATTCCGACATTGAAGTGAGGGATACACTGGACCTGGCCAAAGGGGTTCTGGATATCAATAATCATGAACTGCAGCTGGGCGGGGATTTGAAGAGAAAAACCATCAGTTCCGTCAGTATGAGTGGGGGTAAATTGGTATTTAACGGTTCCTCGGAGCAAACCATACACAATACGATTACCCTGCAAAAAGCAGAAATGGATATTTACAATGATACCCTCCGGATCCTGCCGGGATTGAATATCGAAATCGATTCCCTGGACTGGACCGATGGCGCAGTGTCCATACCTTCCGGTTCAGCATTGGAAATCAATGATCTGATCGATCATGGTATCTCAGGGGCTTACCGGGTCAACAGCGGAGCTGTACTGAATATCACGAACCTGGACCAAAGTGTCAATCTGAATGGCAAACTGGTCATAGCCGGCGGAACCGTTAATGTATACGGAGGAAACACTGCCAGCTACTGGCCCGATGCGGCCAATGCAGAACTGCACATGAGCAGCGGGACACTGGATTTCCATAATACCGGTATTTTCGTCAGGTATCATCCTACCTATACCTTCCTCGAAAGTATCACCGGCGGTACCATCCGAACATCAGGCGGATTCTCAGGCGATCATTCAGCATTTAACCCCTCGGGCGGGGAGATTGAGTTGTACGGACCCGGAAATGCCGAACTGAGCCATGCCATAGGTAGCAACTTTTATAAAGTAGTGATAGCCAAAGATCTCGTGACAAACAAAGTGACGGTCAATTCTAACCTGGATATCGATAACCAACTGATCATCAATTCAGGGGACCTGGATATCAACGGAAAACAGGTAGATATCGGAAACGCGCTTGATATATATGGAAAGCTGACAATGATAAATTCCGCCTCACTGGTGAATGTCGCAACAAACGTAACCTGGCGGCCGGGCAGTTCCTCCTATATCCTCGGCGGACTCATCACCGTCAAATCCAACTGGAGTTTCCTGGACGGAACCAGTGCCATGCTCGCGGGTACCAGTACGGTCAAAGTGATTGGCACCGTGCCTACCACGATCCAGCACAAGGACAATGACGCTCGTATCAAAAACCTCATCATCGAAAAGACTTCCTCCCTTACCACGCTTGATGAATCGTCGGGTTACCCTCTAAGGGTCGACGGGGATTTTACCGTGAAAAACGGCAATTTGCTGAGGGTTTACAACGCCGATGTAAGAGTTGCAGGGACTTTCCTGTCTGAAAGCACCTCTTCGGTCCTGCTTTCGAGTGGCGGAAGCATCGATGCTGAAAATATGACGATACAGAACACATTTAACGTGGTGGACGGCAGCTTGTTGTCAGGAACAACCCTGAACGTAAACGGTACCCTGAACCTGACTGATGGCGGGGATGTGGTTTTCGACGATCTGACCCTGAACGGCACGCTGGATATCGATGTCGGTGATGTCCTCATTCATGAGAACTTTTTACAGAACTCAACAGGGCACCTCGTGCTTGATGGCGGTTCCTTCATCATCGATAAACCATACACGGGCACCCTTTTTGGTTTTACCGGCACAACCGACCTGAACGGCGGTTTCTTTGAAATCTCCTACGAAGGGATACAGTTCGGCACCGGCGCCGTAGTCAACTTCAACGGGGGAAACCTGCGCATCGGCGGTCATTTCTTTGCAACCAATACAAATTCTTTCAAGCCGGCTTCCGGCACCGTGGAGCTGATCAATAGCTCCGGGTCAAACATCAATTGCAACAATGGCAACTATTTCCACAACCTGGTGATCAATAAAAGTACCGGTGCTAATCCCTGCATGCTGTCTGACGATGTGTCCATACAAGGCGATTTGACCTTGAAATCCGGTGAACTCCAGACACTGAATAATGCTGTCACCATTTATGGCGATGTCGTTATCATGGCAGCCGGAAAACTGACTGCCGGCTCATCTGGCTTCGACGTTGGAGGTAACTGGGATAATCAAAGAGGAACGACCGGCTTTGACGAAGGCACTTCCTCGGTTTTCCTTTTCACTTCAAATCCGGCAACCCTTTCTGCTGAAACATTTTTTAACCTCGATATCGATAAAAACCTTCCGACAGGACAGTATGTGAGTACGCCCAATAATGCGGACATGACGGTACTGGGAAATCTGGTCATCGGCGATGGGGTGCTTCGTATGGGATATAATTCCGTTTATACGATCCACGGGAACTTCCATTTAAAAGCAGGCGGAGGTTTCGATTGCAATCTCACCGGTTACGACAATGTGATCAACCTGAAAGGACATTTCTGGGACTATAACACCGTGATCAATGAAGACCAGGGATTCTCACCCTGGTACTCTTCCTTCATTTTCAACGGCACAGCTCACCAGGAAATTACGGCTTATGCCGGTGCGCATTTCTATAACCTCACCTTCCAGAATCCCGGGAATTCCATCTTTATTAATAACGACATAACGGTTAGCGCAAATTTCAACATCATTTCCGGGAGATGGTACCAGAATGCCAGTGATCTGGTCCATACTTTCAAAGGTAATTTTACTGTTTCAGATCCCTCTCTTTGGCTGGATACAGAGAGCATTGTCACTTTCGAAGGGGGAGCACAGCAAAACCTGAACAATCTCACCCCGGGGTGGTTGAATTTCGGCACTCTGAAGGTAGATCGACCGGTCCTGGCTGAAAGCGGGGATCTGAACATCATGACTGATATCAATTGTGCGGATAGATTTACCGTTAACAGCGGGAGTTGCTATATTGACGGCTACAGGGTCACCTCTCAACATGGCATTGATGTCAATTCGGATGGGAACCTGGTCTTCATGAATGCAGCGATCATCGCCGTTGGTGCCGACGCTTCGGTGCATGTCAGCGGGGGTGAACTTGCAATTGCGGGAGATGACGGAGCACGGGCGCTCGTGACCAGGATCAGCGCAGGTTACTATGAATTCCTGGTGGAAAACGGAGGAACCCTATCAGCCCAATACACTGATTTTGAATATGTGAACGGCAGAGGAGTGAACATTTATACTGATGGTAATATAGGCGGGCCTCTCCCATTTTACCATTGCAAGTTCCAGAATACGGAACCCACGGGCACTTTGCTCCAGATCAATAACAACCAGGAAATCGCACTGTACCATATCGAATTTCCGGCCAATACATGGTCCGGAGGCAGCAATGTGAAAAAGGAGAACAATGCCGGTAATGTTTACATGTCCGACGCTTACGGTGCATACGCGGGGCCATTCTTTGAAAACGATATGTACGGGAGAATTCACTGGCCGGCTGCCGGTATCTGGGAAGGCGATGTTTCCACGGAATGGCATGACGCCCAGAACTGGCGGTACAATTATGAATACCCGAACGGCAGCACTGACGTGATCATTCCGGCAGCAACACCGTATAGCCCTGAACTTCATCAGGTAGAATGTTATGTCAATTCCCTGACTATCCATGATAATGCTACCCTGTTCATCATAAAAGACAGCCTGTATGTGAATACATTTGTCAATATTTATGGAGAAATAGCCTTGAGTGATGAAAATGGATTTGAAGCTGGCCTGTTATGCGACAGTATCGTCTGGCAGGCCAATTCCACGACATCGTTCAACTCAAAATCCACTATCGATATTACTGGCAACATGTTTATCCGTTATGGTTCAGATCTGAACGATACCGAGGGCAGATGGCGTTTTACCGGAAATAAGGACAGCCGGTTGATATGCCATGATACTGCCAGGATCCACAACCTCTTGAATGATAAACCCTCCGCCTACAGTCTTGATTTTGCAGGAGATACAATTGCACAATTGACGGTAAGCAACTTCTATAACGGTCCGGGAACCTTAAAATGTTCATCCACCCAGGAATGGGTTATTCAAAATCAGATGCGCAATACCAATAACGGGCACTTCCGGTGCCAAAACGGAACCATCCGGTTGAAAGGTAATCAATACACCAATTTCCGACCGAATGACGGGGATTTCTTTAATAATCTGAGCATCGAAACACCTGCTTTGGTCTATTTGCCGAACACCTATTCCGATACCCTGAGGATATACGGTAACCTGGTCATCAATCCCGGATCAAGCGGCACGAGCGGGATCAATGCCAACGCATTCAAGATCCTGGTGTGGGGCGATTGGATCAACAATGTCGGAACTTCAGCCTTCACTGCCGGATCCAGCAAGGTGGTCTTTGCAAATCCTTCCGCTCCGCAATATGTTCAGGGAAATACGAACTTTTACAATGTCACGGCCGGGGACTGGGAAAACAGCGTCACTAATTTCTATGGGCAGAATTCCATCAGCAACATTTTCGAATCGATGTTTGCTACCAATGTTTATGGCACACTGACCGCTAATGAGGTCTTTTCCGACAATGATTTCGCTTTTATTAACATTTACGATGGAGGCTCCTTGCAGATCAATACTTTCCACCAGGGAGCACCGGTCCATGTTTATGACGGGACCTTCAATGTGTCCGACCTGTTCCAGGATTATATCATGGGCAGCTACACCATCGACGACGGACTCATGACTCTTGGCCAGACATACAGCACCACCGCAACGCACGACCTATACTATGCCGCCATAACGGTCAATGGCGGAGAATTGCGCTTTACAGGGGGTAACGGCTCTTCGCTATGGCCCCGAGTCCCAGGTACCGCCAGTGTTACCATGTCAGGTGGCGTTTTTGACCTCACCAACCAGGAAGTCTTTATTCAATCTACCGGCTTCACCGAGAATATTTCCGGAGGAAGGATCAGAACCTTCTGGAGTTTCAGTGCCGATCCCACCGCCACGAATTTTCATCCGACCGGGGGCATGGTTGAATTATACGGTTCGGAAGATTGTTCTTACAGCCTGCCGGAACCATCCTGTTGGTTCCATGATCTCCACCTGAGCAAAACAGATGGCGGCGGAGCCTATCCCTCTTCGAATATCAGGGTAAAAAATGAATTGCGTTTGAATTCAGGTGCATACATGGAGACTGACGGATTTACGATAACAGTGGGGCCATAGCAAAGTTGTGGAAATATTTTCACATCTTTGTAAAAATTATCGGAATGAAAAAACTCTTTATCTTCCTCATTCTGTCCGCTGGAACCGCCCTGGGTGGTTTTGCCCAACTGGAGCTCAAGCCGGCAGTCGGTTTCAATATTGCCCGGTTTGACAGCGACCCGGTCTGGGAATCTAACCTGGATAGCCTGGCCACCGGCAGCAAGGCAGGATATCAATTCGGAGCCAGCCTGGCCATAGGTAGAAAACTTTATGTCGAACCGGGGATTTTTTACACCCGGCTATCGCAGGATTTTACTCCTTCTGATACACAAAGGTCCCCTTTCACCTATCAGGCAAACTACCTAAGGATCCCCGTTAACTTTGGCTTCCAGTTTATCGGTCATAATACGAGCTTTGCAGGGCTCAAGATATTCGTCGGACCCTCCATGTTTATCCCATTGAAGGTGAACGAAAATGATTATTCCATTACCATAGACGACGTAAAAAGCCCGCAATTCGACTTTTCCGTGGGGGCAGGGTTGAATGTATGGCTGTTTTTCCTGGATGTCAGTTATGGTTGGGGGCTTACGCCTCAATACAAAGATGATCCGATTACCGCAAAAATGCAGGCATTTTACGCAAACCTCGGTTTCAGGATCAAACTGAAAAATGATGAAGAATAACGCCAGCGCAGAGGGCTAATGACCAACCGTAATTAAAATAACGGCAGCAGCCGCTCTTCAACCTCATCTATCGACGGATTGATATCGAATAACAAGGACGGTTTAAGGTAATGCAACTCCCTGCCGAACTGGAATCGTTCCTCTCCACCCCCGGTGATGTTGAGCATGATCAGGTCATTTTTATCTATTCTTTTCTCCTGGCAGGCCGTTATGAGGGATGCAACGGCAACGGCTGCCGCAGGATGGATATCGATCCCTTCCAGTTCACGGAATAACCTGTCGGCTGCAAGGGCCTCTTCATTCCTGACAGCCAGGATATCCCCGTCGGTATCGGAAAGTGCGTCAAACAATCCACCCATTATACTATAAGGTGGTTTTCGGTTGGAAAGCACCTTGGCCAGGATCTCCTCGACCTGTGTCCTTGCAAGGTCGTCATCCATGGGTAAAAGGCTTCTGGAACGGACCTTCCAGGCATCGAACATAGGCAGGAAAGGGGCATTCTGAGATACCAGGAGCTTCATTTTTTTATAACCATAACGGCCATCCTCCAAAAAGCGATTGTTGGCTTCCCAGGCAGCTATAGCACCGGTTCCGCTGCCTACTGCCTGAAAATAATGATCAGGTATCTCGCCGATGGTAGTAACGGCAGAAAGCACCGTCGTGGCCATTCCATCTCTCCGTGCGATATTCCTCGCCCCTCCCTCAGGTAAAAATTTGTCCAGCTGGCATGCCAGGTTCGACAAATGGATGGCATCGAAATAATCACTCCCACGCCGGGTTACAGCCAGCTTGACATGCTCCCGCACCGGTTCCTCGAACCACAGCGCATCCAGGTTATCTTCCGGAACACAGAGCAATAACGGGATATCATTATCGGAACAAACCCGGGCAAAAGACCGT
Source organism: uncultured Bacteroidales bacterium (assembly GCA_964619555.1). Taxonomy (GTDB): domain Bacteria; phylum Bacteroidota; class Bacteroidia; order Bacteroidales; family JAGOPY01; genus JAGOPY01. The sequence continues at coordinate 26,341 of CAZUDV010000015.1, read as the reverse complement.
GCGGTGTTGCCCGCGGAAGCCACTACCAGCACTTTATCGGTTTCACCCAGTCTGGCACAAACAGTATAAGCCTCTGTCTCCTTGAAGGAACAGGTGCTCATTCCCGCTTCCTTCTCGGGCCACCAGCCGCTGAAGGTGATGAATAAATTCCCAAGTCCAAGGTACCGGGCAAGGCCCTCACTGCGGTAAGTCACCGGAGCTGAGGAACCCTCCAGCATCCTTCGGACCGGCATCCAGTCCGAAAATCGGTAAAGTCCAAATCCTTCCGTTTTTGGCGTGAGTTGCTGCTTCTGATATACCGATTGCAAAAGTGAAGGCTGGCCCTCGCCAGGCGCCTCAAGAAGCCAGTTCTCATCCTGAAATATGCGTCCTGAAAGAAGTGATCTCAGACTGTAACCGGTTGGTTGAAAATGAAATGACATGCCGATAAATTTACGAGGTAATGGCGGCAAAGGTATGAAAAAGGGCGAATAAGGCACCCGTCATCCGGTAGATGAATCTGCCGGCCTGGTAACGGAATTTCACTCATTGTCAGTGTTTGTCCAGCAACTCCGTTTAAACAGGGACCAATCCGGAAATTATTTAACTATTAACTCAACTTTGAACTTTAACCTGTGAACTTTGAACTTATGTACGCTATCTTTGCTTATAAAGATTATTGACATGCGAGAAAAGAACAATTCGGTAAATCCAGGCAAAAAACACCACTGGTTTCGTAACCTTTTAATCCTGATCCTGGTAATTCTTATCGGCTTTTTTGCTTTTATGTATTTCGGCATCTATGACGAAGGTGTCAGGGCCGGCACGGTTCTGAGGATCAGTAAAAAGGGGATTGTTTTCAAAACTTATGAAGGACAGCTCAACCTGGAATCGTTTGGGGCTTTGAAAGGGACAACCCCATTTGCGGAAACTTTTGATTTCAGCGTGGCAAAAAAAAATCCGGAAGTGGTCAGGGAACTTGAAGCTGTGGCATTAAGCGGGGAAAGGGTGAATTTACATTATGTCAAACGTTATATGGGTTTCCCCTGGCGCGGCGAAACAAGGTATTTCATCACACAGGTTGAAAGAGCGGGAGAAAGGAATTTCTCGGAATAAACCAGCGTTCCTTTAAATGCCACTGATTCAAAGATTTGACCATGCAATTTGCAGTCATTAATCTGTGAATCAGTGGCAAAATTTGAAAAAAGAATTTCTCGTGACCGATCGGCAGAAAAATCTTACTTCTCTTCTTAAATTAAACGATCCTGGTATATCTTAAAACCACTACAGCGCCGATCAGGAATATGGCAAGACCTATCACCCACGGCGAAATCGGGGTGCCCGGGGCCACTGTGGCTGTTCCGGTGATTGATAAGTCATAAGCCCCGCAATCGCTGGAGAACCCTTCCACGACAATGTAATAGGTCTCACCCGATACAACAGCAAGATTGGAAATTAATGCATTCAGGCTTCCACCGCTGTCATCATCGCAAGCAATTACATTTCCTTCAGAATCCCTGACATGTACCAGTGGATCGTATGGATCGGCAGCATTGTCGTTCAGGACAATGGTCACGGTGCCATTACTGCCTGCCGTAAAAGTATAAACCAGGTCAGGGGCACCGGTGCTGCCGCCGCAACAACCGCAAACCGCTGCATAATCATTGACCGCCCCGCAGGTAGTGCCATTGTCGGCAAATGGAAATGACGGAATGCTGACCGCTGAAGAAATATCTTCCCCACCCGTTCTCAACGGCGGATAATTCGATTGAATGTAATTTTCAACGGGTTCCTTGAACTTCGGAGCATCATCCTGTGCTGTTAAATTAATACTGATGATCCCTGCCAGCAATGTAAATAATAAGGTTTTTTTCATGCTAATTTCTTTATAAGTTAATAATTATCTGTTTTCGCAAAAATAGAATCCTGTCAGAAATTAAGTGTTAAAGAAATGTTAATTGTCTGATTTTATTCAACTTTCTCTCAAAATGATTATATACTTGACAGGCAAATATCTTTTTTTATCTGGAAAAATCCAAATTAAATTTATAAAACATGAAATATTTAATCATCTGTATCGCATTGGCAGGATACCTGAAAGTGTCGGCTCAGTCAGCTGAATGGATACGCGGCCAGGAAATCGATTACCAGTTCAATCCGGGAATGTTGAATTACGTAGTTGACGCCAGTGAGCAAAACACCGTGTGGTATTCCGGGATGATCGAATTTGTGGAGTTTTACCAGGAAGCGATGGGGGACCTGTTTTTGATGGAATTCGATGCCGATGGTAATGTTCTGAACCAGTTTGTGATCGGGGGATCTGCCCTGGTGGTCGACCTGGAATCCGGACCGGATGGTACTATTTACCTGGCAGGTCAGAATCGTACCGGCCTACTTTTTCCCGACGGATATTTTCACGAGTATGCCGGCTCATTTATCAATTCATTTCTGGCGAGGTTAACCACAGAAGGTCAAACCGATTGGGTCATTGACCTCGGGGTCCTGTTCCCGGAATCTGTTATCGAGGATATCCTGCCGGTTGATGATCGATTGTACGTGGCTCATTCTGAATGGACGGGTTCCATGATCAGCCAATTTGATCCGGACGGGAATCTGTTGAGTTCCGTTAACCAGTCGGACGTCAGTTTAGTGACGTCCATTGCGGTGGACCAGGAAGGCAACCTCTATGCCACCGGTTCGTGCGCAGGCAACAATTGTCAATTCGGAGGTGTAACCTATGCCACACCGTTTTCTTATAATTTTTATCTGGTAAAGTACAATGCATCGGGATCACCCCAGTGGGTTCATTTCGTTGAAGATATCACCTGTATCAGCCCATTCATCACACTGGATCAGGATGAAAATATTATCTGGGCTGGAGGATTGAATATCCAGGCCACATTTGATACCCTGACATTACTCGGACCCCAATGGTCATACGATTTATTTGTGACCGGTTTTAATCCTCAGGGAAATGTCCAATGGGGAATCGAAGTGCCGCAGGTGACCGGGGGTGATGCATCGGTTGCCAAGCATGCCACACTGGCTGTATTACCGGATGAAGGTTTTGTGCTGGGCGGTTTCACCAGGGGAAGCATTGACTGGGGTAATGGAGTCATCACGCAGGCCGCCGGCTTCAGCCAGGAAATAATGAACCTGGGATTCAGTCAGGATGGGCACATTATCTGGGGTAAAACGGGCGGAGGTGAAGGCCATGAAAGCCCGATGTCATGGACCGCAGATGAATATGGCAATATTTATTTCACTGGAATCGGCCATGGCACCGTCACTTTTGACACCTGCTCCTTCACAGCGGAATCATTCTATTATCCATTCCTCGTAAAAATGAATACTTCAGGAATTACAGGATCAAATGAATTCGAACCTTCCTTCGATATCACCATAGCCCCGAATCCTGCCGTTGATGATATTTTCATTTCCTCCCCTGTTGAAATAGAGTATATACACCTGTTTGACTCATCTGGTACATTGCTTGGCATCATTACGGGGAAAAACAGGATTGATACACGTACGCTAACGACGGGCCTTTACTTGCTGGTCATTTACACAAAGGGTGGTATGATTTCCAGTAAAAAATTCGTTGTTATTTGAATGATACGGTCGATTCTCATCGTTTTATGATGATTATTTCAACATCTGTTTATTTTTTCAACACATCTTAGAACACATTCTGCGTCAGTTATTTTCATGATCTGAAATATATCTGTGTTGATTTATTCAACACTTGAGATGTTTATTTTTTCTATATCCCTTTTCCTATATTATTGATTTTTAATTCTTTGTATAGGTAATTAGTTATGGCATCCTAATTGCACATAGGTTTTCAGAACATTAAAATAATCGTTATGAAAACCAGGATCTTATTATTAACCAGCACTTTAACCCTCCTGATTGGCAGCATTATCACTTTTTCCCTTTCGGCGGCTGATGATGCCATCGCACCTTCGAACCAGATAATTGCCGTTTCATCGCCGGAATTAAACGATGCAGCTACCCGGTGGGCGGAAGCATTCCGGAAAGACCATCCGGATGCTGAAATTGAGATTAAAAAAACACTTATCACCAATACAGGGAATTTGCGTCCGGACGATCTGGTTTTTCTGACAGAAAAAGAACTGGCCGGAGATAAAACTTCCTGGAGAATTACCATTGGCAGAGATATCGTCGTTCCGGTCGTGCATTCCGGTAATCCGTATTTATCGTTATTGGCCGGGACGGGTATATCCCGGGATATGCTCCTGAAAATCATCAGCAACCCGGATGGATTACTGTGGAGTAATCTTATACCCGGCGCCAAAAATCAACCACTGCATGTTTATTTCAGCGACAATGAAATAGTTGCTCAAAACCTGGGTGATTACCTTGGGATCCACTTACCGTCTTTCGGAGTATCGGAAGAGAACGGGATCATCGCAGCACTCGGGAAGGATCCCCTGGCTATTGGTTTCTGCCGGCTATCTTCCGTGCTAACGCCTGGCACAAATGATCTGGAACCGAATATAAGATTCCTGCCCATTGACAGGAATGGGAACGGACAACTGGATTACATCGAGAATATCTACGAAGATGCAGCGAGCCTGATCCGTGGGGTATGGATCGGAAAATACCCGAGAGAACTTTCACGGGATATCTGTGTCGCGTCCGGAGCACAGCCTCAGGATCCAGCCAGGGTGGCATTCCTGCAATGGCTGCTTACGGAAGGTCAGCAGTCTCTTGCCGGTGAAGGTTTCACCGGCCTGGCATATTCCGAGGTCAAATCAAGGTTAGCCGCGTTTAATGAGAACGAAATGGTCACGCCCGTACAGGAAGAACCTTACTCAATGGCTAAAATCATCCTGTTTGTAGTGGTTCTGGCCCTGGTCCTGGGCATTATGATCAGCGGGATAATTGGTTTGACCAGGAAAAAGGAAAAGGAGTATACTTCTGAGCCCTCAGCCATCAGCCATAACGGATTCGACAATCATACGGTCGACATCCCGAAAGGCTTACTTTATGACAGAACGCATACCTGGGCACTGATGGAAAAAGACGGCCTGGTCAAAATCGGCATGGATGACTTTCTGCAACACGTAACGGGTATGATTACCCGTTTGGAGATGAAACGGGCAGGTGAGAAGGTTAAAAAAGGAGAAAAACTGGTATCCCTGATCCAGAAAGGCAAGCAGCTGACCCTTTACGCACCCGTATCCGGGATTATTGAAGAAGTCAATATAAATTTGATCAATGATCCCTCTCTGCTGAATTCTTCCCCCTACGATGCGGGATGGATATATAAAATCGAACCTTCCAACTGGCTTCACGAAATCTCACTGCTCAGTATGGCTGGAAAATACATTAAATGGCTGGGTGACGAAATGGTCAGGCTGAAGGATTTCCTGGCTTTTCCATCTCAGCCGCAGCAGCTCAGCTACATGAATATCCTGCAGGATGGAGGACTTCTAAAAGAACATGTGCTGGAGAATATGGATCCGGAAATCTGGGAAGAATTTCAGAGCCGGTTCCTGGACGTAAACCGGTAGACCCTTTGATAAAATCAAAATTAACTCTCACAGCTAAAACTTAAACTTATGGCTATTAATCGTCGAGGTTTTCTGCAAGTCCTGGGACTGACAGGTGCAGCCCTGGCAACCGGGAAACAATTGAACGCTGCACCGGAGGTCAAGGATCCGGTCGAATTTAAAGGGATTCTTTACGACATAACACGTTGTGTCGGCTGCCGCAGTTGTGAATACAGTTGTGCGGAAGAGAACCACCTCCCCCCTCCTCCCGATGATGTGGAAGGGATCAGGCATACTGATGAGGTGTACCGAACTGTAGTCAGTGAATACCAGACCTCCAAGGGGCCCATGTACCTGAAATCCCAGTGCATGCACTGTAATGAACCGGCCTGCGTCGCAGCCTGCCTTACCCAGGCCATGCATAAAACTAAAGAAGGGCCTGTGATCTGGGATCCGGCAAAATGCATGGGTTGTCGGTACTGTATGGTCTCCTGTCCTTTCGATGTGCCGAAATTCGAATATTTCAGTCCAAATCCAAAAATTCAGAAATGCTCTATGTGCTTTGAGAACAGGCTGAAAGAGGGCAATGTCCCGGCCTGCGTTGAAAACTGCCCGAATGAGGCCCTGACTTTTGGAAACCGCCGTGACCTGATCCGGGAAGCCCGTAAGCGCATTGTGGAAAATCCGGATACCTATGTCGATCACATTTATGGGGAACATGAAGCCGGTGGCACAGGATTTCTGTACCTGTCGCCTGTTCCATTTGAAGAACTGGGACTTAAGACCAACATTCAGAAAGCTTCCTATCCTGCACTTACCAAAGGATTTCTCTACAGTGTCCCCACTGTGTTTGTCGTAATGCCCGCCCTGTTGCTGGGAATCCATAAAGCTACCAAGAACAACCAAAATACTGAACACCATGACGATGAAAACTGAAATCCCGGTATCATTTGAACAGGAATCCAAATCCACATGGAAATTCCTTCTAAATGAATTAAAACCAAAAGGGAAGATTTTCACCCCTTTTAATATCATTTCTGTCCCGATCATCCTGCTTGGACTGGTGCTCATTGTCATTCGGTTCTGGAAAGGGATCGGTTCCGTCACTAACCTTTCCCAGGAAGTCCCCTGGGGCTTATGGATCGGCTTTGATGTGGTAACGGGCGTAGCTTTTGCAGGCGGCGCTTATGTCATCACTTTCATGGTCTATATCCTCAATATTAAAAAGTACCATTCAATAGTCAGGGTTACGGTACTGAACGGATTTCTGGCCTATGTGTTTTATGCCGGCGCTCTTCTGCTGGACCTGGGCCGGCCCTGGAACGTGGTCAATCCGATCATCGGCAATAGTTTCGGCACGTCATCGGTGTTGTTCCTGGTGGCTTGGCACTTTTTGCTTTACATGATAGCACAGCTGATCGAATTTTCACCGGCTATTGCTGAATGGCTGGGTGCCAGGAGGATTCGCAAAATACTATCCGGTATGACCGTGGCCGCAGTCATTTTTGGCATCACCCTGTCGATGCTGCATCAATCCGGATTGGGTGCGCTTTACCTGATGGCCAAAGAAAAGATCCACCCGTTGTGGTATTCGGAATTCATCCCGATATTATTCTTTATTTCAAGCATTTTTGCAGGTCTTTCCATGGTCATTTTCGAAGGTTCCATCAGCCACAAGGTATTCTTCAACCAGATCAGCGAAAAGAATCACGCTGAACATAAAAATATCATTATCAGCTTATCAAAGATTTGCGCTGTTACCTTGTTCGTTTATTTCTTCCTCCAACTGCTTGTTTTCATACACGACAAAAACTGGAACCTGATCTTTACCCCGATGGGTTATTGGTTCCTGGTGGAAATGATCGGATTTGTGCTGATTCCAATGGTCTTATTCTACCAGAGTCACCGGACCGATAATATCCTGATGATCAAGATCGCTTCCATTATGACCATCATCGGTGTGATCATTAACAGGCTGAATGTTACCGTAATAGGTTTTAAATGGGATATGCCGGACCATTATTTCCCCTCCTGGATGGAAATAGTTGTCACGTTGACCGTCCTGTTCGCGGAGATCTGGATTTTCCGCTGGGTGATCAATCGCATGCCGGTTTTAAGGGAGTCGCCCTCCTGGGTTAAAGAAACTGAAAATAAATAATGTCAACAAAATTATAAATTGTAAAAAAATTATTGTCATGGACGGGTTTACATATGTCAACATTTTTGACACAAAAGGAATCGAATACCTCGTTATTATTGCTTTTCTATTGCTATTTATTCCATTTTCCCTGTTGCTGGATAAGAAAGTGAAGATTTCGCGAGAAATCCGTAAAGTCTTTAGTTTTCAGCCAATTCACGCGATGAATATTCCACAGGGACTGTATTACAGTCAACATCACACCTGGACCCATCTGGAAAGAACCGGCCTTGCGAAGGTAGGACTGGATCATTTAATGCATGGGATTGCCGGTGATATGAAGATTAATCCTCTGAAATATTCAAATGAGATGGTCAAAAAAGGAGATGTTCTGGCAGAGATCGGAATCAACGGGAAGAAGTTACGGGTATATTCTCCCATTACCGGCAGGATCATCAGCAATAATCCTCATTTAGCAGATAACCCGGAAGAATCCGATGCTCCGGTCCATCAAAACTGGATCTGCGAGATCAAACCTGATAAATGGAAGATGGAAACCAGTTCCTATTTTCTTGCGGATGAAGCAACGGCCTGGTTAAAAAGTGAATTGGATCGGCTGAAGGATTTCCTGGCTCACAAAACCAGTCAGCATTCTCCGCAATTTTCCGCTGTAATTTTGCAGGATGGAGGAGAAATTGCGCGCGATGTGATCAATGACCTGCCTGCGGAGGTCTGGCAGGATTTTCAAAGGGAATTCCTGGATCCGGTATAAACACAAGATCAATCACTTTGAAGGAAATACAGGATACCGGGGATAATTTCTTCGCTTCTTTGCGTGTACAATAGCCATTTCTGTCAAAAACTGGTTGTTCATAACCAGTTTTTTTCTATATTGGCATAAAATAATTGCACTTCCTTTTTAGCGTTATTTAATTAATTCAAAGCAGGATGGATTCCGTTAAAAATAGTGGGGATAAAGGCCAGTGGTGGCAAAAAGTATCGGATTTTTTCAAGCTCAGGTCATCTATATACGGACAGGTAGTATTGATACTCACCACGTTATCAATAATTATGTTCCTTTCATTCGGGATTATTTTCCGTTCGGTATATGAGCAATCTGTGAATGAGGTAATCCGTGAAAACGGCGATGATGTCGGCTCATTGGTTGAGGGGGCCCTTTACCATTCGATGATGGAGAATGATAAAAGGACCTTGCAGAATACCCTCGATATCATTAACACCATGTCAGGCATTCAGGATGTCAATATGTATGACAGCGACGACAACCCGGTTTATTCCTCTTTTTCTGACGAGTCTGAAGGGCATGTGGATCCAAACTGTAAAAACTGCCACGAGGATTTTTCCACGATGTTTCCGGTAAAGGAAAAGACCTATAAGATCATCGATAAGGACAGCCAGTGCAAAATGAGCCAGAAATCGAACGATTACCGTTATCTGTTGATCCGCACACCCATCATGAATGAAAGATCCTGCTACACGAGTTCCTGCCACTTTCACCAGGAATCCGATGAAGTCCTGGGTTCCCTGATCATTAAATTACCGCTGAGGGATGTCGATGAATCAATTGAAAGATCACTGCGTGAATATTTCATATTTGCGGCACTGGCCACCTGTGTCCTTGTTTTGTTCCTGATCTTTTTCACCAAAAGAGCTATTAAAAATCCTCTCAACGATTTGGTTAAAGTCAGTGAAGCTGTTTCACAGGGAGATCGAAGTTCAAGGGTTGAAATAAGACCCAATCAGCTGGACGACATGCGGGTGGTCTCCGAAGCTTTCAACGATATGCTCGACAATTTGCAGGCAGCCACCCAGGAACTGGAGAACTGGTCGCAACAATTGGAATACAAAGTCAGGAAAAAATCCGAGGAGCTGAGTGCTGTCCAGAATGAGATCATTCATGTGGAACGGCTGGCTTCGCTGGGAAAATTATCCTCCTCGGTAGCTCATGAAATAAACAATCCCCTTTCCGGTATCCTGGTTTATACAAAGCTCATCTATAAACAATTAAGCAACCCCGAACTGTATGCCTCCAAGCGGGAATCCATGTTGCAGCACCTGAAAATGATAGAGAGTGAAACCAAACGGTGCGGCGATATTGTCAAAGGCTTATTGGATTTCTCCAAAAAGGAACAATCAGATTTTGAACCGCAGCATCTACACACCGTTCTTCAGGAAACCTATGAGCTTATGACTCACCCGGTCAAAATAGCCAATATTTCATTCCTTTCCGATTTCACCGCCAAATCTGACCTGGTATACTGCAGCCCGAACCAGATCAAACAGGCGTGCGTCGCCTTAATCGTGAATTCGACCGAAGCTATCCGTGAAAATGGTGAAATCATTCTAAGAACTTCAAATCCTGACGAAGATAATATAAAACTGGAAATCGTTGATAATGGAATTGGCATATCCGATGAGGACCTCCAGCATATCTTCGAGCCCTTTTACTCTACGAAACAGGATGCAAGTGGTATTGGCCTCGGTTTGCCAATCGTGCACGGCATCATCCAGAACCACAAGGGAAAGATTCAGGTTAAATCCCTGGTAGGAGTCGGTACTACTATTTCCATCACTTTACCTTTAATTAACTCAGAAGCACAATGATGACCAGGAAGATCTCAATATTAATCGTCGATGATGAGGAATCAGTAAGGGATTCCCTGAATAACTGGTTCACAGAAGACGGGTTTTATGTCAGATGCGCAGAAAATGGGAAAAGAGCTTTATCAATTCTTGAAAATGAAGATTTTGACATTATCCTGGCCGACTTGAAAATGCCGGGCATGGACGGACTGGAGTTATTAAAGCGGATCAAAGCGCTTGATAAAGACTCGATAATCATTGTCATGACTGCATTCGCAACGGTAGATACCGCAGTTAAAGCCCTGAAGGACGGGGCATACGACTATATCACCAAACCCTTTGATCCGGACGACCTCTCCCACCTTATCCGAAATGCCAGTAAACAGATCCTCCTGAAAGAAGAGAATGAAAACCTCAAGAAAAAAGTATTTACACTTGAAAATGTCGAGGATATCATTGGCGATAGCGAGGTGATGAAAAAGGTGCTGAAAGAGGTTGAAAGTGTCTCACAGTCCAATTCATCCGTTATCATAACCGGTGAGAGCGGCACAGGTAAAGAGCTAATAGCCAGAGCAATCCACTATAACTCATCCAGGAAGTTCTATCCAATGGTCAGTGTCCATTGCGGAGCCCTGACCGAAAGTCTTCTTGAAAGCGAGCTTTTCGGACATGAAAAAGGGGCATTTACCGGAGCGCTTTATAACCGTAAAGGGCGCTTTGAGATGGCTGATAACGGAACTTTATTCCTGGATGAAATCGCCACGATCAGTGCCAAAATGCAGGTGGAACTGCTCCGCGTTCTTGAGACCAGGAGTTTCATGCGCGTTGGAGGGAACAAGGAAATATCCTCCGATTTCCGTCTTATCTGTGCGACCAACAGGGATCTGAAATTAATGGTTGAAAAAGGCGAATTCCGGGAAGACCTTTTTTACAGGCTCAATGTAGTAAACATACACGTCCCCCCTTTGCGCGAAAGGCCAGAGGATATTCCGCTCCTGGTGGATTATTTCATTCATAAGTACTGTACTTCAATGAATAAACCAATCGTTACCATCGACCCGGCTGCAATTAAACGGATGGAGGTCTACCCTTTCCCGGGAAATATCCGGGAGCTGGAGAATATGATCGAAAGGGCCATTGTGGTTGGCAATGGGAAAAAAATACACCTGAAAGACCTGCCAATTTCAAGGGAAGAGATCAGTTCGTCCCTTGAAAGCTTGAATGATTTTGAAAAAACATTCATACTTCAGATCCTGAATAAATATGACTGGAATATATCCCGGTCAGCCAAGGCCCTGAAAGTCGACCGCGTAACACTTTACAACAAGATAAAGAAGCATGGATTAAAACCTCCGTCTTAATTAATCAATAAGGCAAAATCCATAATGCGGCCAAGTGAGATGAACCCTGTCAGGCTTTCAAAATAATGTCCTCTCAATATATCACAATAATTACCTTCGGTTATTTTGACAAGCACCTGTTCGGGCCGATAGCCCAATCAGTGATGACAGAGTTTCAATTTCCCGTCAGATTCCGCGACGCACACATCGACCTGAGCGAATTCTACGATCCGGTTCGCAGGCAATACAATGGCAACACACTTTTACAAAAGGTGGAATCCTTGCATACCACAGACAGCGTTAAGGTCGTCGGTCTTTTAAATGTGGACCTCTTCATCCCGATCCTGACGTACATTTTCGGACAGGCCATATTAGGCGGAAAATCTGCCGTCGCATCTTCTTACCGGCTGAATAATGAATTTTATGGCATGCCGGCAGATAGAACAATCCTCTCCAACCGTTTCAGAAAGGAAATCGTTCACGAACTGGGACACACTTTCGGCCTGATTCACTGTAAATCACCCGGCTGCGTGATGCAATCCAGTACCTATGTCGAAGATATTGATTTGAAAAATGAACATCTCTGCCCACAATGCCGGGGCTCAATTGTTAATCCCGCCTCAATAAATTTGTACTAGACTTTGGCAAAAATTAACTTTTAATTGAGTTTCCCGAAAAAAAGCATTACTTTTAAAGTTCATGGCCAGGAAAATTTTTCAAATTATTAATATTTAAAATCGAAATCATGCTCGATCAAATCATTAAGTCTTTAAAAGGCGAGGTAGGCAATGAAATTCTGTCACAAGTCAACCTGCCTGCCGACAAACTGGATGATGTCCTTTCCATTGTCGGTAATGTAGCCCAGGAAAAAGTTATGGGAGAAATGACCGGCGGAGGATTGTCAACAGTCCTGAACCTCTTTTCCAACCAGCCTAACAATGGTCAGGCCAATCAACTGCAATCGTCCATTACGGATGGAGTCATCTCAGGAATCACCAGTAAACTGGGTATTTCACCGGCCGTTGCTTCCACCATTGCCGGGATTGTCATACCCATATTGATGAACCTGATAACCAAGAAGAACAGTGAAACTCCGGATGACGACCCGTCACCGCTGAATGAAATATTTGGTAAAAGCAGTACTGGCGGGCTTCTCGGCGGACTGCTCGGAAAAATATTCAAGTAATTCTTAAACCTAAATCTTTTTAATCATGGCAAAATTTGAAGTATACCAGAGTGGAAAAAAACAGGAATTCCGTTTCAGACTGAAAGCGGATAATGGTCAGATCATTTTAAGCGGTGAAGGTTACAGTGCAAAAGCCGGATGCCTGAATGGGATTGAGTCGGTCAAAAAAAACTCAGCCCACCAGAATAATTTTGAAAAAATCACTTCAGCCGGCGGAGAATTCAGATTCGTTCTGAAAGCAGCCAATAAGCAGATCATCGGAACCAGCCAGATGTACAAAACCGAAAGCGGCTGTGACAACGGGATCGCTTCCGTAATGAATAATGCCCCAAAGGCTGATATCGTGGAGGTCGAAGGATAATTCCCCACTTCTTTTTCACCGGCTTGTCGGTCATTATTTCCTTATTGCCGCAAGTTCATGGTTTTTTTGCTTTATGCAATTATCAAACTGTGAATTTGCGGCAAATATTTTTTGTGCAACTTTTTACCTGATCCCTTGAACAAAATTGTCATTCATCAGTTAAATGGTTATTGGTTATTTTGACTAACAATAAAATATTAACTCAAACAATTAATAGCGAATACCATGAAAAATACAGTAAAACTTGCATCTTTATTAGTTATCGCAGCAATTGCCGCATCGTGTTCAACCGGTGGCGGGGAAAAAACCCAGACAAAAGAAGCTGTGGAAAGCAAGGCAGCATCCTTTGACAAAGTTTTCGTAGTAAATCCACAAGAAAGCCAGATTGCATGGGAGGGTTACAAACCTACCGGTCAGCACCATGGGACCGTTAATGTTACCAAAGGAAACCTTATGGTAAAAGACGGTATGATTACGGGGGGCAAATTCACCTTTGATATGAATTCGATAACAGTCCTCGACCTGACGGATCCGGAATGGAACGGCAAACTGACCGGACACCTCAAGTCAGCCGATTTCTTCGAGGTCGAAACCCATCCCCAGGCTGCCTTTGAAATAACCGATGTCAAGCCAGTCGACGGGACCATGATCGACAAATCGAAAGAAAAAGGCGACATAGTTCCTTCACATGCCATTACCGGCAACCTCACCATGAAGGGAATCACCAAAAGCATCACATTTCATGCAAAAGTTGATAAGGCTGACAACCGGATCACGGCCGAATCAAACATGTTCTTCATCGATCGGACGGAATGGAACGTGCAGTATAAATCCAAAAAGCTCTTTGCCGAGCTCAAAGATGATTTCATAAATGACGAAATGGGTATAAAACTGAAGGTTGTCTCGGTGCCTGGAGACGACCTGGCATCCCTGTAAGAGAGCTTAACTAAGGATTCTCTGAAAGCCCCGGTTCCCAGCCGGGGTTTTTAATTTCTTACGACCTGTCAATCCATAATCCCCAAATGTAAAATCCTCAGTGTCAAAGTGGATTATCCGGTTTAACTTTCTCATATCAATGATCAAATCAAAATGAAATAGTTATGAGAAGTTTACTGAAATGCTTTTACCTTCCGATGGTATTGATGTGCATTCCCTATGCACATTTACAGTCACAGGATATCTGGACGTCGATAAAAGCCGGTGATCTCACCGAAGTGAAAGAATTTCTTTCAAAAGATCCCGGCTTATTGAACCAAAAGAACACCGAATTCCTCACTCCATTGAACCTGGCTGCTGAACAGAACCAGTCGGACATTGCCGCTTTTTTACTGGAACAAGGTGCTGACCCTTTGAAAGGTGACCGGGAAAATTCCCAGCCCATCCATCTGGCAGCCTTCAGCGGAAGTATTCCAATTGCGGAAATGCTACTGTCACAAGGTGTGAAAGTGGATTCCAGGGACATCAACCAGATGACCCCGCTTTTGTTCGCTGCCAGCAGGGGCCAACTGGAAATGGTCGACTTCCTGATAAAAAAAGGGGCAGACGTCAAAGCGGGAAATATTTCTGGCATGGGTTCCTTGCATTATGCCGCCATTTCAGGGAATGTGGACCTGTTAAAACTGCTGATGAAGAAGGGGGGGCAACCGAATAGCAGGACGGACGAAGGCTACACCCCGCTGCACCTGGCTGCTTCATATGGCCGGACCGATATCGTTATATGTCTCGTGGAAAATGGCGCCGATATAAATGTTGAAGCGGAGGATGGTGCCCAACCCCTGGCCTGGGCGGTAGGCCGGAATTCATATGATGCCGCCAGCTACCTTCTGTCGAAAGGCGCTGATGTAAACCACCGTGACAAGAATGGATTCACCGCATTGCACGACGCAGTGGGCCGTGGCAACATAAGGGTGGCCCGGCTGCTGATCGGAAGTGGCGCTGACATGAACGCCGCTACTCCCAATGGATTTGTTCCGCTGGCATACGCTGCCTGGCCTGAGAATTCGGCAGAGATCGGCCGGTTCCTGATCCTCAGCGGGGCGGATGTTAACCCCGACCCCTGCAAAAGCAATAAGGCCTGCACCTGCGGGCCTAATTTCCAGACTCCGCTCCACCTGGCCTGTCAGATGGGAAAACCCGAGCTGGCCAGGATCCTGATCGACAACAGGGCAAAAGTCAATCTTTACAATGCCGACGGGCTAACGCCACTGCACTGCGCAGTGAAAAGCGGCAAGCTGGAGACCGTAAAGATACTGGTTGAACATGGAGCGTTCATGAATGTCGCCGAAAATATCCAGGGCTGCACAGAACTGCACCTTGCAACTACCATGGGCTATGGCGACATAGCTTCATACCTGGCTCAAAATGGTTCAAGCCCGGAAATAAAAGACAACAAAGGCAGGACGCCAGTGGATTATGCCTTTTACTATGGTCAGAACAAGGTTGGCTATGATATGCTTGCAGCCGGGGGTAACGATAGTCTCGTTGTGAAATACCTCACTATGGATTGCCCGATGAAACAACAACTTGGGCAAGGGGAAGCCATGATCTGGTACCTGGGCCACAGCGGCTGGGCCATCAAAACCAGCGATCACTTCCTGGTGTTCGATTATTTCGACGACACCAGGTCCAGGAAGGCAGACAATCCCTGTCTTTCAGCAGGATGCCCGGATTTGAACAGCCTGAAGGATCAGAACCTGGAAGTATTCTGTACCCATGGTCACCAGGATCATTACAGCCCATCGGTTTTCTCCTGGAAGGAGGTGATTCCGGGAACGGAATACATATTTTGCTTTCAGCCTGACGGGATAAGTGGCGGATACACCTTTGTACCGGTCAATTCTGAAGCAGTGGTGGATGGCATGAAAATCTATGCCAATAAATCGACTGATGAAGGCGGAGGATTCCTGGTAGAGGTTGACGGACTGGTCATTTTTCATATGGGTGATCATGCCAATGGTAAGGATGAACTGGCGGAAGAATACACCAGGGAGATCGATCTGATTGAAGCCATGGACAAACAGATCGACATTTTGTTCGGGCCAATCCGCGGATGCGGTCTGGGCACTCCCGAACAGGTCAAAGACGGAACCTATTACACGCTCAAAAAGTTGCAACCCGCCCTGTTTGTCCCGATGCACTCAGGGATGTATTCCTTTGAATACCAGAAATTTGTCTTTCAGGCTGCCAAAGATGGGATCCAGCAACCTATGAAATACCCCGTGAACAAAGGTGACCGGTTCCATTATGTCAAAGGGGAACCGATGGCAGCCAATTAATATCCGTATGATCAGTATATTAAATTGTCGTACTTTTACAGGGATACAGATTAACGGATGAAAAACAAATTGAAATTCCTAATCTTCCTGGTGCCGGGTATGGTTAGCCTGAGCCTCCCCGCCCAGGAGGATTGCAGGGTGCTCAAACCGGAGGTATCCGGCGAGTACTCAGGCAAATGCAAGGACGGGCTGGCACACGGAAAAGGCAAAGCTGTCGGCCGCGATACCTATATCGGACAGTTCAGCAAGGGGCTTCCTGAAGGCAACGGTACCTATACCTGGGCAAATGGCGATTATTATACCGGGGAATGGAAAAATGGGCTAAGGCAGGGAGAAGGGACCATGAATTTTTTTATTGAAGGAAGAGACACGGCCCTGGCCGGATTGTGGGAGAATGATCTGTACCTGGGGCCTGTTCCCAAAAGCCCTGAAGTATGGAAGAGCATAAGCATCGACCGGTATACCATAACCAAGACAGGAGGGTCGCTGAGCCGCGTACTGATCAATTTTTACCAGAACGGGGCACGAAACCTGGGAATTGAAAACCTGTTGCTCTCGACCACCAGTGGAACAGATACCCGCCTTGGCCAGGCCATCGGTTATGAAAATATCACATTCCCCGTCACGGTAAAGGTATCTTATTCGACCTGGAACAAGTCGCGAACGGTAATGGTCAATGCGATTTTCGAGTTTGAAATCTATGAGCCCGGAGATTGGGAAGTGGATCTTCACAATTGACAAAGATGATTTGTTCGCCTGGAAAGTAATAATTAGCTGGGTGATTTAATAAAAAATCCCTAATTTTGCATCCGATAAACATTAACACGGTGTGGTCCCGCTTTGGCGGGATTAAAGGCCCCTGGTTATTGTATTCCGTTTGACCGGACGGTAAGGAATTAAAATCAGGATATATGTTTGTCAATACGGGGTGTAGTCCTGCTCTAGCGGGATAAACTCCGCCTGGTTAGCGCGTCCCGCCCCGGCGGGAAGGTCGGGAGTTGAAACCAGGATATATTTGACAGTACGGGGTGTAGCGCAGCCTGGTTAGCGCGCTTGACTGGGGGTCAAGAGGTCGGGAGTTCAAATCTCCCCACTCCGACAAGAAAATCAGACAGTTACGAAATCAAAAAAGTAGCTGTCTTTTTTTTTACTAACATTTTCACTAACATTTATACTTTCGGGTAATTTAGCTCCGTCGTGAATAAATATGATGAAAACGCAAGAACTATATAAGTGTATTGACTTTATCATTGAAACTCAGGTCTCAGCTTATCTTAATTATCGAATCATATTTGATTTAAATGACGATGATTTTTATTCCTATTTTGAACCTGTCAGAAGAGAGCTTCATGAAAACCTGATACTACTGGATCGTCAACAAAAGACTGAACTAATCCGGTTCTATGTTAATGAAATATATAGGACGGTTGATTGTGATTACTTTGAAAATTTGAAAAATGATCCAGATGCTGATAATTATGATTTTTTGGGGAAAGATGTCAATAACCCTCCCCAAATAGCAAAACAGGGGCTGATCTTTCATAAGTTCTACAATTTAAGGTTATACTTGTTTGAGGAGCTTCAATCTGTTTGTGATGATAATGATATCTCTTTATCTAAAATACTTAAAGAGGTATATATAGATATTAATACCATCTTTTACTACTTTCAGTTGGATGAAGAAAATGAAATTGATGATCAAACGAGGCTAGAAGAAATTCCGATTAAAGAAAAGGATTGCGGGAATCAACCTCAGATACCCATAAAACCGGTTTTCAAACCCGGTGCAATACCCGTCATTTTCGAAATCCTTAAAGACTATTTTAAACCTGAGCACCAGGTGCAGCTATCAAGTCTATTAAACTCTGGAGAGAAACCAAAAGAAATGCTAGTGTTTCAAGATAATGGCAACAGGTTGACCGATACTTTCCGGAAATTAATTGAGCATGATTTTATCATTGGCTGCAGTAAAAATGATTTACAGCAATGGATCGTAAAGAATTTTGAATTTACCTACCGCAATCAGATTCAACCATTCCTTCCTAAAACGGTAGAAAAATATATCTCAACGAAAGAGTACCCCAGCAAAAACCCTTTGATTAAAATCGAAAATGGCCAAATTGTCAAAGAGACCAAGGCTCGCCAAAGAAATCATAACAATTATTAAATATCTTATGGGGTTGGCATCCTAAGACCATAACCCCATTGTAACCCCCATAAGTGATAGTATAATCTTGCGGCTTAAACTATTAAAACTTTATGCCATGCAAGAAATCACTTTTAATGACCTGCCTCAAGCCGTCACACAGTTATATAATAAACTGGAAAGAATAGAACGGCTTTTAGAATCACAAAACAATGCTGCCCGGGTTGATAACGACAGATTGTTAACCATAAGGGAAGCTGCTGAGATCATCCATCTTTCGGTTCCGACGATCTATGGCCTGGTCCAGCGCCAGGCTATTCCTGTAGCAAAAAAAGGCAAACGCCTCTATTTCACTAAACAAGAACTGACCGAATGGATAAAGACTGGCAGGAAAAAGACTGTTGCAGAAATACAGTCAGAAGCTGACCAGTATATAATAAGGAAAGGGCTGAAATATGGGAAATAATCACACATCCAGCCCCCGTAATTTGCACAGTAGATTGAGCAAAGATACGACACCGCCCACCCAGTTGCAAACCATATTTAGCTACCTGCAGGACCATATTGCCACAGGTTCCATGATATCCAATGAAACAGGTGTTCCCAGGAGGAGCATTTGCCGGTACAAACGAGAATTGGAATTGGCTGATCTACTTTGGGAAGTAACTAAAACCAAGTGCGAAATTACCGGCTATAAAGCCTGGTACTTAACCACAAATATTGAAAAGGTCTCAACGCATACAACCCAGTTTAACAGAATTTAATATGGAACAGAGACCACAAATTAAGTTTGAGGAATCCAGCATCGGGATTAAGGCAATCATTACTGAGGCCGAAAAGCACTTGAAAGCCTTTGAGCCAGTAAAACACAAGGAAATACTTAATAGACTGCTCGGGCAAATTGAGAAAGTTGATTTCAGAAAGCAGGCAGGATTTAAAGATTATAAGGAAAAACTAAACAAAAAGCATTTCCTGGTATGCAGCATTGAGGGTATTTTAAATATGGCTCAATTAAACAACTGGGGCATTTGTAAAAACCACGATTTCGTCTATTTATACAACGGCGCATACTGGAATTTGTTTGATAATGCCGAATTACAAGTGTTTTTAGGACAGGCAGCCGAAAAAATGGGTATTGACAAATTCGATGCAAGGCATTATTTATTTCGGGAACAGTTGTATAAGCAATTCCTTGCCGTTGCCAATTTGCCAAAGCCAGAACCGTTAGACGAAACTGTTTTAATTAACCTGAAAAACGGAACTTTCGAAATCAGTCCCTACAGACAAATATTAAGACCACCGAAACGAGAGGATTTCATTACCTATCAATTGCCATTTGAATATGACCCTGAAGCCCAAACACCTTTATTTCAGTCATATTTAAACAAAGTTCAGCCTGACATTGAACGACAAATGATACTTGCTGAATATTTAGCATACCTTTTTATTAAGACGAGTACTTTGAAACTGGAAAAAACCCTATTGCTATATGGAACCGGAGCAAATGGGAAATCAGTATTCTTTGAGGTTGTAAATGCTTTGTTGGGTGGTGATGAGAATGTTAGTAGTTATTCCTTGCAAAACCTCACCAATGATAATGGCTATTTCCGGGCCATGCTGGCTAACAAACTGGTAAATTATGCCAGTGAAATTAACGGAAAGCTGGAAACGTCTATTTTTAAACAACTGGTTTCAGGAGAACCAGTTGATGCCCGTTTGCCCTACCGTGAACCCTTCACACTGACCAATTATGCGAAACTTATTTTCAATTGTAACGAATTGCCTAAAGACGTCGAGCAGTCATCTGCTTATTTCAGGCGGTTTCTTATCGTTCCTTTTGAGGTAACTATTGCCGAATCTGAACAGGATAAGCAATTAGCGCAAAAGATTATCAGACATGAACTGTCGGGCGTTTTTAACTGGGTATTGGCTGGGCTTCAACGGTTAATGAAACAGAAAAATTTTACACCGAGCGAAGCAGTATCCAGGCAATTAGACTTATACAAGAGACAATCTGACACGGTGCAATTATTCTTATCTGATGAAGAATATGAAAAAAGCATTGATGGGTACATTGAATTTAAAGATTTGTTTTTATTATACCGTACCTATTGCAATGACAGCGGTTACCATTACTGCTCAAAGAGAACATTTGGGGAAAGGTTAAGGGCTGCAGGCTTTGTAATTGAGAGAAAGAACACCGGGCTTGTAGTATTCATGAAAAAAATACTTTCTTTTTCATAGTTCACTTTGTTCACCTTGTTCACCACCTTAAAATTAGATGTGAATGAAGTGAACTATGTGAAGCAGTTAAATAAACTTATTTTAACATGAAAGAAGCTCGATACAAACTAGAACCTTACAAGGGCATGACAACCCGTTACATTTGCCCTAGCTGCAAAGATGGCAGAAAAACCTTTGTCAGATACATTGATATATTTACTGGAAGCCATATTGCAGAAGATCTTGGCAAATGCAACCGTACAGATAAATGTGGTTATCATAAATTGCCTCCGGCTGAAACAAAATGTTTTTTTGTCCCTTTCGATAATATTAAAGTCCACAGCGAACGGGCTTATCAATTAAAAGCCTCAAACGGGGTTCATTACTTGCCAAAATCCCAGGTTTTTGAAATGGCGGAAAAGGGTTGTTATGTTTCAGAGTGGTATCTTAATACCGATAAATCGAACTTGACTTTTGTAAATACTGACTATAAATATTTCTCAAACGGCGAAATCATTACAGTGTCACCTATTTCGCAAACTACCAATAACGAAACAAAGTCCGTTTCACTCATACCAGTTGAGCTCTTCAAAGCAAGCTTAAAAGGTTATGAGGCAAATCATTTTGTCACATTCCTTACTAACCTTTTCGGGATTGAGATCACCAACCAGGTGATAAGTAAATATTTTATTGCAACCTCAAAGCATTGGGAAGGAGCAACTCTATTTTGGCAAATTGATATCACCGGAGAAGTTAGAACAGGTAAAATAATGCTTTACAGCCCAACTACAGGTAAGAGGGTAAAAGAACCTTATAATTTAATTACCTGGGTACATAAATCCCCGAAACTGCCCGAATTTGTGCTAAAACAATGCTTATTTGGCGAACACCTATTAAAGGATGAAATAAAGCCCGTTGCTATAGTTGAAAGCGAAAAGACAGCCATTATTGCCAGTGTATATCTGCCTCAGTTTATTTGGTTAGCAGTTGGAGGTAAAGAAAATCTGAATCTGAAAGCGGATAAATTTCAGGTATTAAAAGGTCGGCTTGTTGTATTATTCCCAGACCTTAAAGGCTTTGAAAAATGGAATAATGAAGCAAAGAATAGTCCCCAGCTAGCAAAAATTTCGGTTTCTGATTTACTGGAGTGCAATGCCAGTGAAACAGACAAGGAACAAGGACTCGATTTATCGGACTATTTAATAAGGTATAATCATAAAGATTTTGCCTTACCAGAACCAGAGCCAGTACTTGAAAAAGAACCGGAACCTTCAATTGCACCTCCCTCCTTCTCATTCACTCCAAAAACTTTTGGCGAATTTGACATTGCTCTGCTTATCGGGTTCAAGAACAATGATCACGCTGAAGTGGTCAAGCCTGAACCATGGGACCAGGAGATCAAGGAGCTTCAAAGTTGTTTTAATCGGATATCAGTACCTGAAAGTCCGATCCGGATTAATTCATACAGCTTAATTGAAGATCCTTCAAAGTTTATCCACAGCCATTTGGAAATCATAAAGTCTAATAATGGCAATTCAACTTATCTGCCCTACCTAAAAAGATTGCAGGAATTAATGCAATATCTTTCTAAAAGCCTTGTTTGACAGAGGTTTTGGGAGGATCAAATAAATTACTCAATATACTGAGTAATTTTACTCAATACGTTGAGTAAATCTATTCAATGCTGCTCTGTATAGATTTTTCGATTTTCTTTACACACAAGGGCTGATATGTATAGAAAAGGCAATATTCTATACAAAATATTTTTTCGTTGTGGTTCCGCGACAGCCTCACCCCCTTTGTCCCCCTCTCCAAATCGGAGAGGGGGAGATGTCAGTCCGCTTCCCCAGGTCGCTTTTAAGAAAGAAAGTTCAGTGCAATTTCAATTTTTGGAACATCCGATTTACCTTGTCCAAATTAAAAGATTCCGGATCGAATCGTTTCCCGACCCATTCCTTGTAACTCTCATATTCTTCATGTTTTGGATTCTTTAAAATCTCAAGCAGATCGGCATATCCCCAAATGCCACCGCAATCTTCAGGTGGACCGCTCCGTTTTCCATCCAGGCAAAGGGGATACTTCACATCAGGATCAACGGGTAATTTCTTTTCCAGCAAAATAACATGCATCCAGCCATCACCGAAATCATATTCATACTCGAGTACCTCTTTAACCGACCCTAATAAGTCAGATAATAACATCTTTTCCCTTATGTAGTCTATATTGTCCATTTCGTACCAGGTAGGATCATTAGGATAATGTACCGCATAAAACCTATTATTTTTGATAAACTGATGAAGATGAGCATCTTCCCAGCCAAATGCAATCTGGATGATTTTGTGCAAATCTGCTAAACGTACGTTAGCCGGAACAAGAATTCGCCGCCAGATTTCAGGTTTCGAACCCTTTAAAATAATTTTTACCTGGTAAATTGTATCGGACATAGAAAAGGAAGTTAATAGTTCTGTCAAAAATAGTAAAGATAAACGAAGCGACATGTTCAGTTGCATCCCCATAAAATAAACTGACTTATATTTTTTTCGTTGTGGTTCCGCGACTGGAAAGCTCCCTCGTCTCCGCCAGCTGGCGGATCCTCAGTCCGCTTCCCTAGGTCGCTCCACCACAACTAGTGTTGAAAAAAAAACAAACACAGTCGCTTTTGTGGCAACGAAAAAAAAGAAAAAAATATTCTTCCACGAGCAAAAAAAGAGAGCCAGGCACCAGCCGGACTCTCTTTTTATAGAACCGAAGGTCATTTAAATCAGCCCTTCATCAGCGAAGGAATAATAACCATCGGTGGTGACGATCAGGTGATCCAGGACAGCCAGATCCAGCAATTTACCGCCCTCAACTAGCTTTTTGGTAAGGTGGATATCTGCTTCAGACGGGTTGGTGTTGCCCGACGGATGGTTATGAAGCAGGATCAGAGAAGAAGCATTTGCTTTGAGGGCATGCTGGAAGATGACTTTTGGATCAGCGACAGTTCCGGAAACGCCGCCCATGGAAACCTGTGAAATCCCAAGAACTCTGTTCGCACGACTCATTAAGAGAACGCAAAAGGATTCACGGTATTCAAGGTCGTCCCAAAGAGGCAGAACAAGCTCATAGCAATCGCGGGAGCCTGCGATCTTTGGGCGATTAGCAGCCTTGATCTTGGTGGAGTAAGTGACGGAAATTTCGCAAATAGAAAATAAGGATGAAGTAAGAAGCATTTGTTTCGCTGTTGCCCTACAGACTTGTGTTGGCATCTGGCGCGCCGGGTTAGAAATGAAATTTTTGCGCAACCAGTACCGGATCGGAAATTCTGCTGCAAGGGTTCCGGTCCTTTTCTTTAGCTGATATCAATGGCCAGTAACGACGACAGAACCCGGTTCTCGTGGAGTGAATAGGCTGTTGATTTCGGGGTGAAGAAGTAAATGACGGAACATGAAATGCTTTCAGCCCTTAGCGGCAGATATTTCCGATACAGGTAAATTCGTGGAAAAATCGAGTTACTAAAACGGAAAAAGGGAAAGGTGGGATATGAGCAGGATAAGGGAGGAAAAGGGAAATTTCATTTGTAAGATCCTAAGCAATTTAATTTGATTATTTCAATGGTCAAATAGCTAAGTAATTAACATCCAGATGAATTTATTATATATGTTTATATTACAAGGACATTTCTAAATTCAATCATTGCAATATAATTCAATGAATTTGTAGAAACGATAGGAGTCTTATGGAAAGATACGATGAACGAAAATACAACGATTCTAATTTGTAAATTTGTAATGCAATAAGGACTGACTTCTTGAAAGTAGAACAAAATATAACAAGATTAAAATACCTGCTGAATTTATACAAAATGTCAGTAGATGAACTAATTGCAATTGTAAGTGAAGGCCTTAAAAATACTTTGACAAAAGAGGATCTATTTGGTAATGAAATCCATATCAGTCATTTGAAACGTATTGACAAAGTTTTTAATAAAGGACTTCATTACTATTTAGACCCAAAATCGCCTGAAATTTCACAAGACGCAAGCATATTCTTTAGAAAAACCAAATTTGGGACAGACTTAAACCTAGGGGCAAAGAAAATTGTATATCAATTTGAAGAGTTTAAAATTTCACTTTCTGCAATAGCAAAACTTGCAGAGCTGAATATTGAAAGGATACTTCCTATATTTACTATTAATGAAGACCCTAAAAGTGTTGCTAAACAATTAAGAAATAACCTTTACCCAGATTTCAATCCAATTCCTAAAGAATTTCTAAGATCACTAATTGCTAAGCTGGCAAGATACAATATTTTAGTTTTTGAGTTTGTTGAAACTTGGAATAAGAAAGAAAAAGCTAATATTGATGGATTCTTCCTAACTCCCAATGTTATAGTTCTTAAGCGACAACAGACCTCATTTAGGAGGGAGATTTTTACACTCATACACGAGTTAGGACACTATCTTCTAAACGAAGAAGAAATAGAGCAGCTTGATGTATTGAACTTAGCTAGTTCAAAACTAAGTGCAATTGAAAGATGGTGTAATGATTTCGCTTATTATTTTCTTGCAGGAGAATGGGATATAGCCATTGAAAGCATTGACAAAGCAGACGGGACAAATGACTATCAATTTGAAACAATTGAAGGAGTTTCAAAAAGGACTCACTTAAGTGAAATCGCTTTATTTACAAGATTACTCTTTCAGAAAAAAATTACTCAAAAAGATTACAATAAAATTAAAGCCGCCAAAGATGAAGAATATCGATTAAGGCTAGAAGCCGAAAGAAAGAAAAGAGACCTTGAAAAACTTCAGGGAATTAAAGCGAAAGGATCTACACCTAAACCCATCAATTCCCCATTACTGATTTCAACTATTCAGACAGCTTTTTATGAAGGAGTTATTAATGAGTATGATGTCTGTAAGACATTAAATATTTCGCCTGATAAACTTGACCGATATCTGCAATGAAAGTTGTAATTGATACTAACTCACTCCTATCGTTGGTCCGTTACTACTTGCCATTCGATAAAAAATCATTACTTTTTAATTATTTCAAGAATAAAATAGCACAAGGTGAAATTATCATTATCGACAAAGTCTTTGAGGAATGCACTTATAATTCGAAGGGTGTTATTATTAAAACACTTTCCTTCCTACAAGACAAAACATTTTTAAAATCAGCTAAAGTCCCCTACAAAACAGAATCATTGTTAGCGCCATCACCTGCAAAGTTTCTTAGACAAGTTGAAAATCAGTTTGTAAACATCATAGTAAGAAAGCAACGAAACTTATCTGATACGGAATTTGAAAACCAAAAGAATAGTTTTTTAAATGATGCAGACATAAGGCAAATTATACTTTGCTTAAATATTCAAAAAGATGGTGAAGAAGTTGTTTTAGTGACAGAAGAAACAGAAATAAGCAACGACAACAAACTCTTTAAAAAGATACCAGCAATTTGCAAAGAATTGAATATTGAGACAAGGACATTGCCTGAACTTCTGGCAATATATGAAGGCATAGACATTGACTTTAGATGTAGTTGCTAAGACTTGACCTGACACCTGGGGTGATTTTTTAGTTAATAAAAT
>CAZUDV010000014.1:0-115829 GCA_964619555.1 uncultured Bacteroidales bacterium | reverse complement strand
TTTGACATAATCACTTCTACGGTAACTGTCAGATTAAGTTTTAGCTAATACATATAATTTATTTTTGAATATATCAATTAAAGTCCCTAATTCATGCCTGTCTGTAGCTTTCCCGACCTTAGGTCTTGACGTTTTCCCATTTTAACTGGGATGGCGTTTTTCCCTGCAAAGAACTGTGCGGTCTAAATTCGTTGTAATCTCTACGAAAGGGCTCTATTTAATCCCTTGCATCTTCCAAAGATAAGAACCAATTCGTATTCAGACACTTATCCCCAAAACTACGGTTGAATGATTCAACAAACGAATTATCCGTTCCCCGTGTAAAATTCGTATATTTAACACAGTCCTGTACATAAGCCTTGATCTTATGAAAACACAAATTTATTTGCAATTGCTGGCGGCGGGTATGCTCCTGCTTTCTTTCAGTAGTTTGAAAGGGCAAACCGATGAGTTCATCTGGCTGACGTCAGTGCCCGGATGGGGAAATGCATCATCGAACCTTTATGGCAAAGTCAATGCCGATCCACAGTCATACCGGGTGGCAGGATTGATCTTTATCGAAGAAGCCGGCGGGTGGTGGACCAAACCCAGCTTTGCCAATCCAACGGTCCAGATCCTTGCCGATTCGAGCTTTGTGCTCGACTTCACCACCGGCGGACTGGATGCTTATTGCACACGGCTGATGACCGTACTGGTCCCCAACAACTACCCGGTGCCGGTTTTCAACGGGGTAGGGGACCTGCCGGCGGAATTTCTCGATCATCCCTATGCCATTGTCGCAAGACCTCATGGCGACAGACACCTGGAATGGTCTGGCATTAACTGGACCGTGAAAAGATCCGTCGATGATATCGCCGTCAGTCCCGGCCCGAATATTTTCAGCTCCGGCGAGACGAATGTCTTTATCGACGGGAACTCCGACCTGCATTTGAAGATCATGAACCCCTCGGGCCAGTGGCTGTGCTCTGAACTGATCGCCGACACATCCCTGGGATTCGGAACGTATACGTTCCACCTGAAAAGCCGGGTCGACAATTTAGACCTTAATACTATTCTTGGCATTTTTACGTGGGATGATATTTCGCCATATGCCTCCGTTATGCCAGATGATTATTACCGGGAATATGATTTCGAATTTGGTTACTGGTCGATTCCCGGAAATGATGCCGGACAGTTCGTTATCCAACCCTGGAATAACCCTGGGAATATTTTCCGTTTTCCCATCGGTGCCGAGATCAATACCATCCACCGGATGACATGGAAAAAGGATACCGTCGAATTCATCAGCATGCGGGAGGACCTGTCGGTGATCTCCCAGTTTGAATATACCGGGAATGACTGCAAATACCCGGGCACGGAAAATATCAGGATCAACCTGTGGCTCAATTTCGGCCAGTCGCCGGCCGGTGTTCAGGAAGCCATCCTGTCGGGATTTGATTTTGAGAACTTGCTGCAGGCACCTCAAAATGTGATGGCCACCGACGGAGATATGATGAAGATTACTGTTACATGGGATGACCAGCCGGGGAGATTTTTTGGCGTTTACCGCGGCCTGTCGGATGATCCCCTGGAAGCGGAACTTCTGACCGGGGAATGGATCAGCCAATCGTCGTACATCGACAACAACGCAGAGATTGGACAAACTTATTATTACCGGGTGAGGTCCGGCGACAATATCGCCGGTTCAAACACCACCGGGTATGCTTCGGGATATTCGGACTTCGATACAGGCTGGGCTGCCGGCACCAACACGGTTATCCAGGTCGTTGACCGGACAGGAGCGCTCATCATCTTTCCAAACCCCTGTGATGAAAGTGCAAGGGTCACTGCCGTGAAAGAAGCAGGAGACGGGCACCTGCGGTTGTATGATCCCATGGGAAGGCAGATGCTGGAACAGCCATTCGACGCGGAAACTTCGTTATCCACCAGCGGTCTGTCACCCGGGATATATTTTGTCCAACTGGTCAACCGCAGAGGAGAAGCCTATTCCGCCCGGCTGGTGGTCAACCACTGAGTCGATGGTCAATGATCTCCTCTTTTTCTCTACCTTTGCCCAACACTAATCCCCCCTCCCGATGAAGAAACTGCTTCGATCCAGGATACTGGATTTCTTATTCAGAACGCACTATTTCCTGTTCTTTCTTGGCTTCCTGGCTTTGCCGGCATTCTCCCAGGTGTACCTCGATTCCACTGCGTCGGTCGACGACCGGGTGGAGGATCTTTTGTCGAGGATGACACTGCAGGAGAAGATCGGGCAGATGGTGCAAACCGAACGGAACATGGCCAACGTGAATTCGCTCATCACCACCTACCACCTCGGC
This sequence comes from uncultured Bacteroidales bacterium, assembly GCA_964619555.1. Classification (GTDB taxonomy): domain Bacteria; phylum Bacteroidota; class Bacteroidia; order Bacteroidales; family JAGOPY01; genus JAGOPY01. The sequence goes on along the minus strand of CAZUDV010000014.1, from coordinate 113,508 downwards.
TCTATCCTCAGCGGAGGTGGAAGCGTACCGGGCAACAATACAGCGGCTGACTGGGTGAGCATGTACAACGGCATGCAGCAGGCCGCACTGTCGACCCGGCTCGGGATCCCGATCCTTTACGGGATCGACGCGGTACACGGCAACAACAACGTCTACGGCGCGACGATCTTCCCGCATAACATCGGCCTGGGCTGCACGCGCGACTCGCTGCTGGTGCTGGAATGTGCCCGCGCCACGGCAGCGGAAGTACGCGCCACGGGACTGAACTGGACTTTTGCCCCGTGCATCGCGGTGCCGCGCAATATCCGCTGGGGCCGCACCTACGAAGGCTTCGGGGAAACGCCTGAATTGCAGGCAATGATGGCCTCCGCAGCCGTTTACGGATACCAGGGCGATACGCTCGGCAGGCAGAGCATCCTGGCTTGTGCCAAACATTATGCCGGCGACGGCGGGACCACCAATGGCACGGACCGCGGAAATACTGTGATCGATGAAGCCGGCCTGCGCCAGATCCATATGCCGGGTTATATCCGGGCGATCGAAGCGGGCGTGGGATCGGTCATGGTCTCGTACAGCAGCTGGAACGGCGTGCGATGCCATATCCATCAGTACCTAATCACGGACCTGCTCAAGGAAGAACTTGGCTTCAAGGGTTTCGTGGTATCCGACTGGGACGGCATCCATGCCGTGGGGGGCGATTACGCGGCGAACATCGCGACGGCGGTCAATGCCGGGATCGATATGTTCATGGAACCATACACGCCGGTGGAATTCATCGACCACCTGATCAGCCATGTCTATGACGGCACAGTTCATCAAAGCCGCATCGACGATGCCGTTCGTCGCATTCTGGCGGTCAAGTTCCGGTTGGGGCTGTTCGAGCATCCCCACGCCACCATGGCCCATGCCGACAGCCTGGGAAGCGCTTATAACCGATCGGTGGCCCGGCGGGCCGTGCGGGAATCCCTCGTCCTGCTGAAAAATTCCGGGACCATCCTGCCGCTGTCAAAGACCGGTGGCAAAATACTTGTAGCGGGGCTCCGGGCCCACGATATCGGCTCGCAGTGCGGAGGCTGGACCATTTCCTGGCAGGGCAGCACCGGCCCGGTTACGCCCGGCACCACCATTTACAATGCCGTCAAAGCCGTACGGGGCAGCGAGAATGTCGTCTTTTCAGCCAGCGGAAGCACTACGGCCGCAGTTGACGTGGCTATTGTGGTCGTAGGGGAGACGCCTTACGCCGAAGGCCAGGGCGATTCGCAAAATCCGACGCTCAGCGGTAGCGACCTGGCGGTCATCAACAATGTCCGGCAGCTTGGAATCCCGTATGTTGTCCTGCTCATCAGCGGCCGGCCCATGATCATGGGCGATGTGATCGCAAATGCCGATGCTTTCGTTGCCTGCTGGCTTCCCGGGACCGAAGCCGAAGGCATCACTGACGTGCTCTTCGGCGACTATGGCTTTACCGGGCGATTGTCCCATTCCTGGCCCACCGCCGCCTCGCAGGAACCTGTCAACTGGGGCGACGCCGTTTACCAGCCGCTTTATCCTTATGGCTACGGGCTGAGCTATGGCCAGAGCTATGTGCCGTCGATCGGGGAACCGCCCTTTTCCATCTATCCGAATCCCGCCGGGGAACGGATCACCATCAGCGCAGAATTTCCGGGGATGGTCGAGATTTATGACCTGGAAGGAAAACTATTATGGAAGGATGAAAAGCAGGAACAGAATGACGGAATAGATATTTCCGGTTTTCCGGCAGGCGAATATATGGTGGTTTTTACCAGTGATGACAGGGTATTCAGGAAGAAGTTCGTGAAGGTGTGAATTGATTCATTGCGCATTGCGCATTGCACATTGCGCATTGGGCATAGGATGTTTCATTTTACATGGATGAGTTAAAATAAATTGAACGGAACAGGAAAATATCTTATCTTTAAGTCTTTGACCAATTAACCAGATCCGTTCTTTCCCGTGAAAAAGTATTTGCTTCTTTATGTTCTGGTCTTGCTATGGTGTCTTGTCAGTTCACAGGATATCTGCGATGATCTGATCTATGCCATTGATGGGAATAAGATCATCATGAACTGTTGCATCGAAAAAGTGGTTGATGGGAATTTGGTGGTTTATACCAAAGGCGGCGATACGCTTCAGGTGAAGGCCGTGGCGATCAAAAAAAGCGGGCAGTATATGGAACTGGAGGCACAGGGAGGAAAGAAGGAGTTGCAATTTATCGGGGATGATGAGCAGCCGGTCGAAATGGTCGTGAAGGATTACCGTTATTACAAGCAATTGTACGACGGCAGCAAAACAAGGGCTGCATTTGGATTGTTTTTCACCGTGATCGGAGGGGGATTTGAAATCGCTGGTTTGATCTTTTCAAAGAAGGAATATGTGATTGAGAGCTTCAACGTGGATTCGGGCGATCTGTTCCTGGCCGGTGCTGTTTCGATATCGGTCGGAGTCCCGCTCCTGATATCCGGCCAGATCCGGGCGGCGAATAATAAAAAGGAGATGGATAAGCTCAAGAATGACCAGAGCCTGTCGCTTGGCTTCAGCCCCCAGGGAATCGGATTGAGATACCGCTTTTAGTTGTCGATTCATTTTACATGGTGCGTTGTGCATTGCGCATTGGGCATTGGTATTTTGCATTTTGCATTTTGCATTTCGTGGTTCGGATTTTATTTGATTTTTCATTTGTCATTTTCGGGTGTGAACGGATGATGTTCTGGTATGCTGCCATCCCGGTTCCTATTTTTTTTTGTTAATGAACCGTTAAATTCCTATAAATCCGTAATTTATGGGGGTTAGGTCTTGACTGCCGGAATTTTAAATGGTACTTTTGTAATCTCTTTTTAAAACCGTTAATCAAATATTATTCACTAAAATCAAAAAAAATGAAAAAAATGATTCGAATTTCTGCTGCTGCGGTGATCATTCTGTTCACGGCATTGACCGTTGATGCCCAGGAGTGGACGAAAGAACAAATGGATGTCTGGAAAGTGGTCCAGGATTCCTGGAAAGGATGGAAATCGGGCGATGTGAATGCCGTTGGGGCTGCCCTTCATGAAAAGTACCAGGGATGGAGCGACCAGAGCCCGATACCCATCGGAAAACAATCGATGATGGAGTGGTACAGTTCCATGAAAGACATGGTTTCCGTCAATTATTACAGCATAGAGCCGGCCCGGATCACGGTGCTCAAAACAGCCGCCGTGGTGGATTATTTCTGTTTCATGAATATCAGCTGGGGCATGGGCGACGAAAAGAAATCGGAAGAGATCAAGGGGAAGATCGTCGAATTCTATGTAAAGGAAGGGGAAAAATGGCTTCTCCTGGGGGATATGATGGTACATGAAGACGAGGATGACGATGATTAGGAGAACCTGAACATTTTCCAGCCTGTTTCGGAAAATAGAATTGCCACTGATTCACAGATGGGTTTGTATTGACTTACTCGCGATCTGTGAATCAGTGGCAATTATTTTTTAAGCCGATTACCTGTTGACGATCATTTTCCTGGTTTCGGTGAAATCACCGGCAACCATCCTGTAAAAATAGATGCCTTCCGGGAACTGTTTCGTGCCGAAGGATGCTGTGTGAGTCCCGGCTTGCCTGGTTTCCTGAACGACGACCGCGACTTCTTCCCCTGTAATGTTGTAGATCTTCAGGGTTACGGTTTCATCAGCTGGAATGGAATAGCGGATGGAAGTCACGGATGTGGCCGGATTCGGGTAATTCTGGCCGAGGTAATACCCGTTTTGTGCCACTTGTTCTTTGTCTTCTGTTGAAACATATGCCATGGTAAACCCTCCTGAAGCAATTTCGCTACCGATATAGGAGGCATCAACCGTACGAAGGGTCCATTCATAATATCCGGTTTCCAGACCGGTCAGCAACCAATCATTCACCGAGCTGACATTGCCGGGCTCCGGTGTCCGTTGGGGAATGGCCACGGGAACGTTGTCCCGGTAGAGTTCCAGGTCATAGGTGAGGGCGGCAACGGGTGTATGGTCGTCGCTGCCGGGCTGCCAGGTTAGCAGGGCGGAATGATCCGTAAGCTGGACGACTTCCATCCCGAAGGGAGCCAGTGGAGCATCGTTCTGTGCCGGGGTGTCATTCCGGTAAAGATGCATCTGGGCCTCAACCAGGCCATTTCCGCCGGGAACGAAATATTGTCCGGCGATATAGTAATCCAGGTCACCGTCCTGGTCAATATCCACCCAGGAAAAGGTTCCACCCCGGTCGCCGCTGGCTCTTGGAGCCGGCAGCTCATTGCCGGAATCCGTGAACACAGTGTCGGCATTTGTGTAGATCCTTGCCCGGCCTTCAATCTGTGAACCGGAGTTGTAATTCCCCGCCAGCAGGATGTCCATGACCCCGTCGGAATCATAATCGGCCCAGGTCGCGGCAGTCAGGTCAAACCAACCCTCGCAGGGGATGCAGTCAATCACTTCAAAGGGTGTAAAGGTCCCGTTTTCGTTCACATAGATCCGAAGGGCCATGTGGGTGTAGGTTCCGTTCAATTCCCTGACATTTCCGGCAACCAGGATGTCAAGATCCCCGTCCCCGTCATAGTCCCCCCACTGGGCCTCGCCATGCTCAACCGTCAGCGAATCCAGGATATCGGTCCCGGTGAATACACCGTTGCTGTCGTTCCGGTAGATCCGGATGAATCCGTCGCCCCACAAAGGGGAAATGTTCACCAGGAACAGGTCGAGGTCCTGGTCGTTGTCATAATCGGCCCATGCGCTCTGGGCATGAGAGGTCGGCGCAAAGACGGGATCTGTCTCGGTGAACAGCCATCCGCCGCTCCCGTCCGGGCCATCGTTGCGCATCAGGGCAGTGCGGTAGGAAAAGGAAGTGTCGTCCCAAACCGACGGGATCAGGAGATCGGGATCGCTGTCGTTGTCATAATCGGCCCAGGTGATTGACCTCAGGTCGAAATCGGCCTGGCTGTTGTCTTCCCAATAGGCAGGCAGGCTGGTGTTGATGATTTCCAGTATGCCGGCACTGTTGGCATAAATTACCGTCGCCCCGTTAGTGCCGACCGCCAGGTCCAGGTCCCCGTCCCCGTCCAGGTCTCCCCAAGCCATATCGGAGCTCCCGGTATACAATGAGCCAAGGGGCACTTCCAGGTATGTGAAGTTCCAGGTCGAATCGGAAGCCAGCCCGTTGTTTTGCATCAGGATCAGTTTATCCACTGCGCTGACATTATACACCACATAATAACCGAGCACGGCTATGTCGAGGTCCCCGTCGCTGTCGTAATCGGCCGGGGCGGTAGTGACCACCCAGAAGTCTTCATCCTGGGAAGTCAGGAAGATGGAATCCAGGGGCGTAACTTCGGTAAAATTGCCGAATACCCCGCCCGGACCAGGCTGCACTACTATAAAGTGCATGGCCATACCGGTTGCCGTATCATCATCCGTTACAGTCAGGGTGACGATGTATGTGTCTGCAGTATCATACGTGTGCGAGGGGTGCTGTATGGTTGATGTATTACCGTCGCCAAAATTCCATAGCCAGTTGGTAATGAATCCATCAGGATCGGAACTTTGATCGGTGAAATTGACCGATAATCCGGAAGTGGCAAAATTAAAGGCAGCAGCCGGCGGCTGATTGAGCGGAGGAGGAGGAGAATCCTGGAAATGCTCGATATAGCCCTGGTATCCGACCGTCCAGGCATTTCCGCCCGGTGCGGCCACGATAGCGTTGAAGTATCCGAAACCATTGGAGCCGATTTCCATGACAGACCAGCCCTGCCCGCCGTTAGTGGTGTAATATGCCTTATCGGAGCCTGTGCTTAGCCATAATTCGTCTTCTCCGAGGAGGAAGATGTCGGTGAAATTATCGGTGCTGTTTGGAGTGGGAAGCGTTTCCCAGGTGAGACCGCCATCGTCGGTGCGAAACGCCTCGCCCCATGAGCCCACTGCATAACCGACGTCCTCATTGAAGAAATCCATGTCCTTGACCGATGGGAACCCCGGCAATGCCCCTTCAGACCAGCTGGAGCCGTTGTCGGTGCTGTAATAGAAAATTCCGCCGACATTGGCTGCCCAGATGTTCGTTCCAACCACATCGACCGCTACGTAGGTCCCAAGGAAATCGGGGACCGGGATCCAGTTCTGGCCGCCATCGGTGGTATGGTAAAGGGAACCGGCGCTGAAGCTCTGGCCAATGATCCATCCGTCGTTCAGGGAGGTAAAATGAATATCTTCCGCTGATGACATGAATGCCGGTGTGCTATCGGTTTGAAGCCAGTTCTGGCCTCCATCGGTACTGAGAAAGACCTGCCCGATCTCGTCAATGGCGGCTGCCTCCTGGGGCCCAATGATGTGAACGGCTTTGAGGTGATTGGGAGATGGGAATTCCTGTAATATCCACTGCGATACCCCATCCCCGGTCACAAGGGTGCCGTTTTCCCCGACTGCGATCATGTTCCCGGAAGGGAAACGAGCTATGTCGTTGAGGGATGAACCGGTGCCGCCAGAGATCTGGAACCAGGAGTCGCCACCGTCAGTGGTCTTGATGACAAAGCCATTGCCATATCCGAAGTAGCCGGTCTGGCCTTCAGGGAAAACGGGTGATGCACTGCTCAGGAAAGAAGGCAATGGCCCGGGCGATGTAAAGGTCTGGGACCAGGATTGTCCATCGTCAGTCGATAGAAACATATTGCCTGTGTAATCCGTTGCAATGACATTGCCGTTGCCTGCCAGGGCGAAGGAATGGATACCTTCGGGGATCACCTCTCCCAGGTCGGTCCATGTCTGGCCGCCATCTGCCGACCGGAACAGCCGGTCATCGTATTCTGGCCAGAAACCGGCCCGGCCCCAGGCCAGGACAATCGTCCATGATACCGGGAAAAGCAGGGTGCGGTTATCAGCGCCGGTACCTGCAATCCAGGTGATCCCGCCATCTGGCGAACGCAGGAATGTGCTATCCACTATACTGACGGCAATGACCGGAGATAAATATTTTACATCGGTCCCCTCGCCGGAATATACCTGTATAAAAGAGTTGCCACCGTCGGTTGTCCGGTAAATGCCACTATCCGACACACCCAGGCCGGTAAGGTTGTCGGTGTAGTCAAATACCCGGATGTCATGCGGGGAGGGCACCCAGGAGTTGCCTGAATCCAGGCTGATGTATTGGCTGAAGTTATCGGTAGCCACGCCAAATGAAGGGGAATAGAACTCCATAAAATAAGTCGATCCCAGGAAGGGAAGCTGTACCCAGGAATTTCCGCCGTCATTGGTGCGGTAATTTTCATTGCCGAATACCCAGCCGTTCTGGCTGTCGAGAAAGAAAATGCCATTCAGGGGGTTGCTGAGGGAAACCGGTATGTCCAGTTGTACCCAGGTGGTTCCGCCGTCATTCGATTCGAAGAGCGAGCCGCCGTTGTCGAAGGAATTGTCATCGGTCGCAACGAAAACCCTCTGGGCGGTTGGAGCGCCGATCCCCCTGATATCCAGGTTTGTAGGGACCGGACTTTGGGTGATCCACTGTGCCGTGACAGTTGTAACTACAATAAGCAGGACCGGCAGAATGGAAAGTTTAATCATTGCGGCCGGTACCTGTGATTTCTTTCTTAGGATGGTAAAAATCTGTTCAGTCATGATTAGTAATTATAAAGGTGATGGGCAAATGTAAATCCAGGTGGTACCCTTATAAAAATGATTGTTGCTGAAGGGGAAATAATGCCAGGTGAACAGGCATTTTTTATTGCTGAATAAAAGTGATGCGAACAGGTAAAAATTCTACAGAAATCCGTTCCTTCCGCTATATTTACTAAAAATTTAAACCAGACTGACCATGAAGGTCAATATCATTGGGGGAGGAATTGCCGGGCTGACGGCAGGATGCTACTTGCAGATGCACGGATTTGATTCTGAAATTTTCGAATCGCATTCTCAGCCCGGAGGGCTCTGTACATCATGGAAAGTGGGCGATTACACGGTCGACGGATGTTTGCACTGGCTGGTTGGGTCCAATCCCAATGACCCGGTGTGGCAACTCTGGAGTGAGATCATCGATATGAGTTCCATCGATTTTCATTACCCGGAGGAATTTTTCAGGGTCCGCGATGAGAATGGGAATGAAATAATCGGTTATACGGACATTCAAATGCTTGAGGCAGAATTACTGGCTAAGGCGCCTGAGGATAAGGATATCATTGAAGAATTTGTGAAAGCGGTCAAAAAGCTGGATAAACTGAAGATGGGTTTTGATAAAGCCCCGGAGTTGTATAGCATGATGGATAAGATCCGGGAGTTTAAAGGGTACCTGCCCGTGCTTAATATCCTGAGGAAATACAGCGGCATCACGATCGGTGAATTTGCCCGGAAGTGCCGGTCCCCTTTACTAGGCAAGTTTTTTGAATATTCATTTGCCTCAGAAATGCCGATGTTATTCATCATGATCACGTTTTCATGGCTTAACCGGAAAAATGCCGGTTATCCAATCGGGGGCTCGCTGAAGTTTTCCAGGATGTTTGAAAAAAAATACCTGGAACTGGGAGGCAAAATTCACTACGGTACGAAGGTGGTGAAGATATTGACTGAGGATAAGGCGAGGGCTGGCCATCGGGGTTTCATGTTTCAAACGAAAAAACCGTTTATCAGGGCAGCGGGGATTGTTCTTGAAGATGGCAGCATACATGAGTCCGATATTACCATCTCCGCTGCGGACGGATATTCCACCATTTTTAATATGCTGGACGGAAGATTCGCAGACAACCGGGTACGGCGCTATTTTTCCGATTTTTCGGTTTTTCCTTCCTTTCTTCAGATCTCCCTTGGTGTGAATAAAACCTTTGACGGTATCCCATCTGCAGTTGTCATACCGCAAGACGGACCCTGTTACATAGATCCCGAGCGGACGATCGATCATTTATTTTACCGGATCGTCAATTACGATCCGACGTTGGCACCAAAAGGTAAGACGCTGATCCTGTGTATGGTCAAGACATACAATTACCGGTACTGGAAAGAACTGAGGGATCATGACCGGCAAAGGTACCAGTCCGAAAAGAACCGGATCCTTGAATACTTTATCGAACGGCTGGACAAGGAACTGGGTGGAATCCGGGAAAACCTGGAAATGACCGATGTTTCGACCCCGGCGACCTGGATCCGTTATACGCATAACTGGAAAGGCAGCGCGGAGGGTTGGATGATTACGAAAGAGACCGGATTTAACAGTCTTCCGAAAGTCTTACCCGGTCTGGAAGATTTCTATATGGCCGGTCAGTGGGTGGAACCGGGAGGCGGGGTGCCGGCTGCCTTTTTCTCAGGCCGGAATGTCGTGCAAATTATTGCTAAAAAACACGTGTAGGGGAAGGTGGTTATTGAAAATGCCACAGATCCACAGGATATTTTGTCTGCATGAGCACATCATAATCTGCGAATCTGTGGCGATATAATCATAAGATTACCGTGACAGGATCAGTCTTTCATATTTAGATTCTTTTTCCGTACGGATCACGCAGATATAGGTTGCATTGTTTACACCCGGATCACCTGCAAATGAATACTGGTAAGCTTTTCCGGCTTCAGCATACCCTTCGTGCAATACCGCAACCCTTATACCTGTCAGCGTGTATACTTCAACGGAAACATTGCCGCTGACCGGTGCGATGAAACCGATACTGGCGATACTCTGGAAAGGATTCGGGTAAATATTCAACGACAGGGATGTCACTTTAACCGGAATAATACTTTCTCCCTGGACGGCTGCCGATTGAATAAGCGGTTGTATGACAAATCCCCCAAAAGCACACTCATCAAAGCCTTCATTGATCCGGCTGACCGCATCTGCAATGGCAGTCAGGCTGGTAGCTCCGACTGAACCTCCTCCGAGGCCGGTATTGGCCAGGGCATACAGGTCATTTACATTTGGTATGATGGTCCCATTGAGTGATAGGACGTTATAGACCGATGTCGGGATGACATATTGGGAAAGGGGGCCTGTCACAGTATCGCCCTCCTCATCGCAGCCGGAAGAAGGGGCTGTTTCAAGTGTCTCACTGAAGATCTCGAGGTTTCCGAGGTCACCGCTAAGTCTCAGGTTAAGTCCAAGGGTGATGGATTGAGCCAGGAGGATATTGTGGATTCTTCCTTTCTTAGTCTGAATGCCGGGATGGCTGGCACAGGTGTTTGCCCCGGTTATCTTTTTAGCAGGTCCGCCTCCCGGCAGGAGGTCGATGATGCATCCTGCCTCTCCGAGAAAGAATGTCATGGTATTGCCACTTGAGCCTACTACCAGGTTTCCCTGGGCCAGTAAACTATTGATCAGTTGTACTGTTCCCATTCCGTTACAGAAAGTTCCTCCCTGGTTACCATAAAAGCCTTGGGTGAGGCTGCAGAACTGCTCGCCGCATTGTTCCACGATCACGGGGAAACAGATGGTATCGGTCGAATAGCCGCAGGGAGAAATTCCCCAGTAGCACACTTCCGTTGTGCCCGGTCCAAACGGATCCCCCCATTCCCCTCCATCGCTGCGGGTATAATCAACTTCGGCCGGTCCGCAAGGTGTCTCTATTTCCGGGAAAGGCAGGCTGGTCCCTTCACAACCGGCAAATACAGTGTCTCCGATGGACTCGATCTGGAATCCCAGTGACAGGATCTCAGGATTAGGATTGGGAAGATGGACGATGACCTGGGTAGCGGTTGTGGTGTCGTTACAGGAATTCACTGCGGTCCATGTCCGGATCACCGTGTAGGAATCAGGACAATCTCCGGGTATGGTGTCTGTTTCAAAAGTCAGGACCGGATCCGGATCACAAGGGTCATAGGCGGTCGGTTCGGAGAAAACCGGTTCATCCGGACAGATTATCGTCGTGTCCGGTCCCACTCCGATAATTTCAGGGCCGCTTTCTCCATGGAATTCAATGGTCACCGATACGATGACAGGTGCGCAGCGTGAAGTGGTGAGAGTTGCTTCCAGGGTGTATTCGCCGCAGGTTGGAACGGTCAGAAGAAAATCCAATGTATCCCCGGCGGGATTGATATCAGGTCCATCGAATCCTTCTCCGTTAAGGGTCCAGGTAAGAGTAGCATTCGGGTCCCCGAAAGTGGAGGTATATTCAAAATGAACCGGGGCAGATAAACCGCATGTGTCATCTGTAGCCTCTAAGATAACGGCATATTGTCCAAAAAATAAGAATTGCGTTTCGGCCTGGGAATTCCAGGGCGCCGGCCAGGTGTACCGCAACGTGTAAACGCCAGGCTCATCCACACAAAATTCTGTGGTGTCATCGGTCAGTGAACCAAAAGTCACATTCCCTGGTCCGGATATGTATGACCAGGTACCGGCATCATTCGGGGGGCAACACCCGCAAAGTGTTGGATCCAGGGTGAACACCCTGGCTGTATCGCACAGTATCATGCCTGGTTCAAAAGTGCCAAAACATTTGCCGGACTGCTGAATGGCATATATGCAGTCACCTGTGATACTTCTTCCTTCTTCGGCTGGTTTATAAATTGTAACTCCTTCCCCGATAAATCGGTCGACAGAAGGATAATATCCTGGTTCGATCATCATCGATTTTAATCCCGGGATCGAAATGAATTTTTTTAAAAGCCTGTCATTGGAAACGCTTCCTTCATCATTCTGGGCTTTAAGACTGAAAAAAGTACCGCTGAATATCAGAAGCAGCAGGAATCTTGTACATATTTTGGAATAATTTGACGGACTACAACAGTAATTTGTTTTCATAAGTTGAATCTTTTATTTTAATTTGGATTTAATTAAAACAATAAAAGTAACTTCATCTTACTGCTTTGGCCAAACCTGTTAACATCCGGTTAACAATAATTCTGGATTTTAGCTTTTTATTAACAGTTTCTTCAGAGTCATAGATAAAAAATATCAATAATTGGATTTGTTCTTTTGATTTGAAAAGAAATCACAGGAAATGTCGGAATAGGATCGCTTTTCCGTATTCAAATCGAATCCGCAAAAGAATCGTTTTTTCCGCATTTCTTCCGATATCGTTGATATTCCCTTAAAATAGCCGGTATTATAAGCTGTTGAGAAGAGTCCAAGCTTTTCAGCTAATGTCAAATCAGCCACTTCAACGATAAATATTGATTCCATGATCCTTAAAAAGGCTTCCAGGTAGAGTAATTGGAAATATTCATCTTTCAACCTTAGGATCCGGTTTTTCCGGGTTTCTGGATTATCGGGGAGTTCCGGCTGAAGTTCTGATAAAACCGGAAAGGTTTTGATAATCCCGAGTTTAAGAAGATCGGCTTCAACTTTTTCGGCGAAAGAAGGCTTCATCTGGAAATAGCCGACAGAAAAATCGGCGTATTCCTGTCCGTATTGAACATAGAGTACTTCCAGTCCTTTAATCTGCACATAATCCACTATACTTGAATACCGGATAAGTTCCGGAAAGATGACAGCCAGTGCAAAATCCGGATCAAGGCCATGTTTTTCAAGCGTATCGACCCACCAATCATTACGGTCCAGCAAATTAATGGCATATTGATAATCGCTTCCGTATATCTCCCTGTAATTAGGAAAATTAGAATCCTGGGAAAATACGGGCGGGTTTGTGCCCGTGATGGTCAAAATAATAATCAGGTACTGAACCCATCGGGAAACTGGCATTTGATCAGCGATTTCAATTAAAATGGCATTTTGTATAATGTCAGGTTTGTGCCATCTTCAAGGGAAATCCATTTAAGATAACCTTTTCCCGCGGTATGGGTGTATTCTATTTCTACCGGGGCCTTGAATTTTGTTCCGTCCTTAAAATTTAGCGTCTCGTAATTAGCCCAGGCATAATTGGTCCCGGTACTGTTGATCCAGAGATCGCAGGTCGAGAAATGTTCGTCTGAACGGAACAGGGCCTTGCCATTGAGGAAAATTTGTTGTTCGGCATAAACGATCCATTGCCCCGCTTCCGTGAACCAGGCATCCTTAAAGCCGGACTGCAGGTATGGACCGGCTACAGAACCATCGATCCCGGCGAGCAGAACTTTTGGATTTTGCATTTCCTCGGGATTAGCCATCATCCTGGTGTAAGCTTCCGGGTCAAAAGGATTGATGGTGCCATTGACCTTTGCAAAAGCATTTTTCCCATCCGGGCTTATTATAATCTGTTCAGGCATTCCGGACAATTCGACTTTACGGCCGGTATTGTCAAAGAAGATAAGTTTCATCTCCATTGTAACGACAATAGCATAAAGGTGCAGTTTGTCGTCAGTCAGTCCGATCATCATCATTTGGCCAGCCGGGCCGATGCTTTTACCCTGAAATTTGACCATCTGGGTGGTGAAGTCATAGTAATCGGCCGGATTTTCAACGGATTGTTCGTCATTCGCGATGCAGTCGACGGGTTTTTTATTTTCTGCCCCGGCCCAGTAATTCGGATCAGGGGATTTGACCGGTCCGGTTTTACTTCCGTCTTTTCCGTAACAATAATATTGTTTAGAGGAGCCACTTCCGGTCACGGTCACAAAAGAAATCACTTCAGGGCTTTGATCAAGAAGGAAACAGTTCTCGCCGTAGGCAAGTGATTCGCCGGCACCCAATGTGGCAAGCAACTTTTTTTCGACTCCGCTTTGTGCAAGGATTTCGGCGCTTGATAGGGCAATTGACAGTAGAATCAGGTAAAAGCCAGTTTTTTTCATATTGAGAATTATTAGAAATATGTTACATTTTTACCAAGGGAATCAGATATGGTTATTGACATATTGCGAATTGTTGCTGGTAAATTTTACCAGGTGGGATGAGTAATTTAGTGCAGTTGGCATAACAGGGGAAAAGTTAGTAAAGTTAGAAAAAATAGCAATTTGGGGAAGGGCAGAGAGGGGACCTCACAGGTGACCTCACAGGTCACCTGTGAGGTCCCACCCTCCCTGGAGGATACTGGTCTGAATAATATTATTTATGAAAAAAGAGGGCCGCTTTTTTAAGAAGCCCTCTTATGTCACTAGTATTCAGGGGAATAATTATTTTTTGGTCGTCTTTTTTGCTATTGGAGCAGGTTTTGGAGATTTGGGAGCTGTTGTCTTTTTGGTTGCGGGCTTGGTTGCTTTTGGTTTGGCTGCTGATTTTACGGTAGTGGTTTTTGCCGCAGCTTTCTTGGGGGCGGCTTTTTTCGGTGTAGCTTTTTTCGGAGCAGCTTTTTTCGGAGCGGCTTTCACTGTTTCGGCAGCTGCTTTCTTAGTAGCACCTGTTTTTTTGGCTGTTTTTGCAGTGGGCTTGACAGCCGACGCCTTCGGTTTAGCCGGTGCTTTTTTCACCTTCACGATCTTAAGACCGGTTACTTCGGTCAGTTTATCTTCTGCCTTGTCGGCAAGCTTCTGAACGCCTTTCTTGGCTTTTTTAAGGGTCTTTTCTGCTTCTTTTCCGGTCTTTTTCAGTGTCTTATCAAGTTTCTTCTTAGTCTTGCTCTTTTCGAAATCGTCCATTTTGTCTTCTACAAAATCTTCAACTTTTTTCAAAGTCTTGGTCGCTTTATCAAAGGCCTTGCTTTTTTTGACTTTTTTCACCGTATCTTCTACATAATCGTCTGCTTTGTCAAAAAGGGTCGTAGCTTTTTCCAATAATCCCTTATCGGCTTTTTTGGTTTTTTTTGCAGGTTTTCCTTTCATATTGGTAAGATTTATAGGGTTAATTGAACTATTTCAACTTAAATTTAAATCAAAGATAAAATAAATAGTCTCAGTATTATACGGATACGCAGGTCACTTTTTGGAAATAATTATTATTCAATGATTGAAATCAATGATTTACGGCCTTCCTGATCCGGCATAATTTCTCCAGTAGTCCTTCCAGTAATTCCAAATGTAGCATGTTTTCGCCGTCTGATAAAGCAGAAGAAGGATCGGGGTGGGTTTCCAGGAAAATGCCGTCGACTCCGGCTGCAATTCCCGATTTGGCAAGCGTTTCAATGAACTGGGGTTGGCCACCGGATGTGCCGGATGCCCGGTTCGGGACCTGCAACGAATGGGTAACATCAAGTACAACAGGGACCCCTAGTGATTGCATGACTGGAATCCCCCTGAAATCGACGACCAGATCATTAAAACCGAAAGTAGTTCCACGTTCAGTGATCATTACGTTTTGATTTCCTGAGTGTTTCACTTTTTCAACCGCGAACTTCATTGACTCGGGTGAGACGAACTGGCCTTTTTTTATATTTATATGTTTTCCTGTTTTAGCTGCAGAAATGAGCAGATCAGTCTGCCGGCAAAGGAAGGCGGGTATCTGCAGTACATCCACATATTCCGCCGCTCTGAGCGCATCATTTTCAGTATGGATATCTGTCAGAACAGGCAGATGGAATTTTTCCCTTACCTGGCGGATTATGTTCAGGGCCTTGATATCCCCAATCCCCTGAAACGAATCAATACTTGAACGGTTGGCTTTTTTGAACGACGCTTTGAAAATATACGGAATTTCCAGTTTATCACATATTCCCTGTACGTTTTCTGCCACCCTGAATGGAGTCGTATCATTTTCAACGACGCAAGGTCCGGCTATCAGGAAGAAATTGCCTGTCGATGAATGCTTTATATTGGCTACGGATTTTATTATATGGTCACCGATCATTGTTCACACATTTTGAAATATTAACTTCCGACTTTTTAACTGCAAATTGTATATCAAATATTCAGTACTTATATTTCTCTCCCCATCTTGTCTTAAGCCAGGCACGAAGTTCATCTTCTTTTTTATTGCTGCCGGGGATATAAAATTTCGTGCCTTTGATTTTATCCGGGAGAAATTCCATATTTACAAAATTCCCCTCAAAGGAATGAGCATATTTATAGTTCTTGCCATAACCCAGGTCTTTCATCAGCCTGGTAGGTGCATTGCGTATATGCAAAGGTACGGGCAAATCACCGGAACGCCTTACCTCTTCGAGGGCATTTTCTATGGCCATATAGGAGGCATTGCTTTTTGGAGAGGTTGCGAGGTAAACGGCTGCTTCAGACAGGATGATCCTGCTTTCAGGCATACCGATCCTGTGCACGGCATCAAAGCAGGCATTAGCCAGAAGAAGCGCATTTGGATTGGCAATGCCGATGTCTTCAGAAGCCAGTATGACCATTCGGCGGGCAATGAATAACGGATCTTCGCCTCCTTCCACCATTCTGGCAAGCCAGTATACGGCGCCGTTAGGATCACTGCCGCGTAAGGATTTGATGAATGCGGAAATGATATCATAGTGCATCTCCCCGCCTTTATCATACAAGGCAAGCTTTTCCTGGATGATATCGAAAGACTTGTTATTTGTGATGACTATAGAATCTTTGCTGATTTCAGTGTCGACGAACAATTCTAGGGCATTCAGTAACTTTCGGGCATCTCCGCCGGAAATTCTGAGTAAAGCTTCGGATTCTTTCAGAAGTATCTTTTTATGGTGATGTTTTTCAAGGAAGACGATGGCTGTTCCCAGAAGGGTCAGCAGTTCTTCTTTCCCCAATGATTTCAGGATATAGACCTGGCAGCGGGAGAGAAGTGGCGAGATGACTTCAAAAGATGGATTTTCAGTGGTGGCTCCGATGAGTGTGATGATGCCTTTTTCCACAGCACCGAGGAGGGAATCCTGCTGAGATTTGCTGAAACGATGGATTTCATCGATGAATAAGATAGCTCCTTTAGGGGACGTGCCAGCCTGATCGATAACGTTTCTGACCTCCTTTACTCCCGAACTGACAGCACTGAGGGTATAGAAAGGTATGCCCAGATCGGCAGAAATTATAAGCGCAAGCGTGGTTTTTCCTACTCCGGGCGGTCCCCAGAAGATCATGGACGGGATTTTCCCTGATTCGATCATTTTCCGGAGGATGGCATTTTTGCCAACCAGGTGATCCTGGCCCAGGAATTCGTCCAGATTCTTCGGTCGAAGCTGTTCTGCTAAAGGCGCTGACATGTTAATTCAAAGTTCTAAGTTGGAACCCTCCAAGGGTTATAACCCTTGGAGGGCCTTTTGATGAACAAAGATAAAGTTATCCAAATCATTAAAGAAATCTAATGTCAAATCTAAATCAACATAGGATTTGTCTTTCTTTAAAAAATATCTATATGAACTATATTTCCAATCGTCGATATGGTTGACTAATCCACCTTTGACCGGATTGAGGTGTATGTAAACAGTCAATTCTATAAAGTAAGTGTCATTCTTTATTTTAATTCTTTTATAATTAGGCATGAACAGGCTACCTTTCCGGTTATACATCTTGTTGTAAGCCTGGGCATAGGAATTGAAAAAATTTGAGAATTGCATGCTAAGTATTAGATTCATAGTGTAATCGTAATTTTCAGGGGATTCCTCAAATATCTTTTTCATTATTGATCGGTAATGGAGGTTTCTTAAAATTTCCAGGTCCGACCTGATTTGAACCAAAAAATGAAAATGATTCGGCATCAGACAGAATGCACATGTTTTGGCAATAGGATTTATTTGAGATTGGAATTTTCTCAAAAAATACCGGTAATTTTCGTCACTCCTGAACATGACTTCGTCCCCATTTGCCCGGTTATAAACATGGTAATAACCACCAGGGTAAAGAATTGATTTTCGTTCTTTCATGGCTTTTATTATGTTTATCGGGAAAAATGAAAAATATACCCGGTACCCTCCAAGGGTTTAAACCCCTGGAGGGTTATTTTTTTAATAAAAAAACAAACGGAATCGCCAGAATAGATATAATCCCTGATAAATGAAAAGTCATCTCCAATCCTAGCCAGTCCGCCATGCCTCCTGCTATCATTAATGCAGCCGCTTCACTGGCAAAGCTTACCGTCAGGAACATGCTGTTGAAAAAGGCAGGTCGTGCACTCCCCCTGTCCTGCGTGAGTGCTAGTAAAATAGGAGTCGTGCCCAGGAGAAAGAATCCAAGTACTGCCAGGACCGGTAAAGCAATCCAACCATCTATGATGGAGAAAAGAAACATCAGAACGGGTGCGGAATACAAAATGATGATCAGGGCCTTGCGCCGGCCTATCTTGTCCGAATAATAACCCCAGAAAAGTGTGCCGGCAGCCCCTGATAATTCCAGTACAGATAGAAATACCCCGCCGGCCCAGAGGGATTCACCCTTTAAAGTCATATAAGTGGGAAGAAATGTAGTCAGTGCTGCACGCATGACAGACCTGAAAAAAGTGATACCTGTCATTAGAATGAAAAATGGCATACTTTGTCGAAAGGTCTCTTTTAATCCGGCAATATCCGTCTGATTCCTGACATCTTCAGAAATCTTTATCTTCCTCAGTTTTATATACAGGACGGCTGACGCGGCAAGTGCAAAGGGGATCAGTTTCCAGGTGCCCTCCAGCCCCCAAAGAGAAACAGCCCCCAGGACCATAAGCGGCCCGATCGTGCGTGCCACCTCGCCCCCGAACATGTACCAGCTCATTCCTTTGCCTATTTGATCCCCTGAAACCTTCCGCACCATCACTGGGGTGGGAACATGGAATAATGCCGTGCTGATCCCGGTAATCAGCAAGAGTACTGCCAGGAACGTATAGGTGGGAGCTAAACCGGTCAGGCTCATGGCTATTGCTGTAATGGTAGGACTGAGAATGACCAGCCACCGCATCCCCATGCGATCGGCCAGCAAACCCAGGAACGGATTGAGCAGATTGGGCAACCGCTGCAAAAGGCCTAGCAGGCTGGCCATTGAATAGCTCATGGCAAATTTATCGATCAGAAGAGGTAAAAGAGGAGCGAGAAATGAAGTGTAGGTATCGTGCACCAGGTGCCCGAATGAGATCAACATCACTTTTCCGGAATGAAAACCTTGCTTAACTGTCATTTCCGCAAAATTAAAGGTTTAATCCATCCTGAAGCCCGGTTTTCCTGTTAAACTCTTCTTATCTTTGCCGCCACAAATATATTTCAAGCTTAACATGTCTGAATTTTTTACTGATATTACCTCCTGGTATATGGAACATATTAATTACTATACCATCACCATTCTGATGGCTATAGAAAGTTCCTTTATACCATTTCCTTCAGAAATTGTGGTTCCACCGGCTGCCTATAAAGCGGCCCAGGGGGAACTCAATATTTTCCTGGTTATCCTGTTTTCGACCATGGGGGCAATCATCGGAGCATTGTTCAATTATTACCTGGCCTTATGGATCGGCCGAAGTGCCATCTATGCTTTTGCCCGTACCAGATTCGCAAGGATGTTGCTGATCGAACCCAAATCCATTGAAAAAGCAGAAGCTTACTTTAACAAGTATGGTAATATCTCCACCTTTATCGGTCGGCTGATACCGGCTATCCGGCAAGTGATCTCCGTACCCGCAGGTCTTGCCAGGATGCCCCTTAAAAGTTTTCTGCTTTACACCACTGCCGGTGCACTATTGTGGAATATAACCCTGGCAATGCTCGGATATTTTATCCCACCGGGATTAGTCGAGAGATACTACACCGAAATTAGCTATATTATGCTGGCTCTGGGCGTTCTGTTCGTATTTTACCTGATTTACAAGGGCTTTATCCAGAAACGCCAAAGCGCCTGATCATTTAAGAACGGTTATATATCTTTACGACCGCTTCCCTGATCATCCTGCCTTCCGGCGACAGATAGAATGTGATTGCCCGCGCAATGGCATCAGGAGTAATCCATTTTGAAAAATCGGCATCAGGCATGGCTTTTCGGTTGGCTTCGGTATCAATCGTGGACGGTACGATTACAACAGCATCGGTGTTTTTACTTTTCCCCTCCGCATTGATGAACTCGGCGAGTTTGAAAATCATGGCCTTGCTCAGGGAATATGCAAAGAAATCCTTGCCGGCTGCCGCATCCAGCCCGGGACGGGAGCCCACCAGGATAAAACGGCCACTGCCTTGAGCCATGAAATGCTTCAGCAAAGGCTTCACCACGTTAAATGCTGTATAAAAATTGAGATCGATCAGCTTCTCCAATCCGGTTTTGGTCGTATCCTGCAGCTTCCCAATGGCAAAACCTCCAACGAGTAGCACGGCTGCTTCGACAGTGGGAGTGCTGGCTGTGACTTTTTTGATGAACTGTTCGGATCCTTCCGGATTCAATAAATCCACCTCAAATTGATGGATAAGATGACTTTCGGTTAATTCACCCGCACCCTGTCTGCCGGTCACGGCAAGAATATTGTAATTATTATCGGCCAGTTCCCGGGTTACAGCAAGCCCGAGTCCTCCATTGGCACCTGTTATTATGATCGATTGCATATTATTTATAATTACCAGAAGCACTTGCTTCCGTAACGTCAAAGATAATAGAATCGTTAAGAGGGATGGTCCGCCTGGTTTATATATTTGACGGCTGTGTTGTATTTATTTTTATTGCCCGATTAGCTGAAGTTGCTTGATCTCAATCAATTTTTTGAAGAAAATGGATCTGCTTTCAATATAACTGTTTTACAAGATTATGAAGGTGCGCCATAATTTATTAAGAGACTAATTTTAACATGAATGGTGCTTTGATTACAATATCTGACGGGCTGATCATAACTGTATATATGCAACATAATCAATGTGTTGCCTCTTGAAAAATCTTCTTGCTTTTACCCCTGGATATGACTAACTTTAACCTAAAATTAAGCGGTCAGAGTTGGCAGTCAGGAGAATCACTCTATATTTCTGAATCGTTACCAGCTCATTAAAACAGTCCTGTCTAACCGCTTTTTTAATACCGGGTAACGGTTTCCTTTTGATTTATCTCTTCGGTTAATTTTAGATTAAATGTCGATTCTATGAAAACGCATCGAATTATTTGTCGCAGGATCTTATTCGCTGTGATGGTTACCGTTCTGTTTTCCACAATGTCAAATAATGATATCGCGGCACAAAAAAGGCCAAAGGAGCAAATCATCAAATGGGATGTGCCTATGAATGAAGTAGCGCCAAAATTGAGCTTTGGCGCGGAAGCCGGGATTTTTACGCCGGTTGATAAACAGGTCAATGAAAATTATGGAACAGGGTTCAATGCCGGAATTTCATCTTCCTTATATTTTATGCCGGAATTTTCTATTGAAATTAAAGGCAATTACTGGGGGAAGAGTTTTGAAAGTGAGACGGATTTGTACGAGAGCAAGAGTGACCTCAGATGCTGGCCGGTATTGCTTTCCGGTTATTTTCATTATCCCTTTGGTCAGGAACATTGGTCCTTGGATATCGGAGCCGGAACGGGTATAACTATCGGAAAAGTGATTTCCGAAACTTCCATGATGGATCCTTATACCCATGAACCGGTGACCACTTCCGACAAGGAGACCAAGACCAGCTGGGACTTGCATGCAACTGCAGGATTTCAGTATTTTCTGAATCGGAATCTGGAATTATGTCTTGATGCTACTTATTCGTACAGGCCTTTTAATAATTGGGATTTTAATATGGGAGGATTTGCCGTCATGGCCGGGATTGGATACAATATTCTGTTTGGAGAGGGCTCGCAACCGGATAACCAAAACGGCCAGGGAATAGATTACATAGAGATATTTAACCAATGTGATTGTGAGAAGCATATTTTTAAGTTAAAGGATGCGGATGTTGATATTTCCCATTGCAGTGGCGGCAAAGGTAAGTCTATCAAAATGCAGCTGAACTTCACCGAGGCAATACAATGTGCCCGGACAAAAAATTCTGACGTTTGTTTTGATCAGACTTCTGCAGCGATGGTTTTCAAGCGTAAGATGAAATTGATTATAGATGATCCTTCGGGTAATAAGATTGAAAAGGAAGATATCGTCATATTACTCCCGTCAGGAACTGAATGTACCGAACATGAAATCGAAGATGGTAA
This sequence comes from uncultured Bacteroidales bacterium, assembly GCA_964619555.1. Lineage (GTDB taxonomy): Bacteria > Bacteroidota > Bacteroidia > Bacteroidales > JAGOPY01 > JAGOPY01. The sequence goes on along the minus strand of CAZUDV010000014.1, from coordinate 91,747 downwards.
ATTTACTTTTATCACTTCCGAGAAATGCACCGCCACATTGAAAAGTGCCAATCATAGAATTACTCTCACGGCGCACTTTATTGATGAACCCCCTAATGTTGATTTTAAAGCATTGATGGAATTGGAATTAAAGATTAACTGTCCACCTGGAGAACCTTCCAGTTACCTGTTAAAGATAAACATTGACGAAAGCCAGACAAAAAATGCTGAAGGTCGGACGAAGAATGTTCAGGGTGTCCCTACACTTGAGCATATCGAATAAACGCTAAAAAGTTAACATCCTTACTGGGTTCCTGGAATCGAAGTTACTTTCCGATACAAAACCTGCCGAAAATATTTCCTAATATATCTTCCGTGGATATCTCCCCCGTGATCTCCCCGAGATGATAAAGAGCCGTTCTCAGGTCTACGGTGACCAGGTCCCCCGACAACCCTGACTCAAGGCCTTTCATTACTTCTTCCACTGATTGTAACGATTTGGTCAATGCTTCGTAATGCCGGATGTTTGACACTACAGCCCTGTCCTGCATATCCATCTGTTGCACCGATTCCACCAGCCGGTCCAGGATCAGGTTGATGTTTTCCTTGCGCTTGGCGGAAACAAAGATGCAGCCAAGATCCAGCAGTTCTTTCAAACCGTGCGGCGATTCTTCCAGCATATCGGTCTTGTTGGCGACTAAAATGACTTGCTTGCCGTCGTTAGTTGGTTGCCTTTCTTTTTTAATTCCCCATCCCTCCGCTTCTCCTGCCGCCTTATCGCCGTACAGGCTCAATTTCTTTATCTCATCCGGGATCTCGTGGTAATTATTGCTTCTTACATCGAATACGTATAACACGATGGTGGCCTGGTCTATCTTTTCGTACGTTCGGTTAATGCCTATGGATTCAATTTCGTCGATGGAATGACGTAATCCTGCCGTATCGATAAAACGGAAAGCGTAATTGTCATGAATGATCGTGTCTTCGATGGTATCGCGCGTGGTGCCCGGGATAGGGGAGACGATTGCCCGTTCTTCGTTGAGGATGGCGTTCAGCAGGGTCGACTTTCCGACATTCGGTTTCCCGATGATCGCCACCGGGATGCCCGTTTTGATGACATTCCCAAGGGCAAATGAACCGGCCAGTTCCGATAATTCCTTCCGGATTTCCCTTAACAGGTTAACCAATGCATTTCGGTCGGCAAATTCCACATCTTCCTGGCTGAAATCCAGTTCCAGTTCAATCAGGGATACAAAATCCAACAATTTCCCCCTGAGTTCACTTATCTTTTTAGAAAATCCACCGCGCATTTGCTTCAGGGCGATATCGTGCGAGGCTTTCGATGAGGCTGCGATCAGGTCGGCTACAGCTTCTGCCTGCGAAAGATCGAATTTGCCGTTCTGGTATGCCCGGAGGGTGAATTCACCTGGCCTGGCGTGCCTGGCGCCTTTGCTGATAAGGAGTTCCACGATTTTCTGCTGGATAAAGGTGGACCCATGGCAGGATATTTCAATGGCATTTTCGCCGGTATAAGAATGGGGTGTACGGAAAACGCTCACCAGGACCTCGTCGAGCATATCCTCGTCTTTATGGATCAATCCGAAATGCAGAGTATGGGTTTCGGCCTCAGCCAGGAGGAGACCTTTTTTCCTGGGGGTGAAAACACGGTCGACGATTGGAATGGCTTCCGGCCCGCTTAATCGGATAATGGCAATTGCCCCCTGTCCGGGTGGGGTGGCAATGGCACAGATCGTATCGTTGTCGTAAGGTGTGGTCAACATATACCGAAGAATCTACACAAAGTTAGGTAAAACTGGAAGGATTCGTCAAATTTCTTAATTTTGCCACTTGCCCCTACCCCAGCCATCCCCCAATCGGGGGAGGGAGTTGGAATAACGGAAAAACGACTAATTAATAATTCAAAATGCACCATGAGTGTTCTCGTTAACAAGCATTCCCGCGTCCTCGTCCAGGGATTTACCGGTAAGGAAGGGACATTCCACGCCAGCCAGATGATCGAATATGGAACGAATGTCATCGGTGGGGTAACCCCCGGCAAGGGCGGAACATTCCACCTCGATAAGCCGGTGTTCGATACAGTGAGCCAGGCAGTGGAAAGGGAAGGGGCCGATGTGTCCATCATCTTCGTCCCGCCGGCCTTTGCGCCGGACGCCATCATGGAAGCCGCGGATGCCGGGATCAAGGTAATTGTTTGCATCACTGAAGGAATACCGGTGAAGGATATGATCCTGGTGAAAGAGTACCTCAATTGCCGGAGCAGCCGGCTGGTCGGGCCCAACTGTCCGGGGGTCATAACCCCGGGTGAAGCCAAGGTCGGGATCATGCCCGGTTTTATCCACACGCCGGGCCCTGTCGGTATCGTATCCCGCTCCGGGACCCTGACCTATGAGGCCGTGGATCAACTTACGAAAATAGGACTGGGCCAGACGACGGCGATCGGGATAGGGGGAGACCCAATCATTGGCACCACGACTCTCGATGCGGTGCGGCTTTTCACGAAAGATCCCGATACAAAGGGAATTGTGATGATTGGTGAAATTGGAGGGACCATGGAAGCTGAAGCTGCCCACTGGCTGAAAGAGAATGGTACCAAACCTGTGGTAGCATTCATTGCCGGGGCAACAGCGCCAAAAGGCAGAACCATGGGACACGCAGGCGCCATCATTGGCGGAAAAGAAGATACGGCCCAGGCCAAGAAGGCAATTCTAAGGGAATGTGGTATCCACGTAGTGGATTCCCCGGCCGATATCGGAAAACGTATGAAAGAAGTGCTCAGTTAATTCAAAGTCCAGGGTTTTATTTATCCGCCAATTGTTTTTTAGGTGGAAATCTTTGAGGTGATAATCACCATAGCATTCACTGAGTAACCTAGGATCTCAACTTTGATCTTTGAACCTTGAACTTTGAACTAGAATTTAGTGACCCACGATGCTTTGTATTCCTCCCCCAGCTCTTTTTTGGCATTCAGGGCTTCCTGCTGGGTACCAAAATCCGAAAGTGATACTCGGTATAAGTTATCTTTAAAAATGATTTTAGCACCGGCGAAACCCGACTTTTTAAACCTGGCCAGCTCTTTTTTGGCGTCGTCTTCTGTTTTCAGGCTGGCAAAGATCAGGTAGTATCGCCCGGAGGGTTTTGATAACAAGACCGGTTGTTCTGATTTATCAGGCAGGGGAAGGAAATCGGCTCCATGAGCTGAGCCGCAGAGGGTAGGCTCGGATAACGAATCCAGCATCTCTCCCAGCCAGAGGCAGACATATCCTTTGTATATTCCCACGCCCAGGGCTTTCCAGGTAAAGTAGCTCCATTTTTTCTCATTTAGTAAAATTTCCCTGGCCTGGTCAATGGATAACCAGAACCTCATCACAGTGTCAGGATTCAGAATTTCACTGTCCCAATAACAAAGCTCATGTCCTTCGCCGGGATATTTGGCCAGTTCCATTGGTTTATTGACGATGCAGGAAGGATTAGGGGTGTATTTGGAATGGCAGCAGGCCGTCCATGTACCCTGGTCTGACCAGCTGTTGAGGCTGCAGTAAGAAGTATCCGGATTGTTGTGAAACAGGTCCCTGGCATGGATTTTTGCCACATAGCTCAAGGATCTTGATATGGGTACGACGGGCAGGCCTTTTTTCGTCCGGGCATCATTGATGAGCGAGTAAAGCCGGTATTCTTCCCTGGTCAAGCATAAATCGGGGACCTGTGCATTTGATTTAAAAAAGGAGAATAACAGGATGAAGAATATTATGAACCTGCTCATGGCAAATAACTTTCCAGCAAAGTTCGTGATTTTTTTAATATGACCTCACAGGTGACCTCACAGGTCACCTGTGAGGTCACCTGTGAGGTCACCTGTGAGGTCATGGACCCACGATATGTAACAATGCCCCATCCCGGACAGAAATCATGCTTCCGTTTTCCAGTTCAAGCCGGTGGCAGGCTGAAGGAGAAGTCACTTCCGGATCATTTATCTGGTCCGGAATTATAACAGTATAACTCGCATCAGGTACAAATCCAAATGAACCACTCCAGTTCAACCCTCGTTTATTCCATTGGCTGGAGGTATTTCCCTGCCAGGTAGCAGTCTCTGCATGCTCGCCTGGAGTCATATTGTAGTAATTCAGGCTTTTAAGAACTACCCATTCTTCCTGGTCAAAGGTAGAATCAGGAGTATTAATATACCTTTTGCGTACTGCATGACCACCTGTGTAATTCCAGACAGCCGTATCCCCGGCGACACCGGGCGTTCCGTATGCATCAAAACGGTATCCGTCCATTTGTTGCCCGCCATAATACAGGAAAATGCCGTCATTGCCGGTGATACAGGCAACCGCACTGTACTGGCCGGCCGATTGTAGATAAGCTGTATCAAAGTTAGTATTCTGACAGGCAATTACATACTTTTTCCCGGTCTGGAGTGAACCGGTCAGAAGTACGGACTCCCATAGTGCCGGATTCCCGTATGATTGCCTGCATACATAAACGGAATCCAATGAAAAGTCAATCGGTTTGTTACCGGCATTATATAGCTCGATAAAACACAACTCAGACTGGATAGGATCAGCCACTTCACTGATCAATAGTTGGAGATCAACCGGGTGTGTGATGGCTGATGTCTGAGGAACAGACCCTTGAGTTTTATAATTTACCGATACACCCTGGCCATTATAAGGATAGACCTTGAAATAGTACCGGGTATCGGGCGTCAATCCTGTGAACCTGTGTTTTTGGACTGCGGCATCCACGTTTCGTACCAGGTAGGCATCGGCCTCCGGAACACCATCCGTCGGCTCGACGATATCACCATAACCGGAATTGTTGCCCTTGATAAGATAATGGGCCGCGTCGGCGTCGGTCCAGCTGACCGTAATGTAGGAAGGCCCGTTCGATTGCGCTGCTAAACCATCAGGATGACCGGAAGGCTCCGGAAAACGGGTACAAGCACTATCGGATACACCGGAGGAGTAATTGGATGTATTCACGGACCAGGCCGTATAAAAATATCGGGTAGCCTGGTTGAGTCCGGTATGGTTGAAATACTGTGAATTCCCTGCAAATAGAACTCTTCCGCCACCCAGTATGGTATCTCCTACAGTATATGTTCCCGTTGGTATGCCAAAAATATTTGTGCTGCTCCAGGCAAGCAAAATATCGTTATTGTTGGCATTTTGGTTCCACGAAAGATTGATTTGTGATTCTGAATATGTTGAAGCGTTGAAAAACAAAGGATTAGCAATGAAATTGCCAGTAAGGGCCTGTCCTGGGTTAATAGTCCCGGGACTTTCGGCCGCCGGTTCCTGCCAGGTGAAATCAGAATATTGGGTTCCGGATCCACTCAGGCGAAGGGATAATCCGGCTGCAGGAACTGGTTCTTCGTCCACGCCGATGTCGATGGATGAGGTACCGGCTACAGGGCCGTCCAGGGCAGTAAATACACCTTCATAACTCAGGAATTGACCCGGGATCAATGTACCGTTATACAATAAGGCAATGCCGTCAGGATCCCCGTTTTGTATGGCAGTGCCTGACAAAGTATAATTCAGGGAATAAAATGAATGATTTCCCAAAATGCTCCCGGGGCTAAAAGCACTGAGACTCTTGGAACTATAGTATAAACCATCGGCTCCATTATATAAAATAACCTGGAATGAAGATATGGAATAATTTTCAGCATTTTCCACAACAATTTCTATGAATTCGCCTACATCACCTCCGGTATTGTCGTAATGGAACTCATTGATCCATGCATTCTGGGCCAATACCGGACTTAAACCTGATGCAGGTATCATGAGGATCTTAATTATTAATCTCCGGAAATTCATATAATTAATACCGTATAACCATTGTTTTAACACCGTTCTCCCTTCATTCCAATTCAATCGCCACTTCCTGGATAAGGCCATCCGTTTTATAATTGATGGCCTCGCCTTCACCTTTATATGGGAAGATCCTGAAATAATAAGTCATTCCGGGTAAACTGCCTCTGAAAGTGCAATTACCTGTGCCATAAGCTACATGGATATTGTCTGCATCCTCTTCTACCTCTACGCCATCAATAGGGTCGGGAATGCTGCCGAAACTAATGGCACTTTTTCTGACCAGGTAACCGTCTGGCAGCAGGTTGCCAGAAGCTTCACCCCAACTGAGAAAGATATCATTGGCAGAGAGATTGCTTACATGGTTCACCGGTTCGTCACCCCAAATGAGTTCTGCATATTCCGGATGATCGATGAATGGATTCCGGTTCCCCTGGTAATTGTAATAAATAATGTCGTTCCGTTCCCGTTCCCAATCATCTACCGGATCCTGGTTATGCCAGAGGATCAAAGTGTCCAGGTTGCCGTAAAGGGGCTGGTATTGTGTGGCTGTGTTCACATAACTCACCAGTTCCAGGTTTCGTTCGTTATTGTCCCCTTCATAACGTACAGCCATGTAAAATAACGTTCTGGCCACGTCGCCCTTGTCTGAATGACGGGGTTCCCATCGATACAAGGCTGTATAGCAACCAGTTGGTCCGGAACCATCTATATACTGTGACACGCCTTCTGAAAAATCCCGGTTGCTTTTAGCCGAGTTAACAGATGCATCGCATGGCCGGAGATGGTGCAGATCGGTGTATTCCGGGGGATCGTCCGTAAAACTGCCATGTGATGCCGACCATATATGCTCCCGGTTCCAGTCGTTGCCTAGGTTTCCGAAATTGACTTTCGGGTAGGACCAACCGGTGTAAAAACAGATGACGTTGGCGGAATTGTTGGTATCCTGATCAGTAATTTTCAGGGCGTCGGTGACCGCGCCATAGCTTAAAGGTGTATGATCGTCGATGATCTCATGCAGGGCTGCTTTCAAAGCGGCACCTGAAAGCCCGCTTGCAGGGTTATAATATCCTGATGGCACTTGCCCGGTAACGGCGATTCCGGTACATGCGAGGAGAAACGTGCCTAACCAGTTAAGTTTTTGCCTCATAAGACATTACGCAGTTAAAGCCTCGACCAAAACCGCTGCTTTTTCCATGTTCGTCGGGACGACAAAGGTACTGTAAGAAAGTGATAGGAACGTGTACTTTTTAGGGAATATTATGACTGGTATCGTGCACTGCCGGCCAGGATTTTGCACTGACTTTCTCGTCTTGCACCTGACACGCTGATCCGCCACTTACATTATATTGACGGATTCATCACTAAGGGAACGATATTTGTTGAAATTCTAATTAGTGGTGCATGTTTTGTCTGGCTGCATTGAAATGAATCCAATGGTACGGATCAAAAGTCCGCAGTCCTCTGTGTTAAAATAATTATAGCCCCATATATCAGTCACGGGGCTATATTATAGCGAGTCTAGTTGAATTAGCGCACCAATCGCTGATTTATCTCTTCAATTTCTTTCGATAAATTCTCCTGAATTTTGGCAATTTTTTGCAATTCGAGCGTTTTCTGTTTTAATTCCTTTCTAAGGGAACTTTTGCTTTGTCTGTTGATCAGATTCAGCACCTTTTGAATTTCTTTTTCAGAAGGTTTTGACCTTAACCAGGCACTAACGGATTTGTATGATTTCATAAGTTTAAAATTGGAAATGCTAAGATAATAAATACTTCCGGATAACAATGCAATCATCCGGAGCAAATCAAGAATCAAAGAGGTGATATCCGGGAAGATTGTTCATCAGTGGTGTGATAGATGTTTATCGAATTGCAGTGAAAAAGATAAAAAAGCCCCGCAATGCGGGGCTGTCGTGGAGTAGCGAGGACGAGAATTGAACTCGTGACCTTCGGGTTATGAACCAGATATATGCAATTTTATGATTGTATAATTAACTATATAACAGCAATATACAAATTTGATATCTTAGCCTTTCCTTACTCCACGAAGACCATTTTTTCGACCTTCCTTACTCCATTCCTTACTCCAAAAACCAACTATTTTATGAATCTATTCCTTCACAAATTTCTCCACCTGAACAGTGTGGTCATCCACCATTGCTTTTGTGGTGTTGGTGGTTCTTTATTATTCTCATTACATTGGTGGATGAAGTAAAAGTCAGTTTCTTTTCCGCTATCTATCATATCAACAGACACTCTAAACAACTCGTCAAAAAGTTTATCCCTGGTTTCATCGTCAATATCAGGAATTTCAATTTCTGCTACGGGAACTATTAGATGGTCATTGTCAATTAGACTTTTAGTGGTCAAGTACGTCAGTAGGTCTATAATAGTGTCATTTGGCACGTTATTCTCTGTCATATGCCAAACAAAGTCCTGTCTTTCGTCTGGGTCAGTTTCGTCATAAATAACAGTCCCAAATATTGAATTATCATCTTGTGAAGTCCATATTATTTGTTTTGCCCCCAATGCACCAAGAAATGATTGCAGGAATCTTTTTCTTTTCAATGATTCCATAGTTTCAAAATGTTTCTGAAATTTCCACGAACGATTGTGTTATCAAATTGAGTTCATAGACAAATTTTCATAACCGAAAAGTAAGAAACTTATTTTCAGATTTCTAATCTATTGCTTCACAAACTTCTCCACGCTCACCCCATCATTGCTCACCACCTTCACAAAATAAACCCCTTGGCTCAACCCAGATATATCCATATTTATTAATGGTTCCGTGATCTGGCGCTGTGATATAACCTGACCGTTGATATTAAAGATGGTCAGGGTAGTGTTCTTTTGTGGCGTGGTTGTGCTGGGGAGTTCAATGGCGATGGTGTTTGTTGAGGAGGGATTAGGAAAAATATCCATATCTTGCGTTAAAGGATATTCATTCACATCAGTAGATTCACAAGCTTCTACAACTTCCTGCTCAGAGTCACAGCCTGAAGCATTATAGCCAATATATGCATTTCCATTAGCAGCATTTAGATAATCACAAATATTCTGAATTTCGCAATGTGATAGATTGGAATTCCCAAAAATTCTTAAATAAGTAATTGTACTTGTATCAATATTGTTTAATCCTTCTAAAGATGATAGGGAATTTGATTCAATAATAAGCTCTCCATTTATTGATTCTAAATTACTTAAAGCCGTTAAATCTTCAATAGCATTACCACAAGGTAATACTCCCCAGCCTTGGGGAAGAATTGCTCCAATGAAAAGAGAACCACCTATAGTTGTTAAACTTTCAAGTCCTGTCAATTCAGTTAAAACACTGTTACCAAATATCTGCAAGAATCCACCGACGATTGTTAGGTTTTGCAATCCTTGGATGTTCATCAAATTTGGATTACCAGCGCATACCCACCCATCATCAGGCTTCATAAAAGCATATCCAATTTCGAGAAATCCTCCAATTTGAGTAACATTAATTAAGCTATCCAGATTAATTATATTATCGCCGCTGATTGTTACGTAACCATCAATCTCATTACAATTAGGGTAGTTCATTGGGAAGCTATCAATCTGGGCTTGAGTAGTGAATATAATGCCCTCTGGCAGGCAGGTGGAGCAGGGCTGCTTTGTCTGTGCCATTGCGCCGCTTGCCAAAAGCAGCGCAATAAAAATGATGTAAAGGTTTTTCATTGGTTTGGTTTATTAGAAAGACCACATAAAGACCTGACGTATGGTATAATGATATCTTTAAAGGGATCACCGCCAGTTTGATGAAGGATATTGGCAGACAGGGGCAGAGAAAGATTTACCGAAAAAGTGATGGCTGACCCTTGTAATGGCTCAAATATAGTGAAAAAAGTGGTGGAAAGCAATAGGTTAGCCAGTTTATAAATATTAAAGTGATAAGTATTTATCATTCTGGGAAGCGTGCTGATGGTAGTATGTTAGAACAAAATAACCGTCCGTTTATTTCGGGGTATTTATTTGGGGGGAGGTTTATTGGGGTTTAGACCGAAAAAGGTTTGCCATAATTATATGGGGGAGGTTTGGTGGTCAGTTTAAATAACTTTCTATGGATTTGTGTATGCCGTTATCAGATTCCACCTTCTGCCGTTTTTTGGCTTCACGCAAGATATATCCTGCCCGTTTCCTTTTCACGGAATCTTTTGATCCTTTGGGTCTGCCAGCCTTCTTGCCCTGCATCTTGGCACGGTAAAGCCCTTCAAGCGTGCGTTCACGGATCAACTCACGCTCAAATTCGGCAAAAGCGGATAGAATTTGGAACTGGAGCCGACCAGCGGCGGAGCCGAAATCAATGTTATCAGATATGCTGATGAATCCTATGCCCTTATCGAGAAGCTCTTTTGTGTCGAGTATTAATTCAGTGCTGGAACGAGCCCACCGATCCAGTTTGAAAACCACGACGGCATCATATTCGCCTGCCCTGAGTTTTGCCAGCAATGCTTGTTTGACTGGGCGGGTTTTGCGGGTTGATTCCACTTCCTCATATATATCATAGGTATAACCATTTCGTTCGGCAAACTCAATCAATCGAATGCGCTGATTGATAACTGTTTGGCTGGATTGGGACACTCGAACGTATAGGGCGACGTGTTGCATATTTCAGGGTTTGAATCAATATGCAATTTACGAAATATTTTCGAATAAACAAAATATATATGCGGGAAAAGACTGGTATCAGAGAGCTACAGAATATTATAATAAGGAGAAATGTTATTTGTTTTATTTGTCATAAATATCTGAAATGAAATTAGTTAATTTTAACATCTAATTGTCTAACCATTAAGTAGAATTTGATACGTTATGGGATTAGCAGAAAGCATAATAGATTTATATGAAGCCTTTACTATAGATTCCTATAAAGAAGTGCTTCAATCGGCGGTGTCATCTTGGTATCAGGATGATGATCGTAAGAGGGTTCTAAAATATATTGATAGAGAAGACACTTCATTCGAAAGGCAAAAAATGTTAAATGAGCTAAAGTTTGATGATACCGCGATTCAAACAAGCCTTCTGGAAGATGAAAACAATATATTGGTAAAGATTAAGAAAAACATTGAAATTGCTTTACTTGTGGAAGTCCTTAAATCCGAAAATGAAGAAAGAAAACAATCTGTCGTCACTGAAACATATATTTGTTTATTACATTATTACCTTGATAAAAAAATATTCCAAGAGGATACTTCATTAAGAGAGAAAATACACCAAAGCTTTCCTTTCATCTTTATGAGTATGTTCAAGGTTACTTATTTAATATTCTTCTTTGAAAACATTGAAATACTCTTAAAAAATATTGAACATCGTTTCGGGCATTATCTAAATCAGATATTAATAGAGTCCTATAAACAAAAGGTTACAATAAATAATGAAGTTCGGGTACTTAATATTTTTAGTAGTTCAATATTAGACGTTCCCAAAGACCATATAAAAAATATTTCATCAACCAATGTAAAGTGGAATGGAACGGCAATAGATTTCGTTGAATTGATCACAGCACTTGATTTGGCTAATTGCATAACTGATTTGGAAGGCAAAAAACTCCCACGAATTAAGCTTGCCGAATATTTTAAAACCTTTTTCAATTTTGACGACTTTAAAATTGATCTATTTGACGATAGGCTTAGTAAAAGAATGAATAATGTGAAGACTAATCGGTTTGTGAAGAAACTGGATAAACTGTTTGACCAGCATATCGAAATAACGAAGTCAAAGGACTTATAGAATTAAATTACTGAATAGAATTTATCGTCAATACTCCTAAGTATTTGAACATTTCATATATCATCAGTTAAAGACCATTCAATTTGAATGGTCTTTTCTTATTTCAAAAAAATTCTACCTCGAATTCTACTCGTCATAAAACACTGTATATCATTTTGTTACGTCAAAATTTATTCGTATCTTTGGGGCAGATTTTTTACCCAAGATATGCAAAACACAATATTAATATCAATGTCACCTGAAGAACTAAAAAGGCTGGTTATGGAAGCCGTGAAAGAGCTCCTTCCTGAATCTTATAGTAATAAAAAAGGTAGGTTACTCACAAGACAGGAAACGGCGGCAATATTGCGGATATCATTGGCGACCTTGAATAAATGGGTAAAGAATGGGAAGATTTCAGCTTTTCGTGGAAACTCCAGAGTCAGATTTTATGAATCGGATGTGTATGCCGCTCTGGAAAGCACCAACAAATACAAAAGAATTTAAAAATGAATATTAATCAAAAACAAAAAGTAATGAAAAATTCAACTCCACAGGAAGTAACGGCACAAGGTGCCAATTACTCCACAGACAAAAAGGACAACGTTTCAAGTAAGAACAACTGCCATATATCTTATATGGTAAAACTGGAAATCTTCCGCAAGGACGAAAATGGGAGAGCATCCCTTATCGTCAACACCGAAAAGACCTTCAAAGAAGCCAAAGCTCTTGACGCAAGGCGTAAAGCTTTCGCCTATGCCTACCAGCTTCAGCAGGACGCCCTGATCGAAGGCAAGCTTTGCGAATACCACATCGACACCCAAGAAGAACTGGTGGCAAAGAAAGAGCGCAATATATCCATTATGTATATAAAGGTGTATTGCATTGACGACCAAGGCATCGGTAAGACTTTAGTAAGTGATGGCGTTGGCAAGGTTTCCACCTTTGATGCCATCACGGAAATGGCTGAAGAATACAATATGTATGAAAGGTATGAGTATTCTCTGGGCAAGGTTGAGCCCGTAACTCTCACAATGGGTGACGACGAAATGATCTTCTTCGACTACCAAGGCATTCAAATATCCCCAAGGCTCAGCAAAAAGACCAAACCTTATGCTGATTCCGAAGATTTCCCATTGGACATCAGATGGATGCCAGTAATTGAAAAGTAAACAATCCTTAATACCTTCAAGTATGGAAAGCAGAACAATTTTGGGGGAAACCTCACCCGCTGTTGCTACAGCCGAAAAGAACATCTCCTACTCCGTCGTTGCCCATATCAAAAATGTGGAATCCGATGGCAATTCACAACGTGTTCATTTGGTGGAATATCATTTCCATCCTGCACCCAAAGCCATTAATGCCCGTGTAGAAGCATTAAAGCAATATGAGCAACTGCACCACTTAGCGAACGAGAACTACCAGATCAATGGCATTGAGTTCGATCATTTCGCTCCAATCGATCCCGAAAAGCCAGAAATTGGGAGAGAATTGTCCCTTACCCTAAATTGCATTGACCACCACAGCGGACATTCCTATGTAATGATGGAGTCAGGTATTTCTGAAACTCCAACAGTACATTTGGATGCCCTTGATAGGGAACTCCTGCTTTGCCAGAATTATGGTTATTCCGTGGTGGACGAAATCTGCCAGACAAGGAATGATGCTGGTCACATCATCTCCATCCTGAACACTCCTTATGTGAAGCCGTTGGAGTCCTTATTCTACCCTACGGTGAAGAATAATTATCCGCATATCCAAATAAATGGAATAATGGCGGAACCTGACGGGTATATCCGACTTTACTCCAACAAGGATGTATTGTTTGATGTTGCCACCGAAAAGCTGCACGTCAACGGAGAGTTCGTTGTTGTTGAGGTTTCGGTAGAAGGAATCGATGCTGACGTTGAGCCTGATTCCTACGGGAACAACTTAACTGGCTCCAACTTTAGAATCTGCCAGCCCATCATTGTGCCCGAACATATTGTGGCTCATAAGATCGCGGACACCAATAACCCTAAGGGTTATCTGATTAACCGAATTTGGCACAATCATCCAAATGTAGCTTAATAGCACTATTCTCGTTTGCCGTTTTGTGTTGTTTTGCCCCGTTGTTGTTGTTGGCAACGGGGTTTTTTATTGCATAGCTAAGGTAAATATCAGCATAAGTTTTCAGTAACTGCGCCTACTACGGGTTATGTAATTTGCCGCTTCCTTTTCAATCTCCCTACTTGTCTTCCGTTTACCTTCCTTTACCCACCGATCCAGTTCCGACTTTTTGAACAGTAATTTCCGCCCTACTTTATAATAAGGTATCTCCTTTCGGCTGGTCATCGTATAGAGGGTGGATCGTTTAAGCCCAAGATATCCTACCACGCCATTAAGATCAATTATGTCGGGTTCTGGTGGGTGGTTCTCTACGTAGGCGATGAAGTACTTTTCCATCGCCGAGTTAACGGCTTGTTCGATGATCGGGATTAGTAATTCCCGCAATGCCATTTCAAAAGTTGATGAATTTGTGTCCATATGCCAAATATTTTACGAATGTTAATTTATTCATATATAACCTTTTATGTTACGTCAATTCTGCAAACTTTTTTACGAACTGATATTCAGGAAATTAAGTTAATTATTTTTGCCTAAAAATTTGGTTTTCTCGATTTTTTTGTGCATATTTATCCTACTTGGTTAAAAAAGCCCACATATAGCCAAGTGCCGACGGAAAGCCCGTTGGGTTGTGGGGAATAAGATTTAAATAACAATATTATGGAGTATTATTTTTACACCGATTTAATTCGATTAGGTTTCACTCCACGTCTGATTGCACAATTCTTTGATCCACCTGACAAGTATGTTGATAATCCAAGGAATCCAAACTGGGCGTCAATGAAATTGTACGAAAAGCGGCGTGTAGAACGCACCTATCTTTCGGACGCGTTTCTAAAAGAATACGTGAAGTTGGATGATCTGAGGATAAAAAGAAAGAACGCCACCGCCAGATAATTATGATATAATTATCATAGGTGGACAGGGTGGACAGGGTGACAAGCCACTTTTAAACATACGGAACAGTGACAGTCAATTTTCAGTTAACTGATTTTCCACTGTCACTGTTTCAATTCCTGTTTAAATGCCTTTTTTTGCCTGTCCACCTGTCCACCTTTGACAAAATAAACCAATGAATAATAGAAAAAAGTAGAAAAAAAGAAAATTTTTGGCAACAACTCTTTCCTTTCGGCAACTAATGACTATTTATTGCAAAAGGGACACCCAGTGTCCAAAATAATAAGCTGATAAAAATTAATTCAAATGAAAAAATCAGAAAAACAAAAAAAGATCAAGTTGAATCTTACGCTGGACGAAGATTTCTATAAAAAACTTGAAGCGGAAGCCAGCAGCGAGTTTATGCGCATAACCACTTACACCAAATGGCTATTGCATAGAAGATTGCGGGAAATGAATAAGCAAGAGAAAAATGTGAAACAAAATGAGTACAGCATATGAAACACCACACGAACAAACACCAACGGATAACTTCCCTCTGTCCATCATTCCCGTGTCTTCCCAAAAGATACCATTCCAACAATGGACGGAATTCCAACACGAAAAGGCACCAGTAGATTACTGGCATTCCCACTACCTGAACCAAGGATCCGTTGGGGTCATCTGCGGGATCATAAGCGGCAATGTGGAGATCATTGATGTGGATGTCAAGAATGATCCCAAAAAGACCATATGGGATGAATACGCAGCCTTGATCCCCAAAGACCTGCTGGATCGGCTGATCATCCAAACCACCCCCAATCAAGGATACCATATCATATATTGCTGTCCTGATGCACAGATCGAGCCCAACCAAAAGCTTGCCCTGCATTCGGATAAATCGGTTATCATCGAAACCCGTGGCGAGGGGGGCTACTTCTGCACTAATGCCATAAATAACAAGGTATTGCAGGGAACCTTCTACCTGAAGAACCTGACCGTGGATATCCCAGTGATCACGCCACAGGAACGCAACTTCTTATTGGAAACTGCAAGAAGCCTGACACGGTATTTCCCCAAGAAGGATGATAACCCCTACAAATACAGTATCCCAGCCATCAATGCGTTCAACGAGCAATATAGTATCATAGAACTGTTCGAAAAACACGATTGGTCGGTGGTCAGGGAAGATGATGAAAAAGTCTATCTTCTTCGGGATGGCTCAGTCGCCAGCCATTCTGGGTATTACTTCAAGGATTCACGGGTCTTCTTCTGTTTCTCGACATCAACTGATTTTATATCAGAAAAGCCCTACAACCACTTCCAAGTGTTGCAGGTACTGGAAGGCAATAATGATTACCGCACCACCGTCAGGCTATTGCCCGAATACGGATTCCAAGTGGAAGGAAGGACGCAACGAGTAAATTCAGATGACATCTTGGACTATCTCAACGGGATAGGGCTGCGATTCGACTCATTTGTACAAGACCTGACCTTCAACGATGTTGTCGTGGACGAAAGGGTTTATAATACATTGTTCGTCGATATGAAAAAGCATTTCGGCAGGGAAATTCCCCGTGCAAACTTCGAAGAAGTTGCTAAATGCACTCACATTACCGAAGTTCACCCCGTCCGTGATTACATTGAAGCCAACAGGCATCGAAACCCATCTGGCACCTTTGAACGATGGCTGGACTGCCTGATCTTGAAAAACCCAAACATCGACAAAAGCGCGGTGCTGCATTTTTTAAAGAAATGGTATGTTGGTATGGTTGCCCAAGCATTGGACGGTGAATACGCCAATGAATTTTTCCTGACGCTGTTATCGGTTGAACAGGGAATTGGCAAGACAACAATGCTACGAAAGTATACCTTGCCTGAAGCCCTGCAAAAGTACCGTGTGGAGCATTCGCTGTCATTCGACGATGACTTTAAAGTGGTTATGAGCCAATCCCTGCTGGTCATAGATGATGAAATGGACGGTCGAACATATGAAGCTGAAAAAACCTTCAAAACCATCCTGAGCAATAAGGAACTGACCACCCGCCGCAAATACGACCGAAGGATCAGCACCATCAAACGCCGTTGCTCCTTCGCTGGCTCAGGCAATAACCTGAGCGTGGTGCGTGAGCAAAAGAACCGCAGGATAATCCCCATCGAATTGGCTGATATCGATAAGCAAAAGTTAGCGGTAGTCGATCTGGATGATCTGTTTATGGAAGCATACCACCTGTTTGAAAGCGGCTTCAAATACTCATTCGAACCGTCGGATATTGAACTGCTAAAGCAATTGAACGAGGATTACATACAGCAATCCGATGTTGACCTGATCATCGATGAATATCTGGATCAACCCGCGGACAAGGCGGAAGAATTCCAAATCGGCAGTTTGGAACTGGTATCTTTGCTCTTGTCCCATTTTTCGCAGTACGGCAAACGGATCAACGTGCCAAGCGTGACAAAGCAGTTAAATGACCGTGGATATATCAAATTCCGAAAGGGAAAGAAGAAAATCACCACGTATGTCGTAAGCAAACGTAGCAAGATATTCACCCTGTCGGGTTCTGAAGGCTATCATAACGGGATGTATCCAAACTATATCAATGAACCGTGGCATTCTCCTTTTAACGATTCTGGCAATCATCTGGACGACCCAGATTACCTGCCCAGAATGCGTGATCGGGTGAAGATGACCCCTACAGTATAAATATAGGCTGGAAGCAAAAAATGTAAAGTCTATTTATGAAAAAGAGGAACCCCATTTCGATCATTGCTGTAATGATTGTGGGGTTCCCGCTTAATAAATTCACCAGCCATAATATTCGGCGGAATTTGTTGCTTCCCACGGAAAAATGTTAAAAAACCGTGGGTCAATGGGCGGCTAAGCAATTCAAAAAGTGCCCCCATTCTTCGGCTGCGCAACCCAGCCAGATCAACCTTACAATTTATGAAAAAAGAACTGGTGCAAATATCCGAATAATTTTTGGAAAAACCAAATTTAAAACGCTAATTATCAATTTATTACATAATATATTTTGCACAATTGAATGATGGTTCATTCCCGTTTTTCGTGAAAAAGTTGGTAGGCTATGAAAGAAATTGGGAAAACTGTTAATTGATTAATAATGAAGCGTTTAAAATTTTCGCAAAATAGTTTGATGGCTTATGTTTATGACCATTATCCGTTCGTGGAAGGTAAACTGGTTCAGAAATATGCCCCAAACCCTTGATAATAAAAGGGGGGGGGTGAATTTTTGGGGGGGGTGTTGGTGGAATTTTCATCCCCCAACCTGTTTCATCATCATAGTTGACAAATAAAAACACCTTTTTTTGAATAGAGAGTGCTTTTCCCACCATCAAATTCAACAAAAATTGCGTCATTTGTCATCCATCCAACCTTTAATGCTTTGGTATTTGCAACTGTAGTCAACAATGAGCCATCCCTCGAAAACCTTAATTCAACTTTCCCACTATTGTAAAGAATAAGAGTATATTCGTCTTCAAAATCATTAGGTTCTGCATACTTAACATCCGTAGCAATTGTCCTAACAGAGTCACTGTAATCATCAATTAATTCCAATTTTCCAGATTCACCTAATATTAACATATATCAATAGATTTAAGTAATATAATAATAAAATCGCACCATAGTTAATAATAATTTCAAAGACAAAGTTTTCTGTAAAGATCGTATGCGTCATTCATACCCAATTCATAGGCTTTTTTTAAATCCGCACACGCTCCTGTCCTATTACCATTCGACATTCTAATTGCAGCACGACCCAAATACGCAGGTGCAAAAGAATCATCAATATTTATACAAGAATTATAATCATTCAGGGCTTTATTAAAGTCCTTGTCATCAAAATATACATTCCCCCTCAAACAATATGCTCTTGCTGTTGGATGAATTGAGATCGCCTGGGAAAATTTTTGTAAAGCGCCAGTAGAATTATTTAATTTCATTTCATTTTCACCATCATTTACTA
Organism: uncultured Bacteroidales bacterium; assembly: GCA_964619555.1. Classification (GTDB taxonomy): domain Bacteria; phylum Bacteroidota; class Bacteroidia; order Bacteroidales; family JAGOPY01; genus JAGOPY01. The sequence continues at coordinate 73,222 of CAZUDV010000014.1, read as the reverse complement.
ACATTAGCGCTTTCATATCCGAGGGGAGCATACTATCTCCCAAAATCGAACCTGATATTGTTTCTAAAGTTGTAGGATTTTTCGAACATTCAAGTGAATTATTGACAGTCTTTATATAATATGAAATTAATTTTCGTAAAATATTAGTTTTGAATTTGTCATTGTCAAAATTTGATTCATCTTTAAAATATTCCTCATTCGTATCCGTGGCAGTATAAAAAAGATTCATATTATCTTTAATATTAGCAGTAAACCATTCAGCAACATCGGGATATGCGGCAAGAAACCATAAAGGATAACCCATTGGTCTATGGGTATAGTAAATAAACCGTTCTATATTCGGGGTGGGTTCATATTGACCCTGATATAATTCCAGCATCCCAACATCCATTACTTCAATATTCGCACGAAATAGGTCAGCGTTAATTTTATCAGGAACAAGAAAATCATTAACTACCTCTATATAATTTGGGGTTTCCTCCATTAAATCAGAATAGTTTGAATTTCTGAAAATATTAATCCATTTTTCTTTTTGTGATTCCATAACTTCAATTTTGGTATTAAAATATCTGCTTTATTACATATAAAATTTCATATTAGATTTATTATCAATCGTTATTGAATATTTTGGCTTAGGTAGATTATCAACCTCCATTTTCCCTGTAACGATTACCTTTCCATTATATAATGTTTTATTCGTATGAAGTAAAAATCCTTTAGCAGCACCGACCATATCTGATATAGTTACCTTATTTGTTTCATCAAAGTTTATTCCAGGGTAATTGAAATCAACAATAATTTGCTTCTGTAAAGTCACTATACCTACCAAAGTAATCACTTTATTGTGATAACGTCTGGTTCTAATGTCTTCATCGCTGATTGAACGCACATCAATTGGTTCACTGGATTGCTTGAATATGTCAAAGATTCCCATAGTTGAAATTTTTATATAAAACTATTGATAAAATGCATAAGATTAATAAGGTGTCAAATCCCTATGGTAGATACTTATAAGTCTGCCCGTTAAAATATTGTTTTTCAACATAATTCTGGTGTTCTTGGATACGCTATCTGCAATTCCAGTGATTCCCATATACTGATAGTCTGGTAATGATTTGCTCAAATGTGCCCAAATTTGGTAGACCTCTTTGGATGGCTTCACGACAACTTTAATTAGTCTGCCAGCAAATCCGAAAACAAGTTCTCCCATTATTGATCCACTTCCGTCCTTGAATGTTATGTGAGAATCATCAATGGGTGATAATATCAGCCCAATTTCTTCACAAAGTGATTCGGCGTGATAATTAAACACCCGTTCTTCAACCATAGCGAGTAATTTCTCAAAAATTTTACTTGGATTTTCCATATTCTACTTTATTGATATGTTTGGTGAAATAATCCAAAATGAATTTAGTGGCATAATTTATGTATTTATTTCTGAAAAGAGAAATCATACTGGGTGAAAGAAAATAATATATCCGTATCATAGCATTGCCAGCGACAGATTTGGAAAGATACATATCACGAAAACATCTTAATGTTAATACATTTGGGTGGTCATAATCCTTATAAATGCTGGTGGCAATATAACATCCAGAAGAAGGGTCAAGTTTTTTCTCAATGGCTTTTATGTCATTTTGTAGACTATTAATGGCAGTTTTAACTTCGATACTGATATCTTGTTGTGCTACTTCAGATAATAATTGAGCACCTTCGGTTAGATTCCTTCTGGCTTTTAGTAATTCAGGACTGTTCTTCTGGCTTTTAATATCACCTGCTGCTGTCATCAATCTGGCAAATGAAACGGGGAATTTTACCAAACCAACTACGGTCATAACCACCCCATCCGATAATTCTTTATAAGTTTCATCAAATGAGCCAACTTTGGATTTGATATAACGTAAATCGTTAATATTTGATCTATAGAATTCTTTGGCAAAATCAATAGGGTATTCGCCAACCTTTTGAAAGATATTTCCCATATTTGGCGATGAGCCAAATGAATTAGCCCCCATCATTGAGGACATAGATTTTGCTATATCATCAACTCGTTTAATAATTCGATTAGCCGTTTGGTTAAGTTCATAATCGCTGTATGCCTTTTCCATATGAATCAGTAATTTGGATTGTTTTTTCGGCTGTTAAATACTCAATGGTTAAATAAATCAATTATAAAAAATCACCTGTTGCAGCAACATTCCTAAGTATTTGCTTTTGTTCTGCCACACTTAAACCAATGTTCATTAGATTTTGCTCCATAAAGAATTGTTCCGTGCGGTTAGCATCTTCATCAACATAAGCGGCTTCAAGACAAATTCGAAATAAAATTTCTTTTTGATAAGACGTCAGTCCTTTGAGATCATCTATGACACCTTGCATACCAAATTGTTGAAGCCGTTGCATACATTGACCACTCGTTACATTCAGGATTTTAACATACTTGTTTATACAATTCAATTCATCTGAATTTTGCGCAGAATCACAACCCGTAACGCCAATTAATAAATTAATGACAGAAAGTTTTTGGTTAATGGATGATGTCGAAAAAGCATTTTCGACTTTTACCACTGATTTGTTTTTAAATAAATTGAACATTTAAAATAATTTGAATAAAGGAATCTGGTTAATTAGCATTAAAGATAATATATATAATCCATATTTTACAACTCTATAATGTGTATGAGTTATAATTACTTGAGTTGGCTTGTCATTTGTTCAGTCAGCCCTTCCTATGATTGGAATTTTTAAATCTATTAGAAAATTCCCCTATCAATTTTATTACATCCTCTGGCAGTAAATCCAATGCCTTCTCAACAATCCACTCAGGAACTTCCTTATAAAACGCTTCGGCGATCCCGCCCGTGATGCACGCAACCGTGTCGCTATCGCCCCCAATGGATATTGCCAGCCTGATGGCGCTTTCGTAATCTTCGCTTTCCAGAAAGGCTATCAAGGCTTCGGGAACTGTTTGCTGGCAGGTTTCGTTGAACCTATATACTGGTCGGATATCATCAATGCGTCTTTCCAGATCGTAGCCAAATGTTTCCTGTATGTACTTTTTGATGTCAGCCTTGCTGGAACCAGTCCGTGCCATAAACACAGCAGCAGCGGTTGCCTGAGCCCCTTTGATCCCTTCGGGATGGTTATGCGTCACTTCCGCGCTTCGTTTCGCCTGTTCCAAAACTTCTTCCAGCTTATCATAAGCCCAACCAACTGGGCTCACCCGCATTGCCGATCCATTTCCATAACTGTTGTAAGGCTTTGGTTGATCGGCGTGAATCCAAGATTGAAAATAACCACCGTAGCCCCTATTGGGATATTTCCTACCGTAAGACTGGTAAGCCGTAACATAATCAATCCCATTAAGTATGCTATCCATCGTGGCAATGGTCAGCACGCTGTCATCGGTGAAATCCGTTCCCGCGCCAAACATTTCAAAGTCAGTTGACCTGACGTTATGGAATTCATAGACCGAACCAATGATATCGCCGATAATGGCTCCCAGAATGAGTTTATTGTTGCCAGCATCTTCCATTGCTTCTCTTTAGTCTTAATTGTTTTCAATCCGATTATCTACGACCCATTCATCCACCACGACCCCTTTATCAAACTTCAGATATAAATCGTTTTCGAACACAGACTCATAACCCATATGAACATATTCCAGCATTTCACCCTGTGGAATCCGAATTTCGCCTGTGAACCATTCGGCAAATACCACCTTTTGATCAGGGAAAAGATATTCCATCCCCATTTCCTTGTATTCTTCCGCATAGCAAACCAAATCAATCAAGTATAGTTTACCGTATTTTACTTTCCAAGTGCCGTAATACCCACGCCAGCAAGCTGTATTGGGCGCAATGAGCGCAGGTTTGTCTTTCAAGCCTTCAAGGTACTGTTCCAATGGCTCTGTCGCCATATAATATTTCTTTCCCTTGTATGTGATTTCTTCTGCCGCTTGTGCTGTCATATAATAAGTAATTACATATAACGTCTTGCCGTCCTGAATATGAAATCCTGCGCAAGCATCAGCGTTTCGCCTTTGTAGCAATGGTCAGTTAATACCGCATTGTGCAATTTGACCAGTTCTTCATCCTTGGTAATGATGTTGTAAATCGTCCTGACCACTTTGAAGAACCTTTCGTACTCGCCAGTTCTGGGGATGTCGGTGGCTTTGACAAGTTCCATAAACGTTTTAAACTCGGTATATTTATAGATGGCGTATTTATCGGGGTAGCGGAATGCCAGATACAGTGATACCATTCTTTGACCATCGTGGAAATGGTTGATCATCCGCGGGTCGTATTCAAAGACTTCTTCCCTGACCCTGTCGCAGTGATATACGAATCTTTCGAACCGCGTGTCAATGTTTTCATCTTCATTGTATAGATCACGGAACATCTGGCGAACCCTTTCCTTGTCGTGGTCAATGAAGTGGAGCATAACAGCTTTGGGGAACCAGTGGGGATTTGCCCAGAGATTGCTGTTTTCTTTACTGCCAAAGCTATTGTCATACATTGTTTTGAAATCGTCAGCGTCAATATCCCACGTGTCCTGAAAGTTTTTCAACGCTTCCCACTTATATAATTCGTCATATTCTGCAGAAGCGATAAGCTTCTTGTATACTTCCAACTCTTGCTTGATTATATTCACAGCCATCATAAGACAACGGGATTAGGGATTTATAAGGTTTAAAGATATGAAAATCATTGCCACCAATAGGATGGTGCCATTTAATTGCCCAAATAATGCGATTTCAGGCTTTCTGACGGGCTTTTGGTGGCTAATGGGTCACGTATATATCTGAATGCTGAAATAGATCAGCGGGCTTTATATGAAGGAATATGGATGTATATTTTGCATCATTTATCCCACCGCTATGGCTTCTTTGCTGACCATTCTTTATTCCTGACCAAGCCATACAGGATCGGGGCAAGAAAGATCATTATCACGGCGGCGAATCCTCTGGTCTGGCTTCGCTTGCCCCTGTCGGATCGCATCGGTGCCACAAGATTTATGAGATAAAATGCAAATATGATGCTCAACGGCACTTTGGTGATGAATGCCAGCAATGTTTTCAAGATGTTCCTGTTATCCAGATATGTGGTTACAAGAATCCAGATTAAAATAATACCTTCAATGACAAACAAGATGTTCAACAAAATATTCTCGTTGATCTTATCTCCCAGCAAATAAAACAGTCCGACGGGTGCAAGAACCAGCATAAATGTCTTGGTCAGGTCGGCATAGTCACGGTATACGGTTATGGTTTTTGTAAAGCCAAGGATGATGCCCAGCAACAATACCGCGAGCCCTGCATAGAGGTAATATTCGGAAGGGATGGATGTTAGGAAGTCCATTATGCTATTGCCAAGAATAATGTTTTTGTAAATTCTACGATATCTATCAATTTTTTTGCATTATCTTCGGTTTTTTCAAGATTTGAAAAGTTAACAACTATCCGATCATCTTTACCTTCAACTGTTATTTTAATTTCAGCAAAAGCAATTTTGATGGCTTTTCCGATATCATCAGCAATACCTTTCTTGCGGTTTTCATAGTCATCAAAAATTTCTTTATTTGCTTCAAACATTGATTTATTAATCTTAAACTCAATGGTGTTACCTTCTGAAAGTGTTTTATCTCCCAATTCTTCGCTTTTTGGCAAATAAAGGAATGAGCCTTTCCTATTTGAAGATATACTGGCATCATTGCCTTTTAACATATCAGAATGTTTGCAGATCATTTGTATGCTTCTTTTCTTTTCATTGCCCTTTGGCACATTGATTTCTGAAGTATCTATTAGATATTTATTCGCTTTACTCCATTCTAATAGGTATTCTTCAAACTTTTCATTAAAACCAAAACTCTTTTTTTTAATTAAATTTCTGAATATGTTATTTGCAACCAAAAACACTGCTATTACCACAACTAAACCAGCAATATCTTTTATTGCATCTAACCAATTTTCAGCACCATAACCTTTTAAATGAAGGTTAATAAAAATTGCAATCGTTCCAATTCCACCAAATACAGCGGTTAAGATTTTTTCCAAGTTTTCATTGTAGTTCTTCATTACCAGCACTGTTTAATCATTAATGCAAAATGCTTTGATCAACTCCCCGTTGCTATCATAGCCAAGGGCTTTGTTATTGAAATACCCTATAAATTTCGTTGTTTCTTCATTTGATATCCCCGAATTAGTCACAAATTCGTAAATATTTTCCCAGCATATCCTCTTGAATATCCTCTGTTCGTTTTGCAGAATATTCCGTCCGAACTCCTTTTCAATGTTAAGCTCCCGCTCCTTCAACACAAGGTTGATCAGGTGGAAAGGCACATTTAGCCTTTCAGCCATCCAAGTGCCCAGTAACCAGAAGCGCATCAGTTCATATTTCTGGTGGACAATCACCGTTGCGTAATCGCTTTTGAAGATGGAAGAATACCAGTTTCCCCAACCAGAAACATATCTTTTTGGTTCAGTAAGGTGCCGTTGCAAGGTATCGCCATCACCAGATGTATCATTGCCCGCCAGAACCTTTGCTTCAATGAAGAACAAGGCTTTGTCCGTTAGAACAATAATGTCGGGTTCGCTGCCCCTGTTGGGTTGTTCGCCAAATTCCATACGAGCCCTGTCCAGCAAATCAAACGAACCGTCCTGTCTGGGGGAGTTTGACCATAATATGAGTTCGGATGTGCCGTGATCCTGCTCAGACAGAGTGGATAGATAGCCAGAAAGCAGATCATTTCTTTCCAGATACCTGAAAACGTTCCACGTAACGGCATCCTCGCTGTTCTCCCGTGCAATCCTGCTTTCGCGTTTGACTTGTTTGATTCGGCTGAAACGGTCTTTGTCGGAATCGTCCGTCCATAACAGGTTATCGAATTCCGTTTCGTATTCAAAGGTTGTGGGTGAAATGTAGATGTTGTGCACGGCGCATTTGAATCTTTCTTCACGGCGGAAATGCTGCCGCTGCCTTTCGACACGTTCGGTGCAACCTTTGACGGGGCACTCGACGTGAGTGTCGGTGCTGATGATCCGCTTCTTTAAATCGTTAATTCCATACATAGCCATTCAAATTATCCATCATATTGATTTTCCATCAGGTTTGTTTTTCCACTTTTTTAATGATTTTACAAAACGCTTTGTTAATAGATCAGTTTCCTTTAAATAAGACTCGACTTCTGAAAACGAGATCACATTTGACTGGTTTGCTGTATTCACTGGTTGAATATAAACAACGCTTACGCTATAATCCTTTGCAATTGTTTTTATTTCATTACCTTTTCGACAGACCCAACCTAATTGGACAAGTTTGGAAATAAGATGATCGTATTTTCCTTTGTATCTGTTGTTTGTAGCTCCGTAAATACTTATAATATCATCAACCACCTTTGGAATATTAAATCCCTTGGCTTTTGCTAAATATTTATCTTGCTTTGTTCTCCGATAGGACTGATCTGTCTTTAATTCAATAAGATAAACATCTTTATCATTTTTGGCTATGGCAACATAATCAATCTTGTACGATGCATAAGGGTGTTTATTTTCGGGATCATAATCACCAACCCTTAAAGGGAATTCTGGAATGACCAACTTTATAGCTTTCCCATATTTTTTCTTTAATATTTCCTTCAGGTATAGCGCGAAGAAGATATCTGCTCGACGTTCAAGTTGGTATGAAGGTAGATGACGCCAATCATCAAGTAGATCAAAAAGTTCATTTATTAAGGGCGTGGATGTCTTTCTTTCTTTCATATCCTTGATGATTTATTGCCATTTAATCAAACATCCTTCCGCATTCATTTCATTAATAACCTTCTCCCAAATAACTGCTCTTGATTCACGTGGCAGGTGTGCATTTGGGTGGGGAACGGCAAAAATGTTCCAATCCCAAAGCTTTCCAGAAAATCCTGAAAACTTATTCTGTTTATCATAGAGCCATTTCTTATTTGCCAACAGCCCCAGATCGTTAAGGATTTCTATGTTTTTCAACCCAATGGAAAGCAACCAAGGTGGATTGATATACCTGACATACTTTTCAAACGGAAAAAGCGACAGAATAAAATCTTCTTCTTCGAGAATGTATGAAGTAGGCGTTCGAAAAAAACAGAGGTTGGTGTAGTTGAAGTTCAATTCTGTAAAATCCAAGCCCAAATGCTGGGTTAAAGATTTGCGATTCCTGATGATGAATGGATATTCCGCAATGTCTTTTCCAGTCGGGTATTTGGACTGGGGTTTATATCCATCACTGCCGCCCCAGTTAATGCCAAATATTATCCCTTTATGCTTGGCAATAGGGGTAGCGCAGACGGCATAGTTCCATTTTAGCCGACGTTTTACCTGTTTTTGGTAGGCTGGGCTTTGCTTGAATTGCTGCTCGGTTAGTGCAAGTAATTCAGCAAAAAAGGCTTCTGGTGTTTTATTATAGTCCACCCTGAATTTCAATTTTCTGGTTATTACCACATTTCGAGCATCTAAAATTTGATGTGTATTTCGAGGAAGAACGCGATGGAACGGTGGTGTTTATTGAACCATTCCTTATTGTACCGCATTTTTCACATTTCTGCTTGTAGGAAATCCGTAGACCGTCTTTTTTGACGATGACTGCGCCTTGTAATACTGTTGGCATACTTTTAATTTTTAGGTGGTTATATATCAATTTTAATATTCCAACTTATGCAGTTCAAAATCCCGCCTTCATTGGCTATTTCATTGCTGTTAATGGTTTCAATGGTATAACTATCAAAGAGTTCTTCAAACCGTTTGACAACTTCATCATCTTCATCCAGACCAAATAAGGGCAGGATCACCACGCCTTCCATTTGAAGGTAATTAATGTATATGCCATTCGCTTGGCTGTTCTTTTTGTTTCCGTATGGATTGTATGGTATCTCAATATAATCCAGCCCTGCGTTATCTAAAGCAATTAGGAAGGCTTTTTTAAAGGCTTGGTCTTCTTTCGAGTAATCATTAATGATCACGGTGTTGTCGTCAAGAAAACGAACCATTCCGTCGGCGTGTCCCGTGAAGTCGTGTGGTTGTTGAGGGATGAAAATTACCTTATCCACCTGAAACAATTCTCCAAGTTCCTTTATCAGCATCTTTCGATTCCTATCGTATCTGGGATTTTCATAAAAAACCTTGTCGGTCATAATCACCTTATCAGAAGTCTTAACCACGTTGCCGCCATCAATAACGATGTCGGAGTCAACGACATTAATTCCGATCTCTCTACAAATGGCTTTACCGTCCGAAATGCGGTTAATATATTTCTTGAACTGAAGGTAGTCAGGATAATATACAAACTGGATGAATTTATCTGTATCAACCTGAATGGGCATATAATCCCTCGCCCAGATGTCTTTGGTGTGGGGAAGGAGAGTGTAATCAATCTTGCATTTATCCAAAACAGATTTGAATCGGGGGAAGAATGCTGGCTGCTTATCTTCTATACAGTCAGCAAAGTAGAGCTTATTGGTTTGGCTGTCGGTTATCATTTATTCGCTTATGTTATACCCCATTATCTCCTTTGCATCATCGCTCTTTATTTTCCCAATGGACAACAACTTCCTGACCACTTTCTCTTTGTCCTTGAACTTATGCAGAAGGTTCACCTCGACAAGATACCGATAATCCTTTTCGGCATAATTATCCGTATCGTCTTTCTTTTTGGTTAGCCCGATGCGGGTGGAACGGGTGGGTTCTTCTTCCTTCACAATCCCATCTTCCATTTCACGAATGAAAAAACCATAATCCCCTTCCGTGATATCACCCAGATTATTGAATATCTCCCTTAACACGTTTATGGTTCCGCTTATATACCTTGGGCTGTTTTCAATCGTCCTGATTCCCCTGATCAATATTCCGCCATAAATGCCCCTTTCCAAATCGCCAAAGGTGATATCCACGCCCATCCCGTTATAATACCACCTGCCAACCGAAAGTTGTTCTGGTGCCTTATGGACATAAGGATCGGGATGGTTGACGGGATCGTGGTAATATATTTCAAGTTCTATGATTCTGTATGCTTTTGCGCCCACCGACAAGTAGAGATAGTTCATCAGGTAATGGGTGAGGGTGCCAAACTTTTCATCCAGCGATTTGAACTCATACCCACCCATCAGGTCGTTCAAGAACTCGTTCAGTTGGCTAAAGTGGTGCTTTGACTTTTCATCTTCCACGCGGTAAGCTGCCAAATACTCATTTAGATATTTGATACCCATACCGTAGAGTTCTTCCATCATTTTCTTTTCATCTTCTCCCAATGCCTTTGCCAACGCAACAATGCCCAGAAGGTTCATTGTTCTGGGGGTATCAGCCTTGCGCAATGCTTCCAGAACGGCTGCTGGGGAATCACGTTTGGTTCGAAGGATATGGTGGTATACGAACTGGGAATAAATATGATCGGTAATTCCCAATTCTCCAAATACAACATCATAGGGTTTGTCTTCCTTCACGGCTTCTTCGAGAATCTGGACATCTGTTTTGATGGGTGCGGATAGATGAACTTGCGCGGCTATTATGAGTTTTCTGATGGTGTTATTCAAATCGGCATCCGTAGGCATTTTATACACGAATAGCAATTCAACATATTCATCGGTGGTTGGAAGACCAAAATGGTGCAGGATTTTCAACCCACGGGCAAGATGATCATCGCACAGAGCCCCATTCTTTTCATTACCGCCGTGGCTGTCGATGTATAACTGGATTTTTGCCAGTTCGAGCAGCTCTTTTTTAAGTTCGTTGGGGGGAAGCATATACACGTTAAATTATTTCAATGAAATAAGTAAGGTTGACTTTAACTTTTATCAGCAAACTGCTCAGAGAAAAGGATGCCAGTTATTTTTATAGCGATCAGCCAGCTTTTTCAACCTGCCCAATTCAACCACTTTTCTGTTGCCTTTTGGATTTACATACACCATTGATCTTCCTTTTAATTCGTCGTATGCGGTTTCAATTTCCATTGAAGGCACAATGTATACATCAGGTAAGATAGTTGTGTCGGTTATCTTATCGTTGTATGTGACAAAGACCAAATAATGATTCTCGCTGCTTTCTGTCCAATTATCGATTGGGAAATTTGTCGTGCCTTTTAAGCCCTTAACATCGATGGTAATCAATCTGTGCGGCTTTTTAACAATGATATCCACAGATTTTTTATTGCCCAATGTCAAATAGGCATCGGCTCCGATTCTATACAGGCAGGAAAGAACATAATATTCCGATGCCAAGTTCGTGTTGCTGCTAATTTCACCCATAGTTAATTGTGTTTTTGGTTAATAATCAATGATATCAAACTCTGTAATTAGAAGGCTAAAGGTAAATAATAACCACCAATAACCCAATCTGAAAATTATTTGCATTTGTTGGCACAATTTACCTTTTTACCTGCCTTTCCCCACCCACCAACTATTTATATGAAATAAGTAATCCAAATTTCATAATGATGTCCGACACATCCCACAATCGCCCGCTTAACAATAACCCCCAAATCATCATAACAGCCTATACGGTTGAGAACGAACTGATTTTTGAGCCAGTGGAACACCACCCAGAGAGCAAGCATACCCACACATACCAGTACCTTGAAACTGATCCTGATGTGAAGGTCGCCAGAAATAAGGCGTTTAGCAAACTTTTGGAAGAAGCCAATGGTTTGGTGGCAACGCGTCATCTGATGTCCGATCCTGACCATCCGTATCTGGGCTTGAAACTATATGCTGAATATCGCTCCAATGAAACTAACTCTGAGCAAGAGGTTAACCGCTGCTATATTTTGGACGGCAAACCCTTTAATAAAAGAATCTTGCTGGAAAGGCTGGCGGATGAACTACTCCTTCTAATGCGGGCTGGGGCTGAATTTGATTCGACTTTTTACAAGGACGATGACGGGAAAGAATATGAAGTGGTGGAAATGGATGGAATGGTGGATTTTTGCCCGTTTTTAGACCGATAGACACGCGCAAACGTTCGTTGGCTGGCCTAATCCATCTTTCACAATTTTGCAAATTGAGGCTCACCATTTGCCCAAATTTGGGGCAAAGAGTGCCCAATTTTATACCTGACCAATATTTTTCAACTCTACGTTGTGTCAATTAAATGTGTTGATAAAAATTCTTTTGTACCAATCTTCTTAAATACGCCTTCTTTGATTACTTTAAAAAGATGATCCCCAAAATCAAAATATATTTCACAGTTAGCTGCTGTCCAACTCTTTCTTTCGTGATTCCACTTATAACTATATACACCTTTGTTGCCTGCCATTATATATTTTCGTTCATTTTTTACATCCCGTTCAATCTTTTCTTTCATTTTCTGGATTTCAATGGGGTGATTTTTAGTAATTTCGTTTCGTTTTGCTATTAAATTAGTCGTTTGCGTTAATGTCCTTTTTAATTCCAAATTAAGGTTTCTGAGCGCATTTTCTATCTCGGCAATTCGTTCTAAAATATTCTGATGTATTTGGTCTGAAATTATTTTCGTCAACTCTATTAACCTCTCGCTCAACTCACCAATTGCTGCTCTTTCTGCCGAAATATTTCCATCAAGTGACTCCAAAGTGCCACTTGGATCAAATGCAAAGTCATAGTTATTGTGTCGAAAAAGAAAATTTTTCAACTCCTGCTCTGAATTAAAATGATGAATATTCGGGAAGAAGGAATCTTTTGTTTCTTTCAATATGGCTATTTTATTCTTATAATTTTTTGAATCAACCCTTTCGTAGGGAATGATCTTATATATTGTGTGTTGATACTCGAAATCTTTAAAATTTACAATTTCTGATATCCTCTGCCCATATTCTTCCATCTGGCTTTGCGATTTATCAATAGAGATAGGTATTTGTATAAGCTCTGCCTTTATTTTACTATCAATATTTCGAGTGATTTCATTTGTTAGACTTTCATAGAAATATTCGTTATTCATCCAATGTTTGATAACTGAATGAGCAAATTTATCCGTGGATTCTTTTAATTGTCGCAGCTTTTCGACTTGCCCTTCATAATAACTAATTGAATGGCTTTTATTTTTTGAATCCTGTTCATTTTTGTTAATCTCATTATTCAACCTTTTAATTTCATCGTTAAATGCATTTTCGTTTCTTGTAATTTCATAATCAGAATTTGATTCAAGCATCCTAAGTTTTGAATTTACAACACTTCGTATATCAAAATTGCTTTTAAACGGTAAGGCATTGATAACCCATATCATATTTTGATAGAAGTTCTCCCTAATCCTTATTGTGTCAGATGAAATAGAGGAATTTTGGAATTCTATCACCAAGCCAGAGGGTGTTTGAATATCGGCGATATGCTTTTCGCCAAAGTTGTGCATAACTACCTCGCGCCAACTTTCAGGAAATTTGGATTTCCATTTCAAATGCCATTCCGTTTCGTGTTCTGCCCAAGGATCACAATCCTTATCACGTGAATGCTGCCAATGATTAATATAATGTTCTCCACATTTTGATATTAATACTCCACCACAATACGGACATTTCGCTCGTTGACCAGTTTCTTTAGCCTTGATTCGATCTCCATTTTCATTTAATCCGAATTGCATATTTCATTGGAATGTAATGGTTTATATTTTAGTTATTACTTTTAATCTATTGAATTAACTTTTTTAGATATTCATATTCAGGATGATCCAAAACATCAAATTTGCCATTTGTGGCTTGATATAATGCTTCGTATGAAAGCTGTAACCGATGAACCATAGGATTGATAACCTTGCTGAATAAATTGAAGAAAGTATAGATATCAGCTTTGGAGCAGGGGATTTTATAACCATTAACATTACTGGAGATAAGCAGCCCTTCGGTTCGGAGAGGCCCGACAATTTGTTGCCTGAAATATTGTTCCTTTATTCTATCTCCTGTATTGTTTTCAATATGTTTGATGATTTCATCTGTATAAATAAATCGTGTCTTATTGTTGTATAAAAACACCATACGCAAATAGTTTACAAATAATTTTCGCTTTACTGTTAGCGGGTCACTATTATTACGATTGCGCACCAAATAGTTTTTAATTCTCAGCAGGGCAAGTTCCGAAATTACTTCTTTGTATTCATCATCAATATCTTCTTCATCAACGGTGTATGGTTGGTATTTTGCAGGCCAGACAACTTCACCCAATTTTTTTTCAACTAATTCCTGATTGATATCAATAGGTGATTTGTCGGAATAATATCTAAAAAGGGTGCCACCAATAAAATCAGCAAGCTGAAGTAAAATTGTCGATTTTGATCTACTAAATTGGATACTTTGATGAAATAAATCTGACATATGGTTCTGTTCAACATATTGTTTGAAACCGATTAAGAAATCTTGGGATACCATTTGATCAGCGTAAACAGATAGGTTCCGTATAGTTCTGTACAAATTGTTATATAAAAGACCATATAGGAATTTGTAAAATATTTCCTTGTATTGCAATCCTGAATCAGAGTATATCTCCCGTTTGTCGACTACAAGATGAAAATACCTGAAATCCAATCCTTTAATCTCACTAATTATCTTCGTGCGAATAGCATCATTTGAACCTATTTTAGATGATTTAAGCTCACTGATCGGAAAATAGTAGGATTTTATTCTTTCAAAATCTTTTTTGACCTGCTCCAATTTAGATTCTTCGATGATGACGGCACAAACAACAAAATGGGTCGGAGTGCCTTCCTTCGAAAAATCAAATCCGTGTCCACCTGATTCATCTAAAAATGCAAGATAGTTTTCCATAGATGTCTTGATAATGTAAGCAAAGGTACCAAATAATAGCCTTCAACTAAATATGTACAATGGGATAAAGACGCCACCCCGCTTTTAAAGCGGTAGAGCTTTATCTATATATTTTTAAGGTGGTGGTTATGAATTGAAGTGGCGATTACAACTCCCCCCTAAACGCCGCGTCAAGCAGGCTGGATTTCAAGGCTTTTAATTCCAATAATTGAACCTGTTGTTTTTCGACAAGCCTGTTTTGTTCTATATCAACTGATTCCAAATACTTAATGACTTGGCTTTGTATTTCCAAATCTGGCAATGGAACTAATACGGTGTTCCAGAATTTTGTTGTAACCCTTGGCATACGCGCACCAGCACAATTCTTATTTACCGTCGTTAAAAAACGCGGACTTCTGAGATATGCCCCTAAAAATGCAGGCAATAATTTGGTCTTTTCAGGTTTAAACGGCAGAATTTCCGTTGTGGCAATTCCATCAAATTCGGCGACATAAACCTTGTTTAAATATGGTCGAAGTTTTCCATAAAGAACTGACCCTTGCGAAAAAATTACTTTGCTGCTTCTACTTTCCCGTCCGAGCATTGGACGAAAATCAATTAATCTTCCAGTATCTTTTGAAATGTTTTCTAAGCCGATGATATTGTATTGTTCGTCTGGCAATGGTACAACCGTTTTCGCATTATTTGACACCACAGAATGAAAGGGAACCATTTCCCATTCAGTGTTTTCAAATACATCATTCAACACGCTCGCCATTAAATGCTGGGCGCTGGTGATGTTCTGTTCAACAAGGGCTATGGCTCTGTCTATTCGCTCAAATAGCCTGTTCAGTTGGGCTACAATGCGGTACTGCTCTGGAAGCGGGGCTATTGGGATATGAAAATTCTTAATCGTTTTTAATACTATTCTTTTTATCGCAGCACCTGCCTTTAATCCAATGAATCCGTCTAAAATCGTAGGTGAAGCTAACAAATATTTAAGATATTCAGGGATAACTATTGAAGGATTAGGACGAATAATCGCAAGCGATGATAGAACAACAAACTGCTTTTCAAAATCAATTAATGCAACCTTTCCAACTGTTCCATCTTTAGAAAAAAGAATATCTCCTTTTACAGGTGAGCAATCATTCTTTACAAGTGAATGATAATCCTCTTTCGAAATTTTTTTTGAATGTATAAAATCAATATTCCCATTTCCATCAATATCCTTGACAGTTATATAATCATATCCATTTTCTACTGTTTTTGGAGAAAAATGCGAGCCGTCTGTTATTTTAAGACAAACGTCTTCAAACCGTTTGACAGCCCAGCCTTCTGGTAATTTATTCCCCATATCCTTCTCCCATTATCTTTTCTATTTCCGACAACAAATCCGATATTTCAGCATCGTTGGCTTTGAGTTTTGCCATTATATCGGCGGGTGGAAGGTGGGCAATATCCTGCTGCTTATTAGGGTTTTTAGCCGACAGGTCATAGTCCTTCACATTATCAACTTTAACAATCCAGCTATTATCCGTAATGGCTCTCTTTTTGAATAGTCCCGTGAATTCCTGAAGGTGCTCCGTAGCAATGGGCTTATTCTTGGTGAGCCTGAAAGGTGGGTTTACTTCATAATACCATATTTCAGAAGTTGATCCCGTGCGATCAAAAATGATGAAATTGGTTTTGACACCAGAATACGGTAAAAACACACCTGACGGCAAGCTGACAATGGTATGCAGGTTGAAATTTTCCAACAACTCTTTTTTAACGGCAGTAAATGCGTTATTGGTTTGAAACAGCACCCCTTCTGGAACGATTATTCCCGCTCTGCCACCAACCTTCAGATTTTTCATAAAGTGTTGCAGGAACAATAACTCCGTGGCATTGCTGGGAACGGGGAAATTTTGCTGAATTTGGCTTTTTTCCTTTCCCCCAAATGGTGGATTTGCAAGGATGACGTCATAACGGTCTTTCTCCTGAATATCCCGTATGTCTTTCGTTAATGAGTTCTGTTTATAGAGGTTTGGCGATTCGATCCCGTGCAGGATCATATTCATTACCCCCATCACATATGCCAAAGGGGTCTTCTCGTTGCCATAGAAAGTGGTGGTCTGAAGCTTCCGCCAATCATCTGTTTTAAGGTTTTTACGCTTTTCAGGTGCCGTCATATATTCATATGCCTGAACCAAGAAGCCACAGCTTCCTGCTGCCCCGTCGTATATGGTCTGACCCACCTTGGGATCAACCGCTTCCACCATTGCCCTGATCACTGGTCGTGGCGTGTAAAACTCACCAGCGTTGCCGCCGTCATCGCCCATATTTTGCAACAGGCTTTCATAGATATGGCTTAGCTCAAACAGTTCAGTTTGGCTTTGGAAATTCAAGGTATCTATGATATCCAGCACTTCACGCAAGGTATGCCCGCTGGCAACACGATAATCCATATATTCAAATATGGCTCCGATTTTGTAGCGAATGCTTTTCAGATCGGTACCGCCATTTTTAAACCCTTTCAGATATGGAAATAACTGTTCGGTTACGTAAAGGGTTAGGTCATCACCTGTTAACGCCTTCTTCACATCCAGTTTTCCATCCGAACCCTTTGGACAAGCCCATACATTCCAGCGGTGGGGGGGATCAATGACGTATTCATATTTTTTACCGTCCAGCTTGGCATCGGCAGCTTTATTGTCTTCGTAATCGTTCAGGAATTTCAGGAACAATATCCACGAAATCTGCTGCGTGTAATGCATCGCCCCGCTAATCCCGTCATCACGACGCAGAATATCGGTTATTCGATCTATTTTGGGTTGTAGGTCAGACATTTAAAGCTTCTTTTTTACGATTCTCAATGGATTAGTAAGTGTAGTAAAAATTGGTATTTGGGATAGAATGAGTATTGTGCCAGATGACAACCTGCCGACAAATTCCTGATTGATTTCATCACGGGTCACGGTACCTTTGTTCAAAATCCTGTTAATTGCCCATTTAAAAGGTTCAATAGGAATAGTATTTGATTTGCCATTTTTAGTGATACGTGTTACACCTGAAAAGTCTACTTTAACTATTTTATTAGCCAAACCTGTTTCGCCAACAATTGTTTTTCCTTTTAATGGCATAACAAATTCGCGCCAGATAACTTCAAAATCATTTAAATTAGATACAGATCGTTTGGTTTCGGGCTCTTTTACCTCTTTCATCACCTGATCAGGTGTAAACGGCAGGAATACAATTTCAATCCCCAGCTTTGTAGCGACTTCTTGTGCATCAGGCAATATTTCACCGTCCGTAACCATTATTGCTTTTGTACAATCAAATACTGATTTTGCACCGTGCAGTTCCATAAAACATTTCCGATTTACTTTTCGGGTCGAACCACCATACATCTTAGCTTGGACTGCTATCTTTTCTTTTCCTTTCGTTAGGATAACATCCACACCATAATCATTTGATTCGGGGGTTACTTGTACTTTATACCCCTTGGCTTTATAATACTCCGCAACAAAATGTTCGTATTGTGTCGATGGTTTCATTAGATAGCCCTATAAAGTGTTTCCTGTAATTTGTAAAAAGCTTCGATCAATTTATCCGCCCCACCAAATACGTGTGCCGCTTCGATAGGGGTTCCCAAATTATTCAGTTTAATCAATTCGCTGATCTTATCCCGCCGCAGTTCCTGAATGTCGTCTTTTTCATAGCGTTTTAGCACGAAATGCAGGAAATCCTTTGCTCTTAAATTCTGGTAAACGTCGAAGAACCTATCGCTTTCGGCTATTTCTACCCGTTGGTGGCGTGTCAGCATTTCAGAGCTATACGTTAGGTAGGCTATTACGTCAAATATATCGCAATCTTTGGCACTTAACATTTCACGCAATGTGTCCAGTTGTTCACTATCGAAGCCTTCCTGTTCCAATTGTAGCAATATCTGTTCGCGGGTATCAGGATTAGCCCACAATCGCCTGAAGTCTTCTTCACTGGAATATAGTTCTGGTATGAAGCCGATCAGTTTTTCAAGGAATTCCTTCGCCGTTAACGGCTTACCATCAGCCCCTATGTAACGGATTTCAACATTTGTGATCTTTAATTTTCGACCATTTGACAGTTCCACGACAACTTTTGGCGGTGGTGGCGGTGGTGGTGGTTCAGGTGGCTGCGGCGGTTTAGGGGGTTTGGGTTTTGGCTCATTTACTTCTCCCCCTATTTCTGTGATGTCAATGGGTTCTTCTTCAATTTCCGTTATGCCGTCCCATTCGGGATCATAAAACAAGTTGCTGGCACCCGTGAAGTCGATGATTGTGAAATAATCTTTGCCTTCAAACAAGCGTGTTCCCCTGCCGATGATCTGTTTAAATTCAACCATAGACAGAATATTCCGCACCAGAACAATATTACGAACGTTTCTTGCATCCACCCCCGTGGTAAGCATCTGGCTTGTGGTACAGATAACGGGGATGTCCTTATCGTTATCCCTAAATCGTTCCAGAAGTTGTTTGCCGATATCTCCTTCATCACTGGTGATACGGACACAATAATGTTTATCCGATATGGCTTTATATTTATTGATCATATCCCGCATTGTCAAGGCGTGCTGCTGATCCACGCAAAAGACAATGGTTTTATCCATCAGAGATATATGTTCCAGAATGGTTCTGGCAATAAGCTCCGTTCTGGCAGGGATGATAATCTTTCTTTCAAAGTCGGTTAGCTCGTACACCGCTTGTTGATGTTCCCCCTGAACCACACGGTCTTCTTTAGAAACGATGTATTCATCAATGTTGGTAGTAATTCGTTTTACCTTATACGGGGTCAGGAAGCCGTCTTCTATGCCTTTCTTTAAAGAATATTCGTAGACAGGATTGCCAAAATACTGGTAGGTATCCACGTTATCGTTACGCTTTGGTGTAGCGGTCATACCCAGTTGTACCGCACTGCTGAAATATTCCAAAATAGCCCGCCACGAGCCTTCTTCATTGGCTGAACCGCGATGACATTCGTCGACGATTATAAGATCGAAGAAATCCTTGGGGTATTTTTGATAATAACCACCAATGTTCTCCCTTTCGGCAATGGCTTGATAGATGGCAAAGAAAATATTGGCATTAGTTGGAACGATTCCGTTACGTTTGCGAATTTCTTCACCGTTAATTTTAACTAAATCCTTTTCGAAAGGGTTGAAGATATTGATGGCTTGGTCTGCAAGGATGTTTCGGTCAGCCAGAAATAGCACCTTTGGGCGGCGATCCGCACCGTCGAGATTCCATCGGCTCTGGAACAATTTAAAAACGATCTGGTAGGCGATAAAAGTCTTGCCAGTGCCAGTAGCCAGCGTCAATAAAATCCGTTTCTTGCCCGCTGAAATGGCTTCTATGGCTTTGTTAACGGCAATGATCTGGTAATAACGGGGCTGGTTACTACCAGAATTATCCAAGGGCTGTATGATCAGTTTTTCCTGTTCAACGGTTTTATTAACTACTACCCTTTTATACAGATTATCGGGTGACGGAAATCGGTCAACATAATCCCCTTTTCCAGCCGTAATATCGAATTCGTAATGTTTTAGCCCGTTGGATGAATAAACAAACCGAACATTCAGGTCATTAGCATAGTCAATGGCTTGCTGCAAGCCTTGGGTAGGGTGTTTTTCGGAGCTTTTGGCTTCAATAATGGCAAGGTTAACATTACGGTGCTTTAGCAGATAATCCACAAATTTCCGTTTTCCCCGCTTATTGTTCAGGATTCTGCGTCCATCGGTAAAATAATATTCACGTTGGATATTTTCCGCTTTCCAGCCACATTCGTTCAGCAGAGGATCAATAAAATTTGCCCGCGTATCTGATTCCGAATATGGCATAGCTTTTTAGGTTGAAGAACAAATGTAGGAAAGTTGCGTGAATTAGCAAATTATCAACCGATGCAAAGCTTGTCCAACTATAAAAAAGCCTTTGGCAAATCCAAAAATTTTCCGTATCTTTGTTATAACCAACACATAAAAGCCTGAAATGCACACCAACATAAACGACAATGTTGGTGTTTTTCATTCATAAAACCATCCTATGATAAGTGCCGTCCGCCTTCGCAAAGCTGTAAGGGAGATCATCCAACATCAAGAGAAGATTGCGATGGATGGCGGAACCACCGAAAAGGAATACCAATGGCTTCAATTGAAACGCAAGAAATTGTTGCGGCAATTGGGGTTGGAATGCTCGGATGATATGGTCAGGATTCTGTTTGACTACCCATTCAGCCCCTTGGTGGATATAACCGATCCCTGCACGGTGTCCACTTGTCCCAAATTGCAGAGTAGAATTGCGCGGATGTATTTGGCTGGAGTTATGGACGGCATTATGCCGATGTGGGCGGCGGATGGCAAAATATATGGCATTGAGAACAAGGTCAAATGTGTTCTGGATAACATCATTGGGGTTACGGGAATATATTTCGAATGATAAACCACAACAGTTTAGTTCCATTCAACCTATGGTGCAACGATCTGATTCATAAATTCAACAGTTATCATATGCCAAACTCAATCAAAAAAATTCGATCAGGATTCGTCCAAGCCAATTATAATGAACGGATGGCAAGAATCCTAAGCTATGAGCTTGCCTATGTGGCAATTGCTGGAGCTATCCTTTTAGCTTATTGGTTGGGGTTACAGTGGTTCTTTTGGGGCATAATCCTGATTCCAGTTATTCTGGCTATTGGCTTAGCCATACCAGTCATATCTGATCTTATATTGGTTGTGTTGGGCTTATTCTGGGCACTACCGTTGTGGATTATTGGTATGCTTGGGATTGATGCTGGTTATCTGGCAGCATTTTTAGCTTTTATTGTCAGCCTTTGGATACACGGTAGAGCTATCACTTGGTTTGGGGATTTGAGCAGGTGGGATTAATGATCAACAACAAAAAGTAAATTCCAGCCATTCAACCGTGTCAAAATCACCATTCATTACCTGTTCCCAGAACCTGACGGCATTCTGAAACGTGCCCTTGGTTCCGCTTTTCAGGTCAACCCTTGAAGGAACCCTGTTCCCGTAATAATCGTAATGTGCCGTAAGGGGCAACATACAGACGCCAGCTTCAAGACAGTCCATTGCAAACCTGCCAACGCTGCCTTCCATTCGCCAGCATAAACCTGAGTTGATCTGCTCCTGAATTTCGGTAACATTATAAGCCTTTTGCAAGCTGATGATCTGGGAGTAGGTTATATGGTTCATTTGCTTTGGGTTTAATGTTTAAATTCAAATGGTTCCTTTGGCAATGGCACGTTGCAGGTTATCCAGAAGCAGTTCATCCGTCTTTCCTGAAAGGAATACCTTATTTAATTCAATCTTGTTGAAATATTTGCAACGATACCCCCGCGCCGTGGCAAATGTCCAGATGATCATATACCTGAAACTCTCCATTGCTGGATTATCTTTATACATTAAGCTGCTCACATAAAAATGGCGGATTCCCGAATCCTGAATCAATGTGCCGTCAGCGGTGCGATAAGTTCTTGCCGTGGTATGTTTGGTGCCAAAATAGCTACGGTTGTCGGTTTCGGCTGGCAAAGGGTCTGACAGCTTAAAGTCAGGGAGAAGGTCTGTTAACTGGGTTTCAAACTGGGTCATATGGGTGTTCATTGGTTCTGTGATTTATAACAAGCCTTCATCTGCAAAGGAATAATAACCTTCGGTCGTTACAATGACGTGGTCAAGAACGGCAATGTCCAAAAATGAGCCAGCTTCCTTCATCTTGCGAGTTAAAGCTATGTCCGCTTCGGAAGGGTTGGTGTTGCCGCTGGGGTGGTTATGGGAAAGTATTATGCTGCAAGCATTTGCCTTCAACGCGTTCTGGTAAATCCTTTTCGCATCCGCCACGGTTCCCGACGTGCCGCCCTCGGATATCTTGGCAAAGCCCAATACGCGATTAGCCTTGTTGAGCAAGAGGATGTAAAATTCTTCCACATACTCAATTTTGTCGCTCCATAACTGGCATAGCACGTCATACGCATCCTTTGAACCTGCAATTTTCACCCTGTCGGATGCCTTTACCTTGTTTTTATAGTTAATTTCAACTTCGGAAACTTTCAGGGAGAGGGTTGTGGAAAGGTTTGCCATCAAAATACGGTTTAATGTATTGTCAATGTGTTTGTTATATATACAAATATACGAAAAAATTTTGAATTATCCAAATTATATTTGACAAATGATATAAAATAAATTAACTTTGTCCTTTTGGATGAAAATGGAACCCAAACGGTTAAATAAAATTGGTGAAGTCCTGAAGGAAAGGGGCATCAAAAACCAGTGGCTGGCGGACAAGCTTGGAATGACCAAGGCAAGCGTGAGCAATTATGTGACCAACAAGCACCAGCCCAGCTTGGAAACCTTATACCAGATTGCCACGCTATTGGATATTCCCGTAACCGAATTGTTGAATCCCGATTTAAAGGTATTCGAAAAAGGAAATACGAAAGAATAAACAAAACGATGAACTTAATATGAAAAAATATTTCAGAATCATCCTTGGCACCAAAAACAGGCACGCAGAAGAATGTTTCAAAGGGAACTTCATCGGGGCGGACTACGATATCTATGAAGACCTGACTGGAAAGCTTCCCGATGATTGGCGGGACTTTAACAAGGCATACATTCCTGTGTACCTGAAAGCCAACCCAGATAAATCAAAAGTGGCAGCTGGATTGGCGTGTGGAAGCCTTTGGACTGTAAGCAAAAACATCGCCATTGGTGATATTGTTTTATGTCCAGACGGAAAAGGTTCCTATATGGTTGGGGAAGTGCTGGATGATTATTCCTATCATCGTGATCAGATTTTACCCCATCGTCGCACCGTTAGGTGGTATCCAAAGATGCTTGACAGGACTGATATGAGCGATGCCTTTCAAAGATCGGTTCTGTCAAGAGGTACGGTT
Source organism: uncultured Bacteroidales bacterium (assembly GCA_964619555.1). Taxonomy (GTDB): domain Bacteria; phylum Bacteroidota; class Bacteroidia; order Bacteroidales; family JAGOPY01; genus JAGOPY01. The sequence goes on along the minus strand of CAZUDV010000014.1, from coordinate 49,577 downwards.
ATAACCATTTCCAATTATGCAGATGAATTGGAAGCATTGCTGGCTGGCAACCGCCCACCCAAGTTAATATCAACGGATGAAACGGTGGAAGACCCATCGGTATTCGCTCTTGAAAAGCATCTGGAAGATTTCCTGATCAAAAATTGGCATCATACCGAACTGGGTAAAAAGTATGACATCTTCGAGGATGGGGAGCTATTTGGACAGCAATACCCCACAGATACAGGCAATATTGATATTCTTGCTATATCCAAGGATAAAAGGGAATTGCTGGTCATTGAGCTTAAAAAAGGACGTGTAAGCGACAATGTGGTGGGTCAGATTCAGCGCTATATGGGCTATGTGCAAGATGAACTGGCGGAAGAAGGACAAACCATAAAAGGGATCATCATAGCCTTGGAAGATGATCTGCGTATCCGTAGGGCTTTATCGGTGACCAAAAACATTGAGTTCTATCGCTATCAGGTGAGTTTCAAATTATTCAAGAATGATAAATAGATGATCAGGTTAATCATCATAATATTATCCTTTTTCATCACTACAATTGGCTTCTCCCAATATTTCTTTGACGCATCAGGCAAGCGGATTGCTCGTTTCGATGATGACTATGTGTATGACGGCTCTGGATCGAGAATCGGCAGGATCAGCGATGATTACATCTACGATGCCAGCGGCAAGAGGATCGGCAGGTTTGATGATCAATATGTCTACAATGCCAGTGGTGTGAGGATTGGAAGCGTTAGTGACGATTACCTATACGACGGAAGCGGCAAAAGGGTGGGACGATTTGACGGGGAATATGTTTATGACAGGTCTGGAAAAAGGATAGGAAGGGCTGATGGGCTGGAAAGGAAGCAGGTGATTGTCTTCTTTTATTTCTTTTACCGCAGCACGGATATATGAACGCAAAATAATCCATTCTATACGTTAAATAAGCCAAGCATATGTTCCACCACCAATAACCGACCTTTACCATAAAAAACATATGTACACCGCGATTATCATTGACGACGAACCAAATGCCATTGTATCGCTGAAACTGGTCATACAAGAATTTCTGAGTGATAAGATCAGGGTGGTTGAAACAGCTAATAATGTAAAGGAAGGAGCCGAAAAGATCAAGAAGCTCAAACCCGATCTGGTCTTTCTGGATATTGAAATGCCCACCGAAAATGGCTTTGAGCTTTTCAAATACTTCGAGGTGATCAACTTTGACGTGATCTTCACCACCGCTTACGCCCAATACGGCATTCAAGCGGTCAAATGTGCCGCATTGGATTACCTGCTAAAACCCGTTCAGCCCATTGAAATCCGTGATTCGTTGAAACGGCTTGAGCAACGGAAAGCGCAGGATGTTTCCCTGAAACAAATTGAAACCTTGTTGGCAAACCTTCAGCCGAATTACGATACCAACAAGATTGCCATTCCCACAGCAAACGGATATGAATTGATGTCCTGCAAGGAGATCGTTTATTGCGAGGGTGAAGGTAACTATGCCAAAATTCACACGATCTCTGGCAAACCCTTGCTGATCAGCAAAACCCTTCAATGGCTGGAAGAAGTCCTGCCTATGGAGTATTTCTTCCGCATACACAAGAGTTATCTGGTGAACCTTGGTCACGCCAGAACCTTTGATAAGTCGGCAGGAAACATACTGATACTCGACAATGGGAAGGAATTGGAAGTATCCCACCGCAACCAAGGCGATTTGGTGAACAAGCTTCTAAAAAGACCAAAGCCTACCTGACGTTTGAAACGCATCCTCACATATCTGGTTTTTGTCGTCATCCCCATACTGGGAGTAGCCCAACAGTATTACACCCGCACGTACACCGTGGATGATGGATTGCCTTCCAATCAGGTGAACTGCCTATATCAGGATAGCATTGGAAGGTTATGGATTGGAACGGATGCTGGGGTTGCCATATTTGACGGATTGGATTTCCATACGATTACCAAGAAGGAAGGATTGGCTTCCAATGATGTTCGAGCCATCACCCAAGATGGACACGGCAATTTCTGGTTTGCCTGTTACGATGGCGGGGCGACAAAATATGACGGCAAAACATTCACCAGCTTCACCACGAAAGATGGCTTACACAGCAATTTCATCCGCCGATTATATTATTCCAAAACGTATGAAACAATGTTCATCGGAGCCGATGATGGCTTTTACACGCTGAAAGACGGTCGGATGGATTTCTATGGCAAGTCCAACGGCAAAATGGATGAAGAACACGAAATCCTATGGTTTTTGGAAAGCAAGGGCTTTGTTTACGTTTTCCCCTTCAAGGATTTTGCGCTGAAGTTTTATCCTGAAACAAAGAAGCTGGTGCGATTGACCGAACCTTCCCCAGACGGTAAGCCATTGCATAACATCACCACGGCTCTGGTCACTTCAAAAGGGGATACCATTTGGGGCAATCAGTTCACGACCAATGAAATTGAAACCAAACGCAATATACACCTTTCAAGAACGGGATTGGTTTTTAATATGTGCGAGGATTCCGATGGAAACATCTGGTTTCCCTTGTTTGGTTCCATCGCTTCTGGCATTTTACGTTATGATGGTCAAAGTCTTATTGATTATACCGCCCACCTTGGATTGGAAGACATCAAGACCAACTACGTGCTTTTCGACCCAAATTCCGACATCCTATTCATTGCCACCGAAAAAAACGGACTGGTTGCCAAACCAAAGGAGATTTTCACCAATTACTCAATGCGTGGTTTTTTGGATAAGGATAGGGATTTTCGACAATTGTTTTATCATTCTGGTTCTCTTTACCTTGTTTTTAAGGATTTGATCCTTTGGGGCAATCCTGATGATTTCCAAAGCCTGCCCATTGACTTGGTGTTGGAGTCTTCTTCTGGCGAGTTGATCAAGGAAATCATCAAGAGGTTCTATAAAGGAGTAGCCATTAAAAGTACGCCACTTTGGCTACTGCCAGAATTCTTTATGATTGCCAATGATCAAAACAATAATCTATGGGCAAGCACCACGGTTGGATTTATGAAATTTTCCGAGGATCACAAAAGGATCATTAAAGGCTTTACGCCCAGCATCAGGTATGGAGCGATCAGCTTTGATAAGGGTAATGACCTGTTTTGCAGCAGTTATTGGATTGATAGCCTTTACATCATCAATGATCCCAATCTGGCAGAAGAACTTTCCATACAAAAGTTTCATTCCAATAATTCCGTTCTGCCCAAGGCTATATCAAAGATGCTTCCCACGCCTTCTGGAATGCTATTTTCCAGCATCTACGGCGGACTTTATCTTTATAATGGCACCACCATCATCCATCTAAACGAAGCCGCTCCAGAGCTCCCAGATAACGTTTCCGACATATGCCAAGATCAGGATGGAAACATCGTGTTTTCTACCAACACGGGAGAAATTGGCATTGGCTCCATATCCGCTGACAGCTTCATCATAAGACATCGGCTGGATTCCTTGTATGACTCATATGGAAGGAATTTCATCTGGATGATCTGCGACAAGCTGAACAATCTCTATGTGGGCACCAACAAAGGGATGTTGCTGATCGATCTGCCTGAACTCTATGCAACTGGCAAAAATGATATTCGCTATTTTTCCACGGCTGAAGGTTATTCGGATTTCGGTTTGACAAGCCCAATCCTTGATGATGATGGCAATATCTGGCTGGCATCCCAAAACAATCTGGTAAAGGTTGATGCAAAAGCCATAATGAAGTCCAGCGGCACAAAACCCACCCTTATGCTATCCAAACTGGAAACCACGGATTCAATCTACATCTTTAACGATCCCTTGCAATCACCCGCCAACGCGAATGGATGGAAATTCCCATACAGTTCAAATAGCCTTACATTTTATTATAACAGCGTAAACCTGCTCAATCCCAATAAAGACCGTTTCAGCGTTCAATTGGAAGGCTTCGATAAATCATTTAAAGATGCTGGAGCGGAAAGGAAAGCCGTTTACACCAACCTTCCCTCTGGCAAATACAGCTTCATTGTCAAAGCATATAACCTGAACAGCCAGCAGGAACAGACGCAGACATTGATGGAATTTACCATAAAGCCACCCTATTGGCAAGCGTGGTGGTTCATTTCACTGGTGGCATTGATTATTGGACTTGCCATATGGCTGATCTTTTATTACCGCTTACGGCACATCAGGAACAAAGCCAAGGTTGAATTGGAGATCGCGGAACTGGAAATGAAGGCATTGCAAGCCCAGATGAATCCCCATTTTGTGTTTAATGTATTGAACTCCTTGCAACGGTACATTATGGAGCGGGATGCCACCAAGGGCATTAAACTGTTATCCGATTTTTCCAATATGATCCGCCAGACCTTCGCGTTGGCTTCCAAAAAGGTGATCACGCTGGAAGAAGAAATGGCTTATCTGGATTCTTACCTGAAGTTGGAGCAGGTTAGGTACGCCAACAAATTTGAATATGAGATCACCAACAAAACGGGAACGCATCCCGCCGACATATCCATTCCATCGATGTTGATCCAGCCAATGGTTGAAAACGCCATCAAGCACGGCATATCGCCCATTCCAACCAACGATGGTCAGTTATCCATCACATTCTCCGATATGGATACCCAATCGCTCAAATGCATCATTGAAGATAACGGAGTGGGCATCGAGAAGTCGCTTTCAGCCAAACGGGACAACTCGGCGCGATTGGACAAAGCAATGGGGATCACCCAAAGACGCATAGAACTATTTGCCAAATCGGACAAAACCACCAAATATTCCGTAAAGCTCACGGATAAAAGCAAGATGGAACCCAGCCAGACTGGAACCATTGTGGAGATCGTGCTGCCGATTGTGGGGGATTAATCTTCCTTCCAAGATTCGTTTCACCATTTATTTTTCTGGGAATTTTACGGTTAATCGGTCAAGTGGTACGGTAAACCTTAATATAGGTAAGGTGGGTAAGTGGGGAATTCTAAGCCAAATATTGTGACGAATTTTATTCACAAACCTAAGCGAAATGCTATGAAAGCCAACAAATACCTTATTCCTATTTTGATATTAATGAGCATCAATGCAACATCACAAGTTGCCATCAACACAAATGGTTCACTTCCAGATTCATCGGCGATGCTTGATATACAATCCACGTCTAAAGGAGTATTACTCCCAAGAATGAACATTTCTGAACGCTCAGCCATACCCAATCCCGCGGAAGGACTGAGCGTGTTTTGCACCAACTGTGGTGAATATGGATCACCAACAATATCTATTTACACTTTAGGTGTATGGAGAAATATCCGTCTTTGTTCTACTCCAATTTCTCCAGATTCCGCAACCAGCATTTCTTCATTAACGGAAATCACTTGGAAATGGGCAAGTGATCCGACTTCGTACTACCTCAAGCCTGTCTATTATAGATGGAATTCAGATAATGATTTTGATAATGGTATAGATTTAGGTGAAGACACAAGCTATGTCGAAACAGGCTTGACCTGCGGAACAGCTTACACAAGATATGTTTGGGCATATGATTTATGTGGAGTATCACCTGCAACTCAATTAAACCTATCGACCGACGATTGTACCCCAAATTGCAATATCGTTGACAATTATGGTAATACCTACTGCGAAATAACAAACCCTGTTACTGGAAAAATGTGGTTAGATCGCAATCTTGGAGCCAGCCAAGCAGCAACTTCAGTTGACGATTACTTGGCTTATGGCTCTCTTTTCCAATGGGGTAGATTGGCTGACGGGCACGAATTAATAAGCTGGTCAAGTCAAACAAATGGAACACCAGTTAACGGCACCACGGATGTTACTTCACCCACTGATGACCCAAATCATTCTCTGTTTATAACAACTGTTACTGATCCTTTGGACTGGCGAGTTCCACAAAATGATTTATTATGGCAGGGATTAACGGGGATCAATAATCCTTGTCCTACTGGATTTCGTTTACCAACAAAGACGGAAATGGATGAAGAAATTGCGACTTGGGGTTCTATAAATGCAAATGGGGCTTTCGGTTCTGTGTTAAAATTAGTACTTGCAGGAAATAGGCATCCGTATTTGGGGGGAGCTCCAATTGGTAGTGTTACAGGGACTTATTGGACAAGTTCTATAAATCCAGTTGGGGTCTATAATCCTTTTAATTTAACTTTTGATTCAGATACGGCATATACCCAAGATTATTCAGCTCGCGCTCACGGATTATCTGTTCGCTGCATAAAAGATATGGCATTATCATCTCCAACCTCAGGAACCCATATTCCATCATCAAACCAAATCATTTGGAACTGGCTACCCGTATCAGAAGCCACTGGTTATAAATTCAACACAACCAGTGATTACTCAACAGCCATTGATTTAGGCACAGATACATCATACACAGAAACTGGGCTTGTTTGTGATTCATTATATACAAGATATGTTTGGGCGTATAATGGTGGGGCAAATTCATATCCCACCCTCTTATCAACTTCAACAACGGATTGTGGCACTTGGACTTGTGGGGATTCCATAACAGATACACGCGATGGTCAAAAGTATGCGACAATTCTAATAGGAACGCAATGTTGGATGGGAGAAAATTTAAATATCGGAACACAGTTAAGCGGTGCGACAGAACAGAGTAATAATTCCATTATTGAAAAATATTGCTATAACAATAGTCAATCGAATTGTGATGTATACGGTGGATTGTACCAATGGGATGAAATGATGCAATATTCGACGGAAGAAGGCATTCAAGGTATATGCCAACAAGGATGGCATCTTCCTGCCAGTGAAGAATGGTCGATACTTATTACCTATCTTGGCGGTGAAAATGTTGCAGGTGGAAAGATGAAGGAATTTGGTTTAGATCATTGGAATCCCCCTAATACTGGGGCAACCAATGAAAGTGGTTTCACTGCAATTGCAGGTGGTGTCCGTAGTCAGAATACGAATTTTTATGGGGTTGGTGATTACGTATACTTTTGGGAATCATTAGAAGATGATCCAACGAGTACTTGGGTTCGAAGACTTTACCACGATAGTGTAGGCGTGAACCGTTATGAGATCGCTAAATATCACGGTTTTTCTGTCAGATGTATTAAAGATAACACACTTCAATCACCAATAGAAGGAACACACACGTCATCCACAAATCAAATCATCTGGAATTGGCATCCTGTATCAGGAGCTACGGGATATAAATGGAACACGGAGAATAACTACTCAACAGCAACAGATGTCGGTACTGATACTTCAATGCTGGAAACTGGTTTAACGTGCGGAACAATTTACAGTCGATATGTCTGGGCGTTTAATGCATCAGCTAACTCAACTGCCACTGCCCTTAACCAATCAACTACCGTTTGTAACACGTGGGCTTGCGGGGATTCACTAACAGATGATCGGGACGGTCGAAAGTATGCGACTGTGTTAATAGGAACGCAATGTTGGATGGGAGAAAATTTAAATATCGGAACACAGTTAAGCGGTGCGACAGAACAGAGTAATAATTCCATTATTGAAAAATATTGCTATAACAATAGTCAATCGAATTGTGATGTATACGGTGGATTGTACCAATGGGATGAAATGATGCAATATTCGACGGAAGAAGGCATTCAAGGTATATGCCAACAAGGATGGCATCTTCCTGCCAGTGAAGAATGGTCGATACTTATTACCTATCTTGGCGGTGAAAATGTTGCAGGTGGAAAGATGAAGGAATTTGGTTTAGATCATTGGAATCCCCCTAATACTGGGGCAACCAATGAAAGTGGTTTCACGGCTTTTGGTGGCGGGGGTAGAGGAACTGGGGGAACTTTCAATTTAATTGGCAGTTGCGGTGACTATTGGACATCAACTAATTCATCACAATTATCTTTTATGAATAGGATGATAACCGATGTTGCTTCTATAAGCACTTTGGTTTTTTGGAATTATATTGGTTTATCGGTAAGGTGTGTAAAAGATTAGCTTATGAAAAATAATCTTAGAAAAATCCAAAAAAGTTTTGTAAATTAGCTTTGCCATTTGTGTTTTCAATGTGAATGATAGGGATGAAGCATCAAGATAAACTTGATGCTTTCCTTTTTTTATGATTACACAAAACCCTAACCTTATTACTATAATATGGAAGCCCAACCCAATACCATCAAATGCCCCGAATGCGGGGCAATCATCAACGTAAGCGACGTATTGTTCCACCAAGTTCAGGATCAACTAAAAATGGAATATGAAGCCAAAATAGCTCAAAAGGATATTGAATATCAAGAGAAAGAAAAAGCCATCCAGAGGGCTCAGGATGAAGTCCAGAAGGCAATAGAGGACATTCAAACCCAAGTGGATGCTGCCGTTAAGCTGAAGCTGTCGGCTGAAAAATCGGCAATGGAAAAGACGTTGCGAAAGCAAATCGATGAAGAAAAGTCCGAACAGGTCAAAACGCTGGAAGATGAATTAAACCTGAAAAACAACCAGTTAAAGGAGTTGAACAAGACAAGGGCTGATCTGGCAAAACTGCAACGGGAGAAGGATGGATTAAAAGAGGAACTGGAAGCCACGTACCAAAAGAAGCTCAATGATGACTTGGCTGAAGAACGGGAGAAGATCAAAAAAGCGGAAGCCGATAAAACCAAAGATGAAATACAAAAGCAGGATAGGCTCATTGCCAATTTGAAGCAACAACTACTGGATGCCCAGACCAAACTGGAACAAGGGAGCCAGAAGATGGCTGGGGAAGTCAAAGAGATCGAAATGCGCGATTTTCTTAAAGCTGCATTCCCCATTGATGAAATCAGCGATGTTCCGAGCGGAATGCGTGGGGCGGACGTGATCCAGATCGTCAAAAACAACATTGGTCAACCGTCAGGTGTTATCTTGTATGAGCGGAAGGAAACCCAAAATTTTGCCGATGCTTGGATCGGGAAATTAAAGGATGATGGTAGAGCTTCCAAAGCGGATGTACTGGTGTTGGTGACAAGAACAATGCCGAAGGATAACCAAAATACCCACTTCAGGGATGGCGTCTGGGTATGTTCGTTTGATTACCTGCCTGATGTCGTAATGTTGCTTCGGGACGGTATGATCAAAGTATCCGCCGCTCTTGTGAGCCAACAGAACAAGGGCTCCAAGATGGAAATGCTTTATGACTACCTGCTATCCAATGATTTCGTGAACCACATTACGGGCATTCTGGACGCATTCCGCAAAATGGATCGCAGCGTTGCATCCGAAAAGGAAGCCGCGCTTAAAAGGTTTGCCGAGCGTGAATCTCATATACTATTGGCGAAACAATCCGTTCTGGGCTTTTGGGGACGTGTTAGCGGCATAGCCAGCGATGGACTGAACGATCAAATGAAACTGCTGGGTGAAGCGGAAGAACAGGGGAAGCTGGAAGAATGATGCATTTTGGGGCTGAAATTACCGAATTCCACAAAACCGTATAATCCACCAAACAGCTTGTTATTGCTGGCTTTACGCCACATTTATTGCATCAAGTTACCGAATTTGCTGGATATTTTGCTGAATGGGCTCAGGGAAGGCTTATCTGGCGGGCATTTTGTGAGTGATGTTGTTTGTGATGGCGGGGCGAATGGTTATTAAGTGGTGATACTAAAGCGCTTTAATCTTGTGCCGTGCTCAAATCAACACGGTTTTATTTTGGATTATTCGGAAGAAATTCAATGAGGGCTTATGCCCCCCTTCCCCCGCCAACAGGGGTATCCCTGCCCTATCGTATTGATATACAGTTATATACGGGTACCAATATCTTGAGTGTCCCTACCTTCGAAAAAATCTTGGAACTTTTTTCTGGATATTTCGACCTCATTCCCATTTCAAGCCCAAAAACGCAAAAAATATTTTGGAATTTTTTAACCCAATATTTCAGCCCCTTTTTTGACTGTATTTTGATCGAAACCGTATCATAAAAAACTTTGCAAATTATAATTCGAAAAACTTCTAAAAGGGCCAGAAAATCTGCCATTCCGATTTGCCTTTTTCAAAAAAAATTCTTATATTTATGGTAGGCCCGATTCCAAAGCTTTTTTAAGTCTTGGGATCGGTTTTAATAAACCTCTGGGTCGATAGAAAAAATGAGGTAGACCCCTTCAATTTGTGAAGATTAGTTCAAAGGATCATTTTCATATGTAAAGGAACCGAATGATTCAGGATGCTAATCTTTTTTATTGATGTTATTAAAAATATGTGTGGAATTACTTATCTAACACTCGCTGAAGTCGCTGAAAAACTTAAAATCAGCACTAAAGATGCCGCTGCGAGGTGGTGCCTTGATCACGGAATAAAGATTTTTTCCCTGCTAAATAAAAATGTGGTCATAGAATATGAGTTCAGGAAAGCATTTGAAGAACCAATTATTGAACATTTAAAACACCTGTACAAGGACAAGTGGCTTGACTATTATAAAGCCTATGATAGTGAGGATATTACGAATTATTTTCTTCTGGAAATTAACACTGAGTCTGATAAATCGACAATAGTGCACTTCAACCCTAATAAATTTTTGAAAGAAATAGGATATGAAGGGGCTCAGGATTCCTGAAAAATATAAAAGAACAGGATTATATGTCTATTGCAATAAATGCAAGAGATATTCGAACATCAAAGATGGGTACCTGAAGCCATTTCCTGATTGTGACCATCCGTATGAAAAGCAGGTGTTTAAGCTTAAAGTCCACGTTGAAGGTACTCACCGTGTTTGTAAAACTATGGCTCTTAAAACCAAAGATATCCAAGAGGTTGATAAGATTCGAATGGAATTCATCGAGCAGTTAAAGACCAGCGGCTATAATTTAAATAACCTGAATACTGACGATGCTCCTGATCAGGTTAAGTACCTTCTAACCTATCAGATGGAAAGGTATATAACATTCAAAACGCAAGGGGGATTTTATGATTTTGAAGCATCGAGAAAGGTTAGCAAAAAAACTGTCGATGATTTTAAAAGACATTTCAGGTATTTTTTGGAAAGTACTGCTGGAATGGTCAATCTGAATACTCTTAGAATAGATCAAATTACTGAAATTCACTTGAATGCTTTTTTTGGTTATATGAACCGAAAGAAATTTTCACCTAAATCCTACAACAATATGATTGCATCACTCCGTGGATTTTATAATCATATGATAAATAACGAAAACTTAAATATTAATAACCCATTTTTAAAGATGAAGCAGCAAACAGTTTATTATGACCCAGTCATTTTTTCACAAGAAGAATTTGAAAAGATTTTGGACTATACCACATACGAAAATGGTTATGACAGCGATTGGGAACGCAATTTATTTAGGGAATGGTTACCAACAGCGTTTAAACTTGGTTTGTATACGTGTTTAAGGTTAGGTGAATTAGTGGAGCTAAAATACGAGGATGTAGTTCTTGAAGATGGTATATTGCTACTTAGGGTTGAAAACCAAAAAGTCAATAAAATTCTTGGGAATAATGATCAAAGGAATAAAAGAATTAAAAGAATACCAGTTATCAACGAACTTAAAAAAGTCTTTGACCAAGAATGCAGTTACGACGACAAGCAAGGTAGCAATCAATATATTATTGCGCCTGAGTTATCACGAAATACGGTTCACGGTATTATCACTAAAGGCTTTACACATTTCAAGAGGAAGGCTGGGATCGACGAATCGAAGTGCTTCAAAGATTTGCGCACGACATACATCACTAAAATGGAATCAAAATACGGTTTGGCAATGAGTAGTATCGTGAGTGATCATAGTAGTACAGATGTAGTTCAAAGGCACTATTTGGCGCAAATTGAATCCGTAAAAATGATGAAGGGTTTCAGACTTTTTGAAGATGCGTAAGGAATGAATTTATGAAAAAAATGAAAATTTTCCTTACTCCATTTCCTTACTCCACAGAAGACATCAGGAACAAAAAAAGCCCTGCAATGCAGGGCTGTCGCGGAGTAGCGAGAGAGGGAGTTGAACCCTCGACCTTCGGGTTATGAATCCGACGCTCTAACCACCTGAGCTACCTCGCCAATTAGAGGGTGCAAAAGTACATCTTTTTTCATTTTTATTAAATGGCTGCCTGGTTTTTTTGATTTCTTAACATTTAAAATTGAACGGATTCGAAAAAAATATTCTATCATTGCGTTATTATCTGCTGTAAATGAAGGACAAAGTTGTCATCATAACAGGGGCATCTTCGGGGATTGGCAAGGCACTGGCTTATGAGCTGGCCTCACGGGGGGCTTCCGTTGTTCTCGCCGCGAGGTCGAAAGATAAACTGGAGGAGCTCGTCAAAGAGCTGGAATCAATTAATGCCAGGGCATTGGCGGTACCTACCGATGTCAGTATCGAGCAGGATTGCACCAATCTGATCCAGGCTACCACGGATAAATTTGGGAAAATTGACGTCCTGATCAATAATGCAGGTATTTCCATGCGGGCATTATTTAAGGAAACGGACTTAAATGTTATCCGGAAATTGATGAATATCAACTTTTGGGGCACCGTGTTCTGCACCAGGTACGCTTTGCCTTATCTTTTAAAATCCAGGGGATCAGTGGTGGGAGTGTCATCAATCGCTGGTTTTAAAGGCCTTCCGGGACGGACAGGCTATTCTGCATCCAAATTTGCCATGCAGGGGTTCCTGGAAACCCTCCGGATCGAGAACCTGAGAACAGGCTTGCATGTGATGATCGCCTGTCCCGGTTTTACCGCTTCCAATATCCGGAAAACCGCCCTGGCGGCCGACGGGTCGCAGCAGGGTGATTCCCCGCGCGATGAAGGCAACATGATGAGTGCTGAAGAAGTAGCCCGCCGGATCGTTAATGGAATAAATGCCAGAAAAAAGATCCTGATCATGACTTCACAGGGCAAAATGACCGTGCTCCTGAACAAATTTTTTCCTTTCTTTATGGACAAAATGGTCTACAACCATATGGCCAAAGAAACGGATTCACCATTTAAATAAATTATTATGAAAGTTTTGACGCTCGATATCGAGCCTAAAAAAGGTTATGGGGAAATTCATTTTGGTGAGACTTCTGAAAAAGTTATTACCTTCATCGGACAACCTGAGGATGTAGAGAATATCGAAGATATTGACGGGTTCAATACTGTAGTGCTCTATTACTGGGAGCTGGGTGTGACCGTTTTCTTCGAAGGCAAGGAGAAGTCGGTCGTATCCTGTATCGAGACGGAAAATCCCGAATCCTTAATGTTCGGAAAGAAGATATTCGAAATGAACGAGCAGGATATCATCGCCCTGATGGGAAGCAAAGGGTATGAACTGGCAGAAGTTGAAATGGAAACGTCCGGCGAAAGGCGGGTGTCATACGATGATGCCATGATCGACTTTTTCTTCTCTGAAGGCGATCTGATTGCCGTTAACTGGGGCGTACTGGTGAACGAAAGAGGAGAAATCGAGGAATTCTAAGGAATTTTCGATTTTCAATTTCCGAATATTTTTTTGCCCCCAGTCATTACTTCCCCCTTGGGTGGTACTGCAAAATGTTGCTTCTTAGAAAATCCCTGTCCAGGTGGGTATAAATCTCAGTGGTGGTGATCGATGCATGACCAAGCATCTCCTGTACTGCTCTCAGGTCCGCCCCGCCTTCGATCAGATGCGTCGCAAAGGAATGCCGGAATGTATGCGGGCTGATCGTTTTCCTGATGCCGGCTTTCATGGCCAGGTCCTTGATAATATAAAACACCATCACCCGGGTGATTTTCATTCCCCTTTTCGAGAGGAATAGATAATCTTCATTTCCCTTTTTTATTTCGATGTGACAGCGGACCATATTCCGGTAAATGCCGATCTGTTTCACGGCTCTCTCGCCGATCGGTACAAGTCTTTGTTTATTCCCCTTGCCGATGACGGAGATGAATCCGTCACCGAAATGCAGATCTGAGATTTTCAGATTGACCAGTTCACTTACCCGAAGGCCACATCCGTAGAGCACTTCCAGCATGGTCTTATTACGTTCGCCCTCAGGGGTGCTGAGATCAATGGTATCAATGATCTTATTGATCTCATCCGGGCTCAGGGTGTCCGGGAGATGCCTGCCTGTCCGGGGAGATTCCAGCAATTCCGCCGGATTATGCTTTATCTCGTTTTCCAGGAGAAGATACTTAAAAAATGTCCGTAAACCGGAAATCACGCGGGCCTGAGTCGTAGCACCGATACCGAGCCCATTGATCCACTTGACGAAATCCTGCAGGATGTTCAATGAAATATCCTTCGGTTGTAAATCCAGATGATGATATTCCAGGTATTGGGTCAGCTTTTCCACATCCCGTTCATAGGCCTCAATGGAGTTGTCGGACAATGACTTTTCGAGTCTCAGAAAAGCTTTGAATCCCTTGATATATAAGGTCCAGTTCAAAAGAAAGGGAAATTTTGCTAAAGTAATGGTTTATTTTGAAATAAAATGCTATCTTTGCAGCCCAAAATTTAAAAGAGGTAATACCGATGGCTAAGAAATCGAAAGATCAGAGGGTACAGGTTATCCTGGAATGCACCGAGCACAAGAACAGTGGATTGCCAGGCACTTCCAGGTACGTGACCACCAAGAACAAGAAAAATACCCCGGAAAGGCTTGAATTGAAGAAATACAACCCGGTATTGAAAAAGTATACAGTTCACAAAGAAATTAAATAGTACCGCACCATGGCAAAGAAAGTTATCGCAACCCTGCAGACCCAGGGAAAGGAATACACCAAATTCATCCGCATGGTCAAATCACCTAAAACGGGTGCTTACGTTTTCGAAGAATCCATTATGCCGAACGACCAGGTGAAAAACCTGACCGGCAAGAAATAACGGTTTGTTTTACCAAATCGGGTAAAAAAGCTTTTCCTGCCGGGAAGAGCTTTTTTTATTCCCGACAAGTCTAACGCTTATGGGTATTTTTTCATTTTTCAGCAAGGAGAAAAAAGAAAGCCTTGATAAAGGACTGGACAAGACCCGCCAGAGTGTTTTTTCCAGGATCACAAGGGCTGTTGCCGGTAAATCCAGGGTCGATGATGAGGTCCTCGACAACCTGGAGGAAATCCTGGTCACATCGGATGTAGGTGTGGAAACAACTTTGCGGATCATCGAACGGGTCCAGGCCAGGGTCGCCCGTGATAAATTTCTTGGCACGGAAGAATTGAACCGGATCCTCAAGGAAGAAATCGCCGGCCTGTTACAGGAAAATGAACTGGAGGATGGTTTTGATTTCGACTCCCCGAACCTCCCGAAACCTTATGTCATTATGGTCGTCGGAGTCAACGGAGTCGGTAAGACGACTACGATCGGGAAACTGGCTTACCAGTTCAAAAATGCCGGTAAATCAGTAGTGCTGGGTGCGGCTGACACATTTCGCGCAGCGGCGGTGGACCAGCTCGGGATCTGGGCTGAGAGGGCAGGTGTGCCCATTATTTCACAAGGTATGAATGCCGATCCGGCGGCAGTAGCATTCGATGTGGTGAAATCGGCCCATGCCCAGGGGACGGATGTTGTGATCATCGATACGGCAGGCCGGTTGCACAATAAGATCAACCTGATGAATGAATTGTCCAAGATTCGCCGAGTAATTCAAAAGGTCGTACCGGAAGCACCGCACGAAGTGCTGCTGGTGCTGGATGCCAGCACCGGCCAGAACGCCATCGAACAGGCCAGGCAATTTACCGCAGCCACTGAAGTCAATGCCCTGGCCCTTACCAAACTCGACGGCACTGCCAAGGGCGGAGTGGTGATCGGAATATCAGATCAATTCAAGGTGCCTGTGAAATACATTGGAATAGGGGAGAAGATCGGCGATTTGCAGGTTTTCAACCGCTTTGAGTTCGTGGACAGCCTTTTCGGAGAGTGAAAACCAGGCGGCAACGGCATAAGGTCAATATCATCACACTCGGGTGCTCAAAGAACCTGGTTGATTCTGAGGTCCTTATGGGCCAGCTCAGAGCCGGTGATGTCGATGTGGTCCATGAATCCGATGCCCCATCCGAAGTGGTCGTGGTGAATACATGCGGATTCATCAATGATGCCAAGGAGGAATCCATCAATACGATATTGCACTATGCCAATGCCAAGAGGAAAGGATTGGTGGAGAAAGTGTTCGTAATGGGCTGCCTCTCGCAGCGCTATCGTAAGGAACTTGAAGCCGAACTCCTTGAAGTCGATGGTTTTTATGGAGTAAATGAACTCCCTCTCATTCTCAGCGACCTGGGCGTGGATTACCGTAAAGAACTGGTCGGCGAACGAATATTGACAACCCCTTCGCATTATGCCTATGTGAAAATCTCGGAAGGGTGCAATAAAAAGTGTGCCTTCTGCGCCATTCCGCTCATCCGCGGTAAACATATTTCAAGACCGGTTGAAGAGATCGTCCGCGAAGTAACGCATCTTACCGCTTCTGGTGTGAAAGAAATCATGCTCATAGCCCAGGATCTGACTTATTATGGCATGGATCTTTATAAGGAGCGGAAAATGGCTGTTCTACTGGATGAATTATGCAAAATTGAAGGTCTGGAGTGGATCCGGCTTCATTATGCCTATCCTGCCGATTTTCCCCTGGAGATACTCGATATCATGCGACGGCAACCCAAGATATGCAAGTATCTGGATATACCTCTGCAACATATCAATGATATCATGCTCCGGTCGATGAACCGGGGCATAAGCCGCGACAGGTCCCTACAACTGCTGGATGCTATCCGGGAAAAGGTACCCGGAATAGCGCTGCGGACCACTCTGATCGTTGGGTTTCCCTATGAAACAGAAGCCTGCTTCGATGAATTGAAGGAATTTGTTAGATCCCAGAGGTTTGACCGGCTGGGCGTTTTTACCTATTCTCCGGAAGAAAAAACTTCGGCATTCTACCTTCCCGACAATGTCCCTGATGATATCAAACAATCCAGGCTGGAAGAAATCATGGAAATTCAGCAGGAAATTTCGCTTGGAAAAAATCTCGAAAAAGTCGGTAGCATATTTAAAGTAATCATCGATAGAAGAGAAGGGGATTATTTCATCGGAAGGTCAGAATTCGACTCCCCTGAGGTGGATAATGAAATACTGATCTCCTCTCAATATCAACTGGATATAGGTCAATATTATAGGGTCAGAATTGATAAAGCTGATTATTTTGACCTCCACGGTTCTGTCGTGTAAAGCAGCTGACCCGGCCGGCTTACGTTTTCTTTACTAACTTTGCAGTTAACCTTTAAAACTTCTATCAATGAAAAGTTATTTTCCTTTACTGAGTGGCCTTTTTATTACGATCAGTTGTGTAATTGGTTTTACAATGGATACTGCCGGGCAGAATGAATCCCAGGACTCACTCAAGAATGGTTACTTTGTCGAGAAGGTCGGCGATCTTTCAGCAGAGGGAAATTATATTGATGGCAAAAAGGATGGGACCTGGCTCACGTATCAGCCTACTGGATTGTTAAAGAAAGTGGAACAATACTCGAATGGCAGAAAAAATGGTATAGTCATCGAGATCGATACGAGAGGGTCGCTTATTAGCCTCACGACCTACCAGGATAACCGATTGAATGGGGTTTACAAGACTTTCGGCCGGAATGGCCGGATGGTCACCGAAAAGCACTATCTGAAGAACAAACTGGATGGCTCCTTCAAGACTTATTACGACAATGGAAAATTGCAGGAGGAAGCCTGGTTTAAGAATGATCTTCGCGACAGCATAACCAAATGGTACGATTCGGAAGGACACCTGGTGGCAAAGTACCGATACCGTGAAGGTAAATTTGATGGGAAGTCGGTATCCTTTTTTGCAAACGGGAAAGTCAAGTCGGAAAAATTTTATGTTATGGACCAGTTGCACGGGAATTACAGAGAGTTTTATGAAAATGGGACACTCCGGCAAACAGGTGAATATGTTTACGGGAAAAAGGACGGGATTTGGGAATCATATGATGAAAAGGGCGCTTTGCTGACGAAAGAAAAGTATAAATCAGGCGAGTTGAAGAATTAAAGCCAATCGGTTCATGCTATTTGGAATCATTCCAAATAAATTAGTACTTTTGTGGCCTGAAAACAAATATTTTAAAGATTAAAGGCCATGTCAAAAGGATTTTACAAAGCACCGGTCCCGTTCAATGAGCCGGTGCTTTCTTATGCTCCCGGTACTCCCGAGAGGGCAGCCCTGAAAGCTATGATCTCGGAACTTCGTTCCAGGGAAATTGAAATTCCAATGTTTATAGGTGGCGAAGAGGTCCTTACCGGTGACCGGATCAGAATGGCGCCTCCCCATGATCATCAGCACACGATTGGATATTATCATAAAGGAACCGGGGAGCACGTTCACCAGGCCATCAATGCTGCACTGGCCATCCGCCCGAAATGGCAGTCCCTGACCTGGGACCAGCGGGCAGCCATCTTTCTAAAAGCAGCCGACCTGATTAGCGGGCCATTCCGGGCTAAACTGAATGCAGCCACTATGTTGGGCCAGTCGAAAAATGCCTACCAGGCTGAAATTGATGCTGCGTGCGAAATGGCTGACTTCCTTCGGTTCAACGTCCATTTCATGACTGAAATCTATAAAGATCAGCCTGTTTCTTCTCATGGCACCTGGAATAAAATGGAATGGCGACCGCTGGAAGGTTTTGTGTATGCAGTAACCCCTTTCAACTTTACCTCTATTGCCGGAAACCTGCCTTCAGCCCCGGCACTGATGGGAAATGTGGTCGTCTGGAAACCGGCGAATACTCAAATTTACTCCGCCGGTGTGCTTATGGAAATTTTCAGGGAAGCAGGCCTGCCCGCTGGTGTCATCAATATGATCATGGTCGAAGGAGCGGTCGGAGGTAAGATCATGTCAACTCACCCGGAATTTGTCGGAGTACATTTTACCGGATCCAGCGAAGTTTTTAACAAGATATGGAAGGCAATCGGCGAGAATGTCGCCCTGCACAATACTTTTCCCAAAATCGTCGGTGAAACCGGAGGTAAAGATTTTGTGATGGTCCATTCATCGGCAAAGATCAACCCTGTGGTAACCGCGCTCACACGGGGAGCATTTGAATACCAGGGACAAAAATGTTCTGCGGCATCCAGGGCCTATATACCAGAAAGCCTCTGGCCTGAGATCAGGGAGAAGATGCTGGCCGACCTCCGATCATTCCGGATGGGTGGAGTAGAGGATTTCCGCAATTTCATTAATGCCGTCATCGATGAGGCCTCCTTTGATAAGCTGGCCGGATACATCGATAGGGCCAAAGCCGATCCGGAAGCAGAGATCATTGCCGGCGGAGTGTATGACAAATCGGTAGGTTACTTTATCGAACCTACTGTCATCCTGACAAAAAATCCCAGGTATATAACCATGTGCGAGGAGTTATTCGGCCCGATCCTGACCTTATATGTTTATGAAGATGAACAATATGAACAGACTCTGGAAATCCTCGATAAAACTTCACCTTATGCCCTGACGGGCTCTATCTTTGCCCAGGACCGGTATGTCATTGACTACACTACTAAAAAACTGGTGAATGCAGCCGGGAATTTCTACATCAATGATAAACCTACCGGGGCTGTCGTAGGTCAACAACCATTTGGCGGGGCAAGAGCTTCCGGTACCAACGATAAATCCGGTTCATACCTGAACCTGCTGAGATGGGTTTCCCCAAGAACTATCAAAGAAAACTTCAACCCTCCTGAAGACTATCGTTACCCATTTATGGAGGAGGAATAGGGGCCTTTTCAGGTCTATAATTACCTGAATTACTTGGCGATGGGTTTATATCCGTTATTAATGATATATTTTTTAGGCAAGGGCTTTTTATGCTTCATATAAGCCTGGTGCTGAGTATGGGATTCGTTGAAGATGGAGCATGATGTTGTAATTCCGGCAACGGAGCTTAGCACAACAAGTATTATTATAAGTCTGATAATTTTTTTCATCCCGTTGAAATCTATTTTTTAACGAATCTAATCTTCAATTATTACAAGGCGGTAAATTTAAAAAATATCATTAATAAACCGGTTAATAAAATATTTCAGGAACTGTTATTTTTTTCTGACGAACCTTTATATTTGCGATTGCAACGGTGGTCCCGGATTCATGCGAATCCGGGGCATAATAGGGAACCGGGTGAAAATCCCGGACAGTGCCCGCTGCTGTAAACCCTGGCCATGCATGGCCAACGTCTCCGGAAAACTCTCTGCCACTGGATCGTTCAAGCGACCGGGAAGGCTTCCGGATGAAGGGGTAAGTCAGAAAACCTGCCGTCGCAGCATTTTTCACAGGCTTCCGGGTCAGAAGTCAGGCTGAAAGGGATCATCTCCACTTTTCGCTTTCTAATCCGGATTGGCTGTTTAAGAAAAAAATACCATGCGTATTGCGATTGCATTGATGCTCTTATTCGGGACTTTTTTCAGGGGACTGCCGCAGGACCCGGTCGCAGATACTGTTATGCTGTTAAAAGATGTCGAAGTAGTTTCAGAGCGCCTGAGCCTGTATTCACAGGGACAGACTATCTGCAGGCTCGATTCCCTTACCCGACGCGAGAATCCGGGAGGTACGCTGTCGGAACTCCTGACTGGTTTTACGACCTCTTATGTCCGCAACTATGGACAGGGGACACTAAGCACCCTTTCTATCCGGGGTACGTCGGCCAATCACAGCAGCCTGCTTTGGAATGGCATTCGGCTGTCGCCACCTAATATCGGCTATGTTGACCTCTCCCTGATCCAGGGAAGTTTTTTCAGGGATATTTCGGTTTTATACGGCGGTGCGAGCCCGATTTACGGAAGCGGGGCCATCGGCGGGGGGGTGCATCTCAACAACAGGCCTTCCTTCGATACGGCCAGGTGGGATGGGAATATCGGATTGTCGGCCGGTTCATTTGCCAACTTTTCCGGTGATATCGACCTGAATTATTCTTCGAATAGAATTTTCTCCCATACTTCATTCAATATCAATGATTCCAAAAACGATTTTCCTTATACGGATCTTTCCGGGGATGATGAAAACCTGGCCCATGCCGGTTATTTCAAATCCGGATTTTTACAGGATCTGGCAGTCCGGCTTCCTCATGACCAATATTTGATGGGGAGTGCCTGGTTCCAATATGCAGACAGGGAAATACCACCGACTTTGACTGAGTTTTATTCGGATGCTGAACAACTGGACCGGTCATGGCGTACCATGCTGGTCTGGAAAGATTTTAATCCCAGAAATACCATAGAAGCCAAAACGGCTTATTTTAACGAATAC
This sequence comes from uncultured Bacteroidales bacterium, assembly GCA_964619555.1. Classification (GTDB taxonomy): domain Bacteria; phylum Bacteroidota; class Bacteroidia; order Bacteroidales; family JAGOPY01; genus JAGOPY01. Next base: position 28,401 of record CAZUDV010000014.1, on the reverse strand, counting down.
ACCCGTTATGTCGACCCAAAGACTGATGTTTATTCCGTGATCAGGAGCCAGACCGTTACAGGAGTGGTGGAAAGCCAATGGGAATTCACCCCATCTGTTGCATTTTTCGCCGGGACTAGTTATTCGTTTGAATATGCCGATCTGGAATTTTATGAATCTCCTGAGGATCAGCAAAATATGGCTATTTATTTATCATGGATGCAGAAGTTTTCCAACTCTGACTGGAGACTGAGCCTGAATGCCAGGCAGGAATTCCTGACAGGTTATAAGGTGCCATTCCTTTATTCGGTTGGAGCTACCGGCAGAATATGGAAATTTATCTCGGGCAGATTCAGTTTTTCAAGGAATTTCAGGGCTCCCACATTGAATGAGCGGTTCTGGCAACCCGGGGGGAAACCTGACCTGGATCCTGAATCCAGCTACAACCTGGAAGCCGGTATCAATGTCAGGTCAGGTTCAGACATTCTTAATTCGGAAATTTCCTTAACGGGTTATACATCATGGGTGAACAACTGGATTTTATGGCAGCCCGGGGCTGGTTTTTGGTCTGTAGAAAATGCCCAGAAGGTCTGGTCGCGCGGATTGGAGGTCGCTGTCAGTGAAACCATTCAAATTCATCAATTGATCCTGAGTTTAACCGGATCTTATTCAATGACCGTTTCGACCAATGAAAAGAAAATCTCGGAGTATGATGCTTCGTACAGGAAGCAGATCATCTACACTCCTCTGCATCGTATGATGTTAAAAGCCGGGGCAGGATGGAAGGGATTTCAACTCACCCTGAGGGGGAATTTTACAGGGAAAGTGTATACCACTAAGGATAACGAAAGCTACCTGCCTTCTTATTTCCTTATCGATGGTATACTCAGCAAGAATATTCAGGTAATCCACGGATTGCCCGTGACCTTCCAGGTTAATCTGAATAACCTGGCAGCGGAGGAATACCAGGTTGTCCCTTACAGGCCGATGCCGGGATTTAACCTGATGGGAACCATTGTTGTGACCGTGGTCAGTCGTTGACTTTAAACTCAGGGATTGGAAGAATATCTGGATTTTATTACAATATTTTACTCACTAACTACTTAGAAAAGATGAAAAAGACGTTTTATTTATGGTTGACGGTTTTAATTATTCTTGTCTCTTGTAACAAAGAAGAGAACGACGGGCCTTCGGGTATATGGAAAGACAGTATTTTTATCACGAATGAAGGGCCTTTCCAGGGAGGGACCGGGAGTGTGCTCGCATATAACCGGCAGACAGGGGAAGTCAGTGCGGACCTTTTTGAAGGGGCAAACGGACGGCCTCTTGGAAACATAGTTCAATCAATGGCATTGAGTGCTGATTATGCCCTGATTGCAGTTAACAACAGTAATACCGTGGAGGTGGTTTCCATGCCGGATTTTAAATCCGTTGCCACTATCGACAGCATTACCTTGCCCAGGTACATCACCCTGGATGGAGATAAAGCTTATGTTTCCTGCTGGGATAATTCGATCAAAGTGATAAGTCTATCCGACTTCTCGATAGTAGATCAGTGGCCCGCGGGAACCGGTCCGGATGAAATGGTCCTTTCGGGGGAATATCTGTTTGCGATCAATACCGGGGGCTATGGAGTGGACAGTGTTATTTCATATGTGAATGTGAATGATAAGGAAATTTATGGACAGATTCATGTTGGGCACAGGCCTTCCGGCATTGTTTCCGATCATAATGGTTATTTATGGGTCCTTTGTTCAGGACGCGGGTGGAATGGATTTCCAGAACCGCTGACGGACACACCCGGAAAGCTGGTTTGGATTGATCCGTCAACTCGGCAAATTATCGAGGAATACCCTTTCCAGGAATCGGATAAACATCCGGATAACCTGATTATTTCCGATGATGGCAAGACTTTGTTTTATGCGCTGCCCGATGGTATATACAGATTTTCGGTTGAGACTCCAGGAGTAATATCAACCCCTTTTATCCCGACCGGCGTCATGTTTTATGCCATGGGATATGATCCGGTATCGGATATGATTTTTGCATCCGATCCCCTGGACTATGCTCAGAACGGGAGGATTTACAGGTTCAATTCAGCGGATGGCAGTGTTGCAGATTCCTTCAGTGCCGGGATTATTCCGGGAGGATTCTGGTTCAACCTGTGAGGTCACCTCACAGGTGACCTCACAGGTTCAATCGGAATCATCATTATCTTTACGAAAAAAACAGATATGATTAACAAGATTGATTGCAGATGGAAAAAGGACATGGCATTCGAAGCCGATGTCAATGGATTTAAAATAATGCTGGACGCAGAACCGGATGTCGGTGGCCAGAATCTGGGGCCGCGACCGAAACAATTGACACTGGTGTCACTGGCAGGTTGTACGGCTATGGATGTGATTTCTATTCTTAAAAAAATGAGGATTGAGCCGGAAGTCTTCAATGTATCCGTGGAAGGGGAGTTGACGGAGGAACATCCGAAATATTATCATAAGATCCATATGATTTATGAATTGAAAGGCCAGGATATCGACCCTGAAAAGGTGGAGAAGGCGGTCAATCTTTCCCGGGAGAGGTATTGCGGCGTTTCTGCTTTGCTCAGGGCGGGTGCCAGCATCACCCATGAAATCAGGATCGAGGCCTGATGACCTCGATCAATTCACTAAGCATCATCGCTGTGGCTCCCCAGATCACTTCTTCATTATAAAAAAAGCAGGGGACACGAAGCCGGATATCAGGAAATATCGTGATCTGTTTTTCCGTAATGGTATCGTGCCTCAATAGAGTACTGACCGGGATTTCAATGATCCGTTCGACTTCCCCGGGATCGGGCGTGAACCGGGGACGGTTTTCTACGAATCCCACCACGGGTGTCACATTAAAATTACTCGGCGGTATATATAGATTCGTCATCTGCCCGATCACATGGACCATTTGGCGGCTTACGCCTATCTCCTCCTCTGTTTCCCTTAAGGCTGTAGCGTAAAGATCAGAATCCCCTTCCTCCTGTGCCCCCCCGGGAAACGACACCTGGCCGCTGTGAACTCCCGGATACTCATTCCGTTTGATGAAAGGGATGAAGATCTCTCCGTCCCACGGATAAAACAGGACCAAAACACCTGCCATGCGGGCATCGGGTGGTATTTTCACCTGTCCGTCATGTATAATACGGCGCATCGTTGCCATCCGCATCTGCGATTCCAAACCGGGCAGCGGTCCGCTCAATCTGGCCCTGATATCTTCTATCAGCCGGTCGAAATTGCAGTTTTTCATCTTTGCCGTAAAATCGAATGCAAAAATGCGAAAAATTTATTATTTTCGTTCTCTGTAAGTTGAGTTGTGCGTTTATCCTGGAAATAAGAATGGTCAAGGAAAAGATAAAACCTCTGCATAAAGATCAGGAAAGTGTAGCCGAACAAAAAGAACTGATCCTTTTTAATGATGACTTCAATACATTCGATTTTGTCATCGAAACGCTTATTGAAGTTTGCGGACACGATCCGATCCAGGCTGAACAATGTGCGCTGATCGCCCATTTCAACGGTAAATGTGGCGTTCAAACGGGTTCATTTGAAGTGCTTAAACCGATGCACGATGAAATGACTGACCGGGATCTGACTGTTACCATAAGTTAATACTATGCATTGGCTACTGATCCTTACCTTTATTGTCCTGGGCCTGATCTTTATGGTCCTGGAAGTCCTGGTAATTCCTGGTTTTGGTTTTGCCGGGGTCATCGGATTCATCCTCGTTGCCATCGGAGTGTGGCAAACATATGCCATGTACGGGCTTATAGCCGGCCACCTTGTGCTGGCCGGCACATTTGTTATGACAGTGCTGGTACTTGTATTGTCATTACGAGGCAAGACCTGGAAAAAACTTATGTTGTCTTCCGCCATTGACAGCAAAGTAAACCTTGTCGATCAATCAACCGTCAAAACAGGGGATACGGGTAAAACCGTTTCCAGGCTTGCGCCAATGGGTAAGGCCATCATCAACGGGGAATACTTTGAGGTAGCCACAACCGGCGATTTTATCGACCAGCATACCGAAATAGAGATCATAAAAATTGATCATAATAAGATTTTTGTTAAACGAAAAGAATAATCATCATGGGTAATTCACAGGTTTTTGTTATAGTTGCGATCGGACTGGGCGCCATATTTGCCATCTGGCTGATTTTTTATTTCATCCCGGTTGGGATATGGTTCAAGGCACTGGTTTCCGGGGTCAGGATATCGCTCCTGCAACTGGTCATTATGAGGTGGAGGAAAGTACCGGTAACGATCATCGTGAATAGTCTTATTGCAGCTACAAAAGCCGGTCTTTCCCTCAGCCGGAATGCCCTTGAGGCTCATTTTCTGGCCGGAGGCAATGTCACACGGGTAGTTAATGCATTGATTTCCGCCGATAAAGCCAATATGAACCTGGATTTCAAAACTGCCACTGCCATTGACCTGGCGGGCCGCGATGTGCTGGAAGCCGTAAAAATGTCGGTGAACCCGAAAGTCATCGATACACCTTCCGTCACAGCCGTGGCCAAGGATGGAATACAGCTTATTGCCAAGGCCAGGGTGACCGTCCGTGCCAACATCAAACAACTGGTGGGAGGCGCCGGTGAAGAGACCGTGCTGGCCAGGGTTGGAGAGGGTATCGTTTCTTCCATCGGCTCCGCCCAATCCCATAAATCAGTCCTCGAAAACCCCGACAGTATCTCCAAACTCGTTCTTGACAAAGGACTCGACTCCGGTACGGCTTTCGAGATCCTTTCCATCGATATAGCCGATATCGATGTCGGAAAAAATATCGGGGCCGTTCTGCAAATGGACCAGGCCAACGCGGATAAGAATATCGCACAGGCACGCGCAGAAGAGCGCAGGGCCATGGCAGTAGCCCGTGAACAGGAAATGCGGGCTAAAGCTGAGGAATCACGGGCTAACCTGATCCAGGCAGAAGCCGAAATACCGAAAGCTATTGCAGAAGCCTTTAAAAACGGTAATCTTGGCATCATGGATTACCAACGCTACCAGAATATCAAAGCCGACACACGAATGCGGGATTCCATTGCTGACACCCCTGTTACCAAACCAAAGAAAGGCATAACAGACAAGGATAAGGACAGCTTCTGAATCGGTGGACCTCCAGTTGATAAAAGCTAAATATGACATCCTGCTTTCAGTCTCCCAGGGAGTATTGAAAGAAGATGAATTGCAATTGCTGGATAAGGCATTCAAGTTCTCTTTGGAAATATATGGAGAGCGAATGCACTTCTCGGGAGATTTACTTATTACCCACTCGCTCTCCATTGCCCGGATTGCCATTGAAGAAATGGGCCTGGGACTTAACTCGGTCATCGCGGCAATGTTTCACGATATGCTGACCCTTCAACTTGTGGACCCTGATACCATCCGAAAGCAATTCGGGCCGGTCATTGCCGGCCTCGTGATCGGCTATGCCCGCATCAGCGATCTGCCCACGGATAAGGTCTCGCTCCAGTCAGATACCTTCCGGAAACTGTTCCTTGCCGTGATCGATGATATCCGGGTGATACTTCTGAAACTGGCCCACCGGCTCAGGGATCTCAGGATGATCGAAAAACTTCCGCCTGACTATCAAACCCGGTATATTAATGAAGTCATCCATCTTTACAGTCCGATTGCCCACAGGCTTGGACTTTACCGGGTAAAAAAGGAGCTGGAAGACCTCAGCATGAAGTTCACACAGCCGGAAATATATACCCAAATTGCCCAGAAGATCCGTGAGACGGAATCAAAACGAAACGCATTCATCAATGAATTCATTGCACCGATCCAAAAGGAATTGTTTCGCCAGGGTTTCGCCTTTGAAATTAAAGGCCGTCCGAAATCCATCCCTTCCATCTGGGCTAAAATGCAAAAACAGGATGTGGAATTCGAGCAGGTATTCGATCTGTTCGCTATCCGGATAATCATTAATACGCCTCAGGGCAATGAAAAGAGCGATTGCTGGAAGGTTTATTCCATTGTCACCAATCTCTATCCACCTAATCCTAAGCGGTTGAGGGACTGGATCTCCACTCCAAAAGCTTCAGGGTATGAATCTCTGCATACAACCGTCAAAGGTCCCGGCAATCGCTGGGTGGAGGTGCAGATCCGGTCCGCGCGAATGGATGAGATTGCAGAAAAAGGCCAGGCCGCACACTGGCGTTATAAAGGATTTGTTTCCAAGGAGGATACCGACCGATGGCTGATGCAGGTCAGGGATATCGTGGAACATCCTGAACAGCTGGCATTCGATGAACTGGAAGGAGTCAGGAAACAGGTTAAACAGCCAAAGGTCTTTGTCTTTACTCCCAATGGCGATCTGAAGGAACTCGAAGCCGGTTCCACGGTCCTGGACTTCGCTTTTGATATCCATACCAATGTCGGTTATGCTTGCACCGGTGCCAAGGTTAACAACAAGATCGTTCCGTTGAAACAGGTGCTTCAGAATGGCGATAAAGTGGAGATCATCACGTCAAAGGCTCAGAAGCCTAAAATGGACTGGCTGAATATGGTGGTTACCACAAAGGCTAAGAATAAGATAAAGAGAGCACTGAAAGAGGATGAGTTCCTCGAGGCGGAAAAAGGGAACGAAATACTCAGAAGAAAATTCAAGAACTGGAAGATCCCCTTTAGCGACGAAACAATCGACAAACTTATCAAACGGTATAAACTTTCCTCTTCGATCGACCTTTACTGCCTGATTTCACAGGAAAAGATCGACCTCATAGAGATCAAGCGGTTCTTGAGCGGTGACCTGGATAAGTCGGAGGAGCCAAGGCCCCAGGTCCAGAAAGAACTTAAACCGACAGGTGAAAAGGCTTCACAACTTTCGCAGGAAGAAGTGCTGCTGCTCGATAGCAATCTCAAAAAGGTCACCTATAAATTGGCTAAATGCTGTAATCCATCGCCCGGCGACCAGGTTTTTGGTTTTGTTACGATCAGCCGCGGTATAACCATCCACCGGGAAGATTGCCCGAATGCACACCAGTTGCTGTCCAGGTTCGGCTACCGCAAGATCGATGTCAAATGGAAGGGTTTCGAAAAACATGATTCTTCGAAGGTTACTATCCAGGTTACCGGGAAAGACCGCATCGGTATCATGAATGAGATTTCGCAGGTTATTTCCAATGACATGAAGGTGAACATGATGGGTGTTAAAATTGATGTTCGTAAAGGTGAGTTTAACGGCATAATAAAGCTATTGGTGAGCGAAGACCATTCCCTGACCGATCTCCTCCAGAAAATAACGCGTATCAGTGGCATCACAAAGGTTGTGAAGATTCACTAGAACTTTGTTAACGAAGTGTTAAAGAATTTTCATTTTCTTTTTCGTCTGCATAGATTTGCGCCCTGATCATTAACCCAAAATACGATGAAAAGATTCAAATTTTTACTGCTTTTAGCAATGGCTGTATCCGTCAGCCTGTCCTCCTGCGATAAGGACAAAGACGGTGACTCTGTGATGGGGGGTAGCATGTCCCTTAAGCATGATGGATCCTCCTGGACTGCAAGCCTGGCTGTGGCGGCCACCCATACCAGCGGTGTGCTGTCAGTGACCGGCAGCGATAGCAATGCCAACCAGTGCAATGTTACCCTGTATAATATCCCTGGTGCCGGAACCTATGACCTGGGCGGTTCTTTTTCAAATCCCAATACCGGCCGCTGGACCCAGGGATTAGGTACCAATGACACCTACAGCACCATGGTTGGCCAGGGAAGCGGTACTTGCACCATTACCGAGCTCACATCTTCCAAGGTTTCCGGTACTTTCCAGTTCACTGCGAAAAATTCCGCCGGAACCATGGTCACTGTCAGTGAAGGATCATTTTCAGCCAACCTTACCAAGTAATCGATTAGAAGAGTCGAGATTTTTTTAGTGCCATAGATTGACGGATTTCATGTCAGTTAATCTGTGGCATTTTTTTTTAACATTTTTTACGAAAAATTTCGTAATAAGTCTTGACTTCATGATCTGAAATACTCTATTTTTGTTTTACGAAAATATTCGTACTATGATGAATCCTATAAAACAATATTTTAAACCCACCGAATCAGAGCTTGAAATTCTATCTGTGCTCTGGGAGAATGGTCCTTGCACCGTAAGGTTCGTGAATGACCAGATCGGTCAGAAAAAGACCACCGGTTATACCACCACGTTGAAATTGATGCAGATCATGCTTGATAAAGGAATGGTGGACAGGATTGCCGATGGTCGCACTCATATTTACAGGGCCATAGCCCGGCAGGACGAAATGCAGGTCCGCCTTCTCGACCGTTTACTTGAAACCGCTTTCAGCGGATCGGCTTCGAAGCTGGTCTTACAGGCTTTGGGCAATCACCGGACTTCCGGGGAAGAACTGCAGGAAATCAAGGATCTGATCAAAAAGTTAGAGGAGGAGAAGTCATGAATTTCATGGAATCCATCCTGTCATCCGAATTCATTCGGGCATTTGGCTGGACTTTGTTGCATTCCCTCTGGCAAGGTTTGATTTTCTTTCTCATCGCCATTGCCCTGTTGATGTTTCTAAGGAAGAACAATCCTCGTATCCGCTATTTGATGCTTTATGGACTGCTCATACTGCTGCCTCTGGTCTTCGTCATTACTTTTTTATCGGTTTACCGGGCGAATACCGGTCACTCCGTAACTCTACCCGAGGCAGGCATTCCAGAAATGACTTTTTTCAACGGTCATCAACCCGTTACCCAATTGCCAGCGAATGATCCCGCGGTACCGTGGTTTAGCCATATTGTGAAATGGCTGGACAGGAGTACACAATGGTTGTCCCTGGTGTGGTTTGCAGGTTTTATCATCCTGCTGGTACGGTTTTCCGGTTCGCTGATCTACATTTACCGGATACGTAATTTTAACCTGGGAGAGGTACCGGAAGAATGGAAAAGAACACTCCGTAAATTATCCGTCCGGATAGGATTGCAAAAGGTGGTCCGACTTTCGGAATCTTCCCTGGTACGGATCCCGGTAACTGCAGGATACCTGAAACCGGTCATATTGCTGCCGGTCGGTACGATTTCAGGGGTTCCGCCCCAGATGGTCGAAGCCATTTTGCTGCATGAACTGGCCCATATTCTTCGACGTGATTACTTATTGAATATTATCCAGTCAGTCATTGAGATCGTGTTCTTCTACCATCCTGTCACCTGGTGGTTATCCGGACAGGTTCGTCAGGAGAGAGAGCATATTTGCGACGACATAGCCCTGGGTGTTTCAAAAGATCGAATTAACTACATAAAAGCTCTAACAACAATGGAAGAAAAGAATGTTCAGTCTGTTACCCTGGTGCCAGCACTTACCGGCACCCGTAAAAAACTGTTGAATCGTATTACCCGCCTGGCTTATCCTGAGAAGATCAGGAAAAGCTTCATTGAGGGAATTATCGCCTGCATCATGCTGGCCGGCCTGGTGCTGGGCATCTCGGCCAATGCGGTCACATCCGCATCTGATGAGACCTCGCCCGGTTATTTACCAACCGCTTATGATTTGTCCGGAAGAGAATCGGGTGATAAGGTTACCAACTTTCTGCCCGTTTCTTTTATCTCCCATGAAGTTAATAGCCATTCTCCATCTCCCGTTACGGATTCAAGGTCAGCCGATCCGGACACCATTGTGGCTAAATCCGGTTCAGGTAAAGTCATGGTTATGGTTTATACCGATACCATCCGGGAAGGGGACGAGGATGCATTGAAGGATATGGTGGAATCATTTGAGGAAAGTATTCAGGATTCAAAAGGCAGTGACAAGATGGTCGGGAAAAAAGTTGTTGTGGTGACTGGAGATGACAATGACCTGGCAGGCCTTGGCAAGGTGGTTATAACCAAGGAGGGGGATTCTATTAAGGTGATCAGCGGGGGCAAAACAATAGTCCTTCCTCAGGATTATGACACAACCATCGTCACCGACGGGGGATTTCAGTTTTACGGTTTCGGGGATTTCCCTGAAATACCCGAGATGCCGGAGATACCCGATATCAAATATTTATATCATTTTGATGACGATGCGGTGAAATGGGCCGAAGAGGCCGAAAAAGCCCAGAAGGAGTTTAAGTTCCAGTGGGAGGAAATGGATAGGGCCAGGGAAGAGATGGAATTACAGCGCAAAGAGATGGATAAACAGGTCAGGGAAAAGCATATCATCGTTACTCCTGATGTTCCGGATACCTGGCATTGGGAAGGACAATATCCGGAAATACCTTCAGGCAAGACTGAAAAGATCATCCGGCAGGAACTCCGTGAGGATGGGCTGGTCAGTCATGGTAAGAGTTACATTGTCGAGATCGGTTCAAAGTCGATGTTCATTAATGGAGAAAAGCAACCGAAAGAAGTAGCCCGGAAGTACATGCACCTGGTGGAAGGACTTGAACAGGGGATGCTGGATGACAATGGGACTTTCAGGATCGTATTCTGACAGGATTTTCCTTTCGTCCGTCTGATCTTGAACACCGATCCATTTGTGATCAGTTCTGTAAGGAAGAAAATGAAAAAGCCGCCCCCGAGGGAAGCGGCTTTCTTATCATTACGCTTGCGCGGTCGGCCCGCCAAGATGGAACGGAGGTAATCCCTCCGGTCCCTCGGGGACCTCGATATGGCCAAATGTACTCTCGTATTTCGAGATGTTCTCTTTCAACGCCCGAAGCAGTCTTTTGGCATGCTGCGGCGTCAGAATGATACGGGATTTTACTTTTGCCTTCGGCATTCCCGGCATCATCTTGATGAAATCGATGATGAACTCCGAGTGCGAATGGGTGATCATCGCCAGGTTAGCGTAGATCCCTTCCGCTTGTTCTTCAGATAACTCGATGTTGATCTGGTTCTTAGGTTGATTTTCTGACATTGCTTATTATTCCAAATATCCAATTCAAATCGACATTTTATTGTTCCTCTTCGCCGAATTCTTCCCTGCTCGACATGATTTCTTCATATTCCTCGCGGCTGCCGACGATGATGTCGTCGTATTTCCGCAGACCGGTACCGGCAGGTATCTTGTGCCCGACGATAACATTTTCCTTCAGTCCGAGTAAGCCGTCAGACTTGGCCTGGATGGCCGCCTGGGTTAGAACCTTGGTGGTTTCCTGGAATGAGGCCGCCGAGATCCAACTGTTGGTCTGCAATGAGGCCCGGGTGATACCCTGGATCACCTGGCGAGCCGTTGCCGGCCTTGCATCCCTGGCTTCGATCAGCTGTTTGTCTTTACGCTTCAGGGCGGAGTTCTCCTCGCGCAGTTTCCTGGCGCTGACGATCATACCGGCCCTGAAAATGAGGGAATCGCCTGGTTCAACAATGACCTTCTTACCGAATATGTCATCGTTTTCATCCTGGAAGTCGGTTTTGTTTACCAGTTCACCTTCGAGGAACCTCGTATCGCCCGGGTCTTCCACTTCCACTTTTCTCATCATCTGGCGTACAATGGTCTCAAAGTGCTTGTCGTTGATCTTTACTCCCTGGAGACGATAGACCTCCTGGATTTCATTCACGATATATTCCTGCACTTTCATCGGCCCCTTGATGGCAAGGATGTCGGACGGCGATATTTCACCTTCTGACAGTGGCGTACCGGCACGCACATAGTCGTTCTCCTGCGCCAGGATCTGTTTGGTGGTCGGAATAAGATAGCGTTTTTCTTCCATGGCTTTGGAGGTAATAATGACCTCGCGGTTGCCCCTTTTCAGCTTCTTGCTGATCGTCACCACACCGTCGATTTCAGCGACGATAGCCGGTTCGGATGGATTCCTTGCTTCGAATAACTCGGTGACCCTTGGGAGACCACCGGTGATGTCGCCGGTTTTACCAATGGCCCTCGGGATCTTCACCAGCGGGTCGCCGGCCTTGATTTCCTGTCCGTCTTCTACCACGATGCGGGCGCCGACAGGAATATCGTACGATTTGATCATTTCGCCGTCCGGGGCCATGATGTTAATGGTCGGATTTTTCAGCTTCTGCCTGGGTTCGATGACAACTTTATCAACGTAACCGGTTTGTTCATCCGATTCGATGCGGTAAGTTTTGCCTTCTACGATGTTTTCGTACTGGATAGTACCGGTGACTTCCGAGAGGATGACCGCATTGAACGGATCCCAGTCGGCGATCAGATCGCCTTTTTTGACTTCGGTATTCTCCCTGAAATATAGGTTCGCACCGTATGGAATATGGCCCGAAGCCAGTATGATCCGGGTGTGAGGGTCGATTATACGCATTTCAGCCGAACGGCCGATCACCACGTCATAACTTTTACCTTCACGGTTGGTATATGGTACCGAACGGATTTCCTCGATTTCAAGGAAACCGTCGTATTTTGCTTCGATCTTGGAAATGATGGCCACATTGGAAGCGGTACCCCCGACGTGGAACGTACGCAGGGTAAGCTGGGTTCCCGGCTCACCGATGGATTGCGCTGCAATAACACCAACCGCTTCACCTTCCTGGATCATCTTTCCGGTTGCCAGGTTTCTGCCATAACACCTGGCGCAAACACCCTGCTTCGATTCGCAGGTGAGTACGGAACGGATCTCGACGGCTTCAATAGGTGAATCTTCGATGATCTTGCATTTGTCCTCGGTAAGTTCTTCGCCGGCCCTGGCAATCAATTCCCCGGTATTTGGGTGGAATATGTCATGGAGCGTAACGCGTCCGAGGATTCGGTCATAAAGCGATTCGACGATCTCTTCGTTTTTCTTGAGGGCTGTGATGGTGATCCCTCTAAGAGTTCCGCAGTCATCTTCGGAAATGATCACATCCTGGGCAACGTCTACCAGACGGCGCGTCAGGTAACCAGCGTCGGCCGTCTTAAGAGCAGTATCTGCCAGACCCTTGCGGGCACCATGGGTGGAGATGAAATACTCGAGAACCGAGAGGCCTTCCTTAAAGTTGGAAAGGATAGGGTTTTCGATGATTTCCCCGCCTGTAGCACCTGACTTTTGCGGTTTGGCCATAAGGCCACGCATGCCGGAAAGCTGACGGATCTGTTCTTTAGATCCCCTGGCACCGGAATCAAGCATCATATAGATCGGGTTGAACCCCCCCTTATCCTGGGAAAGCTCCTTCATGACCTGCTGGGTAAGCTTTGAATTGGTATGAGTCCAGATATCGATGATCTGGTTGTAACGTTCGTTATTGGTGATGAAACCCATGTTGTAATTGCTCAAGACTTCATCCACTTCGGCATTGGCTTCCTCGATGAACGATTCCTTGATCTGGGGGATGATCACGTCGCCCAGGTTGAAGGAAAGACCGCCCTTGAAGGCCATATTGAAACCGAGGTACTTGATGGAATCGAGGAAGTCAGCGGTTTTTTTGGTACCGGTGGCTTTCAGAATGTCCCCGATGATATCACGGAGTGCTTTCTTGGTGAGCAATACATTCAGGAATCCCATCTCTTCGGGCACGACCTGGTTGAAAAGGACTCTGCCACAGGTCGTTTCGATGATATGACTGATGGTTTTACCTTCGGCCATATCATTGACCTTCACTTTGATATTGGCATGGAGGTCAAGTTTGCGCTCGTTAAAGGCAATGATCACCTCTTCAGGTGAATAGAAAGTTTTGCCTTCACCTTTTACCGGATGTTCCGGAGTGTTCTTGCGGCCTTTGGTCATGTAATAAAGCCCCAGAACCATGTCCTGGGACGGAACCGTGATAGGAGCTCCGTTGGCCGGGTTGAGGATGTTGTGAGAGGCGAGCATCAGGATCTGGGCTTCCAGGATGGCAGCATTGCCCAGTGGTACGTGGACAGCCATCTGGTCGCCGTCGAAGTCTGCGTTAAAAGCGGTACACACGAGGGGGTGCAACTGGATTGCCTTCCCTTCGATAAGTTTCGGCTGAAATGCCTGGATACCCAGACGGTGCAGGGTAGGAGCACGGTTCAGCATCACCGGGTGGCCTTTCAGAATGTTTTCAAGGATATCCCAAACCACTGCGTCTTTCCTGTCGACAATCTTCTTGGCCGATTTTACGGTTTTTACAATGCCCCGCTCGAGAAGTTTGCGGATAATAAAAGGTTTGAATAATTCAGCGGCCATATCTTTCGGAAGGCCACATTCGTTCAGTTTAAGCTCAGGACCTACGACGATCACCGAACGGCCGGAATAGTCGACGCGTTTACCGAGGAGGTTCTGGCGGAACCTGCCCTGTTTTCCTTTCAGGCTGTCACTGAGGGATTTCAACGGGCGGTTCGATTCGGTCTTCACCGCACTGACCTTCCTGGAATTGTCCAGCAACGAGTCCACGGCTTCCTGGAGCATACGCTTTTCATTGCGCATGATGACATCAGGAGCCTTGATCTCGATGAGTCTTTTGAGACGGTTGTTCCGGATAATGACCCTGCGGTACAGGTCGTTCAGGTCGGAGGTGGCGAAACGGCCGCCATCCAGCGGAACAAGTGGCCTGAGTTCCGGCGGGATCACCGGTATGATCTTCAGGATCATCCATTCGGGCTTGTTTTCGGTACGGGTCCTTGCATCGCGGAACGCTTCGAAAACCTGCAGGCGTTTCAGGGCTTCCTGTTTGCGCTGCTGGGAGGTTTCCGTATTGGCTTTGTGCCTCAGATCGTAAGATACTTTATCCAGGTCAAGGGTTTCCAGCAACTCAAACAGCGCTTCCGCTCCCATTTTCGCTATGAACTTATTCGGATCGGAATCGTCCAGGTGCTGGTTGTCCGGCGGAAGGGAATCAATGATGTCGAAATATTCTTCTTCCGAAAGGAAATCGAGTTCCTTGATCCCGTCTTTTTCCTTGATGCCCGGCTTAATAACGACGTATTTTTCGTAATAAATGATCGAATCGAGCTTCTTGGAAGGCAATCCGAGCAATGCGCCGATTTTATTGGGCAGGGAACGGAAGAACCAGATGTGTGCCACCGGCACGACCAGCTGGATATGGCCGGTCCTTTCCCTTCTGACTTTTTTCTCAGTCACTTCCACTCCGCAGCGGTCGCAAATGATGCCTTTGTAACGGATCCTTTTATACTTTCCGCAATGACATTCGTAATCCTTCACCGGTCCGAAAATCCTCTCGCAGAACAGGCCGTCTCTTTCCGGCTTATAAGTGCGGTAGTTGATGGTCTCCGGTTTGAGGACCTCGCCGAATGAACGTTCCAGGATTGACTCGGGAGAAGCGAGGCTAATGGTTATGGATGAAAAATCACTTGAAATATTGGGGTCTTTTCTAAAAGCCATGTATCTTGTGATTAATTAATTACATTGATTATTCAAAACTAACTTCAAGGCCGAGGCCCCTGAGCTCATGCACGAGCACATTGAACGACTCAGGAATACTTGGCCTGGGCATGTTTTCACCTTTTACGATTGTCTCGTAAGTCTTGGCCCGCCCCTGAACGTCATCCGACTTCACAGTAAGGATCTCCTGCAGGATGTTGGATGCCCCGAAGGCTTCCAGCGCCCAGACTTCCATTTCCCCGAACCTCTGACCGCCGAACTGTGCTTTACCGCCAAGAGGCTGTTGCGTGATCAGCGAGTAAGGTCCGATGGAACGGGCATGGATCTTGTCTTCCACCATATGGTGTAGCTTCAGCATGTAGATAAATCCGACTGTCGTTGGCTGGTGGAACCTTTCGCCGGTCTCCCCGTCGTACAGGTAAACTTTCCCGTCCTTTGGCAATCCGGCTTTATCCATGAGTTCATTGATCTGCCTGTAACTGGCACCATCGAAAATAGGAGTTGCATAAGTCATCCCCAGTTTGTGACCGGCCCATCCGAGAACAGTCTCGTAGATCTGGCCCAGGTTCATTCGGCTCGGCACACCCAGCGGATTCAGTACAATGTCAACCGGTGTCCCGTCTTCCAGGAATGGCATATCTTCCTCGCGGACGATCTTGGCAACGATACCTTTGTTCCCGTGACGTCCGGACATCTTATCGCCGAGCTGCAGCTTCCGCTTGCGGGCGACATAAACCTTTGCCATCTGAACAATGCCATTAGGCAGGTCGTCGCCGACTGTCGACTGGAATTTCATCCGGTTATACTTGCCCTGGATCTCCTTATGCTTGATATTGTAATTGTTGATGAGAACCTTGATCAGGTCGTTCTTGTCTTTATCGGATGTCCATTTATTTGGATTTATGGTGGAATAATCCAGTCCCAGGAGCATTTTCTGGGTGAATTTCGCCTTTTTCGGAAGGATTTCTTCCTTGAAATTGTTGTAGACACCCTGGCTGGTCTTACCGCTCACGAGGATCATCAGTTTGTCGACCAGTTTGGCCTTTAATTCACCGGCCTCCTTGTGCATCTGGTCATCCAACTCTTTCAGCACGTCCTTTTCCTTGGCTCGCAGCTTCCTGTCTTTGATAATCCTGGAGAAGAGTTTATTTTCGATGACCACCCCCTTCATGGCCGGAGGCGCCTTTAACGAGGCATTCTTGACATCGCCGGCTTTATCACCGAAAATGGCACGCAGCAGTTTTTCCTCCGGGGTCGGGTCACTTTCACCTTTTGGCGTGATCTTCCCGATCAGGATATCGCCCTCTTTCACTTCAGCTCCGACACGGATAAGACCGTTCTCGTCGAGGTCTTTGGTAGCATCCGCACTGACGTTCGGAATATCGTTGGTCAGTTCCTCGATACCCCTCTTGGTGTCGCGAACTTCAAGAGTGAATTCTTCTATATGGATGGATGTGAAGATATCTTCCTTGACAACTTTTTCTGAAATTACGATGGCATCCTCAAAGTTGTAGCCTTTCCAGGGCATGAACGCTACCATCAGGTTCCTTCCAAGGGCCAGTTCGCCGTTCTTGGTGGCATATCCTTCACATAACACCTGTCCCTTGACTACTTTATCGCCTTTTCTTACGATAGGTCTGAGGTTTACGCAGGTGTTCTGGTTGGTGCGGAGGAATTTGGTCAGTTCATAACGCTTGATATCATCATCGAAGCTGACCAGTTTTTCCACTTCATCGCGGGTGTAGCGGATCACGATCTCGCGTGCGTCCACCGATTCGACATAACCGTCGCCTTCCGCATTAATCAGTACCCTGGAATCCCTGACCACATCAGCTTCGATACCGGTTCCGACCAGTGGAACTTCAGGTTCCAGCAGTGGAACGGCCTGGCGCATCATGTTCGATCCCATGAGGGCCCTGTTGGCGTCGTCGTGTTCGAGGAAGGGGATCAGGGAGGCGGCGATGGAAGCGATCTGGTTGGGGGCCGTATCCATCAGGTGCACGTCAGAACGGTCGATGATTGGATAGTCGGCCTGGAAGCGGACCTTAACCTTGTCCTGGTCAAAGTATCCATCTTCCCGCAGGTTTTCACTTGCCTGGGCTATGATCTTGTTCTCTTCGTCTTCCGCGCTCAGAAACACCGGTGGCTCATTCAGCTTTACCTGGCCGGCTTCCACAACCTTGTAAGGGGTTTCGATGAATCCGAGATGGTTGACCTTGGCATATACACAAAGGGAAGAGATAAGACCGATATTGGGGCCTTCAGGGGTTTCGATGGTGCAGAGACGGCCATAATGCGTATAGTGGACGTCACGGACCTCAAAACCTGCCCTTTCCCTCGACAAACCTCCGGGGCCAAGTGCAGAGATCCTGCGCTTGTGCGTAAGCTCTGACAGCGGATTGGTCTGGTCCATGAACTGTGACAACTGGTTCGTGCCGAAGAACGAGTTGATCACGGAGGATAATGTCTTGGCATTGATCAGGTCCATCGGGGTAAAAACCTCATTGTCCCTGACATTCATTCGTTCGCGGATAGTTCTGGCCATACGGGCAAGACCTACTCCGAACTGGGCTGAAAGCTGTTCCCCGACCGTTCTGACCCTACGGTTGCTCAGGTGGTCGATATCGTCAACTTCCGTTTTGGAGTTGGATAATTCAACCAGGTACCGGATAATGGAGATGATATCTTCCTTGGTCAGGACGCGGATATTGTCATCCACGTGCAGTCCCAGCTTGGTGTTGATGCGGTAGCGGCCCACGTCGCCAAGGTCATATCTCTTCTCGGAGAAGAACAATTTCTCGATGATCCCGCGGGCGGTTTCTTCGTCAGGAGGTTCTGCATTGCGCAACTGCCTGTAAATATATTCTACGGCTTCCTTTTCCGAGTTGGCCGTATCTTTTTGTAATGTATTGAAGATGATGGCGTACTCCTGGGTATTGATGTCTTCTTTGTGCAGCAGGATCGTATCCACTCCCGACTCCAGGATCAGGTCCACCTGTTCCTTTTCAATTTCCACTTCCCTTTCTATCAGTACCTCTGTACGTTCGATGGAGACCACCTCTCCCGTATCTTCATCCACAAAATCCTCCACCCATGCTCTCACCACACGGGCAGCCAGTTTCCGGCCCATTACCCGTTTCATATTGGTCTTGTTGACCTTCACTTCTTCTGCCAGGGAGAAGATCTCGAGGATATCCTTATCCGTTTCATAACCGATTGCCCTGAGCAGGGTAGTCACCGGCAATTTTTTCTTCCGGTCGATATAGGCATACATGACATTGTTAATGTCAGTGGTGAACTCAATCCAGGAGCCTTTGAACGGGATGATCCTGGCGGAGAACAATTGCGTGCCGTTTGCATGAATGCTGGTTCCGAAAAATACGCCTGGCGACCGGTGTAACTGGGATACAACCACCCTCTCAGCCCCGTTGATGATAAAGGTTCCTTTCGGGGACATATAAGGGATCATGCCCAGGTAAACATCCTGGATGATCGTTTCAAAGTCTTCGTGTTCCGGGTCGGTGCAATATAATTTCAGTTTGGCTTTTAACGGGACGGAATAGGTAAGTCCGCGTTCCATGCATTCCTCGATGCTGTACCTGGGGGGGTCGATGAAATAATCCAGGAATTCCAGGACGAAGTTGTTTCTGGCGTCAGTGATCGGGAAATTTTCGCTGAAAACTTTGTATAAACCTTCATTGACGCGGTCTTCCGGATTAGTTTCCAGCTGGAAGAAGTCTTTGAAGGATTGAAGTTGGATTTCCAGGAAATCCGGGTATTCAGCCTTAACTTTTGAGGATCCAAAATTGAATCTTTCAGCTTTTTTAGATGCCAAGGTTTTTATGTTTTGTGTCCTGATCGGCAGGACGGTTTAGAAGTAAAAGAACTAACAGACGATGTCAAAGGGTAAGAGCCTGACCCGCCGGAGCATAGAGCGAAGGCAGGACAGGCCCGGTAAACGAACGGCTAAAAAGGGTTAGCCGTTCCATAAGATCTACTTAACTTCAACTTCAGCGCCTGCTTCTTCAAGCTGCTTCTTGAGGGCTTCTGCCTCATCCCTGGTGGCACCTTCCTTGATAGCTTTTGGAGCGGCATCAACCAGTTCCTTGGCTTCTTTCAGCCCGAGGCTGGTGAGTTCCTTAACGAGTTTCACGACGGCCAGTTTAGCCTGTCCGGGGTGTTTCAGGATCACGTCGAAGGTATTCTTTTCTTCTGCTGCGGCTGCGGCTTCACCGCCTGCTGCTGCTCCCGGTGCTGCAACCACTGCTGCGGCTGCTGCGGGTTCGATACCGTATTCTTCCTTGAGGATCTTTGCTAACTCGTTTACTTCCTTTACGGTTAAGTTTACTAACTGTTCTGCGAAAGCTTTTAAATCTGCCATTTGTATTTAATTTTAATCGATTTTCAAATAATTTAATTTGCGAAAATGGTTATCCTTCCTTCTCGGATAAGGTCTTAAGGATGCCTGAGATCTTATGTCCGCCGCCTTGCAGGCCGGAGATAACATTTCGGATTGGTGATTGCAGTAATGCCACCACATCGGCGATCAATTCGTTTTTCGACTTGAGCGCAATCAGGAAATCCAGCTGATCATCCCCGACAAATACCATCTCTTCCACAAAAGCGCCTTTCAGTATGGGCCTGTCGGATGTCTTTCTGAATTCCTTGATGAGTTTCGCCGGTACATTACCAAACTCGGAGATCATCACGGATGTGGGCCCGTTCAGGATCGGGAAAAGCTCTTCAAAGTTCTTTTCCGACCGTTCCATGGCCTTTTTCAACAACGTATTCTTGACCACCTGCAGTTTGATGTTCCTCTTGAAACAAAGGGAACGCAGACGGGTGGTATTTTCCGAATTGAGGTTGGATATATCCGCAATGTAGACTGTGTTGCTACTCTTCAGTGTTTCCGCCAATGAGTCGATCAATTGATCTTTTTCTTCTCTTGTCATGACTCTGTTAATTAATTTTGGTTATTACACTGTTAGGGATTTGGGCTCGATTTGAATACCCGGACTCATTGTGCTTGACATATACACGCTTTTCATATAAGTTCCCTTTGCTGCCGACGGTTTCAGTTTGATGATCGTCTGAAGGAGTTCCCGGGCATTATCCACGAGCTGATCCTTTTCGAAGGAGACTTTTCCTATGGAAGCGTGTATGATTCCGTATTTATCGACTTTGAAATCGATTTTACCTGCCTTGACCTCTTTCACAGCCTTGCCGACGTCCATGGTTACCGTACCCGTTTTTGGGTTTGGCATAAGGCCACGGGGGCCGAGGATTTTTCCAAGAGGACCGATTTTAGGCATAACCTGGGGCATGGTGATCACCACATCGATCTCAGTCCAGCCCTGTTTGATTTTATCGATATACTCATCAAGTCCAACATAATCAGCGCCAGCGGTCTGGGCTTCGTCTTCCTTATCGGGGGTGACGAGGGCCAGTACGCGGATTTTCTTACCGGTGCCGTGGGGCAGGGTAACTGTGCCGCGAACCATCTGGTTGGCTTTACGAGGGTCAACGCCCAGCCGGACATCGAGGTCAACGGAAGCATCAAAGCTGGTATAGGTGATAGTTTTAACCACTTCTACCGCTTCATTCAGCCCGTACGCCTTCGTCTTGTCGAACTTTGATTGGGCTTCCTTTTGTTTTTTGGTTATTTTAGCCATTGTATTACCTCGTTTTATTTATTTCACGTATTAGGGAGTGACCTTTTATTGTTCTGCAATTGGGGAAGCACCTTTGACGGTCAGGCCCATGCTACGGGCTGTACCGGCAACCATCCTCATGGCGGATTCAACAGTGAAACAGTTCAGGTCCACCATCTTATCCTCGGCGATGGCCTTGATCTGTTCCCAGGTTACCGTTCCCACCTTGGTGCGGTTTGGCTCGGCTGAACCTTTTGCAGCTTTGGATGCTTCCATCAGTTGCACTGCAACCGGCGGGCGCTTAATGACAAAGTCAAAGCTCTTATCCCTGTATACCGTAATAATGACGGGAAGCAATTTCCCCGGCTGATCCTGGGTCCTGGCATTGAACTGTTTACAGAATTCCATAATGTTCACGCCTTTGGAACCAAGTGCAGGACCGATCGGTGGTGAAGGATTCGCAGCTGCCCCTTTGATTTGCAGTTTGATCATTCCAGCAACTTCTTTTGCCATGCTAATAAAAGATTGAAATGTTAATTAAAATGTTTGATTAATCGCCTCATTCCTTTTCCACCTGCATGAAATTGAGTTCCAGCGGAGTCTTCCGCCCGAAGATCTTGACCATTACTTTCAGCTTTTTCTTCTCTTCATTGATCTCTTCGATCACTCCGCTGAAGCTGTTGAACGGTCCGTCTATCACTTTGACGGTTTCTCCGATAATAAAAGGAATGTTTACCCCTTCGCCCTGTTCCGCAAGTTCGTCCACTTTTCCTAAGATCCGTTTGACTTCGCTCAGGCGCATCGGGCTCGGTTCGTTCCCTGTTCCGAGGAATCCCAGTACATTGGGAATATTCCGGATGATGTGGGTGATTTCACCCACCAGGGCTGCTTCGATCAGGACATATCCGGGAAAATAATTCCTTTCCTTGCTGATCTTTTTTCCTTTTCTTACCTGGTAAACTTTTTCAGTTGGGATGAGTACCTGGGTCACAAATTCTTGTAAGCCGAGGCGATTGATTTCGCTCTCGATGTATTCCTTCACCTTTTTTTCCTTTCCGCTCACAGCCCGGACTACATACCACTTTTTGACTTGTTCGCCCATACCAATCCCTGGGATGAAAAATTATTGATTAAGATTAAATTTAGTCAAGCAATGCCCGGGCATTATCAGAATAGTTTATAAAACTGTTCCAGCAATGTCCTGAGTGAAATGTCCATCAGATAAACCACAACTGCGATTATAAGGGAAGCAACGGACACCACGATGGCACTACTTTGCAGCTCACTCCATGTAGGCCAGGAGACTTTATGTTTAAGTTCGTCGTAACTTTCTTCTAGGTAAGTTTGAATTTTGAACTTTGCCATTTTAGCTTGATCTTTTTTTGCACGGGTGGTAGGACTTGAACCCACAGCCAATGGTTTTGGAGACCACTACTCTACCAGTTGAGCTACACCCGTATCCACATGTCATCCCGTTTTCCGCCCTGAGCGGAAAACGGGATCTGACAGCTATTCATTATTATTATGCAATGATTTCAGTAACCTGTCCGGCACCTACGGTTCTGCCACCCTCACGGATCGCGAAACGAAGACCTTTATCCATGGCCACTTCGTGGATCAGCTTCACCTCGATGGAGAGGTTGTCGCCCGGCATGATCATTTCCACGCCCTGCGGCAGGTGGATCTCGCCCGTCACGTCAGTTGTCCTGAAGTAGAATTGGGGACGGTATTTATCATGGAATGGGGTGTGGCGTCCACCTTCTTCTTTTTTCAGGATATAGACCTCAGCCTTGAAGTGGGTGTGGGGAGTGATGGAACCGGGAGCAGCGATAACCTGGCCACGGCGGATCTCATCTTTATCGATACCCCTGAGCAGCAGACCGGCATTGTCGCCAGCTTCACCGCGGTCGAGGATCTTGCGGAACATTTCCACTCCGGTAACCACTGATTTCAGTTTTTCAGCTCCAAGACCGACGATATCCACGGATTCACCGACCTTGATAACGCCCTGCTCAATTCTTCCGGTAGCAACGGTTCCACGACCGGTGATGGAGAACACGTCTTCCACCGGCATCAGGAACGGCTTGTCAACGGAGCGCTGTGGCAGCGGGATCCAGGAATCGCAGGCTTGCATCAGTTCGAACACTTTTTCGATCCATTTCGGTTCCTTGTTAAGGGCGCCGAGGGCAGAGCCGCGGATGATCGGGGTGTTGTCGCCGTCGAATTTATAGAAGGTAAGGAGTTCACGGATTTCCATTTCAACGAGGTCGAGCAGTTCTTCGTCGTCAACCATGTCAACTTTATTCATGAACACAACGATCTTCGGCACACCAACCTGGCGGGCGAGAAGGATGTGCTCGCGGGTTTGTGGCATAGGACCGTCAGTAGCGGCTACCACGAGGATAGCGCCGTCCATCTGGGCAGCACCGGTAACCATGTTCTTCACATAGTCAGCGTGACCCGGACAGTCGACGTGAGCATAGTGACGGTTCTCGGTCTGGTACTCCACGTGAGCGGTGTTGATGGTAATACCCCTTTCTTTTTCTTCAGGGGCAGCGTCGATTTCATCAAATGATTTGAAAACGGCCAGACCTTTGTCCTGCAGATTGAGAGTAATGGCTGCAGTGAGCGTGGTCTTGCCATGGTCAACGTGACCAATCGTACCGATATTCACGTGCGGTTTAGTACGTTGAAATGTTTCTTTAGCCATATCGAAAAATGTTTAAAAATTAATTATTTATATTTCACCTTAAATTCACTTGAGCCTTTGATGAGAGTTGAACTCATGACCCCTTCCTTACCAAGGAAGTGCTCTACCCCTGAGCTACAAAGGCGTAAGAGCGGAAGACGGGTCTCGAACCCGCTACCTACAGCTTGGAAGGCTGTCGCTCTACCAAATGAGCTACTTCCGCAAGAGTGGGGAGAGGAGGATTCGAACCTCCGAAGGCCGCGCCAACAGATTTACAGTCTGCCCCATTTGACCGCTCTGGAATCTCCCCGCTGTATGTTCTGATCTGAATTGATGGAGCCGATGGACGGATTCGAACCGCCGACCGGCTGATTACAAATCAGCTGCTCTGACCAGCTGAGCTACATCGGCAACACGCAAAGAACATAAAAAAGCAGACCTTTCGAAAAAGGTCTGCAAAAATATAAATTATTGTTGAATTAGCAAAAATAATTCCAAATTACTTTTCAAAATTGTTAATAATTCCCCCGCATCTTGTCCTTGTAGCGTTTTAGCTGTCTCCTCAAGGCTTCTATGGCCACATCCGTCGACTCCTCAAAGGTCGTACTCTGTTTTTTAACGTACAAATTGTTGCCGGGTATGCTGACTTTTATCTCTGCGATCTTGTTCTCCCTCGAATCATTGTTGTCTAACTTCAGCATGACTTCGCTGTCAATTACGCCGTCAAAAACCTGGGTGAGTTTTCCCATCTTTTCGTTGATAAAGGCGATAAGCTTTTTGTCTGCCTTGAAATGAACTGCATTGATGTTAATTCTCATAGTTTAATCCTCCATGTTTAGATTTAAGCCCTTGGATGGGCTTGTTTATAGATCGATTTCAGTTTTTCAACAGTATTGTGGGTGTATACCTGTGTAGCCGACAGGTTCGCATGGCCCAGTATCTCTTTGATAACATTTAGATCCGCCCCATTGTTCAGCATATGAGTGGCAAAAGTATGCCGGATCACATGAGGGCTCCTCTTGCTGATCGTGGTCACCTGGTCCAGGTATTTGTGTACCAGCCGGTAAACCAATTTCGGGTATAGTTTTTCCCCCCTGGGTGTCAGGAATAAATAGGGTTCGGTCGTTTTTCCTTCGAATTCTGACGCCCTTTCTTTTGTGTATCCGGAAATAATACCGGCCAGGGACCCGGTAAAAGGTATGACTCTTTGTTTGTTTCGCTTACCGGTTACTTTCAGGGTCCTTTTCTCCAGATCGACGTCGGTTTCTTTCAGGTTAATCAGTTCCGAAAGACGCATCCCGGTGGCATAAAAAAGTTCCATAATCAGTTTGTCGCGTTCCCCTTCAAATCCTTTTTCCCAGTTTACATCGTCGAATAGGCGGTTCATACTGTCCGTTTCAACGAAAGCCGGGAGCCGTTTAGATGTTTTCGGGGCAATGATCCGGCCCATCGGATTCTCCACTATGATCCCTTCCTTGATCAGGAACCTGAAGTAAGTTTTCAGAGTGGTGATCTTACGATTAACGGAGCGGGGAGTGACTTTATTATCTATAAGGTATACAATCCATGAACGGATCATCTGATAATCTATCCCGGACAGATCAGTGATGTCATAGCTGTCCTGTAAAAAAGCAAAGAACTGAACCAGGTCAGTTCGATAGGCTGTTACAGTATTGGGTGAGTATCGCTTTTCAAAAGTTATGTAATCCAGGAACCGTTCCGTCATCCACCAAAAAAATAAGAAGAAACATTATTTCAAATATACAATAAAAATATCCGAAATAAAATTTCTTCTTAAGAAAAATGTCGTCGCAGCAAAAATTATTTATCGCTGGCTGATCTGAGTTGCTGGATGTAAATGGCTTTCAGGCGCTGGCTGCGCTTGATGATCGAGGGCTTTGTGAACTGCTGGCGGTCGCGTAATTCCTTGATAACGCCAGTCTTTTCAAATTTCCGTTTGTATTTTTTCAACGCCCTGTCGATGCTTTCGCCTTCCTTTACCGGTACAATGATCATACGATTGCTCGCTTTCTTTAAGTTAATATTTCAAAAAATGAGGTGCAAAGGTACAAAAAATCCAAACAACGAATAACAAATCCCAAAATTTTTCCATTTAAACTGCTGACCTTTGAACGTCTGTTACCGACCGCTGACCGCCGACTGCCGACCGCCGACTGCCGACCGCCGACCGCTGACCGCTTACAGGTTCTCCAGCACAAACTCTGTCATCTTCGTGTACAGGTGCATCCGGGTATTCCCGCCATAAATGCCATGGTTGCGGTTCGGGTAGAAGAACATTTCGAATTGTTTGTCAGCTTTGATCAGGGCATCAGCCAGGTCCATGGAATTCTGAACGTGCACGTTGTCATCGCCGGTCCCATGGATCAGTAAAAATTTACCTTTCAGTTTATCTACGTGGTTGATGGGTGAATTTTCGTCATAACCGGAGGCATTGTCCTGCGGTTTGCGCATATAACGCTCTGTATAGATGTTGTCGTAATACCGCCAGTTTGAAACAGGCGCCACGGCTATCGCCATTTTAAAGGCATCAGCCCCCTTGGTGATGCATAAGGTCGACATATATCCGCCGTAGCTCCAGCCCCAGATCCCGATCCGCGAGGGATCGACGTATGGCTGTGAAGCGAAATACCTGGCAGCCTCGATCTGGTCCATGGTCTCGAATTTCCCCAGTTGCTGGTAGGTCAGTTTCTTGAACAGCTGACCACGGGCTCCTGTACCGCGGTTGTCGACTGATGCTATGATATAGCCTTTTTGCGCCAGCATCTGGTACCAGGTAAAGTCACCGGCGCTGTAGCTGTTGAGAACTGTCTGAGAGCCCGGTCCACCGTAAACGGTCATGAACACAGGGTATTTCCTGTTCGGGTCGAAATTGGGCGGAAGGATCTTCCAGCCATTCAGTAAAATTCCTTCAGAAGTGGTGAAGGTGAAGAATTCTTTTTTGCTGAAGTTAAATTTGGAGATCAGGCCAAGGACCTCCTGGTTGTCTTCCAATACCCTGAGTTCTTTGCCCTTCGCATTATGCACAGTGTAGACCTGGGGCGTATTGGCGGTGGAAAAATTATCAATAAAGTATTTGAAGCTCTTGCTGAATTGCGGGCGATGCGTTCCTTCTTCCTTGCTCACCTGCTTCATGTTCCCTTTCAGGTCCACAGTCCATATTTCCCGGTTGATCGGGGAGGAGGAAGCGGCAGCAAACCAGACCAGGCCATTGGTTGCATCATACCCGTATACGTCTGTTACGTCCCATTCTCCCTGGGTCAGTTGTTTTCCTTTTTCCGAACGGTCGATGGTATTGAGGTAAATGTGGTAATGGCCTGATTTCTCACTGGTCGACAGGTAGTGGTTTTTGTCGAGGAAGATGAAGTGGTCGAGATGGCTGTCATCGATATACCACTGGTTATCTTCCCGGAAGATCAGGCTGGAATTTCCGGTGGCTGCATCGACCAGGAGCAGGTCGATCAGGTTTTGAAGGCGGTTCAAACGGACAACGGCCAGTTTGGACGGATCTTTTGTCCAGTAGATACGGGGAAGGTACTGGTCTGTTTCATTGCCCACATCTACCGGGATAGACCGATGAGAAGTCATGTCATAAATGAACAGCGACACCAGGGAGTTGTCTTCACCTGCTTTCGGATACTTGAAGGTATTGACCTCGGGGTAGAGCGATCCCCATTCCATCATGGAGAATTCCTTCACCTTGCTTTCATCGAAGCGGTAATAGGCTAGGTATCTTCCATCGGGCGACCATTCAAAGCCTTTGGTAATGGCGAATTCTTCCTCGTATACCCAGTCGGTGGTACCGTTGATGATGGAATTCTGTTTGCCGTCGTTAGTGACAGCGTATTCCGAATCAGAAGCGAGCTCTTTGATAAACAGGTTATTATCCCTGACAAAAGCGACGCTGGAAGCATCAGGCGAGAAGTCGGCCAGCCGCTGTTTGCCATCCAGGGAGAGGCGCGACAGTTTTTTCGTCCGGGTATCCCAGATATAATATTCCGAGGCCGAGGAATAACGGTAGATATACTCGGTTTCAGTGGCGATGAGCAATTTCGATTCATCCTGGCTGAAGTTCCAGTTGGAGAGTGGTATTGCGGCAGTGTCGCCGGCTGGGATCATTTCGCTGCCAATAGCCACCGTCCGCACGAAATCACCGGTTTCATAGCGGTAGACATTGATCGAATCGCCTTCCTTGACGCAGTAGGTTTCTCCGTCCTTCATCGGGTTGAGGCCATAGACGCCTTTCGGGAAGAATTTCCGGCTGAAGATGTCGGAGAGGGATATTTCCTTGGTTTGGGAGAAAAGAGTATTAGTGGCCAGTAGCAATGACAGGGAAAGGACGATAAGTTTTTTCATATTATTTATTAAAGAATGTGGTATGTAAAATGTGGTATGTGGTAATTATTAAGTGGTTGCGGTGCTATTCCAAAAATTTAGCATATATTACATATAAAATACCACATATTACATTTCATTATTTTTGCGCCAAAGATATAGATTTCGGAATGAAAATAATATTACTTTTGCAAACTCAAAACGGGCAACGGCAAGTCGGGCCGGCAGGTCCTTCGGCTATGCCTCAGGACCATGGGTTGTTAGCTCAGTTGGTTTAGTCCCGAGTACTCGGGATGACAGGCATGGGGTCACAATCGCAATCGTTCTTCAAATAATGGGTTGTTAGCTCAGTTGGTTTAGTGCCGAGCACTCGGGATGACAGGCATGGGGTCACAATCGCAATCGTTCTTCAAATAATGGGTTGTTAGCTCAGTTGGTTTAGAGCACATGCTTGACAGGCATGGGGTCACTGGTTCGAATCCAGTACAACCCACTTTCCGTCCCCCTCCAACCTCTCC
>CAZUDV010000013.1:0-120624 GCA_964619555.1 uncultured Bacteroidales bacterium | reverse complement strand
GTCAAATATGTTATGCTACAATAAAAAGTGTCAAAGATGTCCTGCTATATGTCAATTAGTACTTAAAATTGTTTATTGTGAGCAGTCACGTCTAAATTATCATCCATTCCATGGTAAAGACCTTCCAAAGATCGATCCTGGCTCTTTTCCTCTCTTTGCTCGCCCTAGGCCCAGTTTCCTGTGATACGAACCCCTCCGGGAAAAAGGGAACGGCTTCCGGCGAAAGCTCTGTCGCCGGCGCCGGAGAGGATGCCCCTGAAAACGATCAGCCGGTCTTTGCCTTGCTGGTCCTTCCCGCAAATCCCGCGCAGGGCCAGCCGTTCCGGATCGTTGCCACAGGAGGGAGGAATATCCGCAAGGCCGGGCTGATCGTGACGGGCCCGTCGAATGAATTGGAATCCCTCGGAAGCAGATCCGGCCATGAATTGCCTTACTGGCGGATCGATGATTTTGGAGCAGGAGTGGCAGGAAAATACACTGTTTCCCTGGTTATCGATCGAAAGGAGGTCTGCCATCTTGAATTCGAAATCGCATCTCTCCGTGAGGACTCCCGCCAGGGCCGGGCCTGGAAGATCACAAGAGGTTGGGACCCCGGGATGGAGTCCCTTTATTCCGCCTGGATCAATGCCCTGTTCCTTGGGTGTGACGAGCAAACCTCCTGGTCAGCCCTGCATGAGGTGACCCAGGACCGGGAACGGAATTTTCTTCACAATCATCTCGGCCTGGGAGAAGATGATGCCGAAAGCAATATAAGGGTGATCATGGAACCCGACTGCGCCGACAATCCATTCTTCCTGAGGGCCTATTTTGCGTGGAAACTGGGGCTGCCGTTCGGATATCACCTCTGCGACAGGGGCTGGGTGGGCCGGAACCCCCGGACCGGCCAGTGGGTCACCAATGAATCAATCTCTTCAAAAAGCGACCCGGTAAAGGCATTCAATTCCTTCCTCAGAAACATGATGAACGGCGTGCATTCCGGCACGGCCCGCACGGCACTCGACGACCCCGGTTCCGATTACTACCCGGTGCCGCTGGAACGTGCGGCCCTGCGCCCCGGCACCGTTTTCGCCGATCCCTATGGGCATACCTTTGTCCTGGTCAGCTGGGTGCCGCAGACCCACGACCACCCGGGGCTGCTCCTGGCCGTCGATGCCCAGCCCGACAACACCATCGCTATCAAACGGTTCTGGAAGGGTAATTTTCTCTTCAACACCGTGGATGTGGTCGGAGAGCCGGGCTTCAAGGCATTCCGGCCTCTTTCGTACGCAAATGGAAAGATGCTCCCCGTAAAAAACGAATCGCTGACGGATTCCGCCGGTTTCGTTCCGTTTTCCTTACAGCAAAAAAACCTCAGCCGGGTTGACTTCTATTTGTCGCTGGAAAGGCTGATCAATCCTGATCCGCTCGATCCGGAAGAAGCATTGACCGATCTGATCAAAGCGCTGCACGAGCAGCTCCTGGTCCGGGTGAAATCGGTGGCCAATGGCGAAGCCTATCTCCAGGCGCACCCCGGAACGGTGATCTCCATGCCGTCAAATGCCAATGGCGTATTCCTGGCCGGCGGGCCATGGGAGGACTACTCCACTCCCAACCGCGACCTCAGGCTGCTGATCGCGATGGATGCCGTGCTGGGTTTCCCCGACCGTGTGGCCAATTATCCCGGGGATTTTAAGGTGTCAAGATCGAAATCACCGGATGAAATAAAAAACAGCCTTCAGACCCGGCTCGAAGACCAGGTGTCAAGGCTGACCATTGGCTACACCCGGTCAGACGGTTCTCTTCAGGAACTGACCGTAGCAGAAATACTTAACCGGAAGGAAGCCTTCGAAATGGCTTATAATCCAAATGATTGCGTTGAAATCCGCTGGGGTGCACCGGAAAACAGTCCGGAACGGTCCGCCTGCCGCCGGCAAGCCCCGCCATACCAGCGAAAGACTATGGAATCGGTCAGAAGGTGGTTTGAACAACGACTGCATCCACCCACATAAAAACCATCACGACGGATGGAAGGTATTTATTCGTGCCCGTCCTGTATCTGATTCGTCCTGGAAAATCTCCCACTCAGCGCCCTTTATTTCCCGTTTGTATTGAAAATGTTGCTCCCGGCATTTCCAGGATGCATTTTTGCGGGAAAAAAATTATGCAAACAAAATCTATCCCATCGATCATCCTTGCAGCCCTGCTGATTTTATCCGGACACGTATATTCCCAGTGGCAACTGATTTCCGGAGTCACCGAAGAAAGGCTGTATGCGGTCTGTATAGCAGATCAAACGAGTGTTTTTACCGGCGGTAAGGGGGGCTTGCTGTTACATTCGACAGATGCAGGTGATACCTGGACCGAAGTGGTGCACGACGGCCAGGAAGATATCGCCGCGATTTGTTTTCCAACCACCGCGACAGGTATTACAGCCGGTGCCGGAGGGGAGATCATGAGAACTGAAAACGCAGGGATGTCATGGGTTCTGGTGGAATCAGACCTGGATCAGGACATTAATGACCTGTCTTTTCCAAATGCACTGACCGGTTACGCTGCGGGTGTCGGAGGCCTTCTGGCGAAAACCACGGATGGAGGTCAGAGCTGGGATATCCTTACCACAGGTGTCAATGATGAATTTACTGCATTACATTTCATAACTGAAAACATTGGATTTGTCCTGACATCAGCCCTGGAACTCCTTATGACCAATGATTCAGGGGTGAACTGGTCAGTTACGACACTGGATTCTTCGGTTGATGGGTGGAATGACCTTTTTTTCCTCAATCCTTCCAGAGGTTTTATTGCAGGAGCAGGGGGAAATCTACTGGAAACATCGGATGGGGGATTATCCTGGTCAACGATATTGTTACCGACGGTAGAAGATCTGCTTTCAATTCATTTTTCGGATCAGCTGAACGGTTACATAGCCGGCGACCTGGGAGTCGTACTCATGACCAATGACGGAGGACTGAGCTGGTTCCAGGAAATCCCGCTGACCGGCGAAAGGCTTCACGATATTCACTTCCTGGATGCCAATCTTGGATTTGCGGTCGGCCGGGAAGGTACCATCCTGCGTTACAATATACTTTCCGGCATTCCGGGAAATGAAAATCTGGATCCCATGGACTTCGCATTCTGGCCAAATCCTGCCAGGGAAAGGATTATGGTAGAAGTCTCCGGGGACCTGGCCTCATCCAGGGAGATAACAATATACGATGCCAATGGCAAAATGAGACTGCACAAGCACACGACAGGGATCAATGCCTCGCCTTGCATTGTAGAAACTGATGGGTTGTCACCTGGTATCTATTTTTTGTCAATGTCAGACGGGTCCGGAAAGATCAGGTCTGCAACATTGATCAAACAATAATTTCACGACTTCTCATATTAGACGGGCAGGATGCAAAAGCGTATCGCTATTGCATCCAGGCCATAATTTATACCCGCTCTTTTTTAAAATTCAAAAAATTTTACTTATATTTGCTCTTTCTTATAAGAGAATAATTCTTATTAAAGAATTCTTCACATGAATGTACCAATTGATGAAATTCGAGAAAGGCTGGCTGAGAAGGGGCTCAAGGTCACCCCTCAGCGAATATGTATCCTGGAAGCAGTTTACAATTCCAGCAGCCATCCCACCGTCGAAATGATTATCGAGCATATCCGTAAATCGCATCCCAATATTGCAACCGGAACGGTATACAAAGTACTTGAAACGCTCGTCGGATCCAACCTGATCAGAAAAGTCAAAACGGATGATGATGTCATGAGGTACGATGGCATCATGGTACCCCACCACCATCTCTATTGCTCGGGAAGCAATTTAATTGAAGATTATTTCGACCGGGAACTGGATGAATTATTGATGAACTATTTCCAGTCAAAGAAGATCACCGGTTTCCATATTGATGAAATCGTACTTCAGATTAAAGGAACATATGATAAAAGCCAATTATTAACTAAAATATTATAAACATGGACAATTTACCTGACAAATCAAGTAAGTGCCCTGTTACCGGGGCAAACGGCATGCACAGCCCGGGTGTGGGCGGAACCAAGAACCGTGACTGGTGGCCGAACCAGTTAAAACTGAATATCCTGCGGCAACATTCTTCCCTGTCGAATCCAATGGGCCAGGAATTTGACTATGCCAAAGAATTTAAAAGCCTCGATTACTCTGCATTGAAAGAGGATCTCCGCAAGCTGATGACCGATTCCCAGGACTGGTGGCCGGCCGACTTCGGACATTACGGACCTTTCTTTATCCGCATGGCCTGGCACAGCGCCGGAACCTACCGTACCGGTGACGGCCGGGGCGGCGCCGGCAGTGGGCAGCAACGATTCGCCCCGCTGAACAGCTGGCCTGACAATGTCAACCTCGACAAGGCCAGGAGGTTGCTCTGGCCGATAAAACAAAAGTATGGAAGAAAGATCTCCTGGGCCGATCTTATGATCCTTGCCGGCAATGTAGCCCTTGAGTCCATGGGACTGAAAACCTTCGGATTTGCCGGCGGAAGGGAGGACGTTTGGGAACCGGAAGAGGATGTTTATTGGGGCTCAGAGACAAAGTGGCTGGATGATAAACGATACACGGGTGAGCGTGACCTCGACAATCCCCTTGCCGCTGTGCAGATGGGACTGATTTACGTGAACCCGGAAGGTCCCGGCGGAAATCCGGATCCGGTTGCCGCTGCAAAGGATATCCGCGAAACTTTTGCCCGTATGGCTATGAATGATGAAGAAACGGTGGCTTTGATCGCCGGCGGGCATACTTTCGGCAAAACCCACGGAGCCGGGGATGCCGCATTGCTGGGTCCTGAGCCGGAAGCCGCTGATATCGAAGAGCAGGGACTGGGCTGGAAAAGCAAGTTTGGCACAGGCAAAGGCGGCGATACCATCACCAGTGGTCTGGAAGTCACCTGGACGACTACCCCTACCAAATGGAGCAACAACTTTTTCTGGAACCTTTTCGGCTACGAATGGGAACTCGAGAAAAGCCCGGCCGGGGCACAGCAATGGCGGCCGAAGCATGGTGCAGGAGCCAACACGGTTCCGGATGCCCACGACAAATCCAGGCGTCATGCACCCAAAATGCTGACAACGGACCTGTCGCTCCGATACGATCCGGCTTATGAAAAGATTTCCCGCCGGTTTATGGAGAACCCTGACGAATTTGCCGATGCTTTTGCCCGTGCCTGGTTCAAGCTGACTCACCGCGATATGGGACCCCGCTCCCGCTACCTCGGCCCTGAAGTGCCCGCTGAAGAGCTTATCTGGCAGGATCCGGTTCCGGCAGCCAGCCATGAGCTGATCGATGAAAAAGATGCGGCTGCATTGAAAACCAAAGTATTGAGTTCCGGATTAACAGTGTCGCAGCTGGTTTCCACCGCCTGGGCCTCGGCTTCAACATTCCGTGGTTCCGACAAAAGGGGCGGCGCCAACGGTGCCCGAATCCGCCTGGCACCACAGAAGGACTGGGCAGTTAACAATCCCCCTCAGCTCTCCAAAGTCCTCGCAACCCTGGAGAATATCCGGAAAGAGTTCAACGCCTCCCAGTCCGGTAGCAAAATGGTCTCAATGGCTGACCTGATCGTCCTGGCCGGATGTGCCGGTGTGGAAAAAGCCGCCAAAGATGCTGGTTTTGCCGTTACCGTTCCCTTTACCCCCGGTCGTACTGACGCTACCCAGGAACAGACCGACGTCGAGTCGTTTACCGTTCTGGAACCTGCAGCCGACGGATTCCGTAACTATCAAAAAGCGAAATTCTCGGTCTGTGCGGAAGAACTCCTTCTGGACAAGGCCCAGTTGCTGACCCTGACCGCCCCTGAAATGACAGTGCTGGTCGGCGGTTTGCGGGTGTTAAATACCAACTTCGATCATTCCAGGCACGGAGTCTTCACCAATAGCCCTGAAATCCTCAGCAATGACTTCTTTGTCAATCTGCTCGATATGGGAATCGTCTGGAAGGCGGCATCCGATGCGCAGGATGTGTTTGAAGGACATGACCGTGCGACCGGGAAAATGAAATGGACCGGCACCAGGGTCGACCTGATCTTTGGTTCCAATTCCGAGCTCAGGGCCCTGTCAGAGGTCTATGCCAGTGCCGATGCCGGAGAAATATTCGTGAAGGATTTCGTGGCCGCCTGGAACAAGGTGATGAACCTGGACCGCTTTGACCTGGCTTGATTTTCTTCCTGACTCCCCAACCGGATCCCGGCTGATGCCGGAATGACGGGTCTGACAGAAACAGAAGCTGTCGGATAAATTAAACTTGCCACAGATTCACAGATTTTTTCTGACAATAGAATATTTAATCTGTGTATCTGTGGCATTTTATGTATGATTTTCATATATTTGAGTCATCTTGTTCTTTGGCTTAAAATACCCAATCATGCCGTGGAGATTAATAACCATCCTTCTACTGTCTATTGGCACTTTAGCAAGTGCGCAGACAGTACAACCAGACCAGACCCGGCCATCCCCGGAAAAAAAATCAGTCATGATCGATACCCTGGACCATCAGCTGGATTTCAGCCGGTATCTCATCGAAATGCACGGTTTCATTCCCTGGCCGTCCATCATCAGTGAACCGGCCCTGGGAGATTTCGGGCTTGCCATGGCGCTGGTATTTATAAGCCCGCAGGCAAGCGCCAGGGCTAAGGCTAATTATGCCTTTCCCGACATCACCGGGATAGCCGGCATGTGGACGCTCAACAACAGCTGGGCAGTCGCGGCATTGAGGCAGGGAACTTTTCCGAAAGCAAAAATGAGGTACAAGATCGCCGGGGGCTATGCACCCCTTAACGTGGAGTTCTACCGGACTATCAATACGGAAATCACCGGGGAAAGAACGAGGTCCTTCCTGTTCAACCTGAAATCTTCTTTCATCATTACGGAAGCCAGTAAGAACATCTGGAAGGATAAAGTATTCCTGGGACTGAATTACACCTTCGCCCACACCAAAGTGGATTATGACTTGAATATTGGCGATACCCTGCAAATGATCATCGATTATTTTCAGCTGGATACCTTGTTTGACAAAGAGAAACTCCGGTCAAACGTGGGCAATTTGGGATTTTTCGCTGAATGGGACAACCGGAATACCATTTTCACGCCCGACAAGGGGATTCGTTTCCGGGCTACTGCTACACTTGGAAGGGACTGGCTTGGCGGGGACGACAATTACGAGCAAATCGAGATTTTTACCAATGTCTTTTTCCAGCCTTTCAAACCGTGGGTGTGCGGTTTTATGGCCAATTGGAACATGATGTCAGACGAAGCCCCGTTCTACATGCTCCCGTACCTGAACATGCGCGGACTGCCGGCGGCACAGTACCAGGGACAGCATGCACTGTCGTTCGAAACGGAGCAACGGGTGGATATCCTGCCCCGGTGGAGTGTCGTCGGGTTTGTCGGTACAGGAAGAACCTTCAGTACCAATGAGTACCTCGAGGACGATAACTGGTACTGGGCGGGAGGAGCAGGATTCCGTTACCTTATAGCGCGCTTGTTCAAAATCAGAATGGGAGTCGACATTGCCCGTGGGCCGGAGAGATTCGCGTACTACATCGTTTTCGGTCATTACTGGGACAGGTAACCCTGGACCAGGTTATCAATCCTGGCGCCAAAATACCGGTATTCCTGATAATACTGCATATCCGACCAGCCGGATCTCTTGATCACTATGCTGTCCGG
This sequence comes from uncultured Bacteroidales bacterium, assembly GCA_964619555.1. Taxonomy (GTDB): domain Bacteria; phylum Bacteroidota; class Bacteroidia; order Bacteroidales; family JAGOPY01; genus JAGOPY01. Next base: position 112,950 of record CAZUDV010000013.1, on the reverse strand, counting down.
CCATTTAAATACTCCAGAAGTCACCATCGGGCCGATCATGGGACCAATAGGATCGAAATCTGTGAAGGTACTGTCACTCTTTAGTGTAAGTTCAATCTGTCCGACTTTTTCCAGGGTAATGATGATGGAACCGGGAACCGGGCTGTGCGTAACTTCAATGACCACATTTCCTGTATCGTACCAGTAAATGGTTTCATTGATCTCAGGGATGTAATAGGAACTGTAAGAATACTTAATACACTGGTACTGCCCGGAAAAGTCAATAATGACGGGATCTTTGTCTTCGTCTTTATTACACGAAATGAAAATTAGAAAGATGACCGTCGAAAAGACCCGCGCCCTCATTGAGCAGGATTAATATTAACATAAAAATACATAAGAATTGAATTGTTTTCACATCTGATCCGAAGAAATATTCCTCCGGGTTCGGCGGGTTAAAACAGGATTGAAGCTCTGCCGCATTTAAAATTTCAATGGCTTGATATTCCGGATGATCCCTTCCAGATCGAAATAGTACCTTTCCAGCTTATCCTGCTTGGTCCATAACCGGAAATAATAATCCCACATTTCTTTCTGGTTTTCCTGTATTTGTTTCCAGTCGAGATCCGTCACAGGGTGAGGAAGCAGGACAGTTATCGAATCGCACGCCGGGCAATCGCCAAGAACGATCCTCCTGGCAAAGTAAGAAGAATAGATCCCTTTGTTCCTGAAATCGAAGCAGGGATTGAAAAGGACGTGTGCATTGCTGTCGTAATAGGTCTTGCATTTATCCAGCGTCTGGCTTTCCAGATAGAATCCCTCATGGATGCCGAAATAGGTGAAGGGACCGGCTTCCTGTGAAAATGATACATTACAAATAAAAATGAAGATGGATAGAACAGCAGGGTTCCGGAGGGTTGCCTTTAAACCAGATAGAATTTCGGTACGATAAGATGCTGACCGGTTCACGGCTCTGAAATTAATGCCTAAGTTACGAAATTCTGAAGCTATCTGCAAGTATCTGTACCACCCGGAAATAATTCCAGAAGACTGGTTAAAAATGATCCCTTTGATTCAGGGCTGCAGTTTGGTAAGAGGTTGGGGATAAGCGACCGGGACAGGATACCTGAAAGGCAGGGAGCCTTTATAGTTTGACCGTAACGGAAACGGACGGAATCCATTGTTGGCCAGGCGCTGCCTGATCATAAAGTACTGTATTTTGCTGGTTGATGGAAAAAGAAAGGGCTTTTCTTTTATTTACCCCCGCAAAAATGAACAAGGGCGTGCTGGTAATTGCGAGACAGCCGCCGCCTACCACCGCATACAATCCCCTGAAATCGGGATTAAAAGCCCAGGTATCTTCATCATTTTGCCAGGTATTATAATCATGAAGCTGTATCAATCCGCCAATGGCCGCTATGGCAATACCGCTTGACAAAACGAGCCAACCCCCTATTTTCAGATTATTGCTTTTATTGAGATAATATGCTTTATCCTTTTCCAAATCCACGGCTGGCTGGCCCATAACGGAGGCCATTATGAAAATACTGAAGAGAAACGGAATGATTCTTTGCATATTCAACTTTTTGGCGGAAAACGAGGCAATTATTGCAAAAATAAAGTCGAATTCTTTACTGTGATGCTTTTTAACAACACATTAACAATTAATTAAACCATTCAGTGAAGGGTAAGTCTTGGTTTCCGTTCGGTACCACCAGGTATTTGTTCGTTAGGTAGTTGCTTGGCGTTATTAAGTCATAAGGTTGATTCAGCAGGCTGTGTCAATTAACGGATTATGATTAAAGAATTCCAACCTTATTTTTGGTCCGGGCAACATGGGTGACGCGCTTGTCAAAAATCTTACCCGCTATTTTTTTAACTGGACTTAAATGGACCGGATAATAATAATCTGACTCAAACCATCCGTTTTTATCATAGAAGGCATAATCCCGATTGGTCTCATCAAGCATGACCTTCATGCTTGAACGGGCCATTCTGAACAGGAACAGCTTGAGCAGGGATGGAACAGGATATTTTCCTTTTTCCATCCTTGCATAAAATTTTTTACTCAAATCCTGAATGATCCTGTCATTCTTTTTTTTTCTTTCATCGGAAATGGGTACGATCGTTAATATTGAACTGCCTTTAACTATATTGAATCCCAATCCGAATCCGGCAAAATCAAGGTACCTGGCTATTTTTTTCCCTCCGTATATTCCTTCGTTTACCAGGTTGGTGAATGTAATACCGAAAAAACGGGGACGATGAAAGAGATATCCCATTCGGTCAAGGAAAATTTTCATCCAGGCAGAAACCTGAAATGAATAATTGGGAGAAGAAAAAATGACACCATCAGAAGTAAGGATTTTTTCAATCAACAAATCCCTATCGTCTTCAAGCGGACATAATTCTTCCCCTTTATCAATACATAATCGGCATCCTTTGCATGTTTCAAGATGATAATGACTTAGCTGGACAATCTCATAATCCACATCGCCGAATGACTGTAAATTTTTAAGGAATTGCTCGGTAGCATGGTAGGTGTGGCGCTTCTGGGCATTACCGATAAATGCAGTGACTTTCATGGCAGGATAGTTTTAATTAATCATTCAAAATCAATCATAAAGGTAAAGAGAATGGAAGGAGTTGTCAATTCTGGTCAATCCCGTCAGAGTAACAAATTAAAAAGACACTGATGTAGTTTCATTATTTAACAATTATTTAACAATTATTCTTCATAACCTATTGATTTTAAATCACTTTTGTTTTAACTTTAATGTCCTGTCAGTGTCAGGATTCCGAAAGTCAATAAACCAAAAAAAGGAGGTAACCATGTTTACTATGCCGATTATTCTTGCCCTGGCCCATTTGATCGGGCTCGCATTGGGATTGGGGTCCGCCACCGTGAAAACCGTCCTGGTTTTAAAATGCGAAAAGAATTACGAATTCTTCCCTGTTTTCTTAAAAGTTTCGAAACCAATTACAAAACTTCTCATTACTGGGATCATCTTGTTAATTTTGTCAGGCACAGGCTGGCTGATCCTTGGATATGCCATTTCAACATTAATGGTGATCAAGATCATACTGGTTGTCCTGGTCTTTTTGACAGGATCTTTCATTGATAATTTCATTGAGCCCAGGCTGGCAAAAGCAGTTCCAGCTGAAGGAGAAGAAACTTCCACGACATTTTACGGTATACGGAGACAGCATCTGGTCCTGGAGATTTCAGCCACATTAGCCATGTATGCCATAACGGTCATGGGAATTTTCCTCTGAAAAAATGACTTATTTACCGATCCGTTCACAATATGCTGGCCGGAACTTATCTTAAAAAAATAGTAAGAATTAACTATTGCCGCTGATTCACAGATTTATACTGGCAGTTGCTTACAGACAATCTGCCGATCTGTGGCCTTTAATATTCTGATAACAAATCCAGGAATTTTTTTCCTGATTCTTGACTTTTTCGATTTTATATTTAACTTTGCATTTCAAAGTACTTTTAAATGAATAATAAAATCATCAATCCCAATGACGATCTTCAGGCCATACGTGATATCATGGAACGGTCGTCCAAGTTTCTGTCACTCAGCGGATTGTCAGGAATCTTCGCAGGAGCATGTGCTTTGATAGGCGCTGCCGTTGCCTGGTTTTTTATCCTTGATCCAGGCCGAGTGCCATACGGCGAATCCCAGCATGGGCCTGGTAGCTTTTCAGCTGAAGAGATCCGGAATTCTTTAGCACTGATTGCACTGCTGGTTTTGATATGCGCTGCTGCCGGGGCATTTTATTTTTCCCGCAGAAAAGCCCGGAAAGCCGGCCGGTCATTCTGGATTAGCTCCACCAGGAGATTGCTGGTTCATTTGATGATACCCATTATCACCGGGGGAATTTTTACGGTTATTCTGGTTTACCGGGAGAACTTTGAGCTGGTCGCTCCGGTCATGCTGGTGTTTTATGGCTTGTCACTGGTCAATGCAGGAAAGTTCACTTTCGGCGAGATCCATTACCTCGGACTGACCGAAATTGCCCTTGGCATCCTGGCCGCTATCTTCACCGATTATGGCCTGCTGTGCTGGACCATCGGCTTCGGGATTATGCATATCGCTTACGGTACGGTGATGTATTACAGGTATGAGAGATAAAGATGGACAATCCGATTTCAAACCTTCAGAAAGTATTTGAAAGCCGTATCAGGCTCGGGATCATGTCGGCCCTCATGGTGAACGATGCCCTGACATTCAACGAGCTGAAAGAACTGCTGGAATTGACCGACGGTAACCTGGCAAGCCACCTGAAAGCATTGGAACAACAGGAAATTGTCGCTGTCTCGAAACAATTCATCGGTCGCAAGCCAAATACCACCTATATGGCGACCAGGCACGGTAAAGATCTTTTCCGGATGCATCTGGCTGCTCTGGAAAAATTAATCAATAACCCCTAATTTTTTTAACCAAATACTTTGTTTTTCAAAGTACTTTTAAAACTAATAATATGGAAACAAAAGGAATTCAAAATTTTATAAACAGTTACAGCATCAAAATGATCATCATCTCAGGCCTGGCTATTCTCCTGTTGATCCCTTCTTTCCTGATCCGGGAGATCATCCAGGAAAGGATCGATTTGAGCGAAAAAGTAAAAAATGAGCTATACAGCCAGTGGGGAGGCCGGCAAATCATTTCCGGCCCTGTCCTGAATGTGCCCTATACGGAAACTTTGCCCGCCAGCCCTAATCAGGCCCCTGCCGAACGCACCGGAATTGCCCATTTCCTGCCCGAATTACTGGAAGCAGATGGGATCCTTCATCCTGAAACAAGGAAACGCGGCATTTATGAAGTGGTGGTTTATGAGGGAAAGATCCTGCTGAAAGGCACATTTGCAAAACCGGACATTTCCCGGTTGGATAACCAGGATGCCCGTTACAACTGGGATGCAGCATATTTTACAATAGGTATCTCAGACATGCGCGGGATAAAAAACATGCCGGAACTGGTAATCAATGGCCTGAGTTGCAGAGTTGATCCGGGGGTGGCCGACGCTGATCTTTTCCCTTCAGGAATAACTATTAAAACTGATTCCATCGGTCTTCAGGAAGAATTGAACTTTCAAATCGAACTGGTGCTGAACGGATCGGAAGATTTTTCCGTGGAAGCGCTGGGTAAAACCTCGATCGTCACCCTGCAATCGGATTGGGCCCATCCGGGATTCACCGGCGGATTTCTCCCTGTAAACCGTCAGGTCACTTCAGGGGGATTCACGGCCGACTGGCTCGTGACCCATCTGAACCGCAATTTTCCGCAACAATGGTTAGATGGGAAATTCAGCACGCATGAGGCTGATTTAGGAGTCGAATTGCTCATCCCGGTTGATCATTATCAAAAATCGATGCGTTCGGTGAAATATGCCATCCTGTTTATTGCACTAAACTTCATTATCTTTATTTTCATAGAAATAAAAAGCAGGACCAGGATCCATCCGTTCCAGTATGCCATGGTGGCACTGGCATTGCTGATTTTTTATGTTTTACTCACTTCTGTAGGCGAACAAATAGGATTTAACCGGGCGTACCTGGTTTCGTCGGCTGCCGTAACCATGCTTATTTCATGGTATGCTTTTACTATTCTGCAAAATCTGCGCATGGCTGCCTGGATAACGTTTTTACAGATCAGCCTGTATTCGTTCCTGTTCACTATTTTGCAGTTACAGGATTACGCGCTGCTGGCAGGAAGCATCGGATTATTCGTTATTCTGGCCATTATTATGCGGGCATCGCAGAAAATAAAATGGTACCCGGAAGCATAACAATGGAAATTCTCGCCGGAAAAGACGCTTTAAAATCGCTTCTTCAGCATGAATATGGTAAACGCACCGATCAGGATTCCTCCGATTACCAGGGCCCAGTTGGCCACCGGTACGACCGGGACATTGCAATCGCCTGTCAGCGTCCCTTCAACTATCTGGCCCCTTATTTCCCCACCGGGATATAGACTGGTATGTATATTGAGGTACCATAAACCATTAAGCAGGTCAGCCTCCTGCGCCGGGGTCAGCACAAATGAATTGGAATAGGTACCGGAGCTGACTCCGGCCGGGAATCCCACGAGCGGAATCTGAACGCCTGCATTTATTCCGAAGGGGGCAGGACCATGGAAATGGGAAACCGTTGTCGCTCCCAATAAGCCGTTGAAGATCAAATCAAAACTAAGGGTATTGGTCGCATTGTCATATGTTCCCATGAATATCCCGTTGGCCGGTGAGGGATTGGATGGGACTTCCTGTGCTCCTGTCAGGCTTAATGCAAATGTGGAAATATCTCCCACGGTTGTCCCTTCTTTGATCTGCGATCTTATTTCACCTCCCGGATAACCAGAGGTATGAATATTGACGTACCACAATCCGCAAAGTAACTGGGATTTTTGCTCCGGGGTAAGTACAAACGAATTCGCAAAGGTGCCTGAGGTGACCCCTACCGGGAAACCCAAGAGTGCTATCTGCACCCCTCCGTTTTGCCCGACATCTGCAGGGCCGTGAAGATGCGCCGCAATGGTGGGAGTTGACAGCCCACTGAAGCTCAATTCACAAATAAAGACATCGACGGCATCGTCAAAGGTACCGAGCATTATTCCTGAAGCGGTGCTTGGATTTGCAGGCACTTCATTCTGACCCGACAATGCAAGATCAAAGGTATATACTGTCGCCCTGACGTTTGACGACAACGATAATACGAGTACAATGACCAGGAATAGCTGGCTTAAACTTAAGATATTAAACTTTTTCATAACGCTGGAGTTTGACCTGGAAATACATTATTCATTAAAAAACAACCGGCTGATGTAATTGTTCATTCAGGACCGATATATATGATGCAGTATAGATATATTTTGATCCTGAAATTGTCCTTAAGGCCCTTTATCATAAAGTTTTTATAGCTGGAAGTGTTGGTGAATCTTAACATATTCCGGGATGATTATTTGATTTTTACCTCGAAAATCCTCGTTGTATAACCGAAGTATCCAAATATTCCTTCTTGAGAATCACCCGTAATTATTATTAACTTTAGGATGTATTATTAATCACCTGCAATAATGAAAAAAATTCATTGGGGTTTCCTCCTTTTCCTTGGTCTTGGCGTTACTGTCCAGGCTCAGCAATGCCTTCCAGAGGGCATCCATTTCAACACGCAGATGCAAATCGATCAGTTCCAGCTTCTCTATCCCGGGTGTACCGATATCCTGGGCGATGTCCGGATCGACAGCAGCGCGGTTGTCAACCTTCATGGGTTAAGCTCTCTTAATGCAGTGCAGGGCGACCTGACGATCCAGGGTGCGTTTATAAAAAATCTTCAGGGATTGAACTCGCTGTCTTTCGTAGGGGGAAACCTCGCCCTGGAACATGATACCAAAATGACCAGCTTAACTGGTCTGGAGAGCCTGGCAAATGTCGGTGGCTCCTTCTCCCTGGTCTTCAACGACTCTGTCCCGGACCTGTTGCCACTCATGAACCTCGAATATGTCGGGGAAGACCTTATAATCCAGTGGTACGATGCCCTGGCCGATCTTCAGGGACTGGAAAGTTTGTCTGTGATTGGCCGGCACCTGATGATCGGGGGCAACGATAAGCTGGAGTCGCTCCACGGGATACAGAACCTCGACAGTATAGGGGGCAGTATACTGATCACCGGAAACGAGTCGCTGACCGACATTTCCGCCATCGGGATCTTCCCGGTTTTGGACAACTGGTTGCTCATCCAGGGTAATAAGTCGCTGCAGCACCTTTATGGTCTGGAGACCATCACGAGGTCAGAAAGCAGCATCGGTATCAATAACAACGAATCCCTGGTGGATCTGCACGGGCTCGACAACCTGACCCATATAACCGGTTCGCTGAACATCGGCGGAAACCTGGAAGGTGGGAACGATTCACTGGCAAGTCTCAGCGGGCTGGAAAAGCTCGGTTATGTCGGTGGAGATCTGGAAATCCATCATAACCCATCACTGCTAAACCTGGATGCCCTGATAATGCTTGACAGCGTGGGCAGAGACCTTGTCATTAACGACAATTGGTCTCTTGAGTCGTTATATGGGCTGGACAACCTGGAGGGAAGCTTGATTGAGAACCTGACCATCACCGACAATGTTCACCTTTCAACCTGCCATGTGGAGAGCATATGCGCTTATCTTGCCGCTCCAAACGGTACTGTGGAAATCAATAATAATGACAGCGGCTGTGCCACTCAGGAGGAGGTGGAGCTGGCCTGCGGAATTACGGCATTGCAGGAGGCTCAGGGCGAGGCGCTTTCAAAGGCCTGGCCCAACCCGGCAAACGATGAGGTGTGCTTTGAATTTGCCTTTCCGCGCAAAGGAACTGTACAATTAAATATTTATAGTTTGCAGGGGGCAGAATTTAACCTGGTATGTGATGATTGCCCGGGAAAGGACCATGTTTGCGCCGATGTTTCCTGCCTGGCTCCCGGAATTTATCTTTACCGTCTTACCAGTGATGACGGGATAGCCCATGGCAGGTTGATAGTGGGCAGATGACCAAAGTCTGGGAATCCTGTCATTATATTCCTGTAAAATCAATTCAACTATTTTTTTATCTCTTGATATAACCTCGTGTTTTACTGATCCTCTTGCATGAACCCATGCGTTATTTGAAAAAACCCATGCGTTATTACAAAGGATCCCGGCATTAATACATCCATCTCATTTCTGGCTTTGTGTTGAGGTAATTTAAAGTTTTCTTAAACCTTTAAAAATCACCATTATGAAAACAGAGAAAACTACCCTTTGGTTGAGTGCTTTGATTTCAGTACTCATAATTATTTTGATGACATGCCGGGTCTATTCGCAAACAGGCATTGATTTTACCGGCCTTATCGCCGAAAACGAAGGCTCAGCAGGCTGGGATGCCGACGGTTCCGGTCCTGAGCCTTATGGCAACGGCCATAGTACATTTTTATATTATGCTGCCACCCGTGATTACGTGGATGAAAGCAGCGATTTTGGCGCCCATGGAACCGTTATTGGCAGCGATTTTTCCGGCTTTGCCCAGGCGCTAGTTGCTCATGGTTTTAATCCGGGGCAGGTGAAAGTAAGAATGGGGCTGGCTTCCCAGGGTGATGATCTGCCAGGTGCTGACTGGTTTGTCTTCGGTCAGGAAAATTATATGAACTTTTATCCGATTGACCTGAAGATCTATCTCGAAGATGAACTGATGATTACAGGCCAGGCGAATTACATGATATTTCATATAGGGCCTTCAACCGGTGGGTACATTGTCTGCGAAAGCAACTATTTTCTTCCTTTCAATGCTTCGGGATTCAGCCCGCCGGACGTGCAGGAAGTGGCGGCAGCTTTCATGCAGGATGTCGGGACCAATGAGCTCAAATTGAACTCGAATACATTCGGTGCGACCCAGGCTTTCACCGGTAATGGAAGGGACGGCGCATATTATAATTTTAACTGCACCATATCAAAAGGCCATCCTGAATTGCCTTTCCAGGGACTGGCCGCGGATCATGAAGGTTTTGCCGGCTGGGATGCTGACGGCACGGGGCCAGAACCCAAGCGAAATGGCCATGACAGCCAGTTGTACTACATTGCTTCACGGGATTATGACGACATAGACCCTGATCCTGATGCCGGCTTTGCCCACCTGATGGATGGCGGGACGGTGGGCTTCCAAAATTTTGCCCTGCAACTGGCTTACAGGGGATTTTCCTTCGATCAGGTGAAAATTAAAATGGGACTTCGCGATCTTGGCGAAGATATTGAAGGGGAGGATTGGAGCTATATTTTTCCGATTCATCATGTAAATTTCTACCATTCCGATATAACCGCTGAGATCAACGGAGAAAAAGTGTTTGGCTTTGTCTGCGACACGATAAAAACATATCAGGACAGCAATAATCCTGACCTGGGATGGTGGGGAACATCGGCTATCACTTCCATTTACGATGCCTCCGAAAACAGTTCAGAAGCCATACAGGCAATAGCTGCTTCAATTTTTAAAGATATAGAAAACAGACAAATTCAAACCGTTACAACATTGTCAACCTATGCCTACGAGACCTTCAGCGGCAATGGCAGGCTGGGTGGCGGTTTCTGGCAGATCAATGAAGCTAAACTGGTGGCTAAACCGCCTAAAGGAACGCAGGTGCTGCCGGGTGATGTCTCAGGTCATTGGACCATGGCCGGGCATCCATACACGATTACCGGCGATGTCACCATTCCGGACGGGCAGAACCTGGTGATCGATCCCGGGGTATGGGTTAAATTCTCCAACCGTGCCCACTTCATAGTAAATGGCGCTGTTCAGGCAGAGGGCGACACAAGCAACCTCGGGAGCATAGTTTTCACTGCAGTGAATCCCGACCTTGGCTGGGGCCATATGGTGTTCGATGGCACTCCGGCAAGCAATCCTGCGTCTGTGTTCAGGCATTGCATTTTTGAGTATGGCGCCGCTCCACCGCCGGTTCCATATTCTTCTCCTTATAATTGCGGCGGGGCTGTCGCAATGAGGAATTACGATAATGTGATTATGGAGTACTGTTTTTTCCACCATAACAGAGCTTTATTTAACGGGGAACTGACTGCCAGCGGAGGTGCTATTGCCTTGTGGACCAGCAGCCCTGTGATTAGGAACTGTGTTTTCAGTTATAACAGCGCCAATTGGTCGGGGGCAATCGCCTGTGCTTTTGGATCTTCGCCTGAAGTTGTAAATTGTTTGTTCTATAGTAACATATCGTTGAGAAATGCTGCAGATGGAGGTGGAGCATTTCTAAGTGCAAGTTCAAATCCGGTTTTGTTCAACAATACCTTTGTTAACAACCATTCTAACTTCAGGGGGGGGGGCAATGGAAATATATGACGGGTCGGAACCTGTACTGGTCAACAATGTTTTCTGGGACAACACAGCCCCGCAAAACAGCCAGGTATACATTTCATCCGGTGACTGCAATGTGGATTTCAGATACAACGACATCGAAGGCGGCCAGGCGGGTATAGGCCCCTTTGGCATTGGAACCGGGGTCTATGAGAACAACATTGATGCTGATCCTGTTTTTACGGATGTACTGGCGTTGTATTACCAACTGGATGAGGGTTCGCCCTGCATTGACGCTGGCATTCCCGATATCACCGGGCTGAACCTCCCGCTTTATGATCTGCTGGGAAATGTTCGCATCTGGAACGGCGGCAGCGGAGAAGAGCGCATCGACATGGGACCGTATGAATTCAATGCACCGCTTTACACTGGGGTTGGACAGTTGGACAATTGGACAGTTGGACAGTTGCAGATGAAAGTAAATCCCAATCCAACCGCAGGCATTTCGCATTTCGAATTTCACATTTCACAATATCAATTTGTGTCATTGAAGATTTATGATGTGCATGGCCGGGAAGTGGCAGAGGTGCTGGATCAAAAGCTGTCTGCAGGAGAGCATGAGGTCCGCTGGGATGCCACAGGTTTGCCGGCGGGGATGTATTTTGCCAGGCTGCAGGCGGGGAATGAAGCGACAACGATGAAAGTGATAAAAGTCGAGTAAAACTAAAAATCCGACAACCCATGAAAATGCAGATCCTATTCCTATTTTCGCTTCTCGCTTCACTCTTCACGCCTCACACTTCACTCGCCCAGTCCTGCCTGCCCGAAGGCATCACCTTCACCACGCAGGCACAGATCGATAGTTTCCAGGTCAATTACCCGGGATGCACGGAGATTGAGGGGGATGTTTTTATTACTGGGTCTGATATCACCAATCTAAGCGGACTGCAGAACTTGTACTCCATTGGTGGTAATCTCGAAATCATTGATAACAATAGTATGCCGAACTTGGCTGGTTTGAACGGATTGACTTCAATTGGCGGCAGTTTAATTATCGTTAGAAACAACTCACTTATTAATCTGACGGGGTTAAATAATCTTTCATCAGTGGCAGGCGATATCAAGGTTTGTGCTAATCAGGCACTGCTTGGCCTTTCAGGATTGGAAGGATTAAACCATATCTATGGTAGTCTCTGGATTGGATCAGGAGTGTATGGCTATTATGGAAATCCATTGTTATCAGACCTGACAGGACTGGATAATATTTTTCAGATTGATGGTGCTCTGATGGTGGTTTGGAACGATTCGCTGCTCAATCTGCACGGGCTTGAGAAACTTCAGACTGCCGGGGGGATAGGTATATCTCTTAATGGATCTTTGTCAAGTCTTACCCATCTTGAATCCCTTGACTCGATCGGAGGTCTGTTAATATCAGACTGTAATTCTTTAGTCAACCTTTCAGGTTTGGAAAATATAACTTCATTAGGATCACTTTCCATACATGATAATCAAAACCTGCTGACTCTCGAAGGGCTTGACAACCTTGCGGAAATTAGCGGTGACCTTAATATTGTAGGTAATGATAATCTTTTAAGCATTTCTTCATTAAGCAATGTTACCAGTATTGGAGGAACTGTTGCAATCGGACATCAATTACTTCAGGGAAACCACAATCTTCTAAGCCTGACAGGACTTCATAATTTAAACTCACTGGGTGGCTGGTTAATAATTGGAGATAATCGTGTTCTGTCTGATATTTCTGCCATTTCTAACCTAAGCTCAATAAATGGATCTTTAGTGATTTGCAAGAATGACAGCCTGGACAATCTGTCGGGACTGGAAAATATCATAACGGTTTCGGGTTCTCTTGTGTTCGGTGGAAACTACAAGATTGAAGACCTTGAACCATTGAATAACCTCACAACGATTGGAGGGGATCTGAAAATCGGATACTATGATGGGATTGGGGTAGTAGAATATAGAGGGACGTCATTAGAAAGCCTCAACGGATTGGAGAACCTTGTTTCTTTGGGCGGTTCCTTAGGCTTGGCAGCTAACTGTTGCCTGACCAGTCTGACAGGTCTGGAGAATATTACTTCCCTCGGGGGTGATCTTTCTATTGATAATAACTATGCCCTGACCAGTCTGACAGGTCTGGAGAATATTACTTCCATCGGGGGTGATCTTTCTATTGAAGATAACATAGCCCTGACGAGCCTGACAGAGCTGGAGAATATTACTTCTATCGGGGGTGATCTTTCTATTGAATTTAGCTATGCCCTGATAAGCCTGACAGGGCTGGAAAATATTGGATCCATAGAAGGTGACCTTGAATTATATTATAACCCGTCCCTGACAAGCCTGGCGGGGCTGGAGAACCTGACTTCTATAGGGGGAGACCTTGAGATTTATTCCAACCACACGTTGACCAGCCTGATGGGGCTCGAGAATCTGGATTCTATAGGGGGCCGTCTGAGCATAAGTGAAAATGAAGCCCTCATCAGCCTATCGGGTTTGGAAAATATTGATGCCAATTCCATCGCAGATCTCTCGATTAGGAATAATAATTCTTTATCCACCTGCGCCGTCCAAAGCATCTGTGATTACCTGGCTGCGCCTAATGGTACAGTAGAAATCTACGGCAACGCCCCCGGATGCAACAGCCCTGAGGAGGTGGAGGAGGCGTGTGCGGTGGGAGTTGTTGAGTCAGTAGTCAGCGGTCAGCGGTCGGCGGTCATAGCATTTCCTAATCCCACAGAAGGCATTTCGCATTTCGCATTTCACATTTCACAATATCAATTTGTGTCATTGAAGATTTATGATGTGCATGGCCGGGAAGTAGCGGCGCTGCTGGATCAGAAGCTGTCTGCAGGAGAGCATGAGGTCCGCTGGGATGCGACGGGTTTGCCGGCGGGGATGTATTTTGTCAGGCTGCAGGCGGGGAGCGAGATCTCAGCATTGAAATTTATTAAAGTCGAATAATATCATCCAAAACATACGGACATGAAGAAACCATATTCATATTTCTTATTCGTGTTTGCACTGGTTGCCATAAACAGTGCAAACGCCCAAAACTGGGAATGGTCAAATCCTCTGCCGACAGGTGCTAATTATAATTCAGCTCATTTTCCTGATGAAAGCACTGGATACGTTGTCGGAGATTATGGAACAATTATTAAAACTACAGATGGAGGAGTTAACTGGACAGTTCTGAACTCCGGCACTTCAAATTCGCTCCAGTCAGTTTTTTTCACCAATTCAGAGGTAGGTTATGTTGTTGGTCATGAAGGGAAAATAATAAAGACCATTGATGGTGGTGAAAACTGGGAGAGTCTGAGTTCCGGCACTTCAACATTGCTTTGGTCGGTTTTTTTCACTAATGCAAACAAAGGGTATGCCGTTGGTGAAGAAGGTAAACTGATAAAAACTGCCAATGCAGGAACAACATGGACGAGTGTTCTTCTGCCGACTTTGATGCCTCTCTGTTCCATTTTTTTTACAAATGAAAATACAGGGTACATCGTGGGGGGTGGGATAATATTAAAAACAACAGATGGTGGATCAAACTGGACGAAAACAGATCCTATGCCCTCTCTGGGTTCAGTCTTTTTTACAGATGCAACTCATGGGTATGCAGTGGGCATTAACGGGACAATTATAAAAACGTCTAATGCGGGTGCAACTTGGACGGTCATGACATCCGGTGTTACGCAAAATTTACACTCTGTTTATTTTACAGATGTAAATACAGGATATGTCGTTGGTTCATTTAATAGTGCACCATGGGATGGGGTAATTTTAAAAACCATTAATGGCGGACTAACCTGGACTATTCAGTCATCAGGTCTGCCACATAATCTGCGAGGAGTATTTTTTACGGGTGATGACAATGGTATCGTTGTAGGGGGTGGAGGAGCCATTCTTAAGACAACAGATGCAGGGACAACGTGGACTAACCAAAATTCTGGCCCGACAAACTGGTTTAGTTCTATCTATTTTACGGACGATGAAACGGGTTATGCCGTTGGCAGTGAAGGGGCTATTGTCAAAACCATTAACGGTGGAACATCTTGGGAAAGCCAGGCCTCAGGCAATGCCAGCCGGTTGAACTCCGTCTTTTTCCCTTACGACAATATTGGGTATGCGGTTGGCGACAGTGGCACTATCCTTAAAACAGACAATGGGGGTGCCGCTTGGACGACACAGGAATCCGGGATTACCCATAATTTAACATCTGTTCATTTTCCTGAGATAAATACCGGCTATGCATCAGGCAATGATTACTATTCATGGAACGGTATCAGGATTATTAAAACAATTGACGGAGGAGCGAATTGGACAGTTATCTACGAAAATCTCACAGTATGGTCAATATATTCAGTTTTTTTCACCCATGCCGATACCGGTTTTGCAGTTGGTAAAGATCAATCCGGTAACGGGCTGATACTTAAAACCATGGATGGTGGCGCATCATGGATACTATCTACATTGCCGGAAATGCGGCCTTTGTTATCTGTCTGTTTTCCAAACCCGAAAACAGGTTTTATTCTTGGATATTGGGGGCATCCTTTCTCAGGATACTTTTACATGATCCATAAAACAACTGATGGGGGCGTTACCTGGAACGTGATCCATGAAGGATCTGGATATCAATTATCCTCGATTTTTTTTATTAATGAAAATACAGGTTACGCCACAGGCAATAACGGGATTATCATGCAAACCATTGATGGGGGACTAACCTGGACTATCCAGGATCCAAGAACAGGTCACCATCTTTCGTCAGTTTTTTTTACCGATGTAAACAAAGGGTATATCTGTGGTACAAATGGGACTATCCTGCGGACCAGCAATGGAGGTGGCAATCCGGTTGGAACAAATAACCATCTGCCAATCTCAGAAACGATGGAATTATTTCCCAATCCAACATCAGGAAAAATAACCATCAAATCCTGCGAAGGAGATCAACTGTCTGTTTTGAACATGAACGGACAAGTAATACTAACACGATATGTTAATAATCCCAATTTCCAGATCGACATCAGTGCCCTGCCACAGGGAGTGTACTTTGCCAGGCTGCAGGCGGGGAATGAAGCGACAACGTTGAAAGTTCTTAAAATCGAATAATAATCTGCATCCACCCCCTCTTCGGTTTGAGGTGAAGAGGGGGAACGGATGCGGATAATCCTGCAAGCAGGCTTCGAAGCCGGGAAGCAGGACAGTGGCGAAGAATTATGTCAATAAAATAAATTCAAACGGGCAAAACTTGCACTTAGCCATGTTTCTTCCTATATTTACATCAAAGCCTCCGAAGAAAATGATCCGTGTTGTGATCGTCGACGATGAACCGCACGTGCGCGACGGGCTGATCAGGCTCCTCGGCCGGCATTGCCCGAATGTCACACTGGTGGGTACGGCAGGCAGCGTCAGGGAAGGCAAGGAAGTGATCCGCCGGCATCATCCCGACCTGGTGCTGCTGGATATCAAAATGGACGACGGTAACGGGTTCGACCTGCTGAAACAACTCGACCCGGTCGATTTCAAGGTGATCTTTATCACCGCCTATGAACAATATGCTGTGAAAGCTTTCAAGTTCAGCGCGCTGGATTATATCCTCAAACCGGTGGATCCGGATGAACTGACCGAGGCCATCAATAAAACGGAATTGATGTTGCAGCATGACTTACGGATACGCCTTTCCGCTCTGGAGAATAACATTTCCCCTGGCAAAGAACACCATAAGAAACTGGTGCTGAATACCGCGGATAACATCTTCATCATCGAGATACCCAGGATCACCCATTGCGAATCGGATGGCAATTATACATTGTTTTGCCTTGAAGATGGCAGGAAGATCATGGCATCCAGGAACCTGAAGGAGTACGACGAAATGCTCAACGACCAGGGTTTTTACCGCATTCATAGATCCTTCCTGATCAACCTGTCGTTCGTGGAACGGTTTGATAAGACGGAAGGCGGATTCGTGGTGCTCAGAAACGGCGCCAGGATCCCCGTGGCATCCCGCAAACGCGATCAGCTGCTGGAAATGTTTGATAATCTCGGGGATTATTAACACAACTACTATGTTCAACCTGTCATATGACCGTAAACTGCTCCTTTGCTTTGCCTGTCTTCTTTTTATAATCAATCAGCCCTTATCAGCCCAACTATTTTATACCGAAGAAAAGATCAATGCCGACAGCCTGACTGAAGTGCTGAAGGTAGCCGTAGGCGAGGAAAGGATCCGGGTCCTGAACCGGCTAGCTTCCGCTTATTTATACAAGCAGCCGGCATTGAGCCTGCGCTACGCATGGGAAGCGGACTCGCTGCTTCCTGAATCTGCAGAAATTGCACTTTTTTACAATACCCGCCTGACCTTGGGGCTGGCATGGATGAGCCTGGGCAGTTACGACCAGGCCATCCTGCCCCTGCTCGATGCATACGAAACGGCTAAAACCACCGGGAGGCTCGACTGGCAATTTACTGCCGGCAAGCCCATCATACTTTCGTATTTATATACACGAAACTATGATATCGCGGAGCGCCTGCTGGATGAATTCATGCAGTTCGACCGGTCCGGCGTGACGGGAAACCTCCTGTTCGAGATCATGATCAGTGCTGCCTGGGCTCACTGGAGCTTCCTGGGCAACTATGAACAGGCCCTCCGCTTTCAGCATGTCTGCCTGGCCGTAAGCGAT
Source organism: uncultured Bacteroidales bacterium (assembly GCA_964619555.1). Classification (GTDB taxonomy): domain Bacteria; phylum Bacteroidota; class Bacteroidia; order Bacteroidales; family JAGOPY01; genus JAGOPY01. Next base: position 95,446 of record CAZUDV010000013.1, on the reverse strand, counting down.
ACGGCCGCCATCAGAAAACCAAACCTCGCAGTATGTTATAATCAAATGGGAATCTGCCATCATTATCTTCAACGGTACGACAGCGCTGACTTTTATTTCAGAAAAGCTGAAGAAATATGTAAGCTGTACCCGGTATCATCACTGGAAGAATACCGTTCGGACTGGGTGGTGACCCTGATTAAGCTCGGAAAGTATGATGAAGCGTTGCAAATGATCGAAGAACTGACCGCCCTGATGGAAGCCAGGCAACATTTTACCCAGGCTGCCAATGATTACCTGACATGGGGAGAGATCTTGGTGACGATGAACCGTCCGGAAGAAGCAATCGGTAAGTTTAAGAAAGCGCTGGAACTTGGGGAGTGGGTGAAAGCCAATAAATTGTTGAGCCTGGATTCGGCCCATAACGCGGATTACTGGTACGCGCCGGAACAAAACGTAATAGCGTATATTGAGGAGATAGGGATCCGGATTGTGCAGAATGCGCATTTCTGGCTGTATAAGCAGTACGACCGGCTCAAGGATGCGGAAAAAGCTTTGTATCATCATGTAAAATACGAGGAGGAAAAATTCAGCCTTGTTAAGCTGGAGCGCAGCAAGATGGTAATGGAGATAGAAACCCGTTACCAGACACAGAAGAAAGAACAGCAGATCATGAACCTTGCACAGCAGAACCAGGCCAAGGAAGAAAAATTGAAATTAAGAGGACTTGTACTGGCGGCATTGTCGGGCTTCCTGGCGGTGATCGTGATCCTGGCCATCCTGCTTTTCAGGCAGAGCCATTTGAAAAGCCTTCATCATTCGCTGGTGCTGGAGCAAAAGCTTCTGCGCAGCCAGATGAACCCGCATTTTATCTTCAATACCCTGGCTAGTATCCAGACGTTTATCCTGCAGGAAGATCCGGAAAAAGCCAGCAGGTACCTGGCGAAATTCTCAAAACTGGTGCGGAATATCCTCGACGACTCCGCGGAGGAAACTGTGACCCTCAGCCAGGAGATCAGCACCGTGGAAAACTACCTCGAACTGCAGAAACTGAGGTACGCCGGCAAATTTGATTATTCACTGCAGGTTGATGAAGGAATCGATACGGAGGAAATGCAAGTGCCCCCGATGCTGTGCCAACCGTTCATTGAAAATGCCCTGGAACATGGGATCAAACACAAGACGGAGCCCGGCAGGATCGATATCTCGTTTTTCTTGCAGGAAAGGAACCTGGTTGTTCAGATCACGGACAACGGGGTGGGTCGCGAGAGGGCAAAAGAAATAGAAGCTGCCCGGCAGAGCACGCATCGTTCAATGTCGACCAGCATAACGACCGACCGCTTGAAGATCCTGAACAAAAAGACAGGGAAAGGGATCCATTTTGAAATAACCGACCTCAAGGATTTGGACGGCCAATCGGCCGGGACCCGGGTGACTTTTGTTTTCGAAGCGTGACAAATGTCTAAGTAAAAAATTCATCATCAATTACTTGTTTAAACAAGTTCATTTTATTATCTTCGGGAGCCAAAGCATTCATCATGAAAAATCCCATTACCCTTGTGACCATCCTGCTTGTTCTCTGGATCGGAGGTTCCTCTTATTGCTATGTATGCAATATCAGGAATCATTGCGGTTCCAAGGCCACTGACACGATGGCAAAAGCCCCGGAGACAGTTACTGGGGAGATACCTGAAGAACCGGTCAAAAAATCCCTGAATGATCCGGTACTGCCCGATGAAACTGCTAAACCCGATCCCGTGAAAGAAGCTGAATCTTTTTTAATGGACAAAGGAACCCAGTTTGTCTATTTCGGGTTTGCCTCAAGCAAAGCCGAAATCCCTGAACAGTTCATGAATTATTTAGAACAGCTGAAGATCTACCTGTCATCCGATCCGGACAATAAGGTCTATATCACAGGGCATGCAGATTCAAAGGGAACCGGGGAGGCCAATACCCGGTTCAGCAGGGAAAGAGCTGAAAATATCCGGGATTATCTGATAGAAAATGGCGTGGAGAGCTCCCAGATTGTCATGGAAGGCAAAGGAGATAAAGAACCGGTTGCTTCAAATGAAACGGAGGAAGGCAGAAGCAAAAACCGGAGAGTCGAAATTAAAATCAATAAATAATAGAACCATGGAAGGAAATTTTACCACAGATTTACTGTTCATCATTGTTGTTTTAGTTGTAGCGGCAGCCCTTGGGTTCTTGCTGGGATACCTTGTCAATGCCAGGTATAAAAAGGCCATGGCGGCTGTGGATGCAATCAAGGCAGAGAACGATGCAATGAAAATACAACTGGGAGACCTGAACAGTTACCGGAAGAGCCATGCCGGAGAGTATAATGCATTGAAAAGCGATCTTTCACAGGATGAAGCCAGCATTAAAGAGCTGCAATCCCTGAAATTAACGGTGGAAGAACTGAAACATCAGTTCACGGAACATTCACATGTCACCTTTGATAAAGAACTTGCCGCCATTAAATCCAAACTGGCAGTACTGGATGAACGTACTGCCCCGGTTGTGTTCGATGCTGAAAGGGCCGGCAAGGTGATGGGCATAAAAATAGCAAAGGATGACCTGACCATTGTGGAAGGAATTGGGCCAAAAATTGCCGACATCCTGAAGAAGAGCAGGATTGGCACATGGGAAGAACTGGGTAGGACCAATTCTGCAGTAATAAAAGCCATTTTATTGAAAGAAGGAGGAGAGGGTTATGCGATCCATGATCCTATGACGTGGCCGGAACAGGCGAAAATGGCCGCTGACGGAAAATGGGATCTTTTAAAAGAATACCAGGAATATCTCAAGGGGGGTAGATCACCGGAGAAGGCATAGCTTTGACAAAAACCGACAGGAAGCTGAATGCTCAAAGTTCAGGTGAAGTGACTGACAGTGTTGCTTCTGCTTGAAATGGTTATTTCCTAAGTTCTATCCGTAAAGACGATTATTCGCTGTTATAAATAGGAAATATTCAATATTTCGAGGACCTGGTCTCCTTTGGGGCGTTTCAATACGACTTTGTCGCCGGTTTTTTTATTGGTCAGCACCCTGGCCAGGGGCGATAAAAAGGATATTTTTCCCCTGGAAATATCCGCTTCGTCGACGCCCACAATCTGGAACGCCTGGATGTCGTTCGTCCCCTCTGTTTTAAGGGTTACCGTGGCGCCAAACCGTATTTCATCCTTTGGCTGCGCTTCCGGCTCGATGATCCTGGCTTCGGTGATCCGGCTGTTCAGCAGTTGCAGTTTTGCTGTGATATGGTTCGCTGCGATCCGCCGTTCTTTTTCACTGGAGCGGTCCAGGTTTGCTATTTCATCCATCAGCGCCTGTTGCTCGGCCAGCAGTTCATCCAGACCTGCCCGGGTCACATAGTTGGGGACCCCTGGCGGCAAATAGGCCCTGGGCGGCACCATCGGAACCTCTTCCTGGTCGTCTTCCTTGACAAATCCTCTGCTCATAGCTATTATTGCAGCATGTAAAGTTATGAAAATTTCCTGCCATTTGTCCCTCCGGCGGGCAATTTGAAGAGCCAGGGCCAGTTTAAACAGGCTTCCTCATATATCCGGGAATGAATCTTATAACTTGTCGCCAAATGACCGTCTTTGATTGGTCAGGGTTACCGGTCCATGTAAAGTTAGATCGTTGGATCAGCTGATCGGGAATTCGCCCGATTAAAACGGGTATGCACAATTGTACGCCCCTATTTTGCCGTTCCCTGGACATCGCTCGTATCTATATATCGATCCTGTTTATTATCTTTGTGTTTTGAATCCGGTTCTGGAATATCTGGATAGTATCATAGTGCTCTGTATGACACATAACCAAAATCCATTTCACATCAACCTGAACCTGAATGTCAGGGGACTGGAGCCTTCAGCAACACTGGCTATCAATGAAAAAAGCAGGCAACTGATCCGGGAGGGAAAAGAGGTTTTCCGGCTAGGCCTGGGTCAGTCCCCCTTCCCTGTTCCGGAAGAAGTGGTGGATGCTCTCCGTAAAAATGCCCACCAGAAGGATTATTTACCGGTAAGGGGCCTACCCGAGCTCCGGGAAGCTATAGCTTCTTTCAACCAGCGAATGCACAAAGTGGATGACCTTCCTGAGGACATTCTCATAGGTCCCGGATCCAAAGAGCTGATCTTCCTGTTACAGCTGGTCTATTACGGTGACCTTTTAATTCCCACGCCCAGCTGGGTTTCGTATGCCCCGCAGGCTCAGATCATCGGGCGTCATGTACACTGGATACCCACCCTACATGATAACGATCTGCGCATGAGCCCCGATATGCTTGAGGAGATTTGCAGGATCGATCCTGACAAACCCCGGATAGCCATTCTGAACTATCCTTCCAACCCCACCGGCGTAACCTACCCGATCGAGCGCCTGAAGCGCTTGGCGGAGGTGGCCAGGAAATACAACGTGATCCTGGTGTCCGATGAGATCTACGGGCTGCTGCACCATAACAACCAGCATGTGTCAGTAGCCAGGTATTATCCTGAAGGGACCATCATCAGCAACGGGTTGAGCAAATGGTGCGGAGCAGGTGGCTGGCGGCTGGGTTTTTTCTCCTTCCCTTCAGGATTGCGATGGCTTCATAAGGCCATGGCGATCGTGGCAAGCGAAACCTTTACCTCCACCAGTGCCCCGATCCAGTACGCCGCGGTAACAGCATTTGAAGGTGGCCCGTTTATGGATGATTACCTGGCCAGGGCCAGGAGGATCCTGAAAACCATTTTGAAATATATCTCTGTTCGGTTCGATAAAATGAACATTACCTACCCCCAGCCCCAGGGCGCATTTTATATTTTCCCTGATTTTGGTCATTACCGGGAGAAGTTCCTGAGCATGGGGATCCAGACCAGCAAGCAACTTTGCAGCCGTATCCTCGACGACACCGGTGTAGCTATGCTACCCGGGTCGGACTTTGGCAGGGACCCTTACGAATACTCGGCCCGGATCGCCTATGTCGATTTCAACGGCAGGACAGCCCTGGAAGCCTCCGGAACCCTGTTCAATGAAGAAAAAAACCATGATGAATTTGTAGAAACTTACTGCCCTAAAGTTACAGAAGCGGTGAAACGGCTGGAAGATTGGCTCCAGGCAACTGTTTAAATCGTCAGCAAAAGTTAACCAGTATTGGTAAATTTTAAAGTGTGGGTTAACTGAAAAACCAGCAAAAGTCGGGAATTTGTGCTCCTTTCAGAATATTAAGTGCCGAAAATTAACAGACGATAAAGAGATCAGTCGATCAGCCGATATGACAGGAAAAAATACATCGTTGGATCGGCTGATCGACTGATCGGGATATCGCCCGATGAAAAAGGAATGGCACAAATGAAAGGTTATAAAAATACCTAATGACGAGTATAGGTCACAAGTAACTTCGACATAATCATTGTCTATCTTTGTTATCAATGCCAGGTGCTGAATTAACTTATTGTGTATTAATTATTTTAAAGACGCCTTATTATGGGAAATCAGGAACAGATATCTTCAAGTGTATCAAATCAGGCTGATCCTGAAAACATGAAGTTGAGGATACATCATGCTCCCCGCAATGAACGTTATGAAATGGGGAAACAATTACGAAAAACCTGCCCGCGTTCATCCCATTCGCAATGGGAGGCCCCTGTCGGCCGGCGGGATCCTCTGGATCTTCTCCTGATCAGTGAGAAAGGCAGGATTCCGGATCTGCTTCCGCTTCGTCACGGACGCATGTCAAGATCACCCTTTACCTTTTACCGTGGTTCTGCTTTTAATATGGCTACCGACCTGGCCAGTACGCCCACTACCGGTATTTATGTTCAGGCATGCGGAGATGCCCATTTGTGCAACTTTGGCGGATTTGCAACCCCGGAAAAAAATATCATCTTCTCCATCAATGACCTGGACGAAACGCTGCCTGCACCCTGGGAATGGGATGTCAAAAGATTGGCGGCCAGCTTCGTGGTCGCTTGCAGGAACAATAAGCTCAGTGATTCCATTGCAAGAGCTGCGGCCCTGAATTGCGTCAGCTCTTATCGGGAGAATATGGCTGCATACAGCGGGATGAAAATCCTGGAACTATGGCATATTGCACTCACCGCAGATATGATGATATCCAAACTAAAGGATCCTAAGTTGGTTGCCCGCGGTTTAAAACGGGTGGAAAAAGAACGTGGACGAAGCATCGCCGAAGATATTTTCCCGCAGATTGGGCAAGGACCAGGCAAGTCGCCATTCATTATAGATAATTTGCCTGCTATTTTTCATGCGGAGGGACATACGCCAGGAGAGATTGCAGAGACTGTGAGGGAAGCATTTGAACTTTATAAACAAACCCTGCCCCCGGTATACAGTTTCCTGCTTGACCGTTATGAGCTTAAGGATGCAGCGATAAAAGTCGTTGGTGTCGGAAGCGTAGGCACTGCATGCTGGGTTTTACTGCTCATGACAAATGACGGAGACACTTTGTTCCTTCAGGTGAAAGAGGCGCGGCCATCGGTGCTTGAACCTTTTGCCGGGAAAAGCCAATACCCAAACCATGGCCAGCGGGTAGTCAACGGCTACCGTCTCATTCAGCCGTTCAGCGATCCGTTTTTAGGTTGGACCAAAGGAAGGTTTGGGCGGCATTTTTTCTTCCGCCAACTCCGTGATATCAAGATTTCCATGAAGGTGGAAACATTTGGAAAGGTTGAAATGATCGCCTACGCGGATTGGTGCGGACAGGCGTTGGCTCTTTCGCATGCACGTTCGGGAGACGCAGCGATGTTAAGCGGATATATGGGAAAAAGTGACACTTTTGATAAAGCCATTGCCAGTTTCTCTTTTGCCTATGCCGACCAAAATGAAAAAGACTACGCATCCCTCAACCATGCAATAAAAGAAGGTAAGATAGAAGCCCGGTTTGAATAACAGGAACGATAAAAAAACGAATGTATGAAAATAAGTATTGTCCTTGAAGTAGCAGCGATGTCCTTTATCCCGCTGCTTTCCGTTTTGACAGCTTTGTTCCTAGGTCAACGGTATGGCATATATAGCCTTAAGAAATCTCCGGAATTGCAGCAGTCTGCGGTTGGGTCCGTGGTGGGGGCGGTATTTGGTCTTTTGGCTTTCATACTGGCTTTCACTTTTCAAATTGCTGCCAATCATTACGATTCACGCAAAAGCAAGCTCCTGGAAGAGGTTACGAACATCCGGACAACCTACCTGCGGGCAGGATTGATCGATGAACCGATCTGTTCCGGCACTAAAAAACTGCTTGTTGAATACGTTGATCAGCGGGTTGAACTTACCAGGGACTTCTCGAAACTGGGCCTGGTGCTTTCCCGTTCGCAGCAAATTCTTGACACGCTTTGGGGTTATGCTGAAATACTGGCCAGGCAGGACCGGAGTTCAGAAGTTTACGCACTCTATACTTCATCTGTCAATGACCTCATTGATAATTATAATCAACGGGTGACTGTAGCACTTGAGTACCGTATTCCAGTGACTGTATTTTATGTTTTATATGTGATCTTATTCTTTTCCATGTTTGTACTGGGCTATCAATTCGGAATTTCAGGAAAAGGAAGTTTCAAGATCAATGTCTTGATGGCCCTCATCTTTGCAGTGGTCATGTTTTTAATCACAGCACTTGACCGCCCTGAAACGGGGCTGGCCAAAATCAATCAAAAACCTTTGTTCACTTTGCAGGATCAATTGCACGGGAAACAGGGCAATTGACCGGATAGAAAAATTGCTACCATTGAAGGCGCATTGCCAGAGTGGACAAGCCAGTCAAACTGACGACACCACGCCGGTTAATACAGATAGCCATAAACTCCACATCTTCAAAGACTAGGGTGGGCATTTAGAATCGGCGCAGACTGGCCAATTTGTCCGGCGTATCCACTCAGCCCCTATCCCCGGCCCTTTCCCCACCCGGGGGATTCAGCCCCCATCCCCAACCCTTCCCCCACCCGGGGGAAGGGAGAGGCTACCGCATGGCTTGTAATTCTTTTTCAATTTTGTTGATGACCTGGTCCGTGCGGTTATTTCCTTCATCGTTTGTGAAACGAATTTCATGGATACCCAATCGCTTCAGTATCAATGTGCGTTGTTCGTCACGCTCTTTCTGGCTTAAATCATTATGGACCGACCCATCGACTTCGATTACCAGCATTGTATCGTAACAAAAGAAATCCACTACAAAATCCTTGATTGGATGTTGTCTTCGAAAACGAAACCCGTTTATTTGCCGATTCCTCAATCTTTCCCAAAGGACTTTTTCTGCCTGGGTCATGGATTTTCTAAGATCTCCGGCAATTCTAATCAATTCAGGCCCTGCCCCGAAATAGATCGGGTAATCTTCTTGTCCCCTCAGTTTTGCCATATCTATCAAAAATACGAAAATAATTTCGCCAAACTTCCCCCTTTCCCCGGTTGGGGAAAGGGGTCAGGGGATAGGAGCTTGGTAAAAAGAAAGATCCCCCGCCTAAGCGGGGGGTCATTCGGCTTCGGCTCCCCGAAACTGGCCATTTTCTGAATATTTTAATGGAAATTTAAAGGGCCATATTTTGAGGAGGTTAACAATTGACTCAAGTTAAATTAAGAACTGTCACCGAAGGTTTGCTGATTACTCCGCCTTCTTTCATTTTTGCAGCAAGGTCAGGATCGTTCATCATCTTTGCCGTGATAGAGGGATCTGCCACCTCTGCGATGATATAAATGGTATTTGGATCATCTGCTGATCTGAAAACCCTCTCATTCGTCATTCCGGCTTCTTTTCTTCTCCGGAAATCTGCATCAAAAACAGGACGCCATTTTTTATAGTCCTCTACCCTGTGGTTTAAAATTACTGTTGCCATATCATTAGTTTTTCATATGAATGCTTACTATCAATTTAAAGTGGTTGATTCAGCATATTCCCACTATCTTAACTAACAGATATATAAAGGTACATGTGATAAGCCGGGAATGCTGTTAAGGTTTGTTAATTAATGTTATGGATTTGTTAAATAGTAATTTTAAGCTCAGAATATATTTCAGCGACCTGTTTTTTTTGAATATTAATAAAGCATGATTTCACAGGCCGAATGAGTTGATTTCCTTTGTCTTCTAATATACCTTGTTCAAATCAAGTCAAATAATAAGTGGTTTCAAGACAGGTATCACAAAATGTGATACCTTAACTTTTAATCGGGATTTTTTTCAAAAATTATCCGGTCAGTATACAGATATATTTTTCAAGTATCTAAAAATAATTTGAAGCTCCACGGCCTGAGTTAGTCCTTGTCTATCAAGGAATATGAAAGGTTATAAAAAGAATGATCCCGGCTGGTCAGCCCCCTCCCGGCCTCCCCCAACCGGGGGAGGAGAGCAGTTATCTTTGCATTATATATTTGCTCGGCTATCCTCCACGTAATTATCTTCGTAATAGCACTTTCGGAGTTTGGTGCCATTGGCATCATAAAGGTATGGAATCTTTTAAGATATCCTTACAAAGCATTAGGCTCTGAAAAAAAATTAGTTGACGGTGTATTCTTTCCATTATGAATTATAATGGTTGATCGGAAGCAAATCTAATCCTCCTGTCTGAACCCAATCCGTTTCCGGTCAGCCTGGTCGTCCTGTTGTTGACGGGATTGCTCAAGTTGGCGGAGGTATTCGAAGATCAGAAGGATTTTATCGTCATGCCCGGCCAGTGTTTGTTCAACCTGATTCACTCTATTCAATATGTCAGCGTTTGACATCAACACTTCTCTCAGTCGGATAAAGATTCGAATGATATGAATATTTACAGAGATTGCCCTATCACTATTCAGGATGCTTGAAAGCATTGCCACTCCAGGTTCAGTGAAGGCCATAGGGAAATATCTTATTCCTCCCCAACTTGAGGTGCCAAAATGGCTCCTCAAGTTTTCAAGTTCTTCCTGCACAAGCTCGAACATGAAATCTGGCGGAAATCGCTTTTCATTTCTGCGAACTGCTCTTTTTAACTATTTGGTTTCAACACCATATAATTCTGCCAGGTCCATATCGAGCATTACTTTCCTTCCCCGGATCAGATAAATCTTGCTCAAAATCAGCTCATCAGGGATTAAATCGGCATTACTTTCTTTCATAACAATTGATTTTTATTATTAATCCGGATTTCTCCAAAAAATACCCGGTGAGAATAGATTTAATTTTTAAAGCACTGAAAAACAGATTATCTAAATCCTTTCCCTAACTACAATGACAAGCCTTTACCAGCGGTTTTTACTGAGAAAACCATTAATTTTCCAGAAATGAAAAAAAACCAAGTATCTAAAAATATTATAAAGCTCCCCGGCCTGAGCTAATCCTTATCTATCAAGGCTTACGAAAGGTACAAAAAGAAAGATCCCGGCTGATCAGCCCCTATCCCCGGCCCTTTCCCCACCCGGGGAAAGGGAGAATTGGTGATGCTATTTTGACAATTCGGATTCAATTTCTTGGATTACCTCATCGATTTGGTTTAAAACTTGCTCGTTGGTATATCGAAGTTCATTAATTCCCAGTTTTTTTAAGATCATTTTTCTTTGTTCATCTCGCTCCTTTTGATATGAGTCATTATGAACTTCTCCATCAACTTCTATGGAAAGCATGGCATCATAACAAAAGAAGTCGACAATAAAGTCTTTCACAGGGTGTTGCCTTCTGAACCTGTACCCTTTTACCTGCCGGCTTCTCAACCGTTCCCAAAGAACTTTCTCTGCTTTTGTCATGGATTTTCGAAGGTCACCTGCCATCCTCAACAATTCAGGCCCTGCACCGAAATAGATCGGGTACTCCTCTTGTCCGCCCAACTTTACCATATCACGCTGGTTTTAAAGTTATTAAAACAAAGCTTATCTTATTAAAGCATGAATTAAATGATAGGTTGGGCAATTGAAAGGTAAATTTAGTGATTCTTTTAGTTTGCAACTGCTTTGCTTTAGTCTGTGAAGGAAAAAAGATTGAGTTGGAATATTACGGTGCGAAGCCAATAAAACTGATTGCACGGATAATTCCCTTTCCCCGGGTGGGGAAAGGGTCAGGGATAGAGGCTGAATAAATCGAAAACAAAAAAAGTATCTAAATCCACTTCAGGCGTACAGATATAACCCTTAGTTAAAAGCAATAATTATAAAAACCCGGAATTTTTAGTAAATCAAAAATCCCCAATATCTAAAAATCTTTTAAAGGATACTGGATTGAGCTATCCCTTGTCTATCAAGGCTTACAAAAGGTACAAAAAGAAAGATCCCCCGCCTAAGCGGGGGATCAGTCGACTTCGGCTCCCCGACTTGGACTCGAACCAAGGACCTAATGATTAACAGTCATTCGCTCTAACCGGCTGAGCTATCGGGGAAGATAGCGTTCTCAAAATTTGAGGGCACAAAATTAAGAATAATTTTGAATTGCGAATTTTGAATTTTAAATTATTTATAAAAATCACCCCAAATTCAAAATTTAAAGATTCTATCTTTGCCACTCCTCTCAATCAGCTGGAACTTGGCAAAACGCGTCTTCGTCACCGGTATCGGAATCATCTCCTCTATAGGCGATAATGTGGCTGAAAACCTGCAGTCGCTGCTCACAGGCAAATCGGGCATCGGAAGTATTTCCCTGCTGGAAACAGCACACCGCGGTTCCCTGCTGGCCGGCGAAATCAAACATACCGACACGGAACTGGCCGCTATGGCCGGAGTGGAACCAGTACCCGGCCTGACCCGGACCGCCCTGCTGGGAATGGTGGCGGCAAGGGAAGCAGTCGAAGAACTCACCCCCTTTCGTTCCCCCTCTCTTCTCGAAGAGAGGGGGTCAGGGGGAGAGTTCATGCGAACCGGCCTCCTCTCCGGTTGCACTGTCGGAGGAATGGTGGCCACGGAAAAATACTACCTCGACTACCTCTCCAACAACACCCGCAATGAATGGGTGGAGTCGAACGAATGCAGCGAAAGTACCGACCGGATTGCCAGGTACCTGGGCATACGGGATTATGTATCCACGATCAATACGGCCTGCTCCTCCTCTGCTAACGCCATCATGACGGCCGTACGCCTCATCCGGTCCGGCCGGCTGGACCGCGCCCTGGCCGGAGGGACCGACGCCCTCAGCATGTTCACGCTGAACGGTTTCAACACCCTGATGATCTACGACAAAGGCCTGTGCAAACCCTTCGACGACAACCGCTTCGGGCTGAACCTGGGAGAAGGGGCTGCCTACCTGTTCCTGGAGTCGGAAGACACCATCGGCGATCGTAAGCCGCTCTGCGAGATCACGGGATACGGTAACTCCACCGACGCCTTCCATCAGACGGCTCTGTCGCCCGAAGGCACAGGCGCTTCCCTGGCCATGCAGGAAGCGATGGACCGCAATGGACTTCACCCCGGAGACATAGGCTATATCAATGCCCATGGTACGGCCACTATCAACAACGATCTCTCGGAAGGCAAGGCCATTGAAAAAATATTCGGCAGCCACATCCCTCCCGTCAGCTCCACCAAAGCCCACACCGGCCACCTCCTCGGGGCCTGCGGCGCCGCTGAAGCGGTATTTTCCGTGCTGAGCCTCCAGCACAACATGGCATGGCCCAACCTGAACTTCGAGGAACAGATGAAGGAGCTCTCCTTTTCCCCCTGTCCCCTGGTCCCCCTGTCCGACAACTACCGGCACGTGCTCTCCAATTCCTTCGGCTTCGGGGGGAACAACACTTCACTTATCTTCTCCAAAATCTCAAAATGAGAGCATTCATCAACGGCATAGGGTGTGTTTCGCCACAACGGTCGTGGGAACGGGGCAGTTTCCCCGAACAGGTTCAGGAATACCATGCCCGTATGATCCAGTGCCAGGAGCCGGAAGTGGATACGGGGCTCGACGAAAAGTACACCCGCCGCATGAACCGGCTGATACGCCTGGGCTGGACCGCTTCGAAGATCTGCCTGGATGACGCCGGCAACCCGCATCCGGATGCCATTATCACCGGCTCCGGCTGGGGCAGCGTGCAGGATTCGGAAAAATTCCTCCTTTCAATCTATAAAAACAAAGAAAGCTTCCTCCCTCCCACCCCGTTCATACAATCCACGCATAACGCCCTTGGATCGCAGATTGCCATCCTGCTGGAGAGCTTCCATTACAACATGGCCTATGCCCATTCCGGCTTCGCCTTCGAACAGGCCGTGGAAGATGCCCTGATCCGGTTGGAAAACAAGGAAAGCCGGAATATCCTCGTGGGCGGATTCGACGAGATCACGGATAACCAGTTCATCCTTTATGACCGGGCCGGATGGTGGAGGAAAGAACCGGCCAGTAACCTGTCGTTGATCGATCATCCTGCTCCGGGAAGCCTTTCAGGGGAAGGATATAGTTTTTTCCTGCTGTCGGATGAACGGAAAGCCCATACCTATGCGGAAGTAGATGCAGTTGTCACCGGTTATGCGGATAATCCGGCCACCGCTTCCCGGGTCAGGGCATTGCTGAAAGACCGGAGGATCGACTGGGTATTGGCAGGACTGAACGGGGATCAAAGGTATGATCCCGTTTATCATGAGATCCTGGGCGAACTGTTTCCCGGCGGGGTACCTCTTGCGGCATTCAAGCACCTCTGCGGAGAATACCTCACGGCATCGGGTTTCGCCATGTGGGCCGCTGCCCATGCTATCCGGGAGCAGCGGATTCCAGGGGTCATGAAAATAAATCCCGGGGGAACACAGGCAGGGATTGATAACATTCTTATCTTTAACCTGCATAAAGGGCAACAGTGCAGTTTCATACTGCTTTCCAAACCAAAATGACTAATATAACCGAATGAAGAAGAGAAAGTCCCTGCCGAAATTCCCCCACCAATTCTTCTATTTTTTTGGTTTACAACTCCGGAGATGGCTATGCAGTCTTTCCAAGCGTATGGTGATCCCGAATATGGCCGTTTATGAAAAAGCGCAGGGATTCTGGATATCACGGGCCATTGTTGCGGCCTGTGAACTCAGCATTGCTGAGAGACTGGAGTCCGGGCCCATGGGAATCAAGGAACTGGCCGTTCTCACCAACACCGATGAGGAAAACCTTTACCGTCTGCTGCGCATGCTGGCAGGGGAAGGCATCTTCCGGGAACTGCCCGGCAGGATGTTCGAAAACAACCGGCTTTCCAATGCCCTGAAAGAAGGCGACGGCTCGATGAAACATTTGATCCTGCATCAATTCTGCGAAACGAACCAGAAACTGTTCTCGGTCTTCACGGACGTGATCCATATAGGAGAAAGCTACACGCGGAAGATATACGGCAAGTCGATCTTCCAGTTCCTGGAGGAAAATCCTACGAAAAACGCCCTGTACAACAAGGCCATGGACGATTCGGCCAACCTCATTTCCCTGGCTATTCTTTCGTCATGCAGGTTCAATGGCATTCGCCGGATGGTGGACATTGGCGGCGGTCACGGCATAGTGCTGGCCAATATCCTCCGGAAATACAAAAAAATGACAGGGATCCTGTTCGATCAACCTCATGTGGTTCCAGCCGCGGAAGAGGCCATTGCACGATACGGCCTGGGAAACCGCCTGACGGTCATGCCGGGTAGTTTTTTCGAAGAAGTCCCGGCCGGAAGTGATGCCTATTTCATGAAAAACATTCTCCACGCTTTCAATGACGAGGACTGTGAAATGATCCTCAGGAAGATCCATGAAAGTATGGACCCCAGGGGCAGGTTACTAATCGTGGAAACCATTATCAAACCGGATAACCGTCCCAGCCTGGGAAAACGGCTGGACCTGCTCATGATGGTCGGCACGGAAGGCGGAAAGGAACGGACCCGCGAAGAATTTGAAATCCTGCTGAAAAACTCCGGATTCCGGATCAAAAGGCTCATCCGCACCATCGCACCTTTTTCCGTCATCGAAGCGGTAAGGGCATAAATCCCGGTGTAAAAGCAAGACAGGTCCGAGAGAACAATTTGACTTATCAGTCTGCAATAATCAAAAATCAATTTATTTTTGTCGGCAGTTCCGGTCACTTGAGCCTGAGAAATTTGTCATTATGAAGGAAAAAGAGATCAAAGTCGACAGCAAGGTGCACGAGGTCGTTCTTTTCGTGGAAAAGGATGATGAGAGCTATGCCCCGGTTCAGACTGGATCTTACATTTCCGCCCATTACATCGATGATTTTTTTTACAAGAAGGAAAAGCTGGCGAAGGAAATGGAAGAAGAGCTGAAACAGGGAAAGATCAGCCCGGTTTACTACTACATGATGGTGCAGGACATGGGCCCGGGCGACCTGGCCAAACGCGTCGGGATCAGTAAACGCAAGCTGAAGAAGCATTTCCGGCCGGAGGTATTCGCAAAGCTGGGCGAAAAGATGCTGGAGAAATACGCGGTGGTGTTTGGGGTAAAGGTTGGGGAGCTTAGGGCGTAGGGCGAAGTGAGGGGAAGCAATGAAGCCAGGAGACCAGGAGGCAAGGAGACAAGGAATTTGAAATTAACAGATGAACTCAATAGAACTACCATTTGAGCACAGGATGGCGGCGCACTGCGAGACAGGCACGGTGACGGCGTTGCTGAACCATGCCGGTATGCAGCTGACGGAACCATTGGTTTTCGGTATCGCCGGAGGGATCTTTTTCGGTTACCTCAAATCGTCCGACCTGCCATTCCCGATGTTCATCCTGCGTTCCCGGCCTGGAGATATCCGGAAGAAGATCTCAAAACGGCTTGGGGTGAAGTTCAGGGAGCAAACCTTCCGGTCGCCCGAAGCCGGTCAGGCAGCCCTGGAAGAAGCGCTCCGGGAAGGACATCCGACTGCCGTCCAGGTGGATTTCTTCTACATGGATTATATGCCCGAATGGCAGCGGGTGCACATCAACGCCCATTACATCGTGGTTTTTGGGATGAACGGCAGCAGTTACCACGTAAGCGACAGCTACTACAAGCAGCGGTCGCAGCTTGAAAAACATAAACTGCTGACGGCCCGTTTTGCCGGGGGTATGATGGCGCCGAAGGGGAAAATGTTCTACCCGGTCTATGTTCCGAAAGATCCCGATTTTGAAAAGGCCATACTTACGGGAATCCGCAAGGCCTGCTTCAATATGCTCCGGTTGCCCATCCCATTCCTCGGCATCAAAGGGATCCATAAGTTTGCGGATAAACTGCCGGAATGGCCGAAACTGGCTCGGGATACCGATGACCTGTCGGACCGGGTCATGAAGATCAATGTTTTCCTGGAGGACCAGGGTACCGGCGGAGGCGGGTTCCGCTACATGTATGCCACATTCCTGCAACAGGCACACGCCTTTGTGAAAGACGACAGGCTGATCGCCTTTTCAAAACAAATGATGGAGATTGGCGATAAATGGAGGAATATTTCTTACTTTGCAGCCAAAATCGGAAAAAACCGCGACCTCGGCCCCGACCGGTTGACGGAACTCAGCCGGATGGTCCATGCCCAGGCCGACGAAGAACGAAAATTCTTCACAGAACTATATCAACTCGTTAAGTAAAGCGTTGCATATGACGGTTACAGAAGCCATTTCGCTTAAGACAGAGATCAAGGAACTCATCATCCAAACCCTGAACATCAAGAATATCAGTCCCGAACAGGTGCCTGATGCCATTCCCTTGTTCTCCAAAGAGAATATCCTGAATCTCGATTCCATCGATGGAATTGAACTGGTGATGGCGATCCAGGAAAAGTTCCAGGTACGCATAGCCGACCAGAATGTAGCCAGGAATGTGCTGGAATCAGTCGATTCCATTGCGGAATTCATCATACGGGAAAAAGGGCTCTGATCCCTGCGAATGCACTCCTACGTTATCACCGGCATCCGGATGGGCCCGTTTGCCAGGCTTTTGCGGAAGCACGGTTTCACTCCCTCCCTGAAGAATATTTTCAGAATCTTATTCATCTTACAAAACAGCTTCTGGGCATCCTTCTTCGCCTGGCGTGAAAGGCGGATATACCGGGAGAAGATAGACAATTTCCCGGTGCCCGATGACCCGGTCATCATAATCGGCCACTGGCGCACAGGATCCACGCTGCTACACAACCTGCTGGCCCTGGACCCCCGGTTCGTTGCCCCTTCCCTGTTCCAGGTGACCTTTCCGGAAGGCTTCCTGGTGGCTGACCGGTATTTCCGGCCGATAATGGGAAAAGTGCTCCGGCACAGGCCGATGGATAAAGTGGAACTGGGTTTTGACGATCCCCAGGAAGACGAATTCGCACTGCTGAAGCTGACCGGTCATTCCCCCCTGCTAAAACTGATCTTTCCGGTGAAAAATGAATATGCCATTTTAAACCGGGAAAGCTATATTCCTTCCCGTAAGGAAGAACGGCAACAATGGCAACGGCAATTCCTGGACTATTGCCGCCGGATCAGAAGGGATTCCGGAAAGAGGCTGCTGCTTAAAAACCCCATGCATTCCCTTCGGATCCCTTTACTTTTGGAAACTTTCCCGAATGCCCGGTTCATTTACATTCACCGGGATCCCTGCATGGTCGTGGCCTCCTCCCTGCATCTCTGGAAAATCATGGCAAAGGATAACCAGCTGAAAGGCAGGTGCTTTTTCCCGGGAATTGAGGAAGTGACCGATGGCCTCGGGTTGTTTTACCAGGTGATCGAAGAAGAATTGAATAAGCTTGACAGGTCACAATATTGCACCGTGACTTATGAAGACCTGGATGCAAACCCTGTAAAAGAGGTCCGGAAAGTTTATCAGTCCTTCGGATTGGATTTCACCCCTGAAACAGAAAACCGGATCGGGAGATACAGGGAGCAAACGAAACACTTCAGAAAAAATTCCTATATCTTTGGCGAAGATGAGAAGCAATTCGTAAGGCAACGGCTTGCCAGTCGTATTGAACAATACCATTACACTGACCACGCATGATTTTAAAACTGATATATCCGAAATGGACCAAACTTGAGGGGCAAACCCTGTTCAATTTACCGCCACTGGGTCCTACAGCCGTGGCCGCTGCCCTTCCCGATTATGTCAAGGTTGAATTTATCGATGAGAACGTACAGGACCTGAATTTCGATGATCCCTGCGACATCGTGGGCATTTCGATGATGATCACCGCCCAGATCAGGCGCGGCTGGGCTATTGCCGATGAATACCGCCGGAGGGGAATTCCAGTGATCTTCGGAGGCGTTTCCACCATGCTCCATGCCGATGAGACCCTGGAGCATGCCGACAGCGTGTTCCTCGGTGAGGTGGAAGGCCGGATGGAAGAGGTCTTCCAGGATTTCCGGAACGGCCAATTGAAAAAGCTTTACAACTATCTTCCACATCCTCCCGATACGGCCCTGATCGGACCGGCCAGGAGGGATATCCTGAACCAGGACCTTTATTATCACAAGGGCATCCGTATGGTGGACCTGTTCCAGGCTTCCCGGGGGTGCCGGTTTGCCTGTTATCCCTGTGCAGCGTCCTTTTTAGGGGGAAGGCATTTCCGGCCCCGGCCTTTCGACAAAGTAGCCGAAGAACTGGACTCCCTTGACAACAACCGCATGTTCGTGGTGGATAATTCCCTGGCCCAGGATAAAACCTGGGAAAAGGAACTTTTCAGGATGATGGAGCCGTTCAGGAAGAACTGGTGCAGCCATACGATCGATGACGACCCGGAAATCCTCGAACTGGCAGCCCGGGCAGGGGCATGGTATGTTTACCAGGCTGTGATCGACGACTCCAATTATATCCGGAACCGGATCCAGCGTTACCATGATTTCGGCATCGGAGTGGAAGCCACGGTGTTACTGGGAATGGACAACCAGAGCGAAGACGATATCCTCCGGCTGATCGATTTCCTGCTGGAAGTGGAACTGGACCTGGCGGAATTCACCGTCCTCACCCCATTTCCCCAGACCAAGGCCTACGACGACATGGTCAGGGATAAAAGGATCTTCGACACGGACTGGAATCATTTCAATGCCGGGCAGGTGGTGTTCCAGCCACTGAAAATGTCGCCCGACCGCTTACAGGAGCTGTACCATTATGCCTGGGACCAATTCTACAAACATGAGACACAGGAGCAGAAAATGTTCAAACTGATCATGAAGGTGATGGAACGGGAACGGAAACAGGGCACCTATCAGCCAGTCAGGAAAGACCTGGCTAAGCTTAGTTTTGGAAAGGAAGTCGACCGATGATCATGGAAGAAAAGAAGAAATATATCGACGAGATCTACCATTTCAAGGGCAAGTGGGAGATGCCATCACTTTGCGGGATTTACATCCGGAGCAACGACAGGGAAACAGTTGTAGTCCTGACCGAACTGTACGAGGAAAATCCAGGAAATTCGGTAACCGGCCTGGTGGAACAAGTTTCGGCTGAGATAGTAGGGAAATACAATCTGGATCCTCATAAAACGGTTTTTTACGTTCACAATCCGGAGCGCAGTTCAAAGTACGAGTTTTTTGCGGAGATGTTCTACCAAGCTCATATGAAATGGGACGGGGAAAGATTTACAGATCTTGATTGGGAGAAGGTGGCGGGGATAGAGAGGTAGTGTGAAAAATGTGGTATGTAGTATGTGGTATGTAATATGTACTAAGGTTGTGGTATGTGTTATAGAGTGCTGGTAACCGGAATGATACTGTTTATTTTCATCACCTTGAATTCCTCAGCCCAGGAACATCCTCTCCAGAACATCCGCGGTACTATTATCGACAAGACCTCCCAATCGCCGCTGCCCGGGGCCAACATCACCATCATCACGACGGATCCGGTCATGGGCGCAGCGACCGACGTCAACGGCAACTTCATCATTAGGGACGTCCCGACCGGCCGGCACAGCATACAGGTCAGTTTTATCGGATACAAAACGGTCATGCTGGATAACCAGATCGTTGCAGGAGGCAAGGAACTGGTGCTGAGGGTAGAAATGGAAGAGGTCCCGATGATGGGCAGGGAGGTGGAGATCGTAGCCCGGCAGCGCAAAGACCAGCCGGTGAATCCCATGGCGCTGATCAGCGCACGTTCCTTCACCATCGATGAAACGATGCGGTATGCTGGCAGTTACGGGGATCCGGCCCGGATGGCTGCGAATTATGCCGGGGTTGTGAGCAGCCGGGACAACCGCAACGACCTGGTCATCCGCGGCAACTCCCCCTTCAGCACCAGGTACCGGGTGGACGGCATGGAGATCCTCAACCCGAACCATTTCGGAGCCACCGGTACTTCCGGGGGACCGGTGACCGTCCTCAATACCAACCTCATGGCCAACTCCGATTTTCTCACCGGGGCCTTTCCCGCGGAGTACGGCAATGCCATCAGCGGTATTTTCGACATCCATTACCGGGACGGAAATTCTCAGCGGCGTGAATTCTGGGGACAATTGGGGTTCAACGGCATGGAATTCGGCGCAGAGGGCCCATTTATCAAAGACCGGAATGCCACCTACCTGGCTGCCTACCGGTATTCATTCACCAGCCTCCTGGAGGCAATGGGTGTTAAGCTGCCTGAAAGCGCCGATTACCAGGACCTCTCATTAAAAATGAACCTCCCGGTTAAGAATGGCGGGGTTTTTTCCGTTACCGCTACCGGAGGAAAGAGCAGGATCAGGCTGAAAGAATCAGACCTGGAACAGGAGAAATGGATGTTCGATACCCACGGCGAGGACCTGAAGACCAAATCAAGCCTGGGAGCCATTGGCGTCAGCCACCTTTACTTTTTCAATCCCACAACCCGTATTCGTACACAGCTTTATGCCACCTATTCGGGTATTGAAACTTCCCTCGACACCTTTGATCTAACTGTTCAACCTTTCCGTTGGGCCGGGGAGAATTCATCCGAGACTAAATTTTCCGGAAACGTGGGCTTGATGAAGAAATTCAATGCCAGAAACGACATGGAAACCGGCCTGTCCTATGAACACTATTTCGTCAGTTTTGCCGACAGCCAGTATGTGCACCATGAATACATCTACCACACGGATACTGCCGGAAATATGGGCCTCCTGAGGGCCTTCGCAGAGTTTCGGCATCGTTTCGGGCAAAAAATTACATCCACTTTCGGAATTCATTTTCAATATCTTACATTGAATGATTCGTACTCACTGGAGCCCAGGTTGGGATTCAGGTGGGACCTTGCCACCAACGGGGCGCTCAATGCGGGATTCGGTATGCACAGCCAGGCCGTTCCGTTGATGATGTATTTCACCCAGGGTCAGTTGCCGGATGGCCGGTATCAGAAAACCAACCTGAGCCTGGATTTCATGCGGAGCATCCATGCGATACTGGGTTATGACTGGCTGGTCACCGAGCAGTTACGGTTCAAGGCGGAGGCCTACTACCAGTATCTTTATGACGCGCCGGTGAAACAGGGCATTCCCCAGTATTCTTCGCTTAATGAGGGCGTCGATTACTACATCATGCGTTACGACAGCCTGGTCAGCATGGGGAAAGGCACCAATTACGGGCTGGACCTCACGCTTGAGCGGTTCCTGCACCGGAATTACTATTTTCTATTCACGGCTTCCGTTTTCCGTTCATTTTACCGGGGATATGATGACGAGAGAAGAAGCACTGCCTTCGATAACCGTTTTGTGCTGAATACCGTTGGAGGCTATGAATTACCGGTGGGCAGGTACAGGAACCGGTTCCTCATCGCCGGTCTGCGGGTTACCTGGACCGGCGGGAGGCCCTATGTCCCGTATGATGTGGAAAAGACAGTTGCTACCGGACAGGTTCAGTACGACTGGAAAAAAGCCTATTCGGTTCGGTTTGAGGATTATCTCCGCGGCAGTCTCCGTCTCGGATTCCGGCGTAACATTTCCCATGCCAACATGCTGTTATTCATCGACCTGCAATACCGAAGCAACTATACCTACGTGGATTTGTACCGGATAGACGTTGCCACGGGAGAGATAGTGCAGGGATATAAAATGGGATTCTATCCGATCGCAACGTGGAGGATACAATTCTAGGAGGATTTAATAAAAGTCCTGTGTGGAAAACTAATTCTGCAAAGAATATTTTTCCAGTCTAAACACTACATTTGCAAGGCAAAAATCAAAAACCAAATGGTATGACGATAGGATTACTTAAAGAAATGGCCGGCGACAACCGGGTCGCTTTGCTGCCCGAAGGTGTTGCCGCGCTTGTCAAGATGAAAGTCAACATGATGGTGGAGAAAGGGGCCGGATTGCTTTCATTTGCTTCCGACAAAGACTATGAGATGGCAGGGGCAGTGATCGGTGAGCGGGAAAAAGTGATCGCAGGATCCGACCTGGTCCTGCAGATCAACCCTCCTGACGCCGAACAACTCAAATTGCTCCGGGAAGGCCAGGTACTCATGGGCGTATTGAACCCATATTTCAACGGTGACCTCATCAAAAAGCTGGCTGCTATGAATATCACCTCATTCAGCCTCGACGTCATCCCCCGGACCACCCGGGCACAAGCCATGGATATCCTATCGTCGCAGGCCACAGCAGCCGGCTATAAGGCTGTCCTAACCGCGGCCAATACCCTTCCTAAATTCTTCCCGATGTTCATGACCGCCGCCGGCACGATCAAACCGGCCAATATGCTCATCCTTGGCGCCGGGGTTGCCGGGTTGCAGGCCGTGGCTACGGCGCGTAAACTGGGAGCTGTTGTATTTGTATTCGACGTGAGGGCAGCCGTTAAGGAAGAAGTCGTGGGGCTGGGTGCCAAATTCGTGGATGTGGAAGGCGCCATCGACGATAAATCAGCCGGGGGATACGCGGTGGAGCAAACGGAAGAATTTAAGCGGCGCCAGGCAGATGCCATCCACAACCAGGCCGTAAAAAGCGATGTAATCATTTGCACGGCGCAGATCCCTGGTAAAAATGCCCCCCTGCTCATCCGGAAGGAAACAGTGGAAGCTATGGCCCCGGGCTCGGTTATCATCGACCTGGCGGCATCCACGGGCGGGAACTGTGAAGTCACCAAGAACAATGAAACTGTCGTGCACAATGGCGTCAAGATCATCGGGAATTCCTCCTTTCCTTCCGATATTCCTACCGACGCCAGCCGCATGTTCGGGAAAAATGTCATCAACTTCCTCAAGCTGGTCATCACCCCTGAAGGCGGCCTCAACCTCAACTGGGAGGATGACCTCGTGAAAGGCACCGCCGTTACCCACGGCAAAGAAATTGTCCATGAAAGAATTAAATCAATTATCACTCAATAATCTATAATCGATTATGGAAGAAATTTTAAGGTATTTCCTGGAAAACAAGGACCTGATCTTTATCATCGTCCTCTCTGTTTTCCTGGGTGTGGAAGTGATATCCCATGTGCCTGCGGTACTCCACACCCCGCTTATGTCGGGCAGCAATGCCATTCATGGCGTGGTGATCATCGGGGCTATCATCGTGATGGGCCATGCCGATAACACCCTGTCGCTCATCCTCGGCTTTATTGCCGTGATCCTCGGTACGCTGAATGTGGTCGGCGGTTTTGTGGTGACCGATCGTATGCTCGAAATGTTCAGGAAAAAGAAAAAAAGAGGAGAATAAGCCATGGAAGAGATCATTAAAACCATTGAATTTTCCAGCCCTGTCTCCATTCTCGAGATATCGTACTTGCTGGCATCCATCCTGTTCATCCTCGGGCTGAAAAAGCTCAGCCACCCCGCCACCGCACGTTCCGGGAACCTCTGGGCTGCGGCGGGCATGGCGGCTGCGATCCTGTTCACCATACTGTTTCACAAGACACATATTACCCTGCCCGATGGCACCGTGGAAACGAAAGGGATCGGAAATATAGGCTGGATCCTGCTGGCCCTGGCAATCGGCTCGTTTATCGGCTGGTATGCTTCGGTGAAGGTAAAGATGACCGCCATGCCGCAGATGGTTTCCATATTCAACGGGATGGGAGGGGCATGTGCCGCCCTGATCTCCATGATGGAGTTCCCTAACATGCAAAATGCACTGGCGGCGGAGGGCGCACACCATATGTTCGGCGGGGAAGGCATCGCCATATTGCTCGGACTCATGATCGGAAGCGTTTCCTTCGCCGGCAGTATGGTCGCCTTCGGAAAGCTCGACGGCCGGATCGGGGACATCAAAAACCCGATCCTGCGCATCATCAACATCACTTTCCTGGTGATATTGCTTGTGGCGCTGGTGCTCATCCTCATCATGAAACCGGAAGCAGGGAATAACTGGCCGATCTACCTGTTTGCTTTTGCCGCGCTGGCTTACGGCGTCACGTTCGTCATGCCGATTGGGGGGGCCGACATGCCCGTAGTGATCTCATTGCTGAATTCATTCACCGGCGTGGCAGCCGCCATGGGAGGATTTCTTTACAACAACCAGGCCATGCTCACCGGGGGGATCCTCGTGGGTTCTTCCGGTACCATCCTGACTATTTTGATGTGCAAAGCCATGAACAGGTCGCTGTGGAATGTTATTGTCGGGGCATTTGGGGTCGCCGGCGCTGCTGGTGCGGATGATGGCGATAAGACCGTTAAGGAGATCAATCTCAGCGATGCGGCAGTATTGCTCAGCTATTCGCAGAAGGTATACATTGTCCCGGGTTATGGCCTTGCCGTCGCCCAGGCACAGCACCTCTGCCACGAGCTCGACAACCTGCTGGCGGGCAAAGGCGTGGAGGTGAAATATGCCATCCACCCGGTGGCAGGGCGTATGCCGGGCCATATGAACGTATTGCTTGCCGAAGCCGACGTACCTTATGAGAAGTTGATGGAGATGGAAGACGCCAACAACGAGATGGCCAACACCGATGTGGTGATCGTTATCGGCGCGAATGACGTGGTCAACCCGGCCGCTGAGGAAGATCCTTCCAGCCCGATCTATGGCATGCCCATCATCAAAGTGCTCGACGCGAAAAACGTCATCGTGATGAAGCGTAGCATGGCAGCGGGATATGCCGCTATCCCGAACAACCTTTTCTATCACGCAAAAAACCGGATGCTCTTCGGCGATGCCAAAGCGACGCTGCAGAAGCTGGTGGCGGAGATCAAGAGCCTTTAAAACTTTAAGGATATCAATATTGAGTTTATTGGAATTTGGTGCTTGAAATTTGCGATTTCTCATTCCAGCCCCTCGAACAACTCCATCAGCATATCCTTTTTACGCGATGCCACCGGCACACGCGCCCCGTCGATCATCACCAGGAATCCGCCGTCGGCCTTGTCCAGGTAACTCATCTTATTGATGTTCACCAGGTGGGATTTGTGGATGCGGTGGAAGCCATGCTCCAGTAAAGATTCTTCGAATTCCCCCATCGCTTTGGAGACGACAATTTTCCTGCCGTCCTGCATGAAGAATGAGGAATAGTTGCTGTCGGCCTCGACGCGGACAATTTCATCTATATTCACTACATGCACCTGGTCGGCAGATCTGAGCACCAGCCGGTGCGATTTGTTCAGGTCTTTGATGCTTTCACCCAGGGCTTTCTGCTGTAGGTTTTCCTCGAAGCGGATCATGTCCACGGCTTTGTTGACCGCCAAGGTCAGCTCTTTTTCGTCGATGGGTTTGAGCAGGTAATCGACCGCGTTGAACTTGATAGCTTTGATGGCGTAGTCGTTTCGTGCCGACATGATGATGATGCGGAAGTCGGGTTTGTCGAAGTGGCGGACGATGTCGAATCCGCTGCCATCGGTAAGGCGGATGTCGGTGATCACCAGGTCGGCCTCATGCTCGTTGATGGCACCCACGGCGGCTTTCACGCCCTCTGCCAGCGCAACAATAGTCACGTTCGGGCAGCAGTTGCGGACCATCCGGGCCACCGCTTCGCGGATGTTCGCTTCATCGTCGACGATGACGGCCTTGATCATGAAGATGTTTTCCACGAAGATAAGGTTTTTTTGAAGGAACTCACCCCCAGCCCCCTCTCTTCTCGAAGAGAGGAGGTGGTCGGCGCAGCCGAGCGAGGGGTGAGTTCATAGCTTAATGATCTTCCCCGTCACCACCTCCTGCCCGGCCTGCAGGCGGAGGAAATAAATGCCTGCTGGCAAACCGCTGGCATCGAATGACACCCGGTGCTTGCCTTGCCTGCACTGACCTTCTGCCAGGGTACACACTGCCTGTCCCAACTGGTTGAACACCTTTAATTCAATGGATCCGGTTAAGGGAATTTCAAAATTGACAGTGGCAATTTGATCCATTGGATTCGGACAAATAGCGAGGTTCGACGATTTCTTCAACCTTGGTTTCATATCAATCGTGGTATTGAAATCCGGTGGCATCAGCAAAGAATCCAGGAAGGTAAGCGCTCTCGCTTTAAAGCCATAAGGCATAATATGACCTCCGCTATGAACATAAAATTCATAAGGCAGGCCAAGCATTACCAGGGTGTCTATTAAGGCTATATTCGCCGGATATAGCAGCAAATTATCCGCTGATCCGCATCCGAAAAATATACCTGTACTATCCTCAGGTGAAAGTTGCTGGATCAAGTGGGAAATATCGAATGCATGCCATGCTTGTTGTGTGGAATCAATGAAATTGATGTAATCATCCCATAAAAAATCGACAATTTGAGGGCTGACATACGTTTGAGGAGAAGACAAGTTGGGTGTCCATGCTGCGGATAACAAAAATGTTCCTTTGGTGAAAACGCCATCAGTGGAGTAGTTATATGAATGAGGGGGGATGCCGGGATGTTCATCGATAACCTGCTGACGGCAGGGCTCCAGCCATAGATCCTCATTGCTGGTGACTATTGTGGCATGAGCAGCAAGGGCTTTAAATTTTTCCTTGTGAAGGATAGAATAGCGGAAAGCTCCATGAGCGCCCATCGAATGTCCCAATAATGCCCGGTAATCTCTGTAAGGCATTGCCCTGAAAGTGGATTCCACCCAATCGACCACGTCATTCACATTGTAATCTTCATAATTTCCCCAAATCACAGAATTGACATACATATTCCCTTCAAACGGCGGGGGCGTATTGAAGGCGCTGACCATGATGACCGGATCGATGGTCCCGTTGTTAATATACTCCTGTGCAAGGTTTACCATTCCATTCAACTTATAAATCCCGCCTGTCCAGGCAGGGAGTATATAGATAACGGGATAATACCAGTCCGGATGGTCATCGTAACCGGGAGGCAGGTAAACCCTGGCGGGCATGGTGTCGTTCAACGAAATACTGTAAAAAGAGGTGTCGAAAACGTTGATCTGGGCCGGCAGCAAACGGGTTGCCAGCACAATGGCCAATAAGGTAATGAGCTTTTTCATGACTATATGTTTTTGGTTCGATTGTTCAATTGTTCAATTGTTCTATGTTATTGTTCCGGGTTCCGGGTTTCAGGTTCTAAGATTTTAATTCATAACCAATGACCAGTGACACCAAAGCTACCTCCCTCATCAGGCCAATATGAACTAATTCTCTGTTCGCCGGGGTATTTTATCTGAACGTGGAGGTTTTTTGTTGGAAAGCGGGAGGGGACAGGGGAGCAGGGGGACCTGGAGGTGGGAGGCTAAAATCATATTTATTTGTAATATGATTATTATCCGATATTTCTTATTTTTGAAATATGAATTATCTTTGTAAAAAATTGAAATCCTATGGAAATCTATCAGCGGAAATTGTTTCCTGAATTAATTAATCAGCTTGTTGACAAGGAATTTGCTGTTATCACAGGTGCCAGGCAAACCGGGAAAACCACTTTATTACACCAAATTTCAGCACATCTTAAGCAAAATTTGGAGCTGGTTTATTTCCTGACTTTAGAAGACCCGGCTATTTTATCCAGGTTAAACCAGCATCCTGAAAATATCTTTGAATTTGTTATCATTAACCCGAATAAGAAAATCTTTATTCTTCTTGATGAAATTCAATACCTTGAAAATCCGTCAAATTTTCTGAAGTTGTTATTTGACAAATACCATGAACAGATCAAGATCATTGCCACAGGCAGCAGTGCATTTTATATCGACAGAAAATTCACAGATTCGTTAGCGGGCAGAAAAAGGCTTTATGAATTGTACACACTCGATTTTGATGAGTTTCTGATATTTCGCACGGGCAATAATGATCTGACCAATGAATTAAATATTTTAAGAAACAATGAAAAATATACTTCTTCAAGGCGCAGAGAGCTGGAGGTTTATTTTTCCGAATACCTTACCTACGGGGGATATCCGGCTGTAGTCCTGGCCGATGATCATCAAAAAAAAGTAGAACGGTTGAAGGAACTGACCGGCTCATTTCTTAAACGGGATATAACGGAATCGAATATCCAGGACCAGGATAAGTTTTACAAGCTTGTCCTGATCCTTTCTCAACAAACAGGATCACTGGTCAACGTCAATGAATTATCGCGTTTGTTGTCATTATCAGTTACTGCAGTTGATAATTACCTGTACATATTGCAAAAGTGCTTTCATATCCGTCTCTTAAAACCGTTTTATAAAAATATCCGCAAAGAACTGACAAAAATGCCTAAAGTGTATTTTCATGATCTGGGTTTCAGGAATGTATTGCTTAACCAGTTTTCACAGATGGAATTGAGGACTGACAAAGGACAGGTGGCAGAAAATTATGCGTATATTCAATTGCGGAACACTTATGGCGTTGATCCGCTGCGATACTGGCGCACCGCGGATGGCAATGAAATTGACTTCATTATTTCCGGAAGTTATACGGAAGGGCTTGCAGTGGAGATAAAATCTGATGAGAAAAGCTATAATCCGTCAAAATATCAGAAATTCCTCGAAGCCTACCCGGGTTATCAACTGACGTACAGGGCTTTCAATTCACGGGATAATAAGCACGCTCTTATGGCTTTGTAAACTTCCTGTACTCCGCCAGATCCCATTGCAGATCTATCTCTTCGAACATGGCCCTGGCTTTTTCCAGGTAATAGCCTGCCTGACAGCCGTTCAATTCTTTTTGTTTCGTTCCGTCATTAGCTAAAACCTTTCCTGTTTCAAAATATATGCGGGCGAGATCCACTCTTGCGCCCGTGCCTTCCGCCAGGCGGGCAGCTTCTTTCAGGATCTTAAGAGACTGCTTGATGTTTCCGGAATAGCTTCTGGCCTGCGCCTTTAATAGCATTGCCTCGGGAAGCATGCCCCTGAATTTCCTGGCAGTCTTGATAAGTTCCTTCAGGGTTTTTCTGAAAGCTTTTTTGTATTCATGATTGTCATTGCCTCCTGATTTTAGCATGGCAAATTCAAACTGGGCCTTAGCCATAAGATAAGGACCGTAGAAGGGCTTGGCTACTTTGACTCTTTCCACGATTTTTTTTGCTTGTTCCAGTTGCTCCTTAGCTGACTCATGGTTCCCTTGAAGGATTGAAAGTGCGGAAAGGTTGGAATGAATAATCGCGAGTAAAGCCTGATGTTCTGTCTTTTGAATGTAATCGATGCCTTCCTGCAAAACCTGGAATGAATCATTAAACTCCCTGTACTTGACAAAAACATAAGATAAAAACCGGTAGTACTGAGCTCGCGGGTGGCTGTTTTCAAAATAGTCAGCGATTTGAAGAAGCCTGCTGGCAATGACATCACACATTTGCCGGTTGCCCGAGTCGCCAAAACAAAAACCGGAGAAAAACATGTGGGTTGTGGTTTCCCAATGTGCCCCTTTGGCCAATCCTATCCTGAACATATCGTCCAGATCAGTGGGAGCATCCAACACGCCTGCGTGGTAGTCGTGCATCTTTTTAAGGTAACGATATTTCAGGTAAACAGGTGTGCTTTGCATATCCATATACCTTTCCGAAATCTTGAAAATTTTTCCGCTGATCTTCAGTGAAATACCTGTCCAGAAGAAAAAAACACTAAAACCTACAAAGAGTCCTAAAGCATCTGGATTTTTAGAAAGGTCTGTCCTTGTAAGCAATCGTGAGAAAATGATGGTTTCCAGGAAGAATCGCCTGGGATTTGTCATGGAAAGGGCTTCAGCACGGAATTCAATTATTTTCAAGATCAAGTTCCTTTCTTCATCGGAAGGTTTTTTAAAGAAATATTCAGGATAATTGACCGAAATCATGAAATGAAGGAAGTTTTTTAAGAAACAGGCCTTCAATAACACCTTGTTTTTAGGAACCCGGTAACCGGACAAAGCAAGCACATGATTAAATGCTTCCATCGCTTCTTTGCTCAGTCCCCTGGAATGGTAAGCAAATCCCAGTTTGGTATAGCTGTTTTTTACGAAGATTTCATCCCCTTTGACTCCTTCTTGCGCAAGTGAGATTTTAAGGGCCTTTTTAAAATAGCTGATGGCATCCGAAGAACCGCCGGAGCGCAATGATTCCTCACCTGCATTCTGGAGGTAGACCAGTGCTTTTTCCCACTCCTCCGCCTTCTCATAGTGATAGGCCAAGGTCCCATAAAACTCGCTCAGGTTCGCAGCAAAGACCTTTTCAATGGAGCGCGCGACTTTTAGATGCAGCTCCTTTTTCGTATTCAGGACGATGGATTCATACGTAGCCTGTTGCGCCAGGGCATGCTTAAAAAGGTATTCAATCTCTTCCTTTTTATTGCTTTCACTGATGAATTGCACCTCCTTCAGGTATTCCAGGCGGTCGTCCAGTTCCCCGATCGTATCGGCGGCTTCTTCCAGCACTTTATAATAGAAATTCCGGCCTATGACGGACGCGGTTTTTAGCAATTCCTTCGTCTTCTCATCCAATTTGTCCACCCTGGAAAGGATCACTTCATTGATGGTTTCCGGGATATTAACCTGGTGGATCTTTTCATTTACCCGAAACACGTCGTCCTTTAACCCCACCACCCCTTCGTCGATAAAACTTCGGATCACCTCTTCGATGAAGAAGGGATTGCCTTCAGTTTTCCGGATGATCATGTCTGTGATTTCGCCAGGCAATGCTGCCTGGTTCAGCAAGTTGCCGATCAGTTCCCGTGCTGCCATTTCTTCCAGTCGGTCGATTTCGATCGTAAGATGATCTTCCGGCAAATTTTCATCCAGGTATTTCAGGATATAATCTCCTGTATACTCATAGCCGGGACGAAAGATATTGATAAACATGACCTGGTTTGAGCGCACCAGCTTAAACAGTGATTCAAGGAACTGTATGGTAGAGCTGTCAGACCAGTGCAGGTCTTCGATCATGATGATCAGCGGCCGGATGGAGGCTGTTCTGGCAATCAGGTCTCGCAGGTTTTTCAGGATCAGTTTTTCCAGGGCTTCCCCTTCGATACCTGCTAAGCGTTCTTTAGCTTTGCCGGCCAGGGAAAACCCCATCATAGTGGCGACAAAAGGGAAGATTTCGTCCGATACTTCCTGCGCTGTTTTTTGGATGGAACGATGAAGTTTTTCAGTAGCAACGACCATCGGATCCTCTTCCATAATCGCCGCCCATGACTTGAGGATGTGGATCATGGGGTGGAAGCTGAGGTTCCGGCCTGCCGACTGGGCCCTGCCTTCCAGCACAGTGGCTTTCTGCATGAAATCCTGTGCCCTGAGCTCGGCCATCAGCCTTGATTTGCCGATGCCTGCCTTGCCGATGATATTTACCACTGCGCCTTTGCCCGACAGCAGCTTTTTCACCTGTCCTTCCACCACCTCCATTTCTTTGCTGCGGCCGACCATTTCCGAGGTGATCTTACGTTCAGAAGTAAGATCCAGTTTCAGCTTCGCCCGTTTTCTCCCTTTCAGCTCCCAGGCTTCCAGTTGATCCTTTGATCCGCGGACGGGAAGAGGCTCCAGGTGGATGAAGTTAAAAAGCTCATTTATCTCTTTAAAGATGTTCCCATCGACCAACACCTGTCCTCTCTCTGCAAAATCCTTCAGCCGGCCTGCTAAGTTCACCGCCGGTCCTATGACAGTCACCTTGCCCCTTTCCTGATCACCAATACCTGTGATGATGGTTTCGGCTGTAACAATTCCCGCCTTGAAACTTGTTTCTTTAGCGAGTTTCTTTTCTTTCAGCAGCGACTCCATCCTTTCCTTGAATTCCTGGCAGGCTTCCAGGGCGGACAGGCCGTTGGAGGAACTTGCTTTTTGAGAGACAAAAACGGCTGTAAAGCTGTCGCCGGTGAAGCTGCTGATCATTCCCTCGTGCAGGCGGACAGTGGCATTGGCCAGTTCTTCCAGTGCATTGAGAAGGGACTGGAGCGCTTTGTCTTCCAATTTTCCGGAAAGTTCGGCAAGGCCGGGGAGCTCAGCGAAAACAACGGTGGCAGTTTGGCAGGGCATAACCGTTTTACCGAATAAGTTGGATTAATCCGAACTAAGGTAGTAAAATTTGGAATTTGAAAGATTAAATCTTTTCCATAGAGTGCTTAATCTGTTCCCATCTTTTGTCAGAAATTTTTGCGCCGACCACTTCGATCACGTTTCCGGCAAGAACTGCCCCTATCTTTCCACATTTGTCAAGAGGAAGATTTTTTGCTATGCCATATAGGAACCCGGAAGCATACAGGTCGCCGGCGCCGGTGGTGTCGATACTGCGGACGGGGATGATGCCTATCGGGTATTTTTGGCCGCCTGCTTTCACAAGTGAGCCGTTCCGGCCGGTTTTGACAACTGCAATCTCACAGTGCATGGCAATTTCATCTAGTGCCGCGGTCGGTTCTTTCCCGGTAAGGGCCCTGGCCTCGTCTTCATTGGCAAAGACAATATCCACAAACTCCCTGAGGACCGAATAAAGGAAATCCCTGTTGGCTTCCACCACGTTGTAGCTCGCCATATCGACAGATATCCTTAAATTGTGATTTCTGGCAATTTTAAGGGCACGCAGCAGCAAGGCATGGTTCTGGACCAGGTATCCTTCCACGTGCAGGATGTCGTAATCTGAGAAAATCGATTCATCCAGGTCCTGCTCCGATAATTCCACCGCAGCGCCCAGGTAAGTGGCAAAGGTCCGTTCGGCATCGGGGCTGATGAGCGCCATGGCCCGGCCCGATTCGGTGGGGCTTTGAGACAGGTGTGTCCGGACATTGCTGGCTTCGAGGTCGTCGTGGAACACTTTGCCCAGTTCGTCCCTGCCGATCTTTCCGATAAATCCTGTTTCCAGTCCCATCCTGGCGATCCCGTGGATGGTATTGGCTGCCGAGCCCCCGGAACGGACGGTTTTATTCAGGTGCTGGGTCCCTTCGTAAACATCCCTTGATTTTTGCGCATCCACGAGGGTCATACTGCCTTTCGGCAACCCGAATTCCGGAAGATAGCCGTCATGGTCCAATTCGGTCATGATATCCACCAGGGCGTTGCCGATTCCGAGGATCTTCTTCATTGAGTAATTTTGTTTCGGCGGCAAAGTTACGAATAAAGGGGACAAGGGGGGAAAGGGGACAGGGGAAAAGGGGACAAGGGGACAGGGGGAAAAGGGGACGGGGGGACAGGGGGACGGGGGGAAAAGGGGACAGGGGGAAAAGGGGAAAAGGGGAAAAGGGGACAGGGGGAAAAGGGGACGAGGGGACATATCGCCGTAGGCGATAAACTCTTGTAGCACGTGCCATCCCGCCGCAAGCGATCCAATATTGTAGCGGCGAAGCCGCGCAATATTTATAGCACGGACGATGGAACCCGCAATGTCCCGCGCCCCGGAGGGGCGCACCGTCTTAAATTGGAAAAACCAGCAAGGTGATTCCCGCTTTCGCGGGAATCTTCCGGCCTGGGCGATGCACATCGTTAGCGGTTCGAGCCTTTTTATTAATCAATGTTCATATGCCCATCAAAGTTTTTCCAAATTATTGCGACTTTTCCTCTTGTTCGCATTGTTTCAATATAGCTTATTGCTTCAGGAAGTTTTTCATATGAATAAATCTTTTCAATGTGAACTTTAATTTTCTTTTCTTGAATTAGATAGGCTAGAGTTTCTAGATCTTTTTTTATGGCTTGGGCTGTGAACTGAATTAAAGGAAATTTACTAAAACCCTTTTTCAACATAACTGAAAACATATGCCACAATGTTGTAAAGCCAACCATTACACCTCGTTGTCCCATTCGCTTAAAGTCTTGAAAATTCAAATTTCCATTTACATCTATAACAAGATTATATTTTTCTGTGTGTTGATGAATATTTTCTTTGTCATATGCAATGACTTTATCAGCACCTAATGATTTAACAAAATCCACATTTTTACTAGAGCAGACTGCTGTTACTATTGCACCATACTCTTTTGCTAATTGAACAACAAAATGTCCCACACCGCCAGATGCACCATTAATGAGTACTGCTTCTCCTTTTTTTAATTGTCCGTAGGTGATAAGAGCTTGAAACGCAGTTAGTCCCGCAATTGGTAAACAAGCCATTTCCGAAAATTTAGTACCTTTTGGCATTATTGCACAAATATTTTCTTCTACACAAGCATATTCGGCAAAAACACCTCCATTAAGTGATTCTCCAAATACTTTATCTCCAACCTTGAACTGCGTTACATCCTTTCCTACTTTTTCTACAACTCCAGCAAAATCAGCTCCCGGAATTTTATCTTTGGGTTTAAATAATCCAAATGTAAATCGGGCAAAAAATGGTTTTCCCCGTAAAATATGCCAATCCGCTGGGTTAGCAGAGTTTGCAACTATTTTAATTATCAAATATCCATTCTTTATAGGGGGAAGTTCGATATCTTCTAATTGAAGGATTTCTGGTCCTCCATATTTAGTTTTTGTAAAAGCCTTCATTTTATTCATTTCTGTTTATATTATTTTTTGATAAACTCTTTAGCCTTCTCAGTATAACCAATAATGGTCACTTGTATGTGGTCGTGCGGGATTTCGAAGCGTGATCCTGTCAGATCCGCAGGAGATTGGGCGAAAGATCTGACAAGTTAAACCGCTAAAATCCCGCAAATGAATATTTAATCGCAAAAGCACTTAACCATAAACCGATTCCGAAAATAATATGTGTCATCATACTTTTAATTCTTGCCTGCATCGGATTGGGTGTTTTTGATGAAGCCATGCCCAGACCGAGTGAAGGTTGCAGAATAAATAGTGGGAATACAACAGTACAAATGCCATACAGTAGAGCTGGCAAAAGAGTAGGCCTAACCAGCCAGTCAACACGTGCAAAGTGGATAAATACAAGCGTAAGTACGACTCCAATGCTGTAATGTGTTATCCAGCCGATTACACATTCAAAGGACTTTGGTGGTAATGCTTTGATATCAGGATGCCTAAATTTGCCGTAAGGCATGTATAATATCCAGCGTCCAAAAAAACAGAAGTTAAGCGATTGGATATTGAAACTACGTTTAAGGAAAAAATTCCAAAGGTCGGTGAAGAGTGTTGCACCAATGCCGATAAAAATAGAAACAAGAATGTAACGACTGTCCATAAATATGTTTTCTAAAATTAATTTTTCTATCAAATCCAAAGCCAGGTATTATCCGGCTTTTGAAACAAATAATGGGGTTGGCTTAAATCCTTTGAAGATAGCAAATATCTTAATGGAAAGCTCCCAAATTATCTCCAGGGCAGTAAGTGTAAATAACCCGGCGCTCAGTTGAACATACAAATTTTCGGTGTTGTGAGAACCTCTCCCTGTCAGTGTTTACTGGCGGGGCGGGCTACTCGATTAGCGGTAGTTTTTTGTCTCCGCAATTTCGTTTTTTATTCTTTCATTAACATCTACTTTTGCATCGATAAATGCAAATATTAATGTTCTATATTCTCTGGAATAAGGATTTGTAATCGAATCTGCTACAACAGCAGTATTAAAATAAGGACTGGTCTCTAAAAGTTCGTAATCTTTTTCCTTATAGTTTTTAATCCTGATTATATTAACGTACTGACGCTCAAGATTAAACCAGTTTACATAGTCTGCATTGAAGGAAACTGCTTTAATGTCTTGCTTTGTGTAATAGTTAATTGCTCCTGCCTGTCCATAATTGTCACAAACTACAAGGGTTCGGTTTGCATTAGGTAATTTTATATAAATTGAATCTACTTTTCTTGCCAACTCCTTCCATCCGAGCATATCTGCATAATCTTGAGGCAAAGAATGGTCTTTTCCATCTTCCCATCGAAGCAAGTTATATTTTTTGAAAATATCTGAATTGTTTACAATCCATTCAGGACTTTTATTTGGAAAAGCAATTTGATAAATTGGAATAAAAATCAATATTGGAATTGCTATTGCGATTGGTTTTAAATATTGTTTCCAATCGTTCTTTAAAAAATTACCTAAGAATACCGAACCAAAGGCAACATATATAGGATAGAGACCAATAGCATAGTAATCTTTTGCTCTGAAAAACATAAAGACAATAAGCGTGAAAAAGAACGCCCAAAAAAAGGATTTATATTTACGATAAGGTCTGTAAAATAACAGCGCATATAAGGCTGAAATTATTACCAATAAAGAGCCGATAAAGAAAAAGAGTTGTGATTTTAAAAATTCAATTCTATCCACATTGACTAACTGCGTTTCTGCCAGTTCTTCAAGATGGTGAATAACTGGAAAATCATTATTGTATTGCCATAAAAGATTTGGCAAGATTGCAACCAATGCTACCAGCATTGCGAGGTATAATTCTTTTTTCAAAAATATTTTACGTTGATTGGAAATCAAAATGGCTGGAATAAAGCCAATAATAAGAAAAACGATATTGTATTTGTTCAGAAAGCCAAAGGCGAAAATCAATGCCATAGCAAAAAGCCATTTGGTTTTTTCGGTATTGAAGTATTTAATAATAAAGAAATAAAATAACGACCAACATAAAACGTCTAATGAGTTTGGCTGGTATAAGGTGTTTAATCTTAAAAGAGCGGAAAATAACACACAGGTTGCACCTAATACCAAGGCAAAGAGGTTACCTTTTAATTCTTCTATTGTTTTCCATACTACGAATATTGTCAAACCACCGAAGAGGGCAGGAAAGAACTTGACCCAAAAAACGGCATTGCCTAGAAAATAAATGATACTTGAAATCCAGGAAGTAACAGGTGGAACAGATAAATAACCCCAAGCTAAATGATGAGCTTGGTCAAGGTAAAGAAATTCGTCCCTTTGCAATTCATATTCTTGACTAATCAAATTATACTGAAGTATAAACTTTAAAAGTATAAATGCGATTAAAATCCAAGATTTATTTTTCATTGATGTTCAAAAGTTGTTTTAAATTACCGCTAACGGTTGAGCTAACACAATGAATTTATACCTCATATAGGGCTGGCTAAACGCATTGACTTTACTCCTTCAAATATAACAAATAACAACAATCGTTACAATGGGCCGCTCCTGCGGAGCTTGGATTTTGCTTCTGCCACCATTTCTACAAATGGTGCGCCCCTCCGGGGCGCGGGGCATGGCAATTTGGATCGTCCCTGCTACAAGACTGAATCGCCTACGGCGAAATGGCCCCCCAGTCCCCTTGTCCCACAGCCACCAGTGGTGCATTGAGGCCAACTGCCAACTGCGAGCTGCCAACTGCCAACTGCCAACTGCGAACTTTTTTAAATCCCCTCCTTTGAAAGTTCCCGCCTTTTTTCTACTTTTGCGTCCCCGAATCGGGAGTAACGTTTAATTATCAGAATAATAAGCACATGAAGGTATTTCAAACCAACGAAATCAGGAACATCGCGCTGATCGGCGGTGCCAAAACAGGTAAAACAACCCTGGCCGAAGATATGCTCTTCGAAGGCGGCATCATCAACCGCAGAGGTTCCATCGAAGATAAAAACACGGTGTCGGACTACCGTGATATCGAACTGGAACGTCAGAATTCAGTTTACTCCTCAGTCCTCTATACAATCTACAACAATCACAAGATCAATATCATAGATACTCCGGGTTTCGATGATTTCGTCGGTGAAGTGATCTCTGCCCTGAAAGTAGTGGATGCCACCGTCAGCGTGGTGAACGCTCAGAACGGTGTGGAACCGGGAACAGAGACAACCTGGAGGCAGTGTGCCAAAGTGAACATGCCGGTGATCTTCGCCATCAACCACCTGGAGCACGACAATTCCAACTTCGACGATACCGTCAACCAGCTCAGGCATTCCTTCGGCGGAGGCGTCACCGTCATGCAATACCCGCTTCACACCGGACATGGCTTCAATTCCATCATCGACCTGCTGAAAATGAAGATGTACCAGTACGCCGACGGCGGAAAAGTCGATATCCTGGACATCCCCGCCAATGAGAAGGGCAAAGCGGAAGAGCTGCAGGCAAAACTGATCGAAGACCTGGCAGCCAACGACGAAAGCCTGATGGAGGTATTCTTCGAAAACGGCACCCTGACGGAAGAGGAAATGTCGAAAGGCCTGAAACTCGGACTGCGTAACCGTGGCATTTTCCCGGTCCTGTGCATCAACGCCAAGCAAAACATGGGCGTGAGCCGTCTCATGGAATTTGTTATCAATAATGTTTCGGCCCCGAATGAAATGCCTGCCGTGAAGACCGTTTCAGGCAAGGAAGTTTCATGCAAACCGACAGACCCCGCCATGGCATTTGTGTTCAAAACTTCCATCGAACAGCACCTCGGCGAGGTCAGCTTTTTCAAAATTTACAGCGGCGAGATCAAGGAAGCCGAAGATATGATCAACGGCACTAACGCTACCAAGGAAAGGGTCTCCCAGGTATTCGCCTTCTGCGGAAAAAACCGTGAAAAGGTCGATAAGATGGTTGCCGGCGATATCGGTGCCACAATCAAGCTGAAAAACACCCTGACGAACCACACCCTCAATGCGCCCAAATTCTCCGACGAGAAGATCCCGCCGATCGAGTACCCGGATTCTAAGTTCAGGGTAGCTGTCAAGGCGGTGAACCAGGCGGATGACGAGAAGCTGGGCATGGCGCTCAACGAGCTCCATAAAATGGACCAGACCATCATTTCAGGCTATAAGAAAGAATTGCGCCAGCTGATTCTGGAAGGCCAGGGCGAGTTGCACCTCAACATCGCTAAATGGCACCTGGAAAACAATATCAAAATTGCCGTGAATTACCTGACACCGCGTATTCCTTACCGGGAAACCATTACCCGCGTGGCGCAGGCTACTTACCAGCATAAGAAACAGTCAGGCGGCGCCGGCCAGTTCGGCGAAGTGCACATGATCATCGAACCGCATGAAGAAGGCAAGCCGGATCCGTCAAGTTTCAAACTGAAGCAGACCATGCGCCAGTCGTCCGTAACACCGCTGAGCATTTCCAAAGGCGACAGCGAAATTTCGGTCTCCATCCGCGGCAAGGATGAGATCAACCTGGAATGGGGCGGCAAACTGGTGTTCTATAACTGTATCGTAGGGGGTTCCATCGATGCCAGGTTCTTACCCGCTATCATGAAGGGCCTTATGGAAAAAATGGAGCAGGGCCCGCTTACCGGCTCCTATGCCCGTGACATCCGCGTTTATGTCTATGACGGAAAGATGCACCCCGTCGACTCCAACGAAATCTCGTTCAAACTTGCCGGACGTACCGCGTTCAGCATGGCTTTCAAAGAAGCCAGCCCAAAGATCCTCGAGCCGATCTACGATGTCGAGATCTTTGTACCGGAGGACAAAATGGGTGGCGTGATGACCGACCTGCAGGGGCGCCGTGCCATCATCATGGGCATGGAAGGCGGCACGATCCGCGCCAAGGTGCCCCTGGCCGAACTTAACCGCTATTCCACCGCACTCAGCTCCCTCACCAGCGGACGGGCCAGCTATGCAATGAAATTTGCCGAATACGCCGCCGTACCGTCAGACGTACAGGAAAAACTTCTGAAGGAATACGAGGAAATGTCGAAAGACGAAGACTAATCCTTCGGAGTTTTAAGATTTAGTTGGGGATTGGTGTGCTTCATGTACCCTTGTGTCTGCTTCGCTGAACAGCGAACTAATTATTCCGCGAATTTTCGTGTATTGGCATATAGCAGAAAAGCTGTCAGGGAGATGAGCTTCGGTCCAAAATACCATTTGCTCTGCGCTCCAAGCCCTATGCCCTATGCCCTATGCTTTCCAAGGTAAAAGCTTCTTTCAACCTTACTCCTTTTTCAGCCTGCTGCAGCGTGCAACACTCATTATAGAGATCGTGCTCCAGGAAGATGATGTAATCATTCTCCACCGCTTCTTTGTAAAACCGGGTCTTATCTTCAAGGGTGACCAGCGGCCGGGTATCATAGGCCATGATCCACGGCATGGGAACATGCGCCGCGGAAGGTAGAAGATCGGCAGCGAAGACAACTGTGCGGCCATCGTAATTGATGTGAGGAATGGCCTGACCTTCCGTATGGCCATGGTAGAATTTGATGATGATGTTGGGTAGGATCTCACCTTCCTGTTCGATCAGTTTCAGGTGTCCGCTCTCTTCGATGGGCAAAATATTTTCCTTGAGATACGAGGCGCTTTCCCGGTGGTTCGGTTCCAGCGCCCATTCATACTGCTGCCGGCTGACCCAGTAATTTGCATTGGGGAAAGACAGCCTGTAACCGGACCGGTCGTGGTTCCATTCCACGCTACCGCCACAATGATCAAAATGCAGGTGCGTGAGGATGACATCGGTGATATCCTCCTTGGTAAAGCCGGCTTTTGCCAGCGATTTCTCCAGTGTATCATCCCCGTTCAGATAATAATGCCGAAGGAAATTCCAATCCTGCTTATCCCCTATGCCATTGTCAATTAATATCTTACGATCGCCATCCACCACCAGGAGGCAACGCATTGCCCAGTTGCAAAGGTTATTTTCATCTGCCGGATAGACTTTCGACCACAGGACTTTAGGCACCACGCCGAACATGGCTCCACCGTCGAGCTTCAGGTTACCGGTTTCGATTGGGAAAAGTTGCATGGAAACAAATTTTTAAACTGTTCAATTGTTAAACTGTTCAATTGTTAAACTGTTCAATTACTAAATTGTTCAATTGTTATATTGTCCAATTGTCCAACTGTCCAACTGTCCAACTGTCCAACTGTCCAATTGCTCAACTCTTTCCTAATTCCGATAACGCATAAGCATACGCTCCTAC
This sequence comes from uncultured Bacteroidales bacterium, assembly GCA_964619555.1. Taxonomy (GTDB): domain Bacteria; phylum Bacteroidota; class Bacteroidia; order Bacteroidales; family JAGOPY01; genus JAGOPY01. Next base: position 54,715 of record CAZUDV010000013.1, on the reverse strand, counting down.
AGATACGGCCCTGGATGTGCCGAGCCGGGAAACACCCACTCCGATATATCGTGTCGGGTTATAGATCACTGTCTTTTCAGTGAACGGGACCCTGATCTCAACGGATTTATTTTCGACAAAAAGCGCCAGTTCCTCCGGATTTTCAAGGTTGAGGGCGGAAATCTCCAACCTGGGCACCGGATGACCGTTGAGGGAGGTAAAGTTTGCATTCATTTCGTCCACAAGCTTTTGCAGGAACACTTCATAGGCTCCTGCCAGTCCACCGCCGATGACGACCAGGCCGTCGACCAGGGTAATTGCATTGGCAAGCGTATCCCCGGCCACAACCGCCATTTCTTCCCATGCTTTTACGGCTGCTTCACGGTTTCCCTGCCTGGTCCCGGATACAATTTCCTGGATCTCTTTCGGGTTGGGGGCTTCTTCAAATGGGATACCAGCTTCCCGTGCATAAACCCTCCTGATCCCCCGGATCGCCGTGCTGTCTTCAGCACTGGTCAACGGATACAGCCTGTTCCTCATCCTGTTCACCTCGCCGCCGGCCGAATTGTCGCCAATGAAAAGCTGTCCGTTGTTGACGATCCCTCCGCCAAAGCCTGTCCCGAAGGTGGCCCCGAACAGGTTGCGGTAGCGCTTGGGATTTCCGGCGGTTTCCAGCCTGGCATTGATCTCCGGCAGCAGCCCACCGATCGCTTCGCCGTAGGTAAAGAGATCCCCGTCGTTGTTGATATATACCGGAACGTTGAATTTGTCCTCCAGCATGGCCTTTAAAGCGACCCCTCCACGGAAGGTAGGCAGGTTTTCCAGGTCGCCAATGATGCCGTTCGGATAATCCGCCGGACCGGGGAAACAGAAACTGATAGCGGCGGGTTTCTCGTCCAGCGCTGCTTTTATGTCATGGAAACCGGTGATGATCTTGTTCAACACCTCTTCAAGCTTATCTCCTTTTGCCTTGATGCGGTGGGGCTCAAACATTTCCTCCCCTCCCCTGATGGCATTGAATACAAAATTGGTCCCTCCGGCGTCAAGGGTCATAACGATGCGGTGGTCAGATTTGAGGTCCATAGGCGTTGATTGGATTGATGAGTCAAATATAGGAAAAAAGAGAAAAGGGGGCGGAGGGACCGGGGCCTGCGGATTGTTTGATCGGGGGATCTTCTCCCGAAGCGAAGAAGCAAAAACTGTCAATTTTCAAAGGTCAATTGTCATAAGGGCTCACACTGCCATTGCTTTCGTTTTTGCGGCTGCTGGCCTTAATCAAATACTGTCTTGAATATTTTTTCCATAGCCGCTTTTGTTGAAGTGGATGCATCAATTTTTCCGTAATTCCCATTTACCGCCCAGCATATAGTTGTTTCCCTATCAGGGAAATAAGACATACAGGCATAATAGCCAATTGCATCGCCACTATGAAAGTAGGCATCGCCCCATTGAGTTTCCATTTTAAAGATGCCTGAACCATAATAAAGTGGGAAAAATTCAGAATCCTCAGCTTCTGGCTTTTGCCAGGTCAACATCTCATCCAGGGATGTTTGCGAGATGATTTCGCCTTTAAATAATGAAGTCAGAAATGTATTCAGGTCGTATGCGTTTGAAATTAATCCTCCATCGGCAGTATAATAATCCCAACCGCTATAATATGTTGCATTAATAACATTTAAGTTGCTGTAAAAGTCAACGTAACCTCTGATAATTCCGTCTGGTACCGGGTCTGATGCCGCAAATTGAGTTGAAGCAAGGTTAAGCGGTATGAATATTTTTTCCTCAAAGACTTCATAAAATGGTTTTCCTTCAATGTTGGAAATTAGCATCCCCAGGAGGATATAATTTGTATTGGAGTAAAGGACATCTTCTCCGGGGGCGAAGTATGCCTTTTTATTTCTGGCATAACTTAATAAATCATTTTGAGACCATTCTTTGATCAAATCATTTAATGACCCTGTTTGAAATTGTAGGTTTTGAATGTAATTGTAAATTCCACTTGAGTGGTTCAACAACTGCCTGATTGTTGCCTTGTCTGCATTTTCAATATTCTTGATATCTTCATCTGACAGATAGTCAGTGATTTTATCATCCAAATTTAACTTCCCTTCTTCCTGCAGAATAAAAATAGTTGTTGCTGTAAAAGTTTTAACTGTACTTCCAACACGGGTAATGTTACACGATTGCAAATCAATGTTATTTTTTAAGTCAGCTTTTCCTGATGCTCCTAACCACATTCCGTCCGTAGGTGTTTGAATTGACATTATTATGCCCGGGGCCCCGGAATTCTTAATCCCATCCAGCAGATTTTGATATTTAGAATTAGAAATATTAGCCGAACTACTATCTGTAAAAGAAAAATTGCATTCATAAAATTGAGGTTGATACAATTCGTCTTTTTGACACGATATTATCGATACCAGCAACAGAAGGGATAATATGATCCGATGATTATTTCTCATTCTTCCAATTTATATAAGTTTTATATCCAATTTCAAGATTAATATGTGTCATTACAGGAATGAAATCAGGTGAGTATGGATATTCAATCCAGGATTTGTATAGGAGAAATATTTCTGATGAAACAAGTTTATCCTTCCTAAAAGTGTATCCAAAACCAATGGAAAGTATTGGCATCAACCTTGAGTTACCCCGGTCTGTTCCATTTACATATTCGCCATTCTCAAATTGATATTCCTCTTGTGTTGCGAAAGTGTGTAAATATCCCAATTCAAAATTTGATTTTAGTTTTAAGCCAAAATCAAATTTGTAGTCATACCCAATTCCTGTATTCAGATAAAAACCCTGATACAAATAGTTATGAAATATATATCCTAAATTACCCGTCTGATAAAAGTCAAAATGAGGACCGATTCTGTAAAAATATTCTGTACCGATTTGTATGGTTGGATGCATGGGTGTGGTAAAGAACCTTGTATACGGAATTGCCGTTGCTTCATTGCTTAATGCAACTTTAACGGGATAGTTTGTCTGCCCGAGGATATTTGCCGGCATTATCAAAACTATAATGATTATTAATAATCCGATTTTCATACTCTGATATTTCTGCTTATTCTGTTTCTTTTTGCCTGCAGCCAACGGCCCAGTGCAGCGCCCTGGGCCGGGAGTAAAGTTAGGAAAATTGGAGCACCTTGCAAGGAGATCCCTCGCTGCGCTCGAGCGTTAGCAAACGTAAAATTCTACTTCAATCAATCATTATCTTTTTAACGAATTGATCCTGGCCGGTGATAATTCTTAACATATAGATCCCCTTCGACAATGAGGCAATATCAAGTGATGTATTATCAGAATCAAATTCTTTTACTATTCGACCAATTAAATCAAGGATTGTTATAGACTTAATTTCAAATCCTTTTAAATGTTTGATGGCAATAAAATCCTTAGCTGGATTAGGATATATTACAAATGGTTCAGATCTAATGGCATCGACACCTACTGTGTTTAAGTAACAGGTACTATAATCGGGATTCATAAAGTATAACAGGCCATTTTTCGACAAGCATAACAGTCTGGAAAAACCACCGACAAAAGAGGCTGATCCGCTCCATACAATTCCTTGGTTGCTACCTATTCCTTCAATCCAGTATTCATGGTAATACGGATTCACCAAACATGAAAACCAATATTTTTTTAATGAGGTTCCTTCAATAGTAATTATTGTTACCGAATCAACAAATAAATCCTCTTGACCTCCGAAACCAACTTTGATAGAATCCCCCGGATTGATTGAATAATCATACATAAGGTATTCTTCATCATCGTTATCAAATTTCAACCAGACTTTTTTAGTGGTATCTTCTCTCATGAAACCAAATAAATCCCAGTTTTGAGGAGTCTCTTCATCCGTTGAGTACATCTTTTTATACAAAATTGAATTTATTAAGGTATCCCCATTTATTTTGTATGTGGTCGTGGAATAGGTTGTGTCGAAAGGATATGGCCATGGTACAGCAGAAAATAGCACATTCCATGTATTCTCATCTTCAAGTAATGGAACATAGGTTTGGTTAAAACCGACCAAAGAGCAATTAGCTAAAATGAATATTATCAAGAATTTTTTCATTGGAATAATTACTGAATGCTTGGATAATAAAATAATTCAATTTTTTGTTTGCCTAACCTTTGTGCAAATGCATTGAATTTATTCCCGGAGAGCAGGCAGCTGAATGCAAGGCACAAACTCCTTCAAATATAACGAATAACGACAACATATTTATCGGGCATGCGTGATCATCGACTATGGCAAAAACGATTTTTCTGGCGCTCCGCTCCCACACAGCAGAAAACCATAAACGAATAAACACTAAACACTAAACATTAAACACTAAACACTCCGAAGGTCAATGCGCTTCCAGCCAGTTCTCCCCTTCATCGATCTCCACTACCACGGGCACATCCAGGGGAAGGGCATTCACCATACGGTCATGAATGATGGGACGGATCAGGTCGATTTCAGGCTTGTGCACATCGAAGACCAACTCGTCGTGTACCTGGAGGATCATTTTGCTGCGGATCTCTTTTTTTGAAAGGTCTTCATGGATCCGGATCATGGCGATCTTGATCATGTCGGCGCTGGAGCCCTGGATCGGGGCATTGATGGCATTCCGCTCGGCAAAGCCGCGGACCACGGCATTGTTGGAGTTGATATCCCGAAGATAGCGCCGCCGGCCCAGGATGGTCTCGACATAGCCTTTTTCCCGCGCAAAGGCAATGGTTTTCTCCATGTAGTTCCTGATGCCGGAATACTGGGCGAAATAGGCTTCTATGATGGCCGCCGCCTCCCTTCGCGGTATATTCAGCCGTTCCGACAGTCCGAATGCCGACTGCCCGTAAATAATGCCGAAATTGACCGCCTTGGCGTTCCGACGCATCTCCGGGGTCACTTCTTCCACCGACAGGCCATAGACCTTTGAAGCCGTAGCGGCATGGATATCGACGCCCTGTCGGAAAGCTTCGATCATATTCGGGTCGCCGCTCATGTGAGCGATGATGCGCAGCTCGATCTGGGAATAATCGGCGGAAACCAGCACGTAATCCTGGTTCCGCGGCACAAAGGCCTTCCTGATCTCCCTGCCGCGCTCTGTTCGGATAGGAATGTTCTGCAGGTTGGGATTGTTGGAGCTGAGCCGGCCGGTGGCCGCCACGGCCTGGTTGTACGACGTGTGGATGCGTCTGTCTCGCGGACTGATCAGTTCCGGCAGAACATCCACGTAGGTGGATTTTAGCTTGGTCAGGGAGCGGTAATCCAGGATCAGTTGAACGATGGGATGCCGCCAGAGAAGCTTGGTCAGCACATCCTCTCCCGTAGAATACTGCTTGGTGGCGGTTCGGGCCGGTTTATCGGTTATTCTGAGCTTTTCGTAAAGGATCTCACCCAATTGCTTCGGAGATGCGATGTTGAATTCCTGGCCTGCCAGGTCATAGATCTGTTGTTCAACTTCTTTTACCTCTTTCCCTAATTGAACGGAATACTCCTTCAGGGCACCCGTGTCCAGCATCACCCCTTCCGCTTCCATATCGGCCAGCACCGGCACCAGGGGGATCTCCATCTCCTCGAACAACCTCCTCAGGCCTCCCTGGTCGAGCATGGGATTGAACTTTTCATAAAGCTGGAAGGTGATATCGGCATCCTCACAGGCATATTCAGCCAGCAGGGCCGGGTCCACATCCCGCATATTGCCTTGGTTTTTCCCTTTCTTACCGATCAGTTCCTCGATATGGATGGTCTGGTAATTAAGGTAAGTCTCCGCCAGGTAATCCATATTATGTTTCATATCGGGCTCGATCAGGTAATGCGCCAGCATGGTATCGAACAGTTTACCTTTCACCTCCACCTCATACCATTTGAGGATGGCTATGTCGAATTTCATGTTCTGCCCGATCTTTTCCACTTTTTCATCGGCGAAAAAGGGCTTGAATCCCTTTACGATTTCCGCGGATTCATGGTAATTACCCGGCAAAAGGACAAAAAAGGCTTCCTTCGGCATGAAACAAAACGAAATACCGACGAGTTCAGAGTTATTTGGATCCAACCCCGTGGTCTCGGTATCGAAGCAGAACCTTTTCTCTTTCCGCAGCCTGGAAATAAGTTCCTGCCGTTTCTCCGCGGTATCCACCAGGTGATAGCTTTTATCGATGTCTTTTGAAGACAGGCGGCCGGAGGGTTCGATGGGAAGGTCGCTGAACAGGTCCGGGGAAGACAGGGGAAGTTTCTGCAACCCCTGGCCCGGGGCCTGTTCCATGGCGATATCACTGAATACCCTTTTGGCAAAGGTCCTGAATTCGAGTTCCTCGAACAATTCCTTGAGGGCATCGGCCCTGGGTTGATCCAGCACCAGCCTGTCTTCCTCAAATTCCACCGGTGCATCCAGCATAATGGTTGCCAGTTTTTTGGAAAACAGCCCTTGTTCGGCAAAGCTTTCCACATTTTCTTTCAGCTTGCCCTGGAGTCTATCCGTATTCACGAGTAGATTCTCGATACTTCCGAACTGCTTTACCAGCTCGATGGCACGCTTCTCCCCGACCCCGGGGATCCCGGGTATGTTATCCGAAGCATCTCCCCATAACCCGAGGATATCGATCAGTTGCCCGGGCCTTTCGATCTGGTACCGGTCACACACTTCCTTCACCCCCATGATCTCTGCCTGGTTGCCCATCCGGGGCGGTTTGTAGACAAACACCTTATCGCTCACCAGCTGCCCGAAATCCTTGTCCGACGTAACCATGAATACCTGGTAATCCTTATTCTCCGCCTTATGAGCCAGCGTACCGATGATATCATCCGCTTCATAACCGGGTACTTCGAGGATAGGAATGTTGAATCCTTCGATCAGCCTCCGGATATAAGGCAAGGCGGTTGCAATATCCTCCGGCATCGATTCCCGGTGGGCCTTGTATTCAGCAAACTCAGCTTCCCGGAGAGTAGGTGCAAAAGAATCGAATGCAACGGCAATATGCGAAGGTTTTTCATTTTTAATGATATCGTAGAGTGTATTGGCAAATCCCAGCACAGCCGAAGTGTTCAGGCCTTTTGAAGTGATCCTGGGATTCTTGTTCATGGCGAAATAAGCCCTGTAGATCAAGGCCATGGCATCGAGGAGGAAGAGACGACCGGACATAGGCTGAAGAGTGTTTGGTGGTTGGTATTTAGTGTTGAGTGTTTAGTTATTAAGGTACTGGGTACCAGGTAGTGAAACCAGGAACTCAAAAGTAGCTATAATTCCATTCTGTAGGACGTTTTAAATTTTGGTCCGCTTTTTGTTTTATGATGAAAAGAATGAGATAAAAAACGGAATCATTCAAATTTAAAACTTACTGAGATGAAAACACGGGTGAAAATTCTGGCGATGGTCCTGGTCCTGATGACCGGGCTGGTCTTAACTTCTGAAAATGCCGGGGCAAGGCATTTTAATATTACCTTCCAGGTATTCTACGACGAACTGAGTCCTTACGGAACCTGGGTGTACCGTCCTGATTTTGGTTATGTCTGGCTGCCCGATGCAGGGCCCGACTTCTTCCCATATGCTTCCGATGGTTATTGGGTTTACACCTACTATGGCTGGACATGGGTATCCACCTATTCCTGGGGCTGGGCTCCTTTCCATTACGGCCGCTGGTACTTCGACGATTTGTGGGGTCCGATGTGGATCCCCGGTTATGAGTGGGGACCGGGATGGGTTGTCTGGAGAGGATCCGGAGACTACTGCGGCTGGGCCCCGATGGGCCCGGGGATAACCCTGACCTTTGCCCTGAGCCCCAACTACTTTGTACCGGCACATCACTGGAGGTTCCTGCACTACCACAACTTCGGCAGGCATGATATCGACCGGTACTACATTCACAATCACAACAACATCACGATCATCAACAACACCACGATTATCAATAACATCTATGAGGATCGTTACGGGGATGGCAGGTATATGGCCGGTCCGCAGCGGCATGAAGTGGAACGCCGCACCGGCAGGAGCATTAATCCTGTGTCCGTTAAAGAACGTTCGACCCCCGGCCAGGAATTGTCGGGAAAAGAGCTGGCCCTTTACAAGCCCAGGGTAAGCGAGTATGACGAAGCGGGAAGAAGGCCTGAACCGCCCAAAGCCGTGAAATACGAAAATATGAGTGCACAGCACGGTCAGAAGGTCTCTACACCATCTTATTCCAGGGAAACCGTCTCCAGGCAGCCGGCGCCTAATGCTTCCGGTAAAAGTGAATACGATTCAAAGACTCCGGCATACGGCAATGCCCACGGAAAAGAAGCCATGAGCAACAAGCCTTACCAGGCTAAGCCTTCGGGACAGGCTTCAAACACCAAGCAGCCGGCCCAGGCAAGACCGGAAAGCAAAAACCCCGGCTACAAGCAGCCTGCATACAGCAAACCTGCCGGGAAGGATACCAGGAGCAATAATCCCGCCCAGGCTAAACCTTCGGGAAAATCTTCCGGACAAAGCAAAGCCCCGCAGGTGAGCCCTTCGAAGAAGATGGAAGCGGGCAGCCCTTCAGGCAAACCGGCTGCGCAGAAATCAACGACGCAGGGGAAGCCATCATCAGCGGCCGGTGCTAAAAAAACAGGCCGGTAAGGCATAACCCCTCCGGGGTTGGATTAAAAAATATCGGATTGGTGCAAGACCTGAAGCCCTGCGGGCTTCGGGTCTTTGCCATTAAAAGGTCCCCAGGATGGTCTTTTCTGATTTTGCGGATCAAGGCGCCCGATCTCTACAGTTGGTTGATCGGGCATAGATTCAGCCAGCAGCCATCGGCAGAAGATGACAGCCTCCCGGTAAGCGCCGGTACTGATCCAATTGTCGACCGGCATGGGCCTGTGGCTCAGATAAACCGTATAACTGCCGTCCGGATCCGGCTTCGCAGTGCCCTTGTTGATGCAGACCTTGTAATGGTGATAATCCATCGATTGCATCAGGAAGTTCCAGGTCTGGATACCCCAGTAACAACACTCCGGAGAGGTGAAACGGATCTTCAGGTATTCGTTTTCCTCAAGCCTGTAACGTCCGAAGCAATAGATATTATCCACCGTTCCCCAGCCTCCCTGGTCAGCTTCAAAGGCAAAGGGCGGCAGGAAATCATTCAGCGGGAATTCTACAGGCAGGGGTGAAATCCAGGTGGTCTGCTCAAAGAAAGTGGCCATCACATCAATCCGCCTGGCCAGTTCATCGTCATCCAGCGGCCGGACCGATTCCTGCGGCCCCAGGTTCTCGATATACAACTCGCTCTCCCTGCTGCTGAACCGGTCGAAGAAATATTCCCGGGTGAACAGGTTCACCGCATCCGGATCAAGCCTGAACTGATTTTTCCCTTTGGGTTCCGGTGTTAAAAAGATCTCAAAACTGCCGTCCGGTTCAAATTCAATCATCGTATGATTGATGTTGTTGCACACCCGCTCTACGATCTCTCCATTGGGCTGTCCACCGTACACGGCAAAGGAGAGATAACAGCTGTCGTATCTTTTACCCCGGATGCGGTATTCCTGGTCACCCCTGAGCTGGGTAAAATAATAAGCCGAATCCACATTGTCACCCAGGATTTTACTGTAGCGGCTGACCAGGGGCATCAATACGGGCCGCAACGGATCATTGAAAAGATAAAAGTCGATACCGGTCCTCAACAGGTGAAATAAATGCTGATACCCGTCAATACGCCCCTGTTCGTCAATCACCTTGTCCGGATCCAGGAAAGTAGCGTCCGCATTTTTTATTACCTCCAGAAACCGCAACAGTGCCTGTTTGCTTTTATACTCCATGGAATTTAATTATTGAAGTGCAGATAAAAATGTTTGGTATTCCGAGAATTCTGCATTGATCATCTCCCTGGTCAGCCCGAATGTTTCAGGGGCGTAATAATGCACCCCGTTCTTGCCTTTAGGGTTCCGGATCAAAAACTCCCTGAAACGGACCAGGGCGATATCGGTCAGCTCCCAGTTGAAGTGATCATAGATCTTTTTAATGACACCGATATGATCCGCTGCAAAATCGTCAAATTTCAGGTCGATGATCTGGCTTTCCTTATTCAGGGCTTTTCGGCTTTCCAGGAATCGTTTAAAATAAAGGCTCCAGGTTTCCAGTTGTTCTTTCCCTGTCCGGACAGGATCTTCTTGGTCGCTGTAAAGCGACCGGACCGATGAGATCAGGCTGGCAGCGGAAGTGACCACATTTGTGGGATCCCGGTGGGTCATGATGATGCAGGCATCGGGATAAACCTCGAAGAGTTCCGGAAGCCTCATCAGGTGTACCGGGGATTTTAACAACCATCGATCGCCTTTGACCCCGCCTGACTGAAGGTATTGCAAAAACCGCCTGTGAAACCTCATCGTGGAAAGACGGTCGGCTTCAAAGGTAATCCAATGGAGATAAGACGGCACATAGAGTTGCGCCAGGATCTGATAGGTATTGAAGTCGATGGCGTCGATACCCAGGCATTCCTGCGGGGAATCGGCTTCCATATAGTGTTTTTTAAGGAAATCGGGCACCAGTTTGAAGAGCTGCCCGAACTCCTTTCGGATCGTATTCAACTGTTCGTTCTCGCGAAAAGTTTCCGGTGTGGAAGGCGGATAGGGCAGCAGGCATTCCCAGGCCAGGGGGGATCGGTGGGCGGGGTCTTCGTGCAGCAGGGCATGGAGGATCGTGGTGCCCGTGCGTGGCATGCCGATAATGAATACCGGCTGTTCAATGGGCGATTTTTCAATTTCAGGATGTTCCGCCAGGTGCCGTTCGATCATGTACCGGCCGTACAGGGTACGCTCCAGCAGGCCTTTGACTGCCAGGCAGCCGAAAGGATTCGGCCTGGCTTCTTCATTGATGGATTTAACCATTAACCGGAGCCCTTCTTCGGCTTTGGGAAGCTCCATCCTGAAACCGGCTTTCGCTGACGCTTTATCTATGATGGCATCCGGATCCAGCCTGAAAGGATCCATTCCGACCGCTTTCAGAGCTCTGCCAACCCGGTTAATGCCATTGAGGAGATGGGTGCGCTGAATAAAGAGCGTCTGTGGTTTAGCCATAAGCCAGCTACATCAACTGCTTCAACTTCTGGGCGAGCCCGATATCACCTTTGACTTTCACTTTCCCGGTGAGCGTTGCGATCATGGGCTTGATCTCTCCCTGGCGGATCTTCAGGTAGGTCTCCCTGCTCATCGAGATCGTGCAATCCGCATCTTCATCCCGGTCAGTCACTATATTGACCTCTCCGGTACCATCGATCAGGATGGCCTCATTATCCAGCTTGAATTTCAGCTTTTTGCCTATGGGGCTGATAACTCTGACCTTATCGGCCAGGTCTTGTCTGATTTGCGCTATTTCCATTGACCAAAGATATGGAAATAGTCAAAAATTCAACCGGGTTGAAAAGGATTCCGATAAATATTATTTTTTTGAAAGATAATTAACTTTATCACGTAACAAGTTCCGTGCAAGGTTCAAAGTTCACCATGAATCCTTATTAATTCAGAATTCAACATTCTTATCCCTGAATGATTATTACGCTGGAAAACTGCAAAGAATTGAATGATCATGAACTGGTGATGAAGTCACTGGAGAACCTGGATTATTTCTCCTGTCTTTACCGGCGTTATGAAGGTGAGCTTCTGCGATATATCGTACGTATTTCCGGTATTGACGGAGATGAGGCGCAGGATGTCCTGCAGGAATCGTTCATTAAAATCTGGAGAAACCTGAATGAATTCGACAAAGACCTGAAATTCTCCAGTTGGATTTACCGGATCGTGCACAATGAAACGGTATCTCAGATGCGTAAAAAGATATCTTACGGAAAGGATAAGACTATTGATGCGGAATTGTGCCGAAATCTACTGGCAGATGAAACCGAACCGGCTTCCGCCCTGGAAGGTAAAATCGGAAAAGCCCTTGAAATCCTGGAATATCTTCCTGAAAAATACAGGCAGGTACTGGTCCTGAAATTCCTTCAGCAAAAAAGCTATGAAGAAATCTCAGATATTCTGAGGATTCCGCTAGGGACGGTTGCCATTCGCATCAACCGGGCGAAAAAATCGTTCCGCGACCTTGCGGGAAATAAATTAGATCATTATTAAGAAAACATTTTTGTCATGGATAATTCTAACCGATTGATCGAAAAAATCCAGCAACAGGATATAAAACCCCTGCCCCGTTGGAGGTTCACCGTGAAAAACAGCATTTTCTGGTCGCTGTTCGTCATTTGCGTGTTTTTTGGCGCTCTCGCCTTTTCAGTGATCTTATTCGCCATACAACAAGCCGATTTTGATATCACCCGTCATTTCTCCCATTCGGCAATCGAATTGATCCTGGTCCTGGTACCCATTTTCTGGATCATTTCACTCATTGTACTCCTGATCATGGCCATCATCAGCATAAAAAACTCGAAGAAAGGTTACCGGTTCACTTCTCCCGCGCTGGTAGGATTTTCTGCCGGGCTCAGCATTTTGATCGGCACCCTGTTCTTCGTTACCGGTGGCGCCGGAAGGCTGGAACATGCTTTTTCTTCCAGGGTCAGTCATTACGAGAGCATCGAGGAAAGAAAGTCGAGGGTATGGTCAATGCCCGAGGAGGGATTTCTATCCGGGACGATCATTTCAACTGGGGAACACGCCTTTGAACTGAAAGACCTTCAGGGTAAGCTGTGGGTGATATCGTATGATGATGCAGGTGTTGTTCCGTCCGTGCAGATTGCCGATGGAGAAAAGATAAAACTAACGGGAACAATCACTTCTGATAATGAGTTCAGGGCCGATCTGATCCGTCCCTGGGGCGGCTATCAGAGAAGATACCACGGCGGCCGTGGAAATAACTGAAAGCAATAGGATGAAGGTGCAGCAAAGATCGAACAGGAGTTACCCCAGCACTTCATACACCATGACCGGTCCGGACTTGTTTTTCAGTTGGATGGTTCCCAGTTGACGACAGGTAAATGAGTCTTTTATCTTTTCATATGAACTTTCATTAATGATGATCTGTCCCGGAGTTGCTGCGGATTGCAGCCTCTGGGCCACGTTCACCACATCCCCTATCACTGTGTAATCCAGGCGGCGCAGGCTTACCGAGCCGATATTTCCCGAAACCACTTCACCGCTGTTGATCCCAATGGAAACATTAGGCCGGAAAGAGCCGTTGCCGGATAAAGAAGGCAGATTGTTTATTTTTGACCTGACTGCCAGGCAGGCATCAATGGCCCGGTCAAGGTGATATTCTCCGCGGAACACGGCCATAATGGCATCTCCCATGAATTTATCGACAAAACCGTCTTGTGCGATGATCTCCTTCACCATCACATCAAAATAGTTGTTGAGAAGCTTGACCACATGATCTGGCGGCTCTTTTTCACTGATTGTTGTAAATCCGCAAATATCGATGAATGCGACGGTGGCTTCCATTATCTCATTCGACGTCAGGGCGGTTTCGAATTCCTTTGTGTCCATGAAATTAAGTACCGTCTCATCGACGTACATTTTCAGGATGTTGTTTTCCTTGATGGCTTTCAGGGTTTCCTTGAGCTGATCCACCTGACGCAGGGTTTTTTCTATGGTCAGTTCCAGGTCATTGAAATCAATCGGTTTCGTGATAAAATCAAATGCGCCCCTGTTCATGGCCGTCCTGATATTCTCCATGTCCCCGTAGGCAGAAACAATAACCGACTTGAGGACGGAAGGATGCTCATTCAACCTGGAGAGCAAAGTCAGTCCATCCATTTCAGGCATATTGATATCGCTCAGAACGACATCCACATCCGAATGCTGCCTGAGTTGGTCCAGGGCTTCCCTGCCATTCATGGCAAAGACAAATTCATATTTCCGGTCCCGTATTTTCTGGCGGAACTTCTGCCTGATCAGAACCTGCAGATCGGATTCATCGTCAACTACGAGTATTTTGGCCATGGTTAATTGGAATTAAGATTATAAATTCGGTTCCTTCACCTTCCGTTGATTCGACCTTCATGCTCCCCTGGTGGCCCTTGGTAATGATGTCATAGGAAAGCGACAGGCCCAGGCCGGTGCCTTCCCCCGCGGGTTTGGTGGTAAAAAAAGGCTGAAATATCTTATCCCGGATATCTCCAGGAATTCCATCCCCGTTGTCTTTGACCCTGATCTCCACCATACCGGCAACTTGTCTGGTGCTTACCACAACCGTGGGCAGATAGCCGTTCTGCTCATGTCTTGATCTTTTATTCACGGCATAAAAAGCATTGCTGATGAGATTCAGAAGTACCCGGCTAATTTCCTGTGGCACGACTTGCACCCCAGGCAGGTCATGGTCAAGTTCAGCCCTGAATGCTGCATTGAACGACTTGTCCTTTGCTTTGAATCCATGAAAAGCAAGGCGGAGATATTCATCCGCCAGGATATTGATGTCCGTTGATACTTTTTGCCCGGTGCCTGATCTGGAGTGTTCCAGCATCCCTTTCACGATGCTGCTGGCCTTTTTTCCGTGGTAGTGGATCTTTTCGAGGTTTTGCCCGATATCCGCTGACAGGTCCTTTGCCGTATTCAATTGTCCGTTCTCAAGACTCATGTTCACTTCTCTGACCAGATCTAAACTGATCTCGGCGAAATTGTTCACAAAATTCAGGGGATTCTGTATCTCATGGGCAATTCCGGCAGTGAGCTCACCCAGTGAGGCTAGTTTTTCGGCATGGATAAGCTGGGCCTGGGTGGATTTCAATTCCCGGTAAGCTTTCTCGATCTGCCTGGCCTGCTCACGCTCCCTTTTCCTGGTTCGTTCCCTCTCTGCCAGAAGAAGCCGGTGACGCTGGAACCGGTCGATCCCAAAAACTCCGGAAAAAAAGACCAGGCCATAAATCAGGTAGGCCCACCAGGTTTTATACCAGGGGGCCAATATCGTCAGTCCGACTTCTTTCAAAGCCCAGTTACCCCTGCTGTTGATTCCTTTGACCTGGAATTTATAATTTCCGGGCGGAACATTGAAATATTGCGCACGTCGCTCAAAGCCTCCATCTCTCCATGCATCATCATAATTTTCCAGTTTATAGAGCAGGATATTGTCATCCGGATTGGTAAAGTCAATCACATTAAAATCAAATGAAAAGGTATTCTGGTTGTATGTCAAGCTGATCGATTCCGGAGCTGATACCAGGCTGCCCGATTTTGTCGCGTTGATCTCCTGGTCCACGAGTCTGTCTGAAATCCGTAAATTGGAAATGTAGATTTCAGGAGGCCGGGGGTTATCAATTAATTCAGAAGGATTGAAGGAATAAAACCCATCCCGTCCGCCGAAGTATAATATTCCATCATCCCCTTTATAACAGGAATTGTAATAAAGCGAATTTTGCTGGATACCGTTTCTTTTCCCAAAAATAACCGCTCTTTGGCGGTCCCCGGGAATCTTAAGGATTTCGTTCTCCGTGCTCAGCCACAGGTTTCCCTTATCGTCCTCAAGGATACCCAGGAGGGAAGATATCTTATAAAAATCCTTCAGATCCTTGAACTCAAGAAAAGAATCCATCGCGCGATCATAATAATACAAGCCGTTGCTGGTTCCGACCCATACAGTCCCTGATCTATCTTCATGCAACCACCTGACAAAAGTTATATTCTTCTGGTAGCGGATAAACCTGGCATTTCCCCGGTCAAACTGGTAAAGTCCTCCTCCGGACCATGTGCCTACCCAAAATTTACCGGTTTTGTCCTTCAGGATTGCAGTGATCATGTTACTGGCAAAAACTGAAGTTGTATCCTCCCGGTTCACATAAAACCTCGAAACTGAACCGGTCTTTTTGTCCAGATGGTGCAATCCGATCATAGTACCAATCCATGAATTATTTTCGTCTTCTTCATAAACCATTAAAACACCGGAATGGGCAAGGCTATTCTGGTTGCCAGGCTCATGCCTGTACGCGGCAATCAGTTTCTTGTCCTTATTCCATTTAAAAAAGCCCTTATCGGATGTAATCATTAAATTACCCTGCCGGTCTTCATCAATTGAAGAAACATACGATCTTTCAAGTTCGGCGGGATAAAAATCCATTTCAGACCTTTCCAAAATCCGACCGTCGGGGGCTTGCTGCTTAAGACCCGACTGGGTGCCGATCCAAAGTGTTCCCCCCTGGTCCTTGTAAAAACAATTGACGATATGACCGGGTACCGGGTAATGAGGGATTGTTTTACGAAATGGGTCCACCCGATACAAATCTCCAAACACCGCACTGATCCAAAGGACGCCTTCCCGGGAGGTGTATGCACTGGAAGTGGTCCTGTCAGTAAACTTGCCTTCCTCGGTACCTTCCGCTTCAAAATGCCGGATCCGTTCACTTACAGGATCATACCAGGTCAATCCGGATTCACGGGTACCTATCCAGATGGCACCGGTAATGTCTTCGGTAATGAATGTGATGAAATCATAATCCGGATAAAGTTTGCTTAGGGGAGGACGACTGAGCTTTCCCGGTCGGGCCGGATCGTACCGGTGACGTTTGAATATACCGGAAGATCGATCCATAGTGTGCAAACCATCCCCTGCCGTACCGATCCAAAAAGTTCCACGGCTGTCTTCAAAGATTGCATTGATACAATTATTGATCAAACAGTCAGGATTTTCCGGATCAGACATAAACCGGGTAAAAGTTTCCGATTCCCTGTTGAACCGGTTCAGTCCGCCCGCTCCTTCCGTTTCGTTCCAGACAGACCCGGTCCCGATCCATAAGGTCTTTTGACGGTCCTCGTATATGGAAACGATCTCATCACAGCTCAGGCTGGTGGGGTCGCCCGGATCGGTCTTATAAAGAATGAGACTGTCGTTTTCCTCATCATACCCATACAGGCCACAACATGTCCCTATCCAGATCCTGCGCGTATGATCCCTGAAAATGACATTCACCCATAGTGAAACAGTACTTAAAGGGTGACCGGGATCATCGCGAAAATGTTTGACTACGCCGGTAACCGGATCCAAGGTTTCCAGGCCACCGGGGGTACCTATCCATAAAACTCCGCTTTCAGGATCCGTATAGATGATATTGATCAAGTCCGTGGAAATGGAATTTGGATTAAAAGGGTCGTGTCGGAATGGGGTCACCTTTTTGCCATCGTAAAAATAAATCCCGTCACTGCTGGAAAACCACATGCATCCATGGAGGTCCTGGGTAATATCATTGACTGTCTTGAAAGATTGATTTCTCGGAAGCAATACTTTATTGAAATAAATATCCTGACCTTTCAGACTTCCCATTTCCAGCGACAGCAAGAGGGACAAGATTGCGAATATCACCCGGTATGATTTCATTTACATGGAATTGAGATGTATAATAAACTCCGTTCCTTCACCTTCCGTCGTTTCAACTTTCATTTCCCCCTGGTGGCCCTTGGTAATGATGTCATAAGAAAGCGACAGGCCCAGGCCGGTGCCTTCTCCGGCAGGTTTGGTGGTAAAAAAAGGCTGGAAGATCTTATCCTTTACTTCTTCCGGAATTCCAAAACCATTGTCCTTTATCCGAATCTCCACCTTACCTGACAGTTTCCTGGTAACCACCGTTACGGTTGGAATGTAACCGTTCTGAACCGTTTTGGCTTTCTGGGTAACAGTATAAAAAGCATTGATGAGGAGGTTAAGGAGTACCCTTCCGATCTCCTGGGGGACCACGTTTGCTTTTGGCATTTCCTTGTCCAGATCCTGCCGGATGCTGGCAGAGAAAGATTTCTCCTTTGCTTTGAAACCATGGAAGGCCAGGCGCACATATTCGTCTGTCAGCGTGTTGATATCGGTCAGTTCTTTGCGGCCTGTATTGGCCCTGGAATGTTCCAGCATCCCTTTTACAATGCTGCTGGCCCTTTTCCCGTGGTACTTGATCTTCAGGAGGTTGTCTTTCAGGTCCCCGGCCATCTCCCTGACGGCGTGATGATGCCCCTTCCTGAATTCCGACTCAATTTCTTCAATCAGGTCGACACTTATTTCAGAAAAATTGTTGACAAAATTCAAAGGATTCTGGATCTCATGAGCTATTCCGGCGGTCAGTTCCCCGAGCGAAGCCATCTTTTCCGCGTGAACAAGCTGTTTCTGTGTAAGTTGTAAATCCAGGTATGCTTTTTCGATTTCCCTGGCCTGAGCGAGTTCCTTTTCTCTCGCCAGGGCCCTTTCCTTGTTCAGTACCCGCCGCCGTTGCATGCGGTCGGCAATGATTACCAGGCCGATAAGAATAGCGGCGTAGATGCCATAGGCCCACCAGGACCTCCACCAGGGGGGAGAAATGATGAGTTGCATGGTCACGGGTTCCTCGCTCCAAATGCCGTTGCTGTTGCTGGCTTTAATCCGGAAGCTGTATTCCCCCGCCGGTAAATTGTAGTAATAGGCTGTACGCTGAGTCCCGACCGCTCTCCAGTCATCGTCATAACCTTCGAGTTTGTAGGCAAATTTGTTTCTTAAGGCGTTTGAATACTGGATTCCCACGTAAGTGATGGAAATATTGTTCTGAAAGTGCTTCAGCCTGACCATTCGATCGTTGAACACCGGCATATTGCTCCCATCCGTCCTGACGGAAGGATAAGGCATGTCGGCCACACTGAAATCAGTGATGAAAACTGTCGGTGGCAGGGTGCTTCTCTGGATTTCGCCCGGTTTAAAATAAGTGATCCCCTTACTTCCGCCGAAAATTAAGTAGCCTCCGGTTGTTTTCAGGCAGGATGCATCGGCAAACAATGGCCCCTGGATGCCATCCTCCAGTGAAAAATTCTGAAACTGGCCGTCGGGAATGCTGAACCGGCTAAGACCCTCAAAGGTGCTCAGCCAAAGGACGCTTTCATCGTCTTCGGCCAGAATGGACTGGATGCACATGGAGGGCAGCCCGTCATGAGTGGTATAGGCAGTGATTTCGCCCGTTGCCATATCGTACCTGCTGAGCCCCCCCTGCCACGTTCCGACCCAGGCAATGCTGTCTGATCCTTCGAAAAACGAATTTATATCCTGGGACAGAAACACATCCCCCGCATTCCTGTCAAAACCATGCCTTTCAATATCCTTCTCGCCCGGATTGACCTTAAAAAGCCCCTCGTTTGTAATTACCCAGAGTCCGCCGTACCTGCTTTCGAAAATATCCGTAACATGGTTGCTGCTGATGCTGCTTCCCTTTAACCTGCTTAAGTCAATGTGGTTCAGGGCGCCTCTCTTACTTTCGGAATAATAAACCCCATTGTTGGTCAGGATCCAGAACCTGTCCCTGCTGTCGGTAAAAAATTTCGCAATATGTATAGAATCGGGAAATCCGGGAATATAGTCTGGTATTACTTTATTTTCACCGGGAATAAACCGGAAGGTACCGGCAGAGGAGTAAACGAGAAATTCACCCGGTCGGTCTTCGTAAAAGGCAAAGATAGATTCCAGCTCAGGCAAAATGGATTTATATGGATACTTGTTAATCCTGGCTGTGAAAGGATCAAATTCATTCAGGCCCGAATAATCAGTGCCCTCTCCCAGAGTCGTAAACCATATCTTGCCATCCCGGGTTTCCGTCAGGTTGATGACCCAGCCGGGCGTGACGGGGGATTTTTCATCCAGAGTGGACGTAAAGGATTTGAAAGCCGTCCGGTTGTTGTATTTCAGCAGGCCGTTAGACGACGTTCCGATCCAGAGGTTACCGAATGAGTCGGAATGCAGGCAATTGACCTGGGCATGCTCATAATTTCTGTCGGGTATATCAGTAAACGTCTCGAACCGGTCGAATGGGCTGTTATAAAAAATCAGGCCAAGATTGGATCCGATCCAAAGGTTGTTTCCTGGATCCTGCAGAATGCAGGTAATGGTCAGGGGGGAAGTCCTCTTATCGAAAACAGGCTGCAATGATTTGGACATATATTCCTCCGTGCCGGGGAAGAAAGCATGGATATCAGGACCAGTCCCGGGAATCCATATCGGATCGGCCCGTTCATTATCAATAAAACGGGCCAGGGAAGAATTCATGGGGGCCCCGCGCAATGGATACGGGTATCGTTCCACATGACGATTCGTGTCAATCCTGAAAAGCCCGTTCAAACAAGCAAACCACGTATTTCCCGATTCATCCGGCTCTGAAAGGATGACATTCTGAAATTCCATGTTATTTTCATCTTCGAACCTCTTAATGCTATCTGATCCCGGATCATAGTAAAGGATGGCAGAAGAGGAAGTGTTTCCCAGGGCCGAAGTCACACCGAAATAGATCTGTCCCCTGGTATTTTCAGTGATTGAGATAATGATGGGCTGGGTATATTCAGGCAAATCCATAACATTCTTCAGTTCATAATTTTTAAATGTCCTGGAATACGGGTCATAGGCAGTGATCAACATTATGCTTCCGATCCAGATGGTTCCCTGAGTATCTTCATGAAGGGAATAAGTCAGGATATTGCTGATGGTCGCAGGGTCATCCGGATCCGAATAATAGCGTTTGAATTCGTACCCATTGAAGCGTACCAGTCCATTTTGCGTGGCCATCCATATATTTCCTATCCTGTCATGGATGATATCATAGATAATGGTCCCGTCCAGTTCATTGTAATGGACGAGGTTATTGGAATTGAGCTGAGCGCCGGCCGGAAGGGAAAAAGCCAGGCCCAGTAAACAGATCAGAATCCGGTAATGCCTGATGATCATTGCGGGCTTAATCATTATGAGGATCGTTCGCCAATGCCAGTTCAAAGTCACTCCATTGCCATGCATCGAGATATTTATTCAGGGCTTCTTCTGCATCCCGTGTTTTTGCCTGTGCCGAAAAAGCCCTGTACAACCCGTAATAAGCCCATCCGTTTGCAGGATAATTCACCAGATCTTCCTGGAATATCCGTTCAGCTACCGAATATTTTCCTGCTTTCAGGAGGATGTTGCCCAGCTCATGCCTGACACTGAAAAACCAGTCAGGGGGTTCACTGTACCGAAGTCCGTCTTCAATTTTTACCGCTTCTTCCAGGAGGGATATGCTTTCTTCAAAACTCCCTTCGACAGCGAGCAATTCAGCCCTTAGCACATTGGAAGATATTTTAACGAGATCTTTGACCGGATTGATTTCCCAGATCATCATTTCAGCAATGACCGGATCATCCTCCAACATCTCAAGTTCATCCGCTTCTGCCCGGGCATCCTGAATGTTACCTTTTCCCAGGTAAGCCAGTCCTCTGGCATAATGGTGAACGGCCCGCAGATAAGGCAATGCAGAGTCGGCAATTGTCATTTGCAATACTTCTTCCCACCTGTTGAATTTCACTGCAATATGAAATGGGATCAGATAATAATGCTGTAGTGTTTCCATTCCAGGGGTTCTCATCAGTTCGAGGTTCATCATTCCGGCCACTTTTCGGGCTGCCATCATGGCAATTTCACTGTTGCCTTCCAGTGTGGCCGTGGCCGATAAGAAGTGATAATTATGCGGGTAATAGAGCAAGGGAAAGACGCCATAAGCATGACAGGTTTCCACATAACTGCTGTCGACCTCCACTGCCCTGAGGTTGGCCACGGAACCCCTGTGATAATCACCGGTATTGATATAAATATGGGAGGGCATATGGACCAGGTGGGAAGATCCCGGGACCAGGTTTTCAAGCAACCTGGCGCTGCCCAGGCCCTTTTCCGGAAACGGGGAGGCTTCCACGGCATGGATATACAGATGATTTGCCCCGGCATGCTCCGGGTGGCTGGCCAGGGTCTTCTCCAGCACTTCCAGAATCTCGCCTGTCCATGGCCGGGCATCACCGTTCGGCAGCCATAGGTCCCAGGGGTGAAGGTTCATCAAGGATTCGGCATACAGGGCACCGACATCGGGATCTTCAGGGAACTCCCGCCATACCTGCTTCATAGCCTCCGCATAAGCTTCATCCAGTTCCTGGCGCGTCAGGAGGGTGTCCATAGAATACCGGGATTGCAATGCCAAAATGAGGGCCTTTTCGATTTCACTCGTTTTGCCTGTGTTTTCCTTTGCTTTGCGAGTGGCTTCGAAAGCCCTGGCATTATCTTCCGGGTCCATCGGAGCGTTATAATTCGATCCCAGGACATAGGCATAGCCCCAGTAACCCATAGCACATGCAGGGTCTTCCCGGGTGACCTGAAAAAAAGACCTGGCCGCTTCGGCATGATTGAATCCGTACGTAAGCATTAATCCCTGCCGAAAGTACCTGCGGGCCAGTTCATTTGCTGTAGTCACGGTAAATTCTATCCCATCAAGGCCTTCAAAGAGCGGGGCATTTTTATTCTCCAGGTACCAGTCCCTGTCATGGGTAGGTGGTACGCACATGACTTGTGCCCCCTTTGTTTGACCTGAACCGGTATTGAATGATGTGGATGAATTACAGGAAAAGAATAACAATGCGATCAATGCCGCACCAACCAGATGGCCGAACGCATTCTGATGTACCATGTGAATTGGAACCTCTTTACAAACTAATAGACTACTAAAGTATAACATAGTAAACTGTATTTCAACTTTTTAACATTTGTTTAACAAAAGTTAAATAGATGTTATACATTGAAATTCGCTTGACTTTTAAAAATGATCGGGATTAATTTTGATCAGAGTTAATCCTTAAGTATTTTCAATCTAAATCCTTCACATTTATGAAAACAACTGCACTACATTCGATCCGGAATGGATTATGTTTAATTTTTTTCATGGCATTGACCCATATGGCATACACACAGGGAAGCCAGGATAAATCCTATGAAGAGGCCAAAAATGAGATAGTGACGACTTTTGGATTTTTCCCGGAGATCTTCAAGGCCTACCCCGCTTATGCATTGGCAGAAGCCTGGAATGCCTTTAAAGTCCTGGGAAGTCCCGAAAGCCATATCCCTCCCAAATACAGGGAACTGATCCAGCTTGCTGTTGCTGCCCAGATCCCCTGTGTTTATTGCATCTATTTCCATACGGCTGCTGCACAATTATTCGGAGCCAGCGAGGAAGAGATCAAGGAAGCAGTGGCCCAGGGGGCATCCACCCGGCACTGGAGCATGATCCTGCAGGGAAACGAGGTGGATATGGAGGTCTTTAAGAAAGAAGTGCAAATGATGCTTAAGAAGATGTCTGAACAGCAGGCGAAGAAATAACCATCTTATATCAGCCGCAACACGAGGCAATAAAAAAAGGAGGACATCCCTTGCGAGGTGTCCTCCTTTTATTTTTAGATCTACTGATTGATCAGCTTGATGACTTTAACAGTTCCATCGCTTTGCTGCAATTTCAGGTAGTAAACACCTGCAGGATAGGATTGACCATTCAGTTCCAGGTCATAAGTCACATTTGCACTGACATTACCTTCGAACAGGCCGGCGATTTCCCTTCCAAATGAGTCGACCAGTTTTAGTACTGCCCGGCCTTCTGCTTCCGTGGAAAATTCTACTTTAGTCGCTCCGCTGAAAGGATTGGGAGAGGCATTCAGGCTGATTTCACTTTCTGTCGGGGGATTAAATGCGACCGGCGACCTCTTCGGTTCCAGGTCCGTGCAACTGTGGTCCGTACCGCAGGCAGCAATCATGTCGCCATGGGCCAGGTGATCGGCCACTGCGCTGACAGCAACGCATAAAGTCAGCGGGTTACCCGGATTACCGGGAGGAATATGGCAAATCTCCACCTTATCGAGCTTTTTACCGCAACGGACATCAATGGCACATACGATCACGGAATCGGTAGCTGTACAACCGTTGGCATCCGTGATGGTTATGTAGTACATGGTGGATACTTCAGGGCAAACGGTGATATCCTGGGTGGTTTCACTGGTACTCCATTCAAAGGAATACGGAGGCACGCCCCCACCGGCGCCGGAATAGGAAAGGGTGGCACAGGCCATCGGCGGATAACCGAAATAGACGGTCTGGTTATCACCGGCTTCAATGGTCAGCACCGGCGGTTCATCCAGGGTAACCTGGGCATTGGCCGTACAGCCGTTGGCATCGGTTACGGTCACATCATAAGTGCCGGCTGAGAGCCCGGTTGCTACGGCAGTGGCCTGGTTCCCGGCATTGGCATCCCACAGGTACGAATAGGGTGGCACACCGCCCGAACCACTGGCAGTGGCTTCTCCATCCGAAGCGCCATTGCAGGAGACCGCATATCCGTTGTAATCGGATGAAACCACAGCAGAAGCGGTCAGGAGAGAGGGTTCGGTGAGGGTGATGCTGGCATAGTCACTGCAGCCGGTGGCATCCGTGATCGTCACACCGTAGGTACCTGCGCTCAAGCCGGAACGGCTTGTCGACGACGGGCCATCATCCCACAGAATGGTGAACGGACCCGTTCCTAATGTGGTCAGGGTTATCGAACCGTCAGAAGCCCCGTTGCAGGAAATGTTGAACCCACCGGCATAAACCGGGCTTTCCAATAGAGCTTCACAGTAAGGATCTCCCACGCCAACCGCATACCAGGCATTCGTGACCTGTTTCAACTCATCCGAACAGTCCCCG
This sequence comes from uncultured Bacteroidales bacterium, assembly GCA_964619555.1. Taxonomy (GTDB): domain Bacteria; phylum Bacteroidota; class Bacteroidia; order Bacteroidales; family JAGOPY01; genus JAGOPY01. The sequence goes on along the minus strand of CAZUDV010000013.1, from coordinate 30,347 downwards.
AACATATCGATGGCCACATTGATAGCCGCCACTCTGGCATCCGCATAATCAGCACTTGAGGTCATTTCCTCGGTCAACATCCTGTAAACCAGTTCCCTCACGTCAGAAACCGGGATCGGATCCACGGAAAAATCATCGCCATTGTCATTGGTTCCGTCATCCCCTACACATAACAGGTAAAACCAATAGTTCATCACTCCGGAATTCGTGTGCACACCGCCTTCATCGGGACAACCCATGCAGGTACTGGCCCAGTTGGTTCCCATATAGGTGTCCGGCTGGCCGCCGTCATTGGGATTCCAGAAACTCCTGTTGGCACCGCCAACATAATCTTCCCGGTGCAGCCAGTCAATCGTATAGGCCCCATTTTCATACCACATTTCAGCGGTTTCGCCCAGGATATCGGAGAATGCCTCGTTCAGCGCACCCGACTCACCCTGGTAGGTCAATCCTCCCAGGCCGTTGTTATCGGTCACGGCATGGGTGAATTCATGGCTGACCACATCCAGGGTATTGTAAAATTCGCCCTGGTTACCGGTATTCATCCCGATCCGCAGCGTCCCCCCGCCTATGTAAGAAGCATTGGACCATCCTGCCACATGCCTCAGTAGAAGGTCACCGTCGGAACCATCATAACTGTCGCGGGAATGTATGGCCTGGAAATAATCCATTGTCACCCTGGCATAAAAATGAGTGGTGGCGTAATCGGTAACCCCGGCTTCCGTCCAATTGTTATTGGCATCTGTAATCTCTGCATTGCCGGCTTCCAGGATGGTATGAATGGATGCCGCACCGCAATCGTCGAGAAGGATATAATTATCATCCCCGGCAATGTAATCGGTGGAAATAGATTGGGTACCGTGCCAGGTCGTAGCTACGGAACCGGCATCGCAATTGTAAACGAGAGGATAAGATTTGATCACTGAACCCGTTTCGGCGTCAACAAGAACCCGGCGGTCAAGCATATGGGTTGCCTCTCTTACGTCGAACTGCCAGGCAAGACGGTAAGGCACATCCGCACCCGCAGCATCATCTGACCTGACCAGTATAAGCTGACCATCAGGATAATAAGTAGCTTTATTGTCCTTCATGTGCGCTTTCAGATGGGCTTCTTCTTCCGGGACTTCCCACAGGAACCTGCCGGCTCCAATGCTCATTTTAGCTGTTTCCAGTGCCGACGATTCAGTGATGGAAGGCCTGGTCATCACATTGTCTGGAAAAGCTGCGAAGCCTCCGAACCGTTCCACCATTCCCTGCCGGGTATGGGCAATAATGGTTGCGTGCTCGATCGGGATTCCTTCATAAACCAACCGGTAAGCAATCAATCCTCTGTCAGGTTGGGCATTATCTTCCTTGATACGGACAAATTCATACTTACTGTCGAAATTGAAATTCTCCCGGAGAAATGCCTCAAACTCTCCGGCAGGGATAAAATTCCCCGTTTGCATCCTTACCTGTACCGGGAAATCGCTTCCGGATTTTTGAGTGATCCTGGAAGCCCCCGGAACAATCTGTTCGGCATCTTTACCGGATTTTTCAAATGTCCGTGAAGCATCCTGGCTGTTCATACTGAAAGGGAATGTAAAGATCATGCAAATGATCAGAATCCCCCCTACCGCTTGTCTGACTTGTAATAAATTGTTCATAATAAATGATTTAAGTAAAACATTAATAATATAATTTTGGCTAATCTCGGATGGCGGGCGCATAAAAATACTTTTATATCGAGGCTGAATCTATATATTTAACAACACTTTAACATTTTTAACAGGGATTTCACATTCGCATCAACCGGCCCATTTTCTCTTTTTCTGAAAATTTTTTCAACCGACCGGGTATATTTTGGGAAAAATGGGATTAAGAGGTAGGAGTCTTGAGTAAAACTCATGTTTATAAACCTTAATCTTAATGTCATGAAAAACAAATCTTTACTATTTATCGGGGTCATCCTTCTTATGGGATGTGCCAAGCAAAATGCCATAGACGGGCCGGTGCCGGACAAATGGAACGGCTATGCCCGGTACCTCAAAGCCGGAGAACAGGTTCACACACTCTGGGCAGGGAAAAACATCAATGTCGGAACAGTCACCTATGGTCTTGATGAAAGTGCTAATTTCTATGTGACCTATGACTGCAGTGCCTCGGGCTGGCTGATTTCTGAAACTCACATGTATGCCGGGGATAAGAAACAGATGCCCCTGAATAAGCCCGGAGCCCCCAAAATAGGCTTATTCCCGAATTCCGCCAACCATAATCCGAGAGTCAGTACGTTTACGTACCGGGTCCCGCTCAGCCAGCTTCCTCCCTGCGCCTCGCCGGGATTCGTAGTGGCTTCTCATGCCGTGGTCCACAGTCCTTACGGCCAGAAGGAGACCGCCTGGGCCGAAGGGGACTACACCTTTTCCGATAAAGGCTGGGGATGGTACGATGATTATTATTATAACACCCCCTCGAACCAGGCTACTGTGCTTTATGGTACCATCATGACTTACGATACGCTTGAGCTCTATCACCTGGATGTGACCAACGGAACGGCCGAGGTGATTTTGGTGGAATACGTTGGAGATGCTCCAGGCACCTACGACGGGGCCGCCTATGACATGGAATCCGGTGTCTTCCTTTTCACCAACTACAACACCGGGGAGCTCTGGATCAACGACCTTCAGAGCGAAGGGCCCTCCTTCAGCGCCGGCACGCTTGGCGGGACATCGGCCAGCGGCACCTTCTATGAAGGAGCTTATTATTATGTGGAACAGGAGCTAAACCGTATCATTAAGGTAACCTTTACCGACAGTTGGACTATTTCAGGAGAAACGGTGCTCGATACCATACCGGGACAGGTCAACGTGAATGACATCGCCATGTCGCCCGCAGGGGATTACCTCTACATGATGGCCCAGCTAAATGAAGGAGGAATGGAATTGATAACCTGGGAGGTGGCAACCCATAGTTTTTTCACCACTTCCATGCCTGTCAATGAGGGCGCCCAGATCGCCTTTGGAAGCGATGACCTGCTCTATGCCGTGGCCCCGCTCGATTCGGGAAGCACAGGCACTTACATCATCGAACTCGACAGCTGCGAGTTGATCGAAATTACAGACTGGGACGGCATCATTCTAATCGAAGAACCTTTGTCCGACCTTTCAATAGGGCCTGTCTGGTAAGAATAATGCTGTGCTATATCCGCTTGTCACAATTCATCACGGTTTCATTCGTTTATCAATGGGGTAATGCTCCAGCCTGGCTGGCATTACCTCAAGTATTTGTTGTATATTCGAACGTGACAAAACCTGAATGGCTTGACCATGAAAATCTATCAACCCACCGGTGAAAAGGACAGGTTCGAGAGAATCGTGACGATTGCTCTCATTCTGGTGTTCATTTTAGTTATCGTGACAGGGATCCTTTCATTCGTCAGGCTCAACAATATCATTTACGCGGTGAACAATGCCATACAGCCGGACAGGCCCCTCATGCTGGCCAAGGAAATATACAACGATCTGGGCAGGGCCGATAATATTGTGAAATCTTATATTCTGACCCGGAATGAACAAGAGATGGACCGTTATACGATTCTGATCGGGGATACTGAAAATAAAACGGAAGAATTGATCAGGCTGCTCCGGAATGATGACAGCCTTGCTCCTGCTGCCGATACCGTCAAAGTGATCGTGGAAGAGAAATTCAATATTCTCGATATGCTGGTGATCATCAGCGAAGAGTACCTGGTTGAAGAAACCGGCCGGGTGGAAAGCATACATGAGTTGAACCAGGCGGAAAAAGGCCATATTAAGGAACAGGAACTGGATCTGACCCGGCAGGATAAGCTGATCATGGACAAGATGCGGCAACTGCTCGGACGTATGGAAGTACAGACCAATGCAAGGATGCAATTGAACACCTCCAGGGCTGAGGAGGATGCTTCCGAAGTTAAAACCATCATTTTCACTTTTGGGGCAGCCACATCGCTGCTGCTCATCCTTGCCGGCACGGTTATCTTCCTGTATACCAGGAAAAACCAGGAATACAGGGGAATTCTTAAAAAGGCCCGGAACGATGCGGAAGAACTGGCCCGGGCGCGGCAACAATTCCTGGCGAATATGAGCCATGAGATCAAAACCCCGATGAATGTCATTTCCGGATATCTGCGGCAGCTCAGCGACAGCCCGCTGAATCCGCAACAGCTGCAACAACTCGAAATCATCAACAAATCTTCCGACCATTTGCTCCGGTTATTGAACAACCTGCTGGATATGTCCCGTATCCAGTCGCATAAACTTGAACTGGTGGAGGGTGACTGCCACCCCGCCGAATTGATCCGGGATATGGAACTCTGGTTCTACCCGGCAGCGAATGAAAAGGGGTTGCAGCTGTCTTCGGAAATTTCCCCCGATACGCCGCCTGTCATCAAGGGAGATCCGGTCAGGCTCCGGCAGGTGCTTTTCAACCTGGTGAGCAATGCCATCAAATTTACCGATAAGGGCAGTGTCCGGATCAGCGTTTACCCCTTGGTGCCAGAGGGGGACCATTCATCGATCGTTTTCAGGGTTACCGACACGGGCATAGGTATCAAACCGGTTGACCAGGAGAGGATCTTCCGGGAATTCTCCCAGGGCAGCATCTCTTCAGAAAGAAGATCCGAAGGTACCGGGCTGGGCCTGACCATTACATCCAAACTGATCGAATTGATGGAAGGGAAACTTGAATTAGAAAGCTCTCCCGGAAAGGGTTCCGTATTCACCGTAACCTTACCTCTGAGGGTATCAGGCAGCGAAGAACCGGCTCCAGGCCTTGTCAGGCCCGTCCCGCCATCTCTTCCAGAAGGCTTGAAAGTACTTGTGGTCGATGATGAAGAGTATAACCGCAGCTTATTGAAACTGATCCTGGGAAAGCACCATTGCATCATCACGGAAGCTTCGGATGGAGGAGAAGCGGTCACCCTGGCCGGGGAGAACAGGCCGGATATAATTCTGATGGACATCCGCATGCCTGTGGTCAGTGGTCCGGAAGCGGCAAAAAAAATTCGGGAAATGGCGGATGATAATGGCAAAGTCATTCCAGTGATAGCCATGAGCGCGGGCGTAAGTCACCAGGACCTCAAACAGTTCCGGGATACAGGTATTGACGATCTCGTCCCGAAACCATTCGATGAGATTCAATTACTGAGGTCGATGATGAAACTGCTTTCCGGCCAGTTCGGGCCGAAGCCTCAACCTGTCATTCCGGATAAACCGGTCTACAGTCTGCAGCCGCTCAGGGACAGCAGCGGAGGCAATGAAAAATTTTTCCTCGAGATGGTGCATCTGTTTCTGAATAACACACGTGCAGGATTACAAGAAATCGATCTTCTTTTCGACCAGGGCCCCATGGAAAAAATTCCGGAAATTGCCCATCGGATCAGTGCGCCCTGCAAACATCTGAAAGCGGAAAACCTGTATAAACTGATGAAACAAATGGAAGAATCCATTTCCTCAGGGCAGGTGGACCGGGCAAAAGAATTGTCATTACTGGCAAATACAGAATTCAATCGCATCAGATCAGATATTTTGTCGGGAACAGAATTAAAAGATCAATAAAATGGAAAAAGAGCATTTCAGGATTTTTGTCGTGGAAGATGATGAATGGTATAATCGCTTGCTGATTCATTACCTGGAGATGAATCCCGATTATGAGGTAAAAGGATTTCTTAACGGTAAAGACCTGCTCAACAGCCTTCATGAATCCCCCGATGCCATAACGCTGGATTATCGGCTTCCCGATATCAAGGGGGATGAATTGCTGCGAAAAATCAGGCAAATGGACGATTCCATCGAAGTGATCGTGATCTCGGAACAGGAGGAAGTACAAACTGCCGTGGATTTACTCAAGGAAGGAGCGTTTGATTACCTGGTTAAAAATGAGGACATTCAGACACGTTTGTACAATGCCATCGGAAAGATCAGGCAAAATTCCGGTTTGAAGAAGAGGATCCAGGTCCTGGAAAAAGAGGTCGGTTCCAGGTATGGCTTCGAAAAAACCATCGTTGGCAACAGTCCTCCCATTGAAAGGGTGATAGAACTGGTGAAAAAGGCGACCGAAAATAACATTACGGTTACCATAACCGGTGAGACAGGTACCGGTAAGGAAGTGGTGGCCAAGGCTATCCATTATAATTCACAGAGAAAGAACAAGCCATTCGTACCGGTTAACATGAGCGCCATTCCTTCCGAGCTATTCGAAAGCGAGTTTTTTGGCCATGAAAAAGGGGCATTTACAGGCGCAGTAGCCCGCAGGAAAGGCAAGTTCGAGGAAGCCGAAGGCGGGACACTCTTCCTGGATGAAATAACCGATACCGATATCAACTTTCAGCCAAAGCTCCTCCGGGCCTTACAGGAAAGGGAAATATCGCGGATCGGGAGTAATGAATCCGTTAAATTCGACTGCCGGATCATCGTGGCCAGTAACCGGAATCTGCAGCAAGAGGTCAGGAGCGGGGCTTTCCGCCAGGACCTCTATTACCGGTTGTTCGGACTTCCCATTGAACTTCCGCCGCTGAGGGAAAGGGGCAGGGATGTGCTTATGCTGGCCCGGCACTTCGTGGAATCGTTTTGCCAGGAAAACCGCATACCTCTCAAATCCATCGCTCCCGAAGCAATGGACCGCCTGTTAAGCTACCCCTGGCCGGGAAATGTACGCGAACTCAAATCCGTCATTGAACTGTCCGCCATAATGGCCACAGGCTCGACTATCGGAGCCTCTGACATAATCTTCAGCCATTCCGATATCATCGATGACCTGATACCCGAGGAAATGACCATGAAACAGTATAACCGTAAGATCCTCGATTTCTTCCTGAATAAATACCAGCACAATATACCCCTGGTCTCTGAAAAGCTGGGCATCAGCCCCGCGACGATCTACCGCATGCTGAAATAAGTTTCAGCCCAGTCTCTTTTTCTCAATCTGAGAAAATTGATTTCAAATTGATTTGAAATTCGTTCGACGGGAATTTTCATCTTCCTGATTAATAATGATTTGCAAAACCAACTCCCATTTTGGCACAGTGTTGGCAAAGCATTCATCATCATTGAAAATAAATTATGGAGGATAAAATCATGCAAAGCAATAAAAAGTATAAAACCATGTCGTTAAGCCTGGCGGTAACCCTGATGGCAGTCATTGCCATAGCAGGTGCCGTGGCTTTTTATATCCAGTTGAACAATAAAAAGGAATTACTGGCGGCTTCACAGCAAGCCATGATGGATCAGCAAAACCATGTACTGGCCGTGTATGACCAGATCGAGACAAATCTGGCCAGTATACGGGAACATGAGGGTATGATCGCCGAGGGATTTGCCAATCCTGAAAATGGCAGTAACCTTTTACCGGAGGAAAGGATCCAGAATGAGATCGATTACATTAAAAATCTGATCGACGAGAACAACAAGCTGATTGCCAGCCTGAATGACCAGATTGACAGTAAGAATTCACGGATTGCCGGGTATGAACGCACTGTGAAAGATCTCCAGACCAGGGTAACGCAGTACCAGGAGCAGCTCAACCAGCTCGTGGCTGAAAAAGAAGCACTGCAACAAGACCTGGATAATACCATCCTGGACCGGAACAACCTGGCCGAAAAAGTCGATGTGCTCGGCAACGAAGTGGCGATGAAGAACAGCATACTGGATGAGAAGAACCGTCAGATGATCGAAACGGAAAACACCCTGCACACCGCGTATTACCGGGTCGGAACTGCGAAAACCCTGAAGGAACTTGAAATAATCCAGAAAGAAGGAGGATTCCTGGGGATCAACAGGGTGAAATCGCTGACCGAAAATCCGGATGCCGAATTGTTTACAAAGATCGATACGCGCCAGGTGACCCGTATCCCCATTGACGCCAAACGTTGGGAGATTGTGACCGACCAGGACCCGTCCTCTTATGAGATGGAATTCGAGAATAACAACGCCGAATGGCTGGTGATCACCAATCCGGAAAAATTCTGGAGCAAAAGCAAATATCTGGTTATCGTCGTTCGTGACGAAAATGATGACGAACTGGCGTCCAGGTAGTTCTATATAATCTCCCGGGTGACGGCCCCGGTCGTCACCCGCTTTTTTGAACTTAAGCTTTAATACTATGAAGACGATCAAAAAAATAAGTTTCCTGATCCTGGCCGTTCCATTCCTGTTTGTTTCCTGCCGGAAAGAAGAAGACAAGGGAAACACGGGCAACTTAAATGGGACGTCCATGGTTACCGTAAAGATGATTGACGATGATTCGAACACAGAGAAGAACGCTCTTGCCGGAAGGTCATTCTATGACGCGGTTAATGTCGATATCGTGCAGGTTTCCCTTCATTATAGCGATTCTGTCGGCGCAGCCGGCTGGACCGACCTGGAAACCATTGCCGGCATTTATGATCTGACTGATCTGAGCAATATTGCCGTTGTACTGGTCAGTGGCAGTGCGCTGCCCGCCGGTGAGGCCGGTCAGATGAGGCTGCTCCTGGGGGAAAACAATTCCGTGATGCTGGATTCTGTCCTGTTTAGCTTACAAACCCCCAGTGCCCAGCAAACCGGGCTGAAGATCAATCTCGACTTTACCATCCGGCCCGGCTATCTTTATGAGATCTACCTGGCTTTTGACGCGAATGCATCTATCGTGGCCCAGGGTAATGGAAATTTTTTACTTAAACCGGTCATCAGGGTCGATTATATCCTGGAAATCGAACCGGGTGGCGAAACAAACCCGGTAATCGGGGAAACAGCATTTTTCGAACTTCATTCTTTGGAATGACGTAGCAATAGATAAGCAGAAACCCTGCTGTTTTTGATTTTGGGTTATGCCCGGAACACGGTTTCATAAGAAAGTGCCTCCTTCCTGAGAATTTTCCTGAAATCCCGCGTCTCCGGGCTTTTTTATTAATAATGATTATAAATAAGCCTTCCTGGCACCATTATCTTCCGGAAACTGAGTAACCTTTTAGACTTTGACAGATAAATACTTCCAAATAATTCACGGGAGTTTTTACATATTAAAAATTTACATCAGCGCAACCAAACCATAACCCGTTCAAATTTCTTACGTATAACCTTGACAAACCTCCGGGTGATATATGAATTGTTTGACAATCAAGATAATGAGAACCACCATCGAAAAGGTGGAAATTAGCTTGTTACTAAATCAAGAATCATAATAAGGAAATTTAATCATTTAAAACTATTGCTATGAAAAAGTTTGTCTTTCTTTTAACGATCGTTCTGGCCCTTACGGCCGGTTCAAAAGTGATGGCCCAGCTGACCGACCAGGATAACGTGATTTTCAATGCGCATTTGCTGGAAGTATTGGATATTACAGTTACTGCAGGTGGTACCCAGGAAATCACATTTGGAACTGCTGCCAGTTATAACACCGGGGTGTACGAAGGTGCCGGTATTGTTCCCGGAACATCTACCGTTACGGTCAATTCCACGGTAAACTGGAATATGACCATCCTTTGTCTGGATTTTTCTCCTTTAGCCGGAGCACCGGGTTCCATACCAATTGATAACCTGGGAGTATGGTGTGAATCTACCGGTACATTCGGTTTTGGAGCTCAAAATGTCTGTACTAATACATCGATAGCCACAACATTGGGATTAGATCCTCTTGAACAGCCATTGATCAGCAACGGTACAGGAAATGCCGGAGACGCCACCGAAAACACATTCCTGTTTCACTGGAGAATGGGAACCAGGGACAATGCGACCATGAACCCGGCCACCATGTTCGACCAGTTACAGTCAAACGTATTCGGGATTGGCGATTACACCACCACTGCCGTTCTAACCGTCGACGAAATATAAAGTACATATTCTCAGAAGAGGAACATAAAACCCGCTGTGTTGGTTTTATGTTTCCTCATTCTGTTGAATTTGGATAATTTTGTGACCAGTTAAACCGACTTATCCGCCAGTTCTTTTTCGATATTTACATTCAAAGAAACTGACAATGAAAAAAATAATCATAACCCTCAGCGTGATCCTGGCCCTGGCCACTCCGTTCCGGACCATGGCCCAGCTGGAAGATGACGAGAACGTGATCTTCAATGCCATCCTGGGCGGGGTGTTCAATCTCGTGGTTATTGACGGTGATTTACAAACCGCCACGTTTGCCACGGCCGACGATTACAACTTCGGAATTTCCGAAACCATCGGCGTCCCCGGCATAGACCCCGGCTTCACTACGGTGGGAATGGAAGCCACCGGCGACTGGTACCTGGAGATCAGCGCCCCTGACTTCACCCCCATCACCGGGACCGGGAGCATCCCCATCAACAACCTGGGCGTGTGGTGCGAAGCCACCGGGATCCACCAGTTTGGCACAGAGGTGACCTGCGGCCACCAGACGGCAGATGCCGCCCTTGGCCTGGGTAATACGGACGTTACCCTCATCGACCTGGGAACAGGTGGAAATGCCGGAGGAACCACCGACAATGAATTCGTTCTTCACTGGCTCATGGGTACCATGCAGGGTAGCATGAACGGCCAGAGTATGTTTGTACAACTTTCAAATGGCCTGTTCAGCCAGGGTACCTATACCACTACCGTCGTACTGACTATGGTGGAGATCCCTTAATACTGTAAATCAGGACATTTATGAAGAAAATAATCAACAGGGGCCTGTGAGTCTCTGTTGATTTTTTCTTTTTAGGTCGGATGTTTTTAATGCTATTTTTGAGAACATGAATGGTCCTGGAAAAATAGGTACCGCATTTTTAGCCCTGTTATTGCTGGCCAGCTCTGTCCTGTCCGCTCAGCAACAACCCCAACTGGTCAATACGGAAGCAAGACTTGAAAATGTCCTCATCCTGCGAATGACCCCGGAACAATATGTCGAGTTCGGGATCAAACGGATCAATGACAATCTCTACCAGATCACCAGACAACCGGACGACGTTATGTTCAGCGTGGAATCAACCGGTAACTGGAACCTGTCGCTGTCTGCTACCGATGTGGACTTCACCGGTGTGAAGGATTCAACCCATAAAATACCGGTGGATTTCCTTGGCTTTTATATCGAAAACACCGGTACGAACTGGGATAACGGGTTGTTCTCCAACATAGCCAATGCCACAAAAGATACCGTGGTCTTCCTGAGCCATGAGAAAATGATGTTGCTGGAAAGCGGAGCCAGGGGTAATATTGGCGGAGCGGATGCGAATTCCTTCGTATTACGGTGGAAATTCTTCTATGAAGATGATGCCTTGAAAACCAGGAGGTTCACTGATTATCTTATCGAAGACGACAATTACCGGGTGGGATATTATATAACATTGTCCGAAAGCGCTAACACTGTTAACAATAAGTAAAATCGATTTAACGAAATATTTGCAGACTTAATGCTTTGCTAAGGAGACTGACATCCTGCTTTACAATCTACATCCTTCCGGGAGTTTGCCTGCTTTTCCTGCTCCTGGCGGAACTTACCGCCCAACAATCCCAGTCATTGCCTTCCAGCCAGGGCCTGTCGGCCAGGTTCATCAAACCTGAGGTCAGCTTAAAAGCAGGCAACCTCAGCTTCAATATCGTCAGGGTCGTTAACCTTTCCGATACAGCCATCCGGATCAAGCCGATCTTACTGATGCCGGACGGATGGAAATTGCTCAGCCTCCCTTTCCGTGACACCGTGGTCAATCCCCGGGATTCGATCTCGCTGGCTTTCCGCTACCAGTTACCGTCCCAGGTCACTTCCGAAATCGTTCACCAGGTCCGGTTCAGGGCCTATTCCAGCCGCAATCAGTTGCTGGCTGAATGCATCTCTCTTGTAAATTCAGAAGTATACCATGACTGGGACGTTCTCGTGCCTGAAAACAGGGTTTTTTTCTATCCCAGGATGAATTATGCCAGGTTCGATATACGCGTGGTGAACCGCGGAAATATCGCTGAAAACATACAGATGATCTATGAAATCGACCAGAAAATAGAATTGAACGGCAGGGATCTCCGGTCACAGCAGGAGACAGTTGTGCTCAGGCCGTATACGGATACGACCGTGACCCTGTACGTTAAATACAAAGGACTGGAAGACAGGGTGTTCGATATGACGAAGATCATGATCTACGGCAGGACGGAACTCCATAAGGTTACCAGGACCATCATGATCGAAAAATACAGTGATCTCTATGCTCCCCTGTTCATCGACAATGATCTTCCTCACCAGGCGGAGGTAGGGCTGAGGACTTTCAGCGGAAACCGCGAATTTCTGCCGTTTATCAAGGCAAGAGGGATCGCTGCATTCAAGAATGCCGGCAGTTTCAGTTACAATTTCAACTATTACTCCGTTACCGGTAATGAAAACCTGATCAGTAACAGCTACTATACCCTGCTCTATCACTGGCAGTCGTTCAAAGCCGGCATCGGGGCCTTCAGCTCACCACTGGGTAGAAATCTTTATACGCGTTCCGGGGTCATGCTGAACAATTCCATCATGCTGGCCCCGTGGTTCGGAATGGAAGCGTTTGTCTGCCAGAGTTTCTTCATTCCCAAAACCAGCGCAGCTCTGGGATACGATTTTAAGCTCAAAAAGACAAGCCTCCACGGTTCGGCTGCCTATGACGTGGATAATGATAAAAAGATGAACACGGCATCGATGATGCTGCAATCCGAACTGATCCCCATTTTGAAAAAACACAGCATCAGTTTCAACCTTTACGGATACCACGAAAAGCATTACCGCAGCAAGGATTACACTTTAATGGGCGTAGCCTGGGATTTGAACTATTACGGCTATTTTGGGGAAAGGATAGCCGTGCTTGCCACTAATAATTATGGTTCGCCCGATATTCCGGGGCCCCAGATGGGATTGATGAGCTATTCGGTCAATGCTTCGATACTGCTGGGCGATAAGAAAAAATTCGTCAACTTTAAATATGTCAATGCCTCCAGGAAATACTCCAATTACAATTATGAAGGCACCCGTCTGCCGATGAACAAGCTCTTTGATCAGTATGTGATTTTGTATTTCCATTCCAGTTCCAATACCAATCACATGTTTGACATCGGTCCCAGCATCGAATTTTACCATTCAACCGTTCCCGGCACTACAAGCGATGAAACCACCGTGTACTATGAAGCCCAGAAGCTGAGGCTGGAATATAAGGGGGTCATTTTTAAGAACCTTACACTTAATGTAAAAGGAGGCCTGAGCGATACGAAGGTCAAACAAACGGTCGAAAAAACGGATTTGCGGTATGACTTTCACGTACTGGGCGCCTACAGCTTTAAATCCGGCTATGGTGTATCGTTTAATTACGACTATGGCCCGATGGTCAATACAGGACTCTACCAGTTTGCAATGGACGTACAGAACCATAGTATCAATCTTGGTCCCAGCGTCACCACCGATTATTTTCACGGTCGTCTGAAGTTGAATTTGTTCGCCAACCTGACTTACCGGATTGACATGGATTATACGGCCCTGAATGTCAATCCGAAACTGGAATTCTACCTGGCCCGGAACTGGTATGTGGTCCTGGGAGGAACTTACCACTATACCCAGCAGAGGTACTCCGAGTTCCTGGCACAGAACTCCCATACCTACGCGGAATTCTCTATCAAGAAAAACTGGGGGAAATCCAACTTCAACGAATATTATAAAAATGCCAGGAGCCTTAAGATCGTCATGTTCCAGGATGACAACGCGAATGGAGTAAAGGATTACGGCGAACAGGGAGTCCCATTCGTTAAAACCAGGGTCAAACTGACCAACACCAGCAATCCTGATTACATCAACAATATCCCGGTAGACATCACCCTGCTTTCCAATGATGCCGGTGTGGTCATTTACAACAGGCTTCCGATGGGTTTTTACGATATCAGCATCACCCCTCTGGTCGATGTCAAAGAATATTTTTACGTGAACCGGAGCGCGGAAAAGATTGAATTGAACAAGACGACAGCTTATTACATCCCATTCCAGAAGGCCAGTAAAATAACGGGGAAGATTGATCTGAAAAGGCAAAAGATCAGTCGGGAATCCAAGGAAATCGATCTGTTGAACATCAAGATCACGGCCTACAACAAGCAGGGGAACAGTTATTCCTCGTTCACTTTGAAAGATGGGAGCTTCACCATCTATGTTCCGGGCAATATCACCTATTTTGTGAGGATGGAAAATGTTTTCGGAAGCCAGTTCAAGATTCCACAGAATGATATTCAGCTGCTCGTCCAGGATAAAACTGCGAACGAAGTCGTTTTTAATGTGATCGAATCATCGAGGCAGATAGCTTTCAAGCAGACAAAAGCGGAACCGGAAACCGATACAGTTCAACAGGAACCTCTCAAGATCAAAGTATTACATGGGAAATTCTATGAAAACCGCAGTGATACAGCGGTGGACAAGAACGCCATACCGGATTTCAATATTCAGTATGCGCCGGCAGAGGAACAAATCATGATCCGTGGGAAACATTACATCGTGGCCGGCGATCCTTCAAACCGGGAAGATGCGGTGAAATATCACCGGGTGTTCATTGAAAATGGCATCAATACATATATTGGCCTTGACGAAAGCACCGGCAAGTACTATGTTTTCACCAATTACTATGACAATCCGGTGGAAGCCCGGCGGGAACTCGACCGGCTCATTAAAAACAATGTGAAGGCATTCAGTGTGATGAAGTACTGAGTTCCGAGCGTGGTTTCTGGGAAGGGGTTGCAGGGTCGTCTTAATTGATTACCTTCATGAATTTCCCTTCTAAGATATTCCCTTTGCCGGTTAAAATCTGCAATGAATAATTTCCGGCAGGCAAACCGGAAGTGGAAACTGTGAGCTTAATAACCCGGTCTTCAGGCTGGATATTATTTTGAATAACAGTTGAACCGTTGCTGTTATAGATAAATAGCCTTGCAGCTCCGGCATCGTCCAGCTCGGCCACTATCGTCAGCAGATCCTCCACCGGATTGGGGTAAAGCGTCAGGGTGCCCGGTCCTATCTCTTCAATTCCCGTACAGTCATAGATGTTGACCTGGAGGGTATCGGTCGTGGAGCAACCGTTCGGTGCGGATTCGGTGACCATCACCATTCCGGCGCCGGGTATATTCCAGGTGATCATAGCCTGTCCCGTTCCCTGGCCGGTCACCAGGGACCCTCCCTCAACTGTCCAGTAATACGAATTCTCCATACTGGCTGGCGTATTGTAAAAATACACCTTGCCGGTGGATTCGGAGCAGGGCGCCGTCTGGCCGGCAACATCCGGGTGCGGCGCCTCGATCACACTGACCTGGAACGTTTCTGACAGGGCACCGGCTGCACATTCGGTTGCACCCTGGACGGTGAGGCTGGCAACCCCTTCAAATTCTCCATTCCAGGTAATCCTCACACTGGTCCCGTTGCCGGCAATGGTGCCGGCTGCCGGCGGATCCAGGTGCCAGATATAGAATTCAGCATTCTGGGCTCCTGCTGTGGTATAATCTCCCGGTAAGGAATTGCACAGCTCAGCCGGGCCTTCCGGTGTGGCGGCTATTTCAGGCCCCGGAAGGAAATAAACGATGGTCTTACCGATCATGGCCAGCGAACAATCGTCATTGGAAGCCATGACAGTGTATTCGCCGGGAGCGGTCTGATAGCCGAAATTCAGCGGATTTCCGGTTCCCTGACGCACGTGGCCGGTGGAAATACCATTCATATAAAGTTCGTAGGAAACCCCGTTTTCCGAACCATCCAGGATCAGTTCGAATCCGGAACCGCCTTCGCAATATCCGCCATCTTCCGGTATATTGAACCTCACAGGTCCCGGATGTACCGTAACCATATAGGAACCGGAACTGATCCCTGGCCCGCAATCATTGAATGGCAGAACGCTGACCTGGAATGTCCCGGCAAAATCCGGATCAATATCCAGATACGATATCGTATCATGACCGGTAAATGTGCCGGCATCGGGCGGATCGGTGAACCAGTCATACCCCGTTGCAAATTCCACGCTTTCAACCGTAAACGGAATGTTTGCACCCCCCTGGCAGACATTTGCCGGGCCTTCCGGAATTCCGGCCTGTCCGGGCGTGTTCACCACCTGGATATAATCTTCCAGGAACAGGGTATCGGTCCCGAATCCGTTGGTGACGATCAGCCGGACGTCGAAAAAGCCGGTTTCGTTATACGTTATCTCCGGATTCTGTTGCGTGGAACCCGGGGGCGTTCCGCCTTCGAAGGTCCATTTCCAGTGGATGGGATCCCCCGCGGAGACATCGGTAAAAATGACGCTGGTGCCCTGGCAGGGCGATTCCGTATTCACGGTGAAAGCCGCGACCAGCGGAGCTATGTCGAATTCGAAGGAAGCTATCTTGGTACGACGGCTGCCTCCGCTGCCGGGATATTGGCTGGTGAACCAGAAGGTCCGGTCATTATCCGGATCCACGCTCAGATCCGCATAATCGCCCCAGCGGTTGGCGCCGGTCTGGGAATTGGAAGAAGTGTGGATAATCTCCTCGGTGATATCCATAATACCGGTAGCGGAAGCATATGCCGAAGGCGACTGGCCACAGTACCTTATGCCGGGATAAACCGTGGTGCTGGAAATCGAGTAAGCCAGGCCGATCTCATTCTGTCCGTTCAGGGAAATGCTTCCCATCCAGCGGCTGTGCTCATCCGGGCCATACGTGCCTGTCTGCCTGATGCTCCAGTCACCGCCGGTCCGTCGAAGTTCATACCAGCGGATCCCGGCATGGTCTGTATTGTCGAGGTCTACCGTATGACAACACACTATTGTCTCATAACTTCCAAAATTGCGGTATTGCGGCCGGTTCATGATCACCATGGGAATCCCGTCCAGTTCCTGTCCGGTACCGGGCTGCTTGATATTATCCCAGGTGTTCCCGAAATTGCTGTCGAATGCCGGCACATTGACCTGCTGGCTGCGGATAAAGGTGGAATTGTCGGGATTGTTCCAATCCACATCCAGTTCATAGATCCAAAGCTGATCGTTGCCACCGGCGATCGCATCGTCGTTCAGTGTGATGAAAAGTCCCGGTGCCCCTTCAGGAGCGGCCGGTCCATCGTTGTCGACGGGAGGCACGCACATAAAACCATCTATGGTGGTAGGGCGCCAGGGATTGTTAAAGCCTATGAACTGGGCTGTCCCGCCGTCCAGCATCTGTTCCCTTTCGAAAACATAGATATCATTGCCGAACGAATTGTTCGTCCCCATATAATAGCCATCGGACCAGATACCGAATTTCTCATAGTCAGGCACGTCTGCCACATCGAACGAATACTTGTGCCAGCTTCCGGTTGGGTCGTCGGTTTGTGAAACAGCCACCAGCATCCGGTCATTGGCGCCACATAAGGAAAATTCCACAGCCAGCCAGCGATCAGCTTGTTCATCATACAGGATAAGCGGGTCCCCGTCATTGCACCCGGAACCGGTAACACCGCTGAAAAGCTCGTTCATATTAGTCGGTCCGACGACGATCTCTCCGGTATTTTTATCATAGATGGCATAAACCGTATTGATGGTCTGCATATAATAGAGCGGCCCGGCTGTCCCGTTAGCATCCGGCGGATAATAAGGCGATTGCTGACCGTTGAAATTCAGGATCAATCCTCTCCCCTGCCGGATGTATCCCATCTCATGCTGCCAAACCGGATCCGGTCCTTTAGGAAGGGCAGTCGACGCAAAAGGATAGCTCCTCTTCTTCATATCACCGTTCCGGTCTTTCCTGGCGTCTGTTTCCATTTTCCGGAATTCCTCGTCCGACAAAACGGGTAAGCTTTTCAGAGGAGGCGTCAACCCATGATAGGTACCGACACCTTTAATGGCAGGTTTTACGGGTAAATCCTGCGAAAGAATTCTACCTTCCATAAAAAAGACCGAACACAAGACCAGGATCGTCGTAATTGAAAAGTGCTTCATATCAGGCATTTGTAATAATTTCAGGAATTGAGAGCCATCAGATAAAAACTCACAAAAATATTTAATTAAGAACGAATCTAAATAAAACTTTATATTTGCTCTGACAAAAGTACCACAATCCCCATGAACAACAACAAAATTCTTGTCCCCGTCGATTTCTCAGCCGCGGCTGAAACAGCTGTAAATTTCGCAGCAACTGTTGCAGGCCTCAGCCATTTTGGGATCACACTTCTGCATGTCACTGACGGCGATTCCGATCCCGGGAAGGAAAAACAACTGGCAGACTGGGCTGAAAACCTGGCAAAGGAAAAAGGGCTCAGCTGCCAGTTGAAAATGCGCAAAGGAAATATTTTCAAAGAGATCTCCGGTGAGTCAGCGGATGAGAATTACGAACTGGTAGTCATCGGGACGCATGGTTTTAAGGGATTGAGGGAGAAGTTCTTCGGCACGGATATTTTAAAACTGGTCAAGACCATTCCCGTGCCGGCCATTGTAATCCATAAAAATTTCAAGGTTCCGCCTGAAGGTATCAGAACCATCGTTTTCCCGGCAGGAACTCACAGGGCATTTGCCAACAACATCCAGGCTACGATTTACATTGCCAGCCTGTTTGGTGCCGAGGTCCATCTTTATACCACTGAGAAACCGGGTCAGGATTGGTCTCCCGAATTAAGGGCGAACCTGGAACTGGCCAGGCAGGAGTTTGAAAATAACCAGATACCGGTGAAACGGATCAATGAAAAGCAAACCACCTATTCCCTGGGATATGCCCGACAAATCCTGAAATATGCCACAGAATCCAAAGCCGATATGATTGCCGTGATGTCGACCCCTACACCTGAACATTATTACTTCGCCGACACGGATAAAGAATTGCTCCTGACCAATGAGGCTGGTATACCGGTCTTATGCACCACTGAAATCAGCAGGGGCTGACCTTTTTTCTTCCTCAGAATCAATGTTTTGAGTATTTTGTTAATAACTTGTTAAATAACAAGTCATTGTCTTAGCATTGCTTATTTTTGTTTAGAATCATTATAAACTAAGGTGTCCTGAGAAAGGTGCCCGAATTATTTTGAATGCCAGTTCCAACCTGATAATTAACAAAACCACTCCAGGACCATGATCAGAATTTTATCCTTCTTCATCTATTACATATTGACCCTACTGATTTTTCTGATGGCAGGTACCAGCCTGAAAGCACAGGACACCTGCACGGTTATGAAAAATCATGGACAGAACTATTCCACTGAAATTGCTTCAGTTACCGATAACGGAGACGGGAGCCATTCCATCAGCCTGGTGGTCTCGCATTCGGGTTGCCCAGGTTCCGGATGTTTAAAAATGTTCTCTTACGCGGTGGAAGCTGATCCGGGGACCTATTCCGATATAACGGTGGATGTTATATACGGCCCCTTCAGTTATACATCTGTAAGTTATGGCCCAAATCTTCAGGGAGAACCTTTCCAGGGCTTCAGGGTGAACAATATCAACGGGATAGGTCTTGCGGCGCCGGCTGCTTTCAGAATAACCTACACACTTACCGGAGGCCTGCAGGATCAGCAGACCAGTGTCCGAACGGGCAACGTGCCCCTGATTGCCGCCTTTACGGTTCAGGATTTCTCAGACGTAATGGAATGCAATGACAATCAGAACATCTTCCCTTATTACCTACCGCCGGAAGACGGTAAAATTTATTCTTCGCTGATCGGGGCGGAACTGACGGCCCTGTATGAGGTCTATCTTGATTCCGGTTATTATATTTCGGACGATATCTTCCTGGTCATCGACAGCCTGGTATTAATTGAGATTTATGCACTGCCGGGCCAGTTCGAATCGCTGCTGGCACTGGTCCAGGCCACACCATACGGAATGGCGGTCGATGTTGCCGAACCGGACCAGTTGCTGATCGCCGGTCAATACCCGATTATGAATTTAATGCTGCTCAATGAGCTTCCTGATCTGATCAATTATGCCCGTCCGGCTTTTCCGGCCATTACAGCTGCCGGTATTGTCACCAGCCAGGGTGATACAGCGCTGCGGTCATATGTCGCGCGGAGTGCCTTTAATCTCCAGGGGGAAGATGTGAAGATCGGGGTTTTATCTGATAGTTACAATACACAGCTTGGCAATCCCGCCGGGGACGATGTCCTGAGGGGTGACCTGCCGGGTGTCACCAATCCTTTCAATTCCACTCCGGTTGACGTCCTGGAAGATTTTCCTTATGGGATACGCTCCGATGAAGGCAGGGCCATGCTTCAGATTATTCATGACATCGCCCCAAAATCTACCCTGGCATTCCGGACCGGATTCAAAGGCGCCAGTGATTTTGCCAACGGAATCATCGACCTTAAAAACTCCGGCTGTGATATTATTGTCGATGACATTACCTACCTGACTGAACCCTTTCTTCAGGACGGCATCGTTGCGCAGGCCGTGGAAGATGTTATCGGCGAAGGGGTTACTTACATTTCGGCAGCGGGTAACTTCGGCAGCAAATCGTATCAATCCGCTTTCATGCCATTTGCACCGCCAGCCGGCATAACCGGCCTGGCGCACGATTTTTCCGGAGGTGGGGGTGATATTTTCCAGAATATTTCCCTGGCGGAAGGTAATTACACCGTTGTACTCCAGTGGGATGATGGTTCCGGATATTACACCACGGGAACCGACATGGATATTTACCTGGCCAGGGAGAATGGCAGCACACTCTTTGGATTTAACCGTGTCAACACCGGGGGCGCAGCGATTGAAGTCCTGCCATTCACCGTTTCCGGCGGAGAAGCCCAGTCCAACCTGATGATCATCAAAGCTTCCGGCCCTCCGGCCGTTTTTCTGAAGTATATCATCTTCCGCGGTGATATTATCGTAAATGAGTATTTTTCAGGATCTTCCACCATTGTTGGTCAGTCTAATGCCGAAAATGCCATCGCCGTCGGCGCCGTCCTTTACAGCAACACACCGGAATATGGTGTTGCGGTCCCAACGATTGCTTCTTTTTCTTCGAGGGGTGGAACCCCGGTAAACGGGATCGTCAGGAATAAGCCTGATTTTGCAGCACCAAACGGGACCAATACGACCGTAGAAATGGGTGGAGTCAATATCGACGGGGACCTCTTTCCCAATTTCTTCGGGACATCGGCGGCAGCACCGCATGCGGCTGGAGTCGCCGCACTCATCATGGAAGCGGGAGCAAAATTTTACGGCACTTCCTTTTCTCCGGCATTGATAAAAAGCACTTTACAGAATTCAGCAATCGACATGGCCTCTCCCGGGTTTGATCTTACAAGCGGGTTTGGCCTGATCCAGGCCGATGCCGCATTGGCAACCCTGGCGAATCCCGCGCCTGTCATTACGGGAATCTCGTACGATACCACACTTACTCCCGGGCTGGATCCGATTCCTCTTACCGTTATAGGCCAGTACCTGACTTCCGGATCATTGATTTACTTTAACGGCGAACCACTGGACTCAGGCACGAATTTTGTCAATGATTCACTTCTCATTGGCATTATCCCGGTATTTACAGACCTTTATCCGCCAATCCAGGTCTACAATCCTCCCCTGCCCCAAACCAACGGCACTGACGGCGGGCTTTCCGGACCGCTGTATTTCAACGATAAGAAAACAATTATCATAGACATAGATGACAAGTCGAAAAAATTCGGGGAAGAGATGCCGGCTTTTACAGCAGCATACAGTGTGGCAAGTCCGGACGGGATTCTGTCGCTGGAAGATGAAGGACTGACCGCGGAACAGATCGACCGTATCATGGGGATACAGTTTGAAACGGTAGCCACTGAACTCAGCAACACCGGTCTATGGGAGATCAGAGCCTCCCTCGGCGATCCGCTTAATCCTTTAAGCAATCTGGCTCCGTCTGATTCAACCGACATTTTTCTTCTGAACAATTATATTTTTGAAATCGACAATGGAATCCTTTCCATTGAAAAGCTCGATCTTGTCATCAAGCCGCGCGACACTTCGATCACTTATGGAAGCGGGGTAACCGGTCTTCAATTTGACTATCTCTACAACAACGACACTATTGATCCCGGTAATAACGTGGTGATCTCCGCGGCCATCAGCGATTCCATCCTGAATACCCTTCGCACCGCCCATACCAATGTCCTGGTGACCACAGTGGCCATGGTACCGGCCACAGCCCTGGTAAATGAATGGGGAGAACCGCTGCTGGATTCCGCCACCCTGGTCAATACGGGCATGATCATATCGGAGGCCACGGCCCTGGTCAATGCCACAGCCCTGGTCAACGGCACGTTTTTCACTCCGGAGGAGTTCTATAATGCCACGGCTCTGGTCAATGTAGTTTCAAGGGAAAGCCAGGGCGTGCTCGTTCCGGCAACTGCCCTGGTGAACGGAACCGCCCTGGTGAACACTTACGATGGGGACGGCAACCTGCTAAGCGCCACCGCACTGGTCAATGCCACCGCACTGGTGAATGCCACCGCACTGGTCAACACCTCGACCATCAATGCTGAAAGCAACAGCGATGCGTTAGTTATACTGGGTGACGGGGATATCCGTATCCTTTCCGGCGATTCTACAGGACAGGTGATTTTACGTTCCATCAGTATGGTCACCGGGAACAGCGTTGGCGTTCACTGGATCATCCCGGGAGCTTTCCTGTCTAACAACTTCAATATCAGCTATGGACTGGGAAGACTGACCATTCTGCCCGCGTTAGCCACTGTATCAGCTGATCTGAAAGTCATTAATGCCGGTTCCCCCCTTCCGGATTTTACAGCCACTTTCAGCGGTTTTGTCAATGGAGATACTGACACGGTGGTCGACAGCCTGTCGTTTACCGTAACGCCCGCCTATTCCGGGGCACCGGGGACCTATCAGATCATTCCGGCCGCTTTTGCAGATAATTACATCTTCAATAGCGTCAGTGCACCGCTTTACGTCAATCCATCGGGCATAGGCACCTATCCAGTCAAGCCGGTCCTGTCATGCGTCGAAACCCTCAATCCACCCGATAGTAACGGATTTACTCACCTGGCCCATTTCAGCTATATCAACCAGAACACGACCGATGTCTATATCCCTTACGGGCCAAGGAATAATATCACCGGGTTGGGATCATTTGATGATTCCCAACAACCTCAACTATTTCTTACAGGTGGCGGGACTTTTTCCGTACCGTTTGATGGAACGAAGATCAAATGGACAGTTAAAAGCATCAATCAGAACGGTGCATTGATCACACTTTCTGTTACAGCCAACTGGAATTCTCCGGGATGTCTGAAATCCACAGAAGCCGATCCGGTCTTATCCGGTAAAACTGAAATCCCTGCTCCGGTGGCATTCCCGAATCCGGTCAGGGACAAGCTTTACCTTAACCTGGGGGCAGAGGATCCCGTTGAGAGCAGAATATGGATCTATGACGCCCATGGCAACCACCGTATGGCCATGACCAGTCAACAGGGCATGGCTGTCATGGAAATCGATATGCAAAGCCTGTCTCCCGGATTGTATATCGTTCGCATCGAAAGGGGTCTGGACATCAAATTTGTCAGGGTGATAAAAATTTGAGATAAATTTCAGATCAGCAAAAGAAATGACCATTAACCTGCCAAACACCATACTGCTTATCATCCTGTTCAGCCTGTTCGAATCCGGGGGTTTTTCCCAGGTTTCACAGGTTGACAGCCTGAAGCATCTTTTAGCCAGTGAACCGCCGGATACCAACCGGGTAAATACGCTGTTGACCATCAGTGGCAAACTGGCCAGGCTTTCCCCGGCCGAGGCCATTCAATACGGTAAGGAAGCCCTTGAATTGTCTGAAAAGCTTGGATTTCAGTGGGGTACTGCCAGAGCCCTGAAGGCAATTGGCATGGGTTATTACTTCGAGTCCAACTACGTGGAAGTTCTGATCTACTGGCAGCAGGCCATGCAGATCTATGAATCGGTTGGCGACAGGCTCGGGGTTGCGAACATGCTCAACAATCTCGGTGCCGTTCATTTCAATCAGAGCGATGATGAAAAGGCGATCGAATACTACCTGAAATCCCTCAAAGTATCGGAAGAACTCGGCGACAAACTGAGGATTACCACTGCCCTGGTAAACATCGGGGCCGTGTACTTCAACAAAGCAGGTACCCATGGCCAGGCCCTGGAATATTACCTACGGGCGCTTCCTTTAAGCGAAGAACTGGGTGACAATGATGCCATAGGAACTTCGTCCGTCAATATTGGTGAGATTTACCTCGAGAATCAGGACGACAGTTTAGCCCTTTATTATTTTGAAAAAGCACTGGCCGCTTACCAGAAATCAGAGAGCGGAAATGTCCCGTATGCCTTGAACAACATCGGAAAAGTTTATTCACAAAGGAAAGATTACTCTACAGCAATAAGCTATCAGACACAGGCCTTTGAACTCGCTAAAAAACTGGGGGCCAGGCTGGAGATGGCGCAATCCCTGTTAGGGCTGGCCGGAACATATGAGGCTAAAAAAGATGTATCATCCGCCATTCATTCATACAGCCAGGCGGAATCCATCGCTTCAGACATCAAGGCCAATTATCTGCTCAAATTTGCCTATGAAGGACTGGCCAAATCTTATGCATCCGTAAAGGATTACCGCAACGCTTTTCATTACCAGTCCCTTTACTCAAGTGTGAAGGATTCGCTGTATAATGAGGAAATGGATAAAAAGCTGCAATCTCAGACCCTGAGCTATGAGCTGGATAAAAAAGAGGGCCAGATCGATCTGCTGGAGAAGGACAAGGCACTGCAGGAACTGGATCTGAGAAGACAGAAGATGATGCGAAATGCAACCGGCATCATCGGGATACTTTTCCTGTTTTTGGCAGCCGGATTATTTAACCGGTACCGGTACGTCAGAAAAACCAAAAAGATCATAGAGAGCGAGAAAGAGCGTTCTGAAAAACTCTTGTTGAATATTCTGCCGGAAGAGACTGCCGAAGAGTTAAAGGAAAAAGGCAGTGCGACTCCCAAGCATTATGACCTGGTATCAGTACTGTTCACAGATTTCAAAGGATTCACCAATATTGCAGAGAAGTTGACCCCGCAGGAACTGGTGGCGGAATTGAACCGTTGTTTTTTCGAATTTGACAAGATCATTGACCGTCACAACCTGGAAAAGATCAAGACGATCGGGGATGCCTACATGTGTGCCGGCGGAATTCCGGTGTCTAACACCTCCAATCCGGTTGAGATCGTCAGGGCGGGATTGGAGATCAAACAATTCATGGATAACCTGAAGCATGAAAGGGCAACCGCAGGCAAGGATTACTGGGAATTGCGGATAGGCATCCATACCGGGCCGGTGGTAGCGGGCGTTGTAGGGAAGAACAAGTTTGCCTATGATATATGGGGAGATGCGGTCAATACAGCCAGCCGTATGGAATCCAGCGGTATACCGGGGAAAGTCAATATTTCAGGAACAACCTATGAACTCGTGAAGAATGAGTTCGAGTGCAGCTACCGGGGAAAAATCCAGGCCAAGAACAAAGGTGAAATCGACATGTATATTGTGGAAAGAGAAAAATAACCTATGAGGGGATTTAATTCAAATCCGGCCTGAAATTCATAACTTTTGCATCTGTATCCCGTATAACCTATCATGGTATTTCATTTATTTTAATTCCGCTGATTCACTGATAAATAAAGAGTTTATGAAAGCATTTCGTTTGGTATTTTCAATCTATCTACTGGCTGCCCTGATGAGCTGTAACAAGAATGAAATAACAGATCCTGCCGTGGTGGAGGCCCCGGAACTGAAGGCGGCCAACTGCACGCCGTCGGTGATTAACTATAATGTAAGGGATACGCTTGAGATTCCTGCCTTCTTTTATCCGGGATGCATGCCGGAACCTATCATGGTCACATTGTATGATCTGCATTCTAAAGGCCATATCAATGTAGCGGCCAGTTGCCGGTTCAACGACAAATCGAGGATGAATCTGCATATCACCGGGATAGGTTCGTTTTACGGGCACCTGTATGACTGTTCCATCGACGTATCACACCATTATATTGGCACCCTGACCGGTCAGGGAGCAACCATTATCCGTGAGATAACTGATGGTGAATTTGTGAATCTCACAACCGGAGAGACTTTCACACTTAACCAGGAAATTCACCAGGTGATCAATGGTAATGGCGAGATCGTGCAGGAAACCGTCGTATTCCTGCCGTGTGAATAAAAATCTCCGGGTCAGGCAATATCCAGATTGCTCCGTGTTTTTTCTATCGTATCCAGTAGTTTGTTGAAAAAGCGGTTGCGTTCCTTCTCGCCGCTTGCACTGATCAGGTTTGACTTCTTCATTAAACTCCGCATGTAATTTTCCACGCTCTGGCAGAACACCGGATCGCTGGTTACCAGCAGGCTGATTTGATTGAAAGTAAGATAAGTAGCCGTATTTTCCCCCATCCTGACAAAAATAGTATTATCATTCAGTACCACTTCATTTTCGTACATCATAAATGATTCCGGAATGCCGTCAGGCGGCTGTCCGTAATGAAATTTATAACCCAGTTCGGCTTGTTTGCGAATATGCCTGACCCATTTTTCTATTTTATCGACCAGGTTCAGCATATCATCGCGCTTTTCAAAGTATCCGGAAATCCAGTAGTACTCAAGCTGGCGCATAAAAATCCTGAATGTATCTTCATTCCAGATCTCAATAGTGGGAATGGTCATTGCATTCCGGATGATGTTATACCCTATGTCAACGATATCCTGGTTAACATCGTCCAGCCGGAATTTTTTATCTTCATATTCGGGGAAGTCGAAAATGGTTTTCTCCCAGAAAAAGAATTTAAAGGCTGCAATTTCAGGGAAATGAAAATAATGAAAGATTGGAGGATCTTTGGCAGCATAGATGATCTGGCTGTTCCTGGCCTGATGGATTCGCTTAATGTCTTCCAAAATAGTTGTAAGCCAATTCTTTATATGGTATTCTCTCGGAGTAAGGGAATATTTCTGAAACACGACATGATCAGGCCTTGTACCTAAAAGAGCATCGAGGGAAAATTCGAATTTTTGGCTGAGGCGGCAGAGTTCTTCGATCGACAGTTCCTTCTGCCCTCTAATCCTGCGGTAGGCACTGTCATAGCTAATTTCCAGCAATTCAGCCACCTCATGAACAAACGAAAGGTTTACTGGGATTTTGGCTTTAATCTGCCGAAATAGCAGTTGCTGTAAATTGAGATCCTGGCTCATCCGGACATAAAGGTAAGACAAATGAAAAGGAAAATCAAGGGATGTGGCCCTCCTTCGTCAGAATAAGGCAGGAGGGAGGAGAACTTGATTTCTGCCTTAAAATTTCTTATCTTGCAAATCCTTTGCCCAATTCTTACATTGTTACGGACTATAATCATCGATGACGAAGCTCATGTTCGGGATACGCTGACAAAACTCCTGGCCAGATATTGTCCCCAGATTGAAATCATCGGTGAAGCTGTTAGTGTGGCATCCGGGTTAAAAGCAATCAAGGAATTGCATCCGGAGCTTGTACTATTGGATATCCAGATGGAGGACGGTTCCGGATTTGATTTGCTGAACACCCTCCCTGAGATAGATTTTAAAATAATTTTCATAACCGCGTATGATAACTTTGCTGTTCACGCTTTCCGTTTCAGCGCTGTGGATTACCTGGTAAAACCGGTAAACCCCGAATTGCTATCAGAAGCGGTTGGGCGAGCCGTTCAGATGATCCGGGAACATCAGCAAATCCAAATGAATGCATTACAGGAAAACCTGAAAAATATAGGTCACCAGCATAAAAAGATCATACTCAAAACATCTGATAATATTCATTTACTGGAATTGCAAGATATTATCTGCTGTGAATCGGATGGCAACTACACCCACGTCATTACCGAAGAAGGTAATAAAATCCTCGTTTCCAAGACTTTGAAAGAATATGACGATTTGCTTGGCGGATATTGCTTTTACAGAGTCCACAAGTCTTATCTGATCAATTTGACACATATCAGACGATTTGAAAAGCACGAAGGTGGATATCTTGTGCTGACGAATGGTATGAAAGTTCCGGTGGCCTCGCGGAAACGGGACGAAGTCATGGCGTTACTGGAGAGGATGGCCGAATAGGGGAAGAGGAAAAAAGGTGACTGTGAAAAGGAATGATTGAAGCTATCGAACAATTGAACAATCGAAAAATCAACCGGCCATTCACCTTCGCTTTTCTTCTGTGCAGTTTGTTTGTCACAGCCCAAACACATCCGGTCACGCAATCCCGGATCGACAGCCTGAGACGGCTCCTCCCGGCTGAAGATTTCCATCGACAGGTTGATATCCTGAACCAGCTTGCCAATATTTATACTTCATTAAATTTTGACTCAACAATTATCTACTCAGCTCAGGCACAGCGGATTGGAACAGTGTACAACTATTCCCGGGGAGTTGGGATCGCCCGGTTATACACCGGGAATGCCTATTTCTACCGGATGGACCTCAAAAATGCCCTTCTCTCCTACCTGTCATCGTTGAAAATACTAGAAGAACTGCAGCCTGTAAAAGAGCTGGGGGAGCTTTATATGCAACTGGGCAATATCAATTATTACATGGGGAGGACCGATAAAGCAATCTCCTTCTTTCAACTGGCCGGGGACATTTTCAGGTCTTCCGGTAATGAAAGTGAAGGCCTCCAGGAACCTTATGCCATATCATTCACATACCTGATGCATAATCAATTGGATAGTGCATTGGCAAATATCGAAATCTATGTGGATAAATGTCAGGAACTAAAAGACCAACGCATGGAAGCCCATGGACTGAATGTGATGGGATGGATATACAATGTTATGAAGACCCCGGAAACGAGGGAAAAGGCATTGGAATGCTATGCCCGGTCGCTGGCAATAGGCAAAGACCTGAAAGACGAAACGATCATAGCCATAAATTACCTGATGATGGCTAATAACCTGGACAAATCCGAACTTTATTTCGAAGGCGGCATCCTGAACTTTCCTTTGGCCAGGGAATATTACCATGAAGCTTTAAAATCGGCAAAAAGGATTAAGATATACCTGTTATTGGGGGCGATAACCAATTACCTTGCTGCCATTGATATCGAGGAGCGCAAGTTCGATGCCGCCAGGATCAATCTGCAACTTGGAGAGAAATACCTGGATACGCTGTTTGACTTTCCTTTGAGACATATTTCAGTTGGACCTTACCCGTTATTCGGACTGATGGTCGATTACTCCCTGGCGCAGCAGCAAAGGGCATACCTGTACGATTACCATTACAGGCTGGCTATGGCAGTAGGGAATACCGGAAAAGCCATCGGGTACCTGAGATTGTATTATCAATACAGTGACAGCCTTTTTTCCAAACAGCAATCCCATCAGTTCGAATTGCTCATGACCGAAGCCGAAGCGGAAAAGACCGATCAAAAGATCCGTACTCTTGCCCATGAAAATGAACTGAACCGGCTTCGGGCTTCCAGGGCCCGATTCAACTCCGCCGGCGTCGCTGCAATGGTGGTCATCATCAGCCTGTTCCTGCTGCTGTTCTTCCAGCGAAAACGGCTCAAGGCGGAACAAAAGTCCATCCTGATGGAGCAAAGGCTGCTACGCGCCCAGATGAATCCGCACTTCCTGTTCAACTCCCTGGCCAGCATCCAGAATTACATCATCAACGAGGAGTCCGACAAAGCCAGCACCTATCTCTCGCGATTTTCCCAGTTGGTGAGAAATATTCTCGACAATTCCATGGAAGAATACGTGCCCCTCGAAAAAGAGGTGGAGACCATTCAGAACTACCTGGAGCTGCAGAAAGTGCGTTATGCAGGAAAATTTGACTACGATATTGACATCGACACTGAAATTGACACTGATATTGTCCTGATCCCGCCGATGCTCGCCCAGCCGTTCATCGAAAATGCCATCGAGCACGGCATCAGGCATAAGATAGGTCAGGGGCATATTGACATCCGGTTTCAACTGGAAGACGGTTTGATCCGGTTCGAGGTGGAGGACGACGGCGTGGGCCGGGAAAAAGCCCGGGAGATCGAAGCCGCGCAAGGACGGAAGCACCGTTCCATGGCCACCTCCATCACGGTCGACCGGTTGAAGGCCATCAACAGGAAGCTGAAGAAGAAGATCCGGCTGGAGATCATGGATCTGAAAGATGAACAAGGGCAAGGGTGTGGCACGAATGTGAGGTTCGGGATACCGGTGTCGGCCCCCTCCCCGGCCCCCTCCCCGGCCCTCCCCCAACCGGGGGAGGGAGTAGGGAACTGAGCATGGTCAGTTGTCGGTTTGGAGGCACCCCGTAGGGGTCAGCCCCCTCCCCGGCCCTCCCCCAATAGGGGGAGGGAGTAGGGAACTGAGCATGGTCAGTTGTCGGTTTGGAGGCACCCCGTAGGGGTCAGCCCCCTCCCCGGCCCTCCCCCAATAGGGGGAGGGAGTAGGGAACTGAGCATGGTCAGTTGTCGGTTTGGAGGCACCCCGT
>CAZUDV010000012.1:0-133089 GCA_964619555.1 uncultured Bacteroidales bacterium | reverse complement strand
AAATATGTTATGCTACAATAAAAAGTGTCAAAGATGTCCTGCTATATGTCATTTAGTGTTTAGTGTTTAGTGTTTAGTGTTTAGTGTTTTGGGGTTGGGATTCTGGATTTTGAGTTAAGTATTATTTTTAAATTCTAAATTGCAAATTTTAGTTATCTCTTTCCTATATGTCTGAATATGAAGTATTTTTGATCAGGGCGAGGGCGTTCTGCGCTATCCAGGAAAGGTGCATTTCAGAAATGGAGGATAGGCTCCGGGAATGGAAGTGCCCGGCCGACAGGTCCGATAAAGTCATTTCATCGCTGGTCCGGGATGGTTTTATAGACGAGGAACGCTTTGCAAGGGCTTTTGCCGGCGGAAAGTTCCGCATCAACCATTGGGGTAAGGTAAAGATCCGCTTCGAACTGGAAAGACGCAGGATCCCGGGCCATATCATACAGGCCGGTCTGGATGAAATCAATGAGGCAGATTATGAAAAGACCCTGGAAGACCTGCTGTTCAAAAAAAGCAGGGAGATCAGGGAGAAAGAGCCATTTAAAAGAAAGCAGAAATTAATCGCATTTGCGGTTCAAAAAGGATTTGAATACGAAACAATCAGGCGGATCCTGAATCCGGAAATGTATTATCTTTGAACCTTGAACTCTTAACTTTGAACCAATTTCATGATTTCCCAGGAAACTTATAAAGATCTGAGTCAAAGGCTGGAAGCCTTAAGGAGGTTCCTTTGACGTCGATAAGAAAAAACAGGCGATCCGCGAAAAAGAAGAACTGAGCCACACCCCTGAATTCTGGAACGATCCTAAAAAGGCCGAGGAAATCCTCCGTTCGGTCAGGGATATCAAACGATGGACAGAAGCATTCGATGAAGCCCAATCCGCATTTGACGATCTGTCGGTCATCTTTGAGTTTTATGAAGCCGGCGAAGCCACCGAGGAGGATCTCGACAGACAGGCCCAGAAGACAATCGAAGTGATTGAAGACCTGGAATTTATGAACATGCTCAGTAAGGAAGAGGACAAACTGAACGCCATTGTCCAGATCAATTCCGGGGCAGGGGGAACAGAGAGCCAGGATTGGGCCCAGATGCTGATGCGTATGTACATCCGGTGGGCTGAACTTCATAATCACAAAGTAAAAGAACTGGACCGGCTGGATGGGGATGTGGCGGGGATCAAATCCGTTTCCATCGAAATTGATGGTGAATACGCTTTTGGATACCTTAAGGGTGAAAACGGTGTGCACCGGCTGGTGCGCCTTTCCCCGTTCGATTCGGCCAACCGAAGGCATACTTCCTTTGCTTCCGTTTATATTTACCCGGTCGTGGATGAAAATATCAACATTGAAGTCAACCCGGCGGATATATCCTGGGATACCTTCCGCTCCAGCGGTCCGGGTGGACAGAACGTGAATAAGGTCGAAACAGCGGTCAGGTTGAAACATGAACCTACCGGGATCATCGTGGAATGCCAGGAAACCCGGTCCCAGCTTCAAAACCGGGAAAAAGCCATCCAGATGCTGAAATCACAGCTTTACGAAATTGAGATCCGGAAAAAAAGGGAAGCCCAGGCTGAGATTGAAAGTAAAAAGAAAAAGATTGAGTGGGGCTCGCAGATCCGGTCCTATGTGCTGCATCCTTACAAAATGGTGAAAGACCTGCGTACGGATCACGAGACCGGCAATGCCCAGGCGGTTCTCGACGGTGAACTGGATGATTTCCTGAAAGCCTACCTGATGGAATTCGGAGGAAACTAGGCAGGTGGCAGTTCGCAGTTGGCAGTTCGCAGTTCGCAGTCGGCAGTTCGCAGTTCGCAGTTGGCAGTTGGCAGTTCGCAGTTCGCAGTTCGCAGTTGGCAGTTGGCAGTTCGCAGTTCGCAGTTCGCAGGTGGCGGGTAGCAATAATTGATGTAGTTTAATTTGCTGGAAACAGGAACTATGTAATTTAAAAAAACCAAATAAATCAGTCATGAATTTCAGAATCGAAAAAGACACGATGGGTACCGTGGAGGTGCCGGCCGACAAATACTGGGGCGCTCAAACCCAGCGGTCAGTAATGAATTTTAAGATCGGGAATCCGGCTTCAATGCCCGTTGAGATCATCAGGGCATTCGGTATCCTGAAAAAAGCAGCCGCCCTGGCTAACTTCGAGCTGGGTGTCCTGCCCAAAGAAAAATGCGACATTATCTGCCAGGTCTGCGATGAAATCATCGCCGGTAAACTGGACGACAATTTCCCGCTGGTGATCTGGCAAACCGGGTCAGGCACGCAATCCAACATGAACGTCAATGAGGTGGTGTCAAACCGCTCTCATGTCCTCCTGGGCAATAAACTGGGAGAAGGGCAGAAATTGATCCATCCGAATGACGACGTGAACAAGTCGCAGTCGTCAAACGATACATTCCCCGCAGCCATGAGCATTGCCGGATACAAGATGATGGTGGAGACTACCATTCCCGGGGTCGAACTTCTGCGGAATACGTTGAGGAAGAAGTCGGAAGTATTTATGGACATCGTGAAAACCGGCCGTACCCACCTGATGGATGCAACCCCCCTGACCCTGGGGCAGGAATTCTCCGGATACGTGTCGCAACTGACCCACGGCCTCAGGGCTTTGAGAAACACGCTGCCACACATGTCCGAACTGGCCCTTGGCGGCACTGCCGTCGGAACCGGGATCAATACTCCAAAGGGTTACTCTGAACTGGTGGCCAGGAAAATTGCGGAACTGACCGGGTTGCCGTTTATTACGGCTGAAAATAAATTCGAATCGTTATCTGCCCATGATGCGGTCGTAGAATCTTCCGGGGCACTTAAAACACTCGCCGTCAGCCTGATGCATATTGCCAATAATATTCGTCTGCTGGCTTCCGGCCCTCGTTGCGGATACAGTGAGATCATCCTGCCGGCCAATGAGCCCGGTTCTTCCATCATGCCCGGGAAAGTCAATCCAACCCAGCCGGAAGCTCTCACCATGGTCTGTGCCCAGGTCATCGGGAATGATGTAACGATCAATGTTGGCGGTACACACGGCCACTTCCAGCTGAATGTCTTCAAACCAGTGATGATAGCCAACTTGTTGCAGTCAGCCAGGCTGATCGGGGATGCCTGTGTTTCATTCAATGATAACTGTGTCGCCGGGATCGAGCCCAATCTCCCCTATATCAAGAAAAACCTGGAAAATTCCCTGATGCTGGTAACCGCTCTGAATACCCGGATCGGTTACGACAATGCGGCAAAAATCGCCAAGAAAGCTCATACAGAAGGTAAAACACTGCGTGAAGCGGCACTGGAGCTCGGCCTTGTCACGGCGGAGCAATTCGACGAATATGTGAACCCGATGAAGATGATAGGGAGGTGAAAGGTTACCTCATTCGTAATCGTCTTCGCAGGATAAAAATATTCAACACGACAAATATCAGAGAAGCTGATATCAATACCCGGTAAACCCACGTCTTGTATATATTGATAGTAGCAAGCGGTGGATTGCCGGGTATTCCTTTTTCGGGATCATATCTCACAACGGGATTGAGGTGCAGGATATTTTTATCGGAAAAATGTATCTCTGTCCTGATATAGGTATCCTCCGGTGCCAGAACATACCAGGCTTCGGCCACGTTTTCCACCCTTTCCTTTTCCCTGCCTCCCTGGCCGATAAATCGGAAACTGGCAGCGGCTTTATCCACGGCAACTAATAAAGTATCTCCAGAAAGCCGGGCATACCGGAACTTCGCCTGGAATGGTATTTTACCGATCTTCTCCTGCATCGTTTCCTCGCGGGTACGGAAAATATCAGCGCCATAGGCCCGGTTTGCCTTCAGCGCAGCAATGATACTGTCACCATGAAGGGAAGGGGAATGGATGAAAGTCATCCTGTGGCCGACTTCCATGGGATTGCTGATGTCGTGAGAATCATCGTTACCCATCAGCGACACGTACCTGCCGGCCGAAAGTGCAGAATCCCAGTAATTCAGCGATAACCTGAAATAGTTCAGCGCCTCGATCCCCGTATAACCGGTCAGCCAGGTCATGTCGTCCGGTTTATAGCCGCCACCGAACCTGGGATGGGCCAGGTAGACCAGTTCGCTGTTCTCCCTCAAAACATCCAGAACATATTGTTTGTGGCTCAGGCTCTGACAGAAAGGAAAATCGAGCCAGTTGACCTTTTTGGCGCCAATAACCACCTGGTGCCATTTCAGGATGCCGTAACCATGCTCATAAACAGGTATAAACGCTTCCTTTTCACTTCCCCACCGGTTGATCTTCATATAATCGGAAGTGGCTATCACCTCGTAACCAAGTGACTGGTAAATGCTGTCAATGGCTTCGTTAGAGTTCTTCCGTCCATCCGTCAGCCCTCCCCAGGCACGCGATTGCACCTGGAAGTTGGCCTTTCGCCAGTTCAGACTGTCCAGCCCTTCATAGGGATTGTAAATAGAAGGTCCGGAGAAGGGTTGAGGCTGAGGAAAATCGAACACCGGTGCGGACAGGTAAAACCAGAAAAGAGCCCCCGCCGCCAGAAGCAGCAGCAAGACGGCCATCTTACCCAGATGCCTGATCAACCCGGCAAAATATCGAATAATCCCTTTCATCATTCGCCGGCAAAGTTAGGAATATTGATGATAATCCGGTTATCAAGCGTCAATTCCTCAAATAAACAGATATCACTAGCTATGTCATTCTCTGGTTAATACCTGCCGTTGCCTTCCCAATCTTCCCCTTTCACTTACCGGATATTGATTCCGGTCCTGATTATCCCTAACTTCATTAAACAAATCAGAATGAACGCTTAACATCCTGGCTATGATCACAAAAAAATCCTTTACGGCCGATCTCGAAAATAAGAGGTCCATTTTCCTGGAAACCGGATTGATCATTTCACTGAGTGTTGCTATCCTTACCATTAACTGGAAGACCTTTGATCCGCTCTCTGTCACTTCCTTAAAGCGGGATTTCGAAGATATACCGGAAGAAATGGTACCGGTCACCCAGCAGAAGCCGCCGGAACCGCCAAAGGTCATCATAATGCCCCCGGTGGTAACAAATATCGAAATCGTGGAAGACAGTGATCCCGTGGACAACGATTATTTCATCGATGCGGAAGCCGGACCGTCCGACACAATCGCCAGGTATATCCCACAGGTAAAAGGTTTTAAAGATGAAGAAGTGACGGATGAAGCAGAAATCTTTGAGGTTGTGGAATCCTGGCCGGAATTCCCGGGAGGAAATTCAGCTCTCTATGCCTTCCTGGGCAACAATCTGGTCTATCCCGAATTAGCAA
The DNA here is from genome assembly GCA_964619555.1 of uncultured Bacteroidales bacterium. Taxonomy (GTDB): domain Bacteria; phylum Bacteroidota; class Bacteroidia; order Bacteroidales; family JAGOPY01; genus JAGOPY01. Next base: position 127,814 of record CAZUDV010000012.1, on the reverse strand, counting down.
AGGAAATTGGTATTTCAGGAAAGGTGTATCTGAATTTTGTGGTGGAAAAAGACGGTTCTATCACCGATGTGAAAGTCATCAGGGGAATTGGGGGAGGTTGCGATGAAGAAGCCTTACGGGTTGTCAATAAGATGCCGAAATGGACACCTGGCAAACAAAGAGGCATTCCCGTAAGGGTCAGGTATATTTTTTCCGTCAGGTTTATCCTTGAAAGGTAGAAGAGGGATTCAGATACCACTTTTTGCAGCGATTCACTCCATCAAATAAGCCAAAGCACTGTCCATGACTCTGAATAACCTGACATTATGGCCATTGCTGCGGGCTACGGCTTCCACGAAATCGTGGCTGTGGTCATCAGGACTGACCAGCATGGCGACTTTCGCACGCCTGTCAATCACCGAAGTCTCATTCAGGTCAAAATTGGCAAAATCGTAATTCTCAATCACCGACTGGGTATTAACTGCATCTCTTAAATCGATGAAGAATTTTTTAATCCCCATTTCCCTGGCCAGCAGGTGTGACTGAATGGTATAGTTCAGCGCGGTCTCAGAATCAAGTTCTCCTTCGACGGTAACTATAATATAACTCCTATCTTCGGAAATGCCTATTGTATAAGACATGGTGAAAAAAATGATGAAAAAAAAGGGTTACAGGGCAGTTCATGCAAATATAATGCATCAATAATTAAAAACCAAGTTCTTAACAGTTTATTATAATTTTAATTGTCAGAGGTTTGCAGATTGCTTCTTATTAGATTGTGCCCTTGTAATAACCAGCTCATTATCAGGCAGGTAAGTGAATCTTAATGGGAAAGTATGGATGATGTGATAGTTGTCAGATGCCTGAGAATTAATTCTACTTTTATAAAGTAATTTTTATATAAATCCATGCCCTTTCCGCGCCCCCTTTTTTTAACAAATCTCTTTACCAGTTTGAAAATCCTTCTGGCAGCTTGTAGTTGCATAATGGTTGTTCAATCTGAAGGACAAGGGAAAGAAGGAAATGATGAGATTTTCCCTTTGGAACCAATGTCGGACAAGCCGGTATTGTTGATCTTTGCTGGTTCGGACTGGTGCATTCCCTGCATAAAGTTCCATAAAGAGGTGTTGTCGGACAGTAGTTTCAGGACTTTTGCACAGGAAAGGCTGACGGTTCTGATCGCTGAATTTCCCCAGAAGAAAAAGCTGTCACCGGAAATCATACAGCGTAACGGGCAACTCGCCGAAAGATACAATCCCACTGGTTCGTTCCCTGGAATCCTTTTGTTAAGACCTGACGGGGCCGTGATTACTCATCTTGACTACCAGAACCAGAGCGTGTCTGAGTTTATCGCGCAGGTGAAACAATACCTGACAGAAGATTCTGGCATGAAAGAATTTAAGACCCGAACCACCCTTATGGGTTGCATCTTCGAGTTTACTATAGTAGATTCTTCCGATTCCGACCGTGGATGGAATTTGATAGAGTCGGGCATCCGTGAAGTCCAGCGAATTGAAAGGCTGATTTCCGAATGGAGCGACACCACTCAGATCGGAAGGCTGAACAGCAATGCCGGGTTTACGGCAGTTCAGGTGGATGAAGAGGTATACAGGTTGATCGACCGGTGCATTAAAATTTCCGGGCTTACACAGGGCGCTTTCGATATTACCTTTGGAGGAGCAGGAAAGCTCTGGCGGTTTGATCCCGGTAAGTCCCAGATACCGGATCCCGATGCCGTTCAGAAGGGACTGGAACTGACCGGTTATGAAAAGATCCAACTGCTTGACTCCTTCAGGGTTTATCTTGAGGAACCCGGGATGATGGTGGGTTTTGGTGCCGTTGGAAAGGGATATGCGGCGGAAAACGTAAAAAAGATGTTGATTTCACAAGGGATCTCGTCAGGCGTGATCAATGCCAGCGGTGACCTCACAGCATGGGGACGCCGTCCGGATGGCGATCCTTGGAAGATCGGTATTGCCGATCCGACCGATCCTTCGCGGGTATTGTTGTGGCTGCCGGTGGATAATGCTGCGGTGGCGACATCCGGGAATTATGAGAAGTACATTGAAATTGACGGTCAGCGCTACGGACATATTATCGATCCAAGAACCGGCTACCCGGCAAAGGGTATCAAAAGCGTGACCATCATCAGTCCTTCAGCCGAACTTTCCGATGCACTGGCTACGGCTGTTTTCGTAATGGGTGTTAATACCGGGATCAACCTCATCAGCCAACTCCCCGGTATACATTGCCTGATCATCGATGAATCGAATAAGATCCATTTTTCAGAAGGAATGGAAATCTTACTTGAAGATTGAAAATTAAATATTGAATATTGAAAGTTGAATATGTAACTTTGAACTCAGATCTCAACATCTCCTGAAACAAAGAGGTATAATATCACTCCTGCTTCTGGCAGGTGCGCTCCTCCTCTACTCCTGCCAGTCGGTTAGACCTTATCAAAGGGTTTATCTTAATGACCATTTCATGAAACTGGATACAAAGATCTCAGGGAAATTCAGGGAGAAGGTGCACGCATACCGGGAAGGTGCATCTGGTGGCGGTACCGGGAAATCAAGCGGCGGATGTGGTTGCAACTAATCCTGATGCCGATGCGTAAAATCATGTTCACCATTTTTTCTTCATTAATTATTAGTCAATTAAATGGACAGGACAGCCTTTATATTAAACGCAAATTAACCACAAATGAGATCAGCGTCTTGTTCTCCGCATATACCCAGGACGGGAACCATTCTGCCGTAACGGGAGGGAAAGGCACAGAGAAGCTGCAGGTATATGCGCCCCAGGTCAGCTATTCACTTGAAAAGGATTCCGTTTATACGATATTTTTTGATGCCGGGATCGATTTCATCACCTCGGCATCCACTGACCGGATCGATTTCAACATGTCTTCAGCCTCCTACCACGATGCCAACTACCAGGTGTCAGGCGGATACAGCCGGTATTTTCGAAAGCCAAGGCTGGAGGCTAGACTGGCAGGAAGCTATTCTGTGGAATCCGATTATATGTCTTATGGGATCAATCTTAGCTTTTTTCAAACATCAGCCAACCTTCAAGCATCCTATTATTTGGGATTCCAGGTATTTTTTGACGACCAGAGGTGGGGCCGCAACCTTTATCCTCTCGATTTAACACCCGAAACACTGATTTATCCTGCTGAACTGCGCGACACAAACTGGTTCGACGTATACATGCGCTATTCCTATAATCTAAGCATGGGTTACGAAAGGGTAATCAATAAGCGTATGATGGTCGGCATTTACCCCGGACTTACCATCCAGACTGGATTGCTTTCCACACCATTCCACCGTGTGTATTTCAGGGAACAGGACGAGGCCCGGGTGGAAAATCTCCCGACCTACCGCATTAAGGTCCCTGTTGGCGTGAAATTCAATGTTTTCATTGGATCGGGGATCATTCTGAATTCCTTTTACCGGTTTTATGCCGATGACTTCGGGATTGCAGCCCATGTCGCCGAAGCAGAAACATTTTATAAAATTTCTCCTGTTTTTGCGCCTTCTCTTTCCTTCAGGTATTATACACAGACCGGTTCGAAATATTTCAAACCTTATAAGGAGCACAGCTTGTCCGAAGAATATTACACATCAGATTATGACCTATCCCGTTTTTTCAGCCTGGAGGCCGGTGCCGGGGTGCGGTTCGCACCATTGAAAAAAATCTCTAAAAACTGGAACTTCGGCGAAATTGACCTGAGGTATTCATTTTACTGGCGCTCCGATGGCCTTAAAGCGCATTTTATTAGTTTAGGGTTCAAAGTGCAAGGTGCTCAGTTAAAGTGACTTAGTTCCTTGTTTCTGGTTTCTTGTTTCCAGATTATGAATTTTTGTATGGTTCTTCGTGTGTTTTCGTGGTAAGTCTTCCTATGATAAATCTCAATGAAAACTGATCAGTTTTTGAACTTTCGACTTCCCTTCTATCGTCACTTTTAGGAAAGATATCCCGTCTGGTAAACGTTCAGAGGGAATTTCATATACTGACCTCCCGGTGCTGTCGGCAAAATGAACAGAGCCTTTTACATCGAAAACGCTGAGATGCATGGTCCTGGCAGTATTGATATTTCTTTCGATCCGGACATCTCCGGTCTGAGAATTTTGACGGATATTCACACTGGCCAGGAGTTTGTCTTCTCCTGTGCCTGTATGATTCTCAACAACAATGTATATAGTCCCGCTGCTCAGGCCGGCGATATATAATTGTCCCGATGCATCTTCACCGAATGTGCTGAAGCCATTTCCGGAAAACTGGCCAAAATCGTTGCGAATCCATTCACCGCCTGACTGATGCAAGGTCCAGATCCTGTCGGTGCAATAATCGGCAAAGAAATACCTGCCATAGAAAAGGGAAGACGAATTTCCGCGGTAAACATAACCACCTGTAACTGAACAACCTTCGCCATGCGGATAAGCATGAACCGGAAAGACGTATTGCGAAACCGGGCCGCAACCGGAGGTATTGTAGGGTTGGTTGCCTTCGTAACAGCGCCAGCCGTAATTTTCACCACCGGTGCTTGTTGCCGGCTGAAAATCAACCTCCTCCCAGGCATTCTGTCCCACATCGGCGATCCAGAGGTTGCCTGTATGCCGGTCGAAGCTGAACCGCCATGGGTTGCGAAGCCCGAGCGCCCATATTTCACCCAAATAACCGGGTACATTATAAAATGGATTCGATGAAGGAATGGAGTATGGAGTTTCGGCATCCACATCTATACGGAGCATTTTACCAAGGTATGACAGTGGGTCCTGGGAACGGTTCCCCGGGTCTCCGGCAGATCCGCCATCCCCAAGGCCGATATACAGGTAGCCATCAGGGCCGAAGCAAAGGTCTCCCCCATTGTGATTTGAGAACGGCTGAAAGATTGTCATCAGCTTGTATTCACTTTCAGGGTCGGCCAGGTCAGGATTTTGTTCCGTAACGCTTAATCTGGAGATATGGGTGCTGTCTTCTTCTCCCACATAATTCACGTAGAAATATCCGTTGGATGTATAATCAGGGTGAAAAGCAAGGCCCAGAAGACCTCGTTCGCCCCCGTAAGTCACTCTTTCATGGATATCCAGGAAGGGATACGGATTGACATTGCCCAGTGCATCGACGATAAGGATATAGCCTGCCTGGTTGACTACAAAAAGGCGGTCATCACCGCAATGGGTAATGGCAACCGGGTTGCTGAGGCCGGTTGCAAAGGGGGTGATGGAGTTGTCACCTGATCCGTTTTGCGGATAAGCCGACTGTCCAAAAAGCATGGGTATTAAGAATAAGGTTATGATTTTGAGAGGTTTCATGATACCGGGAATTAGATGGGGATTTTTAAAAATAACAAATAAAGCGGGATTTTGTTATTGCAATTTCCCCGGGGGCAGCATAACTTTACAGAAATTCTGCCCGTCATGAAAAACCAAACCAAAAAGATCTTCTTTACCACCTGGATTTTCACCCTGATCAGCATGGCATCTTCGGCGCAATCCTGGATATGGAGCGAGCCGCAACCTGTTACGGATTCCCTGGCTGACAACCGGAATGCCCAAGTAGTTATAATTCCCTTCACATCTGGAATTGATCATTATATCTTCTGGGAAAGATCGGATAATTCCAGTTCCACTGCCATTTACTACCGTAGATTTTATAACCAAAGTGAACCGGTTGCCCTTCTGGAAAGCCCGGGGGTGCATTACCGGAATCCCAGGTTCATGGTGATTTCTTATTGGGGATGGACCGATACGCTTTTTTACATGTTCTATGAATCGGATCAAAACGGCAATTTTGACATCTTTTATCAGGTATACACCAACCAGGGGTTCGGGGCGCCTGAGGTACTGGCCGGGACTTCCGAAGATGACACTCATTTCCGGTGCGATGCTAACGGGGGCCTGACCTGGCAGGAAGGCGGCAAGATAAAGTCGGCTAAATTGATGCAGCAGTATGCACCAATTCATATCTCCGATATAGTTACCATTGACAGTTCCGGATGCCATTCCCCGGATATAATATTAGGCCAGTTCATTACATATCTGAAAAAAGGCGCTGACACTTCAGCAATTTATTACACTTACAATTGGGGTTCGACCTGGGCTGACCCGATATTGATCAACAGCCCGGGGGATAATGTATCTTTAAGTTTTTCAACCGGCACCTGTGGCGATGATGGAAGCATGGGAATTCCTTTCATAGTCTGGGAAAATGTGATGAATGGAGAGCATACTATCAGGGCATGGGATTTATGGGAAGAGGAATTCACATCGGGATTCACGCAGATGACACCCTTCCTTCCGGGCATTGCGCTTTATATGATCCCGGTCGATATCCTGGGGGAGAGTTTCATGACGTTTGTGAATGATTTGGAAGGCAATGGTGATATTATGGTGACCGATGGTATGTTAAATTTGGGTATCTCGCCAAACCTGGAGGATTACCTGAACCTGTCGAATTCATCCTTCAGTGAAACCAATCCCGCATTTTTCAATGGGGGATCGCAGGAATCCTGCTACATCGATTTGATCAATGTCTGGGAGTCGTTCCGGAACGGCCACTGGCAGCTGTTTTACTCGATGATAGCGCTGTATTGTTGCGGGGGTGACGAAGAAACGAATGTCCCCTGCCCGGAAATGCTGGTTTATCCTAATCCGGCCCGTGATTTCTGCATAATCAGTTACTACGTTCCGGCGGATTCCTATGTTTCCTTACACATGACCACACATGAAGGAAGGCAAATCAGCCTTATCGATCATGATTTTCTTCCAAAGGGGAGTTATGAATACCTACTTGACCGGGACCAGGTTTTTTCCGGATCTTATGTAAGCGGTATGTTTATGGTGAGTCTCGAAACCTCAAACGGGATGATCACGAGGAAGGTACTGCTAGCCAGGTAATTTATAATTCTGACCTGGTGCCAACAGCCGTTGAATAATGGCATTGTCGTGATGTAATCTGGTTCAATCGCCCTGCCTGTATATCGTTGTGGTGCGGCGCGTTTTATATCGTTGTGGTGCGGCGCGTTTTATATCGTTGTGGTGCGGTGCGTTTTATATCGTTGTGGTGCGGTGCGTTTTATATCGTTGTGGTGCGGTGCGTTTTATATCGTAGAGACGTTGCATGCAACGTCTCTACGATTGTTGGCAATCATAATTTTAACACCCGCCAATGATACCTACCGATTAAATAAATCATCGTGCCAATGTCCAGGATTATTTATTATATAATTTCTAATCCTTTTGTGGGAATATTTATCGCGGATAATATGATCATGAAACCTGGGTTGCCATTTAAAATGCAATGATGCCTGTGACAGATTTATTTCCCTGGTGCAGGAAGATTTGAATGACCTGATTACGGTAGACAATGAACCATATTTGGGAGAAATTCCTGCATAAAAATTCTGGCTGATCTCAGTTTTTCGATCGATCCTAACCATGTCCTTAGAATCATTTTGTTTATGATGAATCAATATGATGGCATGAAAATGATTGGGCATAACGACATACGAATCCAATTCCACATAATCAAAATGATTTGGTAAATCATGCCAGTTGGTATGAACGACCTGGCCCGCTTCTGAAAGGATCATATTGCCAGATACAACATATCCGAAATAATGCACCCGGTTATGTGTGCAGATGGTAATAAAATATGCACCATTTGAACGATAATCCCATTTTGGGCACCTTGCAGACCGGATTCGATATCTGCCCCGAAATAATTCCTCCATAAAATGAAACCCTTGAAATTTAACATGAAAATTGGGTTTATTCAGGGCCTCGTTCCGGTGAATGTAAATGGTGGTTTGTTATTTCGTTGCGTTGTAGAGACGTTGCATGCAACGTCTCTACAACGCAACGAAATTATAAAAACGGCAATATTATTAAATGATCAGATATCACGAACATTTCGAATCCCCGCAGGCCGTACACGTCACACATCCCTCCTTGTAGATCAGCGTGCCTTTTTCGCCGCAATTGGGGCATTTCTCCTGCTTGACCTTGGTACCGTCAGGGATGTACTTTTTGAGGGCGCGGACCACGCCGTTCTTCCAGGTACTGATGCTCTCGGTCTCAAGCTGGAGGTTCTCCACGAGGTGTACCACGAACGGGATCGGCATGCCGTGGCGCAGGATTCCCGAGATAAGCTTGGCGTAGTTCCAGAATTCGGCATTAAACTGTATCGACAGTCCTTCCATGGTCACCTTGCCACCGTATTTATTGATGTACTGGAAATCGTACCTCGAGTTATCGTCTTCCAGTTTGTTCTTGATGATCTGTCCGGTCTTGACCCAGTCGGGCAGGAAAAACCCTTCTGCCTCGCCGGTGAAAATCTCGTAAGGTTTCCCGTCCAGCAGACCGATTACGGCCACCCATTTATCCTTGTCGTTCATAAAGTGCAGCACTTCGGCATCCAGCACTTTCGGGCGCTTGGGCGCCGAGGTCTCATGAAACCGCATCTCCTCCTGCTGGGTCTCCTTTTCCTTCTTCTTATCGTCCTTAACCAGTACCCCGGCACGGGAACCGTCGCGGTAAATGGTCATCCCCTTGCACCCGCTTTCCCAGGCGGTCATATAGATCTGGCTGACAAGGTCTTCGGTGGTTTCGGCCGGTACATTCACCGTGACACTGATGGAGTGGTCCACCCATTTCTGGATGGCTCCCTGCATGTGGACTTTGCTCACCCAATCGATGTCGTTGGAAGTGGCTTTGTAGTAAGGCGACATTTCGATCACCCCGTTGAGGCGCTCGTCATCATAGTCCTTTACCGCTACCGGGTCGTAGCCATTGATCCGCAGCCACTCCTCGAATTTCGGATGGAAAACATTGTATTCCTCCCAGCTGTCGCCTAATTCGTCCACAAAGTCCACCCGGATATCCTGATCATTCGGATTGACCTTTCTGCGGCGCTTGTACGACACCATGAAAACCGGCTCAATTCCTGAGGTGGTCTGGGTACAGATACTTACGCTGCCGGTTGGGGCAATGGTGAGCATGGCAATATTGCGACGGCCCTTCTTTGTCATCTCTTCGTAGAGGCCAGGGTCGGCTTCGCGGATCCGGTTGATAAACGGATTATGCTGTTCTCTTTCAGCGCTGTACAATGGGAAAGCGCCCCGTTCGCCGGCCAGACTGACAGATGAACGGCATGCCTCAAGGGCCAGCAGTTTATGCACCTCCGTCGAGAAGTTGATGGCTTCTTCAGAGCCATATCTCAGCCCCAGTGCCGCCAGCATATCCCCTTCAGCCGTAATCCCGATGCCGGTGCGGCGTCCCTGGATGCATTTTTCACGGATATTCAGCCAGAGGTTTTTCTCGATAGATTTGATATCCTCCTCTTCCGGGTCATTGATGATCTTGTCCAGTATCCGGTCGATCTTCTCGAGTTCCAGGTCGATGATATCATCCATGATCCTCAGGGCATAACGGGCATGCTGGCTGAAGAGGGAACCGTTGAACACGGCATGCTGGGTGAAAGGATTTTCCACGTAGCTGTATAAGTTAATGGCCAGGAGCCGGCAACTGTCGTAAGGGCAAAGAGGTATTTCCCCGCACGGGTTGGTCGAAACCGTTTTGAACCCATAATCGGCATAGCAATCCGGTACCGCTTCGCGAATGATGGTATCCCAGAAAAGAACGCCCGGTTCTGCCGAACGCCAGGCATTGTGGATGATCTTATCCCACAGTCTGCGGGCATCTATTTCTTTCCGTACCAGGGGGTTATCGGAGCTGATCGGGAATTGCTGAACGTATGGCACGTTGTTTCTGACGGAATTCATGAATTCGTCGTCGATCTTGACCGAAACATTGGCCCCGGTCACTTTTCCCTGTTCCAGTTTGGCGTCGATAAACCTTTCTGCATCGGGGTGTTTGATGGAAATGCTGAGCATCAGGGCGCCCCGGCGGCCATCCTGGGCCACTTCCCGGGTGGAATTGGAATAGCGTTCCATGAACGGCACGATTCCGGTGGAAGTCAGCGCGCTGTTTTTCACAGGGCTGCCGGTCGGGCGGATGTGTGACAGGTCATGCCCGACCCCTCCGCGCCGTTTCATAAGCTGGACCTGTTCCTGGTCGATCTTCATGATACCGCCGTATGAATCGGAATCTCCCTTGTTCCCGATAACAAAGCAATTGGACAGGGAAGATATCTGGAAATTATTCCCGATCCCTGCCATAGGTCCACCCTGCGGAACGATATATTTGAAATCTTTCAGCAGATGGAATATCTCTTCTTCCGGGATCGGATCAGGATATTTGCGCTCAATTCGGGCAATTTCCCGGGAGAGCCGCCGGTGCATATCATCCGGGGTGAGCTCGAACAGGTGTCCGTCACTGTTTTTCAGGGCATATTTATTGATCCAGACATTGGCCGCCAGGGTATCTCCCCTGAAATAATCCGTAGCCGCTTTCAGCACTTCTTCATAAGGAAAAACGGTCATAACCTGGCCGTGATCGGTTTCATTCCACCGGGAATGTCCGGCTTCACTCCCACCCCCGGGAATCCCATCAAGGTCATCCACCGATGGCCTTTGCCGGTTTTCCAACATCTCCTGGTAATATTCATTATCCTGAACACTTGGCTGTTCCTGAACCATGTCCTTTTCCAGGCTGTCAAAAAGCGTATTTTCCAATTCCTTCATCACACCATTTTTGATTAACTGTAATAATTATAAATAATTATAATCCAATGCCTTCTCTTAAATATTCCGGGGGGTAATTCTCTCAGGCTAAAATAATATAAGATGCAGGTTTAAGGAACATCTATTTTTCAACATTGCGAGGTTGAAAAATCTTATCTGGCTGATAAATACTTATTTAAGTATGAATACAGGCATTTTTCAACAAAATTTGATAAAAATCCGGAAGGTCTGGAGATGATCATGGCACGAAGTTTTTAATTTTAACAGGTTGCATTCCAGGCCTATATATATTTCAAAAGAATTTGAAAGAAATATTTTTCAACAGGGTGGAGGGGATAAAAAACGGAACCAGAAGACAGTAAGACGGGAAAACGTGAGTTTTAAAAATCCAGGCTTAACGACAGGTAGAATATCGGCTTTTTCACCTGTCGGTCTTCCACTCCCCAGGCGACATCGGCCCGGAGGAAATATCCCAGCAGCCGGGTACGGGCCCCGAAACCGAAACCTCCGATCAGAGGTTCTTTTTGTTCCCTGATCTTGATCCACAGCGAACCATCCTGGATATACCTGATATAAAAAGAATTCTCATCCGAGAACGGGTCCTCCCCGGCCCAGGCCAGTCCGACATCTCCGAAGGTAACTATCTGGAAATTGTTCAGGAAGTCAGACTTGAGCGGGCGGTTAAAAAGGTAACGGAATACCGGCATCCGGAGTTCCGAATTGAATACTATGAAACTGTTCCCGTTACGGGCATTCTGGTAAAAACCGCGCATATTGGTAGCCAGGGCCTGATAGGCGTAATTCTGGGAATAATCGATGGAAGTCGAGCCCTCAAACCTGGGTGCCAGCCAGTTGTCCACCCCGCCTAAAAAATAGATCAGCTTGTTCTTACCGAATGAGGTGCTCGCGGCAAACCGGTTGGCCCAGATCAGGGACCGGTGAACCTTCTGGTAATTCCGGATATCCAGACCGACCACCACCATGTCCTTATCATCTTCGGTCAGGACATGCGTATATTCGCCGAAAATCTTGAACCGAGTACCCGTAAGCAGATTCAAACCGATCTCCTTGGTATCGTCATAAATGATCTCCCCTTTTAAACCTCCCCAGTATTCATTGATATCCGGTTCCCTCAGGGCAGGTTCATTGGTGGACAAAAGAGTGGATTTCTGGTACCTGAAATTGGCGGTTCCCTTCACGGCAAAGACAGGGGAGAATGGATATTTCAGCATGTAATAGAGTTGATACGACCTGTATCTGACGACAAACGTGTAATAACCGATATAGAATTCATCTTCCGTGGCCTGGCGGACAGCCATGATTTCCTGGTCGAGCCGTTTTTCCAGATTGGCATAACTGAAAAGATATTCTATGTTGGTGAGATTCAGGGGAATCCTGAATCCGCCGATGATACGGTGGTTTTCCAGGAGATCGGTAAGCCCTACCTGGAAAAAGCCATTGAGCCCAAGATTGTTAAAGGCATCCACGCTCCCTCCGAACGGCTGGTAAAAGAAATTAAGAGAGGTAAAGTCAAGCTGTGCCGCCGTTTCGTTGATCGAATATTCCACCCGGTAATTCAACCGTTTGGGTATCACGAACTTATCTTTATCTTCCAGCGGCTTGACCACAACCTGCGTTTCATCCGTCCGTGCCGAATCCTCGCCACCTATAGTAATAAAGGCTTGCCGGTCAAATGTATAATTGTCAATATCGATCCGTTCGCTTTCCTTAGGCTCCTGGACCTGCTTCTCTTCGCCCTTATAAACATTCCGGAATTTTTTAAGGTATTCCCCGTAGGCTTCCCTTGTCTCTTTCACTTTCTCCTTTTCCTTTTTCTCTTCCTCCAGCCTGGCAGCTTCCTGGATCAGGATATTCCGGTAGGAGGTCTGGACCAGTTCTGTTTTTTTCAGTTTTCCCCTGTCGGAATTCAACATTTGCAGATAGTACTTTCCGTTAGAAAACACCACCTGGGCCATCTGGTCAGAACCCGCAACCATATGCTGGTCAAGGATATTCCGGTTATAGTTTGAGACGGGGAATGTTTCCGAAAAGTAACGGTAATGGATGGTCGTGTCGATAAAGCTGATAGCGCTGTCGAACCTTCCGATATAGCGGTTATTGATCCCGTTTTCATCGCTCAGGAAATAGAATATCCCCTCATCGGCCATGACCGGCCTGGATTCATTACCCAGCGGTGTATGGGTGATCCTGCGCAGTTTTTGTTCCTTGTCGCCGCGCAACAGTAAAAACAGATCGGTTTTTTGGGGAACGGAAAAGGGGGCATCTTCTATATCCATCCAGGTCAGCTTCTCATCCGGCCGGTTGGAAGCAAATAAAATGGAATTATTGTTCCCGGTAAAAACCGGCTGCAGGTCGTCATAGATATCATTGGTCAGTTGCAAATGCGAGCCGCTGGCAATCTCGAACATGTACAGATCGGATTGCCCTCTCTGCACGGCCGACATAAGCAGGAACCTTCCATCGGCGGAATAGCTGAAGTCGACCACTTTTTCAAAATTGTAGAGTATGATGTCCTGCAATTTCCGCTCCCGGATGTTGAAGAAATTCAGCTGGACCTCTCCTTTTCTTTCGACAATTATGGCCAGAATATTTCCATCCGGATGCCAGGCGATCAGCGGGTAGGAATAGTCGATCTTCTCTTCCAGCCGGAATCCTCCGAAATAAGCCAGGTGCTTTTTCCCGGTCAGGATATCCTGGTAAAATATCTTATACCGGCCTTCATTGTTGACTACATAAGCCCCGTACCTGCCATCCGGGCTAATCCTCAATCGGTTGTAAACATGATCTTTGCGGATCTTCTTCTGAAATTGTCCTGCTGGGGTTTCACGGCCTGTTTCTTCCGTGAGATAAACCGACTTGAAATAATCCAGGCATTCCGGCACCAGGTTTTTATACGAAATCCCTATCACATAGAGGAATCCGTTGTCAATGCTCCGGCTAATCTGAGCCATGGAGACGATATCGGTAAGGGCCTGCTGACCGTATTTATCGGCGATGTATTTCCAGAGCATATGCCCGGCGTACAGGGCATCTTCGCCGGTGAGCTGGTTCAGTTTTTCGTACCGTCCTGAAATGATCCCGTCCCTGACACGGTTATCGATCTCCGTATTCCATTCTTCCGAAAGATAAGAGATCAAACCGTTCTTATACCATTCCGGCAGGTTAAAGAGGGTTGTATTCTTGATCTGCGAGCCGACGCTTGTACCATAAAAGGCCTGATCGATCAGGACATTGGCAATTCCGGCTCGGATCTGCTTTTCAAAATCCCGCTGGTCCCCGCTGAAGTAAAGGAATACCTTGCTGCCAATTATATGAGTGATACCGCCCGTGTTATAACGCTGGTCATTGGAAAGACCGATGTTGCTCTGCTTCAGATCAGTCAGGTTATTGTAAACCAGGAACTGGATCTTTTCCTCCAGGCCCGTCTCCAGCTTCTTTTCCAATACCGGGATCTGTTCCGTGGCATATTTGGCAGTGGCAACGGCCAGTTCCCGGCCGTTCAGGTAAAAGTAAATATCAAAATCATCGAACTTATAATAGGTCCAGAGGAATTCCTTATACTGGATCCGGTTCTTGCCGAAACTCATCTGGCTGCCGTTATAAAACTGGGCAGGAACCTCGTTCAGAAAAACAAACAGAATGATTACCAGTGTTATAGTGACACTGTAAACATATCTTTTTACGTTCTCCCGGATATAAGTTGCCAATTGCAATTTTCTAATTTAAAGACCGAAATTACATCAAAATTACGAAATCCCGGATGCCCGGCAGCCATGTCCCCTAAGAAACATCCGGCCGGGTTAAAAGTTTGCTTTATCTGTTAATTGTTAACTTTGCCGCCGTTTAATTATTGCAGGTCCATGCTCAATATAGAAAGATTTGTCTTTAATCCCTTCCAGGTCAACACTTATGTCTTATGGGACGATACCGGGGAATGTATCATAATCGACCCGGGTTGCTATACCGAACCCGAAATGGGGGAACTGGATGATTTCATCAGGAGAAATGACCTGAAACCGGTCAGGCTGCTGAATACACATTGCCACATCGATCACATTGCCGGCCTGGCAACGGTCAGCAGGAAATATGGCCTCAAACCGGAAGCTCACACCGATGGCGCCCTGTTCATCCGGCATGCCGAACAAACAGGATATATCTACGGGTTTGACCGGCTGGAGACCATCGACCCCGAAATCCCCCTTAAAGAAGGCGACATTATCCGTTTCGGCCAATCGGAATTGAATGTGATCGAAACGCCGGGTCATGCTGACGGAAGTATTTGTTTTATAAGTCATTCCGGCAAGTTCATTATAACCGGGGATGTCCTGTTCTCTCAAAGCATAGGCAGGACCGATCTGCCTACGGGCAATTACGAAAAGCTGATCAAAAACATCCGGGAAAAGATCCTGACCCTGCCGGTCGATTACAAAGTATACCCGGGCCACGGGCCTGAAACAACGGTCGGTTTCGAAGCATACGCCAATCCTTTTCTCACGGGAATGTAGACGATTGACGGCCCGCTTTTCCGGCTTTCGCTTTCCTTGCCACATCCGACGGCCGGATATCTTCCATGCACCGGAAGTGCTTTTGCGGGCATTCATCGTATCCCAGCTTGCTGCAAGGACGGCAGTCAAGACCTTTTACCTCCACGATGAGGGAATGCCGCTTTTTGCCGGCAGGGAGGTAAGGGGCCATGCCAAATTCGGGCACCGTATTGCCCCAGACTGATACAATCCGCTTTTTAAATGCCGCTGCTATATGCATCAGCCCGGTGTCGTTCGTTATCACGGCATCAGCCTGCCGTACCAGGCTGGCCGACTGGTTTATCGTCAGCTTCCCGCAATAGGAGAAAACCGATGGCCAGCATTGCTTTACAACTTCACTGGCCCTGTCGCTGTCCTCTTCTCCCCCCAGCAAAGCCACGTGTTTTTTCAGCAACCGGCATACCGCTACCACTTTGTGGACAGGTAACCGTTTCGTGGCATGTTTCGCCCCGATTACGAATGCCACGTACCCTTTCTCAAATCCGTTCGGAAGCGTGTTGATATCAATCTCCTCCTCAGGAGGGATGAAATAATCCAGCCCTTTTCCGTCATTCTTCACCTTCAGGCCCGATGCAGCTCCAAAATACCGGTCCACTATATGAATACCTGGCAGCTTATTGATCTTGTACCTGGTCAGCAACCACTTGCGGATATTCAGTTTCCGGAATCCCCGGGACGGGACCATCAATCGCAGCCTGATCTGCCATGATCGCAGATTCTGGTGCAGGTCGACTATATAATCGAACTTTTCCTTTTTCAGCTCCCGGATGAATGAACCCAGGTCCCCTTCAAACGAATGGATCTTATCGATATAAGGATTACCGGATACCACCGGGACAAACTGCTTCTTCACAGCGAAGTGGACAACGGCGCCCGGCACCTGTTTCCTGATACACCGGACGACCGGGGAGGTCAGCACTATATCGCCAATGGAGCTCAGCCTTATGATCAATATCTTCTTCAACCGGGATTTTTTACAAATGTAAAACTTCAGGTTCAAATTAGCCTAATTTTGCCGCATGATATTGACAGACACCCACGCACACCTGTACCTCGAACAATTTGACCAGGACCGGGATGAAATGGTACAACGGGCCATCGATAAAGGGGTCAGGTACCTTTTTCTTCCGAATATTGACCGGGATAGTGTAGCACCGATGCTTTCACTGGCGGGGGCTTATCCCTCCCATTGCTTTCCGATGATGGGGCTGCATCCGACAAGCGTAAAAGAAGACTTTGAGGACCAGCTTGAAATTATTTCTGACTGGCTTGGGAAAGGCAAATTCTGCGCGATAGGGGAAATGGGTATAGACCTTTACTGGGACAGGACATTTTTTCCCCAGCAACAGGAGGCATTCCGTACCCAGGCCCGGTTGGCCAGGCAGTATCAGCTTCCACTGGTGATCCATTCCAGGAATTCATTCCCGGAGATATCCGACCTTCTTGAAGAAACCTGGGAACCCGGGCTTACGGGTGTATTTCATTGTTTCACGGGAGATAAGGCACAGGCGCATCATATCCTGGAATTAGGATTCAAGCTGGGTATCGGCGGGGTGCTGACCTATAAAAATTCCGGGTTGAAGGAGGTTCTGAAAGACATCAGCCTGGAACATATCCTGCTCGAAACCGATGCCCCTTTCCTGGCCCCTTCCCCAAACAGGGGGAAACGCAATGAAAGTGCTTATATTTATGACATCGCCGTGGCTTTGGCGGAGGTCAAAAACATCAGCCCGGAAGAAGTAGCTGAGGTCACCACCAGGAATGCAATGGAGTTTTTTAATATCAACCAGACATTAAGCTGACAATATGGTAACCAGGGTTAGTATTCTCATCATTAATACCGGAGGCACGATCGGAATGGTCCGGGACAAGGATACCGGGACCTTGCATCCCGTGAACAGCGATGAATTGTTCCGGCATATTCCCATTCTGAACCAGCTCGACGAGCAGGTGGAATTTTACTCCTTTGATCCCTTGCTGGATTCCTCCAATATCAATCCCCGGCATTGGGTGGAGATGGCTAAGGTCATCGGACAGAACTATGAAAAATACGACGGATTCGTAGTGCTTCACGGATCGGATACCATGGCTTATACCGCATCGGCGCTGAGTTTTATGCTGGAAAACCTGAACAAGCCGGTCATCCTAACCGGTTCACAGTTGCCTTTAGGGATGGTCAGAAGCGATGGTCGCGAAAATCTCACGGCAGCTATTGAAATTGCTTCTGCCAGGATCGATGATACGCCGGTGGTCCCGGAAGTTGGGGTATATTTTGAAAACAGGCTGCTCAGGGGGAACAGGACCTTCAAGTACAACGCAGAGAATTTCGATGCGTTCCATTCCGGGAACCTGCCGCCCCTGGCTGAAGTGGGAGTGCATATTAAATTCAACCACAACCTGATCCTGAAGCCAAACTTTAAAAAGCTCAGGGTTCATACTGAACTGGATAATAACATATCTGTTCTGAAACTCTTCCCTGGCATTTCGGAAACCGCGGTCAGGGCCCAGTTCGAAATTAAAGGGCTCAAAGCGTTAATCCTGGAAACTTACGGCTCGGGCAATGCCATGACGGACAAGTGGTTCCTGGATTTGCTCAGAGATGCCGTTTCCGGGGGAATGATCATCCTGAACATCACCCAATGCAAAGCCGGATCGGTGGAGATGGGCAAATACCAGACCAGCGAAGAAATGGCCAGGATAGGGGTGATCAGCGGGCATGACATGACGACCGAATCCGCCCTGGCCAAATTGATGTACCTACTTGGAAGCAGATTATCGAAAGAAGAAGTGGAAAATTATCTGCAACTATCCCTGAGGGGCGAAATAAGTACCTGATCCAGGGTAATTATCATTTCAAATTCTCTGAAAATGAAACACTAAACCTAGCTTAGATTTCTTATAAATTTTAAAGTGCGAAATTTTTAATATATTTTTTTATTACTTTAGCGCACGATTTTGGAGAGTTGGGACCCAAATCAAGGAGAGATGGCCGAGTGGTCTAAGGCGCACGCCTGGAGAGCGTGTAACCGCCAAAAGTGGTTCATGGGTTCGAATCCCATTCTCTCCGCAGAATGTTAAAATTAAAACCAAAACAAAGAATTCAATAATCAATAAATTAAACTATGAAACGCTTAATCGCATTTTTATCGCTGGCTGCCCTGCTTACCATCGGGGTATACAATGAAGTTTACGCCCAGGATCCGGGAGCTCAGACCACAACGACTGTTCAGGCAGATTCGGGGGAAAGAGGATTCCATCAGGCGCTGAAAAATTACTTCATCCAGGGTGGTGCCGGGTTTATGGCCATTATCCTGATATGTCTGATCTTTGGCCTGGCCATTTCAATTGAAAGGACTTTATACCTGAACCTTTCCAGCACCAACACCAAAAAATTGCTGAATAAGCTGGAATCGGCACTGGAAGCAAAAGGGATCGAAGCAGCCAAAGATGTCTGCACCGAAACCCGTGGACCGGTTGCCAGTATATTCTACCAGGGCCTTACCCGTTATGATGAGGGCCTCGAAATGGTCGAAAAATCAGTCGTGTCTTATGGCGGAGTGCTGATGGGAAGACTGGAAAGCGGTTTGTCATGGATCTCCCTGTTCATTGCCACCGCCCCTATGCTCGGGTTCCTCGGAACGGTTATCGGGATGG
Source organism: uncultured Bacteroidales bacterium (assembly GCA_964619555.1). Lineage (GTDB taxonomy): Bacteria > Bacteroidota > Bacteroidia > Bacteroidales > JAGOPY01 > JAGOPY01. Next base: position 108,965 of record CAZUDV010000012.1, on the reverse strand, counting down.
TCCAGGCATTCGACGCTATCGAAGCTGCCGGTGATATCAGCCCAACCATCGTCGCCGGAGGTATCAAGGTTGCCCTTCTGACCACCGTCTTCGGTCTGATCGTTGCCATCATCCTCCAGCTCTTCTACAATTACCTGGTATCCAAAGTTGATAGCCTGGTGAATGACATGGAAGACAGCTCCATTTCCTTTATCGACATTCTTTCTAAATACAAGAAATAACCAACTGCCATGCTTGAAAAGAAATTCAAAATCATTCAATGGCTGCTATATGGATTGATGATTCTTTCAGCAATTTTCGGAGTGCTGTTTTATCTCAATCCCAGTAATCCCAATCTGCTGATCTATTGGGGTTATTTGCTGGTAATCATTGCTGCAGCTCTCGTAATCGGATTGTCCCTTTACCAGATCATTAAAAATCCAAAGGGTTCAGTCAAAATCCTGGCAATTGTAATCGGTATGGTGGTGCTCGCAATCATCTCCTATGCTGTTTCAAAAAATACCCTTTCCCCAACTGACCTGGAGAAATATAAAATCACCGCCACGACTGTCCGCGTTGTAGGAGCAGGATTGTTAATGACTTATATCATCGCCATCATAGCAATCGGTGTTTTTATCTATACCTCCATGTCCAAATTCATGAAATAAAACCGTAGTTATGAAAATGAAAAGAGAAACACCGGAGATTAATGCGGGATCCATGGCCGATATCGCCTTCCTTCTCCTGATATTCTTCTTGGTCACCGTAACTATGGATGTGGACACGGGTATCACCAGGAAACTCCCGCCACCTGTTGAAAATCCCGATGAGGACATGCAGATCAACCAGCGAAACGTATTCGAAATCCTGATCAACAGCGCTAACATGCTGCTCGTCGAAGGAAAACCGGGCGATCTGAATACCCTCAAAGATGAAACCAAGAATTTCTTCCTGAATCCGTCCAATGACCCGGATCTCCCGGAAAAGGAACCCAAACAGGTAGATTTTCTGGGTGAGGTCCTCGTATCAAAAGGTGTCGTTTCATTAAAAAACGACCGGGGAACCTCATACGAAATTTACATCAAGGTGCAGAATGAACTGACAAAGGCCTTCCAGGAACTGCGTGATGAATTGTCCGTTGAAAAATTTGGCGTGAAATACGACAAACTGGTGGACCCTGCCAAACAGGAAGCCATCCAGACCGTTATACCAATGGCCATTTCAGAAGCAGAACCCGAGGACATCGGTAAAACCCTATAAAGTTGTAGTATCATGGGACGATTTAAACAAAAAAAATCAGGAGGCATACCAAAGATCAGTACAGCATCATTGCCCGATGTCGTATTTATCCTGCTGTGTTTCTTCATGGTTTCCACTTCCATGCGCGAAACTTCACTCATTGTGAAGGTACGCCTTCCCGAAGCCACAGAAGTGCAGAAACTGGAGAGAAAATCCTTGGTAAGCTACATCTATGTGGGCCAACCCCTCAAAAGTCTGTATGGAACAGAATCCCGTATCCAGCTCAACGACCAGTTCGCTACGATCAATGATATCCAGGATTTCATCGCAACGGAAAGAGAAGCCCGCGATGAAGCCGACCGTAAACTGATGACGACTTCCATCAAGGCTGACCGCGACACCCGTATGGGCATCGTAACGGATATCAAGCAGGAACTGCGAAAATGCGGTGCTTTTAAGATCAACTACTCATCGAGAAAGATCGCTAAAGTACACAGGTAAAAAGGCGTTCATCATAACCTCAATGATCCTGGTCCGCTCCAAGCCGGCCAGGATCTTTTTTTAGTGCCCGGTCGAAATATTTTTTCTCGTGCAGACAGATCAGTACCATGATGAAAAGCATCAGGATAAAACTACCGCCAATTACTAAATGGTCGCTGGACGTGCCGAAATTCTCAAGGTCCGTATTGATCACCCCGCGCTTGTCAAGGAAGGATACGACCACCGCCATGGCATTGTTAAAAAAATGCACCGCAACGGGCACCCATAATGAACCGGACCATACGAAAAGATAACCCAAAATCACACCCAGCAGCAGCCTTCCGAAAAATCCATAGAACTGGAGATGGAAGGCGCTGAAAACAATGGCCGGAATAATAACTGCCAGATGAATGTTCCCGGTCCATTCATGGAATATTTTTACCAGTAATCCTCTGAAGATCAATTCCTCACCAATTGCTGCCAGCACTCCTACCATTAAAAGGTTAATCCCTAATCCAGTCCATGAAGACGTGGCCAGGAAGGCCTCGGTCAATTTCCGGGCATTATCTTCCGAAGTACGCATCCAGTTTTCCAGCCTGGAAAAAGAGGCCGGAAGATGAATATTGTTGTTGAAATCCAGCAGCCAGCCGATGAATGGGAGCGAAACCACCAGTAAAATGCATCCGAATATTACGCTGAACCTGCTTATCCGCCCATTGATCTTCAAATATCCCCGGAAATCGTCATCAGTAAGTACTACAAAAAGGATGGCCGGAATGATAAAAACCCCGAACTGATTCACTATTTGAAGAAATTTCAGCATGGCCACGGTCCGTGGACTGGAATAATCGGTGAATGCCCCGGCATTTTCCAGTAGATCCTTTCCGAATAACGGCAGTGACAGGCCCACTCCCACTGCAAGGGTTATCAGGAAAGACAGGATCATGATCAGGATCAGGGCCAGGATCTTCAGATAAGGAGGAAAATACCGAAATGGAGGCTCGCGCAACATAGACATGTCAGATTGCCCCAAAAGTAGTAATTTTGCTGCTCTCTGAACAATTTAACTATGATACGGATCGGTCCGGTTGAAGCAGGTGAATTTCCAATCTTGCTGGCTCCTATGGAGGATGTCAGCGATCCGCCGTTCCGTTATGTCTGTAAAATGTATGGAGCTGATATCACGTATACGGAATTTATATCCTCAGAAGGTTTGATAAGGGAAGCAGCCAAAAGTGTCAAGAAATTGGATTTCAGTGAATTCGAGCGTCCTATTGGCATCCAGATCTACGGGCATGACATTGACTCCATGGTGAAAGCCGCCCGATTTGCAGAAGAGGCCAATCCTGACATCATCGACATCAATTTCGGCTGTCCGGTCAAAAAAGTAGCCGACCGGGGCGCCGGTTCCGGGATCCTGAACGATATCCCGAAAATGGTCCGGATGACTGAAGCCGTTGTGAAGGCAGTAAATAAGCCGGTCACGGTGAAAACCCGGTTAGGATATGACAACCATCGGAAAGACATTGTTGAGATCGCTGAAAAGCTTCAGGATGTGGGTATCAAAGCCATCACCATTCACGCGCGTACCCGGGTCACGCGTTCCAGTGAGCCGGCCGACTGGACACTGGTCGGAGAAGTGGTGAGAAATCCCCGGATGACTATCCCGGTCTTTGGCAACGGGGATGTTTTTTCTCCGGAAATAGCCAGGCAGTGCAGGGATCATTACGGGGTCCACGGGCTCATGATCGCCAGGGGAAGTTACGGCAATCCGTGGATCTTCAGAGATATCAAGCATTACCTCAGCACAGGCGAGTTACTGCCGCCTCCTGATATCCATGAAAGGGTAAAGGTCTGCCGGATCCACTTCGAGCGATCGGTGGACTGGAAAGGCGAGCGGGTGGCCGTCAACGAAATGAGAAAGCATTATGCTGATTACTTCAAGGGTTACCCGAACTTTAAAAACTTTAAAATTGCGCTCATGGAAGCTATTACAGCAGAATGTGTTAATGGAATACTCACCGAAATTGAATCATTTTACAAAGATTCCGATTAACTTTGCGCGGAAGTAATCAATTTATAAACCGGCATGCCCTATCAGAATGTCCTGATCACCGGTACGGGAAGTTATGTCCCGACCGGTATCAAAACCAATGAAGATTTTTCAGGAAATAAATTTTACAACGATGAAGGTGTCGCATTTGATGCACCTCATGAAGAAATCTCAGAAAAATTCCTGGCCATTACCGGGATCCAGGAACGCCGCTACGTTACCGACGACCTGGTAGCTTCCGATATCGGCGCAAAAGCGGCTGCCATTGCCATCCGGGATGCCGGCATCAATAAGGAAGAGATCGATCAGATCATTGTTGCCCAGAATTTTGGGGATGTGAAGAAAAACACGATCCAGACCGATACGATCCCAAGCCTGGCATCAAGGATCAAACATAACCTGGAAATTGAAAATCCGTATTGTGTCGCCTATGATATATTGTTTGGATGTCCGGGCTGGATCCAGGGCCTGATCCAGGCCGATTCATTTATCCGGTCAGGTCTGGCGAAAAAATGCCTGGTCATCGGAACGGAAACGCTTTCAAGGGTGGTGGATATGCATGACCGGGATTCGATGATCTATGCCGATGGTGCGGGTGCCTGCATAGTGGAAGTGAAAGAAGGCGAATCCAGGCTGGGGATCCTGTCGTCATCCGTCGCTTCTTATACCCTGAAAGAAGCTTATTATCTGTACCTGGGAAGGAGCAATTATAAAAATTCCGACCCAAATATCCGCTATATTAAAATGCACGGCAGGAAAATCTACGAGTTCGCACTGACGCATGTTCCCGACGCTATGAAACTTTGCCTGGAAAGGGCCGGCGCCGATATAACGGATGTCAGGAAAATTTTCATCCACCAGGCCAATGAGAAAATGGATGATGAGATCATCAAGCGTTTCTACCGCATGTATAAGATCAGGGAAGTACCGGCCGGCATCACCCCAATGAACATCCATAAACTCGGGAACAGTTCCGTTGCAACGGTACCCACCTTATTCGACCAGGTAAGAAAAGGGGAAGGAGAAGAGAAGTTCCACAACCTACAGAAAGGGGACCTGATCCTGTTCGCCTCTGTTGGCGCCGGGATGAACATCAATTCCATCGCTTACCGCTACCAGGGGTAAAAAAATTAGTTAAGAATAAGGGATTTAGGATTTTCAGTTTACAATTTGATTTTCGTAACCTGGAAGCATTACAAGAAACCAGAAACAAGAAACCCTATTCCACCTCTTCCCGAATCGATCCAAGCATGTTCAACGGTGTGTCAGTTATGGCCATGTTGGCGATCCAGGCCGGGATATCCCCTGCGGGATCGGCAAATCCTTCCACGGTCAAACGGACCAAGCCGCCTTCCAGGGGCTGTATGATCCATTTTTGCCAGTAATTGACAATCCTGACATGATCCTCATTCAATGGCACGGCTTCAGGAACTGACCTGGACTGCAGGATCCGGGCCAGGGAAGCCGGCTCGGAAGAAAAAACCGCCTCGACACACAAGTCCCGGTCGGTAAACGGCCAGGGAAGATCATACACTACATAATACCTGAGCGATTTGCCAGGATCGTGTTCCAGGACCCTTATCTCGCTGATATCCTCATCCCATACATCAAACTGCTCCACATCCTCCAGCATCCGGCTGATTAAATCAATGCTGGCATGCAACTCCACCTCTCCTTTAAAGGCCTTGTAGTGGCTGCCGGCTTCAGGCCGGGTACTGATCGTTATCCCATCCTTTTCCCTGGCAAACTCCCATTGTTGAGACTGTAATTTTCCCGGCAGGAAGAACAGGATCAATAAAATTAAAGGTGAAAAAATAAAGTTCTTCATGGCAATGATGAAACACCGCAAGTTACGGGAAATTCAGTTTCATTTCGCATTTCCCAGTGTCATTTCACATTTCGCAATGTTTGTTAACTGAGGAATGAGCTTGTGCATGTCAAATGAATTAAAAAAATCACTTCGACATCGCTTCCCAGACAATTCCTTCCAGGTCGTTGGGCAAATAATTTAATCGCTATTACTGTTGCTTTTCCACTCAAATTATTGTATCTTTAAGCGTCAGGTCTATAATCCAGAATGTTAATCTTTCCGCTGGGATTAGGATTTGTGTTTTATCGCCCATTCTCCATTTATTGACCAAATCTTACCAGCCATGAAAACAATCATCCTTTCATTTCTCATTGCGCATTGCGTATTTCTCATTTCGCAATTGGGTGTGGCGCAAATTATCCACGTCCCTGCGGATCAGCCGACGATCCAGGCAGGGATCGATGCCGCAAACGATGGCGACACGGTGCTCGTCGCCGACGGGACGTACCTGGAAAACATCAGCTTCATGGGCAAGGCCATAACCGTGGCCAGCCACTTTATCATGGATGCGGATACGAACCACATCGGCAACACGTTGATCGACGGGAGCCAGCCGGCTAATCCGGATTACGGGTCCACAGTTGCATTCACCAACGGGGAAGACACTACGTCAATTATTTGCGGTTTTACTATTACAGGCGGGACAGGTTGGCCGGAACCAACCTTCGGTGCCAGGGTTGGAGGCGGCATTATCTGTTATAATTCAGGCGCCAGGATCATTCACAACAAAATCACTGGAAATGAAGTTTCCGAACCAAACTATGCATTCGGAGGAGGTTTGGCCTGTGTAAAATCCGAGGGCAATTACTGGCTTATCCTGGAAAACAACATCATTAGCAATAATCAAGCAACGGCAACAACCAGCTGGGCCACCGGCGGCGGATGCGAGATATGGATCAATGCCAGGATCTGCCACAACGTGATAGCCTATAACACCACGAACGGAAATCTGGGCAATGCGGCCGGAGGGGGAATGTATATTGGGTCACCGACTGCGCCGCCATTGGATATGCTCACTTTTAACAATAACCTGGTCCGTTATAACACCGCCGGATCGAATATGGGAGGCAGTGGTGGCGGAGTCATCATTGCTTACATGGAGGCCACAATCTCAGACAATATTTTCCAGTATAATTCAATCAGTGCTGCAAATCCAACCTACGCAGCAACAGCAGGAGGATTGGGAGTCTTCGATTCGGAATCTTATGTGACCGGTAATGATTTCAGTTATAATTCCGCTTCAGGCTGGGAAGCTGACGGTGGCGGGTTGCAGTTCTATTATCCCGGTTATACAGAGTGTATCAACAATACGATAACATATAACGAGGTGGATGCCGACTCGATATGGTATGGCGCCGGATGTGCCTACTTCTTTCCAGAGGCCAGCGGAATAGTGAAAGGTAATTATTTCTTTCATAATACCGGCCCTATCGAACCCATTGGTGCCGGCGGAGGATTATCTATTCTCGAAGCGGACACCATTTCAATTTTGGTGGAGGGAAATCAATTCAAACTGAATGAAGCTTACCATGGGGCAGGTATATATGAAAGGGGATGTTATGGATTAAAAATAAGCAACAATGTTTTTGGTTCCAATACCAGTTATCGGGGAGGAGCCATTGGAATGTACCATCCAAGCAATGTTCAGGATAACAATTTATCCGGTCAATTCATTCTTATCAATAACTCCTTTTACGACAACGAGGCTACACATGATGCAGGAGGTATACGATTTGAAGGGTTCCTGGCGGCACCTGAAATATACAACTGCATCTTCTGGAATAATACAAGTCCCATTGGAAAAGATATCCGGAACTGGAGTGCATTGCCATTCACGATATCATATAATGACATTGATACGAATTCCATAGGCGGACTCTGGGAGGGTAATAATAATATAAATGCAGACCCGCTCTTGAGCTGGGGATATCATCTCACACAGGCAAGTCCATGCAAGGATGCCGGCCTGCAATCCATGCAAACGCCCTTATTTGACTTTGAAGGTGAGCCTCGTCCCAATCCTTCAGGCTCTGTGGACATTGGGGCGGATGAATTCTACGATGTGCCGGATGCACCGCATGCATTCTATCCCGAAGAGATAGGGTTCGATTATTTTGTAGCAATATGGACCAGTTCCATATGGGCGATTTGGTATGAACTCGATGTTGCTTACGATGAATCCTTTGTGTATTTTGTTCCGGGTTATGACGACCTTCAGGTTGCAAAAGACACTTTCGCCCTGGTTTCGAATCTTGAACCGGGTTTGTATTATTTCAGGGTAAGAGCCTGCAACGCCTTGTGGACTAGCCAGAATTCGAATACGGTGATGATACTGGGAGTAGGTATCGAAGATAAGGCAGTTCAGAGTGATAAGTTCAGAGTTCAGAGTTTTCCCAATCCTTTCAGCGATCACACAACGATCAAATTTTATCTCCCTGAAGATTCAGGCATTGAATTAAAACTATTTGACCTCACCGGCCGGGAAGTCAGGTCAGTGGTAAGCGGTCACTGGGAGAAGGGGGAGCACACGGTGATCCTGGAGCGCGGGGAGTTTGACAACGGCATTTACATCCTTCGCGGGAATGCAGGAGAACAGGTGATCATGCAGAAATTAATCATGATGAGATGAATGTTTTAAGCCGCAGATTCGCAGATTAAGATGTCACTTATTGCACATACTGATCTGCGAATCAGCGGCAATAAATTGCTAGACCATGAAAACAATCATCCTTTCATTTCTCATTGCGCATTGCGTATTTCTCATTTCGCAATTGGGTGTGGCGCAAATTATCCACGTCCCTGCGGATCAGCCGACGATCCAGGCAGGGATCGATGCCGCAAACGATGGCGACACGGTGCTCGTCGCCGACGGGACGTACCTGGAAAACATCAACTTCAATGGAAAGGCCATCACCGTGGCCAGCCATTTCATCATGGATGCCGACACCAACCACATCAACAACACGGTGATTGACGGGAGCCAGCCGGCGAACCCGGATTTTGGTTCGGTAATCACTTTGGATATGGGAGAAGATACGACTTCAGTAATTTGCGGCCTTACCATTACAAATGGATCGGGGATATACCTGCAAAACTATGATGCCAGGATCGGAGGTGGTATTGTATGCTATCACGCCACGGCTAAAATACTGAACAACAAAATTATAAACAATATACTCAGTGGTACGGAAAATGCCTGGGGCGCTGGTATCATGAGTTACAACGACTCAATTGACTCCTGGGCCATTATTGAAAATAACCTGATTAGAGACAATCAATCACTGGCAACAGTCCAGGGCGCATCCGGAGGAGGAATCGAAGTGTGGGGAAATGCCCGGATAGCGTATAATATTATAGAAAATAATTATTGTTACAATCCCGGACCCGGAGCTGGATTGGGTGGGGGTATTGTCGCCACCTCGCCGTCACCCTACATCTGTTCGCTTAATTTTTCTGGCAATATCATCCGCAACAACATTGTTGAGACCAGCAGCATATCCGTAATCTCAAAAGGGGGAGGCTTTTATGCTGAATACTTGCACTGTGCCATTTGGCATAATTCGTTCATTGGCAACAGCATTTCAGGAGCCAATGTTAATGGTGGGGGTATTACTCTCAACCAGACTGCTTCATTAACCTTAGGTCAAAATGTGATCAGCAATAATGAAATCAATGTCTTTTCCAGTGGTTGGTGGATGGGTGCCGGGCTTTATTGTGGACTACCACTTGGAATAACCCTGATCACGGAGAATGAAATATCCCAAAATTCAGGAACTGCAAACAATAATGGGCGAGGTGGGGGGATTTATCTCGGATTTGCCTATGAAAATGAAGTAACAGTTGATGCCAACCTGATCAGTGAAAATGCAAGTTTCCGGGGAGCCGGAATGTACGAAGAGAGTTCATATAATCTCGAAATAACGAATAATATGTTCTTTGAGAATAACGCCGGCGGGAGTGGGCAAGGAAGGGCAGGCGGACTGGTATTGAATAACATGGCAGATTCAAAAGAGCTTATGAGCTCAAAACCATCAGAGAAAACTATAGTATCCAATAACACATTTGTGGGCAACACGGCCGACGAAAGAGGCGGGGCCTTCCGGTTCAACGGGGCATTAAGCCCACCAGTGATCTTCAATTGCATTTTCTGGGATAACGACGCCCCGCTGGGAAAAGACATCGATAACAACTCGACTGAAACAATCACCATTTCTTACTGCGATATCAGTACTCCAATCATTCACGGTCCATGGACCGGTGACCATAACTTCAACGCGGATCCGCAATTCATTCCCGGCGATACGCTCTGTCACCTTTCCCTGACCAGCCCCTGTAAAAATGCCGGCATTGATTCGCTGGAAGTGGATGGCACCGTTTATTACGCTCCGGGGGTTGACTATGATGGCGAATTCCGCCCCGACCAGCAATATTTCTTATTTGACGTAGGTGCGGATGAAAGATGGGATAACCCGCCGGCTCCGCCGATTGCCCTTATGCCTGAAGAAATCGGTCTGGACTATTTCGTGGCGAACTGGACGAATTCACTGTGGGCACTGGATTACTTCCTCGATGTGGCGATCGATGAAAATTTTGATTCACTGGTGCCGGGTTATTCTAACCTGAGTACAGGAATAGACACTTTCGCGCTGGTATCATCCCTCGAACCGGAAATTTATTATTTCAGGGTGCGGGCCCACAACGCCCTGTGGACGAGCCAGAACTCGAATACGGTTATGGTGCTGGGGGTAAGCGTTGAAGATGGGGCATTTCTAAGTTCTGAGTTCAACGCACTGAGTTACCCAAACCCTTTCACCGATCACACAACCATCAAATTCTATCTTCCTGAAGGTTCAAACATTGAATTAAAACTATATGACCTTACCGGCCGGGAGGTCAGGTCCTTGATCAATGCTCAATGGCAAAAAGGGGAACACACGGTGATCCTGGAGCGCGGGGAGCTTGACAACGGCATTTACATCCTTCGCGGGAATGCAGGAGAACGGGTGATCATGCAGAAATTGATCATGATGAGATGAATGTTTTAAGCCGCAGATTCGCAGATAAAGTTGTCACTAAATGCACATACTGATCTGCGAATCAGCGGCAATAAAACGATTCAAAATGCAGCGATTAACTTCTGCGAACTGCAAACTGGTGATCCAGTAAACATAAAGAATTTCGTAAAAAAAAGAATTTTCTACGATCTATATTATCGTATCTATAGTATTCAGTTCCACAGTACTATGCTGGATCATCCACCCAGCCTGACAGATCCCGGTATCCGCCAGGAAACGATCCTGGCCCTGGATTCCATTCTGAAAGAAAATTCGGCCAGCACCTCGCAGGAGGTTCAAAATTTTTATATCCAGATGATGATTAAAGCCAGGAATGAAATGAAAACTCCACTGGATTCAGAAATGGCCATCTGGATGATGTATAACCACGGCTTTATTGTGAAGACGCCGGAAGTTGTATTCGCTTTTGATTTGACGGATGGATATTCCGGATGGCCTTATCTTTATCCAATGAGATCATCAATCAGATCGAAAGCTGTTTATAACGCACTCCCATACCGATCACTATTCACCGAGAATAAAAAGCATGGTCCAGGCGAATGGAGGTGCGGTGATCATGCCCGGAGAACAGCCTGAAATTAGAACGAAATCTCCGGGAATCCTTAACCGGGGACGACACACCTGCAGATGGGATATTTACGTTCTTCTTAAAAATGGTACTTATTTTCTCAAGCTCGTCGCGAATAACGAGACCCAAAACAATATCCTGAAAATAATCAAACAATAATTATCATCCCGATCCGATGATTTTTGGCAAAAATCCGTAAATGAAAATAAATATCATTTAATCTATTGGAAACCAAAGATTAAATAATCAGGTGATTTCATACTCCTTGTAAATTAACAAATTTTTCACAATTCAATAGTGAATTTAACGTACGAATAAGTGTTCCGGACGTTTATTCATACATCTATTTCTTGACTACGCTGTTCCGGCGGCTTATTTTTGCCAAGTCATTAATTCAGTTAAAACTTAAAACCAATTTTTCAGTTAAAACTTAAAATCAATTTTTATGAAAAGAATTACAATGTCAATCTTATTCTTGATGCTGATGGGTATGGTATCCTTTGCACAACACACACCTGTTCCGGCGAATGAGGACTGGGTTCCGATTCCGCCTTCAGGCCAGAGGGCTCCGGAAGTATATCTCCAGGGCAACTTTGTTGAGATCGGGATAGCTGAAGCCGGATCCTGTGGTACCATCAATACTCCTGCACCGGGAGGATACCATAACTATTATTTTGGTCTTGGCTTTGTAGCCGATTATCAGAAAGATGGATGGGCAGTCGGCGCGCCTCCTTATTCGGGTGACTATTTTCTGCCGGGTTCTCCTTATGAAGGATGGCTGGTAGAATTCACCTACCAGAGCGTGGAATACACTTTCCATAATGCAGAAGCTGTCGGATATTATGATGTACCCCAGGCTTCACTGGTGAATACCAGCTCGGGTTCCAACAATTCCGCCGTATGGACAGGAACTGCCACGGCCGCCGGACAGAGCCTCCAGGTGGTGCAGAATTTCCACTTCGATGACAACGATGCCAAGTTCATGATCGATGTCACCCTGACCAATGTCGGACCGGATCCTATCTTCGATGTGGAGTACGCCAGGGCGGTTGACCCTGACCAGGAAGTTGACCTGCCTGGAGGAGATTTCACCACCTCCAATTATGTCGGTTCCCAGCCAAGCTCACCGAATTACCTGGCCCAGGTTGTCGGCAATGGCATTCTTTACAGTGTCCCGATGGCCCTTCACATGAACCATCCCAATGCCAAGGCCCATGTCAATCTCGGTGGTTTGGCGATTTATTCACCCAATGAACCGCTCGATTTCACTAATGCTCCTGCCCAGGCAGCACCGTATGTGAATGATGTCGGCGTATCAGTAGCTACCCGTATTCCGGTCCTGAATCCAGGACAGTCGGTTACCATTCCCGTTGCCTATGTGCTGAACGAAGAAGAAATCATCAATCCTCCGAGCCTTGTACCGGTCAGCAACTGGGCCTTAGCCCTCATGATAGGCCTCATCGTAATATTTACCATCATCCGTTTCAGGAGAATGAATTAATCAAAATAGATGTTTATAAAAAGGCTGCTCCCTAGGGCAGCCTTTTTTTATGTCAAAATTCATTTGAAAGATTTCGAATGAAAATATCTTAAGAAAGAAATCAATGATGTATGAATTAATGCTTTATACACTTATTCGTACATGTAAAAATTGACTTCCTTATTCGATAATAGTAACTTTAGGAAAATATTAATTCCAAGATTTATGAAAAAGATCTTATTAGTTTGCGCTTTCATGTGCCTGGCGGTTATGAGCAATTTTGCGCAGTCTCCTCAGGCTAACCCTCTCAACCTGTCATGGGATCCCGGAAATGTCCAGACAACCGGCGTTAGAGCCGATCCGGATGTATTTCTTCAAGGTAACTTTGTGGAAATAGGGATCGCTGCAGGCGGATCTTGCGGGTCATTCGCAACCGTTCCGGCTGGTTATCACGGATTTGGCGGACTGGGTTTTGTGGCCGATTACGACCAGAACGGCTGGGCCGTCGGTACGCCTCCCCAATCGGGAGACTACTTCCTGCCGGGTTACCCCTGGGAAGGGTGGCTGCTGGAATTCAATGATGTGGCCGGTGCTGAACATACCTTCATCAATTGCGATGCAACGGGTCAATTTGGGGTACCCCAGACATCCCTGGATATCACCAGTGCCGGTACGACCAATTCTGCATTATGGACCGGGACAGCCACCGCTGGCGGTGGCAGCGTCATGGTGGAACAGAATTTCTATTTCGACGATACTGATGCCAAATTCTTCATTGAAGTTACCCTGACCAATACCGGGGCATCAGCGTTGACCAGCGTTGAATATGCCCGCGCTGTCGACCCGGACCAGGAAGTAAATATCGGTGGTGACTTTATTACCGAAAACTGGGTGGAACATCAGCCTGATGGCAGCAACAATCTTGCTAAAGTCATTGGCAATGGGCCTGATTTCGGAGTTCCCATGGCACTTCAGATTACCCACCCCAATGCCAAAGCACACGTTTGCCCCGGCTCGCTGGATATTAGCACTCCGGATACGCCGCTGGATTTCACATTTGCACCAGATGTCAACAATAAGTATATCAATGACGTCGGTGTCGCAGTGGCCGTTCGTTTCCCGGTATTGGCCCCCGGCGCTTCCGAAACCTTTACAGTGATTTATTTACTGAATCCCAGGGAAGTAGGAACCGTACCTATCAGCAACTGGGCTATCGTACTTATGGTAGGACTTATCGTGGTATTCACATTGATCCGTTTCAGGAGAATAAATTAATCAAAAATAGATGTTTATATAGGAAAAGAGGCTGCTCAGACTTTTGAGACAGCCTCTTTTTTATTTCATCTATTGACTTGGCTTTTAATGTGATATCATTGGAACAAGGGACGATGACAGGATTATGAAGGATGATAAATCTTATTGATGGCTTCGATGCCGGATTGTACCTGCAGTTTTTCGTAAATATGACGGATATGTGTCTGGACCGTATTCATGCTGATGAACATCTTTTCGGATATTTCCTTGTACCGGTAGCCCCTGGCCAGGAGGTTCAGCAATTCCGTCTCACGGGTCGTAAGAAGTTTCAGGCCGGCGCTTGATTCGACCGGGGATTTGAACGACTGCACCACTTTCCGGGCTATTTCTCCACTCATGGGCGATCCGCCTGCCACCACTTCATGAATACTTTCCACAATTTTTTCAGGGGAGCTTTTTTTAAGCAGATAACCGGTAGCGCCCGCTTTCAGCGCTTCGAATATCCTGGCAGGATCTTCAAAGATTGTCAGGATAATGATCTGTATGTCCGGATATTTATGTTTGATCGCCCTGGTCGCCTCTATTCCGGAAGCTTTCGGCAATCCTATGTCCATCAGCACCACATCCGTATTTTCGTGATCTGTCTCCCTCATGGCATCTTCGGCATTAGAAAAAAGATGGCTGCAAAGAATACCTGATCTGCCATTGATGTTAATTGCCAGATTCTGACGGAGATCATCCTGGTCTTCCACTATGGAAACCCTTACAATAGTCATAAGATGTTAATATCTCAGGTTATCATCCGGCAGTGGATATTTGATCGATAAAGCCGTTCCTTTGCCAATGCCGGAAACAATCTTGAATTCTGCTGAAATCTCGTCCATTCGCTTCTTCATATTCCGGAGGCCATTTCCGAACCGCCTTCCCCGTTCAAAGCCACAACCATTGTCCAAAATCTCTATACACAGCTGCGATCCGGTAAAGTTCATTCTGATGGTCACGGCAGGGGATCCGGCATATTTCACCGCATTATGAAGCGCTTCTTTTAAAACCATGAATATATTTTTCCTTGCCGTGGGATTGACCGGTAGCTCCGGAAAGTCAGACATCTCCTCAAAATTCAGTTCCACACCATTCAGTTCCAGATAATTTCCGGAATATTCATGGATATAGGCAACCAGGTTGGCGAGTGTGTTATTCCCCGGATCAATGGCCCAGATGATATTGCCCAGATTGTCGATGACCTCATTGACCGTATTTTTTATTTCCCTGAGATTGTTTTTCAGGGTCTGGTCGCCTTCGATGGAATTCGAAGTGATATCACACCATACAGATGCCGTTGATAAACGGGAACCGATATCATCATGCATATCCGCCGAAATCCGGTTCCGTTCTTCTTCAATTTTCAATTGCTGGTTCATCCGTTCATCGATGGAACCGATCACCCCGGCAATGGATTCGAATATAAACACATCGGCTTCGCTTAAAGGCATGTAACTGATCATCGGCTTGCGTTCATATATTCTTCCGGTGATCAGTATCATTTTTTCGCTTTCACCGTTCAATAAAGGTGTACTGACAAAGAATGGGAGGTTGAAAAGGTCGCTCAGGGGTTCCATTTCCCCGGCACCTTGACCGGATCTCTTAAATATCTCCGTTCTTCTGAGGATCAGGTCGTCCGGATCTATTCTGATCCTGTGTTTTTTTAAATCACGGGTAAAATCTTCCGGGTAACCCCTGATAAGAAACGGTACAAAAAAGTTCTTCCCGGGGGATTCGGTCTTAAGGATCAGGGCCCTGTCCATGTGGGCATATTGCAGTATGAAATCCAGAAGCTGGCCTAAAATATGGCTTAGCGACCCGGAGTGCACGGAACTGTGCTGAAGGGCAAGGATGACACGGTAACCGTTCCGGAGCTGGTTGATTTCGTTTGCCAGTGAGGCGACATGGTACTGCATCCGGATGATCTCCCCGGATACTTTATCCAGGCGTTTTTTATAGAACTGCAGTTCCTCAGCCAGGTCGGGAAGGATGGTAAGGGTATCCATGTTCATTCAGATAGCAAACATAAAACGCCTGTCCAGTCCAAAGCCTGGAGGTTTCCGCGCAATTCGGCTATTTCCACCCCGGAATAGAAGCCCATGAATGGAGATGAATGACCGATAATCTGCCGGACTTCCTCCGCATCTTCAAATTCTCCGCCTGAATAGGCTTTGATACGACCGGCGCAATCGATATAAAAATAAAACAGTGGAGCATTGCCATTGGCTTTCTCCTGCAACCGGCTTATGCCTTTTTTCACATAGTCCAGGCTTATGCTTCGTTTCATTAGCTGGAATTCATCTCCGGGCTGCATATCCGGTTCGAACATCACCAAAGCCTTGTTGGGCTCATCAACGGCAAGACATAACCTGTTCGCGTAATCCGTCTCATTGTAATCCGCAAACTTATCCCCCCTGTTAATTCCCAGCGTAATGAAAAGGGCGAAATCCTTGTATTGGAGGTTTGCATCCGGCCACAGAAGTTCGTCGATCACCTCAAGGGCCGGTTTATGATCGATCTCGAAGATGACGGGGCCCTCAGCCCGAGTTATGGTGTGGTAACTGCCAATGGGTTCGCACCCGTGGATAATTGTCGTATCAAAATGAAGATCGCCGCTGATGGCCACTGCCACGACAGACTGCTGAAGGACCTTGTCACCGAAAAACTGGTACGTCTGGGTCAGCTGCATATTGCCCAATAGTCCGCTCCCGGCACAGGTTATACTTTCAGGAAGCCTTTCCTCTATTGCCCGGAATAAAGGTGTGGCAAAATTGAGCATGGGAGGGTCAGCCTGTTTGGCGCTGTCATAAAAAACCAGAAGACCTTTGCAATCCTGCCGGACTGTCGATAGAATTTGCGCGGCCAGATTGGCCCCGGCCGTATATTCGCCTGCATCGAGGCCTGTCTCTGCAAATGCCTCAAATCGTATGGTATCAGAGGCGATCAATACCACACTCACCCCGTAACCTTCATAGCTGAGGTTACTGTTTGTAAAAACTCCGATCGTACTGCCACCGATCAGCGGAATATTTCCGGTAACAGCTCGCACGCCTTCCAGGAATTTAAACGGATCCTGCCTTCCACTGCAGAAAACCAAAGCAAATACGGGTTTGGATTTCAGCTGATTGAGTGCTGCCATAGCCGATTCATTCCCGGCATCATAAGAAATGGTCCTGGTGCTGTAACCAATACCGACAGATGTAGCCATAAAATACGAGGAAAAATTATAAAATGTTAAATGTAAGAGGTAAAAGAATCTGATTCCTAATATTTTAACAATTTCTTAACAAATAATTTCTGCCACTGGAAAACCGGAATCAATTTCCCACATTTCAGAATCCAATCAGCATACTTTTATCTTTGCTTAAAATTTTAAAATTTAATTCTTTGAGACAGTCTGCATTCCTGATATTTCTTCTGGCCTGGAGTTACATACCGGTTCCCGCCCAGGTTCCTCCCGGGTATTACAATGGCACGGAAGGCCTTACCGGCGAAGAGCTTCGGTCTGCCCTTTCCGCAATCATTTCTGACCATATTGAATTAACATACAGCTCATTGTGGAATCATTTCCAGGAAACCGATAAAAAAACAGACGGCACCGTATGGGACATGTATTCTGACGTTCCGGGAGGCAGCCCTGCCTATGTTTATAACTTCATCGTTGACCAATGCGGCAATTACAGCGGTGAAGGCGACTGCTACAACAGGGAACATTCCTTTCCCAAAAGCTGGTTCAATGATGCGCCACCCATGGTTACCGACCTGTTCCAGATTTACCCGACGGATGGGTATGTGAACGGCCAGCGCAGCAATTATCCATACGGTGAAGTTGGCACAGCCAGCTGGGTATCTACCAATGGCAGCAAGGTCGGGAATAATGCCTTTCCCGGATATTCCGGAATAGCCTTCGAGCCAATCGACGAATACAAAGGGGATTTTGCACGGACATACTTCTATATGCTGACCTGTTATAAGGACCTGGCCCAAAGTTGGAGCAGCCCGATGTTATCGGGGAATGATTTTGCGCAATGGGCCCGAAACATGCTTGTCCAGTGGCATGACCAGGATCCGGTCAGCGGGAAGGAAACGGAAAGGAATGAAGCCGCTTATGATATCCAGGCTAACCGAAACCCGTTCATCGATCACCCGGAATTTGCGGATGCCATTTGGGGAATTCCGGCACTTACAGGGGAAACGGGACCGCCAGAAATATCGCTTTATTACTCAAATGGATATGTACATTTTCATCAATTGAAAACAACCGGCGGTAAGTTGTGGGTTTTCAATCTTGCAGGGCAAGAAATAGAAGTTTTCCGAGTTGATGATAATTCAGAAGCCTTCAGGATAAATCTTCACCCAGGTTTCTATATCTTTTCCTTTCTACGTGACAATCAAATCTTTACTAAAAAAATAATCGTCCTTAATTAAATTTAGGGCGATGAAATGCTCATACGTTATTGCTGTAAAAGGAGAGAGAGAATTGTCGATTGCCAATGTCTGTTTCCAATTTACAATTTTAAGGGTTCTGAAGATTGTTACAGGATAAAGCTGAAACCGGCTGTGGCGTCAAACCCGGTCCCTGCGCCGACCTCAAGGTTGATACCCCACCTGTCATTCCAGTACCATCGCCCGCCAACCTGTATGCCTAGATCGGGATCCAATTGGTCGGAGTAATCCAGCCCTAACCGGATACCGGTGTAAAAATCCCATCCAGGAGGGATCCCAAGTATGAAATTCCAGTGATAATCAGATTTTAGCAATACCCCACCGCTGAAATCCTCTGCATGATATACAGGCAACCTGACATGAACCTCCGGAGTCAGGGTAATGTCTTTATGCACGGCAAAATCAACCGAACCGTAAACCGGTAAACCATTGGTGCTGAATCCCGTGCCGAAGTTAACCTGCCTCTCTCCCCTCCTTAACGGTGCATTTCCCCCGCGCTGTGCATTGACTTCTGAGAAGATCAGGGCGATCAGGGCGACCAGGAAAAATTTTCTCATCATGGCTGGATCAATTGGTGAAGGAGCAAAGATAACCAGTTTAAAAGG
The DNA here is from genome assembly GCA_964619555.1 of uncultured Bacteroidales bacterium. Lineage (GTDB taxonomy): Bacteria > Bacteroidota > Bacteroidia > Bacteroidales > JAGOPY01 > JAGOPY01. Next base: position 89,874 of record CAZUDV010000012.1, on the reverse strand, counting down.
ATGTGGATGTCCCAAACTTTAAGGACCGATCATGCCCGGCTGGTAAAAAGGATCATAATAATGCGATCCGGTCCGGTTTCCATATTCAAACGTGGCATTGATCTCGAAATGCTTGGCAGGACGATAATTAATATTAAACAGATAGGATTCCCCATCCGGACCCTTTTGCCCGGGATTATTGACATTGAAAGGGGAGAAATACTTATAAACGGCCCCCGAAAGCATGATCTTATTGGTGAGAAGATAATCCCCCTGCACGAAGATGCCGGTTGAGGAAGGGTTGTAATTCCAGGAATTTTCTGGGTTTTCAAAGCCGGAAAAATGATTATTGCCAAAGCCCTGGTAAAAGGTCACGCCGGTCTTGATCCGAAACCGGGATGAAACATTATAAGCAAGTGCCGGGGAAACGAACGTGCCATACCGTGGATTTCCTCTGTAATCGCTGCCGGCCATAGCACCGGCCTGCAGTGAGAATCCCAGGTCCCCCTTTTGAAATCTCAGGTTGCCAAGTGAATCGATAATGAACTCCGTACGGGGAAAATAGTAATTACCTGTCAGGCCGCCATAAAAGTACTGGCCGGAAGCGATCGCCGCCAAACTGGTAATGAGAACCGATATCAGCCATAATCTTTTCATCCTGTGCAAAAATAAAGATTATTATCATCGGCAAATCCGAAAAAAATATCCCTGGCAGGATTAATAAACGACACTTTTAATGAACCCTTCAGCTTCATTGAAAGCCTGCCGGATCGTTTCAGCGGCTTCGGGCTCAAACATTCCTGCAAAGGAAGGGGCGTTCATCCTGGAAACATACGTCAGCCCGTCGGCTTTCTCGTACACGGATATCCGGCACGGCAGCATGGCAGAGACATCCCGGAGATCATCCCTTGAAAGGATCTGGTAAGCCAGGCCCGGGTTGCAGATCTCCATCACTTTCACCGGCTTTACTTCTTTTCCATTCTTTCTCATAGTTTCCTGCAGATCATGCACCATCGTGACCTTCCAACCCTTGCTGACCGCTGCTTTTGAAATAGAATCGACCGTAGCGGCGAAATGGTACCGGCTCTGGTCCTCCTTCATGACATCATTCTGGCTGCCGGAAATACCTTGTGCGGAGGATGAAAGGACAGAAAAAAACAAGGCGAGGTTTAACAAAAAGGTATTTTTCATTGGGTTCCATTTTAATCAAATACTGCCGTGATAAACAATACAATCGAATAAAAGTTCAGTAATTGAATTTTACTTGAGAATCTTCTTCTAAATTCGCACAGGAATTTAGATCGGACCAAACCTTTTAATACATTGATATCCTTCCGAAAATACCGGCTACTGATCCTCCTGCTCATCCTTTTCACTTTACCGGCCATTTCCCAGGATGATCAGAAAAAAGAGGTGCGGGCTGTAAGAATAGATGACAAACCAAAAATTGACGGAAGACTGGATGACATGATCTGGCAGAAGGCGGAACCCGCCACTGATTTTGTGCAGCATGAGCCATATAACGGTCTCGCCCCTGCTTTTCAGACTACCGTAAAGTTTATTTACGATGATTTTGCCATTTACATTGCTGCAATGATGCTGGATGCCGAACCGGAAAAGATCATGCGGGAACTAGGGGCCAGGGATTCGGAGGATCTCAACAGCGATGCCATTATGATCAGCATCTCTCCCTATAACGACGGACTGAACAGTTTCGATTTCTTCCTTTACGCATCCGGTGTGCAGGCTGATATAAAGACATTTTCCACGGGTGAAGACCGTTCATGGGATGCCGTATGGAAGAGCCAGGTTGAAATCACTGACGAAGGTTGGGCAGCCGAGATGGAGATCCCCTGGTCGGCACTGCGTTTTCCAATGGAGGAAGAACAGTTGTGGGGCATGAACATTGCCAGGGAGATCAGGCGGATACGGGAAATCTCGACCTGGAACTTCGTGGATAAAAAGATCGAAGGATATATCAACCAGGCGGGGCTTTTGAAAGGGATCGAACAAATCAGGCCCCCTTTGCGCCTCTCCTTCGAACCGTATCTCTCCGCTTCGGTTCTCAAGGAACCAGGGAATCAGCAATGGGACTGGAAATTCAACGGCGGGCTTGACCTCAAGTACGGCATCAATGAAAGCTTCACCCTTGATATGACCCTGATCCCCGATTTCAGCCAGGTGCCTTCGGATGACCAAGTGGTGAACCTCGGGCCGTTTGAGACCTATTACAGCGAAAAAAGGCAGTTCTTCACCGAAGGCGTCGAGTTGTTCAGCCGCGGGGAGGTTTTCTATTCCAGGCGGGTCGGGTCAAAGCCGCTGAAGTATGATGAAATCCGGGAAAATTATCCACCGGAAGATATTATCGATAATCCGGAGCAAACCAGGCTGCTGAACGCAACCAAGTTATCGGGCAGGACATCCGGAGGAACCGGCCTGGGGCTGTTCAATTCATTCACTGCCCCATCTTACGCCACCGTAAAGGACTCAAATGGAATCTCACAGGAAATCATGACCCAGCCGTTCACCAATTACAGCATGCTGGTGGCGGATCAGTCGCTCCCCAACAACTCTTACATCAGCCTATACAACACTAATGTTTACCGCGGCACGGAGGAATATTGCGCCAATGTTACCGGAACCGAAATGAGTTTTAAAGACCGGCGGAACATGTTCTCGGTTTCAGGGATGGCGAATGTCTCCCAGAAATACTACCCGGACCAATCGCCCGGCCTGGGTTTCCTGTATGAATGGTCCGTTGAAAAAATCAGCGGCAACGCCAATTACGGGATTTACCAGCAGATGATGTCCGACACCTATGATCCTAATGACCTCGGGTACCTGGAATCCAACAATGAATTTGAGAACGGCGCCTATTTCAGTTACGATATTTATGACCCATTCTGGAAAATCCTGGATATGCACAATGAGATCGAAGTGGAATATGACCAACTATATGCGCCCCGTGAATTCACCAGTTTCGACATCTATTTTGAGAACCGCACCCAATTTAAAAATCGCTTGACGGTAGGATTGGAAGCCAGCCTGATTCCGGTTGAACAGCGGGATTATTTCGAACCCAGGACGGAAGGCTGGTTTGTAAAATGGCCTCCCTACTACTCCATCAACGCTTTCTATTCCCCTGACTACAACAAAACCTTCATAGTGGACGTCATGCCGGGGATTTCCTGGTCATCTGACTATGACCAGCTGGGTTACTATCTTCGATTAGGGCCTCGGTACAAGGTCAATGATCACCTGTTCATGGTCCTGTCGGCTACTTACAGCCGTAATCTCAACGACCTGGGATATGTTACGGACAGCCTTTACCTGGGCGCACCGAAGATCATTTTCGGCAAACGCGACCTGGAAAACATCACCACCACGCTGAATATCAATTACACCATCAATCCAAAATTCAGTTTTAATTTTCGCCTCCGGTATTATTATTTCACCGCCGATTACGACCAGTTCTATGATCTGGAAAAGGATGGCAGTCTTACTCCGGACGATTACCAGGGAGATGAAGATTTCCTTTATAATGCATTCAATATCGACACTTACTTTACCTGGCTTTTTGCTCCCGGAAGCGAACTTGTGCTTGCCTGGAAAAATGCCATATATACCAATGAAGGGCTTCCCTCCGATGGTTATTTCAGGGAATTTGCCAACACCCTGGAGGCCCCGGCATCCAATCTCATTTCCCTTAAAATTCTGTATTACCTGGACTACCAGTATTTCAAGAAATTAAAAAAATCTTAGAACCACGAAGGGGAACTTTGCAGACATCAGCTCAACCAGGCTTATCTCTGACAACTATTCATTTTTTTTTATTCACCTCGTCAGTGGTCGGAACGATGAAGCCCATCACAACCGTTCCGATGACGCCAAGCATGATCACAATGATCTTCAGTCCCAGAATTTCGATCATAAAAATACTGGAGATGAGAACCATAATCCACATCGTACCGATCGCCTGGATCTTGATCCGCTTTTTCATGCCTTTGTTTTCATGGAAATCCCTTATGAATCCTCCAAGGAATTTATTCCTGAGCAGTTTTTCATGAAGCCGCTTGGAGCTTTTCAGGTATAGCCAGGCTGCCAGCAGCAGGAAAGGGGTTGTCGGAAGACCCGGTATAAAAGCCGCCAGGACGCCTACGACAAGAGAGGCACTCCCCAGGAAAACCAGTATGATCTTCTTAAACATCATGAAAAATGATTCGTTCCATTAGTAAAACGGCCTGAACGGCTTGCAGCAAAAATAACAGATTTCGCCGATTTAGGATTCAAAACAGGATATCTGGGATTCCTGATGGCGAATAAATCTTAACATTTTGGTAATATTACCATAATCTGGGCTTAATAGCCGGGGAATATTTTTGTATCAAAATAAAACCCATGAAAAAACTGACGATCCTATTATCGATATTTTCTCTTGGATTGGCCTTAAATGCGATGTCATCGGGCGATGGTGCCCCTATTGCTGCCAAATCGTCAACGGTCAGCGGGAAAGTGGTTGACCTGAATTCCGGTGAAACACTGGCCGGCGTTGCTGTTTCGATTGAAGGAACGGAAACCAGGGTTTATACGGATCTGGACGGAAACTTCAAAATTGAAGACATCAAGCCCGGGACCTACAACCTTGTTTTATCCATGATTTCTTACAAGAACAGCCTGGTTGAAAATATCGAACTTCTTCCGGAAGAAAATGAAGTGCTTGAGGTAAAACTCGATAACAAATAATGTTTATAACGGTTTCTGGTTGAAAAGCCGGTCCTAGCAGGCCGGCTTTTTCATTCCTGGAAATCTCTTTCGGAGATCAGCTTTTCGGTCTCATCCCACTGCCGCCATGTCCCCGTTTTCTTCCCGTCTGTATAATGCATTTCATACAACATAACCCCTTTATCACTCCAGACGTACCACGGACCATTCTTGACATCGTCGAGATACGAAGCTTCAGCCACTTTGGTACCGTTTTCCGCCCAGGTAGTCCAGGTTCCGTTTTTCTTCCCGTTATTATATTCCCGGTGCTCCTTTTTAATTCCTGATTCAAAATACATTTCCATCATGCCGTGTTCCTGCCCGTTGCGAATGTTCAACTCCATCGATAACCGGCCGTCGGCAAAATATTCCAGGTGGGTACCCGTATAAAGCATTCCCTTCTTGTAATATAACCCGTCGATCTGTTCCAGTTTTTGCGCAAGTAACGGGTACCCGAATAAAATCAGAGCAATAAGGATGATGATCTTTTTCATAAAGTTTGATCTGGCTAAAGACAAATTTACATTATTTATTTGCTGATCAGAAGATTTTATACCCCAGCCGCAATTGGACCGAAGGGCCTTGATGTAATCTTGTATAATATTGATCTTCTGCTTCATACGAACTGAAAACCGATTCCCTGCTTTCATTGAGTATATTATCAACTTTCAGGCCAATCTGAAATCGCCTGCTTTCGCCAAAGGACTTATTGATATTAAGGTTCAGGCTATGGAAAGGAAGGGTATAAATATCCGGCCGGTCGACAATACCGACAACTTCCAGGGTCCTGCCCTGCACATTGTAATACAGGCCGGCTTCAAAACCTTCCAGGAATCCTTTTTCAGCGCCATCGTACGCTATACCGGCATTGACAAGAAACGGGGATTGTCCGGCCATATTACGGTATTTTTCCACAGTCTGCCCGGTACGCGCATTTTCTTTCCTGGATTCATACTCCGTCTTGCTGAGTTCAATGCGGGAATAGGTCCATGTGACATTGGCAATAAAACTGATCCGGTCCAGTCCCGTGGCAATTATTCCAAGGTTCTGCCTTACCTCCAGCTCTGCACCTGCTACCTGACCGTCACCCACGTTCCTGGGCTGGAAGGCACCGGTTTGGGTGGCATACTGAACTATTTCTATCAGCCTGGTAAAATACTTGTAAAACGCTCCCACCGAAACGGTCTGGCCGTTTTTCCCGAACCACTCCCATCTAAGGTCAATATTCTGGATATCAGTACTCACCAGGTTTCCTTCCCAGTATACGATCCCGCTCACATCGTTGGCATCGCGGAACAGGCCACCGATAAATACCCGGCCGGTTATGGGATCGAAGATCTCCGCGTAAGACAGCTCTTTAAAGGAAGGCCGGGCAATTGTCTTTGCATAGCTCAGCCTCAGGTTTTGCTTATCATTAATGCTGTATATCAGGTTGACAGAGGGAAAGAGATCCAGGTCATCCAGCACCTCAGCCTCGTCGAGAATGTTATAACCGAGCTGGTCCTGGCCGGTATAGTGCTGCAGGAACTTTTCAACACGAAGGCCGGCAATGAGTTTAAGGCGGTTCAAGGGGCTGAGTTCAGCTGATACGAACAGGCCGGTATTCAGATTATCCGCATTGAACTGATTCGGGTTTACCGGCACGAAAGGCGATTCAAAAGTGGTTCCCCGGGCAGCATTTCCCTGGTAAGGCCAAAGGTTTTCCTCATAAAACAATTCGTCGGGATTCCCGGTCAGGGGAATATTCCGGATATTCAGCTGATAATTCCGGATCACATAGTCCCTTTCCTTATAAGTCACCGCACCGCCGAATTTCACAGCCGCTTTTTCACCCCTGACATTAAACTCTCTCTCAATATGAAGGATCCCGGCCAGGTTTCTTTCATCCAGATCACGCCAGATCCTTTCGGGAAAGCCGGATTCAGTTCCAATCATAAAGGCATCGTCACGAATTTCATAGCGGGTAAAGCGGATGTCCGGATCTTCAATTTTCGATACCGTAGGTGAAATCTTCCATTCCACGGTCCAGGAATTTCCCCTTAAGAAATGCTTGCCGTTCAGGATCAAATTCAGGAGCGATCTCTGGCTGTATTCCAGGTTATGTTGTATTCCATGGAAGATAGCTCCCTGGTCACTATTGGAATAATCGAAAATACCTGCTTTCGATTCTCCGTTCTGAAGATAAATAAGACTCAGACGCAATTTGGAATGCTCTGTTTTCATGGCCAGTCCGGCCATTCCTCCCATTAAAACACTGCTGATCCCCATATCGCCGGTCTGGTATTCCCGCATTTCCATTTCATTAACATCCGGATCGCTGGACAAACCATACCGACCGTATTCCGCGTCAGAATAATATTCGGTACTGTATTTATAGGAACCTGAAACATGGTAACCCCAGGTGACCTTTTCCCGCACGATCTGGTTACCGATGGAAGCGCCAAAATTATAATCCATCAAGCTGTTCTTCCGGCTGGCCGAAAGGGTTGGATTGAAACTCTCAAGGATTTCCCTGTAGCGCAGTCCCTTTTCTCCATCCGGATCACCAACCACTTCGGAGAACTGGGGTATGTTTTCGGTGGCCGGGATGTCGCGGGTACCATCGTCAAAGCCCAGCCAGTCGGTTTTTCCTCCCTCATAATAAAGGAAGTCCGGATTAAAATGCATGGAAGGATTGTAACCCAGGCCGGCAGACAGATTGAATGTCTTTTCATCCGGGAAATCCCTGGTGGAAATATCGATCACCCCTCCTGTGAAATCAGCTGACAAATCAGCAGTGAAAGATTTAATAACCAGGATATTATCAATCACATTGGTAGGGAAGATATCCATCTGCAAGGTGTTTCTGTCCGGGTCAAGTCCCGGGATATCCATTCCATTGAGGATCGTCTTCGTATAACGGTCGCCCAGGCCTCTCACATAGACGTATTTGCCCCCTTCCACCGATACGCCGGTAACCCGTTTCATGGAAGATGCCGCATCGGAATCTCCTATTTTCCGGAAACCTGCCGCGGAAATACCATCGATCACATTGGCGGATTTCTGTTTCATAGTCAAAAGGGCGGCTTCAGAGTTACGTACCATATCGGCTGTAATCACCACTTCCGATAATTCTATGCTGACCTCTTTCATCCGGATGTTATCCAGGAGGCTGACCTCCCCGGCTTTCACTTCCAATTCCCTAATATAAAGGGTTTCATATGATATAAAAGAAAACCTGACCGTGTAATTGCCAGGTGCAACGCTAAGGTTGAACTTTCCGTCGAAATCCGTCATGGTTCCCTCTGTGGTCCCTTCCAGCAGGACGGATACACCCGGCAATGATTCACCGGTCCCGTCGTCAAAAACCGTTCCTCTGATGATGCCGGTCTGGGCTGATATCAACTGAATGGAAAAATAAAAAACTATAAACAGGCTGAGAATTTTCAAATGCATAATTTTACTTCGGCTTAAATGAATGATCTCGCAGGCGGTCAAACCTGCGAGATCCAAACTATCCTATTTAAGACAGGGCATTATTATTTAAAATCAGCCAATGCACCGGCAACCGAAGCCCAGGACCAGTCATCCAGTTTACTCAGATCGGCTCCCACGGTGTTGGCGCCGGCAGCGACCAGGGTCACATAAGAATCAGAACCGCCTTTGAAGTAAGCTGTCACGTCGGCTCCATCCGGTAAAGTAGCCTGGAGGTTCGAAGCAACCAGGTCGGCAGGATTCAGGTCGAAATCCTGTCCTTCCGACACATTGAAGAAATAGATGGCAGTCATCTCGACAATGGAGTTGTCGTCCAGGTCTACCAGTCCGTCAGCATTGAGAGCGCTGACGGAGCCGTTCTTCAGGATATGGCCGGCGGTCATGGAACCTTCAGGTCCGTCGAGTTCAAAGCATTCGTCACCGGCATTGATCACGGCGAAGTTATCCAGGGTTCCTCCCCACGATTGGTCCGTATCGACTGCATCATCGCCGGCATTCCAGATGATGGCATTTTTAACGCTCACTGTTCCGCCGAACCACTCTATTCCGTCATCCTGGTTGGCCACGATCTCAATGTTTTCAATGATGGTGCCCGAGCCGACCCCACCGAGTGTAAGGCCGTTGATCTCATTGCCTTCGCCGATGTTGGCTCCGCCGTGGCGGATGGAAACATAGCGGATCACGCCCGAGTTGTCGGCCGCATTATCCCCGCCATAGAGCCCATTCTGGTCGGATGCCGGTATCCCTTCGATCTGCACCGAAGCGGCATCGGCAGATATCGGGGCATTCCCGAGGATGAGGAGGCCTCCCCAAAGACCGTTGAGAGTGGGATCGAGATTGGGGCTGGCAATTTCTCCGGGGACAATTTCGTCGGCAACCGAAGTGAAAATGATCGGTGAATCGGCAGTGCCTTCCGCCATCAGTATTCCTCCCCTGGCAATCAGCAATGCCGTAGCATTGGCGCCTGTACCGGCCTGGCCTTTGACAACCACACCTTTCTGAATCGTAAGGGTAACCCCGCTGACCACAGCGATCCGGCTTTCGAGGATATAAACCTTGCCCGTTTCCCAGGTTGTATTTTCAGTAATATTAGAAGCGACAGTAATAACGGCAGCTTCTTCGTTCACACTTAAAACGGCAGTGGCGGAAGAGGATTGGTTTTCTTTGTCCGTCACGGTCAGAACGGCGCTTCCTGCACCTGTTTGGGCACCACCGGTGAATGTCACCACAATCGTACCGGACGTGGCACCTCCAGTGCCGTCAGTTTTGATCACTGCCGTACCATTGGTGGCGGTAACCGATGAGGAAGCAAATCCTCCTTCAGCGTTGAAAGTGAATGAAAGGTCGATTTCCGATCCGGATTCGACAGTCTGGTTGGATGGCGCAGTTACTTGGGGAATTTTAACCGGGTCTTCATCCTTGTTGCAGGATATAAGAACGGTTACGGATGCCATTAAGGCGAGAAATAAAATCTTTTTCATGGTTTTCAGATAATTACGTTTAAAATCTGGTGCAAAGAAACTACTGCCGGGTTAAGTTAACGTTACCGCAGTTTTAGGAAAAGATTATGAAAGCATTAATTTAATGTTAAGCTGCTGAAAATGACTGTTTGATTTTTTTATCCGAATGGTTATATTTGTTATAACCTTAACCAAACAATTTCCTGCCATGAAAATCAACAAATTGCTTCTCGGTTTTCTACTGACCATGACAGCCGGGATTTGTTTCCCGCAGCATGTCATGACCTTCTGCCCGGGCCCCGGTCTCAATGACGGTTCCGACGAAGGCGGACTTAACGGAGGCAAGGATGCCTACGTGTATGATGAGCTGAATACGACCAATTTTGGCGCACAGGTCTATATTGCCACCAATCCGGTCAGCACCTGCAACCTGACCAACCTGCAAGCCTACATTAAATTCGATGTTTCTTCCCTGCCTTCCGAAGTCGATTCGGTTTTCTTGTGGTTTTACAACTGGCCATACAATGTAAATTGTTATTCGAATTGTGATAACACATTCGACTTGAGGTTTGTAACTTCGGAATGGAATGAGATGACACTGAACTGGGATAACAGGCCTGCCTCGGGGGATCCTTTTTCAGATACCGTTAGGATTACATTCCCTTACGATGGCGGACCGATCAGGCTTGATATCACTCATGCCTACGTGGCATGGAGAATCAGCAATATGGTCAATCATGGATTGACCATTTACCCGCTCGACGGATCGTGCAATAATGCCTGTGTCGGATTTGCACCTTATTCATCAGATGAAGGAGACATCAGTAAAAGACCCTGCCTGGAAATTTATTATAAAACCTCCGGTTTTGAAGAACCTGGTATAAATGTGGTTCAGGTCAATGCCTACCCAAATCCGGTAAAAGATAATCTTACACTGAATATTTCCCTGGCCAGGCCTGAAGTCATTACCCTGTCAATACTGGATTTTTCAGGAAGAATAGTCTATTCCCGGATTTTAAACTACAGCGTTACCGGCAATAACTTTTTAAAGATCAATACATCGGATTATTGTTCAGGTCTTTATTTTTACCATCTTACAACCCCAAGGGGGGTGGCTTCAGGAAAATTCGAGGTTTTGAAAGATTAGTCCCAGGTGAAAAAGATCATTCATTTGTCCGATCTGCACATCGGTTATAAGGATTGTGATGAAAAAGCCAATTTACTGGCAGACAGGCTGATAGAACGAATAGATGATCCGGGGAATCATGTAATCGTGATAACCGGCGACCTGGTAGACATTGCGTTCAGCCACGTTTCGGTTAAAAAAACGCAATCCTTTATATCAAAACTGGAAAAATCAGGCTTTACCGTGCTGGTCGCACCGGGCAATCATGATTATGGCGTTGGAGCCCTGGGGTTCCGATTTTTCGTTAACCGTTTTAAAAAATGGTATTTCGAAAATGAAAAGTTAACCTATCCGAAAGTCGATATCATATCCTCCATAGTTTTCATCGGACTGGACTCCAACGCGGAAGAACTGCACCTGGTCGACCGGATATTTGCCGAAGGCGAATTGGGTAAAAAACAGCTGGATACGCTCGATAAAATCTTGAATTTAACTGAATACGAATCCCTTAAAAAAGTGGTTTACCTTCACCATCATCCCTGGGATCCCCGGCCGCTGTTGAGGCTGAAGGATTCGGAAGATCTCAGGAAAGTGGTGGAAGATAAGATTGATGTCCTACTGTTCGGGCATTTGCACGAAGATGAACCGGAGGATTTTAATCATGACTACCGCGGATTCTGGGGGATAGAGCGATGTTACAATGCCGGGACATCCACTTTCAAGGCCGGAAATGCAGGCCGGCATATCATTATCGACCTGGGAAAGAAAAGCACGGAAGATATGATCCTGAATTTCCTGGAATAATATAAGTCTGTAAGAGCCGTTCGTATTTAATTATCACTATTCTTTTATCTTTGGGCAGGATTTGAGAAAACGCACCCGGATGAAGAAATTCGTCGGATCTTATATTCCTTCCGGATATCAATTTCTTCTGGTTTCCATTGTCTTAATAATGGGGATCGGCACCACCTTCAGGCTGATCCTGTTTTTATCCAATCCGGGCCTTGCCAGCCGGTCATCTTTGCACGATATCCTTCGGGCTTTCCTTGACCGGGGATTACTATTCGATATCAATATTATATCCTACATTTTTTTCCTGCCCTTTGTGATCATTTCCATCTTTTTATTGAAAGGGAAAAAGAATAGCTTATCGCTGAACATCAGCAATATAATTATAATTTTAGGTGGCCTGGCCGTCCTGTTGATCTCCTCCATCGACCTCGGATATTTCCGTTACTATAATTCCCGGGTCACCAATGCTGTTTTTACCTGGATCGAAGCTACCGGCATAACCTTTAAAGTGCTGTTTACGGAAGCCGATAACCTGCTGCTGGTCGGCCTTTTTCTGCTGGCGGCCGTCGGTTACACTTACCTGCAGGTCAAAATATATAAGGAGTATTTGGAGAAGCCCAGTCTTACCCTGAAAATCCCGTTCAGGATAATTTTCTTCCTTGCCGGTTTGCTGCTCCTGATTTCAGGCCTCAGGGGAACATTTAACTTTAAAGACACTCCGCTTATATGCCGGAATGCTTTTTTCACTGACGATCATTTCATGAACCAACTGGGCTTTAATCCGGTTTATCACCTCGGGCACAGTTTTAATGACCCCCAGATCCATCACTACAAGGATCAGGAAGAATTTATTGAAGCTGCCCTGCATCATCTCGGAAGAACAAGTGGTGGTATGGAAAATCCATTTCAAATTAAGGTTACAGGTCAGGATTCAATCAGACCCAATATCCTGCTCATTTTCCTCGAAAGCATGAGCAATGCCATGGTCAGCCGGTATAAACCGGGATTGAACACCACGCCGTTCCTGGATTCAATTGCCAGGCAGGGAATCGCATTTGACAATTTCTATTCTGCCGGCATTCATACTCACAATGCCATCTTCACCACGCTGTACGGATTGCCTGCCGTAATGGACAATGTGCCTATGAATTCCCTGGCCACCGAAAACCAGGTGTTCCATGGCTTACCATTCATCCTGAAAGAAAAAGGCTATCAAACTTCCTTCTATGTGACCGGCTCAAAGGAATTTGACAATATGCACCGGTTTCTGTCTCTCAACGGTTTTGACCGGATCATTGGCAACGCCGATTATCCTGAAGATGCCATCTATAATCACTGGGGGGCTACCGATGAGACCATGTTCCGGGAGGTGTTAAAGGATTGCGACTCGCTCAGCCGTTCAGGGCTGCCTTTTTTCAGCTGCGTCCTGACCATTTCATCGCACGATGGCTATATCGTGCCGGAAGCATTTGAAACCCGTTTGGAAAATGAGGATTACCCTGAATTGCTCTATGAATACGCCGACCTTCAGCTTGAGCAATTCATGCTGGCGGCCATGGATAAGGACTGGTCCGGCAGCACCGTCTTTCTTTTCATCGGGGATCATGGCCAGAATTTTGATCCGGTCTACGACCTGAACCTCAATTACCATCGCGTACCCTGTATCGTATATTCCCCGGCCCTGTTCAGACCCCAGGTTTATGCAGGTCCGGGGCTGCAACAGGACGTTTACCCGACTCTGTGCGGATTATTGGGCATGAGCTATGTCAATAATGGCCTGGGAGTTGATCTGTTTGACCACCGGAGGAAGTTTGGTTATTTCTCGGCCGACAATAAACTGGGAGTGGTTAGTGATTCGTGTTTCCTGGTTTACCGTGGCAAAGACAATGTATCCTTATATGATTTGAGGGATAATTCAACCAGCAATCTCTATCTTGAAAATAAAGCAGAAGCAAAGGAGATGCTGGACTACGCTTTTGCCATGGTCCAGTCGGCCCAGTACCTGATCGGGAATAAACTTACCTCTATAAAAATCCAGTTGGAGGAACGCCATGATGTCAGCCGGTTTATTGCTCATGCCGGCGGTATGATCGATGGGAACATCTACACCAATTCGCTGGAAGCGCTCGACCGGAGTTATGGATCGGGATTCCGGCTCTTTGAACTGGATATTCTCAGGACTTCCGATAATCGATTTGTGGCCGCGCATACCTGGGACGACTGGAAGAAAATGACCGGTTACCGGGGCCCCGTACCGCCGCCGCATACAACTTTCATGGAACATAAAATCCTGGGAAAGTATTCCCCGCTCGATATGGAATTGATCAATGAATGGTTTTCGGCTCATCCCGATGCCATTTTAGTTACCGATAAGATCAATGAGCCTGCTGAATTCGCAGCCGGTTTTACAGATAAAAACAGGCTGATGATGGAGCTTTTTACCATGGATGCCGTGAAAGAAGGGCTTACGGCAGGTATCAGGTCGGCCATGCCAAACTGGAAAGTGGTCCAGGAGATGGATGGAGATATAGTTTTGGCGCTCAAACGATCAGGCATCACCGATATAGCTGTCAGCCGCCGGGCCATCGGGGATAATTTGCCGGACCTTCTCCGGTTAAAGCACAATGGCATCAGGGCATTTGTCTACCATGTTAATTCTGACAAAGGAAAGGATGAAAAGTACGTGATGGAAAATGAAATGGATGTCATTTATGGCCTGTATGCCGATAAACTTCCTGGTATTAAGCTGACCGGTAAAAATGCTATTAAGTAATGTTTAAAATGATGTATATATTTAATAATTTTAATTTCAAAACGAAATGATTCCATATTCCACTTATACTTGCACAAATAAAAAACCAATATGAAAAGGAAACTTTTGCTCATTTTTCTATTAATTAATGCCTTCGCACTGTCAATGCAGGCACAGGATGTTACGCTGACCGGCCAGGTGAAAGACAAAGACAGCGGTGAAACGCTACCGGGGGCCAATATCCTGGTTGTTGGCACCAGCCTGGGCACCACCACTGACGTCAATGGTAATTATTCCCTCAACATGCCTGCCGGATTGCAGGTAATCGAAGCCAGCTTCCTCGGCTATGAATCCTATAAACAGACCATTACTCTCGTCAGCGGTCAGAAGAACACCCTGAATTTCGTGCTGAACCCGACATCCCTCGAACTGGAGGAACTGGTGGTCGTCGGATATGGTGTGCAGCAAAAAAGCGTGGTCACCGGCGCCATCTCCAGCGTCAAAGGATCCGACCTTGAAAGCATGCCGCTTATTCGTGTCGAGCAAGCTCTACAAGGCAGGGCATCCGGGATCACCATAGCCGCCAGTTCGGGCCAGCCCGGTGCCGCCTCGACCGTGAGAGTCAGGGGTACCACCTCCATTAATGTCAGCGATCCGCTTTACGTTATTGACGGTGTGCCCGTGGATATCGGCGGGCTCGACTACCTGAACACTGCCGACATCGAATCAATCGAAGTGCTGAAAGATGCGGCATCTGCCGCCATTTACGGGACCCGGGCCGCCAACGGGGTCATCCTGGTGACCACCCGGCAGGGTAAAGGAGGTGAAGCGAAAAATATGAGGATTAACTATAACGGTTATTTCGGTCTTCAGTCCCCCGCCAAAAAGCTCGACCTGTGCGATGCCACTGAGTATGCCATGCTCAGAAATGAAGCGCAGGTAAATGCAGGGTTACCGGTTATCTTTGAAAATATCGACACCCTTGGGGAAGGGACCGACTGGCAGGATGCCATTTTCAACAAAAGCGCCAGTATCCAGAATCATGAACTGAGCCTTTCCGGGGGCAATAACCGCTCCACTTTTTACACATCCTTCGGTTATTTTAACCAGGAAGGGATTGTGACAACCTCCATCTCCAACTACAAAAGGATTACCCTGCGTATCAATTCACAACACAAGGTGAACGACTATCTGCGCTTCGGTGAAAATATCGGATACTCCCACATTAAAAGCCAGGGCTCCCTGAACACCAACAGCGAATACGGCGGCCCGCTGGCATCGGCCATCAACCTTGACCCGGTGACGCCCTTGGTCATAACGGACAGCTCCGTTGCCAATTCCCCTCCGTACAGCACTAACCCGGTGGTCCTGGATGAAAATGGAAACCCTTACTCGATTTCCAAGTACGTAGTCCAGGAAATGACCAATCCGCTTGCTTACGAACAGACCCGCCAGGGCAACTATGGCTGGTCGGATAATATCGTCGGGAACATCTATGCTGAACTGGAACCCCTCAAGGGTCTGGTCATCCGGTCGGATCTCGGGCTGAAACTGGCCTTCTGGGGCGATGTCAGCTTCACACCGGTGTATTACCTCAATGCAGCCACATCGGTCATAGAAAATAATTATTTCCGTTCCGAGAACCGGGGCTTTATGTACAACTGGGAAAATACGGCATCATACGCCCGCAAGATCAAAAAACATGATTTTAAAATCCTGCTGGGCATGAGCGCTTTCCAGGAAAGTTCCCAGGGGGTCAATGCCCGTTATTATAATCTGCCGGTCACCACTTTTGATGAAGCCTCGATGAATTTCAGCATCCTGGACGACGATAAGCTCGCCGGCGGCTGGGAAGCTCCGGATCACCGGATCAGTTCCATCTTCGCCAGGCTGAATTACAATTTCGATGAGAAGTACCTGTTCACCGGGATCATTAGAAGGGACGGCTCTTCCAGGTTCGGGCCCAACAATAAATACGGAATCTTCCCCTCTGCTTCCCTTGGATGGGTAGTTTCCAGGGAGAATTTCTGGCCGGAGAACGATATCGTCAGTTTCCTCAAGATAAGGGGATCCTATGGCGTGAACGGAAACGATAATATCAGCGATTTCCTTTACCTGGCAACCGTCAGCGGTGGTCGCAATTATGTGTATTATTACGACAATTATATGATCGGTTACAGCCCGGATGCCCCATCCAACCCGGATCTCCAATGGGAAGAGACGAGCCAGCTGGATGTCGGCCTGGAAGCCACCGTATTCTCCGATTTCAGGCTGGCCTTTGATTATTACAACAAGAAAACCACAGGCATGCTCGACCGGTTTGTGCTCCCGGAATATGTAGGCGCTATCGAGGACCCCATCGCCAATGTGGCATCCATGACCAATAAAGGCGTGGAGTTTGAACTGGGTTACCGCAAGCAGGTCGCCCAGGTGAATCTCGATCTGAAAGGCAACCTCAGTTATCTGAAAAATGAGATCACTGACCTCGGATCGGTGGAATACCGGACGGGAGCATCTTTCCAGTCCAGCAGTTATGAGATCAGCCGCCTCCAGGTCGGTCATCCGATCGGAGCTTTTTACGGCTTCGAGGTGCTGGGGATCTTCCAGTCTGATGGCGATATCCAGAATTATATCAACGAAGATGGAGAATTGATCCAGCCCGATGCAGAGCCGGGTGACTTCAAATATGCCGACCTGAATAGCGACGGGGTGATCAATGCCGATGACAGGACCTTCATCGGAGACCCGACGCCGACCATTTCCTACGGTTTTACCCTAGCAGCCGACTGGAAAGGCATTGACCTCATCTTCTTCGGGCAGGGAGTTGCCGGAAACGACATTTACAACGGTCTTCGCCGCCTGGACATCCCATCGGCCAACTGGACCACTGATGCACTGGGCCGCTGGAACGGCGTAGGCACTTCCGATGATTACCCCCGGCTGGTGACTGGCGATCCAAACAAGAATTTCAGCAACCCATCCACCTTTCATCTGAGCCCGGGAGCCTATTTCCGAATCAAAACCCTTCAGATCGGGTACAGCCTGCCGCAAAAGGCCGTCAAAAAGATCGGTTTGGAGAACCTGAGGTTCTATGTGAGTTCAAACAACCTGGCCACCTGGACCAAATACGCCGGCTTTGACCCGGAAATCGGCGGTGGCAGCTATGGGATCGACCGTGGATTCTATCCCCAGGCCCGTTCATTCATGCTTGGTATCAATGTTACGATTTAATTAAACCTGCAGAACTATGAAAAAGTCAGTTATATACTCCTTAGTCATTGCCCTGGCCATCCTTTCTTCCTGCTCCAAGGAATGGTTGGAAGTGGAACCCAAAGGCACCACACTGGAAGCCAATTATTACCAGAATGCAGACCAGGCACTGGCCGGCCTGGTGGCAGCCTATGACCCTCTTGGAATGGAATGGGTGAATACCTACTCCAGCAAGGTAGGGCTTCTGAACTGCGCCTCCGATGATTGTTACGCCGGTGGCGCTGCCTATGGCGACCAGCCCACCTGGGAAGCCTGGAACAGTTATACGCTCGATGCTGGCAACGGTCCACAGGAAAGCTTCTGGGGTCGCAATTTCTCCGGCATCAACAGGGCCAATACCATCCTTTCCAAATTAGACGGCGTACCCATGGATGAAACGCTCAGGGAGCGCTTCCGTGCCGAAGCCAAATTCCTCCGGGCGTATTATTATTTCGACTTGATAAGGCTCTTTCAAAATGTGCCGCTGTTCACCGAACTGCTTTCTCCTTCAGAATTCTTCAATGTCGAACAGGCCCCACCTGAGGATGTCTTTGCGCAGATTGAGAAGGACCTTAACGAAGCCATCCCGTACCTCCCTCTGACCGTACCGGAAAGTGAATACGGACGAGCTACCCAGTATGCCGCCACAGCCCTCCTCGGAAAGGTCATCCTCTGGCAGAACGACGAAAGCCGTATGCTGGAAGCGGCGGCCCTTTTCCACCAGGTGAACACGGCTCCTTATTATGAACTGCTCGATGATTATTCATCCATCTTCCGCCCTGACAATAAATTCAACAAAGAATCCATCTTTGAGATCTCTTATTCTTCCGTTGCGATCGGTTACTGGCAGTTCCCCAGCCCCCCTGCCGGTGAAGGGAACCTGCTGGTGCAACTTTGCGGGCCCAGGGCATTCAACGGCCCGACCTACTCGGCGGGATGGGGATTCAACCCGGTTCTCCCCGACCTGGTGGAAGAGCTCCGGGCTTCGAACCGGTACCTGGGCACCATCGCCAATATCGACAGCCTCGAACAGGCCGGCGAAGCATCGTACGAAAAAGGTTACCAGAATACCGGTTACTTCCTGCAGAAATTCGCTCCGCTGAAGGATTTTATAAGCTCAGGCGGAGGGGATCCTGTGCTGGAATGGCCCGATAATTATATAGAGATCAGGCTGGCCGATACTTACCTGATGGAAGCCGAAGCCCTGGTCAGGGGAGGGGATGCCGGCGCCGCCCAGGAATGGCTCGACAAAGTCAGGGCAAGAGTGGGCCTGCCTTCTGTACCGGCCACACTGGAGAACATCTACTACGAACGCCGGGTGGAACTGGCCACGGAAGGGCACCGCTGGTTTGACCTGGTACGTACCGGTAAAGCGGCAGAAGTGCTCGCCTTTAAAGGATTTGTTGCCGGCAAACATGAAATCCTGCCAATCCCGCTTTCAGAACTCGGAAATACTAAATTAAAGCAGAACCCGGGCTATTGATAAAAATTGATAAGACCATCATCCTGAAGATTGTCCCGCGGGGATAAAAAAGGACAGTAAGTTGATCTAAACAACTCGGAAAATGAAAAATATAATCCTATTATTGATATCGATAACTGTAATGACGATTCAATTCGGTTCCTGCACGGAAAAAGAAGAAGACCTGCCTGTACTGAACATACCGGACAGTCTTTTCATCCAGGAAGGGACCGGGTCACAGGTACAGGCAGTGATCAACCTGCAGTTAAGCGCACCGGCAGTAAAAGATGTGACGGTAGTCTGGCATACCCTCAACGGAACTGCCCAGGCCGGCGAAGATTACGTCGCCCAGCCCGAAACTACAATGATCATTAAAAAAGGAGACTCGGAAGCTACCCTGGAAGTCCCATTGATCCAGGATGATGTATTTGAGCCCGAAGAAGTGTTCAGCGTTACCATTTCCGGACTTGAAAATGCACTCCCCGGCATCGGCACCTGCAAAGTTGTCATACAAAACGATGATGCATTCATACCAGCCCTGACCCTGAACAGCCGGTTCTCTAAAGCGGAAGGGCAATCCGGACAGGCTGTTTTCCAGGTTCCGGTCAAACTGTCCGGTCCTGCGGACGAAGCAGTCAGCCTGAAATGGTCGACCGTTCCGGGCTGGGCTAAAGTGAACGAAGATTTCACCCCGGTGGATGGTGAAGTGGTTATTTTCCAGCCAGGCGAAACCAATAAGACGATGGATGTTACTGTTCTGAGTGATGAGGTCTTTGAAATGGATGATTATTTCGACATCCAGTTAACCGACATACAGGGCGCTGCGTTCACAAACAATATCATCAGGATCTACATCGAAAATGATGATGACTATCAGCCTGAACTGCAAGCCGATGGCTACATAACTCCCGCTGAATGGCCCGGTATGGAACTGGCCTGGAGCGATGAATTCGAAGGGCCGCTGATCAACACTGCCAACTGGACGCACGAGCTGGGTGGCGGAGGCTGGGGCAATGAAGAGTGGGAGATCTATACCAGCTCTTCAACCAACTCGTTCATAGCCGGCGGAAAGCTCAATATCGTTGCGACCAAACAAAACGAAAATTACTATTCCGCCCGCATGGTCACCAGGGGCAAAAAGGAATTCACATACGGACGAATTGATATCCGTGCCCTTATGCCATATGGAAAAGGGATCTGGCCCGCCCTATGGACCCTCGGCAAGAATTTCAACCAGGTTGGCTGGCCTCGCTGCGGTGAGATCGATATCATGGAATACCTGGGGCACATCGAATCGCAGGTTCATGGGACCATTCATTACTATGACGGTGGGCACCGGTCCGTTACCGACTCCTATACGCTAGCAGGCAATGCCAGTTTCCATGATTCCTTTCATGTTTTTTCCCTAGTCTGGCAGGAAAACACCATCAAATGGTATGTTGACTATAACCTGGTACTCCAGGTTAAAGACTCGCAGGTATCGTTCGATGCTTTCCGCCTGCCTCATTTCTTCATCTTCAACCTGGCCGTAGGTGGCGTCTGGCCCGGATACCCGGATGAAACCACTGAGTTCCCTCAGACGCTAATGGTGGATTACATCAGGGTATTTCAGGTTGAACAGAATTGAAGTAATTTAGAAGTTATTATAAATAATATTCGGGGAGATTGATTTATCTTTAAAGTGAATTCCCATACATCAGGCTTAACAGATGACTTACATAATTAATAAACAGATTATCAATCATTTAAAATTAACCTTAACATTAAATCAATGAAAAAAGCACTCATTTACGGTACCGGAATCCTACTCCTGGTACTGGTAACGTTCATGAACTCCTGTAAAAAGGATGAACCCGAACCGGATGTCATTGCCAGTTTCACCTTTGCAGTGGATGCCAATGATTTCAGAACGATTATCTTCACCAACGAATCTCAGAATTTCAGCGCTGTATCCTGGGATTTTGACGATGGCTCAGCCGCTTCGACTGAAGTGAATCCCACCCACACCTTCCCGGGAGATGGGGTTTACAATGTCAAACTCACCGCAACATCCAAAGATGGCGGTAAAACGGATTCCTACACCAAGGAAGTTACGATTGCCGATCCGGATATTATCCTGACAAAACTGGCCGGAGATGCATCGAAAACATGGAAACTGCTGCGCGACATCAGCCTGAACCAGTATCCCCTGGAAGTCGGACCACCGGCTCACAACGAAATCTGGTGGGCGCTGGGAAAGAATGAATCGCTCGGTGTGCGTCCCTGTATGTTGAACGACGAATGGACCTTCCATCGCGACGGAACCCTGGTATTTGACGACAAGGGCGACTATTGGGCAGAAGGTACCATTTACCCTGAAGGTTCGAACAACAACTGCTTCTCCAGTTCGGATCCCATGATCAATAAGGATGGTGCCGATGTGTCGGCCTGGAAGAGCGGCACTCATGCATTCGAACTCCTGGAAGGCGGCGGTCAACTGAAACTCGTCGGCCTCGGAGCTTTCATCGGCCTGCAAAAAGTTGCCACCCACAAGGAGGTGATCGTTCCCCAGGATAACGTGACATTCGATGTGATCTCTCTTTCAGACGGCGCAGTGGATACCCTCATCGTGGAAGCAGAGATCCAGGATGATGCCGGTGCCGCCACCGCTTACTGGCGCTTTGTGCTGATGCATTATGACGATCCCAATGCCGAACCTCCCATCCCCGGCCCGCCACCAGTCGCTTCCTTTACCTATGTGCTGGACGGACTGACCGCTACTTTCACCAATACTTCACAGAACGCTGATACCTACCTCTGGGATTTCGGCGATGGTTCCACCTCTACGGAAGAAAATCCAGTTCATACTTATACCGATAACGGATTATTCACCGTTTCCCTGAAAGCAATGAATCCGAACGGCGAAAGCACTTATTCGGTCTCCATTGCCACCAGCGTGCTTACAGAGGATGTACTGACCGCCGGTCCCTGGAAGCTGCAGCTGTCCGGCCACTCCATTTATGTCGGTCCCGGAATGGGAAGCGACGGATGGTGGATCTGTCCGCTGATCAATCTCGATGGTACCAATGTCGGTACGCCGGAAGACTGGTCGTGTATGATGGATGACGAATTCATTTTCACCGCCGGCGGAGGTTATGAATATAAGACCAACGGCGGCTCCAGGAATGATGGATATATGGGAAGCCCCAACGGTTGCTGGTCGGATGCGGAAATCGCAGCCAGCCCGGGCGCTCCGTTCGGCTCCTGCAACACCCATACCTTTGATTTCATCCCGGCATCGGGTGACCAGAGAGCGGTTATCACCCTTGAAAACGGTCCCGGCTTCGCCGCATTTATAGGCTTCATGAAAGGCTATTACGGTGGTGAAAATATCGATAATGTGAATCCTCCCAATGGAGGCAATGCCACCAACAGGTATGAAGTTATGGCCTATGGCATCGTAGATGGTAAAGAAGTGATGGTCGTTACCGTAGATATCAGTGCGGACCATTCCGGCACAGCCGCCTGGACCATGACCATGGAAAGGCCGATTGCCGGCGCACTGACTGAGGAAATCCTCACCGCCGGCCCCTGGAAGCTCCAGGTTTCCGGCCACTCTATCTATGTAGGTCCCGGAATGGGAAGCGATGAATGGTGGACCTGTCCGTTGGAAAATCTCGATGGAACGAACGCCGGCACCCCGGAAGACTGGTTCTGCATGACCGACGATGAATTTATCTTCCATCCGGGAGGAAGTTACGAGTATAAGACCAACGGCGGCTCCAGGAACGACGGATACATGGGCACCCCCAACGGATGCTGGAGCGATGCTGAGATAGCAGCCAGCCCGGGCGCACCGTTCGGCTCCTGCAATACCCATACTTTCGCCTTTACCCCGGCAAACGGCACCGACAGGCCTGTCATAACCCTGACCAACGGAGCCGGTTTCGCAGCCTTCATCGGTTTTATGAAGGGATACTACGGCGGAGAAAATACCGACGGCGCCAATCCCCCGAACGGCGGCTCTGAAACCAATATCTATGAAGTGATCTCCTACAGTGAAGTCGGCGGGAAGGAGACCATGATCGTATCAGTGGACATCAGCGCCGACCACAATGGTTCGGCGGCCTGGACCATGACACTTGAAAGATAAATATCAGTTAACTTAAAAATAAACCAGGAGTGGATTCAATCCCGCTCCTGGTTTTTTTATTCTTAAAATTTTAACTGATAATCAATTAGAAGATCCAGCAGAAAGAAGATTTCTTAAGCTCTTCTGTACACCCGCCAGGTGATGAAAATGAGCAACAGGCCAAGAGCTATCAATAGGCCGATATTGGAAAGCGGTACCTCTTCAAAACTGCAATCATTGCCGCAACAGAAATCATCGCTATATGCATTACCATAACCTCCTACCCCACAAAGGCCGGCTGAAATGAGTGAAGTTGTGCCGCTTTGGGTATAATCCCAGGTACCATCATTATTGGTATCGATCCTGGCTGTGACATTACCTCCCGTATATTCCAGCTGGATAGTGGCATCCGTGCCAAAATTCTGGCCGGTAAGAGAAAAACTGACTGACCCACCCAGGCCGCCGGTATATAACCAATAGGAATCCCAATGCCCGGAGGAGGAATTATCCTGTATTTTAAACATAATGTGGGAATTATTCCCGGTATACCGGGCAACCGCGCCGACGAATTTAAGCTGAATCGGACTGCCGTAAACGGCCCTGAGGGTCACACAGCCATCCGCCTGGGAGGTTCCGTTGGCCGTAATATATTGCCATATACTTATCCCGGGGCTCATCAGCATATTACCGGCTACCTGCCAGTCACCGGATTGTTCGGTCCATCCGGTAACCGTGGTGGAATTGCTTCTGTTGAAATCATCACAGAATATCTGTGCCCTGGAATAAGCATCTGTTGAAATGACCGCATTGCCTTCACCGATCACTTTTCCCTGAAGGGAACGATCGGTTTCGATGGCATTGTCAATGTCTTGTCCAATAACACCCTGCATGGCCATGATAATAGTTATCAGAACTACTGAACAGATAAAAATGAATTTTCTCATGTCTGAATTTTTTTTGGTTAATAATTGACTTGGAAAGATATCTAACGATGCAATATACAAAATTCCAGGGCAAAAATCAAGAAGAATTGGCAGTTACATAATTTAACATTTCCATCAACTATGTTATCTTATTGATTATCTGAGTATTATTCGTATGATAAGCCTAATCAGAGGAAGTATATTTTGAATATGAAATTAAAGCTGTAAATCCCACATCGTGCCAATTCAGCATCTGGTTAAGGTCCCATTCCACCCAGATCCCGAAATCAACTGGATTGGAAGGAGCATTCTTGGCAGCCTGGTTGCAAATGGCAGTCCAGAAATACCTGCCATTTGGTTCATATTGTGCTGATTCGTAAACCACGCTCCCGGGATCGAAACTTCCTCCTCCACCGAAGAAAGTAATCTGAATGGGTGGCTTTTCGGGTGTCTTTGCCAGCAACGTATCTTTGAACCAAAACTGCAATTCCATGCTGGCATGACAATTTTTATCGCCATCCGCTATTCCATTATTCATATTGGCTACGCTGAAAATATACATAGTAGTTCCTCCTACCAGGAGTTCCCCGTCTTCGCTAATCGCCAGTCTGTTTTTAAAGCAATCATCTTCCTCTTCATTCTTCAGACATGTCGAGTCCGTGAATAACATCAGGCTGAATACGGCAACCGGAATTGCGTACATCCAATTTGATTTCATTGCTCTAAGGATTAATAGGTTAATTCGGTGAATATACGAAAAAAATTGTGTGCCTCATCCTCCCGGCCGAATAAATCTCAATCCTGATAAGGCCAGTCAGACCATTCTCTATAAAAACATCAATGAATGACCGCGAATTTCGCTTCCTGCATCCCACCCGCAGTGCTGGCTTTCAGGAAGTACATGCCGGAAGGTAATTCCCGGATGGATAATTTAATCTCGGAATCACTTATAGCTTTAGAATAGACTAGACCTCCCTCTAAACCGAACACTTCTATTCTGGAAATTTCGTTTGCTGAACGGATTGTGATGAAGTCGCAAGCCGGATTGGGATTGACAGATATCGTCCCACCGCCGGTTCCTGGAATTTCTCTCATCTCAAGGACCAGGGGGTTATAGAGGCAGATGCGGTCAGGGCCCGGGATAGGGATCACTACCAATTGCTGGGTCGTATCATAGGCAAACGGTTCAGAGCAACCCGGAAGATTAAAGGTCTCTTCACCGTGAAAAAATTTCCGTTGCCCCCTGACCATCGGGAGCCCGTTCTGGTCTGCCGCAATCTGCAATATCCATTCATTTTGGAGATCTGTGCTGGCAGTAATCTGGCCCGTTTCAGGAACCACTTCGTTCAACATGCCTTTGGAACCGAGTATAAATTTTCGGGTAGTGTTGTTATAAGCAGCTGCCAGGAAGCTATTGCCAGAGTTGGATATCACTTCGCTCTCCACATATGAGCTGACGCCATCCAGGTAAATGATCTGCGCGATATTAGATCCGGAGGCTACGCATGCCCGACGGGAATCGCCGGTAAATGCCATGTCATAGGTGGCTTTATTGCCGATGGGCAGGGATTTCAGAATCGTCATCGATTCGGTTTCAACGATATGCATCAATGGCCCCTGAATGTTGTCCTGGGTAGATGCCAGCAGCCATTTCCCGTCGGGGCTCAGTCCGGGTTTTGTCCGCGGTTTGGATTCCAATGGATCAGTCAGATCCATAATGAGCAGATTATTCTGGAAAAAATTTACATCCACATAGCCTTCGAGGTGTGTATTCTCATTATCCAAAGCGATTTTGAACAACATTCCTGTGACGTCTATGGCGTAAGCGTACTGACCATCTTCCGACACCGTCACAGACCATGCTTGTGAAACATTGATCGTCTTTTCAATGAATGCATTTTTTGTGTTAAACAAATAAGTAGCGTCAGAAACAGGTCCGGATAAAAGGACATCCACACTTCCAGGTATTGGAGTTACAGTAGAGATATTATCTATGTCAAACATGTTTTCCAATTCCTGGGTATTCACATCGATTAAACTCACATTCGCGGAAAGGAAGTTGGCTGACACCAGTTTTATCCCGTCTCCTGAAAGGCAGGCTGCGGTTGTCATGTCAGCTTCCGGAAGCGCACCGGCAATCAAGCAGGTATCGATACCAATGGAATTTGGATACTGAAAATCTATAACACAGAATTCGTCGAACCTGTAATAGGAATTATTTAAAACAAACTGGTTGGTCGGTGTCAGGTACTTATAGGAAACTGTGGAAGCCATCCCGAAATAACCTGCGCTATGCCCAAAGGTCGATATAAAGCCTGGGTTGTCCATGTCGAAGATTTTTATAGTGGATTCGTTCTGGCAGAAGGTATATTTCCGGTCATATGACATGTTGATCAGCTGCAGGAGAAAAGAATTCACTGAGTACGCGGATGTACTCATGGATGTGAAATCAAACAGCAAGTAGGCATCGTTCCAAGAATCCTGGGTCAGTACGCGGTTGCCATCGCCTGACACTGCCAGGTCGTCCTGCCCGAAATACATCTCTGACACGGGTCTCGTGATGGAGTCGATTTTTGTGAAATCATTGGCCTGGAGCCTGTACAGGTAAATTAAGTCATCATCATCAAGCGAAAGCAAGTAGAGCGTATCGCTTGTTACAGAAGTACTGAATCCGCAAAAGAACCGGTCGTTCCACCTTAACATCTCAAGGCCGGTTTTGGCGTTAAAAATGATAACAGTTCCCAGATCGCTCGTACCGGTGAGAAAATTGCCATCTTCTGAAAGGCAAAACCGGTAGTATTGATAGTACATCCGTCCGTTAAAGCCGTAATAGCCAAAGTGATGGATGAATAATTCAGGGAGTTCGAACAGCAATTCATGCGAGGAGGCGGAATATGCCGCCACCGATCCATCCATGTAACTTGGAAATGCGATGTAGAGGACCGATTCATCCGGGCTGACCTCAATCTGGCTGGGTTGCCGATCGAGGGTCAGGATACCGCTTATGGAATAATCGTTCAGGTTGATCATATATATTTCTTTCGAATACCGGCATGCGACATAAGCATGATCTGTGCCCAGGACCAGGTCGATCGGGCCAATACCCAGATCTGTCACATTGAGCACCTCATAGGTCTGGCTATCGTAGAAAGCGATATTACCGCTGTGCTGGTAAATCACTGCTATCCGGTCACCGTCGGGCGTATATGCAGCATCCCTGATCAAATCGGCCTCCGGGAGCAATCCCGGCTCAATGTACTGCAGACTTTCACTGGTGTATTGTTCGGGTTCCTGACAATCTCTAGATTCCTGAATAACGACATCGATTGAATTGTTCTTACCAGGGAGTGTCAGGTGGTACGGGGTGCTTTCGCCGAACTTAAAGTGTTCGGTTACGCCGCTCTCAAAGACCTTTATACCTGCTGGCTTCAGGTGATGATCTAAAAAGAGCCGGTAGGATTGGGCAAAGGAAGATAATCCTAGTAATAATGCCACAGCTGATATGAGTATGTTCAATTGCTTTGCCATTGAGTGCATTTAAATAGTTATATAGTCTGAAGATGAGCGTACGTAAGCAAATTTAGGTTTTTTAAAAACCTTTACAACCAGTAATATTTAGTTCCGGGTAGGACCTCACAGGTGACCTCACAGGTGACCTGTGAGGTCACCTGTGAGGTCCATTCGGAATACTTTTCAGAGACTTAATGATTCGCTGTAATATATTTTCACCTGGCTATTGGAAAATTGGTAAAATTTCACTATCATTAATGCCTGAAATCCAGACTGAAACCGTTCAGGTCCACTTATGCCAACCGCCTGAATTTAGAGACGTAAATCAGTTAATCCAAATACTTTAAACATTATGAAAAAGAATGTGATCGTTATGCTCCTGGCCGGATTGAGCTCGATCCTGATATGGCCGGGCTGTGATTCTTTATTTGATGATGATGACAAGGATGAATACTGTGAAGAGCATAAATTGCCGGATATAAAAACCAGAGAAGTTTTTGGCTATTATGTTTTTACGAAGAGCTCACAAAAAGAAGTCAATGGGGCCTATTCATTGTACAGGTCAATCGAGATCCATTACACCGGAGTGGCCCGGAACATGGACTGCAGTGGAACCGAAAGTGAATACCAGGAATTCAGCTATTATGTTTTCCCGCAGGAAAATATAACGATCGATTCATTATCGTTCGAACTGCAGGTAACGCCACCAATTCCGTTTACCTTCAACAACAACCGGGATTATGTTTCATACTCCTATAAGTTGAGAGTAGTGGTGGAGGACGGCAAAATTTTCGAAAGTGAGGAGATGTATCGGAACAGCACTTATTATGAAACCTTTCCGTCAAATCACCTCTTCAGGACCATATTACCCCCTTATGGCGATTGGCATCAGGTGCCATAATGGGCGGAGTGATGAAGGAGCGGACCCGGAATTATTGACAATTGACAACCAATCATTATAAATTGCTGATTCTGCCTGGCACAGCAAATTCCTTTGTATCAAGAATCATTCGTATTTAAGGGTTTCCACCGGTGCGCGGTACGCTGCCCTGATGGTCTGAAGACTGACCGTCAGCACCGCTATAAGAAGCGACAGGGTAGTTGCCAGGACAAATATCCAGGGAGATAACCGGGTGTGATAAGCATATCCTTCCAGCCATCGGTGCATGAAAAAGTAAGCCAGAGGCCAGGCCAGGACATTGGCTATTAAAACCCATTTGAGAAAATTAGAGGAAAGTGCCGATACGATCTGTGTGGCGGTGGCCCCTAAAACTTTCCTGATGCCGATCTCCCTGGTCCGCTGTTCGGCCATGAATGCTGCGAGACCGAATAGTCCAAGACATGAGATGATCACGGCTAAAATCGAAAAATACTTGAAAATCTTACCCAGCCTGTCTTCAGAAACATAAAGCTCATCATAAGCTTCATCCATAAACTTATAATCGAAGGGGAAGCCGGGATTGATCTTTTCCCATGCACCCTGCAGAAAACCGATCGTTTGATCCAGATTATCGCTTTTAACCTTAATAAAGAGCATGCTGCATGATTCAGGTGAATTTATCAGAGTAAGCGGCCCCATTTCTTCCGTCATTGGCAGAAAGTGAAAGTCCTGTATCACCCCGATGACCGAAAATTTGGTATCCCTCCACGAAACCCATTTCCCGATCGGATCTTCCAGGCCCATAACCTGTACAGCTTTTTCATTCAGGATGATGGAAGAAATGGTGTCAGTGCCATATCCCTTTTCAAAAAACCGGCCTTCTACCATCTTCATTCCCAAAGTTTCAAGATATCCGACATCTGCAAAACCAAACCCGATCAGTACTTCGTCATTAGTCTCCCTGCCTTCCCAGCTGAAGCCTCCGCTGTTGCTGCCGATCTCGAAAGGCAGGTTTCCACCGCGACTGATATCGACAACCGCCGGACTCTGAGAAAATTCATTCCTAAGTTCTGCATAATTGTCCGCCGTTTTACCTATCATCTCGACATATATCACATTCTCCAAGTCCATGCCCAGGTCCTTCCGATCCAGGTAAGCTAACTGCCTGTATACCACTATTGTGCAAATGATCAGGGCTACCGATAAAGTGAACTGGAAAACCACCAGTATCCGGCGGAAATGCAAATTTCCCCTTCCTTTGAATGTGGCATTCTTCAGCACAACGATCGGTTCCATGGATGACAGATAGAGCGCCGGGTAGCTGCCTGACAGTATCCCCACAAAAAAGATGATGCCCACCAGTCCGGCTAAAAATACCGGATCCGACCAATCGACAGAAAGCGTTTTATCAGCCAGGGCGTTGAATCCGGGCAAGAAGAGATAGACCAGAAGAATGGCCAGGGCAAAGGCCAGTAAGGTGATCAACAGGGATTCACCGATGAATTGAAGGATGATCTGTCTTCTGGTGGCGCCGGCCGTTTTCCGGAGCCCGATCTCCCTGCTTCTCCTTCCTGCCCGGGCTGTAGAAAGATTCATGAAGTTTATACAGGCAATGCTCAGAATGAACACCGCAATGATCGTAAATAAGTATACATAGGTGATATTGCCTCCTTTGCCGGTTACGGAATGCAAATAAATATCCTTCAGGGGAAACAGAAAGAGGTCGATGGATAATTCCGAAGCAGGATCGGTTTTTTGGTCAGGATTTTCCGACTTCACCATCAGGAAATCCCTTATTTTTTCATTGACCTTTCGATAATCGGCACCCGGAATGAGCTCCACATAAGAATAATAATTGTTCCATCCGTATTGATCGATATCAAAACCGAACCTTTCGATATAATCGAAAGGAATACAGAGGTCGAAGCGGAATGTTGAGTTCAAAGGCGTTTCCTTTATGACGCCGGTAACTTTGAAGGAATGTTCACTATTAATCTTCAGCACTTTACCAAGCGGTTCCTCATCCGCAAAATATTTTTGGGCGATTTTATCCGTAATCACGATTGAATTCACCTCATCAAAAACATGGTCCCTGTCACCTTTGAGGAAGGTCAGGGTGAACATATCCCACATGGCCGGATCAGCCAGCCTGACATTTTCCGTGAAAAACTTGTCACCGTAATTGACAATACCCGGACCGGCGAAATACATGAAGGCATTTTTGATTTCCGGGACCTCCAGAAGAAGGTCTTTTGCAACAGGTCCGGGCATGCAGGTTGTGGTAAGGGGTCCTGACACATAATGCTGAGTCTGGACCAGCCGGTAGAGCCGGTCCGCCTTTTCGTTGAAACGGTTATAGCTTATTTCATTTCTGACCCATAGAAAAATAAGGATGGAACAGGCCATTCCAACCCCCAGGCCGGTTATATTAATTGCTGAAAATCCCCTTTGCCTTACAAGGTTCCTGAAAGCAATCACCAGGTAATTCCTGAACATAAATGCAAATTATATATAGAAGACGGGTGAATTTCAGATTTGTTACTGAAATTCCAAAATAGTATGCCAGGGAACCATGCCCTGGCATGAACCCTAAAAAGAAAAAACACTTACCCGGATGTATAACTAAGTGTTTACAATTTGTGGGCCCACCTGGGCTCGAACCAGGAATTACTTTATTTCAATATTGTTTTAATGCTTCATTATAACGCTTAAGAACCTCCTGGACGAAAATGTCCGGAGCAATTACTTTCACTTTTTCTCCATATGACAAAATTTCCATAATCAAATCGTCTGTGATTTGCAGAAACAGTTTTATCCGTAATTCTTCACCGTTATCAACCAGAACCGTTTGGGAAGTATGTAATGGATAGGTCTTAATGAACATTCCCTGTCCCGGATCAAATGATAAAATAACTTCTTCCGGGTCTTTATTTTCAATATTAACTACTCCAAAGCAGTTCTGGAAGCTATCAAACAGCTTTAAATCATCCGGAATCTTGAAATGTTTCTTTGTAATATCAAAATCTATAATTCGATCGAGTCCGAAGGTCTTTATCTTTTCCTTATCTGTTTCACTCGCAACCAGATACCATCTTCCTCTGGATTCTTTTAGGCCATATGGCCTCACATATCTTGTTTTCGGTTCATCATCATCAAATTTTTTATGAGTCAGATTAATCACTAACCTGTTCCTGATGGCGTGAAGCAGACCGTAAAAATGATGAGTCCCTTGTGGTTTGCGCTTTTCAAAGCTTATGAATTGGTTTAATCCTTCGGACATTTTCAAGGCTGATACCATATCAAATGCCTCCATCAACCTGTTGTTTAACTCAGAATTGTCATCTTCAATGTAATAGACATTCCTGGAACGATTGAATTGGATGTCCACATCATAAAGAGAACGAATTTCGATGATATCCCGTTGAAATGTCCTGAGTGAGATAACCAAATTGTACTCAAGCAATTCAGATTGATTTTTAAGGTATTCAACAATTTCATCGAAGGTGGCTGATTTGCTGTTCCTGAGTTTTGAAATGATTTTCTGATGCCGAAGAAGTGTTTCGTGTCTTGACATAAGCCTGTTTTCAATTATTGTTTTCTTGTTTCCTGAACCCAATAGTACTAACTATAAGACGGTCAAATGTTTCTTCCCTGCAAAAAGACTTGATTTCATCGATGGTTTCTTTCCTGTTTTCAAGGATTCGAATGATTTCAC
Organism: uncultured Bacteroidales bacterium; assembly: GCA_964619555.1. Lineage (GTDB taxonomy): Bacteria > Bacteroidota > Bacteroidia > Bacteroidales > JAGOPY01 > JAGOPY01. Next base: position 57,680 of record CAZUDV010000012.1, on the reverse strand, counting down.
ATTTCCGGGCTATGTTATCAATCTGGCTGGACAAGCCGGTCAAACTGACGATCCCACGCCGGTTTATACAGGTAACCATAAACTCCACATTTACAAAGACTAAGGTTGGTCAATTTAAATCGGCGCAGACTGGTCAATTTGTCCGGCGTATCCAATTATTGGCCTGAATGATATAATTATAAATAAAGGAAATGGGCGTTTAAGAAGGAGGCAGCTTTGACGAATTATCTTCCAATATATTTACTTGTATTTATAATGCTGATTCTGTATTTCCAAATATATAAAATTATTCGATATTTTACTAATTTTTTTAGAAATCTTGCCAGCGCTGTCCTGTATCCCGTCACTGGAGCGACGGGTTATACAGAAGACCTAACAGGTTTTGAAAACCTGTTAGGTCTGAGATACCTGTCAGCTCTATTCCTCTTTAAGGATTGCCCGAATTCACAGTCAATGTCCCACCGGTTTGGACATCCAGGGTGGCGCCTGGTCCGAGGTGGATATCGTAACATGTTGCCGTCACCCCGGATCCCACCACCGGGAAGCGGCCGCCGACGGGGCTTGAAGGTATCACCACCAGGTCGGTACCGGTCGGAACTGCATCGCAGTCCCAATTGCCTGTGTTGCTCCAGTCGGAACTCGTTTCGCCGGTCCAGGTAAACACTGAAGTGGCGGAAATATTATAAACTGTAATATCATCCAGGCAGACGCCATATCCGTAGCCTGAGGTTCCTTCAAAACCAATAAAATAGGTGCTCGATGGGTCGGGCAATGGAATGTCCGTCTCACCCGTCCATTCCGTAATGGAACTGACGTATTCCTGGCCGGGGATGAGGGTCCAGGAACCTTCCGGGCTGGTTTTGTAATAAATCCTTAATTCGTCCTGATCCCCGCTCCATTCCGCCTGGGCATGCCAGAATGAAAGCCCGGGATTGGAAAGGCTGCTCAGGTCCAATTCAGGGGTGATCAGCATTGTGATATCAACATTATAATTACTGGAATAGAATAAGCCATTGTAAGTCCCGGAGTACGCCATGGCCGGGTTGCCGTTCAATCCACCAGTGGAAGCGATCCAGGGAGCACTTGCCGATACATAGGATTGATCCCAGCAATCCGGCAGGCTGCCCATGTCTTCAAAATCCTCCGACCACGGGAAGCTGGAGATAGCGACACAATTGGGGATTTCTTTCACCATCACATCATCCAGGCAGATGCCGTAACTACTGCCTCCGTTACCGGTTTCGCCGACGAATGTGATGGCAACGGTCTGGCCGGTGTAAGAAGCCAGAGAAATGACCGCTTCCTGGTAATCTTCATCGGTGCAGTCTATAATCTGGTGAATAATCGTACTGCCGATTTTCACTGCCATATCCTGGGGGTAAGCATAGCTTTCTGCTCTGTACCAGAACCTGAGCTGACAATCGGCCGACAGAGTGAAAAAAGGAGATTGCAATTCCGCTCCGGCCACATTGCAATATACCCATTTAGTCCCAATATGCGGGTCACCGCCGACGTTCTGGCTCCATGCGTAATTTGCCGTTTCGGGATCGATCCAGCAATTATCCGGCCAGCTGTCCTCAAATCCGTCTGACCAGGGAAACGAAGAAATGGGGTCGCAAAAAGTGGTGGCACGGGCATTGATTCCGGGAGAATATTCGGATCCGTCATATGAGAAGGCTCTGTAAAAACAATGGGTGTATGGATCCAGGCCCGTATGATTTTGAGGCGAGGAAGTGCCGTTGTAAAGAAGTGTGCCTCCCGCGAAAGCCTCTCCAGCAGCCGGAGGGGGTCCTGTGGGTACGGAAAATGTGCCGGTCTGGTTCCAAACGATCACCACGTTGTCTAAATTGGTATTTGGGGCAAATGTCAGGTTAATTTCACTTGTGCTGACGGCCGTGGCGGAAAGCGATTGCGGATATGCCGGTCCGGCTGGAGGGGTAAAGGTATAAGTCAGGCCGCTGGTGAGGTATGTGGTTGCGTTGATGTAATTAGCAGGTATTGTGGTACTTGTGGTTGGCGTGTTGCCGGGTGTGACACTGATAAAGTGTCCGGTGCCTCCGATATGGTCATTGATCCCAATGGAGGCATTCGGGGATCCTCCCGGAGTGCTCATGGTGCCGTAAATAAATTCGATCACATGGGTCGTTTCATAGATCCTCACTTGGAAATTTTGGGGCGTGCCGCTGTTCAAGTGCCACAACACCCCTTTCCATTGTACAGTGAATACGCGATTGGGTGTTGTGCCTGTGGTGATGTATTGAATATCGCTGGCAGTATTATCCACTAAATCATCCCATAACGGGGCCAAAAATGGTTTGGTGGTAGTACTTGCCAGGTCATTCGGATTTCCGGAGGATGTGTATGTCTGCCCCATCTCCAGAAAGCCGTTCGTGCTGATCCGGGCCGTGCTGTATGTAATCCCGCAATAGGTAAAATTGAAAGGAAGAGCGATATTCTGTCCCCCGTCATCGCCTGTTGCGGTAGATACGGTTCCCGTTATTTCGGAATAACTACCATTGGAAAAACTGAACGTGTAATCTGCAGCGGTCTGAGCAAAATTGCTGGCAGACAATAACATCAAACTTAACCAAAACAATATCCTGTTCATCATTTCAAAAATTATTGTTTTATTAATATCTAACAACAAACTATTAGCAGTCAGTATGCTAACTTTTTATTTCAAATAACCGAATGAGTTGCCGGAAAACCGGAACCCAGAGCGGATGGTTGCTATTACATCTGGAATTGCCAGCTCTCATTATGAAACAAAGACCCCTCAGGCAACATAGGTTGACCGTCCACGGGCAGGTTGATAAGGTTTCATAGGATTGTGAGCATGTCCATCTTAAATTTATGAAAGATAGTTATCAATTATTCATTCAAACGGAAAATAATCCGATTATTTCGTTAATGATACTAATAAATACCTGTATATCAATTACATAAAATTATTTATATTGATTATAAATTATTTTTATATAATTGTCGTTGATTGTACGGTCAAAATGTTCAAGAGGCTTTGGTCTCTGGTCTATCGGCTTCTTTTCAGGGAGTTATCTAACCATCAAATAACAATATCTTAACATTACCTTAACCTGTTTCCGGGGGGATCTGGGGAATTTTGCCAAAAATTCAATCAACCAGCATGAAAAAAATATTCATCATTCTTCTCTCTGCCTGCATACGCCGGACAAATTGACCAGTCTGCGCCGATTTAAATTAACCAATCGTAGTCTCTGAAAATGTGGAGTTTTTGGTTATCTATATTAACCGGCGCCGGATGGTCAGTTTGGTCGGCTTGTCCAGTTAACAAAAAACATTGCTTCTCCCAGACAATATCTGGATTATTTTATATCCACTTTTAGTATTCCATATTTTCATTATATCTAAAGTATCTGCTGCGTTCTTATTATGGCCCTAACGCTCGAGCACAAAGGCCTGGGCCGGGTTTTTGCTACCCGTGGTAGGCGCCTATAAATTTACACTTTTTATTTGTTCCTTTTTCCATGTTCCTTAATACGCGCCTGCCGCGGGGAGCAATTTTGAGCGCCGGCCTGGCCTTTGTGCGTACGTTATATGCAGGCATAAAATTCAGTCTGCTAAAATGGAAAACTGAGCAACACCCCACCATGAAAGGTTGGATACCAATTTATTGTATTTTCTTCCTGTGGTGGATCATACATTGTTGCATATTTCTCGAAATCCTTAGTTGAACTCGTCCCAGCCCTTTTTCCATAAATTATCAGTTCTTCAGCTCTGTATTGCAGTCCAATTCCTCCAAAAAAATCAAATTCCAATCGAGTTTTCTTCCGAGGATGCATTGATGCTTTCTTACCTAAGAGAAATTTTAATCCTGATTTTGTCAAGTCCATTGATTGCAAACTAACATATGAATCATGATCAGTGCCAGCGGCAAATTCATAATACTTTTTATCATACGAATTGTGATTATAATAAATCTCTGGGGAAATATAGAACTGGGATTTAGTATTGACAATAAAACTATATCCTAAAGCGAGATAAATTCCATTGGAAACCTTGTAGTAATATGGTATCGATCCTAGGGACCATATGGATCCGAAGGATTCTGAAGAGGTTGGAAATTGAATTCCGATAGTGGCCCTTAATTTATTTCGTTCAGTGAGATTTTGTTCGTAACCCAAACGCGCTTCCAATAAAATTAAGCGAGTTACATTGAAAGTAATCGCATTCTTATAATGTTTATTAACAATGTCTTGGGATAGAACAACTTGGCATAACGAATAAATAATTAAAAAGGTAATAAGTAAAATTATTTTTCTCATTGTTAAAAAATAATATCCATTATGCTTGCATATAACGTATGTGCATATGCAATTGCATTTATTTCCGCTTTGGAAATAACAAAACTGGCATTTACACGACCAAAATCGTGGGGTAAACGCAATTGCTGTTACACAACCAATTTAAAATGGCAACCACAGTTTGATTAATTACCTTGAAATTTGGCTGTAACATATTCATTTTTGATATGCAAATAGTGTTTATCCTGACGATGGTATAAATTTAAGAAAATACGATGAACACAAAATTAATTAATGGATTTATTTAACTGCCAGATATATGTAAGTCCCTTCATTTGTCACATTATTAAAAAGAAGTGTTTAATACCTGGGATGTGGAAAATTCGTCAGGTTCTGGCCGGAATCTGGCGTAAAACAAAAAACCACTTACATTTTCGGTTGTAAGTGGTTTATATTCAGTTCTCATTTTTGGTCACTCTAAATCGGCCGAGAGGTGGTCAATTTCGTCCGGCGGAGCCTGTAATTCTCACCTGTGTAAGGTGGTCAATTTGCTTCGGCGTCGACTGGTAAAATCAGCAGCTGTGTCCAATAGCCTTGTGCATACCGCTTGTTGTGCGGTCGTGCTTTTATACATTATTTTCTTCTAGTAAATCTTCACTCCATTTTTCTTTCGGTAATTCACAATATATTTCAATCAAATTGCTTTCTGGGTCTCTGAAATGAGCAACCCTGGAACCCCAACCCGCAATATCCTTTGGCTTATTAATAAAATCCACTCCATTATTAGTCAATCTTTCATAAGTTTTGTCCACATTATCAACTTGTAAAACTATTACTATCTTTTCTCTATTATTTGAAGGTAGTGTTTTGTCCAAGTTGCCAATTTCTTGTGCCATTAAGTCAGATCTGAATATTGAAAGGCTTATGTTATTGGATTCTATACCAATATCAAAACTGGCATAGTCGCCACCAATTTTTCCCCAAGTCACTTTTAATCCAACTTTCTCAGAATAAAACCTAAAACAATCATCAAAATTCGCCACTAAAAGTCTTATGTTGTTAATTTTCATTTCAATACTGTTTAATATGATTATAAATTGTCTATTTCCTGAATAAATATAATTCCCCCTATTCTTAGGACAGAATTTCTTTATAATTAAGTTAATTATTGACAGGAGGGGGAGAATCAATCTCGGAAAACCTGGCAAAAACCTGGCAAAAAGTAAAGACATCTTACCTGAAAACAAGTCAGGTGGTTGATTACTTAAATTAAAAAACCTCACAACCAATAAGTTATGAGGTTTACATTTTGTGGGCCCACCTGGGCTCGAACCAGGGACCTACTGATTATGAGTCAGTTGCTCTAACCGACTGAGCTATAGGCCCGAAGGAATAAATCAAAAGATCCGGTCATAATTGAACCCGGCCATTTTTTGACAGGTGCAAAATTACGATTTTTCAGAATATTTTTCCCACCCTGATGATAAAATATAACAGATTCCTCCTGTTCTTAACCTGAAGTTCTGAATTCTTCATTACCTTTATTCCCTGATCGGGGCAAAGTATTCTGTTACATGTGCCAACCTGCAGAACGCAAATAAATTCATTTAAGAAAGAAACCAATTATGGCCAAAGGACGCGAAACATACGGGAAAAAAGACGTTAGAACTAAAAAAGAAAAAAAAAGAAAAGAAAAAGAACAAAAACGCCTCGAACGTAAAGAAAACAAAGGCAACGCCAATCCTGACGATATGATCGCGTATGTCGATGAATTCGGCAATATTACATCAACTCCCCCTGATCTTTCGCAAAGAACCACGGTCAATGCCGAGGATATTGTCATCGGCGTGGCCAAAAGCGTGGACCCTGATCCCAACGATCTGATCCGAAGAGGTGTCGTCTCGTTTTTCGATGAAAGCAAAGGCTACGGATTTATAAAGGAAGCCGAAACCAAACAGGATCTGTTCGTTCATGTTAACGGCCTGCTGGAACCCATCAAAGAAGGAAACAAGGTTATGTTCGAGGTCATCAAAGGACTTAAAGGGCCCAATGCCATCAATGTGAAGATCGACAGGGAATAATGCCCCTCTGCTTTAATAATTACGCATCATTGCTTGATAACCCGCCGGTATGTGATCATTCCCTCTTTTTCAATCCTGATCAAATAAATCCCGTCTGGCTGATCCGACAGATCAATTTCAAAATTACCGCTACCGGTCAGAATAAAATCCAGAAGCTTTTCTCCCGAAAGGGTATAAACTTCAGCCGAATACCGGGATTCTTTATCTTTTAGTTCGACCGTCACCGGTCCGTTGGTCGGATTCGGAAACACGTCAAAGTGAATTAAATCAGTGGCTGGAACATTACCAACAGCGGAAGGTGCCACAAATCCGGAAATACGGATGATCTTGTTTCCGCCGCCGAATGTGGAAAACAGGAAATCGCCCGTCACCGGGTCGATCAGGGCGCCTTCAGCTCCGCTCAATCCTGTTACCATGTCTCTTGCAGTGGAAGGATCAGGAAGGCCATTCTCCCCTATTCCATAAACCACAACCTTTCCCAGGCCATAAGCCGATATGACCATGGAAGGATCCGGAAAACCGGCAGACCCAAGAGGGATGTAAGCTATGCCTTCCGGCCCGTTTGCCGATCCCAGCACCGACACCTCGGCTACCTGGTTGGCAAGGTCATATTGGCCATCCCCGGAAATGGTGAACGGTACATGATAAATTATGGAAGCATTGTAGGATACCATTATCATATTTCCTGCTCCCGGATAGCCCGATGGGACAATGGCCAGGCTACCCACCGAAGAGGCAATCCCAAATCCATTCAGAGGAATGCTTACATAGGAGTCGTCCGGCAGTATCTGGCCCAGTTCATTCATACTGTAACGGGTGAATAAGAGAGTGCCGTTGGGGGCAAAATACAATCCGCCGTCATTATTGGGAGCGTCGACATATTTTCCAGCATCGCCGGCAAATCCGGTGATATGATGGGTCTCAGGGTCCCTGGCAAGTGCCACGGCATAGATGGCGCCATCCGGCTGGTTGGCGCTTCCGCCGATATACAGCCTGTTCGGTTCTTCAGGCCGGATGGTAAGGCCTCCATACTGGGCAGGCAGGTCGTTTACACTTCCCAGATCGGTCAGGGTATATCCCGCATTCACAAATTCCGGCGTAAGTGTCTGAGAATAAACTATATTAAAAATAATAAGATTTTGTGCTACGAAGAAGCTGACGATAATGGCAACCAGGTTTTTCATTGGATTAATAGGTAAAAGTTTGTAAATAATAATCGGTTAAACGGGTAGTTGATAAAGCAATCACAAAATTACCTGTACAACCAGGTAATTTTCAATTATTTAACAAATCATTAACAAGAAATCTTCTGGAAGTGATCGATCAGACCGGAATACGCAGCCGGTATTGTACTCCTTTCCCCGGTGCAGAATTCAATTGCAGCGTCCCGTTGAGAAAATCCACCCTCGACTGAATGCTTTTGATCCCCATGCTCTTCTTTTCTGAACCTAAAATCTCTTCCACGTCAAACCCTGCTCCATCGTCTTCATACTCGATCCATAATTGTTCGTTCTGTAAATGCATGGATATATGAATGTTTTTCGCCCCGGAATGTTTCAGCGTGTTGTTGACCCATTCCTGGATGATGCGGTACAGCATGATCTCGGTGTTCTCTTTCGGGCGTTTCAAATCCTGGGGTATTTCAACTTTTGTTTGCAAGCTCTCCTTGTCATGAATGTTTTCGAACAGGTCTTCCACGGCATCGTACAGGCCCATTTTAGTCAATAGTCCGGGCATCATGTTATGAGAGATCTTGCGTACATCGCCGGAAGCCTGTTCCAGCAGCTGCATTGCCCTGTCAAGCAGTTCTTTGTTTTCCGGCAGGGAAAGCCGCAAGCTGGAAAACTGCATCTTTGTGGCTGACAGCAACACTCCCAACCCGTCGTGCAACTCTGTGGCAATTCGCTTCCTCTCCTGCTCCTGGCCCTCCAGGAGCAACCTGGCGCCCAGCAGTTTTTTCTCTTCTTCTAGCTGCCTGATCCGCTGCTTTGAAATAATGCTCCGCTGCCTGAAATAAAGTGCGAGCAAAATGGCAATGATAACCAACACCAAACCTGTAAAGAGATAAACATTGCTCTGATAGGATTTTTTACGGAGATCCAGCTCCATTTCCAGGTTCCGGTTCTTTAATTCAAGGTTTTCCTTATCCAGTTTTTCTTTGTTATACCGGATATTGAGCTCATTGATCTTGGAAGTCCTCTCGGCTTCCAGGATCGTATCATAAATGGTATGAAACCGCACATAGTAATCATACGCAGACTTATAATTCCCGGTTTTATAATAATTATCCGCCATAGCCCATAAAGCGCCTTTCTGGTTGATCTTGGACCCGGCTCTTTTGGATACGCGATAGCTGGAATCGATCACTTCTTCGGCCTGGCTAAATTGCTTTAAATTGGTATAGATATTACCCATATTCACAAGGGTGACCGCCATGCCATCCGGGTAATTTTCCAGAACATAGATTTTATAGGCTTTTTGCAGATATTCCAGGGCCAGGTTGTACTTCTCCAGCAGTTCATAAGTTTCCGCATAGCTGTTATAGAGATCGGCACGGAAAAGCGATGTGTCCGGATATATGGATGATAATTCAGCGGCCTGATCAAAATAGATCAGGGCGGAATCAGGCTTGACCTGGAAAAGGTAGATGTAACCCAGGTTCAACAGGTTGGTGAAAACGGTTTCATTGTCTTCACGTGCCCGGTTGAATTCAAGGCTGGAGATAAGGTATGCTTTGGCTTCCGGGTACTGTTTCAGCCGGGTGAAGGTCTTGCCCAGGTTATTGTATATCCGCCCAAGATGCGCCTCCCGGGACGAATTCTCGCATAACCTGGCGCTTTCCAGGTAATAATGGACAGCTGAATCGAGGACGTTCAGGTCCTGGTAAATATTGCCCAGTTCATTCAACGATGCAAGAAGTAACAAGGTATCTGACAACTCAGCGCCCAGTTTTATATTTTCCTTGAGATAACGGGTTGCCAGGTCCTTTTGTCCCTGCATATTGATGATCCTGGCGAAAGCATAATTCCCCCGGGCTAAACGGATCTTATCGTCGAGGGTACCCGCGATTTCAAGGTACTGGGAGATCGTTGCATAGGCATGGTTCAATTCGCCCCGGCTTTCCTGAACGTTGCTTTTTAAAAAAAGAGCATCGACCATTTTTTCACGGTAGTCTATTTCTGATGCCAGTATGAATACGTCATCCGCATACTTTTGAAGGCTATCCAAAATCCTGGAATAGTAATACGTTCTGGCAATCGTATAAAGGTTATCCACTTTTTCGCGGGAATCCTTCTGATTGATCACTGCCAGCTTAAGACTATCCAGATCGATACCAGCTGCGAACGGAATACCTGTCATGACCAGGATACCAGTCATTACAATTATGCCTGAAAACTTAATAAATGCATTATTGATCATTATTCAATCTTTCATGTAAGGGTCCCTGAATATGACATAATTATACGGAAACCCTGGAACCCGTATTTCGCTAGAGTCTTCAGATGTTGGTCCGCCAATTTAAGCGGATATTAAAATTCCGGTATTGCTGGAGGTATTATTGGTTACCTCACCTTCAATTGACCCGGAAGGTGAAATGCAGGTTGTAACCACCGTGAATTCATCATACATCGTGCGCGGGATGATATAATCCCGGATCGTCTGTGAGTCATTCAGGTTAGTTGCCAGCCCTGTGATTACACCATTAATTTTCTGTGTCTTAGTCCAAATATTCAGTGTGCCGGGAATCAGCTTGCAGGTTATTTTTAATGTCCTTGTCTCATTATAATACTGAAAAGAGAAGGAGATGTCATTATCCTCCAGTTCTATTCTGATATCGGCTACTAAATTGATATTCCCGGTACTTTTGGTATACTCGTAATACAAGGAAACGGTGGGTTGATTGGAAGCCATAATTTTAAGGTTTAATTAATTTTAAAAAAGATTGGCGAAGCAATTTACGAAATTTAAGAGGGGAAATCAAGTACCAGGTAATGCCATAAGGAAGATTATCAACCTGCAATGGCATTTATCCTGTCCTGTTCCTCGATGGAAAAATTCAGGCCCTTCAAAGCGCCAAGGTTTGTTTCCAATTGCCTGATTGTGCTAACACCCACGATAACCGAACAAACCATTTCATCCTTCAGCAGCCAAGCGAGCGCCATTTCGGCCAGGTTCTGTCCTCTGGCAGCCGCAATTTCATTGAGTTTATGGAGTTTTTTCAGCATTTCGAGGGTCAACTGCTCCTTCCGAAGAAAGACATTCTGAGCCATCCGGGAGTCAGAGCTGACGTTGCCGTCAAGATAGCGGTCAGTCAGAAGGCCCTGGGCCAGCGGCGAAAAGGCAATATAACCCACGCCATGGTCTTTGGCCTGTTGGAGGATGCCGTCGGCCTCATCCTGCCGTTGCAGCAGGTTCAGCCGTCCCTGGTACAAAAGGCAGGGAACGTTGTGTCGGTCCAGATACTCATAGGCGAATTGTGCTGCTTCTGCGGGATATTTCGAAATGCCGGCGTAAAGCGCTTTCCCCTGTTTCACGGCATCCACCAGTGCCTGGAGCGTCTCTTCCAGCGGCGTCGACGGATCATAACGGTGGGAATAAAAGATATCCACATAATCCAGGTTCATCCGTTTCAGGCTCTGTTCCAGGCTGGTCATCAAATATTTCCGTGAACCCCACTCTCCGTAAGGACCGGGCCACATATCGTGGCCTGCTTTGGTGGAGATGAACAGCTCATGCCGGAAGGGCAAGAATGACTGTAGCATGATCTTTCCGAAATTCTCTTCAGCCGAACCATAAGGCGGGCCGTAGTTATTGGCAAGGTCAAAGTGGACGATCCCATGGTCGAAAGCATAATGCGCCATGGCAAGGCTGTTGGAATAATCGTTCATTCCTCCGAAATTATGCCACAGACCGAGGGAAATTTCCGGAAGCCGGATACCGGAATGCCCGCAACGGCGGAATCTCATGCCGGCATAACGGTTCGGATCAGGGGTGTAAACCGGATCATTCATTAAAATTGAATTTTCTTCGCTAATGTAGGTTAAATTCAGTCTTTAACGCATCTTAATGAAAACGCAGAATAGTTTCCAAACATCTGGTCGTCATAACCCCTGCCTGATTGTTGTGAATTGTATCCTAAATATCGCGTACACGGCCCGGAATACATAGGGGGAATATAACTGGAAACAAAGGTGGAGGTCCAGAAATAACCGTAATTGTAGACATTTGCAAACAGGTGCGTCCCCGGAAATGAAATGTACACTTCATTTCCTCCGCCCCTCGCACTGAAACCGCTGGAATTGGTAGCCCCGGAATTCGGCGATGTCCAGTACACGGTACCGATTTCTTTCATTTTCGATCCGCAATCTGTGCCACGCCAACCCATAATGGTCGTATCTGTAATGGTGTTATCAAGAAACATCTCCAACTCATGCCATTCATGATCGGTGGGTATATGCCATCCTTCGGGGCATATTCCCCGGCTTCCGGGCGTGGTGATATAATTCATCGCTTCCGTATGATAGTATAGCCCTCCGAAATAATTGCAATTGACTTCCAAATTATTGTAACAGAACTTCTCAATAACCTGGTTGTTGGCCTGTCCTGAAGTATTGGTTACCAAAGTCCCGACGTTTAGGTTCTGGGCAAACCAGCAACGACCATTGATCAGGACCGTATTGTACGATTTCCCGTCACGCACATCGTACCAGGCGTTCCCGCAGGTAAAAGGAGTCAGCGTTTCGCTCCCCCAGTCAATGGCTTTCCAGTTTGAACTCAAATCCTGATAGACATATACTTTTCCATCCGTAATATTATAAACGATCAACCCGTCAGCAGGATTTCCTACCAGCATGATCTGGGTTGATGTAAGCCTTGGCAGCAATAATCCTTTTTCAGTGGAATAAAGGTCCAATATCGAAGATGAATCGGGCTGATGGTTGCTGTTGTCGGTAATTGTGACACCCTGCCCGTTGCAATGGATCAGGGTAACTGAAACAGCAATAGTGACCAGTAACTTATTGATTCGCATTGTAATTTTTTTGAAATATAGTGAAAATCTATATAAAGTGCAAGTGAATCTTAAAGTCAAATCACCGGGAATTAGGTCTAATTTTGTAACGGAGATTCAAGTCGACAACGCAAATAATGAAGCAGGTTTTTATTCTTCTCCTGAATCTAATAATTTTTCAGGCTTATGGCCAGGTTATTCCGGTCAGCAGGCAAGTCAATTGGAGCAATGCATTGTTGAGTTACGAATTCGATATCCCTCTGAATGAGGTCAATGTGATGGATTACGGGGCGGCAGGAAACGGGATCACCAATGACCATCCGGCAGTGATAAGTGCCCTCGCGGCTTTGAACGGAGCGCCGGGGTGTGTCTATTTTCCCCCAGGTAATTACCTGATGACCTCATCTGTTTCCCTGCCTGACAGTACGATCCTTAAGGGTTACTCCTCCGATTCATCTGTCCTGTTGTTCAATTTCTCAGGCGCCACCCTGGATTGCATCGTCATGGGCGGAGAGCTCAGCCCCGTGACCGTTCAGCTGGATTCAGGCTATACGAAGGGTAACCATTGGGTAATATGTGATTCTGCCTTTCTTTTTTATTCAGATGATTATATTGAAATAATGGAAGATAATGGCGCCTGGGATGATGTTCCGGCTGACTGGGCAGTGAATTCGGTCGGGCAGATCATTCGTATCGATCATGTGAACGGGGACTCGATATTTCTGGGAAGCCCATTGAGGATCTCCTATGAATCACAACTCAATCCGAGGATACGGAAATTAATCCCCTGTTCCAATGCGGGTATCGAATGCCTGACGATAAAGCGCCTGGATCAGTCCACGGCCGGAGCAAATGTGATGATTTTTTATGCAGTCGGTTGTTTTATCCGGGGAGTTGAGAGTGATGTCAGCGTTGCTGCTCATGTAGATGTTTTTCAAAGCACGTGCATCCTTATCGATGGTTGTTATTTTCACCATGCCTTTGAATATGACGGGGGATCAAAACGGGGTTATGGCGTTACCCTGAATACCCATGCCGGGGAATGTTTGATCACCAACAATATTTTCCGTTACCTGAGACATGCCATGATGGTAAAAACCGGTGCCAATGGCAATGTTTTTTCTTTTAATTATTCCAGGGAAGTAAATCGTGATGAATGGCCTCATGATGCATCAGGGGATATATCCCTGCATGGGCACTATGCTTATGCCAACCTTTTTGAAGGTAATATCGTTCAAAACATCATCATTGACCATTACTGGGGACCATCTGGACCCTACAATACATTTTTCCGGAACCGGGCGGAGAATTATGGTATTATTTTTTCAGATGGTAATCCATCGACTTCTGATTTTCAGCATATTGTTGGGAATGATGTGAATAATACCGGTCTTTTGCAGGGAATTTACAGCATCACCGGCACGGATCATATCGAATACGGGAATAATGTCAAAGGCAACATTCTGCCTGCAGGTACCGGGACGCTGACCGATACCAGCTATTATCTTGAACAGGAGCCTCCGTTTTGGGATATTTCGGATCCATGGCCCTCCCTCGGCATTCCCAATACTCCTGGAGATGGAAGCAATCCCGCCATGACCAGGTGGTTTTCCCCGGGCAGCAAAACGGTTTGCCCGGCAAAAAAATCGTGGAATGGATCCGTCAGCACAGACTGGAGCGATCCGCACAACTGGTCCCCCTACGGTATTCCGGATAAAGAGGCAGAAGTTACCATACCTCAGTCAGTACCCCGTGATCCTGACCTATCCAATGGATCGACCAATCAAATCCGGTCCATGAAAATACTCAGCGGAAGGGAATTACAGATATCTCCCGGAACTACCCTTGTAATCCTTAAATGATATAATTTTAAGGCGAATTAAATGAATACCCCTGGTGAAGACAGAAATTAAAAACCTCATATTCGATTACGGCGGCGTGATCATGGACATACGTCCAATGACTTACATAGAAGAAGTTATCCGCCTGGGTGCCACTAATGTGCAGGAAATGCACGATGCTTTCATGAGGGATCAGGTTTTCCGGCGATTCGAGACCGGAAAGCTTTCACCGGCCGAATTCCGCGACCTGGTGAGGGGATTCCTGTCCAATCATGCTTCGGACGCCGACATTGATCATGCCTGGAACCTGATCCTGGGCGAAATCCCGCCCCACCGGATTGAATTCCTGAGGTCCGTACGGACAAAATACAGGATCTTCCTGCTCAGCAACACCAATCCTGTCCATTACGATTTCTACCAGGAATATGCCCGTAAAACTTATGGGTTACCCTCTTTAGACAGCCTGTTCGATAAGGCCTATTTCTCTTTTCAAATCGGAATGTACAAGCCGGATCACGACATCTTCCACTTTGTATTAAAAGACAGCGGCCTCAAACCGGAAGAAACGGCTTTCATCGACGATATGAAAGAAAACGTGGAAGCATCCGTTGAATGTGGCATTCAGGGCATTCACCTCACCCCGGGGACTGAGATCACCGACCTTAACTTATGAATCCGCGCTTTCCGCTTAGAACCAGAATCCGAGATTGATAAACAGGGTTGGCTTCGTGTAGGTATTGGAACTCATCAGGGTTACCTCAACCGGACCAATGAAGCTGTCGTAGCTTATGGTCAGGCCATAACCAAAAATGTAATTTTCCGACCGGAATACCTCTTCGATCTCATTTTCAGCCGAGCCAGCATCCAGCAACAGGGTGGCATATAATTTCCGGTAAAAATTATACTGAACCTTTACGTTTAATGCAAAAGCGTGATAACCATAATGTTGAATGAACGGTACACCGGTGAATGCGATCGCAGAGGCCATGTAATTTTTCGGGTTCAGGCCACCCAGGCCAAGCCAGTGCTGTGGGGGCGGATCATTTTTGGATGACAGTGTACTGCCCAGGAATGCCCCCGGTTTAAGCACAAACCTGCGGGCAACGGGATAATTCAGCTCATATCGGGCATAGGCGACAAAAGAACTGGTAAAGAGGTCTTTGGACCATTTTGAAAAAGGCATGACGTATTCCAGCCGGATCTCGGACTTCGATCCCGTTGTCGGAAAATAGGCCTTATCACGGGTGTCGGCCTGGAACATGACAAAGAAATTTCCATAGCTTGAAAAATCGCTGAATTCGCTTAATACTGTATCGATATTCACATCCTGCCTGAACCGGAAATATTCATACTCCATTCCGCCGCGAAAATTAAAAAAATTTCTCAGGCTGTAATTTAAAAAGACCGAAGCCTTATAATTGGTAAACTTGATCTCATTGACCTTTTCCTCTTTCTGATACGTATTGAAACGGAACGAATAAAACTCAGCCCTGGCACCGATCCCGGGCCTGGCCCCGTTGTCGATCATATAAAAGGCCCTGATCCTTGGATTTTGACCCAGGACCATATCAGTGAACAATTTGGACCGTTTCCCCAGCACGTTCCTGAACGAACCGTTCAGGATGATCGCCGGGCCATAATCCCCATCATAATGAATCCCGGCGGAAAGATACCCGGGATCGGCCTCCTGGACCCTGATGACCAGATCATTCTGATGTTCCGTCGAAGCCACTTCATAGTTCACCTGCTGGAAGAACCTGGAACCATACATAAACCGGATGTTTTTCTCAATCTCGGCCAGGGTGAACAGTGTGTCCTTGTCGACATCGAAATAATTCTTAAAATAATTACGCGACATTTTTTTGTACCCGGAGATCTTCAGGTTATTGACCATCACCTGTGAAACTGGTGTTGCCAGGCTGGGTTCCAATGGTCTGTAGTCGATCTTGTTCAGTGAATCAGCCAGGGCCTTCAGCTGATCATAATACAACCTGGACGTACGCTCTCCAAATGCAATAATCGAGTCATAATCAGAGAAATCCATGATGCCGTATTTGGTGTCAAGAGGAATATAGATGTCGGCAAGCTCCCTGGCAACGCGATTTGACTCTTCCCGGTTGAAGGTAATGATTTGGTCCAGTACAGCGGTCAGGGTGGTGAATTCTTCGCGGGTGCTCCGGAGCGGTGGCTGGTCATCCCCGGCAATGATAATATCGGCGCCCATTTCTTTAACTTCCCTGACCGGGAAATTGTTCACCACGCCGCCATCCACCAGGTAATAACCATTGTAATCAATGGGAGTAAAGTAGCCGGGAATGGACATGGATGCCCGGATCGCCATCGGCAGATAACCGGAATCCAGAACGACCGGATCGCCATTAAAAAGATCGGTTCCGATACAAATGAAAGGTGTCTGAAGGTCATCAAAATCTTTAACAGTAAACGAAGGGGAAAAATAATGGTTTAGCAACAGGTTGATCTCCTGTCCTTTATACAAGGCCGGGCTGATAGAAAGACTTTTATTGGAGATGGGCAGATTAAGGATGAACCTTTCGGCGAATTCCTTCTCTTCAAACGCCAGGTATTTTCGTTCTACCTGATCGGTCAGTAACGCATTCCAGTCAATGGATCTGACCATCTTGGCGATGGAATCCGGATGATAACCCACCGCATACAAACCTCCGATAATGGAACCGATGCTGGTCCCGCCGATATAATCGATGGGGAGTCCCGCTTCCCGGATCACCTTCAGCAAGCCGATATACGTAAATCCTTTCGCTCCGCCCCCGCTGAGGACCAGGCCTACCGTCGGGCGGGTCCGGGGATCTGCAGATTGAGGCTTATCTTGTGAAACAGATTTAAAAGTAAAGGTAAAGGTAATAACCAAGGATAAAAAGGACAATTTCAGGATACCTGGACCGGGCGATGACATACTGAATCTTATTTTACAACAAATTTAAAAAGGCGCCGTGAATATCCTATCCCACATTCAAACATCCGGTCACTTCAGCTACAGGAACATCAGCACCACCCCCGCCACGCTGATGATGGCTCCGATGATTTCGAGCCAGGAGAATTTTTGTTTGAACAGTATGATGGAAGGCGGAATGATCAGGATCGGAACAATGGCCATGATCGTTGCGGCAATTCCCGTATCAGTATATTTGACGGCAAGCAGCGAAAATGAAATACCGAGGAACGGGCCGAAGAAGGAGCCTAAACCGATGATCTGCATTCCTTTGGAATCTTTCAGCGCATTCCTGACGAGCCCGCTTTTTCCGAGCATCAGGATGATGACGGCATACCCTGCTACACCTGCGATGATGCGGATATGGGAAGCTGCAAAAGCATTATAGGAACCCATACCATATTTGCTGAGTACCAGCCCGACCGCCTGCCCGACCGCGCCGATCAGGGCATAAATAATCCCTTTGAGCGGATAAGATAGCTTGATCAGCCCGCCATTTTCAGGCCGGGTGAAAATTGCAAGCGATATACCGCTCACTGTAAGGAACATTCCGAAAATATGCAGGAGGATCATCCTTTCGCCCAGCACCAGCCAGCCGATAAGGGCTGTCATGGGTGGTACAAGGGTCATGATGAGCATGGAAATACGGGATGAAATCAGGGTGTACGACCTGAACAGGTAATAATCTCCCAGGACAAGGCCGATCAGGCCGGAAAGCGCCAGCCAGAACCATTCTGAAGGCGTGGCGTCCAGTGGAAAAGGCAATCCGCGGATGATCCATGTCAATAAAGCCAGCAGAAAGAAAGCGATCAGCAGCCGGATCATATTAACGGCCAGTGATCCTACCCTTTTGCTGGCGTATTCAAATGACAGGGCCGTGACGGTCCAGAAGACCGCTACGGCAAGGGAGGCCAGTTCGCCAATGTGCTCTTGTATTGGCATTTACAACGGAAAACTTATTGCTGGTAAGTTTTTAGTTTCCAGAATTTTAATGATGCGCAAATGTAATGAGAAAGTCATATCGCAATAAAAACATAAAACTTTTGTTTGTAAAAATCGTACAAAGTCATATATTTACCTGCCGGTTGAATCCAACACCGACTAAAAGCGCTCATTTTAACTGCCTTACATATCTGTCTGACCGAAGAGCCTCACGGTTGGCCTGAATTCCGGGCCAGATTCCACCGGAAAAATATTTGAAATAAAGCTGAATTTATTTCATTTGATATGCATTAACCAAATTCTATTGCTATGAAAACCCTTAAACTTATTGTATTCATTAACCTGATCCTGGCATCGGGATTTTTAATCATTTCCTGCCAGAAGGAGGCCGGTAATTCCCTTGTTCTCCCTCAAGGCAATCCTATGCTGAAAAGCTTTACCATGCCGGATTGCAGCACCGGTTGCCTGCAACAAGGCCCATTTTACCAGGAAAACACATCTGAAACTTTACAGTGGGGGCACTTGTCAGCCTTTCCAGGTTATTTTAAGAACAATAAATACATGACGGCTACGGCCTGGAACGATACGAATAATCTCTACATCAGGGCCGATGTCAATGGATATCAATACAGTCAGACAGGCGGAAAAATCAAGACCCTGGTGGGGCCTTCCAATAATAATTATCCTTTCACCACCGTCATCATCACCCTGAACAATACTACTTACACCTACTCGATGGACGATCCGTTAACTCCAGATATCATTGAAAAAGCCGTCAGCTATACGCAAGCGTTTCCGCTGCCGGACGACTGGGCAGCATGTGATGAACAGGTTTATACAGTTAGGCTTCAGGGCGGAGGTCAGCCGATTGGTTTCGGAAACCTGAATTCGCCCGATTATTTTACCTATCATCTGTATTCCTGGTGCGATTGCGAGCCTTCGTTCCTTACAGCCTCGGATACCTGTATCGCGGACGGGACTACCGTATATCCCGTTGGATCGACGTCGTATGAAGGCAACCGGATTGTAACGCTTTCCTATACGCCGGAGCAGGATGGTTTCCTGGTGGTCCAGGGATCGCTGACCAGCGTGACGCAAGTGGGTTTTATCCCCACGAATCCATTCATCGGGGGCAGTCTTGACCTGGTTTCCGTGACGGGAGAGGGGCCTGTTTACATAGTGTTTGAAGGACCGGTAACCACATGCGTTGAGAACACTTTCACCTTTGTCTGGTACTCTCTGGCCGGTGAAACATCCATTACCGGCGAATGGTCCGCTGAGTTGTTCGAGGATGCGACCAAAACGGTCCTGGTCGAAGAGTTGACCATACCGCCGATAACCTGCGGTGAATGATCCTGATTGAATACCCCAGCCCGGAGCACAGAGCTGACAGGTTGAGAGTCACTTGAACTTCTTACGTTTCAGGAAGATATATCCTCCTTTTTCAGCGCCCCATACCTGCTGGTCCAGGTCGTTCCATCCCCTGTCCCAGGAGATAATCCGTTCCCGCGAAATGGTCACCTCGGAAGTGGCATAGGCCGCATTCCGCAAACTGCTGAGGCATTCCTTCCCGGCAGTGGAACCCTTGTAAACACCTTTTTCAACCTGTTGCAGGTAAACCGAACATCTTTCCCTGCTCAGGAGAGAATCAGGAGTGATCGCGGCCAGTAAGGCATCATCCTTCCAGGCACCGACATAAAGCACGGGATTTTTCAATTCGTAAACATCCGTTGCGATCGTCTGGTCGTCATGCAGGAAAAGATGATATATCCTTTGCCGGTAAGGCAGATGCTGCGAAGAAGTCACCGCCTGTTCCACATAGAACCAGTAGCCATCTTTCTTTTCAGTCCATACCGGTTTCAATCGCATGACCACGTGGAAAAAAGTCTTATCGGCATCGGCCTGGTCATTACTGTCCCATTCGCCGGCCAGAACCCCCGAGAGTTTCTTCAGGTCTTTCCCGCTCACGGGCAACGCCTGGGAAAACGCCACTGACAGGTTAAGAAAAAGAAGGATCATGTAAAAGGTTCTTTTCATAAGGATCACCGGATTTTCAACCTATGGACATATCGGTATCCCATTTCAGGGTAGGGGGCAGGGCCCCTTTGTGGATGCCATCAATGAAACGGTCGACACAATCCTTAAGATCATTGTGATAACCTCCTTCCAGGACGGCAAAGATGTCCGTAAATGCCCGGCGCAGGCGGAATGCGCATTCGTAGTAAGCCTTCAGGGACAGTTGCAGACCCAGGAGTTTATCTTTATAATAGGCATCAAAACCAGCCGAGACACCCACGACATCCGGTTTGAACAAACGCGCCCTGAGGATAGCCTTATCGACGGCTTCCAGGAATTCCTTGTCGCCTGTCCCCGAGATCAGGGGCAAATTCTGGGTAAAGCCGAGGCCCGGCCCTTCGCCGGTCTCATCCGGAAATCCCGTAAAGGGATAAGCGTAATGCTGATGGATGGAAATATAAAGCACCTGGTCGGAATGATAGAATATCGATTGGGTACCGTCACCGTGGTGGCCGTCGATATCGAAGATAAACACCTTCTTACCCTCGTTCACGAGCTTTTGAACGGCAATAGCCATATTGTTGAAAAAACAGAACCCGGCTGCTTTTTCGCGGTGGGCGTGGTGCCCGGGAGGCCTGACCAGCGCAAAATCACCCTGTTCGGACGCCTTGATCGTAAGTCCCACGGCCAGCAGGGCAGCTTCCCAGCTCTCCGGGGTAAGATCCACCTCCGCAATATTCTCTCCTTTCTGGCATGCTTTATGGATGTAATCGATGTACCTGTCTGAATGCACCAGGTCCAGGAACGGTTCTCCGCTGAATTCGGGAGCTTCGTAACTGTCCATGAAACTCAGCAAACGGTAAGCGCCCTCGGCCTCACTGTCGATGTTATGTTCCATGAACTTTTTGTGAAATAATATCTTCATGTACTGGTTAACAACTCTGATTTTGCAAAAGTATGAATTTCAAACAGATTCGAATTAAATAGTCCCTGTGATAGATTGAATTGCCTGAAAAACTGACTTTCTCCCTCATTATTTGTAAATTTACGTTTTTAATTATTAGCCCCATGAAAACAACATCATTATTATTTTTCCTGGTGACGTCGGTTTTCCTCGCCATCCTCAGCCATGAAGCACAAGCACAGGAAAATCTGGAGGTTACAATGATCCAGGCAGAAATGTCACAAGGTCTGCAACCCTGTTACGTCGTCCAAATACCAAAAGGAGTTCTGAAGGAGGTCCAGCAAAACTGGGTCCGGAAAATTCAGGAAGGTCTCAAAACAAAAGTGGCAACGGTCAATAATGAACTGATCCTGAAAGCTGTTGTGAAACCGGAGATCACTTCCGATACGATCAGTATTTATACGCTGCTTATTCAGAATGAAGGCCGGGTGGTCATGAATGTATTCTTAGAAATCGACAGCGTATTCTTCTCCCCTAAAGAGGAAAAAACACACCTTTCATCTGCAAAAGTCGACAATGCTATCCGGACATATCTCAGGAATTTCGCTATAGACCAGTACCGGCTGATAGCCGCCAAAGAGGCTGAAGCTGAAGAGGCCTTACTGGAACAAATGGAAGAAGAATATGCTAAAATTGGCAAAGAGAATGAAAACCTGGAAAAGGATATTTCCCGGATGGAAAATGATATTGAAAAAACAGAAAGGGAGATCACCGACCTGGAAGGCAAAATCGAACTCAAGAACCAGGAATTAATAAAACATGCTACATCCATGCAGGGACTGGTCCTGGAGGAAGAAAAGAAACTGGCCAAAAGTATACACAAAGATCTGGAGAAGGAGAAGAAAAAGCTGGAAAAGGAGCGGACCAATGCCAAAAATGACATTTCAGATATGAAGTCAACTATCTCGCAGAATAAAAAAACAATTGAAAAGAACATTGAATTACAGGAACAAAAACAAATTGAAATAGACTGGCAGAAGGAGGAGGTCAGAGCAGCCCAAGCCCTCCTCGAAGGAATAAAATAACTAACACTGACTAATGAGAAAAACGATTGTAGCGCTAATAATAGCCCTGTCGACAGGGGCATGCCATACTGGCAATAAGCCGGCCGGAGAGAAAACACGGGAAAATTTCAAGGCCGACAGCCTCAGGTACCCGCAGGAAAAACACCTTTTAAACATCCGGCAGTTAACTTTCGGAGGCGATAATGCAGAGGCTTATTTCAGTTTCGACGACAGCAGGATCACTTTTCAGTCCAATAATCCGGACTGGCAGCTGGAATGCGACCAGATCTTCACAGCAGACCTGGAAACATCGGATATGGCCAGAGTTCCGCCCCAAATGATCAGCACCGGGATGGGGAGAACCACCTGTTCCTATTTCATGCCGGGTGATACGACCATACTTTTTGCTTCCACGCATGCCGGGGACCATTCATGTCCGCATGTGCCACCTCCCAGGGAAGATGGCAAATATGTCTGGCCGATTTATGATGATTATGATATCTATGTTTCTGATCTGAAAGGAAATATTGTCGATACCCTGACGCAGGAACCGGGTTATGATGCCGAAGCGACGGTTTCACCAAAAGGAGACCGCATCGTATTCACTTCGCTCCGTTCAGGGGACCTGGAACTATATACCATGAACATGGATGGCAGCGATGTCAGGCAGATTACCAGTGAATTAGGGTATGACGGCGGGGCATTCTTCTCCCAGGATGGCAGCATGCTGGTATTTCGTGCCTCCAGGCCTAAGACTGAGGAAGAAATTAAAATCTACAAGGGTTTACTGGCGGATGGACAGGTGATGCCCACCAATATGGAGATTTTCGTCTGCAACGCCGACGGCAGTAACCTGAGGCAGGTCACCAACCTGGGAAAAGCAAACTGGGCACCTTATTTTCATCCTTCGATGCAGAAAGTCATCTTCAGCTCGAACCATGCCTCCGCACGCGGCTACCAGTTCAACCTTTATATGATCAACCTGGACGGCACCGGCCTGGAACAGGTCACCTTCGACGGTGTTTTCGATGCTTTCCCCATGTTCTCCTTCGATGGCAGGAAACTGATCTTCTCTTCCAACCGAAATAACGGCGGAACCCGGGCAACGAATCTCTTCATTGCGGATTGGGTGGAGTGAGGGGT
This sequence comes from uncultured Bacteroidales bacterium, assembly GCA_964619555.1. Taxonomy (GTDB): domain Bacteria; phylum Bacteroidota; class Bacteroidia; order Bacteroidales; family JAGOPY01; genus JAGOPY01. Next base: position 34,428 of record CAZUDV010000012.1, on the reverse strand, counting down.
CAGTCTTCCTTATCGATAAACTTCCATCCGCCGATCATGGAGGAGGTCACCCCTCTCCTCTCCACGTAATCATGGTAGAAGACCAGGTAAACGTGGATGATGGCGAATACGATAAAGAACCACATCAGGATATGATGGATCTGGCGCGTGGCCATATCACCTCCCAATATTGGGACGATCCAGGAGAACAGTTGCGGAATAGCTGATTTGCTCATGGCAGCGTAAAGTCCAAAACCAGTCAGGCATTGAAGTAAAAACGCCAGGAAAGTCAGGAAGTAAGTCAGACTGGCCAGTGCATTGTGGCCGGCCGATTCCAGCGGTTTACACTGCAATTGCAGGATATCCACCCTCAGCACAGCCCAGATCTCGTTCCATTGTGACCTTCTGAAAGGAATGAAGTTATCCCACCGGGCATATTGATTGCCCACAAAGCCCCAGTATATGCGGAACATAAAGTTGAAAAAGAAGATGAATGCCGTAACGAAATGGATAAACCGTACTGTTCCGAACCAATAGCCGAATGAGGCTTCTGCTCCGCTGGTAATGGCCACCGGCCTGCCGATCAGGTAGCCGGTAATGCATAGCACAACTACGCACAGCGCATTGATCCAGTGATAGAACCGGACCGGCAATTGCCATACATATTCTTCTTTATGGAGATGCGTGTTCATGGCCATTTATTTAAAAGGTTTGCAGTTGGTGAACATAAGAGCCTTTTTCGTCATAGACATGCACGGCACAGGCCAGGCAGGGATCGAAGGAATGGATCGTGCGAAGGATCTCCAGGGGCTGTTCCGGGTCGGCAATGGGAGTGCCGATAAGGGAAGCCTCGTAGGCCGAACGCTGGCCTGCTCCATCTCTTGGAGATGCATTCCAGGTACTGGGAACCACCAATTGATAATTGTCGATCTTTTTATCCCTGATCACGATCCAATGAGCCAGGGCACCCCTCGGAGCCTCGGTCAACCCTACGCCTTTCGCTTCTGCCGGCCAGGTTGAAGGATCCCATTTTTCGATGTTGGCTGTACGGGTATCCCCATTTTTGATATTGGTCAGTAACTGATCGTAAAATTCCAGTGACCAGCCGGCTACAAGCTGGCTTTCCAGCCCTCTGGCCGCGGTCCGGCCAAGTGTGGAAAACAGGGCAGTGACCGGGACTCCGAGCGCAGCCAGGGCGCCTTCCACCACCTCCCTGTACTCCGGTCTGCCGGCCGCATAACCGACCAGCATGCGGGAAAGCGGGCCTACTTCCATGGCATGTCCTTTCCACCGGGGTGTTTTCAGCCAGCTGTATTTATTGTCCACGTCGATGAAGTCATACGGTGGCCTGGGACCGGTATAATTCAGGCGGGTCTCTCCATCCCACGGATGTAACCCCTGATTGTCGCCACCTGAATAGGAATAATAAGAATGCGGGATGAACTCCTGGATCTGCTGGGTATCTGCGGGGTCGACATCGAAAACTTCGGCGAGATTCCGGTTGAGGATGGCTCCCCGGGGGAATTTGAAGGACGATGGTTCGTGGTAACCGTACATCGGGAGGTCGCCGTAGACGAGATAATTCTCCAGGCCGCCGCCGATGGCTCCCCAGTCGTTTTTATAGAAACCCGCCACGGCCAGCAGATCCGGAATGTATACCTTTTCTACGAATTCCCTGGCGTCCTCGAACAGTTTCCGGACCATCGCGAGTCTCTCCGCATTGATCGCATTACTTTCATTCAGGTTGATGGAACAGGGCACTCCGCCTACCAGGTAATTCGGATGAGGGTTCTTCCCCCCGAAAATGGTGTGGACCTTGACGATCTCCTTCTGCCATTCCAGCGCTTCCAGGTAATGAGCCACTCCCAGGAGGTTGACCTCCGGCGGAAGTTTATAGGCTTTATGCCCCCAGTATCCATTGGCAAAGATACCGAGCTGACCGCTCTCTACGAAACTGGTAAGTCGCTTTTGCAGGTCTTTGAAATACCCCGGTGAACTTTTCGGCCAGCTGGAAACGGATTGGGCGATCTGCGAAGTCACAGCCGGATCAGCTTTCAGGGCGGATACGACATCCACCCAGTCAAGTGCATGGAGGTGATAGAAATGGACCACGTGGTCCTGGAGGTACTGCGCGCAGAACATGAGGTTTCGGATCAGTTCGGCATTGGGCGGTATTTTAATACCTAGGGCATCTTCAACGCTTCTGACCGACGCCAGGGCATGAACCGTGGTGCATACCCCGCAGACTCTTTCGGTAAACGCCCAGGCATCCCTGGGATCACGGCCTTTAAGGATGATCTCCAGCCCCCGGACCATAGTCCCGGAGCTGTAAGCTTCGACAATCTGACCATCCTTTATTTCAACTTCTACCCTGAGGTGCCCTTCGATGCGGGTGATCGGGTCTACTACAATTCTGTTTGCCATGGTTACCTCCCCTCTTTTTTAGTGGATTCATCCGGTCCGCAGGCGCCTTCACGGATCATCCTGCGTTTGCGTATATTCGTGGTGACGGCATGGGCCGCAATACCAACTGCGGTTCCGATTCCCAGCGCAACACCAATTTTGTCGGCGGTGGATTCAATACCAAATCCGGGGAAACTGGCCAGGTGCTGGTAGAACGGTCCATTGTCCCAGAATTTGGCTTCGCTGCATCCGATGCAGGGATGGCCTGACTGAATGGGGAAACTGACCCCATTGTTCCATCGCATGACACCGCAGGCGTTGTAGGTATTCGGGCCCCGGCATCCCATTTTATAGAGGCAGTATCCCTTTTTGGCATTCTCATCATCCCATGATTCGACGAACAAACCGGCATCATAGTTGGGCCTGCGGTAACAGGTATCGTGCACGCGCCTGGAATAAAATGCCTTTGGCCTGCCCAGTCCATCCAGTTGCGGAATGGTTTCAAATGCCAGCAGATGGACAATTACTCCGGCCATGACTTCTGCAATGGGCGGGCATCCCTGTACATTAATGACGGGCTTTCCCCTGACGATATCGCTGATGGGCCTGGCACCGGTCGGATTAGGTTTGGCAGCTTGCACACACCCGGCGGAAGCGCAATTTCCCCAGGCAATAACAGCCTTTGCACCTTCGGCAGCTTCCTTAACGATCGAAAGCGCGCTTCTACCGCCTATGCAGCAGTATGCCTCATCCTCAACAGGGATAGATCCTTCCACAAGCATGAGGTATTCACCCTGATATTTTTCCATCGTGGCATGCAGGGCCGCTTCAGCCTGGTGGCCTGCCGCCGCCATCAGGGTTTCGGTGTAGTCGAGAGATATCTTATCCAGTACGATATCAGCAACGATAGGATGGGAAGAACGGATGAATGACTCGCTGCAGCAAGTACATTCCTGGAAATGAAACCAGACAACGGGAGGCCTGGCCTTTTTCTCAAGGGCTTTGACGATTTGTCCGAATCCTGATGCCTGGACGCCCATAAAGGCAGCCATGGTGGCACAGAACTGAAGGAATTCCCTCCGGGAATAACCTTTCGCCCTGATCTCCTGGTAAACGCTGGGCTTTTTGTTCTTCATAGGAATACGATTATGTGGTTAACGACTAATAACATCATCCCATGTCAATGATATAACAGGCTCAAAAGCAGCACGTGGTTTTCCGGGGATTCCGGATCTTTGATCGATCCCGATTGAATCGGGAGGCCTGTTAATTGTCGGTCAGTTCCCGGTCGGGACTGATTTCACCTAATTCGCGCAAAGCCTGCAGGGTGGCCAGGGCATCTTCTTCATCCAGCAATGTAAGGGCAGTGCCCACGTGAGCCAGTACATAGTCGCCAACCCTGGCTTCCGGTAAAAATTCGAGGCAGATATCCGTTATAACACCGTCAAAGTCGACTTTACCCATCTTCAGTGACGCTGAATCATTTATTGAGATAAGTTTTCCCGGTACAGCTAAGCACATATTCCTGTTTCGTTTTGATCCCTGGATCGAACACTAAAATTAAAGCAATAAAATGATAAAATTATAAATTTAGATATGTAAATCCTTAATTTATAATCAATCCAAATTATTAAAGGATTCAAAGATGTATAAAAATACGATGTTTTCAGGCATAAATCAACGGAAAATTTTCCATGAACAGGATATGCTTAAATTTGCCGCATGCATGAATTATCCATCGCTCTGAATATCGTTGAACTGGCAGTTGAGGAAGCCCACCGGAACAATGCCGGCATGGTCGTGCAGGTTGAAGTCGAGATCGGCACCATGTCGGGAGTAGAAATTGAAGCGTTGCAGTTTGCCTGGGATTCTGCCATTTTGGGTACGCCTGCTGAGAAAGCGTCACTGGAAATAAAGGTTATCCAGGCTGAGGCCAGGTGCCTCGATTGTGAAAACCTTTTCCCGGTACAGAATTTCTTCGTACAATGTCCCCAATGCGGGAGTTACCGCTATGAGATCTTTCAGGGAAGGGAGTTGAAAATACGCTCCCTGGTGGTAGAATAATCCTCACCGGTGCTTCAACAATTGCAGGATTAGGCTTTTCACATCGGCCAGGGATCCGGCTACCTCATCCGAAAGATCCATCGAAAGCGGTTGATCATCCGGTATTGAGACGGTTATGAGGTCAATCTCAGGTAAATTTCCAAGCAGCGCAGCAGAATGGATCAGGTCCCTCAGGCCTATTTCATGGGATGAAAGCGTTTTGGGGAAATCCTTGGCAAACCTGGGCTGTAATAGGGTGATGGTTCCGGGCTTCTTCCCGTCGATGGCAGCATCGATCAGTATGATCTTCCGGTACTTCTGAAAAATTTCCAGCAGGTGAAAGCCTCCCGTTCCGCCATCCAGCAGATGAACGTCATCCGGCAGCTCTTCCTTCCCTAATTCCCTGACGACATGGACTCCGATCCCTTCGTCGCTTAAAAGGACATTACCGATCCCTAATATCAGGATAACTTCCATTTCAGCCTTTTTTTTCATAAGCATGCTCCTGCTATTTTCCTGCCAGTCCATCTGAAACAACCTACAATCCGAGGATTTCCGGCCAGATTGCCATAAATCCCAGTCCTGGCCATTTGCTCCATCACATGCACCTGGATCATTGCTATTATGGCAATGCCTTTGAGTAAGTCCGGTAATGGCTGACGATCGGGCATTCACTTAAAGAAATTGTGCCCTTGAATCAGGCTTTCGTGTTCCATAACAACACAATGTACCTGTTATGGAGCAAAAAGGTCAGTTTCAAGGGCACAAAGAAACTTTGCCGGTTTCAGAGTGGTTAATTCTCTATAAAGAGTTTCCCCTGCCAGCTGTCCCTGCCATCATCCAGTTTCAGGATGAATATGCCTGATGTAGCATTGGGCAGGGAGATCACCTGGCTGTAATTGCCTTTGACCCGGACATTGTCCTGGCCATAAACAACTTCACCCGCCGAATTCATAATACGGACATTCAGGACCTTTTCAACACCGGTATTGATTTTCAATGTAAAGGTGCCCTTGTTCGGATTCGGAAAAACCTGGATCTTACCTATTGGATTCTCGTCAATACCTTGTGATGAATACACCTGAACCATGAAAGCATCGGAAATCTCCCCGTCGCCGCAGTCATTCACCGCTTTGACGGTGATGGTGGCATTACCGGTAAAACCATTTGCCCAGGCAACTGAACCCGTCAGCACATTCCCGGAGATAGTGCCGGCTTCGGCAGGCTCAACGGACCACACATAGCTGGCAGCATTCTCAGCACCCGTGGAGGTATATTCAGAGACTGTGTTCAGGAAGAGGTCGACCACTGCCGGTCCCGCAGGTGTTGATGCTTTACCCGGATAAGGATTGACGGTCAGACTGGAGGTGTCGGAATCCTGGCAACCGAATTCATTGGTCACAGTGACCCAGTATTCACCGGCTTCTCCAACCGTAACCGACTGTTCGGTCGATCCGTTGCTCCACAGGTAACCGGCGAATCCGGCTCCCGCATCAAATGTCACGGTACTACCGGCGCAGGTTTCCTGGGCCTCGCCTATTTCAACTTCCGGTATCGGATTGACGGTAATGGTCTGCACCGCCCAATTCTGGCAGCCGTTTTCATCTATATATAGGTAGGTAATATCGAACACTCCGGGGCCTGCGGCAGCCGGGTCAAAGATCCCGTCAGTCACGCCGGTGCCGGAATAGGTTCCACCTTCCGGCAGCCCGCCTGAAAGTGGTACCGGAGCGGCATCGGCACATATGGAATCGAACCCGTCCAGGGTCACTTCTGGAAGCGCATAGATGGTCAAAATCACTGTATCCGCTCCGCTAGGGCAGTCATTCTGGGTCTGGGTAACATAAAAGTCATAAATACCGGGCTCAGAAATACCCGTGGCATATACATTTCCTTCAAATACCAGGTTAAGCAGTTCCGCGTCATCGTACCATTTAATGTTTTCCCCTTCTGCTGTCAGGTCGGGAACGGTTTCTCCGAAACACAGGGTCACATCCTCACCGGCAACAGGTGGTTCCGGAGTAATGTTTACCGTGATGTAATCGGTTTTGGTCACCGTGTTGCTTCCCATGCTGTTGGTAGCCGTCAGGGTTACCGAATATGTGCCGGCTGTCTCATAGACAATGCCTTCCGGATGTTGTTCGGTGGATGTTGAAGGCTCCCCGCCGGGAAATTCCCACAGCCATTCCGTCGGACTGTTAACCGAATTATCGAAGAAATTGACGGAAGAGCCTGAACAGACCGTGGTCACGTCTGCTGTAAAATCAGCCACAGGCGGTTGACCGGGCAGTATGTTGATCGTGGCAGTACGTTTGTGAATCGGGGTTCCGTTGGGTCCTTTACCGGTAAAAGTGACCGTATAGCTTCCTACCGGCACATTATCGGCCGTGATGACCACCGGTAAGGTTCCCGGGAAAGAATTGATAATGAAGCCATTCGGATAGGAGAACGAAAATGTTCCGGAAGGCGGAGTCTGGATGGTGGTCTGAACCAGCACCGGATCGGTATAAAGTTTTACTCCGGGCACCATGACATTAATAGTATCGCTGTATGAGAATGAAACGGTAGCTGGCATGACTTTTAAGGCAAAATCCGGGAAATAACCGGTAAAACTGGCAAAGGAGCCGTAGCGGAAGTCGGCCCAGGTGGCCATGGAAACCTTACCGTTCGACACAATGCCATTATAGTCGCCCTGGTACCGTGGCGTGCCGGATCCACCGCAGGTCGTGCAGTTGATCTTCATCTTACCGTTGGATATCCGCTGGTTTGTCTTGAAGGTTACCCCACCGTCATCCGAATAGGTTGCATAGATGTAACAACTATCACTGGTAGGGACATCCCGGGTATCCATCCACTGGATGTACAGCTTGCCATTGTCCTTATCGCACCAGATCGCGGGCATCCACTGGTGGTGCTGGGTCGGATTGATGTCGTCATTGACCCGGACGGCAGCCGACCAAGTCGCTCCGCCATCGTCGGAACGGCGGCAGAAGATGTCCGGCTTATTTCCATCCCCGGGAGGGTCATTGGTTGCATAGACGCAATACAATCTCCCCCTGTACGGGCTATCGCTGTTATCGGCTGCAATGAAAGGGTAGGGACGGGTCCGCATGTTTTCCACCGAATTCCTGCCGCCTACAAATGTGCCAACATAACCCGCCCAGTTCTGGGATGACATCTGGGTGAAATTTTGTCCCCCGTTCAGTGAACGGTAAAATGTATAAGTAGAGCTGGTAGAACCTCCACCGTTGGTAACCACATAGACGGCCCCGCCCTGGATATCTCCGTAAGCGCCGACAGCGGGCATCATTCCGGGCAGGCTCTGGGTACCGAATGTGGCCGTATTCTGGAAAGTAGCTCCCAAATCGGTGGACCGCGCAAAATTCCCACCGCTGTTCGCCGTCATGGTGGTATAGACATAATTGGAATATGGCCCGGCGGTCTGGTCGGCACAGATCCAGTTCTTGTCCACCCCGGCAATCGCGGTTACCGAAGGTGTCCAGGTTGCGCCATTGTTGGTGGATTTGACCACCTTACACCCCTGGATGGTCCCCGAACCGTACATGTTCTCATAGTACAGATTCCCGAGGCTATCGTAAGCCGTTACGGGGTCGCCCCAGATACTGGCGCCAAAACTCGGATTGTTGATATTCCAAACATAACCATCTTCGGTGTGATGGGTTCCATTGGTATTATATGCCGTGAAGAACTGAGCCGGATTCTTAGGGTTGCAGGAAATATGCCCTTCGGCAAAATCAGTGCCCAGGTTCCAGTTGTCGTAATCATTGACCGTCACAACGGTCGATGGCCGAATCGGGGCATCTTCCATCAGCTCAATATACCACTGCGGGATCCGGTCGTAGCGCGGATCGTCGGTTTCCTCCTGGGCAAGCAGCCTGACCGTGCCGAACAGAAGGGTTAAAAGTAGAAGCGACGTGATCATCTGCTTCTTCCAATAGTGCGTAAAATGTTTCATCCTGTTGATCTAATTATTATTGAAGGCGATAAAAATAAGACAAATATGTATTTGAAGACATATTATTCTTTCCTGTTCATATGAATTATATGCAAAAAAATTTTTCCAACCGACCGGGTATATTTTACAAAAAACCGGATAAACATAAGAAAAGGGCATGAAAAAAATGGGCAGGAAAAATAATATCAGTCTCCGCAATTACATCATTGTCAGAGACCTGATCAGGGAGATCATCAAGAATCTGCCGCGTAAAAAAGAACTCCTGATATTGGGATGGATGCTTGGTCTGGCAACCTGGCCCACGCATGGGGAGGTCATTATCACATCGGTATTGGACGGGACCCTGACGGGGGGCTGCCCGAAGGCGATAGAAATATTTATTGCCGGAACCGAAGATCTTTCCGAATACGAGATTTGGAGATCGCTGAACGGGGCGCCATTCGGTTCGGGAACCGGTGCCATATCTTCGTTGACAGGGGTATTCAGCGATACCTTTGTCTACCTTGTCAAGACCGATCATGCGGGAGTTTTTGCAGATGTCTTCGGAAATGAAGGCATTTTCGAAAATGTGGTCTTACTGGGAATCATCAGCGGAAATGGAAACGATGGCTTTCAGATCCGGGACAAGGCCACCGGTTCAGTGGTCGACCAGGTATGGACGGAAGATTTCAATGATTCTTACAGGGATAGTTACTGGTACCGAAAACATGGGACCGGGCCCGATGGGGGATGGGATCCATCTTCCTGGGAAACGCCCGGGAATGACGCTTTGGATGGTTTGGACGAGGCGGGGCTCAGGGCCTCGGTCCCTTTTGGTACGTATGCCGTAGAATGGCTCGGAATTTCGGCGGACTGGAATGATCCGGCAAACTGGTCCTCCGGAAATTACCCTTCCATGAACACCAATGTATTCATTCCGGCACCGAAGCCCTTCTTCCCCCTGGTGAACAATCCGCCGGACACACCGGCTGTCTGCCGCAACCTGACACTCCGGGACAGCGCCGTCCTGACAGTGTCAGCAGGCAAATTTCTCCATGTTTTCCACGATGTCCGGATGATCTCACTTCCTCCTTTAAAATGATAATATGAAAAGATACATTTACCCCCTTTGCTCATTCATTTTCACGATCATGCTCTTAATGGCAGATGTTAGGTTTGACGTTAAAGTACATCCTCTGGATAATCAAAAGGATGAAGAAATACGGCGGACGGATGAAGGTAAAAATACTGAAAGAGCCGGATTACTGGGATTTATAGGTATATTGGTACTGTCCTGGGCCAGATCGTTTCGTAATGCTCTCAGAATAAAAAACTACGGAAGCAAAAAGTCCCCCGAAATTTAGTTTACAATTATCCTGGTGTAAGCAGCAGAGTTCCCGGTCGACATTCTAAGCAGATAAACGCCGCTTTGCAGGCTTTCAGCCCGGGCTGACCATTGCAGTGAATGGCTGCCAGGGCCAGGTTGGCCCTGGAAGATGTTTTCCACCAGCCTGCCGGCGAGATCGAGGACCTGAATGGTCACCGCCGCCTGGTGGTCCAGTTCGAATTCGATATGGAACCGCCTGCCCGGATTGGGATATACTTTCAGTGGCCCGGAAGATACTTTGCTTTCGGGTACGGCGTTATAGAAATCGATAAACAGGCGATATTCGCCGGGTTGGAGCGTAATGGCCGCGGCGAGGTCAGTGACCTCGTAAGGCTGGGTGTTAAAATAGTCGTACCAGGTACCGAGATGCGGGAAGGAGGGAACGATAGTGCCCTGTTTGACATCGAAATTTCCTATAATTACAGCATTCCCTTCCGCTGAAGTTATTACGATCTTTTTCATGGCTGGTCCAACGGACAGGGTAAAATTCTCCGACTCGAAAACCGGATTGTCCTTTTTAAGCCGGATCAGTTCGGAGTAGAAATGATAGAGGAATTCCCTGCGGGGATCCTGGAGGTAATCCCAGCGCACCGGCTTCGGGGATAATTTCCCCTGGTAATCCCTGGAATAATCGTAACCGAGTTCCCCGAACTGCCAGATCATTTTGGGGCCCGGAATGGTAAAAAAGAAAAGCGCATTCAAAGCAAGCCTTTGAAGGGCAATAGTCGTATCCTTAATGTTGTAATCCCCCTGGGAATTGCCATAAGCCAAGCACTTGAAGGCAACTCTTTCCTCATCGTGGCTTTCCATATACCCGACCACGTGCGGATCATTCCAGCCGCGTTTTTGATAAGAGATCCAGGAAAAATCGGATTTATTGTTATCATGGTAGGCCATGGCGGCTTCCATATAATTATTATTTAAATTCCCCCACAGGAGGATACCGTAATCAGCCAGTTCCTTTTCTTCGGAATTCTCCGAAAGATGCTCAAAGATCACGATCGCATCCGGGTTCCGGTACCAGATCTCATCGGCCATCCGCTTCAGCAGTCTGATCCGGTCCGCATCGTATTTGCTGCCCCATGGATCGCTTTCATCCTTGAGATTATTGCCAAATCCTTTCGTAAGGTCAAACCTGAAGCCATCAGCTTTATATTCCGTCATCCAGTAGCTGTTTATGCTGTCGACGAGAGCCTGCGTATAGGGGCTTTCATGGTTGAAATCATTGCCGAAATTCATATCCGGATTGGTAAAATTGGACTGGACGTTGAACCAGGGATTCTGTGTGGTTGGCCTTACGCCATCGAAATACATCTGGACAAAGACGCACTGGTTGAATGCGTGGTTCAAAACCATGTCTAACAATACGGCAATGCCTCTTTTATGGCACTCGTCTATGAACTGTTTCAGTTCATTCTTGGGGCCGTAGTATTTATCCGGGGCAAAGAAGAAAGAATTATTATATCCCCAGCTGATATTCCCTTCAAATTCATTCACCGGCATCAGTTCGATGGCATTGACGCCAAGGTTTTGCAGGTAGTCCAGTGAATCGATCAGGGCCGCATAGGAATGCCTGGAAGTAAAATCCCTGATCAGTAATTCATAAATAACCAGATCGGTGACATCCGGCGGAGTGAAATCTTCCACTTCCCAGTCGTAAGGCGTCTGGTCGGTTTGCAACACGGTGGCAATGCCAGTGGTTTTCCCTGCCGGATACTGGATCAGCCCCGGGTAGGTGCTTCCGGATATATACTGGTCATTCCAGGGGTCGCTGACCTTATCGGCATAAGGGTCACCCACCTTCAGAACACCGTCAATGAAATACTGGAAAATATATTCCTTCCCGGGTACTAAATTGTCAATCTGCAGCCAGTAGCGTTTTTCATCCGGAGTTCGTTTCATGAAATAGTCGTTATCGATCTGCCAATCATTGAAATCCCCGATGACGTAGATATTTTCCTTGTAAGGGGCAAGCAGGCACAAGACCACCGAATTTCCGGAAATATAATTGATCCCGTCCCTTATTCCCGGAGGCAAATCTGCTATTTCAACCTCAGGGCGGACAAAACAGAAGAATGAATCGACTGCGGATCCGTTTTCGTTTTGTGCGACGGCTTTAATATAATAACTGTCCAATACATCAGCTATCAAGGTATCTGTAAGGGTATTACCCAGTGCCTTTTTCAATAATTCCCCATCCTGGTACAGAAAAACAGAGTCAGCCTCAATGGCATTGACCATGACGGGCAGTTCCTCTCCCAGTTCAAGGATTACCTCGTTCTGAAAAGGATACGTGAAAGCAACGGCTATGCCGGATTCGAAGACATCAATAAAAATATCTCCTCCTGCTTCTGTCTTCCCTTCCAGATAATATAAGCCAACCTTTTCCTCGCTTCTGAAAACGAAGGCCATTTTGAGGATCTGTTCATCTGCCGGGCAGCCATAATAGTCACGGATTGTAGGTGTTACCTGCAGTGAATAGAGGTCCTGGCCTATCCTGGTCAATTTTGTTTCAGGAGTATTCTGACCCCAGTCGGATTTGACATATCTCCAATCGGAGCCACCGGAACTGTTTTCCGTGATGACGCCGGTATGAGCGTAGACATCTCCATCATAACCTGCCAGGCCCCCGGAACCTTCCGTTGCATCAAAGACAATAGTTACCGGCCCTGTAACCACGGGCAAAACCGGATCAGTCACAATGAGCTGTGCCGGCATCGTCAGACTCAACAGGAGGAGGATGGATATAAGAAGAAATTTTTTCATTGAAGAAATGTAAAATGCATGATCAGGAGCAAAAGTACGCATTATATTTGTGTGCCATTAACTTCGAAGTCAGTATTAAAATCTGTTAAAATAACAAATCAATATAATTTTTATTTATATTTGGGTATTGAAAAAATCATTAATCACCTAAATAATTACACTATGAAAAAAGATCTACTAGTTTTATTGATTTTATTATCATCGGTAGCATTCCTGCAGGCTCAGGTCGTTGAGAACTTTGAGCCCATCCAGATGAATGTGATGTATGGAGGGGCAGAAGATTCAAGCACCTTTACCGTTGTTCCGAATCCTGATCCGACCGGCATCAACACCAGTGCTACCGTTGCGAAGTTCAAACGTGACAAGGACGGGGTGCCATGGGGCGGATTCTGGTGCCCGTTGCCCACACCGGTTGACGTTACCGTGAACAAATATGTCCACATCAAGGTTTGGAAACCCCGCATCAGTGTTATCAAATTTAAACTTGAAGGCGGGGCCGCCGGAACGCTGGAGATCGAATCCATGAATGCCCAGACGGTCACCAACGGCTGGGAAGATATCGTATTCGATTTTTCCTCCAAGACCGGTACTTATCCTACGATCGTCTTTATGCCCGATTACTCAGATCCGGTCAACCTGACTGAAGACATCATCATTTATTTTGATGACATCGTGGTTAACAATGATCCGACACCTAACAGCGCAGCGGCCTATGTGATAGAAAGTTACGAACATATCCCGCTGAACCTGATGCTGGGTGGCGCGGAAGATCTCAGTACCATGACCATCGTCGCCAATCCCGATCCTTCTGGCATCAATACCAGCGCTAATGTCTGTAAATTCATGCGCGACAAGGACGGAGTGCCGTGGGGCGGTTTCTGGTCGAACCTTCCCATGCCGGTCGATGTGACCGACAACAAGTATGTTCATGTCAAGGTATGGAAACCCCGCATCAGCCCGATCAAATTCAAGCTGGAAGGCGGCGCCGCCGGAACCCTTGAAACCGAATCCATGGCACCTCAGGCAACGACTGGCGTCTGGGAAGATATCGTTTTCGATTTCACCTCCAAGACCGGCACCTACCCGATCATTGCCTTAATGCCTGACTTTATCGATCCTGTCGGCCTGACAGAGGATATGACGATTTATTTCGACGATATCCTGATCAACAACGATCCGAACCCCATCAAACTGCAAACTATTACGATGCAGATTGATATGCACGGTTCAGGCCTTCTGGAAGGCGAAAGTGTTTATATTTCGGGATCCTTTGGCGGCGTGTACGGCACCTGGGCAGAACCCGGCACCAATGAAGCCAATATCCTGAAAGACCTCGACAATGACTCCATTTATTCCATCGACATGATCCTGGATGACGGAACCTACCAGTTCAAATTCTTCAAAGGAACGGGCTGGAATGGCGGTGAATGGGGAGGTGACCCGAACCGTAAAGCCACCATCTATGGCGATGTCACCCTGACTTACAAATGGGCTGTAAAACCGGCCGTACTAACCCTGAATGTGGATATGCACGGATCCGGACTTATGGCCGAAGAACCCGTTTATGTAGCCGGAGACTTCGGATTTGTTTATGGCGTTTGGAACGAACCTGGCACCAATCCCGCCAACATGATGACGGATGTGGATGAGGATTCGGTTTATACCCTCGTCCTTGACCTCGTTCCCGGAACCCATAACTTCAAGTTCTTCAAAGGAACCGGCTGGAACGGCGGTGAATGGAACGGCGACCCGAACCGGAATATCACTTTCACCCAGGATACCACCGCTACTTATTTCTGGGGCGTGAAACCCGGAACGGAGTCGATCAGCGAAAATCCGCTGGCCGGAAAAGTTTCCGTATTCCCGGTTCCGTTTAACCACTACATCAAAGTCAATACCGCTGTCAATCTGAAGAGCATCGTGGTTCATTCCACTGTCGGACAACAGGTTGCGTATATTGAAAAACCCGTCACCGGGACTTATACCATTAACACTGCCGGCTTTACAACCGGGCTGTACTTCGTGACGTTCCGTCCGGAAACCGGAGTACCGTATACAGTTAAGATCATGAAGAACTAATCGCTGGTTCTGTAAAATGAAAAGGGTGTCCCGCGATGACGGGACACCCTTTTTTTATTTGTGCATTCTACACTGCAGAAAGGGACAGTGATTATTTACCTGACACCAGTAATTTGCGTGTGATTTTATTGCCATCTCCGTCCATGATTCGGATCATATAGAGACCGGGAATGAAACCGCTGGCGTCAACTTTCAGGGAATTACCGGCTGTTGTTACCTGATAATCCTCGTTCAGGATGATCCTTCCGGTGATGTCTGAAATCAACACATTGATCTGTTCACCGGCAGTTTCGCCGCCAACTTCAATAAAGATATGATCGGATGCCGGATTCGGGTACACGTGGATCATGTTCACAGCCGGCCTTTCATTCATCCCGGTCTGATCGGCAAATTCAAGGGTTCCGAATGCCACCGTGGATTCGTAATTATTGTTATCGCCGGTCCAGGACATCATATAGTCGACCTGTGTTCCGGAATCCCCGTCACCGAAAATGATATCAAACCCTATTTGGGAGCCGGGATCCGGAGTAATGCCCAGGGCAGCAAGCGGAATGGCCAGCTCAGCAGCATAGCCTCCGGAAATAAGCTGGAACATCAGGTCAATATCTAAGTCTTCCGGACCTTTAACGATAGTGACCACCGGCCCGTTGAACCTCAGGTGAAGGTCGTTGGCGTCGTAGGCACCGTTGGAATTGTTTCCGTCGATAAATATTTCCCCCATTTCGTAAAGTGTCGGCAGGGCATCCTGAACCTCCAGGCCCACGTAAAGGAAAGAATCGTCATAGGCCACCCCGAATTTTACAGTATTCGGGTCAAGAGTGAAATAGCCATTCAGCAGCTTTGCCACATAATTGTCCAGGTGCCAGTCGGCCTCATTCAAGGTGCCATCAACGACGATTGAATATCCCCTGTTGGCCACCACGAATGGGCTGATGAAATTATAAGCTCCCGTAGAGCTGTTAAAAGTCACGAAATATTCTGTTGACGCAGCATTAGTATCGATGATCACAGGTATGTTCGCACCATTCTGCACGCCTGTTCCCATCGGGAATTCAGTTGCACCCCAGTTGGTCGTCCAGGCGGCATCCGCACGGAATTTGACCTCAACCAGGCCATCCTTATTCTTGTCCATATCCTTTGTGAAGTTCGCTAAAAGAGTCCAACGATCCAACAGGGTCGGATCCTGGCTTAAGAACATGTCACTGGTCCATTCATTGAATTCGCCCATGATGCCAATCTGGCTGTACTGGCTTTTCGCATTGAATCCCAGCGCACTGAAAAGAAAAAATAGTAGTAGAATTTTTTTCATCACGAATAGTTTTAGGTTATTACTTAGATTATTTATAAAGAATAAAATTAACAAAAATTATACCATCTCACTTTCTGACATATACCTTGTACTCCCATGGTTTAAGCCGCAATTTCGCCCCCTTATCAAAGTTAACTTCCTCACCTGTAAACCATTCCTTGTATTCGCCTATGAAAGAATCCCCTTTCAGTTTACCTTCTTTTACCTCTCCGCTGAGATTAGTTATGACAAAAATCCTGTCACCTTCCTTAGAACGGGTAAAGGCAAAAAGAGAAGTATCAGCCGTGGTTTTGATCCGCTCCATGGCTCCTCCCCAGCTACCGTTCCATAGTGGCTGATAAGAGTGTTTTAGCAGGAACAGGCTGCTATAAAACGGCTCCAGGCGGTAATCTTTCCAGTCGATGGTGTCCTTGGCAAAAAACCGCAGCCGTTCATTGAAAGCAGACTCCTGACCGTTATAGACCAGGGGCATCCCCGGTAAGGTAGCGGTAAGAACTGCCATGCAAAGGGAGGCTTCGCCCAGTCTTTCAAATTCGGTTCCTTTATATGAATTCTCATCGTGATTCGAGGTGAACAACATCCGGTAGGCGTCGGCCGGGAAAAGAGTATCTTGCTTGATCAGGAGGGAATCCAGGGCACCGACCTTCTTTTTCCCCTTGGCCATATCATTCATCAGGTGATGAAGTTCCCAAGCATAGGTCATATCAAATGCCCTGGTATGATAGTCCGGGCCTTCCGCCTCGCCAAGCATGAAAACCGGTTTCATTTTATCCAGCTCGGCTCGTGCTATATCCCAGAATTCCATGGGCACATCCCAGGCTACATCGCACCGGAAACCATCAATATCGGTTTCCCGGATCCAGAATTGCATCTCGCACACCATTGCCAGGCCAACGGCTGGATTTCCATAGTCAAGCGCGGCTACATCGCTCCAGTCGTAGGGTGCGATGATATTTCCAAGGCTGTCCTTTTCATAATATTCAGGGTGTTCCGTTATCCAGGCGTGATCCCAGGAAGTATGGTTGGCTACCCAGTCGAGAATCACCTTCATTCCGGCTTCATGAGCCTGGCTGACCAAGGATTTAAAGTCATCCATTGTGCCGAATTCCGGGTTAATGGCCTTGTAATCCCTGATGGAATAGTAACTGCCAAGTTCCCCTTTACGGTTCTTCTCGCCAATCGGCTGAACCGGCATGATCCAGAGTATGTCCACCCCCATCTCCTTCAACCGGGGAATATGCTCAATAAATTCGTTCAAAGTGCCACCAGGACTGAATTGACGGATATTGACCTCATAGATATTGGCATTCCGGCTCCAGTCGGGATGAGACACAAAACTCTGGGGTCGTGCTTTATCCGGTTTCTGATCAGGTTTTTGCGGACCTGTGCACGCACTGATGACCAGGGCGATGAACGGTAATGAAAATAATACAAGGGGCAGGATCTTTTCAACTAACATTTTTTTCATTTTCATTATGTTTTATAAAATTTTTTGCAGATAAGTCTGATTATTTCAATTATCACTGTCAGGGACTAATTTGCCAATATTTCGAATGACCAGGGCTCCATGTCAATAGTAATCCTGTTCGTTTCCAGAGAGTATTCGGATCGAAAGACTGCCGTAAGATCTTTTGAGACAAGCCATTGCGGGAGTTCTAGCTCCAATCGCTGAGATTGGTCACTTTTATTGAAGAATATGATAGCGGTCTTCCCGAAATATTGCCTGGCATACACATAGGAGTTATCCGTTACCTGCAGGGTAAGAAAATTACCATAGGACAGGGCCATGTGGTCCTTCCTTAGGTTTGCCAGCTTCTTTGCGGTTTCCAGCGTTGCAGCTTCCTGGTTTGAAAGACCGTCGAATTTCATCATTCGACGGGAATCCGGATCATTCCCGCCCGGGATACCGATCTCATCGCCGTAATAGATGACCGGCAGACCCGGAATGGTCATAATAAATGCCGTAAGCATGCTCAATTTCCTGTACCCGGAATCATCTCCGACGCCGATCTTCCGTGTCCATCCGGCGGCTTTGGCATTTTCGCCGAATTTCAGGTCGCCGCCTGCGTAGGAAATGAAGCGTACCCTGTCCTGATTGCCGGTGATATATCCCATGAGATTGTTCGATCCGTAATAATCAAAGCTGGTCTGCAAGGTCTGGTCCAGGTTCGTGAACGGGTCGGTATCCCTTGCAAAAACACCGACTGCAGCATCGTACACATTGAAGTCGAACTGCCCGTCCAGCATACCGGGCTGGACATAGCTGGATATGAGCGGGGGGCCTCCGTATGTCTCGCCGATCTGGTAAATCTCCCGATCTTCTCCGGCCACGACCTGTTGTTTTATTTTTTTAGTAAGCGTTCGCCAGAATATCTCAGGCACATGTTTGGTTGCATCGTGCCGGAAACCGTCCAGGCCATATTCCCGGATCCACCAGGTGGCCGAGTCGGATAGCATTTCAGTGACCTCCGGCTGTTGCAGGTCGAGAGTTGGAAGAAATATGTCGAACCAGGTGGTGAGGCGGTGTTCGTCCCATTTTTCAGTGTTAAGGGTTCCATCAGGCAGGTAAAGGCTTGTGGTCCAGTTCGGGTGCTGAATGTAATAGGGATGCAGTTCATGCACATGATGGGCCACGAAATCAAGCAGGACATTCAGGTCATTCGCATGAGCGACATCAACCAGTTCCTTCAATTCTTCCGGTGTGCCAAACCTGGGATCGACCTGGGTAAAAGAAACCGGCCAGTAACCGTGATAAGCGGAGAATCGGGTCTCAGGCTCGGGCCAGAACCCGTAAGCCCCTTCGGGATTCCTCACGACCGGGCTGATCCAGATGGTATTGACCCCCAGGTCGTGGAAATACCCTTCTTTGATTTTCCGGGTCACTCCGGCAATATCTCCCCCGTGAAAATCGGCAGCGGACAAAACCAGGGATGGATCATTCAAAGGCCTGTCATTTCCCTTATCAGCATTGAAAAACCTGTCTATAAAAACATTGTAAATGATTTTCGATTGGTGATCGGTCCTCTTCAGCAGGGAAGACGAGGTGACAACCTTGCCCCGGCTCAGCGGGATGACCAGGTCATTGGATATGCCGGTTTCACTGTAAGCGAATACCCTGATAAAGGATCTTTCCTTATTTCCGGCTTCCACGGGAATCGATATGCTCACCCCTTCCGGTTCCAATTCCAGGTAGGACTCATCGAGCCGGAGATTTTGCCAGAAAACGAGTATTTCAGTGGGCCTTTTCGTCCATCCGACCTCAAATTCAGTCACATTTTCCTCGATCTCCTTCGTGTAGAGAAAAGGAAGACTGGATTTATCAGCCAGGCCGACCTGCATCACGGAGTTGAATCCGCCGGCATTATTATCGATGAAATCCGGATTTGCCGGATCGAGCTGTGAAATACCGTCCGTCACGAGCTGATACTGGTACCTGCCGCGGTCCAGCGGGATCATCGTTATCCATTTACCTTCTTTCAGTTCAAGGTTTGTACGGGAGGGCGTCCAGCCGTTAAAATCGGCGGCGAGCTGAACCTGGCCGAAAACCTTATCCCCAGGGTCAAAAGTATACATATGATCTATCTTTCTGCTTTTCATGACAGGCACCGACTGCCAGTTCCCTTTGCTCCATATCCTCATTTCCATGAAGAGAGGTGCATTTTCGGGTATTTCCAGCTTAATTCGTCCGTCACTGCCTTCGAAGGTCACTTTTTTCCCGAAAATAATTACGGAATCAACCATGCTGACCTCAGGCACCACATCCCCAAGGATAATCGTCGGCGTATCGCTGTCAAGCCTGAGAGGGCTTAAAATGCCCGGAATGAAATGGTCCACGGGAAGAGGGGCCTTGACCATGGTGCAGGCAAACATGACCGGAAGAAGGATAAGAATGGCAAAATTTTTCATGGAGGCTTGTTTGCTGCAAATATCGGAAAGAATTCCGTGGGTACGATTTTGTTCCTGTCACGCTGCCTTAAAATCTTGAGATGAACCCCTTAATCCACTATCTTTGTAAAAAATTGATCCGATGCTTTTGCCAAAGAATCCACTGATTTTTGAAATCAATACATGGCCGTGGCTGCAGGAACTGAGCCGGAAATACAACCGGACAGTGACGCTGGCGACAGTTCCGGCCGGAGAGTATGACCGGTTGCAGAAACTTGGATTTGATATGGTCTGGCTGATGGGAGTCTGGGAGAGGAGTCCCGCCGGTATTGCTATTGCAAGGCATCATGAGATCATAATCAGGGAAATGCAAGCTGCACTGCCTGATTACACGGACTTTGACCTGGCAGGATCACCCTACTGCATACGGAGGTACCGGGTCGAAAGTATCCTGGGGGGCACCGAAGGTCTTGCCATTGCCCGCAGGGAACTGGCCCGCAGGGGAATGAGATTGATCCTGGATTTCGTACCCAACCATGTCGCACCGGATCACCCATGGACTCTCGATAATCCAGGGTTTTTCATCCTGGGAAATGAGGAAGACCTGGCTTCAAGACCGGATGATTACCTGGAATCGAACAATCATATTTTCGCCAGGGCCCGTGATCCCTTCTTCCCCCCGTGGCCTGACGTGCTCCAGCTTAATGTTTTCGACCCGGGTCTCAGGGAAGCACTGACCGGGACCATCCGCGAAATAGCCTCCCAGTGTGATGGCATCCGCTGTGACATGTCCATGCTGGTCCTGAATGACATCTTCCTCAAAACCTGGAATGAAAAAGCCGGTCCCAGGCCTGACGAGGAGCTCTGGTCCATGCTGGTACCGGCAGCCAAAAAGGTAAACCCGGAATTTCTGTTCATAGCCGAAGTTTACTGGGATATGGAATGGGATATGATGCAGCAGGGTTTTGATTACTGTTATGATAAGCGATTGTACGACCGCCTCCTGACCGGTAACTCCGAAGAGGTAAATCAGCATCTCACGGCAGATTACTCTTACCAGGCCAAATTGCTCCGTTTCCTGGAAAATCATGATGAAAAGAGGGCAGCATCCCTGGAACCTGAGAACAAGCACATGGCCCTTGCCCTGGCTTCCCTGACCCTTCCGGGAGCCCGTTTGATCCACCAGGGCCAGATGCATGGAAGAAAGATCAAGATCCCGGTTTTTCTGGGAAGAATGCCCCAGGAACCGGTGAATCCTGATATTGAGAGGTTTTATGCCAGGCTGACCGATTTTCTCAAATCTGAGACCTTACGCAACGGCCAGTGGCAAAACTGCAAGGTGACAGGCTGGGTGGACAATAAGTCTTACTTGAACCTGCTGGCCTGGGAATGGACCATGGAACAGGAAAGAGTGTTGATCGTCATCAATCTGAGCGACCAGGCCGCCCAGGGCCATATTATTTCAGGATTTGGCTATCCGGAAGGAAAAACTTTTCAACTTTTCGATGTTATTTCCGGGGAACTCTATTACCGTGACAGCAATGAAATGAATCGTTCGGGGCTGTTTGCGGGTTTACAGCCATGGGGTGCGCATGCGTTTGCCTTCGAGCTGTAACTGAAGCCGTCAGTCCGTTCTTCGGTCATTCCAGTTCCAGGACCAGCGTGGTCATCGCGGGAACCCTGATCATGTTCCGCAGTTCGTATATGCCCTGCGTAGTGACATCCCTGCCGGAGCTGTACGCATTCAGCATTTCCGCGAACCGCTCCAGCGTCATATCTTTTGGCTCGACATTCTTATTGCTGATGACCATCACTGCATCGCTGTCATTATACCTGAAATAGACATAGATACCGTCCTGCGGCACGAACTGTTTCAGCTTTCCCGAATGGATCACTTCGTTGCTCTTGCGCCAGTTCAGAAGGGTCTTGAGGTAGTCGTGCGCCTGCAATTGCACTGCTGATAATTCCGGGATTCCCACCTGCCGGCCGCCGGCTGGCTCCGTCCAGTTCCCACCAGGGAAATCCTCCCGGATAGACCCGTGGCCCTGATGTTCCTCCCCCGTCATAATGTATTCGGTACCATAATAGACGGAGGGAATTCCACGTACAGTCAATAAGATAGCCATCGCCATGCGGTACCTGGCAAAATCCTCATGAATGCTGGTATAAAACCGGGAAAGATCATGATTATCCGCAAAAATGACATTTTTAAACGGGTCATCGTATACCATATCCTGCGACAGGACATAATAGATCCTGGCGAGCCCTGTCGTCCAGCCTTCCGCTTCATTCATGGCATCCTTCAGGGCGAAATGCATTGGAAAATCGGTGACTGTAGAGAGATGGGACCTAAAACCGCCACTGACCGGGGAACCGTCCTGCCACCAGCCGGTATGGGATTCCCGCTGCAGCCAGGTTTCACCGACCACATTGAAGTCCGGGTATTCGTTACGGATACGTTTCATCCATTCTGCCATGAAATCCCGGTAGGAATATGGATAGGTATCCATCCGGATACCGTCCAGGCCTGCATATTCGATCCACCAGATACTGTTCTGGATCAGGTACCTGGCCAGGACGGGATTGTGCTGGTTCAGATCGGGCATATGCCGGTCGAACCAGCCGGAGATCATCCGTTGCTTGTCGAAATCCGAAGCATAGGGATCCATTACCGTTTCATTCCTGAAATTCGAACGGGTATATTCATCGAACCGGTGGATCCAGGAACCCATCGGCATGTCTCTCATCCACCAGTGATTGTCGCCGCAGTGATTGAATACCATATCCATGATCACTTTTATCCCCCTGTGGTGAAATTCTTCCACCATCTCCCGGTAATCCTCATTCGTCCCGAACCTTGGATCGATCCGGTAATAATCAGTTATGGCATAACCGTGATAAGAGTATGCCGGCTGGTTGTTCTCTAGTAAAGGATTGATCCATATGGCGGTGATTCCCAGGTCCTCCAGGTAATCGGCCTGCCGGATGATGCCTTCGATATCGCCGCCATGCCTGCCATTCGGATTGCTCCTGTCAGCTTTTTCCAGCATTTCCGGGACGCTGTCATTTTCCGGATCTCCGTTCGAAAACCGGTCAGGCATCAGCAAATAAATGACATCCTCTTTTCCAAAACCTATCCGTTCGGCCGACCCCTCTTCCCTTTCAAGAAGCTCATAATGAACCACATGCCTGACTTCCCTCTGGTATTCAAAAATGAACTTTAACTTACCCGGCCTGGTTTTTTCCGGTATCAGGATATCCAGAAAAAGATAATTTGGATTTTCCACCCGGTTTACGGATGAAATTTTTACCAGTTTATGATCGGTAATAACCTCAAATTCCGCTATGCCATCGCCATATACCAATAGCTGCAAAGTGGTGTCCTTCATTCCGGTCCACCAGAATGGGGGCTCTATCCGTTCGACTATCCCCTGGCTGCGCACCTGGTTAATCGCCAGCACCAGGATAATGATCTGCAATGCTCTTTTCATAATCAGATTTTTTCAGGCGATGAAAATAGGAAAAACTTATAAACGAGGCACATATTGATTTATCAACATCCCTTATTTGATAATTATTATAACGATGTATACTAAATGATATCGTTTTAACGTAAACTTGAATTGGAATTCAAAATGGCCAATTTGTTCCAAGGCAGGGTTGCTGTTAGAGTCAGATAATAATAGCAGAGCAACTTCCCCGCCTGAAAAAAGCCTTCCACGAAAGTGAAAGGCTTTTTTGCTTTCCGATGCCCTGATTCTGATGGTCCGGGCAATGATTTAATTCATAACTTTGCACTGTTTTATTACCAGTTGAACCAAGTTATCTGATTTGTTTTCAACGTTTTAAGTCGAATCATCACTATGGAAGAACAGTTTCCGGCCCTGTTTGATTACTGGAATGAATTATATCCCGGGCAACCTGTTGACCTGCTCCGGAATTTCATCTCTGAACTGGATAGGTTTAAATCCGGGATCAGCCTGGATCCACTTGAAAATGAGTGGTATAAGGACGCCGTGGTTTACTCTCTTTACGTCGACCTGTTCAACAGGGATTTTCAGGGTCTTACAGACAAGCTCGATTATCTGCAAAACCTCGGTGTCAATTGCCTGTGGTTGCTGCCCATACTGGACTCCCCAATGCGGGATGCCGGATTTGACATTTCGGACTACCGGAAGATCCGGGCGGAACTGGCCGGGCTGGAGCCTGACGCACCGGCCGGTGAACTAGACCGAATCTTCAGGAACTTCCTGGATGAAGCTCACAGGAGAGGTCTGAAAGTGATCTTTGACATCGCCACGAACCATATATCCGACCAGCATCACTGGTTCACGGAAGCCCGTAAGTCAATAGACAATCCGTACCGTGACTATTTCATCTGGAGAAAGGATGACCGGGGCTTTCCCGATGCCCGCATCATATTTTACGGAATTGAGACCAGTAACTGGAAAAAGGAGGGAGATGAGTATTATTTCCACCGGTTCTTCGATTTCCAACCGGACCTGAATTACGGGAATCCGAAAGTATTGATTGAAATGTCGAAAAACCTCCTGTTCTGGATCGAAAGAGGGGTGGACGGGTTCCGGGCGGATGCCATTCCTTACATCTGGAAAGAGGAGGGCACCGACTGTGAAAACCATCCCAAAACCCATACGGTGGTAAAGTTTTTCCGAGCCGTGACCGAAGCGGTGCGACCGGGCATGCTGCTGCTGGCCGAGGCCTGTCAGAAACCCCATGAAGTGGTGAAATATTTCGGCAATGGCGACGAATGTAATGCCGGGTACCATTTCCCCCTGATGCCCCAGATGTACAAAGCAGCCGCCCTGGGTGACCGCGGACCCATCTATAAGACGCTCAGCCGGGAAGTGACCCCGGAAATCCCCCGGTCTGCCCAGTGGTTCACCTTTCTCCGTTGCCACGATGAACTCAGCCTGGAACTGGTCTACGTAACCGAAGAAGACCGTAAATTCATCCATGATAGCTACTGTCACAGCCCCGATTGGGACTTCAGGCTTGGACAGGGCATCTCGGCACGTTTATCGGAACTGATGCGCAGAGATCCGCAACGCATCGGCTTAATGTTCTCCATCATGCTCAGCCTTCCGGGGACACCGGTGATCTACTACGGCGACGAATTCGGCAAACTGAATGATGAGGCCTACTACAGG
The DNA here is from genome assembly GCA_964619555.1 of uncultured Bacteroidales bacterium. Classification (GTDB taxonomy): domain Bacteria; phylum Bacteroidota; class Bacteroidia; order Bacteroidales; family JAGOPY01; genus JAGOPY01. Next base: position 9,454 of record CAZUDV010000012.1, on the reverse strand, counting down.
GAAATGATCCGTATTATCGGCAAAGATGATACCCGGTTCCTTGTCCGCGGAAAAATTGACTGGAAAACCGTGGAGATTGACATTTCCAGCACCGATTCGCTTGCCGGACGGGTCTTTGCGAGGGTGAAATCACTGCTGAAAGCACGCAATGAATACCGGGTATTTGGAAAAGGGAATATTCACTGGATTGATATGATTAATACCGATGGAAGCCAGGCCCCGGAAATCCTCACGTACACGCGTCATCACAATGGGATGACCGCCCTGGTCGTGCAGAATTTGTCAGACAAAGAAACGATGATACGGTGGGATTATGATTCCGCTGTCAGTCTCATCGGACAAACACCTGTTACGGAAAACGGGTTTATTACGCTAAGGCCTTACGAATATAACTGGTTCAGATTATAAAAGCAGGAAATATATGACCACATATCCTTTTGATGCGGTAATTTTTGATCTCGATGGTGTGATAACCAAAACCGCCCTGGTTCACAGCACGGCCTGGAAAAACATGTTCGACGACTATCTTCGGGAGCGGGAAGCCAGGACAGGCGAACCATTCCGGGAATTTACCGTAAAGGACGATTACCTTCCATATGTGGATGGCAAGCCCAGGTACAAAGGGGTGGAATCCTTCCTGGAGTCCAGGGGAATCAGCCTGCCTTACGGGGACCCGTCGGATGATCCCGGAATGGAAACCATATGCGGAATAGGGAACAGAAAGAACATCGCCTTCAACGAAGCTTTGAAAACGAGCGGGGTGCAGGTATATGAAACGACGGTTGACCTGATCCGCAGGCTCAGGGAAGAAGGTATCCGGGTCGGAGTCGCCTCGTCGAGCAAGAATTGCAGGCAGGTGCTGGAAGCCGCCGGTCTCCTCGAACTCTTTGAAACGAGGGTGGATGGCGAGGTAAGCACCGAACTTGGGCTCAAAGGAAAACCTGAACCGGATATTTTTACCGTAGCTGCCGATAACCTGGGAGTTCCATATGACCGCGCTGTGGTGGTGGAAGACGCCGTATCCGGGGTGGAAGCCGGCAGAAAAGGCAATTTCGGACTGGTCCTGGGAATTGCGCGTGAAGAGAACGAGAAGGAACTGCTTCGCAATGGCGCCGATATCGTTGTCTCAGACATCGGGGAAATCGGTTTCGAAGGAATCATGGAATGGTTCTCTAAAGGTATATTCATCGATAACTGGTCTATCATCTACCATGATTATCACCCGGGAAAAGAAAAGACCCGGGAGGCCCTTCTTACAGTCGGGAACGGTTATTTCGGGACCCGCGGGGCTATGGAAGAAACAGAGGCGGGCCCTTTCAATTATCCGGGCACTTATATGGCAGGCGTCTATAACCGGTTAATCTCCAAAGTCGGCGATAAGAACATTGAAAATGAGGATTTTGTAAATGTGATCAACTGGCTTCCTGTGAAATTCAGGATAGGAGATGACGACTGGCTGGATTTAAATGAGACCGAAATCCTGGATATAAAAAGGGTTCTGCATTTCGATCACGGGGTTTTATACCGGAAACTTAAGATCAGGGACAGGAAGGGACGGGAAACGCGACTTGAATCCCGAAGGACGGCCAGCATGGACAATCCTCACCTGGCCGCCCTGGAATATTCGATCACTCCATTGAATTATTCCGCAAAAATTACCGTCTGCTCCGGACTGTACGGCGACCATATCAATGCCGGGGTTGCCCGTTACGGAGAATTGAACCAGAAACACATCGAACCGGTGTTGCTGGGGTCTGAAGAAAATGAACAGTTCCTGGTGGTGCGGACGACGGAATCCCATATTGTAATTGCTGCGGCAGCCAGGATCAATGTTTACGAAGACGGGGAGAGAATTTATGTCCCGGTGCATAAAAACCACTCGGCAGGTCGTTCCCGGATCGAATTCACCCACGAAGTGGATCAGAATGTCCGTTTGAGTGTCAATAAAATCGTGGCCTTGTACAACAACCTGGATGACCGGGAAATTGATCCGCAGGAAGCCGCGATTGCGGATTGCAAGAAATATAAAACACTGGATGGCCTCCTGGAGAAATCAATCCCCCAGTGGGAAAAATTGTGGGACCTGATCGATGTCAGGATCTCGGGTGACCGTCTGGCCCAGAAACTGTTACGGTTGCACCTCTATCACCTGATGGTGACGACCTCTCCCCTGAATACCCGCATTGACGCGGGTATCCCGGCACGCGGCCTCCATGGGGAAGCTTACAGGGGGCATATCTTCTGGGATGAACTTTTCATACTCCCGGTTTATAACATACACCTGCCGGAGGTCGCAAAGTCGATCCTGATGTACCGGTACCGCCGGCTGAAAGAAGCGAAAAAATATGCAGCGGAACACGGTTACCAGGGAGCCATGTTCCCCTGGCAGAGCGGCAGCAGCGGTCGGGAGGAAACCCAGACCCTTCATCTTAACCCGGTATCCGGGGAATGGGGCCCTGATCACAGCTCGCTGCAGCGCCATGTATCGCTGGCAATCGCTTACAATGTCTGGCAATATTACCACATTACCGGCGATATGAAATTCATGGAGGAATATGGCGCCGAGCTGCTTTTCGGGATATGCCGCTTCTGGGCCAGTAAAAGCAAACTGAACCGGGTCACGGGAAGATATGAGATCATCCGGGTCATGGGCCCAGATGAATTCCATGAAAAATATCCCGGCTCGGAAGAGGGTGGGCTTAAAGACAATGCATACACCAACATCATGGTAGCATGGCTGATGGATAAAGCTATTGCCCTGCTGGAGAAACTACCGCCGGAAAGCCGCCATGCCCTGATGCATAAGCTTGAACTGAATGAAGGAGAAGTCGAGCGGTGGCAGGATATCGGCTCCCGGATCAACCTGGTCATATCACCGGAAGGAATAATTGCCCAGTATGACGGTTACTTTAACCTCAGGGAACTGGACTGGGATGCTTACCGAAAGAAATACGGGAATATTTACCGAATGGACCGGCTGCTGAAAGCCGAAGGTCTGTCACCCGACGAGTTTAAGGTAGCCAAGCAGGCGGATACCCTCATGACCTTCTACAACCTCAACACGGACGAGGTGGACGCTCTGATAAACAAGCTGGGGTACGCATTACCGGATGATTACCTGATGAAAAACCTGAAATATTACCTGGCACGGACTTCCCATGGATCGACTCTCAGCCGGGTCGTACATGCCCAACTGGCAAACCTCACCGGCGACCGTCATTTGAGCTGGGAGCTTTACCTGGATGCCCTTACCAGCGATTACAACGATATCCAGGGAGGAACTACAGCCGAAGGCATCCATGCCGGAGTGATGGCAGGGACCGTTTGGGTGGCCCTGGCTTCATATGCAGGACTGGACCTACACGGCAGTCATCCCTGCCTTAATCCCTGTTTGCCCAAGCACTGGAGGTCCATCAGCTTCGAGTTCACTTTCCGGGGAATAGAGTACGAATGTGAGGTTTCCCATGAAACTGTCCGGATCAGCGCAAGCAATGAAGAAACGATAAAGATCCGCGTGAACAACCATACCTGTGACCTGGATCCGGGCCTCTGGACTACAATTATCCTGTAACTATTTATTTTCTTAACAATATAAACATTCAGCAATTTAACAACTCATTCCATGTTAGGTGACGTGCTATTGATCGAAGATAAACACCGGAATGCCGGTGAAGCCATTATCCAGCGTATCCTGGAACAGAAAAGGGACAAATTCATGATTGGGATTTCTGGGGAATCAGGTTCCGGTAAAACAGAACTGGCTCATGTTATAGCCAAAGGCCTTCGGAAACACGGGATCATGGCCAAGCCCCTTCACATTGACAATTATTACCGCATCCATCCGCTTGAACGGACGGAATGGCGTAAACAGAAGGGCATTGAAAATGTTGTCGGCTACGGAGAATACGACTGGGAAACCCTGTACACCAACATCGAAGCATTTAAAGCCGGCAGGGAAACAACCATGCCCTGCGTGGACCTGGTAACCGAGCAGGTCGATCATCTGACCACTGACTTCAAAGGGATCGATATGCTGATCATCGACGGGCTTTATGCGATTAAAACCGATGGGCTGGACCTGCGGATTTTCATCGAGCTGACCTATCACGAAACCAAGAAGGCACAGGTGGTAAGAGGCAAGGAGCCTCAGAATGAATACAGGATGGCTGTCCTGGAGCAGGAACACCGGATGGTACAGGCCCTGAAACCCATGGCCGACATCCTTATTTCAAAAGAATACGAAGTTCTTTTTTAACATCGGAGTGTTTTGCAGGCCTTTAGTAAAAGAGAATATGGGTTGCTTGTAATAGCAGGAATCCTTTTGCTGCCGGCTCTTTTATTGAACCTCGGCCTCGTTCCCCTTTACGCTGAAGAACCCCGCCGGGCCGTCGTGGCAATGGAAATGATATTCCGCCACAACTGGCTCATCCCAACCATCCACGGGGAGTATTATCACCTGAAACCCCCGTTTTTCAACTGGATCCTGGGATTTTTCTATACGCTTGCCGGCAGCAACTCGGAATTCATTACCCGTCTCCCGACTGTCATCTCTCTGGTCATTTTTTCACTGGTGATTTTCCTGATCGGTAAAAAATATGTGAGCAGGGAATTCGGCTTACTGACTTCCCTCCTTTTTGCAGTGGCGGGCGGGAACCTTTTCTTCAATTCGCTCCTGGCGGAAATTGACATGTTCTACAGCCTGGTGACCTATTCCGGAATGATCTGCCTTTTTCACTTCCACCAGCGTGGTCAATACTACAAATTGTTCCTATCCGTGTATTTCCTGGGGGCGATCGGGGTACTGACCAAAGGTGTCCCCTCGCTTCTGTTCACCGGTTTAAGCATCCTGGTCTACTTTACCGTAAACCGGGAATTCAAGAAGCTTTTCCGCTTGCCCCATTTTGCGGGGATCAGTTTCTTTCTTCTGCTTGTCGGAGGTTACTTTTTCGCTTATCAAATGCACGGAGATACCTTGTTCTATTTCAAGAATCTCACCAATGAATCCAGTAAGCGTTTCACCGGATATAACCTCATGGACTATTTTTTCCAGATGCTGAAATTCCCTCTGGAAACACTGCAAAACCTGTTCCCGGGCTCGCTGCTTCTGATTTTTATCTTCAGAAAATCGTTTTATCGGACGATTAAAAGCAACCCGCTGGTGAAATTCGCTTTCCTGATGGTTATCCTGCATTTCCCCATTTACTGGCTCCCTCCAGGAAGCAGGCAAAGGTACGTTATCATGCTTTACCCGTTCCTGCTCCAGATCATGGCTTATTTTTACGTTACCTTTAAAAATCGGGAACCGGGGAGAAACCGGTTTGTCAACCTGGTACTGATTGTACTGACAGGGATATTCATGGCCGGGTCATTGGTGCTGCCCTTTATCGAAAAACTTGATTTCATCAGGCATCTTACCTGGATTTCAGTTTTAACATTCATCCTCCTTGCCGCTATCTTCATCTTTCAGCTAAAATACCGGGCAACTGCTCTGGCCGCATTTATCCTGGCCATGGTCACTCTGAAAATAACTTTCAGCCAGTTGATCCTGCCGGTCAGGACAATGGAAGGCAATGCTTATGCCAATAAAAAAGCAGCATTTGAACTGCTGGCCCTGACAGAAGGAATACCGGCCGGGATTTTCCACGGCACTTATTTCCCGATGCAATGCACTTACTATATAGAACGGGAACGCCAGGAAATATTACCCATATATCACGATGTTATCCCCGGTAATTATCATATTGTGCAAAAGATATTACTGACGAAATATTCCCTGCGCAGGGATATCGGCGATCTGATGCAAAATCCTTTCAAACCTTTTTCCGACCCTTACAGCAGGGATGATGAAGACATCTTCAATGGGGTTGACTATCAAGTTATTCACACGTTTGAACTGCAGAAAAGGAAATACCTGCTCGTTAACCCTGTTCGTCAACATCCCTGACAAACAAGACCAAAACGGCTGCGATGATCATGGATATCCCGCCCAGGATGAGGGCATAGATAGCTTCACCCCCCGCCAGCGACCGAACGAAGAATCCCAGGATAGAGGCCGCCATGATCTGGGGAATGACTATGAAGAAGTTGAAGATACCCATATAAGTGCCCATTTTATGCTGGGGCAATGAGCCGGTCAGGATGGCGTACGGCATAGCCAGAATACTGGCCCAGGCAAGGCCGATGCCCAATTCCGAAATGATCAGCATTTTTGGATTCTGGAAGAGGAAGAAGGAAGCCAGGCTGATCCCGCCGATCAGCAGGCTGATGGCATGGGTCCGTTTCCGGCCGATATAACGTGCCATCCACATGATTGCAAAAGCCATGATGGCTGCAAATCCATTGTATACAGCCATCAGCACCCCTACCCAGTCTGCCCCTTGGTTGTATTCCCGGTTCACATGAGAGAACCAGGATGCCAGTTCCGGCGTGACCCCGAGTACGTCGCTTCTCCTTTCATCGTTGAAGAATTGCACAACCTTCATGGAGACCGAGACATCCTTACCCTTGTCAAACCGCTTTCCAAAACGGTCCAGTTCTTCCCTTACACCCTGCAGTTCATTGTTAAACAAGGAAGTATCCGGCATGTTGGAAGCTATGTCCACATATTTTACCAGGGATGAATAGGTGGCCTGGTCAAGTTTCATATCGTATTTGGTGCTGGTCACGCCGGCCGTGGTATAAATCCACATGGCAAAGAGCGCGAACCAGGAAAAGAATTGCACGATAGCCAGTTGTTTCATGGTACCCGGCATTTTGAAGAGGTCATTGATGACCACGACAAATCCGTTGGATGTACTCCCGCTCCTTATCATCAGGCCCGTCAGGACCTGGATGATCCCGAAAGCCAGGATACCTACCGACAAAATGTACAATTCGGCCTGCAGCTTATACCAGTAAATAAGCACGGAGAAAAGCAGGCCCGCCGCGATCCAGGCGTAGCTCCCTTTAATGAAACGACCGGCCGGAAGGATCTCGTCCGGGTGCCCGTCAGCCTTATTGGCTGAGGTTGTTTCAGTCTGGCTGAATTCTTGTAATTCCCGGGGTGAATATTCCCTGGACCGGACAACCGTCCAGATCACGGCCAGCAGGAAGACGGCGGCCCCTATGTAAAACGAGAATTTCACCGATGGGGGAATGGTCCCTTCAGGGGCGGTATTTTCAATGCCCAGGTAGTTAGTCATGAAATAAGGCAGGGCGGAGGCGATGACCGCTCCGGTGCCGATGAAGAAACTTTGCATCGCAAAACCACGGGTTCTCTGGCGGGCCGGTAGCATATCCCCGACAAATGCCCGGAACGGTTCCATCGAAATGTTGATGGAAGCATCCATTATCCAGAGCATCCCGGCTGCCACCCATAACACCGGTGAATTGGGCATGATAAGCAGGGCCAGTGACGCCAGGATGGCCCCGACCAGGAAATAAGGACGACGCCGGCCAAGACGGTTCCATGTATTGTCGCTCATGTGCCCGATGATCGGCTGAATGATCAGTCCTGTCACCGGGGCAGCAATCCAGAGGACCGGTATGTCCTCGACTTTGGCACCCAGTGTTTCAAAAATTCTGCTTACATTGGCATTCTGCAAGGCAAAACCAAACTGAATGCCCAGGAAGCCAAAACTCATGTTCCAGATCTGCCAGAATGATAAAAGGGGTTTTTGTTTCATGGATGTGGAATTGAAATGACAGACAATGTTAATTATTTTTTCGCCAGAAACCGCACGAGAGGAATTCCCCAATTTTAAGATTTTGCTTAAATATTTATTATTATTGTATATTTGTTAAACAACGCCGGAAAATTTACATGTCGAAAGTATTGAAAATTCATGATTGCGGCTCTTGCAAAAAGAGGATTGACTCCTTCAAGGTACTGAGGGAAGAGGATTTTAAAAAGATCGATGCCACCAGATTTGAAGTTCTGTTTAACAAAGGAGAAATGATTTTCAAGCAAGGCACTTCTTTCACTCATAACATTTGTATCCTGGAAGGATTGGTAAAAGTGTATTTCGAAGCGGGGGAGAAAAAGAACTTCATCATGACCCTGGTCGGACCCGGGGAGATGATCGGAAGCCCCGGGATGTACATCGATGGCAAACATCATTTTTCAGTAGCCGCGGTTGAAGACACGCTGGCCTGCTTCGTTGAAAGGGAAGCCATAGAAGAGATCATCAGGACCAATAGCAAGTTCGCGGAAGAGATGCTGAAAAGGGCCAATTTAAGAGAAATCGGCAATTTCAGGAAGTTTTATACCCTGACCCAAAAGCAGATGCCGGGACGAGTAGCAGAGGTGATCCTCTTTCTGTCAAATCAGGTATATAAATCCAATCCGTTGTTCCTGACCATCAGTCGCCAGGAAATGGCTGACATGGCCTCTATCACCAAGGAAAGTACCATCCGGATACTGAAGGAATTCAAAGACGCCGGCATCATTTCACTGAACGGAAACGAATTGAAAATTATCAATTTAAAAGCCCTCGAAGCCGTCTCAGATAACGGATGATTCCCTGCCATTTGAAATTTATATTCATTCTAAATAAAAACGATCGAATGATAACCTGTCTGATCACTTTTTACATCTAATTGTATTTCAATCATTTAAACATGTTAATTAATTACTCTCACTTTACTTCATTGATATATATCAATCTTTTAATGTAATTTGATTCATATACTTAATGCTAAATATCACCGTACAAAATAACATATGCGATTATGAATGTATTTAATATTGTCTCAAATTTCGCAAACAACTAAAAACCGTTTCTATATGAAAAAACTTAACCTAATTACAATGTTCTTTTCAGTGGTCGCAATCACGGCACTGATATTTGCAGCCGCCTGTACCAAAGAAGGTCCCCAGGGCCCTCCAGGTAAAGACGGTGAAGATGGTATTGACGGAACCGACGGTACAGCTACCTGCGGGGTTTGCCATGACAATTCCGAAACTGTTGAAACCATTATCGGCCAATGGAGCCATTCCAAACACGGTTTCGGCGGCACCAATTTTGAAAACCGGACTTCCTGTGCCCCGTGCCATACCAGCCAGGGATTCAAAGAAGCCTTAGCCAATGATACGACAGCAACCTTGGCAGCCATTGAGAATCCGGCCAGCATCAACTGTTACACCTGCCACCAGATCCATGACACCTATACGGCGGCCGACTGGACTTTAAGGGATGTAGCTCCTCATACTTTCTGGCTTACCGGCGATGTGGTTGACCTTGGTAGTGCCAACCTCTGCCTGAATTGCCACCAGCCCAGGACTTCCTACCAGATACCTGATGTAACCAATCCGGAAGGTAATTACAATGTGACCTCTTCACGCTTCGGCCCGCACCACGGCTCACAGGGCTCAACACTTACCGGAACCGCTTTCTATATGGTAGGAGAAGGTTATATGAACTGTAGTTGCTAAGACTTGACCTGACACCTGGGGTGATTTTTTAGTTAATAAAAT
>CAZUDV010000011.1:38291-134861 GCA_964619555.1 uncultured Bacteroidales bacterium | reverse complement strand
GACATAATCACTTCTACGGTAACTGTCAGATTAAGTTTTAGCTAATACAAATAAAAACAGAAACCGGTCCCCGTCGGATCTTCCGTCATTGGCGTAGTCAATGCGTATCCGAAACGAGGCCCTGCTTCCAGGAAAGAAATAGTAATATTTTAGTTAAGTAGTTATGATTAATACAGTTCAAACAATATTCATAAAATATTGACCTAATAATCATCCCTCCAAATCTCTTTAGCCTTGTTAAAAAGAAATTCAGCTCTCTGATCAATTACATCTTCATTCCATTCCGGTTCATTGAGGTATTCCGAAAATGTGTCAATGCTTGCCGCAAAATGCTTTAATCCATGCTTGTCTCCTTTGCCCTCTTTCTTTACACTCCATTCAGCATCTCGAATCGAAGCATTAAGTGAAGAGGTAATGATGGTTAGGTTCCCTAAAGTCAGTAGCTTGATATTACGGTTAATTTTATCGGCTGGTGTCGCCACAGGTGCCCAGTTATTTTCCCACTTTTTGGGCATGACGTGTTCGAGGCTGTAACGGTTCATTCCAAGCAATGATGTCGAATGCTTTGCCCTGTTCCTGATCTTTGATTCAATGAGGTACAGTATACCAGCAGATTGCTTATTGACCAAACGAGAATTATAGAATCCTTCCTTCAGGGTTTCATCGGCTGGCATAAAATTCACTTTATCTGATTGGCTTTCTATATGATCTTTCAAGGCCGACTCGGTAGTGATGTCATTAAGTATCAATCTTTCTGAGAAAAGTTGATTATAGTTTTTTGTGGACTCATGACAGACCATTCTTCTCATGATGTACGACTCAAGATATTCAAAGATCGACTGCCGTTCTTCTTCATCCTGGACTTTCTTCAAGATGAAAAGCACATAAGGTATAAGAGTGGTATTTTCAAGCCCAAAAATGACCGCATTGATTCTTTCTATCCCAAATTCTGGTGTCAGTTCTCTATCAACTACATCAAAATCAATATTTTCCCGATAGAGCTTCGCATATTCTTTTATCTCTTGAATTAGTTCGACTTTATTAATCGAATAGTCATTGATAAATTTCTTATACGAATCGAACAATCCTTCCACCTTGGTAAACAGTTTCTTGTCTTCTGTTTTTACTTGTAGTGAACTGTCCTGAATCTTTATTTGAAGGAAAGAATAGAAGAATAGATCAATATTTTCCCGGATAGCTCTTCCTGCAGTAATGTCTCTATCCCAGAAATCCTTGGTTTCCTTGTCCTTTTCAAATACCTCTTTCCAATTTTCATTATAGGCTTGTACATTATCACGGCTGAAGAAATAGTTTTTCAGCAATTCAGCGGTAGTTAGGCGGACGCCAAGTGAGTTAATAGTATCAAAAATCTGCTGCTCATCTTCATCTACGCCAAGGTCAATCCCAACAAACATTACGTTTGTCATAATGTTATGAATCGAAAGTTTAGAAGGGTCAACATTAGTCTTTAGGTAATTATAAAGACGCGTCATTGCGCCGTTCTCTTTGATTTCCTCCAGAGCATTTAAGTTCAAAATCGTTTGGAAATCCTCTATATCATTATGGTTATGCAGAAGGGCAATCTCATTATTACCTATTAATCTGAAGATCCGGTTAAAAGCGTCATTCTGACCGGTTTTCAGACAAAGGACCTTGAACAAAACATTCAATGTCGTTAGGCGTTGTTGTCCATCAATAAGCGTTCTTCTATCTCCAATAGATGAAGCCGCAGTCGTGCTTTGTTGTTTGAGGATCACGGATCCTAAAAAGTATGGTTTCCGGGTTTCGCAGACTTCCTCCATATCCTCAAGCATTCTTTCCCATTGAGGCTCACCCCACACGTATGCGCGTTGAAAGAATGGGATTTCCAATATTCTGTTTCCGTTGAAAATGTCGTTGATTGTTCTTTTACCAGCTTCCATATAAATAATTGAAAATAGTTTGATATTTAGATAATATTATTGCGTTATGATTCATTAGCTAATAGATTAGATGTTAAGGACCCTTTTCTCTCCATTCTAAGTCCCCGCCGTTTCAGGAACTCAATAAGGTCAACACAATCCACCCCATTCTTTTTTGAAACTGCCGGAATTTTATTGGATTTGACTGCATTCTCATTTGTTATCAATATACATTTGTGCACTTTACAATAACCAATAAGGTAGGGATCAGCTTCTTCAACGCCTTCTGCTTGTTTTTTAGCATCGAAGAATCCACTGCTATATTCTTCATTAATAATTGGAATAGAAGCAGTGATACTTTGAGCATCAGTCTCAACTACTAAATGCTTTTTCCATTTTTTAATCCAGTTTTTCAAGAACTCTTCTTTGCCTTCATATCGATTTATTTCAATTTCTACAAAATCGATAGTCTTAAACAATCCGTTAAGGATCAAGTCTTCAATCTCTTCCCAAATAGCAGTAAAAACGGGATTATCACGCTTAAATGTTGACTCAAGATGGATAAGACCACTTGTATCAATAACATATATGACATTATCTGTATGAAATAAATCCATTACAACGCATTCAGAAGTTGGCGAGTTCTCTGAATGTAAGAGAATTTTACACCTAAGAAATCAGATAAATCTTTTATATCAATCTTATTTTGATCATAAGCGGAAAAAGCCAATGAAATATAAGTCCGACCTTTTTCCTTAATTGTTTCTTTAGGCAAATTTCTACCTTCAGGAATTGCCGCCCTTCCAAATTGCGGTTTATTCCATTTTTCATGCTTTTCTTTATAGAAGGAAGAAGTCGTTAATCCAACTTTTAATAAACTGCGAAGAAGCGCTAATGGTCCAACATGAAAATAAGTGCCAAGCGAAACGAGTTCAGATAGTTTCCATGTTTGCTCACCCTTGCGCTGGTGATCATGCACTTTCTGCATGCCTAATAATTCGGCAGTTGGGATAAGGACCTCGCCGGAAAAGGCATTGCACCATTGTTCAACCTCACTATTGGTTCTTTCATTCAGATCACACATCCCACTCTCATTCAATAAAATGTGCCCAAACTCGTGAAATAGTGTGAATATCTTAGCTGTTGCCTGTTCACTACCACGTCTAATCCCGATGATCGGAATTTCTTCATCGATAATGGTAAAACCTCTTAGATTGTCTTTAGTAAGGCTTAATTGAAAAATAGCTATACCCAATGCCTCAACTTTTTCAATATAGGCATCCAGAGCCTGATTCATGTCAGTTATTCCTCGAATTTCATCTAAGTTCAGTAGATAACGGACCTTATTAGCAAATTCTTGAGGACTATCAAATAGTGTGGCTGACAAACTAAATTTTGGAATCCCCCTCCCCATCTCCTGGCTAAGTTCAACATAAGATTTAACCAAAGCTCTGGCTTTGCGAACCGATAAAATGGTTTTCTCATCAAAAAATCCAATGTCGGTAGAATCGACGGTCCTTCTATCAGTCGGAAGAGGTTTCTCTTTAGGAGGCGAAGACAGAAGTAAAGTTGCAATAGTCTGCTTGTATGCTTTTGAAAAAAGTTTGAGCTCATCCAAAGTTGGTGATTTCTCACCCTCCTCGAGTTGAATTATTCGTTTAGATGTAATTCCAGTTCTATCAGATGCCTGATTCCTGGTAAGTGCAAGAGATTCCCTGGCCCAAACTAAAACAAGGTGATTAACGGGTATGTTACCTTTAACATTCATGGATAACTTCAAAAATAGAGAGAATTAACCAATAATGAACTACTTGTTAAAGTCAATTTTCGGCAAGCCTTCTACAATTTCCACAGTTTGGACGCTCACATTGATGATACTAAGAAGCAAATCAAGTATATACCTTGGATTACCAGATTCCAATGCCCAATCATTTGGATCATTCTTGATGCCACTGGCTTTATCTACTTTTATTTGGTATCGCTCCATGATCCATTCAATGGCTGATTTGCCATTAACTTTGTATTCATAAGCCTTCGATGGTATATTAGTGACTTGAATTCTACTATTAAAGATGATTGTATCAGTTTGACCCTTTGTAGGAAAACGCATCTTTTCCACTTTGAAGTAACCACTTTCAGATCCTTTCACTAAAATCCCTTCATAAGGTGGAATGTGTTCATAATTAAGATGTAATTCAGCAAGATGGCGACCAGCCTTACTAAATGTCCAAAAATCCTTGACATTTTCGATCAAAGGTAAACGTGGAATCATCTTTTTAAGGTCGTTAGCAAATTCAATTCGATAATGCCTGCTGTGCATTATACCATACAAATAATAATAAATATCTTCTTTGCTAACATTTTTACCATATTGTCTTTTCGCTCGTTCGAAAATAAACTCACTCAATCCATCACGACGTATGTATTCACTTTCTCCGATTGCATCAAAAAGACTTGGATTATTTTTTGTCCTTTCTTCATAATAGTACAAAGGAAAACATTGCCCATTAAATTGCATTTGCCTGTCGGGTATACAATCAGTGATTATTACCGAAAAGTCTTTCGTTCCTCCTGAACCTGTAACACATATCACAAGGTTTCTGCTTGATGGTGAAGGAAAAATAGTCGGAAGTTGGTACCTGCTCCAGTTTAAGTATTTATCAAAATAAAGATGTTGTTTGAAAAATGGCCTATATAATCCTATTCTAACCGATAGGTCATCAAAGTTTACTTTTCTAACCTTAGCTGCATCATCTATCAGTCCTTGATCCCATTTAATCTTTTTAGAATCTTTTGATACAAATTCTTCAATTTTAAGTGATGGATTCTCTTTTCTTTCTTTCTCAAATCGTGACACTTCCTGATTATAAAAATTAATCATCTCAGTGACCTGCTTAATAAGCTCATATCGAGATGATTGATAGACCCAACTTTCTCTATTTGTAATTACTCCAGCAGTAAACTTTGTGAAAAAAATTTGGTTAGTTTTATCTTTATTTCCCAGTGCAATAAAGGTATTAAATAACGTATTTCTCTTATTTATCCAGTCTCCATGATTATTAGGCGTTAGCTTCTGAAAAGTCATTTTAGAATTAGCAATAGAGCCAAAATCTTTAACTATTGCCAGTTTTTCCTCCCTACTCAAGTAATCTCCAATGTCATAATAATAGATATTTGCTTTGTTTCCTTTATTGTCTGGATTTTTAACAAGTAATGTTATTGCAATCTGTGCACGTGATCCTGATCCAAAGATTTTACCACCCTCCTTCTTACTAAGCTCTCCACTCGTTCGCTGATTTCCCCTTAAATTAAATACGTAAATAGTTGAGAATTCTCGCTCAAGGCACTTTCGAAAACCATCCGTGGCTTGTCCATCAATCCATGAACCATTAGAGACAAATGCAATCACTCCTCCATTTATTGGGTCCAAGCGATCTGTACTCCAACGGAATGCCTTAACGTATGCGTCATATAAGGCTCGCTTCATTGAAGTAGTCTCTGCAGCATAAGTTTTTTCAATTCTATTATCCAGTCTTGGGTAGCTTTGATTTTGAGCCATGTCATGGTAGTCTTTTTGGCCAACCGAATATGGCGGATTCCCAATGATTACTCTCAAAGGGGAATTCTTCTGCTTAACGACTCTTTCAGAGTTTTGCGGAAACATCTCTGAAAAAAGTTTTTCATTACTTTCATTTTCACCTAACTGGAAAGTATCTGTTAAACATATACCTTGAAAAGAGACGAAATCCGTTTCACCGATTATATCATGGTAAGCATTCTCAATATTTACAGCTGCAATATAATATGCGAGCAATACAATTTCATTTGCGTGTATTTCATGTAAATATTTTCTTTTCAAATCTTGCTTTGAAATTAGCCCGCTTTGAATTAGTCTCGTTATGAAAGTTCCTGTGCCTGTAAAAGGATCTAAAATATGTATATTAGAATCACTTACATGTCTTCCAAACTCACTTTGTAAAATATCAGCTACTGAATTAATAATAAAATCAACTACTTCAACTGGCGTATATACAATACCAAGTTTTTCAACCATCTTTGGCATCGCTGTCTTAAAGTACTTTTCATAGAGCTCAAGGATGATACGCTGCTTTCCTTCCGAATTGTCTATGCCCTCCGCCCTTTTCTTAACGCTTTCATAAAATTTCTCTAACTCTTTAGTATCCTTTTCTAATGCTTGCTCCTCCAATAGGTCGAGCATTTTCTGCATTGAAATCGAGATAGGATTATTTTGAACAAAAGAATATCCTTCAAATAATGCGTCAAAGACTGGTGCAGTAATTAAATGCTGTGACAACATCTCTGTCGCTTCATCTTGAGTGATGTTAGGATTAATATTCTTTTGCAATCCCGTTAAAAAAGTATTAAACGCCCTTTTATATTTATCATTTTCTTTGATTAATCTGATAATCCGGTCCTCATGTCGTTGAGCGATATCCGCTACACTTTTGGCCCACTGTTCCCAGTATCTCCGATCACCCACCTTTTTAACCATTCGAGCAAACACTACATTTTGTAATTGCTCAAACTGCATAGCAAGTTGTCTATTGATTTCTTTATTTTTAGCGTAAGTACTTTCAGGATCGGCAATATTAATTTCCCCATCTTCCCAGGAATATCCAGGTCGGCCAATTAATATGTTATCAGGCCGTTTACGATTTAATTCTATTTTATTGACAGTAGCATTAAAGCGATCATCATGGGCCCGGAGTGCATTAAGAACTGTCCATACAACCTTATACCTCTCATTATCATCGAGTGCTTTATCAGCCTCGATATTTGATGGTACTACAACAGGTATAATTATATAACCATATTTTTTACCAGGAGATTTACGCATCACTCTGCCAACGGATTGAACAACGTCAACTTGCGAGTTCCTGGCAGATAAAAACATGACTGCGTCCAAAGAAGGGACATCAACCCCTTCACTTAAACACCTAACATTAGTAAGCACCCTGCACTCATTATCTTCGCTGTAGGACTTCAACCATCCCAACAACTCATCTCGCTGCGGGGCTGTCATTGTTCCGTCGATATGCTTAGATTCTACTGACACCATAGTGCCCTTTTCTTCTTGAGGCAATTCATTAATGTAGGTTGCGGTTGCTGCATTGTACAAGTTTGTTATCTTTTTTGAAATTGCGATATTTTGACAGAATGCAACGGCTCTCCGCATTGGTTCAGGATCATAATTCTTTATAATACCCTCATCTCCAAGGACCTGTTTAGATAGGGCATTGATCGTGCCGATAAGTTTTGAAGCATCATCTGCATTGATTTCACTTTTCTTATCAGCTATCATCTTCTGAACAGCAGGCGGGACATTGTTTTCATTAAGCGTTAGGATCAAAACCTTATAATCAGTAAGCAAATCTCTTTCTACAGCTTCGCCAAAACCGATCCGGTAGATTTCCTCGCCATAAAGCTCAGGATCATCCATAGAACAGAGTACTGCATCAGCCTGGGCAGCCTTACTTTTGATATCGTCACTATACAATCGCGGGGTAGCCGTCATGTAAAGCCTTTTCTTGGCTTTGATGAAATCATTGTCATGGACCTTTACAAAAGCTGAATCATCTTCTCCTGATAGAGTCACGCCAGTTGTTCTGTGCGCCTCATCACAAATAATAAGATCAAATTCACCAAAACCTGACCT
The DNA here is from genome assembly GCA_964619555.1 of uncultured Bacteroidales bacterium. Lineage (GTDB taxonomy): Bacteria > Bacteroidota > Bacteroidia > Bacteroidales > JAGOPY01 > JAGOPY01. Next base: position 127,283 of record CAZUDV010000011.1, on the reverse strand, counting down.
GAATAGCTCCCTTTGGGCTTTAGAAATAACATCAATAGATTGATAGGTGGAGAACACAACTGTCATCCCGGAATTACCCTTTAGATTGATATGTCTGATCTGCAGCAAAACATCTTTGACATTTGTGGATGCCGGAAGAGCTAAATCCACCACACTGTAGGTGTCAACATCTTCATTTTGCGTTCTCTTTCTTGAAACTTCAGGATCTGAACAAATACATATTGCGTTAATTGGATGAATGGCATCTGCTGACCATTCACGGAGGACTTGTCCCATTAATGCTATAGATGGCACTAAAAACAAAATGAAACCTTTGTTATCAGTCTCATTTTCAGCAATCCTTAATGTGTTAAAAGTCTTTCCAGTTCCGCAAGCCATAATTAATTTTCCACGATCAGCTCGTTTGAAATGCTCGTGTGCATTCTCAAGGGCAGTAATCTGGTGTGGTCTAAGGGTCTTAGGGGGTATTCTGGATTCCTCACCATGGATACCTTGTTCAAGTTTTTCCCAATTAACAGGAGCTTCAATTAAATCGTATAAGTTTAATCTTGAAACCGGAGGATGCTGATTCTTTATAGCCTCAGTAGCATTAGGCCCCCATTTATTCGTCGTTGAAATCCATAGCCTTCTCGCAAATTTTGTCGTTTGCATGTTTTCATCCTTGAACTCCCTACTCGAAGTCGAAAGAAAAGAGTCTACGACCGGTTTATCAATCCAAGTAGATTCCAGGTAGCACTTACATTGGATGGCCCAGTAATCTCCATCATACGTCAAAGCAACCAGATCAATCCCAGTATCACCGCCCCCCAGGTCCTTACGCCCGGGAAATTCATTCCACATCCAAACCTTCTTGAACATGTTGGCATATTTTGGATCTGTTCGCAGGTAGGCCTGCATCAATCTTTCAAATCTTTCGCCTTTATCTTTTTCTGTGAAGGAGAACTTTCTGTATTTCTCCAAGATTTGGTTGAAGTTCATGTAATCTTTTTTACATTTATGAAGAAATTATAATCTCTTATTTTAGGAATGATTTACACCCCTGTTACTTCTTACTGACCTGTCTATCATCGCCAAGTACTTCATTCCACTCTCATTATTTATATTTCTAATGCGTTCGATTTGTAATGCTGAATGTATTGCTGCCCCAAATCCTATTAAACTACCAATTATAGTAATGTTAGAATCTGCATCCGCAAATCCAGAGAAGGAACCAATTATGCCACCAACTGAACCGAAAACAATTTTTCCCAGTCCTTTTTCACTCATTTTTTCAGCTAATTCTGTTTTTCTCAGTTCTAATTCTACTATTTTTTCATTAAAAAGTTCAGTTCCTTCATGTAAATTAGGATCAAGTACTAATTGTTCGACTCTATTTCTAAATGCAGCTAATAAAGTTGAATGTTTTTCTTTGAAATTATTTATTTTAATTAATTGGATATCGGCAGGAAATGGGATCAGACGTTTTAGAATCGTATATCTTTTTTTTTCTTGAGACCCCCTTAAAGTAAAATTATATGCTGGATTAATTTTATCGGTCATTGGTAACATTTTTAACTTGGAACCAATTATTGCGGCCAAATATTTCATTAATTGATTCGCAGTCCATCGCTCAACATAATACCATCTCCCTTCGCCTTGAATTGCTAAGCCCATATCTCGCAAATAGATGAATATATTTTCATCTATTTTATCAGCGTGTATCCTCACTGGATTAAGCAAACCGGGGGCTATATGACCTTTATAAGTTTTAATCCGATTAGTTAATCTTGCTCTATTTATTTCAACATATCTTTGGAATGGTTCTGCTAATTCTGATGGCCGAGCCAAAACATCCATTGGATTGATAGGTTGAACCAAATCCTCGCGTACTAATTCCAACATAAAGGGATCAAAATTCTCTTCTGGATAATAATAATATTCCTGGGGAACAATGGCACCAATTCTATCATAGTATAATAACGCTCGGATTGTCCAGTCTGACCTTGGAACATTAATATATGGAAAATACAGGGCTTTTTTCATGCTGATAGGTCAAGTTTTATTTCCACTTCCTTTTAGGGAAAATTTTTATAAATTTAAGTTAATTATTAAGATGCAAGTAGTCCAAGGGAGACTCATTATCCCTACTCTTTCCAGCTATCTCTAATTTTGTATTTTCAATTCATGCTAAAACCAAATTCTTCAACCAATTAAGAAATATTTGCCGAACTCATTTGCAGTGGACCGGCTCCCTTGGTCCGTTACGGGAATCTCCTCGTTCGCAGAACAATGATGGCTCTTCCAGGAACTAATTAGCCCCAATGGAAGGTCATAATGTCGCTCAGGGAACGGATCAAGCTCATGCCAAATGAACTGACCGATTGTGGCAATAATCCGAACTATCTTATCTGAACGGGACATACAAGAGGTCCGTGATCCAACTCTGAATTGCACTGTCGATTCAAAACAAATCCAATTTTACAATCGCTTTATAACTTACATCATAGTTCTGACCAAACCCTTTCCTCAAAATAAGCATTCCTGCCCACAGGATGAGTATTGCATCATTTCACATCCCGATCGTCGATTTACGGCGGAAGGGTTCAGCAATTTTGACCAACTGCGGCCGATCGTCGCCGAACCGAACTCATGCAAAAAAGAAAAAGCGCCCTTAACGATCCCTGAAAAAGAAAAAGATCTGGGGCCAATAGTTAGTACAGAGGGCATCCGAAGGATGCCTTAGGAGCTTTAGTTCTAAGTACTGGTACTGGTACTGTTCTCGTAACGGGACCTGTATCCGAAGGATACAAAGATCATCTCTTCCCATCCCTCCTTATCCCACACCCCCTTTATCCCCCTCTCCCTTAGGTCCCCTCCCCCCTCTTTGTCATCGATTAATTTGTGGTGAACGCTCCCCTCCCCACCTACCACCACCAACACCCCGTGTGCTTAAATTACTGAAAAGTAATTCTAATTCATTACTAACTAAAAACATACAAAAATGAACAAAGCACAAACGAAAGAATTGCTTCTGCAAAAGGGAGTTGCTTTCGATGAGTCGATGACGCTGGCCCAGTTGCAAGCGTTGGTGCCAACCGCACTATCAAGTGAACAGGTATGGGTTTTGCCAAAACGCGAGCCACGCAAGGAACACGGATTCCGGTTGCCAGTGGTCGAAGTACCCACAGCCCTGACGTTCGCTGTCGATCAGTCCGGTAAACCTGCAGTGGTCATGTCGAGAACCAACGCCAATCCGGGCCGGGAAATGGTCAATTTGGCCTTAGGCGGGGAACGCTTCCTGATGTGGCTCGACTCGTTCCAGGGCAACCTGCAAATGGAGCAGGAACGGCTCGATAAGGCCGGAACCGGATTCCAGGTTTTCACTGAGTTTAACGGCGACATTGCGATCGACAAGTCTATCGAATTTACGTGCAATGGCCGTTATCTGGCCGTGAACGCTTGATCAGGAGCATTGAAAACGATCGAAGAGGGGGCATAGCCCCCTTTTTTTGTGACCTGGAATCTATTGCATTTTGTGTCTTGGAACGGGACAGAATGACAATTCCTGGCCTTAAACATTCAAAAACTGATTCAGCATCAGGCCATCTTCTCTGTTTTTGAGATCAAGCTGATCTATTGGCAATCTGCTCTTATGAGGCCAGGTTTGAACGGTGTGCGCTGGTCGATAAGAAAAAGCCAGGGCACATGGGTGTCTTTCACTCTTTTTACAGCTGTTATCGGTTCCTTTCCATGTGCAGTTCTTTCTATATAAGTATGAGATGAGTGGACAAAACCTATTGCTCAAGTCTATCTCTTTTACAAAGCAAAGACTCTTTTTTTTCCAGATCCCAATCCTCAGATCACCATTCTCTAAAGGTTCACGGTTCGAAGACATTTATCAATCAATAAACTTTAATCCTATTCAATATGACAACACAATTTTTTCGTGAATGCCGCACCTTGGATGCGGTAAAACGTGAGTACAAACGCCTGGCCATGCTACACCATCCTGATAGGGGGGGTGACACTGCCACAATGCAGGAAATCAACCGGCAATACAGGGAAATCATGAAGAATCCATACTTTGGTTTCAGCCATGCCAAGGAGGAAGCCAGGGAGGACTATTGCAGATTCCCCGAGATCATCGAACAGATCATCAGATTTGACCTGACCATCGAAGTTTGCGGGAATTGGATCTGGCTATCGGGCAATACCAGGACCTACAAGGAGGAGCTTAAACATATAGGCTTCTTCTTTGCCCCGAAGAAGGGAATGTGGTACTGGCGTCCAAAGGACTATAAGTCGGCCAACACCAAGCCCAAGGACATGAATTATATCCGTTTGAAGTATGGTTCCGACATCATTCCAGGCCGGCAGGACAAATCCCTGAAAGAAGAGGAGGTCAGGCCATGAAAGCTAAAGAATCCATCAACCTATTTACAAGCAACCTGGCTGAGATTGAGATCCATTACCGTAACAAAGTAAGGATATCAGATATGGAGAAAGTAGCCGGTTCCAGGGATGTTTACGATGTCCTTAGTCGAATATGGAGCCCGAAGATCGATCATGTCGAAGAGTTCATGATCCTATGCCTGAACCGGGCCAACCGTGTTCTGGGTTGGGCAAAGGTCAGCCAGGGAGGAATATCCGGGACGGTTGCAGACCCCAAGTTGATCTACCAGATCGCATTGAAATCAAATGCCAGCTCGATCATCATTGCTCACAATCATCCATCCGGAAATCTCACACCAAGCGAAGCTGATATCCAGCTTACCAGAAAGCTGAAGGAAGCCGGATTGATGCTTGACCTGCCGGTACTGGATCATCTGATCATTTCTTCCGAAGGGTATTATAGTTTTGCGGATGAAGGGTTGCTATAATTATATTTAAGGGAGTCTTAGAATATCTTTCATATCTATCATTACCAATAATCTTATCAATTGCTTATCAAATCATCGTAACTTATATGTATATTCCTTAGACTCATAATAGTTGTCAATCTTCCAATATTTCAAATCGTCAAGAAGCGTTAAAATTGTACATGATGGTTCTGTAAGCTTCCCTCTTTTTCGGTCCATTCAAAATTAGAATTTTCAAGTTTTCATTTCCTGTAAAAATTCCATCGGAGTCATATTTTGTAATGAATCATGAGGTCTATAGTGATTGTAATCCTGCCTCCATTCCTCTGCCATTTTTCTCACTTCACCCAAGGTTCTAAATATATAAGCATTGAGTAGTTCCTTACGGATACTGCCGTTAAATCGTTCTACAAATGCATTCTGAGTAGGTTTTCCAGGTTGGATATACACCAGCTGGATTTTATTGTCTTTACACCAGGAATCAAATTTATCTGAGATAAATTCGGGTCCGTTATCCACCCGGATCATAGCGGGTAATCCACGGGTCAATTTGATGTTTTCAAGAGTCCTAATCACTCGCAGCGCTGGAAGACTGGTATCGGCTTCAATAGCCAGGATCTCCCGGTTAAAATCGTCCATAATATTCAACAGGCGGAACTTTCTTCCATCCCAAAGGCTATCGCACATATAATCGATCGACCATACCTGGTTGATTCTTTCCGGCTTGAATAGGGTTTGTTTAGCCCTTGCCGGCAATCTTTTCTTAGCCCGCCTTCTGATGTTTAATTGCATTTGTGTATAGATCCTGTAAACCTTCTTATGGTTCCATCTGTTGCCCTGTTTTCTCAATCGGTGGTAACACTTCCAGAATCCAATGGCCGGATGTGCCTCCACCATTTGTGATAATGCCTCAATGACTGGTTGATCGTCTTTAGCCCGATATTGATACTCATAGGTACTTCGGGGATAGTCAACGGCCCGGCAAGCCTGACGAACGCTCAGCGTGTGCTCTTCTACAAGGAAATCCACCGCCTGACGCTGTTCATCAGGCGTTATAACTTTTTTGCGATCAGGTCTTTAAGCGCATAGTTCTCCATGCTGATCTCTGCATACATCTTTTTGAGCTTGGCGTTTTCCTGCTCCAACTCCCTGAGCCTTTTCACTTCCTTCACTTCAAGTCCGCCATACTTCGCCTTCCAGTTGTAAAATGTAGCATCGCTGATGCCATATTCTCTGCATAGATCACTGGTTTTAATCCCAGCTTCCTGCTTCTTCAAAATGGCAACAATCTGTGTCTCGGTAAATCTTGTCTTTTTCATAGCTTAAATCATCGGTTTAAAATTAGACTTTTTATTTTTTACTCTAATTTTAAATGGACGAAGTTCGGGGAAGCTTACAGTTCAATTATTCTTTATTCACTATTTCAAGGAAATAAAAAGATTTGAAAAGATTTGTATTCAAAGGACACCTTATACTTAACCAATAGTTCTTTGGTAACGGTTGTGACTTTTAATTCATTCTTCGGTATATCTATTGATAATAAGAACTCTGAATCGTGGTCTAAATTGGAATAGCGGAAATAAGAACAGCAAGGCATAAGAATATAATAATGAAGATCGAAGTAATCTCTTGCCGCGTCTCGAAAATAAAGAGGGAGGAAGAGCGTATTCTTTGCATATTGCTATTATAGAATTGATGAGTTTATCCCAATCAGTTTGAAAATTATTATTTTGGAAGGATGCACCCTCATTTCCTCGGATAATATCATCAATTAAGCTCCCTAAAGTTACAGAACATATTTCTAATGCTTTTGGGTTTCCTATGTACCAAGTCTTATTATAATATCCTGCAAATTTTGCCTTATTATATGATGGAATAATCTTTAACGATTTTTGAACAGCCTCATTCGATTTTGATGTTTTATATAGATTAAATATTGGCCAATCACTTAGCAACTTCAACTCTTTACTCGTTGAAGAAAATTTATTTTTAGCTATTTTTACAATAGGCACTTTGGGATAGGCCATATTAGCAATCTTAGCCTGAACAATTACTGCTCTGCTCGAAACGTCTTGCTGATTTGTCCTTTTATTTTTGAAATAATGATGGAATACTATTAAGAAATCACCAATCTCGACTCTACCATGAATCTGATTTTTATTAATGTCATATTCTACATTTAGAAACTCGGCCATAGGTATTTTATCAATCCACCCTTCTTGTATTTTATATTTATCGGAAAACGAATCGTTGTTAATACAATTTTCATTAAGTATCCTTTCGAGATTATAAATGAAATTATATGAAAATAAATTTGCTAAGGCTTTAAGTTCTTTATATTCTCTATTTGAATATTGATTTTTAATTAATTCATCAATTCGAGAAATTTTATTCATGATAAAAGTATTTTGAATATGGCTTGTTGCGATTGAAAATGGTCGCTGACCTTATACTGCTATATGCAGCTAAGACATCACCTTTTCATACAAACAATGATGATTTTTATATCTTGCCATAAATATAGATCAATTTGATGTAAAATAAAAACAATAAAAATAGATTTAATATTAAAGTAGATTTTACACCATTAGCTAAGTAAGGTCCTATTTCACAAGCCTTTTATAATTCCACCAAACAGTTCACAAGAAGGCGGAACTAATTCTATTCCCACTCCATTGAGGGTCTTACATTCAATGTGCCATTTTTGGAAAGCAATAAACAATTGCAATAGTTCTCATTAAGATTGCACCTTGATATCATTAAATAAAGACATTTCCAAAGGACTAATTAAGCCCTTTTTATATTTTCTTAAAATTCATTCATCGTTCGGTGAAAAAATTCGGTAACCTTTAATACAAATACATCATGAGAAAGATCAACATCCAGGGAAAGGATTACGTCCCTGTCCATGAACGTCTCACAGAGTTCTGGAAAAACAATCCATCCTGGTCCATTAGGACCGAGATCATCGATTCGCCACAAGGCAAGGTCCGGTTTCGGGCGTGTGTCTTTGACGAGAACGGACTGCTCCGGGCCACAGGCCACGGGGAGGAAAAGGAGAACTCCACCTTCATCAACAAGAGCAGCTATGTCGAAAACTGCGAGACCTCTGCTATTGGCCGTGCACTTGGGCTCCTGGGAATAGGGATCGACACCAGCCTGGCTTCATACGAGGAGGTTGCCAATGCAATGGCTCAGCATGAAGAGCCGCCAGAGCAGCCCAAGCCATCCTTTGATGATGACCGCGAATGGTTAACTCAGGCACAGTTTGAAAAGACCATTGAGCGGTTTCGTGCCGGTGAAAAGGACATCATCGACAAGGTCCTCAAAACATTCAGGATGAGAAGAGAACTGAGGGAACAACTTTTTAAGATCAGAGGAGGAAATGGCAATGGATAATTCACTAAGTTATATCACGCAGTTCAATCTGACCAGGAGCCAGATTGATTTCTTCGCCCAGAAAGCCCTTAGAGAGATTGATACCGGACTGTACAATCCTCTTTCCATCCATCTTTGCCTGAAAGCTATGGAGGAATTGATCAAGAAGATCAAGGAAGGCATTGCTGAACATGTTCTGACAGAAGCTGAGAAGTACGGAAAGAGCTTCGATTACATGGGTGCCAGGGTTCAGCTTGCAGAAAGGCGATCTTATGACTATTCCATAGATAATACCTGGGCTCAAATCAACAGATCGCTTAAACAGCGAGAGGAACTGCTGAAGTACTTAACTGCGCCTTTGGCTGATACTGAGACGGGGGAGATTATAAATCCGGTGCCGTATAAGGTGACTTCGGTGATAATGATATCGTTGCCGAAGTGAATGAGGGTCGAGTATAGGTCTTGAATGGAAAAATTTTTGATATCGTTACCCGATACGTTACCCCTATAAAAATATAGAACTGTAACTATTTGTCTTACAGTTCTATATTTTAATTTATCGTGGAGCTGGAGGGACTCGAACCCTCGTCCAAACAGATAGCAGAGGTGCTTTCTACATGCTTATCCGCTTATTGATTGTCGGACAGGGTTCGGAAAACGGCACCCAAGGCCCTGCCGTATCTCCTTTATCTCATCACGGCGCCGGAGCCTCGCCATGACCAGCCCGAAATTGCGAGCGCTCTGTGATCCGGTTGGAATCAGGCATCTCCGCCGGCAGAACGTCCTGTCCCAACTCCTTGAGCCGGGATTAAGCCACCTCACGATACGTGATTAGGCAGCAAGAGCGAAGTTATTTTCGCCAGTTGTTTGTTCTCAGATGATATTTACGAGCATATCTGAAAGGCTCGGCATGCTTACACAACCACTCACCTGCTGTCAAAACCAGTCAGCCCCTTGGCTACGAGTGTTTAACCGTTAGTGTTTGGTTGGTAGTGTTGAGTGTTACAAAAACCGTGCAAAGATAGTAAAATTTTACAAAAAAACCCCGCCGGCAGTACAAATGGCCAGCGAGGTAAGGTATATCTCGAATAAACGAATACCTGCTATTCGTCGATCTTCTTCCAAGTACTGCCCAGCTTTCGGGCGCCATAGGCCGCTCCGAGCCCTATCAAAATGGCAAGGCCGCTGCCGACCGGCGCCATCCCGCCAGGGGAAGAATTGCCCGTGCCTCCATGCCCTTCGGGCGGAGGCGGCGGACCGGGCTGTGCATAACTGACCGCTCCGGTCCCGATTAATAACCCGAATGTGATCCCTATTACCAGTATCTTGATCCTGTTTTTCATAGTATGTCTTTTTTCTTTGATTATCAAATCCGTTATCATTCCCTGTTATCTGCCCAGCATGACCTTCCGGCCCACCCTCGAGTCGGTGCCTGTGACCATGACAAAATAAATACCGGCAGGCAGCGACCGGGCATTCAGCACCGTAAGGCTGTTGCCTCCGGCCTGGCCGCCAAGTACCATCTGTCCCTGCAGGTTGGTAACCATCACCTCTGCTTTGGCAGGCTGCTGCGACTGGATGTAAATGTTTCCGGAATGGGCGAAAATGTTGAAATGCTGATCAGCCGCCGGATCGTCGATTCCGAGCGGTCCGAAGTGGAGCAGGAACCGGTTGGCCTCATCGCCTTCCGCGGAAGTGAACGTATATTCTACGCCCTCACGCAGTTCGGTCACGGCGCCGGTCTTTGTATCGGTCAGATAAATGGTAGCGCCTTGCATCAGGCTTTCCGGGGCCAGCCCGATACTGAATTCCGAGGCCTGGTTCTTCACAAATCCCAGTTCGATAACGGTATTGACGCCGATTTCCGGGAGCGTATTGGTGGAAAGCATGTTGTCGCCGGCGAGGCTGTAGAACTGCGGGGCATAACCGGCCAGGAAGCGGGAGTCGAATCCGGCGTCATAGCCTTCGGTAGCCATGGGGTCCGATCCGACCACCAGCTGCTGGGCGGTGTTGCCGGTCCGGTCATAAGCCATCAGCACGAGCTGATTTTCGCCGGATTTGTACCATGGGGTGGCGTCGTGCACGCGGGCGGCGGCAGGGATGGTGAGCGAGGCCGGGGAGCCGGACTCCACGTGCACCATGAAGCCGTTCATGGCAGGGATCATGCCATTGGCGGCAATATCCACATACGCAGCGGACGGTTCGTCCCAAACTTTGGCAATAGCCGCGATCTCAGGGGGTACGGTCCAGTTCACGCCGTCGTTCCATTTGACGGCGCTGGGGAACGGGTTGCCCACCAGGTTCCATCCGCTGTAATACGAGGCCGGCGTGAGAGTCAGGTTGCCGGCAGTGACATCAGCCGTGTTAAGTGCGCCGGCAAACTGTTTGGTAGAAGTGGCCGCATATGCCACCAGGTAACCGGTTCCGGGCACAAAGCTGGTGATGTTGTTGGCTCCGACCTTCTGGTTGAGCCATTCGTTGGTGGTTTCACCCCACATGTAAAAATCGTAATCGGCTGCAGTCGGGTCGGTGAAGTTCGGGTCAACAGCCTGGGATTCCACCGGCGAGGAGAGCAGGTGCCAGCCGTGGGCATCGTCGGTCCAGGCGCTGATGTAACGCTCGACGAAAAGGTTTGATGCAGTGGCATTCGTTACCAGCTGTGGGATCAGGGATGCGGTCCCGGTAACATCTGACTTGAGAGTCAAGGTGCATCCGTTCAGGTTGATTCTTGCATTTGGCACCGTCAGTCGTTTGCCGGCACCGAGAATAATGTTGAACACGGTTGAACCCGACTGGTTGTTGTACAGGGCAGCATTTGTAGCATGCGTATATGTCAGCGTCAGATCCTGGTTGATATGGAAATCCGTCGTTGCATTTGCCGTGGTAAATTTTGCCATACGCGAAGCGATGAATGTTCCGGAGCCGCTCAGGGTGCAACTGGCGCCTTCGATATCGAAACCGATTACGTCACTGGCGCCACCTATTGTCCCGTCATTCAGGATATCTCCATAGATATAGACGAAGCAGGAACTGCTGGAACTGTTGGCATAGAGAGTGGCACCCGATTCGACGGTAAGATCTTCGGCGGCATTATTATAAGTACCTGTCGGGACCGTTACCGTATGTCCGTTCCGGATGGTCACATCGGAATTGCCATAGATCGGAATTTCAGTGGTGGCAGGAACATAGGTAATGTCATCGACGGAGATCTCCCAGGTGGCCGCCGCATTCCAGGCGCCGGACGCTACTGACCGGAAATACAGCATATCGGTGGATGCATCCTGCTGGGGAACGGTTCCATCGGTTTTATAATCGATAAATGCTCCCGAATTGGTATAAGGCCAGATTTTAAAGTAATAAAGCTGTCCTGGGACCAGCCCGGTAAAATTAACGGCACCTACGCCTGCAGCAACATTTTTGACCAGGGTCCCATCGGTTTCCGGCACGAAATCCACCGGGGCCGTTATGTTGCCATATCCGGTAGTGCCGGCTTTAACCAGGTAGCCGGTCGGAATAATGGCTCCCGTCGCATCGGTCCAGGTCAGAGGAATCGTCAGGGAGGTGGGTGTACCGGCGAGGAAATTGGTGACATGATTGGACGGTTCGGGGTAAGGAACGGTCCCATTGCAGGTGACATTGACCGTAGTGGCTCCACCCCCTGCATTGGCGATGATCTCCCCGTTATAATCCCCATATCCCAGGCCGGCCTTGAGCCGCACGTAAATGGTTGTTGCGCCGAGGGTCCCGCCCGTATAGGGCAAGGTTGCTGAGGTATTGAATGTCAGGTTATCGGTCGATACTTCATAATTGGTGCTGCCGGTAACGCTGATATTTCCCGAAGCAGGGGTCAGATTGCTCCCGCTGATGGAATAGGACTGTGAGGCAGAAGGTCCAATGCCCAGGGTATAGGTGAAGCCGGATAATTCAAGGGGCACGGCGGTAAGTACCGGAGTTGTCGGAGCACCCAGTGTTTGTCCATTGTTGAGTTGACCGGGGGTATCATCCGCTGGACTTTGCCATGTGAAACTACTATAAAGTGTACCAGTGCCTGACAATTGCAGTGAAAAACCAATAGGAGTTGTACCACCCTCCGACACTCCAATATCCGTTGACAATAATCCATTGGCTGGGCCACCAACAGCTGTGAAAGCACCTTCATAGCTAAGGAATTGACCTGCAATGACTGAGCCGGAATACACTAAAGCCATTCCATCAGGTGCGCCATTTTGAATACCATCTGTAGGATAGATAAAATGATATATTGTGAAATTTCCTACTGTCGCACCTACAGTAAATTCGGTCAAATTCTTGGTGTTATAGGAAGCTCCACCACTTCCATTATGTAAAATCACTTGTAATAGGGAAAGGTCATAACTTCCTGGATTCTCTACGACCACTTCGATGAATTCATTAACATCGCCAGAAGCATTGTCATAATGGATCTCATTGATCCAGGCATTCTGAGAAAAACCACTCTGGTGAGTGAAAAATATCAGAAACATAAACAAAGTTAAACTTGTGTAAAAACGCTTCATATCATTTCTATTTATTTGATTATATGTTAATAAAGAATAACTTTTTAAGTACCAGTACTACTAAAAAAAGAAAAATACCATGCTATTACATTGCATAATCTATAAAGCTACAAAAATAATGATCCTCGATGGAAAAACAGCTTAAAAAAAAGCTTGTTAATAATTTCATAACAGTTAACAAACTTACATGCTTGCTAAACTGAAGGATAAATTATTCCTACATTTGAAATGAGCGAAAGGGTATAAAAATCAATATCCATAATTAAGAAGGCCAATGCAACCCGATACGAGAAATATTTTAAGGCCTATCCTATTTATTTCTATTCTAATAGGATTTCCGGCATTTAGTCAAAATTTCACAAGTGGTTACCATGTAAAAATAGCAGGAGAAGATTTAGAATATCACTCTCCCCAGCCCGATGCCGGAACGTCGCTGCTGGTGCGGTCGGAGGATTCGACGAGGTATATCGAGTGGGTCGCCCGGACACCCTCCAAGGGTTATAACCCTCCAAGGGTCCCTTACCTCCTCCTCGCCGGCATCGACGTAAACCCGCAGGACCCGCACTCATGGAAAGTATTCGTTAACGATCGCCACCTGTTTACCATCTCTTCCCCTCTCGATACGCTCGACAAAGAACTGGAATGGAACGGGCCGGAAGGCTCGAAGCTGGTGTTTAAAGTGAGCGAGGTGGATAAGTACGGCGACTTTATGGGCTATATGTCAATGTACCTGCCTGAAAAAATGCTGCAGGAACAGGTCCCTGTGCGGATTAAAGTTACCGGGGAATCGGCCGGGAGCAGAACCTGGTTCATGGTGTTCCGTTACGAAACCAAGAATGCCGTCAGACTGACTGCGGAAAATGCCGTTGAACGCACGGAACAGGGCAACAGGCAGCTCCTCCGGACCACCATCCTTCACTACGGGGAGCCGGTAGATGCCCTGATCAGGGTTGCCGGACAGGATTTCCGGCGGACAATCGGGTTCGGCTACCAATCCCTCGGTATACCCGTGCCGGAAATCAGGAACGATACGGTTATTCCGGTCAAAATCACGGCCGGAACCCGGGTATTGTGCGACACCATCTTCACCCTCAGGCCTGTCCCCCACCGGACCATCTGCCTCCTGCATCACTCTCACAACGATATCGGTTACACCCATGTGCAGGATGAAGTTGAAATGATGCAATGGAAAAACCTGGAGGACGCCATCCGGCTTGCAAAGGAAACGCAGGACTACCCAGAAGGATCACGGTTCAGGTGGAACACGGAAGTGATGTGGGCCTTGGCTTCTTACCTAAATCAAGCCACTCCTGCGGAGAAAAACGAATTTATGGAAGCGGTCCGGAACGGCTGGATCGAGCTGCACGGGCTTTACGGCAATGAACTGGTTTCGCTGTGTGAATCGGAAGAACTGCTCTGGCTGATGGAACCGGCCAGGCGGGTTGCCGGCGAATGCGTCGTGCCGCTCACCTCGGCCATGATCACCGATATCCCCGGGTGGTCGTGGGGACTGGTGCCGGCACTGTCGCTCAGCGGCGTTAAATACCTCTCTCTGGGAACCAACTCCGGCCATCGTATCGGCGGGACCATAAAAGAATGGGGCGACCGGCCATTTTACTGGGTTTCCCCTTCCGGTGAAGAAAAAGTCCTTTGCTGGATCCATGGCAAAGGTTACTCTTTCTTCCATACGGGGCTGGATTACAAAAAGATACGAAAGAGGCTGCAGGAAGACCTCATCCTCGATTACATGAATGAACTGGCCGACCAGGATTATCCCTACGACATCGTGATGCTCCGGTATACCATCGGATCGGATAACGGGCCAGTGGATGAATACCTGCCGGAAAGCGTCAAAGCCTGGAACGAAAAGTACGTCACCCCGAAAATCCAGATCTCAACCGTTGGAGAAGCATTCCGACAGTTCGAAGAGAAGTACGGGGAATCGTTGCCGGAAATCAGCGGAGACTTTACGGCATACTGGGAAGACGGCGCCTATTCCACCGCCCGCGAGACCATACTGAACCGGGCCAGCGCCGCCCGGCTCAACCAGGCACAGATCTTAAGGAGTATCATGGATGAAGACAATTATCCTGAAGAGGATTTCCGGAAAGCCTGGATGAACGTATTGTTGTTCGATGAACATACCTGGGGTTCATGGAACTCCATCAGCGAACCGGAATCGGATTTTACTCAGTCGCAATGGAAGATCAAGGCGGATTTTGCGCGAAAAGCGCATGACCAGAGCTCCCGCCTTTTTCAGGAATCGATGCCGGAAGTGTTGCCTGAGGATTTCCCATTGCAAGCCTTTGAAGTGATCAATACCTGTTCCTGGTACCGAAGCGGACTGGTCGGATTACCCGTCGATGTTCTTCCGCTCATGCCGGTGATCAGGGATCCCGGGGGAAATATCGTGCCGGTGCAGGTGACCGGCGACGGTCAGCTGGTCTTCCTTGTTCGGGATGTCCCGCCTTTGGGTTCGCTGAGATTCTCAGCGGAAACTGGAAAAAAGCTCTTCCGGTTACCCGATGAAGGTGCGCCGGTGCCTGTTCTGAGCAACCAGGACTTTGAACTCCGGATCGATGAAACCACAGGAGCTATCCGGCAACTTACCTGGAGGGAAACCGGGCTAAACCTGGCTGATGCCCATACCTGGGCAGGGCTGAACCTGTTTTTGTATGTCGAAGGCAGGAATCCGGCGGATCCGGCGACAACGGATAAGATCCGGATCATGAAAGGGGAAGAAGGGCCTGTTGTCAACTCTCTGAGGATCCTTTCACGACCGCCCGGATGCCGGATCATGGAGACCGAAATAGAGCTCATCAACGGGCTGGAGGAGATCTATATCACGAACCATATCGATAAAAACGCGGTATATGAACCGGAAGGGGTGCATCTGGCCTTCCCTTTCGATATTCCCGGGGGGATCATGAGATATGACCTGGCCTTCGCCCAATGCGAAGTCGAAAAGGATCAGATAAAAGGTTCCAACCGGAATTTTCTCACCCTGGAAAACTGGATCGATATCTCGAATGAAGAATTCGGAGTGACCATCGCCTGCCCGGATGCGCCTCTCTTCGAAGTGGGAGAGATCACTATGGACGAAATAGTTACCGGCTGGAGGGAAAAACTGGCACCCTCGCAGACTTTCTTTTCCTACATCATGAACAATTACTGGGAAACGAATTTTGCCGCTGCCCAGGAAGGTAATGTGAGTTTTACCTATGTTATCAAGCCCCACCGGCAGTTTGATGCCCTGGAGGCCGAACGGTTCGGTATGGAGAACCGGTATCCCCTGGTCATTATCCCATCCGGAAAAACCCCCAAAGGAAAAAGCGAACCGGCTGGACTGCAAAATTTAAGTCCTGGTATCTTTTCCGATGTGATCCTGGTCTCCCTGAAACCGGTTGAAGACCGTAAAGGTTATCTGGCTTGCCTTTATAATCCATCCGATGAGCCGGCCATGGTTGAACTGGTACAGAAAGGAAAAATCTTTTACCGGACCGGAATCGATGGAAACACAAAAAATGAGATCGTGGAAAAAATGGAATTTCCCGCTAAATCGATCCGGTTTTTATTGATTGTTAACAAATAAATAAAGGCAATATGACCGAATTTTCCCAAATTTTCTGCTTCTTTGTAAAGATATTTCTCACAGATTTTCGCCGATTAATCCGCCGGTTTCACAAAATTTAAATCCGTGATGATCCGCGCTTTGACCTGCGTATTCTGAGAGAATGAATTTATTATCAAATAATCTGTAACATGAAAAAAACTTACATTTCCTTTGGGATGGCTGTGCTCCTGTCACTTCTGTTGAATTTCAACGGCTTTGCCCAGAATGCCTGGATCAATGAGATACATTATGACAACACCAGTACAGATGTCGATGAATTCATCGAAGTTGTCATTCAAAATCCGGGTGGATATAACCTGGCAGATTTTTCCGTCGTACTGTACAATGGTAATGGAGGAACCTCCTATGGCACCACTACACTCGATCTGTTCACTTCTGGAACAAGCACCGGGGATTACACATTCTATTACTACAATTACACGCTCAATGGCGGGAGCATACAGAACGGAAACACCGGAGGCACTCAGCCTGACGGAATGGCGCTGGTCTACCAGACTTCAGTCATATCAGGACAATTTCTAAGTTATGAAGGTACCTTTACCGCGATTGACGGGGCGGCAGTCGGAATGACCTCGACAGATATAGGGGTTATGGAAGATAATCCGGTCCCGGCCGCAGGCAACTCTCTTCAACTTACCGGCTCCGGGACGGGTTACAGCAGTTTTACCTGGGCACCCCCGGCCACTTCCACTCCGGGACTGTTGAACAATGGCCAGACGATGGGCGGAACGGTTTATCCCGAACCAACCAATTACCCGACAGGTTTTGCCTGCAACATTGACGGCCTCGTCGCCCTCCTAAGCTGGACCGACGCCACAGGCGCGCAACTTCCGGGTAATTATCTGGTCAAGGCCAGTGAACAGGACAATATCACCGCACCGATCGACGGTACGATGGAATCGAACGATGCCGACCTCTCCGATGGGACCGGCGCCCTGAATGTGGCTTTTGGCGCACAAACCTGTACATTTTTCAGGTTGAATGGCGAGACCACCTATTACTTCAAGATCTATCCCTATACAAACTCCGGTTCCAATGCAAATTACAAAACCGACGGTACAGCGCCTTCAGCCCAGGGAACAACTCCATACGAGATCATCGGGAATGATTTTGAAGACAACAGTTTTGGCGCCTGGGATACTATCAGCGCAGCCAGCGACAGAAACTGGGCAGTTGTAAACTTCGGAGGAGGTTACCAGACAACTTATTTCGCTCAAATGAATGGATTCGGTGAAAATGAGCCCAGTAACGACTGGCTGATCTCCCCTTCGCTCAACCTTAACAATTTCACCGATGAAATGATGGAATTCCAGACGCAATGGAGGTTCGGTGATACAGATACGGAACTGATGCTCAAGTACTCCACTGATTACACAGGTGGTGATCCTACCCTGGCCACCTGGACCAGCCTGGCTTTTACGAAATCTGCCGTGTCAGATGTCTGGACCAATTCCGGAAATGTGGACCTTTCCGCCATCAGCGGCGCCAATGTCCACATAGCCTTCCAGTACCTCAGCAGCGGGAATCCGCGGCGGTGGGGAGTGGATGAGATCGAGATCACCGGAAATGCTATCGGCGCCTTTATCACCGTTACCAACCCACTGGGCGGAGAATACTGGGAACAGGGCAGCGCACACGATATTACCTGGACCGCCAACAATACGCTGGCCAATGTAAAGATCGAGCTGACTACCAATGCCTCCGCCGGCACACCGGCCTGGACCGTCCTCAACCCCTCGATACCGGCCGCAACGGGTACCTGGACGTGGAATATCTCCCCCGCCCAGACCCCAAGCGAAGACTGCCGGATACGGATCACCGATTTCGAATCCGACGCCGAAGGCCTGAGCGGTATTTTCGCCATCGTTGAACCGATCTACATCCCGCAACTGGTGATCACCGAACTCATGTACAACCCGCCCGAATCGGGCACCGATTCACTCGAATTCATCGAGCTGTTCAATAATGACAATGTGGCGGTCGACCTGGAAGGATATTACTTCTCCGCCGGCGTGGAATATACTTTCCCGGCGTTGACCCTCAATCCCGGCGAATATTTCCTGATAGCGGTAGACTCCGTTGCGTTCCAGGAATCGTACGGCTTACCGGCCCGCCAATTTGAAGGGGCCCTCAGCAACAGCGGGGAATTCATCGAACTCAGGAACAGTTATGATATGATCGTCGACAGCCTTACTTTCAACGATGAAGCCCCATGGCCGCTGGAACCGGACGGGAGCGGCCCTTCGCTGACATTCTGCGACCCGGGCCTGGACAATTCAGTGGCTGAAAACTGGGATGTTAGTATCGAGCTGGCATTCATCAACACCGAAGGCGACAGCCTGTTCGCTTCTCCGGGAACAGGGTGCTCCGCCTGGCCAGTTGCAGATTTTACCGCCGATATCACCGTTGTTACCACCGGCGGAAGCGTGAACTTCACGGATCTCTCCACCGGCGACCCGACCCAGTGGATATGGACCTTCCCCGGAGGCTCCCCCGGTTCGCACATCGGACAGAATCCTCCACCGGTCACTTACAATACCCCCGGAACTTATGATGTGGCATTGTTCATTTCCAATGCCGCGGGTACCTCTACCAGGGAAAAAACCGATTATATCCAGGTGGGAGATGCTCCGGCAGCAGATTTCTCAGGTACTCCAACGTCACTTTTTGCCGGTGAAACGGTCGACTTTACCGATCTGACGGCCAACTCTCCCGATTCCTGGTCATGGGTGTTCGAAGGCGGGGAACCGGCCACTTCCTCTCTGCAGCATCCCTCTTCCATCCGGTACCCGGTGGCGGGAACCTATGATGTGACCCTTACAGTGAACAATATTTTCGGAGAAGATGTTCTCCTGAAAGAGAATTATATCGATGTCATGCCTGTTGGACTGGATGAAAACGGCAAGGGATTGGTTTATATTTATCCCAACCCGAATGACGGCGTCTTTAACCTGAACAATCCGGCAACACTTGACCTGTACATCAGGGTTTTCAATGTCCTGGGAGAGATGGTGCAAAGCTATTCCGTGAATGAGGAGACGGTCCGGTTCGACCTGCAAAGCTTGGGTTCAGGGATCTATTTCATCCGGATCATGGATGCGGCAAATGGAGAAACGGCTACCAGGAAGGTGATGATCCGTTAAAACGACTATGGCTGAATATTATAGGCCACAGATTCACAGATTATTGTGTGCTATTTGCAGATAATAATCTGTGAATCTGTGGCTATATTATAACTTTGGGTACAACCTCTTTTGTTATAATTAATTTTCTCCGCAGCAGTTAAATAAACAAAACTCTAAAGGTTTTCCGACAGGAACTTCTCCATGGCCCGGTAGAAATCGAACTGGTTTTCCTGGTTGTAAAATCCATGTCCTTCATTGTCCTTCACCATGTATTCCACCACTATGCCACGGGCTTTCAGGGCTTCCACCATCTGGTCCGACTCGGCCTTGTTCACCCGCGGATCATTGGCCCCCTGGGCTACGAACAACGGTGTTTTGATCTTGTCAGCATTCAGGGCCGGCGAGGTCTGAGCTAATTGCAAACTATCAGTTTGGGGATTTCCGACCATTTCATGTATCATCTTCAAATAGGGCTCCCAGTATGGAGGTATCGTTTTCATAAAAGTGAACAGGTTTGAAACACCTACATAATCCACAGCCGCAGCATAAAGTTCCGGTTCTTTCACGATGCCCTGCAGCGTGGCGTATCCGCCGTAGCTGGCACCATAGATCGCGATGCGCTCCGGGTCGGCAATGCCTTTATTGATCAGCCATTGGGTTCCATCAGTGATATCATCCTGCATCTCGAGGCCCCACTTTTTGAAGGCTGCTTCCCAGAAACTTCTTCCATATCCGGTCGATCCGCGGAAATTCATCTGGAAAACGGCATAACCCCTGTTGGCAAGGAACTGGATCTCGGGATTAAAGCCCCAGTTGTCGCGTGCCCAGGGCCCACCGTGCGGATTGATGATCACGGGCAGCTTTTGGGCAGTTTCCATCGTATAGCCTTTGGGCAGTGTCAGGTATCCATGAATGGTCAGGCCGTCACGGGTCTGATAATTCACCGGTAATACAGAAGCCATCTCGTTTTCGTCCAGCCAGGGGCTCACATCGCTGATTTTAGTGATCTTATCAGCCGTCTTGTCGAAAATGTAATAAGCGCCCATCGACCGGTCCGAATAAGTCCTGATAATATACCGGTCCTCCTCATCTGTGCTGGATGAGATCCCCAGTTCGTACTGCCCGAGCTCACGGTTGACCCGGTCGAACAATGCTTTCGTTTCATCGTCAAAAAAATGGCGCTGCCGTTTTTCCGCATAGTAGTTGGCTGCCGTCAGCACTTTTCTCTTTTTTGAATAGAAGATGTTTTCCACATCATAATGGGGATTTTCATATAAAACCTCCAGTTCCTTGCCATTCCGGATATCGAATATGACTGCGGCAGCTTTGTCACGGTTCAGGTTGGAAATAGCGTAAACATTCTGGTTATCGAACGTGAAAAACGCCGGTGCCAAAGTTTCCTTGAAGGAGGTGGTCAGGACCGGTTTAAATTCATCCGTTTCCGTTTCGCGGTAAAGTACCTGGCTATTGATGCCATCCACGATCGCGGTTGCAGCCCTAAGCTTTCCGTCATGGTCGAAAATCCAGTTGTCGATGTTGCCGGGATTCTCCGCCAGCATCTCCATCTCCCCGGTTTTCAGGTTAAGCCGATATGGATCGAACACCTGGGGATTTCTCTTGTTCATCCCGATGATCACCAGGTCGGGGAACTCGGAAAGCTCGTCGATGATCTGGGTCCTGACGCCTTCAAACGGGGTGAAACAAACCAGGTTGGAACCATCGGCATTGACTCCGTAAAGCCTGAAATTCTCGTCCCCTCCCTGGTCCCGGATATACAGGATCTGATTGTCATTCGGCCAGAAATAACCCATAATATCCCGGTCGGTCTCGCTGGTAAGCCTTGTCGCCGAGTCAACTCCTATCTTCTGAACGAAAATGTTCATGCGGTCCTGGTACGGGGCCAGATAGGAATAATAAGTTCCTCCGGGGGAGATCTGATATCCAGATTTATCCGGATTTCTGAAAAAGTCTTCCAGTGGGATTTGCTTTGCTTTCACTATTTCAGGTTTTTTGGTCTGCTGACATCCGGCCAGGAGAGCAACAGCCAAAACCGCTAAGACAGCAATCGTTAATGAATGTTTTTTGTTCATGATAATGATATTTGAATTTGTGCCGCAAAATTAATAATTGGTTTATAAGTTCAAGTACCGGGTATACCATCGGTTGCTCCGGATTGATAAACGGTAAAGGGAGGATTTTGTTTACGACCAGACAGGCACCATACCTGATCTGTGGATCAAGGGCTTAATAAAAAACTTAATGTTTGATGAATTTAACAACCTGGAACACACCGGCTTCAACCTCCACCTGAAGGAAATACAGGCCGGTCCTGAGACTTGAAGTATCGATGATACCGGTCGAAGCGACCTTACCGGAAAGAACCGTCTGTCCGTTTGTGCTGAGTATCCTGTAATTGTAATCGTTTTCAGAAGAGATATGGAGGTATAATTTATCATGGGAGGGTACCGGGAAGATCCGGATGGAAAGCTGCCCCGATTCATGAGGGACAATATGGGTCTGTACGTCTGACTCCAGCCGCGTGACGTAAGTCCTGTAACCGGCAAAATACCCCAGATCAATGGCATCGAAAGCAAGGGTATCGGTGAAAATACCGGAAACCAATAGTTTCCCTTCATCGCCTGCTGCAATGGACTGCACACTGGCCCTCGGGCCGGTGATCTGTTTCCCCCAGTTCACTTTTCCATCGGTCGAATAATTAATGATGAAGATCTCGCGTGAGCCGCAACACAGCCTGTATGGCAGGACCAACTGCCCGAATCTTATGGAATCCAGGTAATGGCCTGTGAGATATAAATTATTGTAAGGATCGATATCGATTCCCGTAACCTGGTCGCTCGAAAAGCTGGTGGCATGGTCCGCCCAGAGAAAGGCCCCATCGGCGGAAAAACGGGCAATATACAGGTCCTGGTTGAACTCTCCTGCATTAAACACCGTATTCCCAAAGAAGATCTGATCACTGAAGTTTCCAGCCAGGTAAAAGTTCCCTTCATGATCGGCACGGATAAAATTATCAGGTGTCAGGTAGGTTCCGGTCAGCTGAAAAACCATTCCGGGAATTCCTTCGGGCGTGACTTTTATAACTCCCGCTCCTACCGGATCGGTGGTGGATACTGTCGTGTCACCGATGGAGAAATCATAGTAGAACGAAATGGTAGCCAGGGTATGGCCATCCGGATCGCAACTGATGGCCTTCAACTGGTCCGAGGATGATCCTCCCGCCGCCAGTGCCCAGATCAATTCCCCATCGGGCGAAAATTTGGACAGGTATACATCAGAACTGGCTGAGGCATTCAGTGAAGTGTCCCCTAACGTCATTTCGCCGTAAAAGTAACCCCCGGCCAGGATATTGCCATCCTCATCCACATCTGCTGAAGCAATGTAGTCGGCCATCAATCCTCCGAATCTTTCAGACCATATAAAATTCCCTTCTTCATCGAATTTGGCCAGGAAGATATCCTGGCTGCCATAAGAAGTGTATGAATCATTCCCGATGATCGTAGAGCCGTAGAAAAAGCCGGCCACGATAATACCGTCGGAGGTTGTCAGGATCCGCTGAACATAGTCATAATCAGCCGCTCCAATCTGAATGGCCCATTCCACTTCTCCCTGGGAACTGTGTTTGACCAGGCTGATATCGGTACCCCCTTCTGAAACGAGCGTCTCGTCTCCGAAATGTGCCGTATCGGTGAATTCCCCGGCCAGGTAAAAAGCGCCATCTTCCCCGGTGCAAAGATTGGTCTTTGTATCCGAAGTATTCGGTGGATTTCCACACTGCATGGCCCATTCAAAGGATGCTGACTGGGTAAGGCCCATATGGGCTATGAAGGATAAAACCAGTACCGGGAGGATATTTTTCATGCATCAAAAATAAGCACAAATATATAGCTTATTGCATTTGAACGAGCTAAAACCACTTCCATTTGAATATCAGGCCGGCAAAAACAGAATAACCCGTTCCGATATAGTCGGTTTCTGCTGCAAAAATAAACCGGTAATTCGCACCTGCGTGAACACTCCAATGATCGGTAATATTCCAGCAGGCGCCGGCATTCAATAAAACTCCGGGATGGCTCTCCGTAGCACCCGACTCTTCCATTTGAAAAGATTCCCCGGCCATTTTAACGGTGAATGGTTCCAATTTATACCACTGCCAGGTAAATCCGGCACTTAAAAATGGCCAGATGTTGTACCGGGTAAAAAAATAGCTGAATCCAACATTCAGGGACTGAAAGGTTATATCCGACGAGATTTTGCCTTTTGCACTGTCAGGAAACGATTGCCCCTCAGGAAATACGGTTACCTTAAACTCACCTGACAGATTATGCCTGCTTCGGTCAAAGCCCAGGTTAGCAGAAAGCCCTTTCACCAGGAAACGGCCCAGGTCAACACCGTACTGAAAATCAGGCGTAATCCTGGTTCCGGACAGTTCTTTCTTTCCTTCCATATCACCGATCATAAATTCTCCTCCCAGTTTTTCCATCAACATATCAAATAACCGGGGATCCTCGTAGATCCTGGACTGGATGCTGTCAGGCATTCCTTCGCCAAAAATTGCGGTGCCCGGCTGCAAAGGATCGAAAAATCCGCCCTGCAAACCAACAAAAAGATACGGGGCCCGAAATTCGTGCTGCCCGACAACCTTGTATTCAATTCCAGTCAATTTATCAAGACGGCGAAGATCACCGGTAACCTCATTTTGTCCCCTGGCAGGCGGAATGAACAAAATCAAAAGCAGGATCAGAATTACTCCATGATTAACTGAACAGTGGAACCTCATTTCCCGTAAACCCGTTTGCAGGCATCCGCAAAATCACTGTCTGAATCGATACCGATGGCTTTGCAGGCATCCTCATGGGATTTCTTGTTGATTGCCCGTTCTTCCTCATATTTGTCGTATTTGGTCCTGCGGAAATTATCGAAATCATCAGCCTTTTTAACCTTGGAGTAATCGGGGGCAAACAACCAGTCCTTGATGTCGGTCCAGAACCCGAATTGCACGTCCTCAGGCGGTTTTGTCCCGGATTCCAGCACTTTCGCCTGGGCCCCGACAGCCTGGAAGGTACCCCAGAAATCGGCAATGCCGCTCACCATCTGGTCCTGTTCAGGCGGGGTTAAGTCTTTCAGTTTCTTCCCTGACGTTGCTTCATACTGTTCTGCCGTATTGGTGGCGAAATCCTGCACCTTATAAGGCTGGCCGGTGAGTTCGCTGGTATAGATCCAGAATGTCTGCTGGATAACGGATTCTCTCTCCTTTTCAGCATTCCCGCTGAAAGGCGTGGAGATCTTGCCTGACCCCTGGAGCTCCCCAAATGTTTTGGAAATCCTGTTGATAGCTTCCAGCATCACGGGAGCCACCTCTTCAGGATGCTGATTGATATCGATGCGGTAACCGAGCGGAACATCCGTCCCCGGAATAGTTGCCATGCCACCTCCCGATGGGGTCCATCCGTTGGCTGCCAGGGGCTTCCAGTTTTGCGCCAGGGGTTCCGGCATGACCCACTTTTCTACCGGTACAATACTCTCCCCCATGGGCACCGGTGGCTTGTGAATATCGGCACAATAACCGTTGACCGGAACAGTCAGCTGACCGTTGGCAGGTACGGTGATGCTGGCCAGCCGGGGTATGATGTACGGCTGGTATTGACCTGACGAAGGAATATAGCAGGCTCCGACATCAACTTTGACCTTTTGACCTGTTGGATTCACAAAGGTCACATCCATAATATGCCCGGTAGTCTTTCCGGTACCTGTGGCCGATACCTGGATTTGCGACGGAATGGCTGAATCCTGGCTGAAAATGCCGGAATTGGGAACGACGGCCAAGGCCAGTATCGTGATCGCCCAAATTAATTTAACAGCTGTTAATGTGCTTTTCATAGGTTTGATTTTATGATTGTTAATGAAAAATAACCGATGAAAGTACATTCAAATTAGCTCCAAGTCAACAGCTAATATACTATTTAACAGATATTTAACAAAACCGGGTGCGTAGTCCGCACCTTTATTACTGCAGAGTTTTTTCCAGGTTCTGATATTTCAAGTAGGCTTCCTTGTCATCAAGAATGAAGGCGATGGTTTTCAGGGCAAGGACTGCTTCCAGCGATTCAGGATCGGCTTCCAGGGCTTTCTCAAAATAGGGCCTGGCTTGTTCAAAGTCTGCAATGGCTTCATCGGCCAGGATCTGGAACTGCCGGGAGTCTTTTTCATCCTGTGCCAGATCAAACAGTTCTTTGCCTTTGCTGTAATACAGGGCGCCGGTATTGAACAATGCCAGCGGATGGCCAGGATCCATGCTCAAAATTTTCTCATAAGTCTCAATGGCTTTTGCGCGGTCCGACCTTTCCAGCAGGGAGGCATATCCTGCCAGTAAGTCGGTATTGTCCGGATCTGCAAGCAACTGTTCTTCAAAAACATGCAATGCTTCGATGTAAAGATCCTGGTCGCTCAAATACAGGTCGAGCTTTATGCTGTTCAGATCATGCATGGCCAGTTCGTATTGGCTTTCCATTTCAGTCACCCTGGTTTCGCTCAGCTTATCCTTCATGAACCGGAACCGGTCATATTCACTTTGCACAAGCCTTATTCCCCTTTCCACGTTTTGCATGGCAATCCGGATGCTATCGGGCTTATCGATCGCCGCCAGCCTGTAATACACATAAGCCATTAAAAAATCTGGCTCGTCAGGCAGTTTTTCGTTATACAATTGCGAGGCTTTCAGGAAATAAGATCTGGCTTCGGATTTCATACCTTTATCCAGGCAAACCTGCCCCAGTAGATCATTTACCAGGTAACTGTCACGGATTTCATGCGTGGCCAGCAGGTAATCTTCAGCTCTTTTCAACCTGGAAGGATCGGGTTTTCCGTTGTAAACCAGGTCATTGTATTCGTTCAGCGATTTCAATCCTTCCTGCAAAAGGGCATGGTGAAGGTTTTTGATTTCCAGGTCAATCTTTTTCCAATAGGAACCATTATCATACCCCAGACTCGATTTGAAATCCCTGTAAGCTGACAGCAGTGCGTCTTCAAACCGCTTCTGTTCCCCCGTATCATCGCCCATAAATGCTTCGCCATGTAACCGGATGTAGGTCAGTCCCCTGAGATAATATGCTTCTGTCAGTAATTCTGTATTTCCTGACCGCTCCTGGCTGATGGTTTGGTTGAAATACTCCAGGGCTTTGTGGTACTGGCCGTCCATAAAATGCTTCTTGGCCTGCTGAAACTGCATCAGCTGGGCTGAAGCCCCAAGGCAAGCAGGAATCAATAAAATACTGAGGATGAATCTAATGCTTCCGGTTTTCAAAATCTGGAGTTTTGGTAAAATTACCTTATTTTTATTTCCTTCCGAAAAAGCGGATAACGTCCGCATGTCCTTTGTGGCCGTCACCAGCCTCAAGAAGTAAATGATATTCAGCCAGTTCAAGGATTTGGAACTCCGAAAAATCATTCGATATCATCTTTATATCGTAAAGCATTTCCTCCTTTTTCGGACCGCCACTTTCATTTCTTAACTGCTTTTTATTAAATGCCTCCAGTATGATCAATCCGCCTGGTTTCAGGCTCCTGGCAAGCTTTTTATGCACAGATCCACGGATTTCCGGGTACAAATGGAAATAGATCAATCCGATGACGTCGAAATGATCGGGAATAAAACGGGCCTGAACGACATCCTCAACCCTGTACTGAATCGTGACATTGTTTTCCTCCGCTAATTTCAGTGCTTTCTTCCGTCCTTCCTCACTGAAATCGACAGCGGTGACATCCCATCCCAAACCAGCGGCATACACCGCATTCCTGCCCTCGCCTTCCGCTGGCATCAGGAGTCTTCCGGGTTCCAGTCCATCGATCTTCTGCTGGAAATAAGGATTAGGGTGACGTCCATAATAGTATTCTTCAGCGGCAAAGCGCTGGTTCCACATCTCCTGCATACTATCTGTCAGTTTAAAGAAGGATCATCGGGAAAATTGTTCCAGTGGGCATATTCCTTACCAAGGCGCCTTAAGGAACGGCTCCAGAGCATTTTTGGATTGCCGGTCAGCAGGTCGTGTGCGGAAATGTGCGAAACCAGCCAGGAATTCCGGAGCAATTCATCGTCCAGCTGCTTCGGTGCCCATCCGGAATAACCGATAAAAAACCGGATCTGCGGAGGCTGGATAATGTCCAGTTCTATCATTTCACGCACCCTCTCAATGTCCCCTCCCCAGTATATTCCAGGAATGATTTCAACACTGTTATCTATCTGCTCGCCCATGGTATGGATGAAGAACAGGCTGTCACTCTGAACCGGGCCACCAAGGTAAACCTTGCTTTGAAACTGGGGAAAGTCCTTTACCACTTCATTGAAGCTGGCTTTAATGGGTTTATTGATGATCACCCCGAAGGTCCCTTCTTCATTGTGCTCAGCCAGTAACACCACTGACCTTTTAAAAAAATAGTCCCACAGGAAAGGCTCCGAAATGAGGATCTTTCCACGAGCCGGCTTCACGTTGTTGGTCCTGATCTTTAAAAGGTCATACAAATCTTTCATCTTTGCAGTATTCCCGGGAAGACCCGAAATGATTACTTTTGAATTTTAAAAATACAAAAATAATACCACAGTTAATGCAAAGGATGAACAACTTTTCCGGATTCGAAGAATTGAGGAAAATACATCCTTTGTTTTGCTATGAGTCCTTTAATTATAAATATGACGGGAGATCGTTCGATCTGGATTTTCATTTCAGGCTGTCGGATGAAATCCAATTCCGCCCGCATGCAAGGATTTCATGGAACGACAGATTGTTCAGGAAATATAATGAGCTGTCTGCTTCCGATCTCGACAACCTGGTATTCCACATCGGGATGATGGAGCTTATCAGTTACTGGAAAGCCGCCTGTCCTCCACTTGTCCGCATAAAATCCGCCGATTTGACAGCTTCGCAGGTATCGTTCTGGAAAAAACTGTATTTCAACGGCCTCGGAGAGTTCTTCTACACGAACTCCATACCGGCGGATGAAAACACTTTCATGGACCTAGTACCTGCCGGCACAGCGGATTACCCTGCTTTTTCAGCAGAATTGCCGGAAAAGCCCATAGTTCCGGTCGGCGGAGGTAAAGATTCGGCTGTTACGGCAGGTTTAATGCAAAAGGGAGCCATCGACTGGGTACCCATGGTGATCAATCCCAGGGAAGCTACCCGGCAGGTCATCCTGGCCGCGGGTTCTTCTGATAATGAGACAGTTATTATAAACCGGCAAATTGATCCTTTGCTGCTGGAGCTTAACCGGGCGGGTTACCTGAACGGCCATACCCCGTTCTCGGCGCTCCTGGCTTTCTATTCCTTGCTGGTAGCTTATCTGACAGGGCGATCCGATATCATCCTGTCCAATGAAAGCAGCGCCAGTGAGCCAACCATTCCCGGAACGACCATCAATCACCAGTATTCCAAATCCTTTGAATTCGAGTATGATTTCAGGAATTACTGCCGTCAGTTTATCAGTCCCGGTTTCAATTATTTCAGCCTTTTACGGCCATTGACAGAACTGCAGATCGCCGGGTTTTTCAGCCGGATGCCTCATTTCTTCGGGCATTTTAAAAGTTGCAACGCAGGCAGTAAAACTGACACCTGGTGCGGAAAATGCCCGAAATGCCTGTTTACGTATATTATTCTTTCGCCCTACATCGACCCGGACAGGTTGATCCGATTATTCGGAAGGAATCTGTTTGACGACCCTGAATTGCAGGGTATTTTGGATGAACTGACCGGTAATGCCGAAACAAAGCCGTTCGAGTGCATCGGCACTGTCGAAGAGGTCAACCTGGCACTCACGTCATTAATTGAAAGATACCAAGGTCAACCACTCCCTTTTCTCCTGGAATATTATGCGTCCGGTAAAAGAAAATCCTTGAGACCTGCCCCGTTGCCCAGGCTGAAAGTGCCACAGCACACGGACCATTTTGTACCTGCTAAATATCTGAAACTCTTCCACCTGATCTCAAATGACTGAGCTCCATAAAGAATTGTCGGGAATCTCATCAATTCTTATCCTTGGATTTGGAAAAGAAGGGCATTCGACCTTTCGGTTCATCCGGCGGAATTACAAACCGCTTCTTATCGGGATTGCAGACAGGGATCCCGGGGTGGAGGAATTATTTATGGCCGGATTTCCCGGAGAAAAGGTAGAATTCCATACAGGCGGCGATTATCTTCAGGCCGTACAACATTATGAGCTGGTCATTAAAAGCCCGGGAGTAGGGCTGCCTCAGGAAATGCACGGCACCATATACGGAAAAATCACCAGCCAGACTGGGCTGATGCTGAAAGCCTTTAACAGGCAGATCATCGGGGTTACCGGGACAAAAGGAAAGAGCACCACTTCCAGCCTGATCCATCATATTTTGAAAGAAGCCGGTAAGGACACGATCCTGGTGGGAAATATCGGCACACCTCCCTTCGACCATATCGAAAAAATAAACCCTGAGACGAAGATCGTTTACGAGCTCAGCTCCCATATGCTGGAAGACACACTACAGGCACCGCATATCGCTGTGCTGCTCAATCTTTTCCCGGAGCACCTTGACCGGTATCCCTCGCTGGAATCCTATTATAATGCTAAGATGAAGATCCTGTCAGGCCAACAGGACGGTGACACATTCATCTACAACGGGGACATCCCTGAAATAGCCCACCGGTTGACGGGACTGGGACCGGAAAGGAAATTCCTGTCATTTTCAGCCGGCATACCGGTAGATAACGGCTGCTACCTTTCAGGAGATACTGTAATTTATAATGAAAATGGCATCCCTGTTGAATGGGTCCGGTTTGATGAGCAGTTTGCCTTACGGGGCAGTCATAACCGGATGAATATGATGGCTGCGGTACTTGCGGCGAAGAGTGCCGGAACGGGAGATGCTGACATCAGGAATGGATTGAAAACTTTCAGGGGGCTGGAACACAGGCTTGAATACGTTGGCAGGTTCAGGGATATCCTATTCTTCAACGATTCCATCGCTACCATTCCGGAGGCAGCCATAGCCGCCGTTAAATCCCTTCCGGACACTGAAACTATTATCCTGGGCGGGTATGACAGAGGACTTGAATACGGTCAACTGGTCGATTTCCTCTGTGGATCGAAGGTAAAGAACTTCATCCTTCTGGGCCAGGCGGGACTGAGAATGCTCGATTTGTTCCGTCTAAGACCCATACCGGAGAAACAGTTTCATCTGGTAGGAGACCTGGAAGAAGCTTTCCGGATCATTCCTGAGATAACAAGCCCAGGCAAGATTTGCCTGCTTTCACCTGCGGCAGCTTCTTACGACATTTTCAAGAACTTTGAGGAAAGGGGGAATGTTTTTAAAAAAATGGCAAGGAACCTGTAGCTCCCTGCCATGTTGAAAGGAAAACCTTAAGACGTCAAATGATCTATCATTCAGCCGGTTCAGATGGTTTATCCTCTTTTTTTGTCTTTTTAGCTGTTGTTTTAGCGGGTGCTTTTTTCTTTGGAGCACGTTTGGTATCCTTAACCTCGGGAGCTTCGGCCTCTACAATTTCCGGTGCCTTGATTTCCGGCAATTCCGGGGCTTCGGCCGCTACAGGCTTTGGTTTCCCGGCTGGCCGGGCCTTTGGCTTTTTAATTGGTTCTTCGGCTGTAATGACTGGCAAGGCCGCCTTTCTCGGAGCCTTTTTCCGATGTCTCCTGACTCCGGATGATCCGATGTGGATCTTACCCCGTCTTGACTTCTTATCTCCTTTTCCCATAAGAATATATGTTTGGTGATTACTAAGTTCAAAACAAATATAGGAATTCTTTTGCAGTCTCATTGATAATCAAGAAAAAGATTTACTTTTGCACCCTGAATTAAAAAGACGACTTTTTATGGCTAAAAAGCAGGATAAAACAGAAGACAGGATAGTTGCAGTTGAGGAGGCCCTGAGTAAAACCGAAAAATTTATCGAGCAGAACCAGAAGATCCTCATGATCATAATTGGTGCAATTGTCGTGGTGGTTATGATATTTTTCGGCTTCAAGCGATTTTACCAGGCCCCCAGGGAACAGGAAGGCCTTGAACAGATGTTCATGGCCGAGCAGTATTTCGGAATGGATTCTCTCAATCTTGCCCTGCACGGTGACGGGATGTACCCCGGATTCCTCAGTATCATAGATGATTACAGCATGACCAGTGCCTCGAACCTGGCTAAATATTATGCAGGTGTCTGTTACCTCAGGCTGGGGAATTTTGACGAAGCCATTGATCACCTGAAATCATTCAAAGGGAAGGACCAGGTTGTCGGGCCCATGGCAAAAGGCGCCCTGGGCGATGCTTATCTGGAAAAAGACCAGGCATCGAAAGCCGTGGATTATTACCTGGATGCCGCCGAAATGAACAAGAACGAATTCACCACTCCTGTGTTCCTGATGAAAGCCGGTTTGGCTTGCGAAGTCATGGGCGATTACAACAAAGCCCTGAAACTCTATGAAAGGATCAAACAGGAGTTCCCCAACAGCAATGAAGGCAGGGAAATCGACAAGTACATTGCCCATGCAAAGGGAAAAATATAGTTGACATATACCAGGGTCCAAAAACCGCAGGATTAGTAAAATCATTCCTGCGGTTTTTTATTGAATCCCTTTTCGTAATTTCGGTCATGGATATGACTTCAAAACTACGGATCGTATTTCTCGGTACGCCTGAATTTGCTCTCAGTTCCCTCGAGGCGCTGATAAGTGGAGGCTATGATGTAGCGGCCGTGGTCACCACTCCCGATCAGCCGTCCGGAAGGGGCCTTAAGATGACACCTTCACCGGTCAAGACTGCGGCTTTGAAAAACCATATCCCCGTATTACAACCGGAAAAGTTGAAGAACGGTGAATTCATCGATGCGCTCAAAGATCTCAGGGCCGACCTGTTTATTGTCGTTGCTT
The DNA here is from genome assembly GCA_964619555.1 of uncultured Bacteroidales bacterium. Lineage (GTDB taxonomy): Bacteria > Bacteroidota > Bacteroidia > Bacteroidales > JAGOPY01 > JAGOPY01. Next base: position 94,852 of record CAZUDV010000011.1, on the reverse strand, counting down.
TCCGAATGCTGCCGGAGGTTGTCTGGAATATGCCTCCACTGGGAACATTTAACCTTCACGCTTCATTATTGCCTCAATACAGGGGCGCCGCTCCAATCCACCATGCCATCATGAACGGTGAAACGGAAACCGGCCTGACTACTTTTTTCCTGACCCATGAGATCGATACGGGACTGGTCATCTTTCAGGAAAAGATCCCGGTCGGCCCCGAAGAAACGACAGGAGAACTGCATGACCGGATGAAGGTGGCAGGCGCCAGGCTGGTCCTGAAGACGGTTGACGCGATTTCGTCAGGACAGCTTACCCTCACCGAGCAAAAAGCTCTTGTGGATCCTGCACAGCCGCTGAAAACAGCTCCTAAAATATTCAAAGAAGACTGCAAACTCGACTGGGCGGACAAAACACACAGGCTCTTTGACAAAATACGGGGTTTGAACCCGGTTCCGGCGGCATTCACCACGTTATTGTCCCCTGAGGGAGAAACATTTAACCTGAAAATCTACAGGGCTCAACAAGGCTTTCCGGTCCCCGGGCTTCAGCCCGGCCGTATCATCGCCGGCGAGATGCTGCCAATCACCATTATAACCGGTGATGGAAGCCTGATCCTCCAGGAGGTTCAACTTGCCGGAAAACGACGTATGGCAGCCGAAGAATTCCTTCGGGGCTTTCGGATAAATTCTGACTGGAAGGCGGTCTAAAATCAAAAAATCTTCTGTAACCTTAGATAATTAAGGCTTTTCAGGCTTAAGTTATTAACAAATACCCCCTTTTATTAACATTTTCCTTTATTTTCGGGCTTTTTGCTTGACTTTTTTTGTGAATGCCTTAATTTTGCAGAGTTTTATGTAATGTTTAATTTTAAAAACTTACAACCATGAACAAAGCAGAATTAATCGATGCAATGGCAAAAGAAACCGGCATGACAAAAGCCGACGCCAAAAAAGCCCTTGAGGCATTTGTTAGCAGCACCATGAAAGCCCTTAAAAAGAATGACAGGGTTGCCCTGGTTGGATTTGGATCATTTTCAGTTGCCAAGAGAGCTGCCAGAAAAGGCAGGAATCCGCAATCCGGAAAAGAAATCAAAATCGCTGCCAAAAAGGTGGTGAAATTCAAACCAGGTGCGGATCTGTCCAACACCGTGAAATAAGCGACCTTTTTATAGCCGCTTGAAAGCCGGTCCTGCTATTGCAAGGCCGGCTTTTGTTTATCTGGCAGTATTCAATCTGAACCGGTATGGGAGCAAGGCATCCGGCCCCGCATAATCAATCCCTACCCTGGCACTGGTCATTACATCCTTTTCCCCGGTCAGATAGCCCCTGTCTTCGATCCATATCCTGTTTTCCAAAAGACTGAGACCGGAGTGGGAATAGTGAATCCCCAAAAGGCTCGATACCCTGCCCGGGCCTGTGCCCGCCTCCGGTTTAAGCTCCCCTCTGCCAACCCTTTTCTTCATTATTTCGATCCCGTCAGTCGGAAATATTCCCCTGACCAGGATGGCATGAGGCACCCCTTCTGTATTGGTCACGATATTGAATAATGAATGAATGCCATAACATAAATAAACATATGCCAGCCCTCCCCTGCCGTACATGACTTCGGTCCTGGCGGTCCGCCGGTTGTTCCAGGCATGGGAGGCACGGTCCGTCACGCCTTCATACGCTTCCGTCTCCACTATCATTCCACCTGTAATTCCACCTTCCAAATGGGTCATCAGGTATTTCCCCAGCAATTCCCGGGCTATCCTGACCACATCCGGCCTCGTATAAAAATCTTCACCAAGCTTTAACATATCAACTCCGGATTATAGACAAATCACAGCTTGAGTTTAAACTGCTTCCTCCATGAATACCGCTGCTGTTCATCCACGGCAATGGCACCTTTGTCCTGCAGCCACCTGATGACCTGTAATATATGGTCCTCCCCGTATGGCCCGGCTTCAAATACTATCTCCGGCAAGGTCCTGGGAGCGCTTTCCAGCAGTGCCCTGATGTTATTCCCGATAGTCTCAAACTCCAGCTCATTCAGGTGCATCTTATTTCTTTCAAGGCAAACATCACAATGCCCGCAACGCGCTGAATGTTCCTCCCCGAAGTACCGGAGCAACAACTGGCTGCGGCAGAACTCCTCCGTATCCACATACTCCTTCATTGCCTCAATCCTTATCAACGCCTGCTTTTTTCGTTCGTGATAATGCTCGGCGGTCAGCTGCAGGTGCTTCAGGTCCAGCCTTTCGGTAGTGAATATGATCTGCGGTTTGGCGGAGGCCCGGGCATAGCTTAGTATCCCTCCTTTCTGCAGATAGATAAGGTTTTTCACCACTTCTTCCTCTTTTAACCCGGCCCGCCGGGCCAGTTCAGCTTCGCTGATATTCACAAACTCCGTGAACACCCCGGAATAGGAACGCAGGATCAGTTTGATAAAAGCATCCATTGATTTGTTCTGGACCTGGAACCGGTAAATTTCTTCCCTGTCGGCTTCAAAATGGATCCGGGAAGGATTCTCCAGGCCTTCATTCAGCGTCAGATATCCTTCTCTTTCCAGCAGCCTGAGGGAATTGAAAGAAATGACCGGATTGAATCCATAGTTCCGGCTGAAAGCATTGAGATCGAAATCGAATGGCTCATCTTTTCCGCTCCCGACAGGCAACTGAAGGTAATTTCCAAGCGCCTGGTAAACCTCTTTTATCTTTTCCGGCGGCGGGTATTCTTTCTCGATATTTTCCTTCAGGCGGATCATATCGGAAGGTTGGACCAGGATTACTGCGTAGGCCCTTTTTTCATCGCGACCTCCCCTGCCGGCTTCCTGGAAATATGCTTCCAGGCTGTCGGGAAGGTCAAGATGTACGACCAGCCTTACGTTAGGCTTGTCAATTCCCATGCCAAATGCATTGGTAGCAACCATGATCCGGCTTTCTTCCCGGATCCAGGCTTCCTGTTTCCGGTCCCGGGACCTGATATCCAGCCCGGCATGGTAAAAATCGGCCTTAATGGCATGCTTATTCAGAAACAATGCCGTCTCAACGGTCTTTTTCCGGTTTCGGGCATAGATAATCCCAGGCCCCTGAACTTTCTTCAGGATCCGGAGCAGCCGGCCGTTCTTATCTTCTTCCCTCAATACCAGGTAAGCCAGGTTCCTGCGTTCGAAACTCTTCCGGAATACATTCTCTTTCTTAAACCCAAGTCTTGCCTGGATGTCTTTTATGACACCTGTAGTTGCTGTCGCTGTAAGGGCCAGGACAGGCACACCCGGAAGAAATTCACGGATGCCGGCAATTTCCAGGTACGGGGGCCGGAAATCATAGCCCCACTGAGAAATGCAATGGGCTTCATCTATCGCCAGCAGACAAACTTTCATTTTTCTGAGTACCAGCCGGAATTGTTCGGTCTGAAGACGTTCCGGTGAAAGATAGAGGAATTTCACATCCCCGAACATGCAATTATCGTACGCCAGCCCTATCTCATGGCGGTGCATCCCGGAGTAGACGGCAACAGCCTTAATCCCTTTCTGCTTCAGGTTTTCAACCTGGTCTTTCATCAATGCGATCAGCGGGGTTACGACGATGCAAATGCCTTCCATGGCCAGCGCCGGGACCTGGAAACAAATCGATTTACCACCGCCGGTCGGTAAAAGGGCAAGCGTATCCTGCCCATTCAAAACGGAATGGATAATATCCTCCTGCAAAGGACGAAAACTGGAAAAGCCCCAGTAACGGATCAGTATTTCCCGGATATTTTGCACGATGAAAGAAGCCGGACGAATTTACATATAAAATCCCTTTCCGGGACTTTGCCTTTTGGGTTTCACAGTTAATGTCCTTACTTTTGCAAAACATGAAAAAGCGGTCGATTTGCTTTATATACAATCCATTCAGCGGTCCCAGGAAGATCGGGCGCCTGGAAAACCTGATCCGGGAAAACCTGGACCTGGATAAATTCGAATATGTGATCCGCGAGACGGCCAGTCCGAAAGACGCCATGCGCCTGGCATCGGCTGCTGTCCGGGAAAGATTCGATATGGTGGTGGCGGTAGGGGGCGATGGAACGATCAACGAAATTGTCCAGGGAATGGGAACCAATCCGCTGATTTTAGGGATTATTCCGATCGGTTCCGGCAATGGCCTCGCGCGACACCTGGGTATACCGCTTGAACCCGAAAAAGCCATCAGGATCCTTAATGCCATGAATGTCAGGAATATTGATATCGCCAGCATTAACGGGTATCCGTTTATCAGCATCGCGGGCCTGGGTTTTGATGCGAGGGTTGCAAACCGATACAACAAGCAAAAGATCCGTGGATTTTTCAGCTATGCCATGATCGTGATCCGGGAATTCTTCCGGTACCGGGAAAGGGAATTCATTCTGACCTTCGATGACCGGAAGATCACCCGCAAGGCCCTGCTGCTGTCAGTTGCCAACTCGAATCAGTTCGGCTATAATACCATCATTGCACCTCATGCCCGGACGGACGACGGTTTGCTCGAGATCGTCGTAACCAGGAAATTCCCGCTGAGGGAACTGCCCCGGGTAATCAGCCAGCTGTTCACCGGTAAGATAGACCAGTCTCCCTATTTTGAGACCTTCCGGACAAAGGAAATATTCATTCTCAGGAAACGGGGAAAAAGGGTCAATATCGACGGAGAAGCAGTCAAGATGGGGAGGGAGATCTTTATCCGCATTCAACCTTCATTCCTAAAAATCATCGCTTGAATCAAATCTTTATTGTTACTTTCTTCACAATGAAAAAAGCTTTATTATTGCCCAAATGATAATATTTAAAACTTCATAAAATGAGTCAGAGAATTTTGCTGGAGACTTTAGGGTCGATCGAAAAAAAAGAGATGTTAGGTCCTGTTGGTTACAAGCAATTGGTACTTGAAGCGTTTGATCCTTTCCCGGGATACCATGGAACCACCGTGCCTGACAAAGACACTCCCCATGCCCTGTATGCCATAACCCGTTCGAAATATACGGAGGAGAAAATCATCCGTGTAACCCAGAAGATAAAATCGGAAAAACAACTGGATTTTGACGGCACACCTGGAATGGTGACGCTCTACAATATGCTCAACCCATGTCTCAGGCTAAAAGATGTTGGTCTTTATGAAGATGTACCGGGAATTTTGAAAGCTTATGAAGATGAAGGCATCGAATTCATGAGCAACCGTAAGATTGAACCCTATTCCGGCATTATCAAAGTTAAGAAATACTTCCTGGTGGAAGTCATTTCGGACTCTATTTTCCTGGATGCGGAAATACCCAAAATGTTTTATTTTTCAATTCCCAGCCAGTTGAGGTTCAATCAGTTTGAGAAAATCACCATTGAACTGAAACAAAATATGGATGATCCCAATTTCGACGCAGCGCTTGGGACCATTTACCGTAAATCCGGCCTGGTCGATCTGATCCGTATCTATGCTGATAATTACACCCCCGAAAAACTGGAACATATCCGTTCCAGATATATCCAGGCCATAGAAAAAATTCTCAAACAATAGTCTGATGCCTATCAAAGAAAAGATCGATCTGAACAAAGACATATTCGAATCGGTCACCATTTATCTCAAAGACTGGCTCACACAGATCGGCCTAACCGATCACACCTCCAAGATCATTGCCGATTATTCCGGTTTCCTGCTGGTGCTGGCATTTGCGCTGATCGTGTTCTATATTGTGAAATTCATTGCCGTCCGCTGGATACACCGGATCGCTTCCAAATCGTCAAGTAACTGGGACGACGCATTCGTGCAGCGAAAGGTATTCAAAAGGCTGGCCTACATCGTTCCGGCACTGATCATATACTCTTCCGCCCCCTACGTGATACCGGATTACCCGGTTACCCTGGGTATTGTCCAGCTGCTGATCCGGATTTACTTGGTCACGGTGCTGGTCATCGTCCTCAACTCGGTGCTCAATGCCGCCCATGATATATACAGCAGCTACGAGATCTCGAAAACCAGGCCAATCAAAGGATTTATCCAGGTTGCCAGGATTGTTCTGATCATCCTTTACATTATAGTCCTGATCACAGTCCTTTTCCTGAGAGGAAAGGGTTTCGGCTGGATTGCCGGGCTGGGGGCATTTTCAGCCGTACTGCTCCTGGTATTCAAAGATCCCATTCTGGGATTTGCGGGTGGTATCCAGCTGGCCACCAATGACATGCTCCGTATCGGCGACTGGATCGAGATGCCCAAGTACAACGCCGACGGGGAGGTGGTCGATATTACCATCACCACCGTAAAAGTCCAGAACTGGGACAAGACCATCACCACCATCCCAACCTATTACCTGGTCAGCGATTCCTATAAGAACTGGAGAGGAATGCAGGAGTCTGGGGCCAGGAGGATCCGCCGGCACATCCTGATCGATCTGAACAGTATCCGGTTCTGCACCAAAGAAATGCTGGACCGTTTCTCACAATATGAACATGTGGCCGATTATGTGCGCCAAACCGAAGAAGATATCCGGGCATACAACGAATCGAGGAGTGTGAACCCCGAAGTCCTGATCAATGGCAAAAGGCAGACCAATATCGGCGTTTTCAGGGCTTACCTGACGGGCTATCTGAAAAACAACCCCAACCTGCACCAGGATATGTCGTTGATGGTACGCCAATTACAACCAACTGAAACCGGTCTCCCCCTGGAGATATATGCATTCAGCAAAGAACAAAGCTGGGAGGCATATGAAGGAATTGTGTCTGATATCTTTGACCATGTCCTGGCCGGTATAGGTTTTTTCGACCTTAAGCTGTTCCAGAATCCATCCGGCTCAGATTTCCAGGAACTAACCAAACAAACATAGCATGACTAAAATTTACTTTAAGGAGACACAGCACTTCAATCAATGGTGGATCTGGATGATCATCGCCTTTAGTTGCGGAATCTGGGTCTGGCAATTTGTCCAGCAGATCATAATGGGCAAACCCTTCGGAAATGAACCAGCCACCAATGTGGGCGTAATCCTGATCGGAATTATTCCAGTGGTCATCCTGCTCCTTTTCCGACTGTTAAAGCTTGAAACCATCATCGACGAAACCGGGGTCAAGTGCCGGTTCATGCCTTTTCAAAGACAATATAAGACCTTTTTACCCGCCGACATCGTCCGTTACGAAGTAAAGAAGTATAATCCCATCATGGATTACGGCGGCTGGGGAATTCGTTACGGAAGGAAAGGCAAAGCTTTCAATGTCAGGGGAAATATGGGGTTATATCTCGAGCTCAGGAAAAACAAAAATTTCCTCATCGGCACCCAGACCCCCGATTCCCTCCGGCATGCCATGGGAAAACTTATGCGGAGGGAAGATTAGTTTGTCCTGAAGAAGAACAACGGGATACAGGCAATCCCTGACCGGCAATTCATTGCATGAATAGGCCCATTTGTAAATTCACATGAAAAATACTTGACTTCCGGAAAATTTCATTTTATCTTTGACCGACCGTTCAATCATTACCAAATGCCACGCACGGAACAACAGTTTGAAGCGATCCGGGAACTGCGCCGGGAACAGATCCTGGAAGTAGCCCTGGAGCTATTCGCCAGCCACGGTTTCCACCCTACCTCGATCGGTCTGATCGCTGAAAAGGCCGGCATCTCAAAGGGATTGATGTACAACTATTTTGAAAGCAAGGAAGAACTTGTCCTGGCAATAATCGAAAAAGGAAGGTCAAGGCTGATGGAAAGTTTCGATGCCAATCGTGACGGAATTCTCACATCTGATGAATTTTTGTTCCATATCAATGAAAATTTCGAGCTTCTAAGCAAATATTTGCCATACTGGAAACTTTATTTTGCAATTTTGATGCAGCCTTCCGTTTACCGGATGGCCCGTGAGAAGTCCTCCATCCATTTACTGAGGCAAAGGCTTCTTTTCGAAGATTATTTCCGGAAGAAAGGCGTCCCGGACCCGGTATCGGAAGCTGTATACTTCGATGTGGTCTTCGATGGCATTTGCATCAATTATATTATGGATCCGGAGTCGTTTCCACTGGAATCCATAAAAAAAATGATCACAGACCGGTTCAAATAAATCGACAAAGAAAATGCTCCAGAAACTTAAAATCATCCTGCTTGTATCCATTGCACTCCTCTCCTCAGAGTTGTCGATGGCCCAGGCACTCACCGCAAGGGAAATAGTGGACTTGGCCAATCGCAAGGCCAACGGCGAATCCAGCCAGGGAACCATGAAGATGACCATTGTCAGACCAGGCTGGTCAAGAGAGGTCACCATGAAATCATGGTCGAAAACCACGGAGTTTTACCTGATCTGCATCACAGCGCCAGCCAAGGACAAGGGACAGGTTTTCCTGAAAAGGCACAATGAAATGTGGAACTATATGCCATCCATCGACAGGATGATCAAAATCCCCCCGTCTATGATGAGCCAGTCATGGATGGGATCAGACTTCACCAATGACGACCTGGTCAGGATGAATTCGATTGTGGAAGACTTCACCCATGAAATCATAGGGGAAGAAGCTATAGACGGATATGACTGCTTTAAGATCGAACTCATACCAAAACCAGATGCTGCCGTGGTATGGGGCAAGATCAACCTCTGGATATCCAAAAAAGATTTCTACGAACTGAAAGGCGAGTACTTTGATGAGGATGGCGCCCTGGTCAATTCCATGACTTCATCGAATATAGTACAGATGGGCGACCGGTCATTGCCCAGCAAAATGGTCATGATTCCGGCTGACAAACCCGGCAACCAGACCATCCTGGAAATGATCGATGTGGTGTTCAATAAGCCGGTCGATGAAGATTTCTTCTCCCAACAGAATATGAAGAATATCAAATAGCATGAATGATTACTTCAAAATAGCCTGGAGAAACATCTGGAGGAACAGAAGACGGACTTTCATTACCGTGGCCTCTGTGCTGTTCGCGGTCTTTCTGGCATTGCTCATGCGTTCCATGCAACTCGGCACGTACGGTTATATGATTGAAAGTGCCGTTAAAAGCTCCACCGGCTATTTGCAGGTCCACCAGAAAGGCTACTGGGATGACAAAAGCATTGACAATACGATGGAATATCCGCCAGGTTTGCCGGAGCAGCTGAAATCCACCCCCAATGTGACCGAAATCATCCCACGGCTCGAATCCTTCGCTCTCATCAGTTCCGGAAAACAAACCAAGGGGGTCGCCGTGATCGGCACCGTTCCTGAAATTGAAGATAAAATCTCAGGGCTGTCGAAAAAACTCGTCGCCGGTGAATTTTTATCCGGAGGTGAAAATGGTTTGCTGATCGCGGAAGGCCTGGCCAATTACTTAAAAGTCAAGGTGGGTGATTCGCTGGTGCTGCTGGGCCAGGGTTACCATGGGGTCACGGCCGCAGCCGAGATCCCGGTCCGCGGAATTCTCAGGTTCATCCAACCTGACATGAATAATCAACTGGTTTATATGGAACTGTCGCAGGCACAGGATTTTTATACTGCTCACGGACGTCTTACCTCCATATCCATCATGCTCGAAAAACGGGGCCTGATGCATCAGACCCAGAATACATTGCAGGCAATCGATCCGGATGACCTGGAAGTGATGAGCTGGAAAGAGATGCTCTATGAACTGGTCCAGTATATTGAAGGAGATAATATCAGCGGCCTGTTCATGCTTGGCATATTGTACCTGGTGGTAGGTTTCGGTATCCTTGGAACGATCTTAATGATGACGATGGAACGCCGAAAAGAGTTCGGGATCATGGTGGCTGTGGGAATGAAAAGGCATAAACTATCGCTGATCATTCTGATCGAATCGATCATCATCGGTGTCACAGGAGTGATATCCGGAATAATCCTGAGCTTGCCATTCATTACTTATTTTTACTATCACCCGATCAAACTGACCGGTGAAATGGCAGAGGCCGTGCTCGAGTACAATATGGAACCGATCATGCCTTTCGCCCTGGAGCCTGGATTTTTCATCTATCAAAGCATCGTGGTGATCATCATTACACTACTGGCTGTAATTTACCCGGTCAGCGTGATTTCAAGGCTTAAGGTTGTTAATGCTATTAAAGGGAAATAAATATGTTGGTATCGATTGCATGGCGGAACATTTGGCGGAACAAGCTCAGGAGCCTGGTAGTGATCCTGGCAGTGGCGCTCGGTCTGTTCGGGACGCTTTTCATGATAGCCCTGTCCAACGGCATGGTCGAGGGGAAGATATCCGAATCCATCCACAATGAAATATCCCATATTCAAATACATAATCCTGAATTTCTACAGGATAATTCGCTTAAATTCACAATCGGGGATTCGGATTCGATCTGCCGGCTGATCGCAAATATCCCGGGTGTGGCAGGGACGGCCAGCCGGATAAAAACGACAGCAATGGCCAGCACGGCCAATACCGGTACCGGGATCATGGTCAATGGCATCGAACCCGCTCAGGAAAAGAGGGTAACCCGGATCTCTGAGCTTCTGGTCGAAGGGGATTACTTCGAAAAACAATCCAGGACACCCCAAATTCTGATCAGCAGTAAACTGGCGGGTAAACTAAAAGCGAAAACCGGATCCAAGATCGTGCTCACCATACAAAATACAGATGGCGAACTGGTTTATGGCCTCTTCAGGGTTAACGGCCTCTACAAAACTTCCAACAGCATGTTTGATGAGCCGAATGTATTCGTCCTGAAATCGGACCTCGCTGAACTGACCGGCTTCGATGCATCGAAATCCACGGAAATAGCCATCCTGATGGCCGACACCGAAATGACAAAGGAAACGGCGGAATTCCTGGGAAAAACATTACCCGGAATGAGTGTCCTCCCCTGGAACATCCTGGAGCCAACCCTGAAAATGCTGTCGTCCATGATGGACCAAATGTCGTTTTTCCTCCTGGCCATCATCCTGGCGGCTATGGCTTTCGGGATAGTGAACACGATGCTCATGAGCATACTGGAACGGACCAGGGAACTGGGCATGCTGATGTCGGTCGGAATGAACCGCCGCAAGATATTCATCATGATCATGCTGGAAACGATTTTCCTGGCCATTGTCGGTACCGCTGCAGGCGTTGCCGTCAGTGCCACCACGATCCAGGCTACGTCGCGGCACGGGATCAATTTTGCCGCCTGGGCCGACGGTTTCGAATCCCTGGGTTACAGTGCCCTGATTTATCCGACCCTCTATTCGGGATTGTATATAACACTGACCGTAATGGTCATAATAACGGCAATTCTGGCCTCCATCTGGCCTGCCAGGAAAGCCCTGAAGCTTAACCCGGCCGAGGCAGTGAGACAGGAAGCATAGATATATAACATTCGTAGATGATATGGGAATAATTTCGACATCTGACCTTCACAAGGTCTATACAGAGACAAAAGTGCCGGTGAATGCACTGAACGGGGTGTCCATCACTTTTAGCGAGGCTGAATTCACAGCCATAGTCGGACCTTCCGGATCGGGTAAGACCACGCTTCTGAATATGATCGGGGGCCTGGATATGCCTACATCAGGGGAAGTCCATATCAATGGCACAAACATAACCACCTTGCCTGCCAGGAAACTGATCGATTTCCGGCTGCATCATATCGGCTTCGTATTCCAGTCATACAACCTTATCCCGGTTCTGACTGCCCGTGAAAATGTCGAATTCATCATGCAACTGCAGGGGATTCCCAGGGCCAAAAGAAAAGCCAGGGCCATGGAATTGCTGGACGCTGTGGGATTATCTGACAAGGTGGAAAACCGGCCCGGCGACCTTTCCGGCGGACAGCAGCAACGCGTTTCCGTTGCCCGGGCACTGGCCTCAAAGCCAAGGTTTATCCTTGCCGATGAACCTACCGCCAACCTGGATAGCAGGTCCACATCGGAATTGCTCGATATCATGCTGAAAATGAATGAACAATATAAAACGACATTCATCTTTTCCACTCATGACCAACGGGTTATGGACAGGGCAAGAAGGATCGTTACGATCGAGGACGGCTTGGTAGCAAACGACATAAATCGTTAAATTTCAGATTTCAATGTTCAGGAATCAGTTGGGAACCTTATGAAAACAATATCTGGCCTGATCTTGTTTTTTCTTTCGGCAACCGCTATGATTGCACAGGAGAAAGAGCGGACATGGGCACTGAACGGCCACCTCCAGGCTCTGGAAAATATCTGGGTCCCACCCTCTTCATCCCGATGGCAGACCATGACTTCATTATACAACCGACTGGATTTCAGGTATGATCCATCCAAATCAATCTCTTTTCACACCGGGATAAGGAATATTTTTAATTATGGCCAGATGGTGCAGTCATTCTATCCCTATTATTCCGAGATGGTGACCCTGGATGAGGGCCTGGCAGACCTGACCTGGTTATGGGCAGACGACACTTCCTATGTCTTCTACTCCAATATCGACCGGCTGAATATAAAACTCAAGACAGGAAAATTAGAAACAACCATCGGCAGACAAAGGATCAACTGGGGAATTAACTTTGTCTGGACGCCTAATGATATTTTCAATTCCTACAATTACTTCGATTTCGATTATGTGGAAAGACCCGGATGTGACGCCATCTTACTTCAGTATTACACCGGCAATACTTCTTCCATTCAGCTAGGATTTAAAGTCGATCAGCATTTGCATGTGATTGATTCAGCCTATAAAATAACCACTGCCCTGATGTACCGGTTCAATCGATGGGGGTATGATTTTCAGATATTAGGAGGTTTGATGAGGGAGGATGCCGTAATAGGCGCCGGTTGGTCAGGACATATAAAAGGGGCCGGTTTCAACGGGGAAGCATCTTATTTCCTGGACAAGGAAAAATTCACGGACACTACCGGTGCGTTTGTCGGCTCGGCGGAGTTGAATTATACATTTAAAAACAGTCTTTATCTGCAGGGCGGATATTTATACAACAGTGCAGGCACGACCGGTAATGCCGGATATGGAAATGCCCTGTTTTTCACAATGGACATCTCCGCAAAAAACTTTACAAAAGCCAGGCACTCAGTTTTCACCCAGGCATCCTACCCCATCACCCCCTTGTTGAATGCCAGCGCAGCCGTTATCTTCAATCCCTGCGATCTGTCGGGATATGCGGGGCCTTCTCTCGATATCAGCCTTACGAATAATCTTTCCGTCTTTTTAATTGGCCAGGTTTTCTGGGGCAAACACATGACCGAATTCGGCGATAACGGGACTTTATTGTTCTGGCGCCTCAAGTGGAATTTCGGCGCCTGACCTTCTATTAGGAATTAACCGGGGGAACCCGGAAGATCGAAGATGACCGATGCCCGGGAACTCTTTAAAATAAATTGTATGACCCGGTTGATATTAATTAAAAAATTGATATCTTTGCACGCTCAATTTTAACCGATAAATAATTCTGACATGTACCTTACTTCAGACAAGAAAAAAGAGATCTTCGCCCAGTACGGAAATTCAGTTGCCGATACCGGTTCACCGGAAGCCCAGGTAGCCATGTTTACCCAGCGCATCAATCACCTTACTGAGCACCTGAAAGATAATCGTAAGGACCGTGCCACCCGGCGTTCGCTGGTCGCACTTGTAGGCAAAAGGCGCAGTATCCTGGAATATCTCAAGAATAATGACATCGAAAGGTATCGCGCCATAGTTAAAAACCTTGGAATCAGAAAGTAACAAATATTATAATATATAGTCCAAAAAAGGCAATCTCAGCATTGCCTTTTTTTGTATTTATCAATCTAACGGAAAAGGAAAACAGAAAATGTCAAACGCAATTGTTAAAAAGTTCAATTTAGGAGACGGACGTGAAGTCTCCATCGAAACCGGACGCCTTGCCAAACAAGCCGCCGGTTCTGTAGTGGTGAAGATGGGTGACACCATGCTTCTCGCTACTGTTGTCGTAGCCCAGGAAGCGGCCGAAAGCGCCGATTTCTTCCCGCTCACTGTTGAGTACAAAGAAAAATATTCAGCAACCGGTAAATTCCCCGGCGGTTTTTTCAAAAGAGAAGCCCGTCCGTCAGAATATGAAATCCTCATCTCCCGTTTGGTCGACAGAGCCCTCCGGCCATTGTTCCCTGAAAATTTCTACAACGAAGTCCAGGTACAGATCATGCTCATCTCCGGTGACAAGAATACGCTGCCGGATGCGCTTGCAGCCCTGGCCGCCTCCTCCGCCCTTATGGTCTCCGGCATACCTTTCCTCGGTCCTATATCCGAGGTGCGGGTTGCCCGCGTCAATGGCCAGCTAATGGTCAACCCGACCATCCAGCAAATGGATGCCGCTGATCTCGACCTTATGGTAGCCGCTTCTAAAGACAATATCGTCATGGTGGAAGGTGAAATGAAAGAAGTCTCCGAGGCGGAAATGCTGGAAGCTCTGAAATTTGCCCATAATGCCATTAAGGTACAATGCCAGGCACAGCTCGACCTGGTCGATATGCTGCCGGAAAAGAAAGAACAAATGGTGGTTCCGGAACCTCCCCGGGATGAAGAACTCAAATCAAAGATCCGGGACTATGCTTATCCAAGGTTTTATGAGATTGCTTCTTCCGGGATTGCCAATAAACACAAACGCCAGGAGATGTTTGAAAAGGTGAAGGAAGAATTTGTGGCCACGATTCCTGAAGAAAAACTGGAAGAGTTACAGCCCGTGATCAACAGGTATTTCTACGATACCGAGTACGACGCGGTAAGAAACTGCGTGCTCGAAACCAGGAAACGTCTCGATGGCCGCGACCTGGATCAGATCCGGCCGATTTGGTGCGAGGTCGATTTTCTGCCGGCAGCCCACGGCTCAGCTATATTCACCCGCGGAGAAACCCAGGCCCTGGTCACCGTCACTCTCGGCACCAAACTGGATGAACAGGAGATCGACGGCGCCGTCATCGAAGGCTCCAATGATTTCATGCTTCATTATAATTTCCCGGGATTCTCGACCGGTGAGGTGAAACCGATCCGTGGCACCAGCCGACGGGAGATCGGGCATGGAAACCTGGCCATGAGGGCCCTCAAACCGGTTATTCCGGGCGATGACCACAATCCCTACACCGTCCGGGTAGTCTCCGATATACTCGAATCCAACGGCTCGTCTTCCATGGCTTCCGTTTGCGGCGGCACCCTCGCCCTGATGGATGCCGGGGTCAAGATCCTGAAACCAGTCACCGGTATCGCTATGGGGCTGATCTCCGGTAAAGATAACGGTAAATATGCCGTTCTGTCTGATATCCTTGGAGATGAGGACCACCTGGGTGACATGGACTTTAAGGTTACGGGAACAAAAGACGGAATAACGGCCTGCCAGATGGACATTAAGATCGAAGGCCTGTCATTCGAGATCATGGAACAGGCATTGGAGCAGGCCCGGCTGGGCAGGCTTCACATCCTGAATGAGATCCTGAAAACGATCTCCGAGCCCAGGGCAGATTATAAGCCTCATGTACCACGCATCGAAAAAATGCGGGTGCCCAAGGAATTCATCGGCGCTATCATCGGTCCAGGAGGAAAAGTGATCCAGGAAATCCAGAAAGAGACCGGTTCTACCATCATTATCGAAGAAGAAGGCGAATTCGGGGTCATCGATATCTTCTCCGGCAACAAAGCCTCCATTGAAGCGGCTAAAGAGCGCATTAAAAAGATTGCCGCCGTCCCAGAAGTGGGTGCGATTTATAACGGAAAGGTGAAAAGTATCGTGGCCTTTGGTGCTTTCATCGAGATCCTGCCGGGAAGAGAAGGCCTTCTGCATATCTCCGAAATCGATAACAAAAGGGTTACTGATATCGAACAATACATGAAGGTCGGACAGATGATTGATGTGAAACTCATTGGTATTGACTCAGCTACGGGAAAAATGAAATTATCGAGAAAGGTCCTCTTACAAGAACCGCAGAACCGGTAATTTTTTTTGAAACATAACTGCGCCAGTTTCGTACAATTTGAATTAGATTTGTACCCCCATAAACCAGACTATGCGCCAGTTAAAAATTACTAAACAGGTTACCAACCGCGAAACCGCTTCGCTTGACAAGTATTTGCAGGAAATAGGCAAAGTTGAGCTGATTACGGCGGAAGAAGAAGTTGAACTGGCCAGGCGGATCAAAAACGGCGACAAGGAGGCTTTGGAAAAACTGACCAAGGCCAATTTGCGCTTCGTGGTTTCGGTATCCAAACAATACCAGAATCAGGGTCTTAGCCTGCCCGATCTGATTAATGAAGGCAACCTGGGCCTGATCAAGGCTGCCCAGCGGTTCGACGAGACAAGAGGGTTCAAGTTCATTTCGTATGTGGTATGGTGGATCCGTCAGTCCATCCTTCAGGCGCTTGCGGAACAATCACGTATTGTCAGGCTCCCCCTCAATAAAATCGGTTCGATCAATAAAATCAATAAAGCATATGCAAAGCTGGAACAGGAGCATGAGCGGGAGCCGGACGCCCTGGAGATAGCCGAAATGCTGGATATCCCCGAAAGTGAGGTCAAGGAATCCATCCGGAATTCAGGCCGTCATATCTCCATGGATGCCCCATTGATCCAGGATGAAGAAAATACCCTGTACGACGTGATCCGCAGCGATGAAACCAATACTCCCGAAAAGGAACTGATGGTGGAATCGCTCAGGAAAGAGATCGACAGGGCCATTTCCACCCTGACGCCCCGTGAAGCGGATGTGGTCAGGCTTTACTTCGGCCTCAATTCCAAACATCCGATGACACTGGAGGAGATCGGAGAAAAATTTGATCTGACCCGCGAACGCGTAAGGCAGATCAAAGAGAAAGCCATCCGTCGCCTCAAGCACACGTCAAGGAGTAAGATCCTGAAATCATACTTGGGTTAATCCGTTGATTTAGAAATATCTGAGATTTGAATATTAAAAATCGTAGTACGACTATAGTGGTACTACGATTTTTTATTTTCTCTTGCCTATCTTTACACTTTCAAATCAATCCTCATGATCCTGCAAACCCTGAGTAAATTTCCATTCGTTGCACCATCCATGTTATCGGCTGATTTTGGCAACCTTCAGCGGGATATCGAAATGATCAATGCCAGTGAAGCCGACTGGTTCCATATTGATGTGATGGACGGTGTTTTTGTGCCGAACATCTCTTTCGGTTTCCCAGTCCTGAAACACATCCAAAAACATGCTAAAAAGCCGCTGGATGTTCACCTGATGATCGTTGACCCGGACCGGTACCTGGAACGGTTCAGGCAACACGGGGCCGAAGTGATCAGCGTACATTATGAAGCCTGCACTCATCTCCACCGCACCATCCAGGCAATTAAGAACCTGGGCGCCATGGCGGGAGTGGTATTAAATCCTCATTCCCCCGTGTCATTGCTGGAAGAGATCATTGCAGATGTCGACCTTGTAATGATAATGTCGGTTAATCCGGGTTTCGGCGGGCAAAACTTCATTGAAAGCACGGTTGGTAAAATCCGCACCCTGAAAGAGATGCTGGAGCGTAAAAATACCGACGTCCTCATAGAAGTGGACGGCGGCGTAACGCTGGAAAATGCCCCGCAACTGGTACAGGCCGGCGCACAGGTCCTCGTAGCCGGGAATACAATCTTCGGCGCATCAAATCCTTCCAATATAATAGCCAGGCTAAAGAAGATCTGACATTCCTAGCTCACTTTGTGGATAGAGAAATAAAGATTTCCATCCTGCCATGCCCTGATCAACATTGGGGTCATGGCCCAGTGAAACGCCCATATGGAAACTCTGTCACCCGGTTGCAGATAAATCACATCCGATACATTAGGGGCATTGTTATTTGACAGGGTTTCAGTCGCTCCATCCGGTGCGGGTGGAGGCAATGGGATGTTATTGGTTACCTGCAAATTATTCCCTGTGGCAATTCGAAGCCAGTTGGACCCTCCACCTGCAATATCAATGTATATGGCTATAGATACAAATGAATTTTGCTGCATATAAACAGGCAGTACAATCAAATCATCCTGGTACTCGTCCGTTTCAAATTCACACCGGGCATTCACCTGGTAGAATCCTTCCTCGGTCGCTGTGAAAAAGGCATTTACAGGAGGAGTGGCCTGTCCGGGTGAAGTAGCATTGGTAAATTCGCCCTGTTCGTCCCAGACAGGACTTCCCGGAGCCAGCGTTGTTCCCGGTACCGGATTTGTGAAATTGATGGGCGTCCAGGTATTCGATTGTACCAGCTGCCAGCTGCCCCAATCAATGTTCGGAACGATTGCCCTGACACGGCTCTGGTTGGGCAAATCTACTATTCCCATAGGAGAAGAGTTCAGAATAGTCGTGTTGTCAGCTTGTGCGGAAGGAGCTGTGGGCGTGGTGCTGGAAACCATAAGATCGGCACCGGTATTTAAGATACCCATCCAGTATTGTCCGAGCAATGCAGGTGGAACGATTGACCAGTCCGACCTCCTGAACATCATGGCTGCATTGGAGAACACCGCCGGTCCGTTACTGGTTCCTTCGATCATAAGCTGAAGGTTGGTCATACCCGGAGCAGCCAGATCAGGAAACCAAACCATTGCCCCCGGATTCGGGGAGCCCAGGGGTCCCATTGAAAGAGTGGACCCGGGCACGATCGGTAAAATTTCCTGTGAACCCCATGGATTTCCCTGAATGGTCCAGTCATTCGGAAAAACGATCTGCTGATCAAGCTGCAACCACTGGGCACCATCATATCCCATAAAACTACCGCCCGGACCGGTCCATTGAATGGTGCCTGCCAGCGGCGGTGTACCGGACGACGGCCCTACCACGAGTGCGCCGCCCAAATGCAACATCTCATTTGGAACCGGTGCCCCGGCGCCAATCCCAATGCCGACCCCCAGTTTCCCTCCATTGAAATAAGAGTCGCCGAAAGCCAGTAGGGATATGCCGGGATTGTTGTTAAAGTAAAGATTAAAGACACCATTATTGGGTGGAAGACCGAAATCATTGATGTCCCCGAGCATGAAAGAACCCAGGATATTCGGATTCCCCTTCCATACCTCGATTTGCGGTGAAAAGGCGGAGGGACGGCCTACAGCCACTATTTTGTAATTCCCGGTATTGGTTGTGCCGATCCCAAGATGTCCCAAACTGGATAAGGACAGGATGCTGTCGAGCGGACCAACTACGTCATTGGATGCATTGAAGACATCATAACCTATTCCGTTGCCTCTTACATCCAGTCTTGCGGCAGGGGTAAGTGTCCCGATTCCAACGTCATTCTGAGCTGAACATATAGCCCAGCACAGCAACATTAATGTGCTAATGATAATTTTATACATGACCTGGCGTTTTAGGGTAAGACAATATCGCTAAAAATACAAAAATATATCTAGAATGTCAAGATATCTGACATAAAAAAATTCAAACATCAGCAGAATTTATATCTTTGTTTCTTTAATTAACTCAAACCTATGAACAACGCCATTTCTCAACTTAAACCCGAAAGGCTCTGGTTTTATTTCCAGGAGATACTGAAGATTCCCCGGCCGTCGAAAAAGGAAGAAAAGATCATCGCCTACCTGGTGGATTTCGGTCAGAAAAAAAAGCTGGAAACCATCCGTGACAGTGTTGGCAATATAGTCATCAGGAAACCGGGGACAGCCGGGCTGGAAAATGCCCCTTATGTTTGCCTGCAAGGGCATGTGGATATGGTCTGTGAAAAAGATTCCGACAAGGTATTTGATTTCGAAAAGGATGCCATCGATGCTTATATCGAGGATGGCTGGATCAAAGCCCGGGGCACTACCCTGGGCGCCGACAACGGCATTGCGGTGGCCACCATGCTGGCCATCCTGGAAGCCAAAGACATCCAGCACGGGCCCATTGAGTGCCTGTTCACGATCGATGAGGAGACCGGCCTGACAGGCGCCTTCGGGCTTGCACCGGACCTGCTGAAAAGCCGGATTCTCCTGAACCTCGATTCGGAAGATGACGGGGAATTCTTTATCGGCTGTGCCGGTGGCAAGGATACAGTCATTGAGCTTCCAATTGAAAAAAATACAGTGCCCGGCCACCATCTGACATTTCAGATACATGTCTCAGGGCTCACCGGAGGGCATTCAGGTGATGACATCCATAAGAACCGCGGGAATGCCAATAAGATCCTCAATCGCTACCTATGGGAAGCAACGGCGAAATTCAACATCAAAGTGTCGACATTTGAAGGCGGAAACCTTCGAAATGCCATTGCCCGGGAAGCCACCGGGTTATTCATGGTCCCTGAGTCCAAAGTCACGGATCTGAAGGATTTCACGACTAAATTTTCCACCTCCATAAGGAACGAATTCAGGGTTTCGGAACCCGAACTCAAAATAACTCTGGAACCCGGCCATTCTCCGGATTTCGTTTTAAGCAAGGCTTCCCAGGACAAACTGCTGAATTCCCTCTATGCCTGCCCGCATGGTGTGATCGCCTGGTCGCAGGACATACCCAATTTTGTCGAAACCTCCACCAACCTGGCTTCGGTGAAAATGCACAACGGGTTTGTACGGATTGCCACCAGCCAGCGCAGCTCGATAGAATCGGCCAAAAATGACGTTTGCCAGATGGTGGCTTCGGTATTTGCCCTGACGGGCGCTGAGATCTCCCATTCTGACGGATATCCCGGCTGGACACCCGATCCGCATTCAAAAGTCCTCGACCTGGCAATGGAATCCTACGAAAAACTGTTTGGCCACAAACCCATTGCACGTGCTATCCATGCCGGCCTGGAGTGCGGCCTCATAGGCGACAAATATCCTGGAATGGATATGATCAGCTACGGCCCGACCATCCGGAACCCCCATTCCCCCGGGGAAAAACTGGAAATCGACACTGTCCAGAAATTCTGGGATCTCACGCTGGATCTGCTTCAAAAAATAGGAGACAAAAAAATAGTCTAAGATTTCATTTTAGAATTTTGGATCAAATGCATCATTCAAAATCCAAAATTTAAAATTTCTCATATTCCTGTTCCGAAGCCGATCCGGATCACCGGATTCTGGTAAGGGGAATAAAGCTGTTCGTTTACGTTCCACAGGATCATCATGGTCACAAAGGCTTTGTTGCCGATCCATTGCCGATAACCCCCACCCAGCAGGACATCATGGAACCAGGCCCCTTCATAAGCTGTGCCATTGAATACATTGTTGTAATAAACAGGGGCATATTCCGCATGTGCAAACAGATCACGCCACACGAAATACCTGGCATAAACATTGGTCCCGTATGCACTCGACGAATAATCGTTATAGTTGTCATTGTAATACTGGTATGTAAATCCGAGGCCCACATTGAAGTTTTCCAGTACCCTGAAACCTACCAAAGGCGAGACATTGATCAGGGTGACCTCACCGAACTGGGCACCCAGGTAACCGCCGAAATCAAATCGCTCGAGCAATTCATGCTGTTTCAATTTGGGCCTGGAATGTCGGGTAGTGTCCTGGGCTACCGAGACATTCAAATAACCGGAAATAACCAGGCAAAGGAGGGTAATCCCTGATCTCATGATTTAGTTTATTGAATAACTGCAAAATTATCCAAATATTACAGTAATGATGAATATTGATTACAGGCAATAAAGTAATCGAAAAGGCGTATATTATCCAAGATTATTAATTTTGCGCTCACGAAACAAGTTATGCCGGGATTTCCAATAAATAAGCGACGATCACTTTTTAAGCTTTTATTTCCGGTTATGGCATTGATCTTCATTGCTTCCTGCCAGAAAGATCCGATAGATGACGATCCATCCCTGAAATTGCATTTTTCGCAGGACACTGTTTTCTTCGATACGGTTTTCACCAGCCTGGGTTCGACCACTCAATATTTTACGGTTCATAATCCATCGAACGACCGGATAAAGATATCTTCCATCCGGCTGGCCGGCGGGGAATCGTCGTTTTACCGCATGAATGTTGATGGACAGGCGGCTTTTGAAGTGAATGGCCTCGAAATTGAGGGAAACGACAGTGCTTATATCTTCCTGAGGGTAACCATAGACCCGGATGACCAGCGGAATCCGTTCATCGTGAGCGATTCGGTCGTATTTGAAACAAATGGCAACACCCAGGACGTCAATCTGGTTGCCTGGGGTCAAAATGCGCATTACATCCTGGCGGATACCTATATACCCGGCTACCCGAAATTCAGGATCATTGCCCACGAGTTCGAGGAAACGGTCTGGACTGCCGACCGGCCATACGTAATATACGGCTTTGCTGTGGTCGACTCGAACGGCTCGCTCCGGATCGAAAGGGGAACACAGATCCATTTCCATAATAATTCGGGTCTGTGGGTATACAAAGGCGGAAATATAAAAGTTAAAGGAACCGTGGATGCCCCGGTCGTGTTCCAGGGCGACAGGCTGGAAAGTTTCTACGACGATCTGGCGGGCCAGTGGGACAGGATCTGGATCAACGAAGGCAGCGTGAATAATGAAATTGAATATGCCGTCATTCGCAACGGTTTCATTGGGCTGCAACTGGAAACCTTGCAGGAACAGATGGGCAACCAGCTGTTGCTTTCAAACACACGGATTGAGAACATGACCGGTTACGGTATCCTCACCAGGTTCTACAACATGACAGCCTATAACAATGTGGTCGTCAACTGCGGACAATACCTGGCAGCCTTCACCTGGGGAGGTTACCTGGATGTCAGGCATTGTACCTTTGCAAATTACTGGTCTTCCTCCGTCAGGGTTACCCCATCCATTGTCCTGAACAATTATTTTGAAGATGAGGATAACAATGTGTATGCCTTTGAATTCCAGGGATTTTTCGGTAATAATATCCTGTATGGAAGAAATGATGAAGAAATGCTTTACCTGTTCGATGGTGGTGCACCGTATTCCTATACCTTTGATCATTGCCTCCTGCAAACCCAGCTGGATGTTTCGAATACCGAAATTTACAAGGAATGCCTGATCAACCAAGATCCCGTATTCGTCAACTACCTGGAGAACAACTACCAGTTGGATACTTTATCTCCATTGATCGATCAGGGCAATCCGACCGTTGTGACCGGATCATTCTTCGACCTCCGGCGGGATATCATTGAAACGCCCCGTCCCGCCGACCAGCCTGATATCGGCGCTTATGAATTCATCCAGCCGGAATGATCACTTCTTCTTCGTGCGTTTAACGAACAAGAGCATGATCACTCCAAAGACCAGCATGCTGACGCCGACCCAAATATTGATATTGACATGCAGTGACCGTATGTACATTTCCGAGTCGGAAGCGGTTGCCAGGCCATAGATGGTCAGGAGCAAACCAAGGATTCCGAACATCAGGCCAATTGGAAGTTTTATATCAAGACCCATAGGATTTTCAATTTTCAAATTTCAAATTTCGATTTTCCACCTTCAATATTTTTACCAGAACAGGATTGTCAGCACTGTGGCAATGGCCAGCACGAGCAGGGCCAGGGTGGAGGAACGGCGGTACCAGGCCAGGTGAGATTCCACATGGCGCGGGGTCAGTGAATAAACCAGTCCCTTCAGTTCCTCATCCGTTTTATTCCGTTTGGTTAAAAGCGACAGCCCGACCGCAACGACGGCGCTGGTAGCGCAGGCATAAATGGCGGTCCAGAAATTCTGCGCCATTTCCACCGGATAGGCATGAAGGTGGGCAATCCAGCCCCCTTTCACCAGGGTGTCAGCGCCTGCGGGATAAGTGATCCCGTGGTGGAAAAGGGCAATCAGGAATCCCGCCAGCAACCCGGTGAATGCGGCATGACCCGTGGTACGTTTCCAGAACATCCCGAGGAATATGACCGCGAACAAAGGTGCGTTGATCATGGAGAAGATAGTCTGCAGGAAATCCATGATATTGCCGAACAAACTGGCCAGGTATGCCGCCGCAATACTGACCGCGACCCCGAAGATCGTGGCCAGACGGCCAACCTTCAGGTAATGCTTTTCATCCGCATCTTTGTTGCCCGTGACCGGCCGGATGTAGCTCTGGTAAATATCGTACGTCCAGACCGTGTTAAATGCTGAGACATTACCGGCCATGCCTGACATGAATGATGCCAGCAAGGCCGTGATGCCAAGGCCAAGCACGCCTGCAGGGAGATACTGCTTCAACAGCATGATGATGGTGTAGTCGTAGATAGGCTGGCCGGCATCGTTCAGCGGCAATTCAAAACCCTTGGAGGGAGTATTCATCAAAACCAGGGCTATGATCCCCGGAACTATGATCAGGAACGGGATGAACATCTTAGGCAGGGCCCCGATGAGCGGAGTATTGCGGGCGGCAACCGTGGAGTGGGCCGACATGGCCCTCTGTACGATCAGGAAATTCGTGCACCAGTAGCCGAATGACAGCACGAACCCCAGCCCGACAAAGATGCTGTACCATTCCACCCCCATGGGATTAGAGGCTGCGTCACCGGTGTATTTCCAGGTTGTGGTCCAGGTATCCGGTGCAAAACCTTTGGCAGTTGCAATCGGGGCCAGCTGTTCCTGTAAACCGTTCCATCCTCCCACATCCTTTAAGCTCAGAAAAACCACAGGCAGCAACCCGATGACGATAATGAAGAACTGCAGGACCTCATTGTAAATAGCTGAAGACAAGCCTCCCAAGTAGGTATACCCGAGTACGATGGCGGCGGAAAGGATCAGGCTCAGGTGAAAATTCCAGCCCAGGACTTTTTCCATCAGGATCGCAAGGGCATACATGGAAATGCCGGACGCCAGGATCGTCATGATAGCAAACAGTATCGCATTGAGCCCCCGGGTCTTTTCATCATACCTGAGTTTCAGGTATTCCGGCACGGACCTGGCTTTGGATCCGTAATAAAACGGCATCATGAAAAGGGCAAGGAATACCATCGCCGGGATAGCCCCCACCCAGTAAAAATGGGTGGTCAGCATCCCGTATTTGAGGCCTGACCCGGTCATTCCCATAACCTCCAGTGCGCCGAGGTTGGTTGAAATGAAAGCCAGTCCTGCCACCCAGGCGGGCATCGACCTTCCTGCTTCCAGGAAGGCCCTGGCATCTTTCATGTAACGCTTCAATGCCCATCCGATTCCCAACACAAAAAGAAAATAGATGATCATGACTGCATAATCAATCCAGTGAAGTTGAAAGCTGTCTGACATAATCTCGGTTTTAATGTTTAACTGGTAATTAAAAACTTGCTGAATGGTTTGAACTTATGATACAATTCCTAGCGTAAAATTAAAATTATATCTCAAGAATTTCCTTAACACCGGACGATAGTTATGAATATTTTCCCCGGAGATTGTTTTATATTTACAACAAAATCCTCCGGATGAAGAATACCCTCACGCTGCTGCGTTGCCTTATGCTGTCCATCCTGGTAATCACGGTTGTAGGTTGCCACAATTCCGGAGACGTCAGAAGGCATCCAGCTAAAATCAATAACACGATGATCCAGGTAACGAAATCCAGTTTTGGTAGCCTCGACGGGAAAGAGATCTACCTTTTTGAAATCAGTAATCCCGGGAAAATGATCGTCCGGATAACCAATTACGGGGGTATCGTTACCAGTATGATCGTTCCGGACCGAAACGGGAACCTGGAGGATGTCGTCCTGGGATTTGACAATCTGCAGTCATACCTCGATGGCCACCCTTATTTCGGCTGCCTCGCGGGCCGTTATGCCAACCGTATTGCAGGAGGAAAGTTCAGTATCGATGGCAAGGACTATCAACTGGCCGTAAACAACGGTGAAAATCACCTGCACGGTGGTCTCAAAGGCCTGGACAAGGTGGTCTGGGAAGCGTCGGAATACCGGAACGGGGAGGAAGCCGGTATTGAGCTCACTTACCTGAGCCCGGACGGAGAAGAAGGTTATCCTGGCAATCTGAAGATAAGGGTGATCTGCAGTATGCTCCCCGATAGAGCGTTTAAACTGGATTATTTTGCGGAAACAGACCGGGCGACTCCGGTCAACCTGACCCATCATGGATACTTTAACCTGAAAGGAGAAGGCGATGGGGACATTATGGACCTGATCCTGCAGATCCATGCCGATCGGTATACGGTCATCAATGAAAACCTTATCCCTACAGGAGAGCTGCGCGACGTCACCGGAACCCCATTCGATTTCAGGAAAGGCAAGGCTATTGGAACGGATTTCAGCCGGGTCGAAGGGGGTTATGATCATAATTTCGTCCTGAATAATGATGGAAAACTGGCCGTCGTCGCATCTGTCAGGGACCCCGGATCAGGCCGGGTTATGGAAGTTCTGACCACTGAACCGGGCATGCAGTTTTATGCCGGGAATTTTCTGGACGGTTCATTGGTCGGAAAAAGTGGCAAAGCATACCTGCAACATTACGCCCTCTGCCTGGAAACCCAGCATTTCCCCGATTCCCCCAACCAACCCTCATTTCCGGATGCCATCCTTCGCCCCGGAAGTGTTTACAGGCACACCACGATATACCGGTTCAGCGCCGAATAAAAATCTACCCTCCTGAATATATCCTTCGCAGCGAAACAAAATCGCTTGATTTCTGTTGATAATTACAGGATAAATAACTCTTTGAAATAAAATCCCTGGATTTAATCTGCTTAATTTTGATCCCGACCAAATTGGAAGGAAATGGCAAGGGTTTTCACTGCTATCATACTGATCTTATTCTCCTTAGGCTCGAACTCACAAGAGGCTTTTTATAAACACCTGGAAGGAAAGGTAGGCGCTAACATCCATATTGTGGTGGATCTCGTCAAATCAGGAGAAAGACTAAGCGGATATTATTATTATTACTTCGACGACAGGAGCGGCGATACTTCCTGGGTACACTATGGCAAGTCGATGCCGGTATCTGGTTCGATCAGGGAAAACGATATCGAGTTCAGGGAATATGACCCTGAACTTAAAGGTGCTGTTTTTCATGGGATTATCGAGAATGACACGGTTATCGGAACGTGGAGGTCATCGGACGGTAAAAAGCAGTTGCCTCTCGACCTGAAGGAATCGTATGCAAACGGCTCCATGCCGTTTTCAGCTCTTTATATGTTGGAAACGGGACAGTTATTTCCAAAAAAGGTCGATCCGAAGGCCACCTTCGAAGTCAGCCTGCTGATCCCGGGGGAATTCCCTGATCCGACCGTTGCCGATTCAGTCAAAAAGAATATCTACGACCATTTTTTCGAAAATCAGCCAGATACGGGTAATCCGAGGGCCCTTCTGACCGCTCTGAGGGACCTGTATTTCAACAATTACCGCAACAGCAATGCCGATCTTTACCAGGACGGGGCCAATTCCTTTGACTGGATAAAGCGGAAAGAGATCAGGGTACTCCACAATGATAAAGATGTACTATCCCTGGAATATTACAATTACGGTTTTACCGGCGGCGCCCATGGGCTGTCGCTCTCCAAATTCCAGGTGCTGAATCTGAAAGATGGCCATATCATCTCCCTGGACGAAATATTCCGGGATGACTTTAAGAATGATTTGCGAGATATCATCAATTCATCCGCCCGAAAAAAATACAAGCTGGAAAGGAACCAGGGGCTTACCAATGCCGGCTTTTTCATCGATTTCCTGGATCCTACCGATAATTTTTATGTCACCAAGGACGGGATAGGGTTCTATTATAATCAATACGAAGTGGCGCCTTTCGCTTTGGGACCGGTTGAGATATTCGTAAGCTACAGGGACCTGTTGCGGATACTGCGACCGGATAGCCCGGTGCAACGGCTGGTCATCAACGGGAATTAGCGTTCAACGGCTCGCCCTGATAAACCGGTCCCGGCCGTGAATATCCTTCTTCAGGTCGACTTTGCCGAATCCACTTTCCGTGAACAAACTGGCAGTCCCGGCACCGAAATTTTCATTGATCTCAAGATAAATCCTGCCCCCGCTTTTCAGATGGCCGTCGGATAAGGCCAGGATTGCCCGGTAGTAAATCAACGGGTCATCATCCGGAACAAACAAGGCCATAGCCGGTTCGTGGTCCAGCACATTCGGTTTCATGAGTGCCTTTTCCTGTTCCCTGACATAGGGAGGATTGCTGACGATGACATCGAATACCTCCAGGCTTTGGCGATCGTTCGGATCGAGAATATCTTTCAATAAAAAATTCACAGTAACATCATGTTCGGAAGCGTTCTTTGCAGCCATTCTCAATGCTCCCGCCGAATTATCCAAAGCGGTGACAGTGGAATCTTTGAGTTGGCGGGCAAGGGTCACAGCTATGCAACCGCTTCCGGTGCCTATATCCAGGATTTCCAGGTTCCCGGCAGTCAAATCATCTTTCAAAATCCAGTCGACCAACTCCTCCGTCTCCGGCCGGGGTATCAGAACGTCTTCGTTCACTGAAAACTCAAGATCATAAAACCAGCTTTTACCCGTGATATACTGAACCGGCCTGTACAACCGAAGTTGATCCAGGGCACGTTCAATCGATCTCCCGGCGTCATTGCCGAGCTCCAGGTCCGTCTCCGCCATTAGCTCCTGCCGTCGCTTTCCGGAAATCCACTCCAGCAAAATATCCGCCAGGTGATTTGCCTCCCGGTCAGGGTAAAAATGACTGAGCTCATCCATCATATTGGATTTCAATTCTCTGATTTTCATTTCATTCGAAAGCTGACATATTTAGAGAACCGGGCTTGTTTTTAAATTGGGAATATCCTATTTTTGAACAATAAAAGCGCCTTAAATATAATCCCAAATCAGGACATGAAGGGAGATATTTTAATAATCAATGAAAATCACCGCCAGGCTGCCCGGCAGCTGTACGGTCTGATCCAAAATGATCCCGGGATTCACAAAGGTCCCTATTTCATCACGATAGCGGGGGAATCCGGTGCAGGTAAATCGGAGATTGCCTCTGCCCTGGAGGATATATTGCTGAAAAACAAAATTTCCGCCTATGTTATACAACAGGATGATTATTTCGAATACCCGCCGTTGACCAATGCCAGAAGAAGAATGGAAGATATCCGCAGGGTGGGCCCCCGGGAAGTCAGGATTGACGAGATAAACCGGACAATATCTGAGATCCTGGCGGGGAACAACCCGGTCATCAAACCGCTGGTCATCTTTGCTGAAGACAGGATCACCACCGAAGCGGTGGATTTTATACCTTATAAGGTAATCATCGTGGAAGGCACCTACACGACCCTGGCTGAAAATGTGAATTGTAAAGTTTTCATTGACAGGGATTTGTATGATACCCAGGAGGACCGGCTAAAAAGAAACCGGGAAAAACAGGATGATTACCTGGAAAAAATCCTGGAAATTGAACATGGGATCATCAATAAGCATAAAAGCCTGGCTGACATTGTCATCTCAAGAGATTATTCAGCATTCAGACAAAAATGAGCAGGGATCTTCGTCACATTGCTATGCTCAGCACTCACGGTTACTTCGATCCGGTGCCGTTGCTGGGTCAAACCGATACCGGCGGCCAGGTCCTGTATGTGCTTGAACTGGCCAAAGCTTTTGCCGGCAAAGGGGTGAAAGTGGATATCTTCACCCGTTGGTTCGACAGGAAGCGCAAACAGATGGATCCTGTACCGGGCTGTCCGGACGTCAGGGTGATCCGTATACCATCCGGGCCGTGGCAGTTCGTGATCAAGGAGGATATCTACCGCTTGTTGCCGGAATTGTACACGAACCTCGCCGGCTGGATCAGGGAAAATGAAGTGGATTATGACCTGTTCCATGGCCATTATGTGGATGCCGGAATCGTGACCATCGATCTTGCCCGTGAATTCCGGAAACCGGCCTTCTTTACAGCTCATTCGCTGGGGGCCTGGAAGAGGGAACGAATGGACGGCGACCCGGATGAAATGGAAAAGCAATTCAACTTCATTCACCGCATTGAAGAGGAAAAAAGAATTTTTAACACCCTGAACGGGCACACGGTGACCTCCGTCTTGCAGCAGGAAAAGCTCCGGGAATTGTATGGATATCACAAGGATAATGTCGAAATAATCCCGCCAGGGGTCAATATCCATAAGTTCAAACCGCTTGGCAGCGGAGAAAAACCGGTAAAGACCCATCTGCCTGAAAAATACATCTTTTGCCTCAGCCGGATCGATACCAACAAGGGCTATGACCTCTTATTAAATGCATTTGCCAGGGTATGCCGGAAATATGACGATGTGTACCTGGTAACCGGCGGTGGTTCCAGGCATCCCGAGCCCAGGGAAAAAGAAGTGCTGTCCATGATGGACCGCATTATGCAGGAAAAAGGTATCACCGACAAGATCATATTCGTAGGTCACGTATCGGAGAAATTAATGATCCCCTTTTATCAGAATGCCCGTTTCTTTGTCATGCCATCCATTTTTGAGCCATTCGGTATGACCTGCCAGGAGTCCATGGCTTGCGGGGTACCGGTGATTGCCTCCCGGTACGGCGGTATCCGGACTGTTCTCACGAATGAAAAAGACGGATTGCTGATCGATCCGAAAAATGAAGAAGAATTTGCCAATGCCATGATCAGGCTTCTGGACGACAATGAGTTACGAGATGAACTGGGAAAGGCAGCATGCCACCTGGTCCGGGAAAATTACAGCTGGGAGGTCATGGCAGACCGACATGCGGAGTTTTACCATAAATACCGTTGAAAAGCACGGTCCGTTACTAAACTATGAAACTCGGGGATGAATATCTGACACTGGCGGGAGAATCGGAAGGGCTATACAAGGAAAAGGGGAGCCGCTTTATCGGAATTGCCCTGCCGGTTGAAACGGCCGAAGAGGTGAAAACAAACCTGGACCGTATCAAAAAAGCTTACCATGATGCCAGGCATCACTGCTATGCCTACCGGTTGGGAGCCGAACCGTATGAGTCGAGATTCAACGACGACGGGGAGCCCTCGGGAACTGCCGGCAAACCGATTTACGGCCAGATCCAGTCATTTGTCCTGACCAATGTGCTCATTGTGGTCGTCCGGTATTTCGGAGGCGTCAAACTGGGAACCGGGGGATTGCTTCAGGCTTATAAAGCGGCATCCCGGGAAGCCATAGCTAACGGGAGCATCCTTACCAAAACCTGGATGAAACGAATCGAATTACACTTTAACTATCTCAGGATGAATGATATCATGCACCTGATCAAAGAAGAAGGAGGAATGATCACCAGCCAGGAATTCGCTCTGGAATGCAGTATTAAACTGGAAATCCGGATGGGAAGATGGGAAATGTTTGTGAAAAAGTTATCAAATCTGGATGAGGTGACCTGGGCCGTTATTTAGATAAAATTTAAGTGTTTTTTACTTGATATTTGATTTTATATTTTGTACTTTTTCACTCTCGATTCCTGCAAAATCAATCACCTGACATACAGCTATTTAACTTTAATCATCAAATCTCTGAAATTTCACCTATATAAGCGAAAAAAATTAATTTGTCAAGAGAATAATTTCTTTTTTTTTTAACTTTTTTTAGATGATTTTTGTTGAATAACCAGATCGGGGGTAAGCCAGGTTAAAGCCCCCTGATAATCAAGGATAAGTAACTTTTTAAGTAGACTAGAATTATTTTTAAACCGGAACGAGGGATTCAGCATGAAAAGAAGTTGTACGGAGGTATGGGAAAATTGCCTGAAGATCATTAAGGATAATATCCATTACCAGAGTTACAAAACATGGTTCATCCCCATCAGGCCGCTTAAACTTGAAAACAACGTCCTGACCATCCAGGTTCCGAGCCAGTTCTTTTACGAGTGGCTGGAAGAACATTATATCGGGCTGCTGAAAAAAACCATCAAAAAGGAATTAGGCACCGACGGGCGTCTGGAATACAGTATCCTGATGGAAACCGCTTATGATAATCCGGAACCGGTTTCGATCAAGATCCCGGCATCCAATAAGAAAGCTCTTGCCAATCCGCCCGTTTCCATGCCGATTGATCTTAACCGCGGTACTTCAAAGGAAATCCCCAATCCGTTCGTCATCCCCGGGCTGAAAAAGATCAAAGTTAACTCGCAACTGGTTGAAAATTACAGCTTTGAAAATTTTGTCGAAGGAGATTGCAACCGCCTGGCCAGATCGGCCGGCTTTGCGGTTGCGGAAAATCCCGGTAAAACCGCATTCAATCCGCTCTATCTGTACTCCAACGTGGGCCTGGGCAAAACCCACCTGGCCCATGCCATCGGCATCCAGGTTAAGAATAATTTCCCCGACCGCACCGTGCTCTATGTCTCGACCGAACAATTCGTCGGGCAATACATCGAATCGGTCAGGAACAACAACCAGAACGATTTCATCCACTTCTACCAGATGATCGACGTGCTCATCATGGATGATATCCAGTTTTTGTCAGGCAAGGAAAAAACCCAGGATATTTTCTTCCATATTTTCAACCACCTGCACCAGAACAGCCATCAGCTTGTTTTGACTTCCGACAAGGCGCCGGTGGAAATGAAGGGTATCGAACCCAGGCTGCTCTCCCGGTTCAAATGGGGGCTGGCTGCCGACCTTCAACCTCCTGACCTGGAAACCCGCATTGCGATCCTGCAGAAAAAGCTGTACCGGGATGGCATTGAAATGCCGGCCGAAGTGATCGAATATCTTGCCTACAGCATCAATACGAACATTCGTGAACTGGAAGGCGCCCTGATCTCCATCATGGCCCAGTCATCACTGAACAAGAAGCCCATCACCCTGGACCTTGCCAAACAGATGATCGACAAGTTCGTGAAGAATACTTCCAGGGAAATCTCCATCGATTTCATCCAGAAGATCGTCTGTGATTATTTCAACCTGCCGGTGGATTCCATCAACTCCAAGACCCGCAAGCGCGAGATCGTCCAGGCCCGCCAGCTGGCCATGTACTTCGCCAAGAAGCACACCAAGGCCTCCCTGGCCACCATCGGGCTGCATTGCGGCAACAAGGACCACGCCACTGTGCTCCACGCCTGCCGGACGGTCAACAACCTGATCGACACCGACAAACAGTTCCGGATCTACGTTGAGGAGCTCGACAAGAAGATCAAGATGCAGTGAAAAAGATTTTCAATCGCCTCTAAAACACCAAAGCATAAAAGGACACCAAAGTTTTTCGTGCTTTTTTTTGTTTTTGTGCTTTTGTGGCTGAATCCCGGTAATTATATTACTTCTCTTTCACCACTTTTGCCCGGTCGGCAACCACCCCGTTAACTGAAAATGTCAGCACATAGATCCCCCGGTGAAAGGCGGCTAATGATATCGATTGGGAATATTCGCCTGTGGATGGAGTCCCTAAATCAAGGTTAATAATTTGCTGGCCAACGAGGGAATAAAGAGAAAGATTGATCCGTGCTGATTTTGAGACTTTATAACTGATAATCAATTGATCGGAAGTGGGATTTGGATGAACTGACGTGAATTGAACTGATTTCAAATCCTTAACTTCACCATTGGAATTCCCGTCAATATCCTGATTTGATTTGGTATCTTTCATTAGCAATTCAATCCAGTCTCTTCGCTTTGCATAATAAGTCCCGGCTGTTTTTCCAAGGATATCTTCATTTTTTGTGATGCAGGACGATTTCAGGTAATTGCTGTCAAGCGCCTTTAGGTAAACATAATTCAGGTCGATCAGGGCAAATATGGAATCAGCAAGTGTTCCCGGATCGCTGATGACAGAATCCAAAGAATTGATTGCTTGCTGGAAATGCTGGTTTTTGATATCACAATGAATGGAAAGCCAGCCGGCCGTTGTACCGAGTAAACTATCACCCGGATTTAGTTTCAAACTATCGCAATAAGTTTTCAAACTTGTATAATCGTCATCATGGATTGCAGGATTCAGAGCGAATAATCCCTTCAGTGACGCCTGAGCATATTTGTTTTGAGGAAATTCAGCTATTATTTGTTGGAATCCTGCCTCTGCCTGAGTATAATTTTCGTCTTCGATGTCAGATATCGCTTGGTAGTACATCAATTCAGGCTCATTTTGATGCAGAAGATGACCTGCGCCGGGGCACCATATGGGATCCCAATCATAAGCGCCGACCGGAACAAGCCTGTTTTCTGGATTTGTATCGTTTACCCAGCAGTTACTTTCCACATCGAATACCGGATCTCCTATCCAATCTTCAATTGCTGTGGTATCTTCGATCATCTCGTCGAATTCGACGACCTTGATAAATGGCCTGTCCTGGGATGAAACATCCCTGACGACATTCCAGTGAAATTCAGTCGGGAAGGTTGATATATTGAAAAGGCATTGGCATTTATTATTATCACCAATAAGTTGAGTGTCATCGATTCCATTGGCTCCAGGATCACCCAAAACCGTCATTTCACTTCTATGGAAACCGGTGATGCCATAATCGTTGTATTGTATCTTGTTATTATAGATATTCACATCGCTGTAATAGGCATGGATTCCCAGTTCTGCCACTGAATCCAATGGAAATCCGGTAAATTGAATAATATTGTTTTCAATAGAATGGACGCCTCTGGCTTCCCTTCCTGCATAAAACAATTCCACCCCCCTGTCAAAATTATATTGAATCGTATCGTTTTGAATCACAAAGGAGGGATAATCTTCAATGGTGATCACAGACCAGCCCGGGGTATTGTTGTTATTGTCAATTTTGTTATCTGTTATTGAGCAAAACGAAGATGAATTGAGCGGATGATAAGCCTTTAGAGTAGAATTAAAACATGTGTTTCCAGAAAATACCAGATCCCCTGAACTATAATCCAACTGGAATCCTGACAGATGACTATCACTGATTGTTAAAGCATGGCTAAAGCCGGTCATTGTTACATTTTCAAACGTGCAATCCGTAAAGTGGCTGTTTAAGGTATCATTCTCAAAATATATTTCCAAAGTAGCATTCCCTTCGGATTTAATGGTTGCATCCGGATCAATGATAAGATTCCCTTTTACAATGATCTTATTTGTCCCGCTTTTTGCAATGAGCCAGGACCAGGAAGAAAGATACAAAGAAGAGCCCTCTTCAATGAGCAATTCGGCATCGTGCAAATGAAGTTCGGTATCAGAGTGTCCGCTGCCAATTGTCAGGGTTGCACCATCCCTGATCGTGTCGGACAATCTGTAGATCTGGTCTGTTACCAAAAGCGTATCTCTTTCAATAGCGAAAGGCAAAAGATCATAATCTACTGAAAACTTCCATTGTGGCGACGCTTCCATAGTATCCGGTATATTGCTCAACGGCAATTCAAAAACTTCTCCCCATCGGTTATCAAACATGGAACCATACCACAATATGCCATCATCCTTGTAAGGTGTTGTGGTCCAGGGCCTAAAAAATATTTTTCCCAGATTTCTTGATGGGTCATGGTTAAGAAAATATGAGAAATCAATGGCAATTTCCAGCGTATCATCCGGTGCGGTTAAGCCCGTCAGTGGAAATTCACCGGACCTGCCGCCATTGACCGGCCATAATGCATTCAGTGCCGAAGGAGCGCTTTTTCCGGCAAGCGTATCGCTGCCAAGCTGGTTAAAGAACCAACGCCGGTTGGGATGAGTCATTTTTGCTTTAATATTAATTTCCGGATAATAGTCCGCAATTGCATTACAGATATAGGCATCTACCCCGTTCAAAAAGACAGAATCGTCTGAAAATAAGGAATAGAGAATATAACAATAACCACTGTCAGGGAAATTTGGAGGGTTGTAAGGCCATTGGAATCCCCAGCTATTGGCAACTTTAAAAGCCCCGAGTTCATTTTCTTCATAGGTGCCGCTGTTGTCCACATCGAAACGGATGCTGTCGTTGTACCCGACAAAGGTCAGTGCATGAGCGTCTGTTATAACCGTTGTTGTGCAGGAAGTGATAATACTTTTATCAGTTTCCGGCCCCTCTTCGATGATCTCATAGATACATCCTTGCATATTCTTGACCGCAAATACAGCCAGCCCTCCCACCGTGTCATCAGAATTGTGGTCGGCCAGCCAGTGTTTCAGAAAAAACAAGCCGGAATCAGATACCATATCAATCGCTTCATAGCCAGTGATCCGGTTTCTCAAGGCACTGTCATATTTATCATAGCCTGAAATCCATTCGTTAGAATCCGCTTGCTGTATGGACTTCCCATAAGTTCGAATGCTGGGACAACCCATTTCTTCCAAGATTCTCAATCCATGATCAATACGGGAACCGGAATCCGGGCTCCCGTAATTCAGAAAATTATATGTAAATGCAGGATGATATCTTGAAGAGTCACGATCGGCGGCGATGTTCCTCAGATAATCTATTTCATAAGTGAACATATAACCCACGGTGGAAGCCTGTGCGCAGGAGTTACCATTTTGCCGAAAAATATCTCTCATAAACTGCCTTTGTGAGTTATCCACTGATGAAGACAACGTGTTCATCAGGCATGATGGATCAAGCCTGAATTCTGAAATCGCGTCGATATCCGACTGAATTTCAGGGGTGATCTCCGGTACTCCTCCCACCAACCAGGGATCGCCATAGGGATCCGGGTTTATATTAATCTGGGCATTTGTGCTACTGATACAAAATAGTATCACTAGAAAAATGCCGATCTTTTTCATATTTTCATAATTTATTGGTTAATAATCACATTTTTATGAAAGATACTGAATATATGTAAAAATTTTGAGAAATGACCATAAAATAAATCCCTTGATTTAATGAAGATATATCAAGAGAAATAATTCCGTCACTGTTATTTTTTATCTTTTTATCTAATAAAACAACACCAAGAGGGTTAAAGATCCTTAGCAGTATATCAGCATTTGAGACTGTACCTGAATGAACTTTTAAGTTAATGTGTATTAAATCATTACAAGGGTTTGGAAAAACATGAAAATTCTTATCCTTTGGTACAGGTTCTATTAGATTCACATTAGGATTGACACTTCTGTACAGCTTGGATGGAAAAATAGTGGTTGCATAAATGTAACCGTTTGGGGATATAGCCAGCGAAGTAATCGAAGCATTGTCATGCAATCCCGAATTGATGGATTCCCATGAAAAGCCGTTATCTGAAGAATACTGGACACCCTCCGGACCGAAATCGCTATCGCATCCTGCATAAATTCCGCCATTGGCATCCACGGCCAGGGAAGTGACAATGTGATCGGAGAGGATATTTTGCCAGGTGTACCCGTTGTCAAGTGATCGTAATACTCCAAAATCCAAATAATTATACTGAAAATTCACGCCACAGAGCATGTTGCTGTCACTATCCAGGGCAAAGGAGGAAACCCCATAGCCCGGCAGGCTTATTTGCTGCCATGAATTTCCACTATCTAACGAATGATATATTCCTCCGGCATTCGGATCAAGAAAATTTATGGACCCCGCTAACAGGGTATCACCTTCTTCTGCTACATCCTGAAACGTATCATAGTTTGTTAAAGCTTGGGTCCAGGTATAACCACTATCGCTTGAAATGAAAAGACCTCCCATAGCCCCAAAAATCAGATTATAACCCAAAGTCATATATGCACACGAAAAATGTGGTATATCTTCCCATATATGAATTTGATACCATGTCTCTCCATAATCGTTTGATTTACAAAGACAGGGTTTTTCTTCACACATTGTTATGGTAAATATGGCATTGTCAGGTGCCATCGTCATTAGGGATGCCACTTTATTCAATCCAGTGGAGTTCCAGGATAGACCGTTATCAAAGGACTTAAATAAACCTTGCAAAGTACCCAAGTAAACAGTTCCTTCATCATCAAACAATATATCAGAATAAGACATGCTAAGAGTGTCAGGCAATATTATTTCCTCCCAGAAATCCTGCCCTTCAGAAGCCAGGCTTAAAATAAGTAAAAAGGAGAATATTATTCTTTCAATGATCATCGTGAAATGATAAATACAATCCTGGATTTAATGAAGAAACATCGCAGGAAATTATCCCATCTCCGCAATTCTTGCCACTTTTCGCAAAGACAGCCTCACTTTTTATATTTATAACCTCAAGAAAATAATTCAGTTCAGAACTCTGTACTGAATGAACTGCGTTTTTTATATAAATAACATCACTGCATAGGTTTGGAAAAATTTGAAGCGCTGATTCAGCTTTTTCCGGTACATTCACAGAAACGACCGGATTAATACTTCTATAGAGCTTTGATGGAAAGACAGTTGTTGCATAAATGTACTCATTCGGGGATATAGCAAGCGAAGTGATAGAGGCATTGTCGTGCAGCCCCGAATTGATGGATTCCCATGCCAAACCGTTATCCGAAGAAAATTGAACTCCTTCCGGTCCGAAATCGCTGTCGCAGCCGGCATAGATGCCTCCATTGATATCCACTTCTAATGAAGTTACAATGTAGCCTGGCAAAATATTGTTCCAGGTTATTCCATTATCTGATGATCTTAATATTCCATCTAGGGTAAGTAAATATGAATTCACTAATTGATCAAAATCAACTCTAATCGGTATAATTGAGTCCGGAAGAAATATTTCTTGCCAGAAATCCTGTCCGAAACTAAGTGACAGGGATGTAAAAAAGAAAAACACCAGTGTAACGGGCTTTTTCATACTTTTTCAGGAGTGTCAATAAAATTAATCAGAATTGCGATATGAAGGTCATCTCAAAAGATTGATTTTCCCCTGATCGATTAATTCATATCAAATCGAATTAATGGCCATTTTCACTACTTTTGATTCATGAAGATTCTATTTGTCTGTCTTGGCAACATTTGCCGCTCACCCCTGGCTGAAGGCATCATGAAAGATAAGATCCGGAAGGCCGGCCTGGACGCAGAAGTGGATTCAGCCGGGTTCGAAAGCTTCCATGTCGGCGATCCCGCCGATCCGCGCTCTGCCGGTATTGCCAGGCAGCACGGCATCAGCCTCAACGGGCATGTGGCCCGCAAATTCACCACCCGGGACTTCGACCGGTACGACCGCATCTACGTCATGGACCGGTACAACTACCGGGATGTGATGTCCCTGGCACGAACCAGCCAGGATGAGCAGAAAGTGAATTATATCCTGAACCTCTCCCACCCCGGCGAAAACCGGGAAGTGCCGGATCCATACTACGGCGGGAAAGACGGTTTTGAAAAGGTTTACCACATGCTGGACTCAGCCTGCGAAGTGCTCGCGGATGAGATCCGGAAGACTAAAAACTCCAGGCCATGATCCCGGACCTGGCTGCCATCGAAGCCGCCCACAGGCGCATCTCCCCGCATATCCATCACACCCCGGTGCTCACATCAGCTTTCCTGAATTCACTCACCGGTGCGAAAATCTTCCTGAAATGCGAGAATTTCCAGAAAGTCGGGGCCTTCAAATCCCGGGGGGCTTGCAACGCCGTGTTTTCATTGAATGAGGAAGAATTATCCCGCGGCGTCTGCACCCACTCCTCCGGGAACCACGCCCAGGCGCTGGCTCGGGCGGCGAAACTGCGCGGCGCCAAAGCATATATCGTGATGCCCGATACCGCCCCGGCGGTAAAGGTCGAGGCAGTAAGGGGATATGGCGGCATCATCACTTTCTGTAAGCCAACCCTGGTAGCCCGGGAG
Source organism: uncultured Bacteroidales bacterium (assembly GCA_964619555.1). Classification (GTDB taxonomy): domain Bacteria; phylum Bacteroidota; class Bacteroidia; order Bacteroidales; family JAGOPY01; genus JAGOPY01. Next base: position 55,554 of record CAZUDV010000011.1, on the reverse strand, counting down.
GAAACCCTGCGGCAGGTAATGGATAAAACCGGCGCTGTTGAAATCCATCCCTACAACGATTACCGGATCATAGCCGGCCAGGCCACTGCCGCGATGGAACTCATCCAAAATGTTCCGGATCTGGACATTATCATGGCGCCGGTCGGCGGCGGTGGCCTGCTCAGCGGCACCGCACTGGCCACGTTGTACCTCTCCCCTTCCACGCGCGTGATCGCCGGGGAGCCCAAAGGAGCCGATGACGCATACCGGTCGCTCCGGAGCGGGCAGATCGTCCCTTCCGTCAACCCCCAAACGATCGCCGACGGCCTCCTTACCTCACTTGGCTCGCTTACGTTCCCCATCATCCGCGACCATGTCGAACAAATCCTTACCGTTTCGGAGGAAAGCATCGTCACCGCCATGCGGATGGTCTGGGAACGGATGAAGATCCTCATCGAACCTTCCTCCGCTGTCCCGCTGGGAGCCATTCTCGAGAATCCGGGATCATTCCGCGGGAAAAGAACCGGGATCATCCTTTCGGGAGGCAATGTCAACCTGGATCATTTGCCATGGCAAAATCAACCGCAATCATGAAAGGCAAACTCTATCTGTTCCCTGCTACCCTTGGCGACAGTCCGATCGACCGGAGCCTCCCCACCTACCATCTTCATTTACTTAAAGATATCAAGTTCTTCATCGTGGAAGACCTTCGAACTGCAAGGCGTTTCCTGAAGAAAGCAAGCCCGGAGATCAACATCGATGATCGGACGTTCAATCTGTTGAATGAACATACCCCGGAAGAAGACATCATGCCATTACTGGATCCGGCGCTGGAAGGGAATAACCTGGTTTTGCTCTCCGAAGCCGGGCTGCCCTGCGTGGCCGATCCGGGCGCCGCACTGGTAAAACTCGCCCATGAGGCCGGCATTCGGGTTGTCCCGTTGGTCGGTCCATCGTCTGTTTTCCTGGCTCTCATGGCCTCGGGCATGAATGGCCAGCATTTCGTATTTCATGGTTATCTGCCCATCGACAAACGGGAGCGGGCAAACCGGATCAGGCAAATCGAATCGGAAGCCTGGCAAAAGGACCAGACCCAGATCATAATCGAAACCCCTTACAGGAACAACCAGTTATTCGAAGCTATTCTGCAAACATGCAAAGATGACACTGTGCTTTGCCTTGCAGTTAATCTGACGATGGATGATGAATTTATATCCAGTCAGACAGTGAAAGGATGGAAAAGGAACCAACCGCCTGATTTTCACAAGAAACCGGCAGTATTTTTACTTTACCGTTGATCAATGGTGGTGATGGCCTTCCGGGCCATGAGCATGGCCATGGGCTATCTCTTCGACTGAAGCTTCACGCACATCCAGGATCTCCCCTTCAAAATAAAGGTCCATGCCGGCCAACGGATGGTTGAAATCCACGAGCACATTGTCGGGATTTACTTCCAGGATCTTTCCCGTCAGGGGATATCCGTTTTCATCTTCCATCGGCACCACTGCGCCGGGCCTGATATTGGCCTCATCAAACACGCCTTCGACCTCGAAGATATTCTTGTCCAAACGGAGAATATTTTCCTCTTCAGGAATACCGTAGGCATCCTCTTTTTTCAGGATGAAAGAAAAATTCTCACCGGCTGCCAGTCCACTCAGGTTTGCCTTGAAAGCCGGCAACAATCCGCCCATATTGAAGAGGTAAACAAATGGCCTGTCTTTGGTAACTTCCTGGATCAGTTTCCCATTTTCATTTTCTTCCTTAAGGATATAGGTCATCGAAACCACTTTATTTTCTCCGATTGTCATAATTTTATTGATTTTCATTAATTTGCGGCAAAGATAGAAAATAACCTGCCGGAAATAATTTTTTAACTGTTTTGTAATGAAAATTGACCTCAGTCGTTTTAGAAATATTCACCACAATATTTTTGATCATTGAAAGATATTGTCCTTTCCATTAACAATCTGACCAAGCGGTACGGTTCCATCACGGCAGTAAATAACCTGAACCTTGAAGTGGAGCAAGGTTCCGTCTATGGGATCTTAGGTCCCAATGGCAGCGGAAAGACCACTACTCTCGGGGTGCTCCTGGATGTGGTCAGGCCAAATTCGGGAAATTTCCAGTGGTTTGGCGGACCCCCTGATAAATACCAGCGGAAGCGGATCGGGGCAATCCTGGAAGTACCGTTGTTCTACCCTTATCTGACAGGTTACCAAAATCTTAAGCTAATATCGGAAATAAAAGGATTACCCGGAGGAGACATTGACCAGGCGCTGGAAACGGTAGGTCTGGCCGAGCGCAAGCACAGCCGGTTCCGTACCTACTCACTGGGGATGAAACAACGGCTGGCTATCGGGGCAACCTTGTTGGGAAACCCGGAGGTCCTGATCCTCGACGAACCGACCAACGGCCTCGATCCTCTCGGCATCGCCGAGATCCGCCATATTATCCTGAACGTCGCGTCGAAGGGCATTACCATCATACTGGCCAGCCATATCCTGGACGAAGTGCAAAAGACCTGCACGCATGTGGCTGTGCTTGAAAAAGGCAAGAAGCTTTTTGCCGGACCGGTGGAACAGGTCCTGAACGAATCCCAATGGGTGGAACTGGCCGCTGAAAACATGCAGGCCCTTCAACTGGCCCTGAAAAATTCCGATTTTGTCGATAACATCCAGGAAGAAGGCGAAAAGTATATCATCAAACTTGGCAAACCCATCAGCCAGGCAGAACTGAACCATTATTTCTTCAATCTGGGTATCATACTGAACCACCTGGCATTAAGAAAACAATCTTTGGAAAAGTATTTCCTTGAACTCCTCGATAAATCATGATCAAACTCTTAACACTGGAACTTCGAAAGATCATCCCGTACAGGATGTTCTGGATCATGCTGGGTATTTACATCTTTTCGATGGTTTTCTTCTTTTACGGGTTGCCCAGCCTGATCGATTATTTTTCCATGAAATCGCAGGCTCCCGAAGTGAAGCTGCTGAAGAACTTCCTCTACAACTTCCCTGACGTCTGGCAGAACCTGTCGTGGGCCGCTTCCATCCGGTTCTTCATCAAAATATTCCTGGGCATGATCATGATCGTGCTCGTTACCAACGAATACACCTACCTGACCGTCAGGAACAATATCATCAATGGCCTCAGCAGGACGGACTTCCTGATGTCGAAAATTTACCTGGCGGGATTGTTAAGCCTGGTAGCCACCCTGCTGGTCTTTATCATGGGTTTGATCCTGGGCCTGATCTATTCCTCCAGTGTTAGCAGCGCTCAATTTTTCGACAAAATGGAATTCATGCTGGGCTATTACATCGAGATGCTGGCTTACCTGTTATTTTCCATGATGATCGCCATACTGGTCAAAAGGACCGGTTTCGCCATCGGGTTACTCTTCGTTTATCCCATCATTGAGATCATCGTGCAACAAAAAATCGCCGATGATATACAGCCATATCTTCCGATCAATGCCATCAATCATATCCTCAAAACCCCGAATACTTCGCTCATCCAGTTCAAATCCCCGGAATTCGACGTGGAATTGCAAACGGGGCTGAAGATCAAGGATGTGCTTATCGCCGTTGGTTATAGTGCCTTGTTTGCAGTCATTTCCCTGGGCGTCATCCGGAAACGCGACCTTTAGCGAAAAAAAATCTGTTCCTTTATAATTTCTTTAAGGCGGATATTCTCTCCAACAAAGGTGGATGGGAGTAATGAAAGAAGACGTATGCCGGGTGGGGCCTCAGATTGCTCAGGTTGTGCACTGATAATTTCACGAGGGCATCGGTCAGGTTCTCTGCACGGTAATTTTTACCGGCGAAAGCATCCGCAGCGAATTCATGCTTCCTCGAGATCACGTTCATAACCAGCCCAAGCAGAAGCGATAAAGGGGTATAGAGTATCCCGAAAGCCACCAGGCTGATATGGAAACCAGGCTGGCTGACACCCAGGGCATCCGAAAGATGAGGATTACCGAGGAACCTTGAAAAAATCAAGAGCATCAGCCCGGTTTGCAGGATCGACAACGACATTCCGATCAGCGTATGTTTCTTTTTATAATGCCCGATCTCGTGAGCGAGCACAGCCACTAACTCTTCTGTAGTATGCTGATTGACAAGCGTATCATAAAGAACGATACGCTTTTTCCTTCCCAGGCCGGTAAAATAAGCATTGGCTTTAGTGGATCGCTTGGAGCCATCGATCAGGTAGATATCTTTCAACCTGAAACCGGTCTTGACCGCGAAGGCTTCAATAGCATCCCGAAGCTCGCCCGGCCCCAGTGGAGTCTGTTTGTTAAACAAAGGGACAATAAGGTTTGAATAAAAAAGACTCATGAATACGGTGAAAAATGTGATCGCCCCCCAGGCAATCAGCCAGAACCACCCGCCGGATATCGTGTAAATCCAGACCACCAGGGCCAACAGGCCTCCACCGATGATCAGGCCCAGCAGCCATCCTTTTAGCTTGTCCAGGATAAAGGTCTTCGGGGTGGTCTTATTAAATCCAAACTTTTCCTCGATTACAAAGGTTGAGTATACGCCGAACGGTGTCCCCAGGATATCCGCAACCAGTCCGATGATCCCGAAAAAGAGCAGGGCGACAAGGATCGGATTCGAAGTATAATTCCTTACAAGATCATCCAGGAAGGCGAATCCCCCTAAAATTAACATCCCAAATACCAGGATAAAATTGAATGATTCGACTATTTGCGAAAAATGGTGATTGGTTCTGATATATCGCTGGGATTTGATGTATTTCTCCCTGTCATAAATATGTTCCAGTTCCCGGGGAAGGTCTTCGCTGAATCGCGTACTATTGAGGTAATCCAGCACTCTTTCCAGGAAAAAGTCCAGGATTACGATGACCAGGATAACGATGAATATGGTTTGTCCCATGGAAATTTACGCTTATCAATATCCCCCTGAACGTTTGCGCAGGAACCACTCTACGGAAAGCAAGAGCAGGATCAGGCCGAATACCCACCATTTATTGATCAGGTCTTCATAAGATTTCCGGGCATAGCTGACCGGTTTGATGTCTTCTTTGCCTGACAGTTCCGATTCAAGTTCCTTTATCTGATTGCGAAAGAACATCTTGCCCATATTCTCCCCGGCCAGCTGAAAGAGTAAATGATGGTCAGCTACCGTATTCAGGGCTTCCAGGTCAAGGGCTGTAACGGAAAACTGCCCGCTTTCAGCAGGGTAATTTCCCATACCTTCAACTTTTGCCACATAACTGTAATTTCCCGGAGGAAATGACCCTGCATTAAGGTGATAGGCGTTACCGGATTTATTGAAAACGAAGGGGAATTGCTTGCCTTCTTCATTCTGGATAGTCAAACCGATTTCCGGATCATTGATCAGTTCATAGTTATCGTTGTACAGTTCGGCGTCGAATTCAATAGACTGATTCTCTTGAAAATCAGACAAATGATAAATCCTGAATTGTTTCTTTTGCTCTTTTACGCTCAGGTACTGGACAGTCTTGTTGACCAGTTCATTGAAATGGTTATGAGCAGAGTTCCTGGCATAATCGTGCAGCCTCCATTTCCAGAGCCCATCACCCGAAATGACCCCGGTACGCCCATCCAGGTCTTCATTGAACATGATCAGCGGCCTTGAAGTTTCCACGCTGCCCAAACGCTGGTTCACCAGCACCCTGGCTGAATTGGACACCTGGTACTCTCCCAGCGGACTGTTCAGCGGAGGCAGCCCTGTTGTCCAGCTCCTTGTGGGTTCATTCAGGGAAAAGGCGCTGAAATCGGGGTTATATGCGGGCACTGCTTCTTCCGTGACCATCCTGGAAGCGATGATGTTAAGGCCCGTCTTCATCTGGTTGAACCGGTTAAGATCCGATTTCGGCCCGAGAATAAAAAGAACAGGGAGCTTTTTCTGTTCGATTTCCTGCAAAAGTGAAACCGCTGGATCGTCGACTGACGGCAGCTGGTGCAGGATGACAAGGTTAAAGGCTTCCAGGTTGCCCCGGAAATCCCGGCTGCCGTATTCCTCGACTTCATAATTCTGGTTGGAGGAGATGGCCTGTTTCAAAGCGGAAATATCCGGGTGCGGCGCTGATGAAAGGATGAGTATTTTATTCCTGGAATCCAGTGTTTCAATGAAGATTTGTTTTCGGTTGTTAGCCGATGACAATTCCCCTTCAATTTCATCCAGTGTGATCAGGATCTTGTTCAGCCCGCTTTGGCCGGCGTTCAGCACGAACTGGAACACCCCTGTAAAGTCATCCCGGCCGATTAAAATGTCCTGTGAAACCAGTTGTCTGCCGTCCTGGTATATTCTCAGCCGTGTTGAGGATCCTGCCGCTGTATTTGCCCTGACCACCACCTCGATCGGATACTGATTATCCAGGTAGACCATCCGGTTATAATTCACCTTGAGGATCAGAAGATCACGGCGAAGACTTGTATCTCCGATCGCCAGGGTATAAATCGGGAAGGTCGGTTCGGACTGAGAGAACAATGGGTTGGAACCGGTGTTATAGATCCCGTCGGAAGCAATGACCAGGGCCCCGACATTCCGGTTATCGTAGATGTCCTTCAGTTCTTGCAGCATTCCGGAAAGATCGGTCATGCGGTCGCGGTAGGTAGTCATATCGGACAGGTCCTGGCCTTGTGGAACGGCAACCAGTTTTTCCCCGAACAGGTATCGACGGGTCTCCGCGATCTTTTCCAGGTTTCCGGCCAGTTCATCCAGGTCCTGGGGCAGACGGGACCTGTAATCTGAGGAGTCGGAATTAAGCACAACCGACTGGGACTGGTCCAGTGCAAGGATGATCACAGGCTTTTCTTTAACCCGGGTTACGGTCCGCAGAAATGGTGCAAGCAGCATAAAGCTGATCAGGAAGACCGCGAGAAACCGGAGCAGGCCGAGGAAGGTCTTTGCCAGTAACGGGAATTCGTTCTTTTTCTCACGAAAGTACAGCAGAACGGCATAAATGGCTCCCAGTAGAAGGCATAGCAGGACAAGCCATCCCGGTTCACCGGTAAAAAGTTCAGGGATCAAGTGTTCGGGCGGGATTTTATTCTCAGGTATTCATTCCTCCGCAAACCTGGATGACCTGGCCGGAAATGTATTCGGAAAGGTCGGAAGCAAGGAAAATGGCTGCTTTGGCAACATCTTCAGGTTTTCCCGGTCTTTTAAGGGGAATGGTATTGATCCAGCCTTCCTTTACTTCGGGCGACAATTTCGCCGTCATTTCAGTTTCAATGAATCCAGGGGCAATGGCATTACAGCGTATATTCCTGGAACCCAGCTCCTGGGCAATGGATTTTGTAAAACCGATCAGGCCGGCTTTCGAGGCGGCATAGTTAGACTGACCCGGATTACCGCTGACTCCAACGACAGAGCTCATATTGATGATAGAGCCAAAGCGCTGTTTGAGCATATGTTTCTGCACAGCACGGGTCATATTGAATACCGATTTAAGGTTGACCTTTATGACCAGGTCCCAGTCCGACTCGCTCATGCGCATGAGCAGGTTATCGCGGGTAATACCAGCATTATTGATCAGCACGTCAATTTTCTCAAAGTCCTTTACAACCTGATCCACCAGGGCTTCCGAACCATTGAAATCACTGGCATCGGAGGCATATCCTTTACCCCGGACGCCCATTGAAGCCAGTTCTGATTCCAGGGATTTCATATTATCATCATAATTCAGGTCTGTGAAGGCCACATTGGCTCCTTCCGCGGCGAATGCCAATGCGATGGACCTGCCGATGCCTCTGGCGGCACCCGTGATCAAAGCTGTTTTACCGTTTAAGAGCATATCGTTTTTTCTTCAAATGTAAGGAATTATTTTTGAAATATTCTAAATAAAACCGTAATCTAAATCCCTTCAGCGAGTTATGAAATTTCTCACAACCATTTAATGAGATTGAAATCCTGCCGGTGAGGCAAATGTTTATGCCTGGGAAAAAGCCGGAAAGCATAATGATATACCCCGACTTTCCCCATCGGGATATGGCAGGTAAATTTGGCGTAACCATTTCCATTGCCATTTTCCACCAGTTTCATTTCTTCCTTGTGCATGATCTTCTTGACGGTATCCATTTCTTTCTGGCCGAATAAAATGTCAATGCCCAGATCCGTTGGTTTTATTCCGTTAAGTTTGAGTTCTATTTCAGCCACGAATTCATCTCCAAGGGCCAGCGTTTTCTTTGCCGGATCGGGGACCGCAATGCGTTTGACTTCAATGTGGTTCCATCCCGCGCGGATCTTTGATTTCCAGGAGTCTATTTCCCGGGCCATCCGGTAATTATTCTCCTTCACCAGTCCGGCCCGCCTGATCAGCCTGTCATAATATTTTTCCTGATAATCATCCAGCATTCTTTTCATGGTATAGTGAGGAGCAATTTCGGAAATGCAATTTTTTATTAAAGAAATCCATTTGACCGGTATACCCTTCACCCGGTTGTAAAAGAGGGGAAGGATCTCATCTTCGAGCAGGTCGTAGATCGTTTCGGCATCCAGTTCATCCTGAAATTGCTGGTTGGCGTAAGTGCGTTCCTCCCTGAGGGCCCACCCTGCATTCGGGCGATAGCCTTCGGCCCACCATCCATCCATAACGCTCAGGTTCAGCACTCCGTTCATAACGGCTTTCTCTCCGCTGGTACCGGATGCTTCCAGGGGCCGTGTGGGGGTGTTCAGCCAGATATCCACTCCACGGACGAGGCATTTGGCCACTTCCATGTCGTAATTCTCAAGGAAAAAGATTTTGCCCAGAAATTCAGGCCGCCTGGACAATTCCACGATCCTTTTTATGAGATCCTGGCCTGCTTTATCGGCAGGATGAGCTTTCCCCGCAAAAATGAGCTGTACGGGGTACTTCTCATTATTCAGCAATGCAGTCAGACGCTCCTCATTCGTAAAAAGCAGGTGAGCCCTTTTATAGGTGGCAAAACGCCTGGCAAATCCAATGGTCAGGGCATTTTCGTCCAGTGAATCGATCAGTCTAAGCTTTAGTTTGGGATTTTCCTGGCGACGGGTCAGATCTTCAGCAAACCTGTTTTTAATGAAGTCGATCAGCTCTTTGCGGTAATGATTCCGGATATTCCAGATCTCTTTATCCGGTACCTGGTGGATCATTTTCCACCTGCCCGCATGCGATTGATCAGACAAGTATTCCTGTCCGAAATGCGTTTTATACAGATTGAGCCAGATTTCCCCAGTCCAGGTAGGATGATGGACCCCGTTTGTCACATAGCCGATGTGCAGTTCGTCAGCATAATAGCCTTCATAGAGACCCTGGAACATTTCCCTGGATACCTTGCCGTGGATCTTGCTGACCCCGTTGACTTCCTGTGAAAGCTTGACAGCCAGTACGCTCATCGAAAACTTTTCCGAAGGATCGTTTTCCCTGTATTTTCCGAGGTTTATAAATTCCTGCCAGGTAATATTCAGCCTTTCCGGATAATGAGGGATATAAGTCCTGAGCATATCTTCATCAAACGAATCATGACCCGCCGGGACCGGTGTATGGGTAGTGAAGAGGGATGATGACCTGACCACTTCCAGGGCCTGGTGGAAAGTAAGGCCATGTTCCTGTACCAGGATCCGGAGTCGTTCCAGGTTAAGAAAAGCGGCATGACCTTCATTGCAATGATAAATGTCAGCGTCAATGCCCAGTTCTTTCAGCATGCGGATGCCGCATACACCGAGCAACAGTTCCTGCTTGAATCGGTTCTCCCAGTCGCCGCCATAAAGCTGATGGGTCACAATGCGGTCAGACGGGGAATTATCGGATATGTCCGTATCCAGCAGGTAAAGCGGGATCCGTCCGACATCTGCTTTCCAGACCTGGGCATAAATATTCCGCCCGGGAAGGGCCATACTGATCTTCATCGGTTCCCCATTGCTTCGGAATATGCGCTTCAATGGAAGATGAGAGAACTTTTGCCGGTGATATTCTGCAATCTGGTCGCCAAACAACGATATGATCTGCTGAAAGTATCCATACCTGTATAGCAACCCGACTCCGATCATATTTTTATTGGAATCACTGGCCTCCTTCAGGTAGTCTCCGGCTAAAATTCCCAATCCTCCTGAATACGTCTTGATATTATCCCACAGGCCGAATTCCATACTGAAATATGCAATCTGTTCCTTCGGTTTCTCCGCCGTTTTCGCCATGTACTGCTCAAATCTCTCGTATACTTTATTGACCCTTTCGATGAAATCATGATTCGATTCGATTGACTTCAAGCGGTTTATGGTTAATAATTCGGCCATAATACGCGGATTCTGGCCTGACTGCTTCCAAAGATCAGGATCCACTTCCTCAAACAAACCGATGACGTCGTTATTCCATGTCCACCAAAGATTTTCAGAGATCTGGGCAAGTTTGGACAATTTTAAAGGCACCGAAGGTTCCACTGACACTCTGTTCCAGGTAGGCTTTTGCTCGACCGGCACATCCTGCAGGTAATAAAGGTCATGCTGACGTTTGTCCCTGAATAGGTCGTACCGTTCCTGGGACTTTTTCAGGGCCAGGGTATACGCTTCCCGGTAGTGATTAAAGAACCTGTCCCATAATGCTGAAGCGGCGATTTCTTTGACGTGGTTCCTGATCTCCGTTGATTTATTTCCTGGGATTGAAGTGAATGCTTCAATTTCGGAAGCCAGTTCATGAATAAGTTGCTCTTCGCCGGAATCATTTCTGGGCAGGACTTTGACGCCTTCTTTGTTATCAATTTTCAGAGAGAGTACATAGAGTCCGAAACCGGCAAGGGTTGTGGTAATAGTCGGTATCCCGAAGGCGGCACTTTCAAGTGGTGTATACCCCCAGGGTTCGTAATAGGACGGGAAAACGGTCAGATCAAATCCTGCGAGAATTTCATAATAAGAAAGGCCGAAGATACCGTCATTTCCATTGAGATAGGCCGGTACAAATATGATCCGGACTCTGTCGCCGGCTTCATTTTTCAAACCCGCCTCCGATATTTTGCGCAGCATCGGGTCATGTTCCTCGTTGTACAAGTAATGGGTAAGGTATTTCGAATGAGGTTCGGGGGCGCTGTTTCCGGCCAGCCGTTCAGCCAGGTCACGGTCAGGACCTGCGATGTGCCCTGGCACCATGATGAATGCCAGTATGGGTTTACCAGGTTGCCGGTTAAGTTCTCCAAGGCTTTCAATGAATATATCGATACCTTTGTTCCGCATCTCATAACGGCCGGAGTTCAGGATCAGAAAGGAATCCTCCGGGACTTGATCGTCCACCAGCGCCGAAGCTACCTCAAGCAGTTTTTTCCGGGACTCGGTTCTTTTCCGTGGAAACTCTTCATCCGAAGGTACGATAGAAGGATCGAATCCATTAGGTGTGATCAGGTCCGGTTCCTTTTCAAGGAAATATTTGCACTCTTTTGATGTAATGTCCGATACAGTGGTAAAACAATCGGCATATTTGGCGGAACAATATTCCAGAGAAAGCTTTGAGATGATATCATAAGACCTGGCGACACCCCAGGTGTCGATTCTCCCGAGATTGTCATAAAGCGGTCTCCCGTTGCTGGCGATAACTCTTCCCAGGATGGTGGCATGCGTGGTGAAAACCGTACCGGCCTGGGGCATATATTTCTCCAGGTAGAGGATTCCCGCTCCGGTCATCCATTCATGAAAATGTGCTATGATTCTCTCTCTGGAAGAGAAGTGATATTCGTAGAAATTCTCAATGACTTTGGCTGCCCCGTAACCAAAAAGAGCCGGCTCAATGTAATCCCATTGTCCGGAAATGGAATCCAGCTGGTAGTCTTCCCAGAATTCCGTGAAAATCTCATTTTTTCGGGTAAAAAATGCCGTAAAATCCACTAAGATGGCAATGGGATTGCCTGGAACATTCCATCGGCCGATCCTGATATTCAGGCCATCCACCATCGCTTTTTCGTGCCAGGTCCTGAAAAGACTGCCATCTTCGGTGAATTCAGGGTGCACACCCGTCTCTTTCCAGACATCGGGACCGAGTACTATATAATGATCGCCAAATTCCTGGCGCATGTATGGTGCTTTGGTAGATAAGACCGTGTGGATCCCGCCTACCTTATTGCATACCTCCCAGCTGATCTCAAAAACAACGTCAGGTTTCAGGGAGTTCTTCTTATCCATAAGAGTATTTTTAGTGGTGCAAAAATATTCTTTTATGCAAAAGAATATGGATAAAAAATAGTTGCCTGGAGTTTATCCCTTCTTTTTACCGGTCTTTCCTGCAGCAGAAGAGGAAGCATGCTTTTTGACGTTTCTTCCCTGTTTTTTCGGTTTGGGTTCCCTGGCCGCAAATCCGGATTCTTCCATAGATTCAAGCAGCTGATTTTTCTTATCCTCCCACGATTCGTTCGTCTCTTCCGGGACTGTCCGGAAAATATGCAATTCATCCGAAACATGTCCCTGTTCCAGCCGAAGCCTGAAGTCCGTAAGCACGTTCATGTAATTGATATAGGCTTCGTATGGAGAGCTGTAGGGGTTGAAATAGCGGTGCACATCGCCGTCAGAGAACCATTTGGTACACATATAATAGAAATGGTCCGAAGCCTGGAGGAACCGCCAGTCAAATCTGATGCCTTCATCGTCGGTATTTTTGACCAAAGGTTCAAGGGCATAAAGGTTCTCGAAAGCGTCATCCTGAAGTTCATTGCCCAGCCAGGCTGTGATATCCCTTTCCTCGTCAGCCCAGGAAATAGGGTCTTCTACATGAATGGCCGCGACCGGTTGCATTTTTTCATATAGTTCCGAAGGAGTGTTAAACGTGAAATCGGAATGTGTAAAGATCTTCGCGGGGAGTGACTTAACAAAGTTGAATATGCCGGACTCTTTCCACTGGTGTTCACCGTAAGTCTCATAGTCCATGAAGAGATTGACCACTTCATGTTTAGGATCCAGCTTATTCAGCCAGGCAACATACTTTTCAGCGGTAAGCGGCCATTCCGACCATCCCCTGTCGGAAAAGCGGAATGCAATGTCGTCCGATAGCTGGTAGTTCTTCAATAAAATCTTAAGTTTTGGGTTGATGGCATTGCAATACATGAAATTTGGGCTCTTCCATCCCAGGATGTGCTTGGCACCTTCTGTCAGCATGGTTTTAAATCCCATATTGGCGACCATCTGGCCAATAGCATCGGAATAGATCAGTTCCGTATTGCGGAATGTAACCGGATCCTGCCCGAAATACTGCTTGATGGCCGATTTATGAGCATAAACCTGGGCCTGGAATTCTTCCGGGCTGCGAAGAGAGCTCAGGGAATGGGAATAAGTTTCGGCAAGGAATTCCACATTGCCGGTGGCGGCTAGTTTCTGGAAACTTTCCAGCACCTCCGGGGCATACATCCTGAATTGTTCCAGTGCAATGCCCGAGATGGAGAAGCTGACTTTAAAGGCGGCCCCGTATTCCCTTATCAGTTCCAGGAGCACTTTGTTCATGGGCAGATAGCATTTATCGGCCACTCTCCGTAGGATGAATTTATTCTGATAATCGTCATAATAATTATGATAGGCTCCAATATCAAAAAACCGGTATGTGCGTAGCCTTAATGGCTGATGTACCTGGAAATAAAAACAAATTGATCGCATCTGGCTGCTAATTTTATGATGGTTATACTCGATTCATTGTTTCGTAAACGTCTTTTACCTTTAAGGCCGCATGTTCCCATTTAAGGCTTTCCACTTCGCTTCTGCCATACTGTTCGAACATATTCTGTGCCCCCGGGTAATGGAGCAGGCCATAGATGGCATCCGCCATTCCGTTGATATCCCAGAAATCAACCTTTAAGGCATGTTTGAGGACCTCTGAAACGCCTGATTGTTTGGAAATGACGACCGGAACATTGGAACGCATGGCTTCCAGGGGAACAATGCCGAAAGGTTCGGATACCGATGGCATGACGAACACATCGGACATGGCCAGCATCCGGTCTACATCGGCACCTCTCAGAAACCCTGTAAAGTGGAATCGATGGCCCATTTTCAATGCGGCAACCCGCCGAATCATCTTCTCGAGCAGGTCCCCCGAGCCGGCCATCACGAACCGGACATTTTCGTCCCTCTCAAGGATTAACCTGGCTGCTTCGATAAAATATTCGGGACCCTTCTGAAAAGTGATCCGCCCGAGGAAAGTCACGATTTTCTCAGGAACATGGCTGTTCCCGTTGATCTTCTGTTTCTCTGTTGGTTCCACGGCATTGTGGACGGTGACCACCTTATCCTCCGGGATGCCATATTTCTCAATAACAATGTTCCTCGTGAAATTGCTGACGGCTATTATTTGGTCGGCCTCTTCCATCCCTTTCTTTTCAATATCATAGACCTTCTGATTGACCTGCTCGCCCGTGCGGTCAAATTCAGTCGCATGCACATGGATGACGAGGGGTTTACCACTGACGTACTTAGCGGCAATTCCAGCCGGATAAGTTAGCCAGTCATGGGCGTGGATGATATCAAAATCCTTACCGGTTGCAAGGGCGGAAGCTACCAGGGCATACCGGGATACTTCCTCCAACAGGTTCTTGCCATAGGCTCCTGAAAACTCGAAGCGATTGGAAAATACCTGGCTGTCAAGAGAAATTTTGGTCAGTTCTTCCTGTGAAAGAATCCGCTCAAATTCTTCCGGACTTACATATGGGATAATGTTGGAGCCGATTTCCATGTACTCGATCCGTTTCCAGTATTCCTTGTATACGGAATCGCGCATATTGACTTCAACGTCGCTGGCATTCACCAGACGGACTGCTTCCTGGCTCTCATCGCCATAGGCCTTGGGCACAACGAAGATTATATCCACGTCATGTTTAGCCAGACCTTTTGTGAGGCCGAAACAGGCTGTGCCAAGTCCTCCGGCAATATGTGGCGGGAATTCCCACCCGAACATCAAAATCCTCATATCAGTTCAAAGTTCAAAGTTCAAAGTTCAAAGTATCCTCCATTGTTTCATTTTCCAACCGGATCCTGCGCTACAGGCACGGTTATCCGGGATTTATTTCCAATTCTCGATCATCCATCCTATTCGGAGCAGTTCTGCTACGCTCCAGGCCTGGGAAATGACTCCACGGGCCGTGTGAGGCGGATCGCCGTCATATATCTCTGAAATGGTGCCGATACCATGTTCGGTCATCACCGGCTCAAATCCGCTGTATATAGATTTAACCAATGGTAATCCTTGTTTACCGTGTATTTTTAGATATCCTTCCGCAAAATGTCCCAGCAGCCAGGGCCAGGCAGTTCCCTGGTGATAGGCTTCATCCCTGGTTTTCTGATCACCGTGGCATACCGGTCTGTACAAAGGATTTTTAGGGGAAAGGGAACGGAGTCCCCTGGGTGTCAGGAGTTCATTCTGGACTACATCCAGGACCTTTTTCCGTTTTTCCTCTTCGAGCGGTGAATAGGGTAATGAAGTGGCAAAAACCTGGTTCGGTCTGACAGAAACATCCCGGAAATCTCCGTCCACATAATCTGCCAGATAGCCTTTTTGTTCATACCAGAAGGCCTGGGTAAAGGACCCTGGAATCATTTCGGCAATCTTGTTCCATTCCCTGGAGAATTTCCTGTCTCCTGATTTTTCAGCCAGTTCGACAGCGAACATCACAGCATTGTACCAGAGGGCGTTAAGTTCGACAGGAAGGCCAGAACGTGGCGTAACGGGCTTCCCATTAACCACGGCATCCATCCAGGTCAGCGCCAGCCCCTGCTTTCCCGCGAAGATGAGTCCGTTGTCCAGCATATGGATATTTGCGGCTTCTCCTGACTTATACCCTTCAAGAATGGCCCGGATCTTCTTGCCGTAAACTTTCCATACTTCCTCATGTTTATGAAGGATGGTGGCATATTGCTGCAATGCCCATATGAACCACAGGGAAGCATCGGCCGTGTTGAAAACCTTGTTGTGCTTCATGCCGAAATTGGGAAATAATGGTCCCTGCATGTCTTTGATCATCGTATCGATAACATCCCGGAATAGTTTTTCTTCGCCGGGCACCAGGGTCAGGCCCGGCAAGGCGATGAAGGTATCGCGGCTCCAACGGCCGAACCACGGGAAACCGGCGATCACTTCGGTTCGGGTGCCTCTCTTCACGATGAATTGCTGGGCGGCATTGATCAGGCAGTTCTTGAAATTGTCGCGTGGGGTCCTTCGTTTGATTTCGGCATTGAAAGAGCGTTTCATGGCAGTAGGTTCGAATTCAGATGTGCCCGCACAAAAAACAATGGATTCACCCTTTTTGATATCCACCTCAAAAAATCCCGGTACAAACAGATCTTCCTGGTAATCATATCCCCTTTCCATCTCCATCTGGTATTCGATATTGTAATTCCAGTCCGGTACGTGAGTATACTCCACCTCTTTGGAGAATTGCATATAGAGATAGCTGTATCCCGGGTACAGTTTCATACGGATACCATTCGGCACCTTTTCATATTTGTTATTTACGCTGACATTCGCCCGGCATAACCTGTGAATATTTCTGAAGGCCAGGAATGGCCTGAATTTCAATTTAGTCGGAGAATGCGCATCCAGCAAGGTATACCGGATAAGGAAGCGGTCGGCGGTCTGGGAGAACAGGTTTTCACGTTTGAGTACTACCCCGCCGACATGATAGATGCTATAGGGGATCGGGTCCATCGAAAAATCATGCAGGTACTTGTGCCCGCGCGGATAATACAACCCGCCCGGGTATTTATGGATCCCCAGGTTGAATTCGGCATCATGCTGAATAACGGTTTCATCGAAATTGGATAGAAGGATGTGGTTGTCATCATCCAGTGCCGGTTGCGGAACGACTAGCAAACCATGATATTTGCGCGTATGGCATCCATTGATCGTCTTGCTGGCATAAGCGCCCGCGCGGTTGGAACGGATCATTTCACGGCTGGTCGAATATTCCAGGTTTACCAGTTGTTTTTTATCGAATTTGATATAGCTCATAATGACAGATGAATCAGTATTTTCGGCAACAAATCGAAAACGTAAGATTTGGGACTGCAAAATTAGGGAAAAATCCGAGAATATTGCCCTTAATGGGCTGAATTAACAATTATTAAGTTATTTCGCCTTTTGGAAGATCAATTTACATTTCACAGTGGCATTTCGCAATGACATTTCGCATTTCACAGTGTCATTTCACATTTCACAAGCAATAACATTTCGTAGTGACATTTCGCAAGAAATAGCATTTCACAGTGGCATTTCGCAATGAATTTTCAGTCTATATTGAGAAATGCGAAATGACACTGCGAAATGACACTGCGAAATGACACTGCGAAATGACACTGCGAAATGACACTGC
>CAZUDV010000011.1:0-38191 GCA_964619555.1 uncultured Bacteroidales bacterium | reverse complement strand
GAAATGCGAAATGCATCAGGAAGCGGAGAGAGAGGGATTCGAACCCCCGGTCCCGCATAAGCAGGACAACAGATTTCGAGTCTGCCGCATTCGACCACTCTGCCATCTCTCCAGCATTTCGCGATTACAATTCAGATTTCACAATGAATGAGAAATGTGAAATGTTATTCAGAAATGAGTATAATTAGCGGAGAAAGAGGGATTCGAACCCCCGGTCCCGCGGTAGCGGGACAACGGTTTTCAAGACCGCCGCATTCGACCGCTCTGCCATTTCTCCTTTTGGCGGTGCAAATTTACAAAGATTTAGCATTGCAGCATAACAAGCCTTCTAAAAATAACCTATAACTGACCGGTAACGGCCTTTCTCTGATTAATGCGGGAAAATCGATATGGATTGATTACCTTTGTTTTGACCATAGCATGGATATTTGTTAACCGATACATCTGCCAAAATGAAAAAGCAATATCTTCTCCTCTTCATTATATTTCTGAGTCTGACTACTGTCCTTGAAGCCAAAAACCTGAGGGCATATCTCAATTATACTGTATTCAATATTCCCGGCCAGGGACCTTATATTGAAACCTACCTTTCGGTAGCCGGATCCAGTGTATCTTATAAACTGACCGAATCCGGCAAATTCAGGGGAACCATTGAAGTAACCTTTATTTTCCGGCAAAAGGATGAAATAAAGGAATTTGATAAATACCAGCTCTTCAGCCCTGAAGTGAGCGACACGTCTGCCATAGATTTTAACTTCCTGGATCAGCAGCGCTATTTCATTCCTGAAGGTGATTATGATATGGAAATCAGCATTTCAGACATCAATGCAAGCAAAAAACCTTACAATGCCCTCCAGCCGGTTTCGATTTTTTTCGAAAAGGAGAAATTATCATTTTCAGGCATACAACTGGTCGAAAAAGCTTCATATGCTGAAGAG
The DNA here is from genome assembly GCA_964619555.1 of uncultured Bacteroidales bacterium. Lineage (GTDB taxonomy): Bacteria > Bacteroidota > Bacteroidia > Bacteroidales > JAGOPY01 > JAGOPY01. The sequence goes on along the minus strand of CAZUDV010000011.1, from coordinate 37,253 downwards.
CAAAGCATCCTCACAAAAGCCGGTTATGATCTCGTGCCGATGGTCCATAATTTTTATCCGGAGTCCTTCAATAAACTGATCTTTTACAGTGAGATTTATAACACCGACCGCGTCTTTGGCGCCGGTGAAAAGTTCCTGCTGGTTACATTTATCCGGTCTTTTGAGACAGGAAGCTCCATGAAAGACTTTATCTCCTACAAAAGGCTGGACACTAAATCCATTGTTCCTATCCTGAATGAATTTGATATTTCCAGGCTCCCCAGCGGCAATTATGAACTGGTCATTGAAGCCCGGAACCGGCAAAATGAGCTGGTGCTCTCGAATGAACTTTTCTTCCAGAGAAGCAATCCAAGTATTCAATATAACCTCGATGACCTTGCGGCTATAGATATAAATACAACATTTGCCAACCGGATCACCAGCCTGGATACCCTCCGGGAATATGTTCAAAGCCTCGCTCCAATCGCCACGGAGCTCGAGAAGACTTTTATATACAAACAATCCAAATCAGCCGATCTCACGACTAACCAGCAGTTTTTCTACAATTTCTGGGTTTCCAGGAATATTCATAATCCTGAAATGGCCTGGCGGGAATATTCTGACCGCGTAACCGCTGTCAATGGCGCCTATAAGACCCAGATCCAGAAAGGCTATGAAACGGACAGGGGCCGGGTTTACCTGAAATACGGGCCTCCCAATATCATTTCCGAAAGTTACAATGAGCCGAGCAGCTATCCTTATGAGATCTGGCATTACTATGAACTAGGAACCAATCAGCGGAACAAGAAATTCGTTTTTTATACCACCGATCTGATTACCAATAATTTCAAACTTCTTCATTCAGATGCTATCGGCGAAATTTCCAATTATAAATGGCAGATCTTCCTGAACAGCCGGTGGTATGATCCCTTTAACGTCGACGCCAGGGATGTGCCCAATATCTGGGGAAGCGAGGCGGATGACTATTTCCGGAATCCACGCTGATCCTTCTTTTTTCTCTGGAACAGTGTTGCTATCTTTGCAAAGTCTGAATGGAATTTAGGCTTATGTTGGCGGTATACTATTTTTTCAGAGCATTTTCCTGGCTGGTTTCGCGTTTGCCTATGCCCTTCATTTATCTTGCGGCTGATTTGCTGTACGTTCTTTTCCGTTACATAATACGATATCGCAGGGCTATTATCCTTTATAACCTGCAATCGTCTTTCCCTGAATATGATACTGCCAGGATCCGCCGGATAATGAATCGATTTTACAGGAATATAGCCGATATCTCCCTGGAAGTCATTAAATTGCAAAACATTAAGAAGGAAGAACTTTTACGACGATTTCATTTTACCGGATATGAAATTATGCAGCGGTCCTTTGATCAGGGTCGCAGCGTAATAGTTACCATCGGTCATTGCGGAAACTGGGAATGGATGGGTACTGCTTTGGGTCTCATATCCAGCGTAAAAGGATATGCAGTGGTCAAGCCTTTATCCAATAAGTACTTTGACAGGCATATGGAAATGCTGAGGCACAAGCTGAATGCAAACAGCACCATACCTTTCCGGCACACATTCAGAATAATGGCCAGGAACCGAAAAGAATTCCAGACATTTAACGTGATCGCCGCGGATCAAACTCCTTTAAAAGGAGAAATCCATTACTGGCATCCGTTCCTAAACCAGGAGACTGCCTTTTTCCAGGGTCCGGAAAAACTGGCAAAAGCCCTCGATTTTGATGTGGTATACATCGACACCATCCGCACCGGAAGAGGGACGTATAGTGGAAAAATCGTCCTGATAAGTTCCGATCCTAAGAATACCGGGCCGAATGAAATAACGGATACCTATATCCGTCTTCTGGAAGATTCCATCAGACAGAATCCCGACAACTGGCTCTGGTCGCACCGGCGGTGGAAACATAAAAAAGAGCAATAAAACACGGCCTCTTTGCCGATGTGCTTTTTTGACTTATTTTTGACGATCAAACTCCCCGATTGAAAGTTGCTGTAGTCATACTAAACTGGAACGGTAAAAAATTCCTCGAAAAGTTCCTGCCTGTTGTCAAAGAACGAAGCAGAAAAGAGGCGGATATAATTGTCGCTGACAATGCCTCGAACGATGGCTCTGTCGAGTATCTTTCCGAATTTCATCCGGATGTGCGAACCATACTTCTGGATAAAAATTATGGTTTTGCGACCGGATACAATCTGGCTTTAAAGCAGGTGGATGCCCATTATTACGTTCTTTTGAACTCAGATATTGAGGTGACCGAAAACTGGATTCCGCCGGTCATCCGGTTAATGGAAGCCAATCCTGATGTAGCGGCCTGCCAGCCCAAAATCATGTCGTACCATGATCCTGAAAAATTCGAATATGCGGGGGCGGCAGGAGGTTTTATTGATAAGTACGGTTATCCTTTTTGCCAGGGCCGCCTGTTCCAGTCAATTGAAAAAGATGAAGGCCAGTATGACCGTGTTTCCGAGATATTCTGGGCTACCGGGGCCTGTTTGTTTGTAAGATCGGAATTGTACCATAAACTGGGAGGGTTCGATGATGATTTCTTTGCACATATGGAGGAAATCGATTTTTGCTGGAGGGCGAAGAACCTGGGTTACAGGATCATGTATTGCCCCGATTCGAAGATATATCATATCGGGGGAGGGACGCTTCCCAAGAATAATTCCCGCAAGACCTACCTGAACATCCGGAACAATATCATCATGCTGTATAAAAACCTTGAGCCAGAACGAAAGGTCCGGGTTATCACCGCCCGGTTGATGCTGGATTACATCGCAGCAATAAAATTCCTGGTGGATGGGGGATTCCGTGATATGGCGGCTGTTCTGAAAGCTCACTGGTATTTTTGGACCAATCTGGCCAGACTCAGGAAAAAACGGGAAAAGATCTTGCATAAAAGGGTTTCAAGAATTTACTGGGGAAATATCGTTTTACGCCATTACCTGGCAGGGAAGAAGTCATTCCGCGACCTGGACCCTAACCGGTTTACTTCCGGTCATTAATTAAACTGAGAATAGCCAGGCGGTAACCGTCCAGTCCAAATCCACTTATCAGTCCATCTGTAAAAGAAGCAGTTACCAGGTTTTTACGAAATTCCTCCCTGGCAAACACATTGCTCAGGTGCACTTCGATCACTTTAGCAGGAACTGCCTTTAATGCATCAGCGATCGCTACCGATGTATGGCCGTATCCTCCCGGATTGATTATGATTCCGCGCACAGTAAATCCTGTTTCATGGATCTTATTGATCAGTTCTCCTTCCACATTGGATTGGTAATATGCCAGCTCAATTTCCGGGAACTGTTTTTTAAGCGCCTGTAGATATGAGTCAAATGACAGATTACCATACACTTCCGGTTCTCTTTTTCCCAGAAGGTTCAGGTTTGGCCCATTGATAATAATTAAGTTCAAAGTTCAAGGTTCAAAAGGCAAAGTTAAGTTATAAGTCTAAAATTGATTATATTTATTGCAAACAGATGAGTCATGAAATTCTCGGAAAATTTTACTCAGGCCCTCCAGGATTATATATTTTTCCTGGAAAAAAAGTATCCAGAAAAGTCGGTTCATGAACTCGTTTCTACACGATATGCCCTGAATCATTTCGAAAGATCTGTTTTGTACCGGGGAGTAACAACGAAGGAAAAAGCCGGCAACAGGGGGAAAAAGCTCATAACATCCGAACAATTGGCCAATCGGACGATACACATCGACCTTTTCAATGTGTTGTTCACCATCGCGGCCTATTTGAGGGGGTTTCCCGTTTATGAGGCAATGGACAGCCTGGTCCGGGATGCTTCTGAAGGTCATGACAGTCATGACTGGGTAAGACATCTGGAAAAGGCACTGGACTTGGTTATGGACAATATAGACGGACTGAAGGTGAATAGGATTTGTTGTTACCTGGATACTCCGATTCGATTGAGCAGTTACGTGGCTAATGAGATCGAAAAGAAGGCTTTGATCCTTGTAACGGAGGTTTCTGTTATCCGCGACGGCTCACCGGATCATTTGATCCGATCGGCTGAAGATGGGATACTGGCCACATCCGATTCATCGATCATCGATCATTCTCTATTGCCCGTTTTCGATCTTCCAAAACATATTTTGAGCATAGTCTACCATTTCAGTTTCGTGCGAATGGCGGATCTGATTGCAAAGTCGGCTGATTAAAAACTAAATTTTATAATTTTCTCTCACATTTAATTTTGAACTCTTAACTTTGCATTAGTATAAAGGGGTGCCTGAAAAAGACGGGCTGAGATCATACCCATTGAACCTGATCCGGATAATGCCGGCGTAGGGATGAGAAAATCTCCTTTCTTTTAATGGTTTCCCTTGAATGAAAATAATTGTACTACCACTATAATGGTAGGACAAGTTGATTTTTTAGGTATTTTTTGCATATAACCTTAGAGTAATAAGCATTAGAAAAATGGTACTACCACTATAATGGTAGTACGAAAATTGAACCAAAATGAAACCATCAATCACCTGTCTCTCACTCCTGCTCCTGCTCCCGCTTATCATCACAGCCCAGTTCAACCTTTCTGGTTCTGTTTCGGATGCAGATAACGGGGAGCCCTTGGCAGGCGCTCATATTTTGATCGAGAATTCTTATCATTCCGCGATTTCCGGAATCGATGGGTCGTTTCATTTCAAAGGGCTTAAAGCCGCTGATATAACCATCAGGATCAGCTTCATCGGTTATGAGACTTATATGGAAAATATAAAACTGCAGAGAAACACCGATTTGCAAATCGCCCTGAAACCAACTGCAATCATGGGATCAGAAGTTATTGTCACCGGAACCCGGGCTGCTTCCAATACCCCGGCTACTTATTCCACTGTTAACCGGATTGAACTCGATCAAATCAACCTTGGCCAGGATATGCCCTTTCTGCTGCAAAACACCCCCTCCGTGGTTACAACATCCGATGCCGGTACCGGTATTGGTTACAGCAGCCTGCGGATCCGCGGCACCGACCTGAATCGCATCAACGTGACCATTAATGGAATCCCTTTGAACGATGCGGAATCACATGGTGTGTGGTGGGTGGATCTGCCCGATTTTGCTTCGTCAGTGGAAAGCATCCAGATACAACGCGGCGTAGGAACATCCACCAATGGAGCCGCGGCTTTCGGCGCCAGCATCAATATCCGGACCGATGATCCTGAAACCGAACCCTATGGGGAGCTAAGCCTGGCTGGTGGCTCTTTCATGACCGGCAAAACAACCCTGAGGGCTGGTACTGGCCTCATCCGCAACCATTGGGCCTTCGACGGGAGATTCAGCCGTGTCATCTCAGATGGTTTTATCGACAGAGCCTCTGCCGATCTTTCGTCATTCTCACTCTCCGGTGGATATTTCGGGAAAAACAATATCGTCAGGTTACTGGTCTTCTCAGGAAACGAACGGACTTACCAGGCATGGGACGGCGTTCCGGGTTATATGCTCGATACCAACCGTACCTACAACGGCCTGGGAGCTTATTTCGACGCCAATGGCGTTCTGCAGTATTATTCCGACCAAACAGACAACTACCGTCAGACGCATTATCACCTGAACTGGCTGACCAAACTGCATCTCCGGTGGAATATGTCGTTTGCCTTGCACTATACCCGTGGCCTGGGATACTATGAAGAATACAAAACGGATCAGGATTTCAGCGATTACCAGCTGGATGATCCGGTCATAGGAAGTGATACCATTACTTCAACGGACCTGATCCGCCGGCGATTTCTGGATAATCATTTCTATGGTCTGACCTTCGGCTTTAATTTCGATAATCACCGGAAAATCAAACTGAATATCGGTGGATCTGCCAATTATTACAAAGGCGATCATTACGGCGAAATAATCTGGTCGGAAGTCGCGGTTAATTATAACAAAGGATACAGATGGTATGAAAATGATGGAGACAAGGCTGAAGGCAACCTGTTTGCTAAGATCACCTTTCAGGCAACTGATCAAATCAGCCTTTACGGCGATTTACAGTATCGCATGATCAACTACCGGCTTAAAGGTATAGATAATGATCTCAGGGATATCTCCCAGGATCATCGGTATAACTTCTTCAATCCAAAAGTGGGTATATATGTGCATTTCAATGATCTGAACAAAGCATACATGACCGTTGGCATCGGTAACCGGGAACCCAACAGAAGTACCCTGATCGATGCTAATCCGGCAAAACCGTTGCCGGAAGCAGAAATACTTTACAATGCAGAAGCGGGATATAAATTCAACCGCGGGAATTTTTCAGCAAGCGTCAATTATTACTTTATGTACTATCGGAATCAACTCGTACTGACTGGTAAGATCAATGATGTGGGAGACCCTGTTATGGAAAACGTGCCTCAAAGCTACCGGACAGGGATTGAACTGGAAGGAAGCATCCGGTTTGGCGAACAAGTCACCTGGAACCTGAATGGGACATTCAGTTCCAACAAAATCATTGATTTCACAGAATATGTCGATAACTGGGACGAATGGCCCGCTCAAAACGTCCACAGCCTCGGAACGACCGATATCGCATTCTCCCCCTCGATCGTGGCCGGAAGTATTTTTCGGTGGGAACCGCTACAAAGTTTGTCATTCTCGCTGATAAGCAAATATGTTGGAAAACAGTACTTCGATAATACTTCAAGCAATGAGCGTGCACTGGATCCCTATTTCGTGAATGATTTCTTAGTTTTATATGAATTTAAAGTCAAATCGCTGGAGAAACTCGGTCTCAGCTTGAAAATCAATAATCTGTTCAATGCAGAATATGAGACCAATGCCTGGGTTTACCGGTACTATTCCGAAGGAACCTATGGCATGTATGATGGCTTTTTCCCCCAAGCCGGGATCCATTTTATGGTGGGTGCTGAACTTAGATTTTAGTGGAAAGGTGGAAGGGTGGAAAGGTGGAAGGGTATTCAGTACTTCAGATTTTCTATCAGTTTTCCACTTTTCCACTTTTCCACCCTTCCATTTTTTTCCGACCTTTGCGCCATTATGTGCCCTTTCTCTAAAACCATCAGCATTAAAAACAAGAAGGCTTACTTCGAGTACTTCCTGCTGGAGGAATACACGGCCGGCATCCAGCTTACCGGAACGGAAATCAAATCCATCCGCGAAGGTAAGGTCAGTTTCGTCGATTCCTTCTGTTCTTTCAGGGAAAATGAACTGTTCGTTTTGAATCTGCATATTTCCGAATACAGCCTGGGCACACATTACAACCACGATCCGAAACGCGAGCGTAAACTGCTTTTAACATCCCGCGAACTCAGGAAACTGCAGAATAAGACAAAGGAAAAAGGCCTTACGATCATCCCAGTATTGCTGTTCATCAATGAAAAAGGTTTTGCAAAACTGACAATCGCCCTGGCGAAAGGCAAGCACAGTTACGACAAGCGGGAAACGATCAAAAAGAAGGATGTTAAACGGGATTTGGAACGATCGGGCGGATTATAGGAGGGCAGGACAGGGTCGGAAAGCATAACTGGTACATTCGGGCGGTAATAGGATCAGCCACCTGTTGAACAATTGGACTTCCGAACCGTTTAACACAATTTAACAACTCTTTATATGGTGTTTTGTTCCAAATAATTACTTTCGTAAAAAATTCAACCATGAAAACTCTATTGCCTTTCATCCTCACTATAATCCTATCTGTTTTCGTCCTGTTCAGTTCTGAAGCTCAGCAACCGACTTCCAAACCTGCCAATACGGCACCGGCGGCCAATGCATCTGTTGCTAAGATCAAATGGGTAGGATTTGAAGAAGCTGTCGCCCTGAATGCTAAAAAACCCAAAAAGATTTTCCTGGATATGTATACCGATTGGTGCGGATGGTGCAAGAAGATGGACCAGTCCACATTTATTAATCCTGTCATTGTGGATTATATGAACCGGAATTTCTATGCGGTTAAATTTAATGCCGAACGTAAAGATACTATCACATATAAAGGCAAAAATTATATGAATGCCAATCCATCCGGACAGCGTTCTTCGCATCAGCTGGCACAGGTTATACTTAACGGACGGATGTCTTACCCGTCGTTTGCCTTTATGGATGAAGAGATGAACATGATCACGGTGGTGCCAGGTTACCGGAAAGCCCCGGAATTCGAAGCTATTCTGAATTATATCGGCACCAATGCCTATAAAAACCAAAAGTGGGAAGAATTCAACGCCGCCTTTAAAAGAACCGCAGTTGAGTAAACACTGCAAAGCATTGAAATGGCTGGACTAGCGTCTGTTAAATTTTGTTAAAACCCCCTTCCCCCTCTTTACTGAAAATTTAAAATTTCTTTCTTTTGCACCAAATTATTGGTGCATATGGATATTATTGTGCAAAATCTTACCAAGGTTTACGGTACCCAAAAAGCCGTCGACAATATCACATTCAAGGTAAAAACAGGCGAAGTGCTCGGTTTTCTTGGTCCCAATGGTGCCGGTAAAACCACCACCATGAAAGCCATAACTACTTACCTGGTGCCCAATGAAGGTAATATCCGGGTGGGCCAGTTCTCCAGCAACGGCCAGGCTGAACAGATTCGCAAACTGATCGGTTACCTTCCGGAAAATAACCCTTTGTACCAGGATATGCCGGTTATCGATTACCTCAAATATGTAGCAGAACTCCAGGGTATTGAAAAGTCAAGGATACGAAAAAAGATCCTGGAAATGGTGCGTCTGTGCGGTCTGGAAGGTGAAAAGCATAAGCTGATCGGAGAACTTTCCAAAGGTTATAAGCAAAGGGTCGGCCTTGCCCAGGCCCTGATCCATGACCCCGAAGTACTGATCCTGGATGAACCAACTTCTGGCCTGGATCCCAACCAGATTGTTGAGATCCGGGAACTGATCAAAAAAATAGGTAAAGAAAAGACGGTGATCCTGAGTTCACATATCCTGGCAGAAGTGGAAGCCACCTGCGACCGGATCCTCATCATCAACAAGGGCCGGATCGTTGCCGACGGAACCGCGGAAGAACTGAGAAAAAGAGCCCATGGCAAGGAAATGCTCAAAGTAAAAATTGAGGACGGCGACAGGAATGATATTTTCAAGGCGCTGCAAGGGCTTGACACGATCGAAGTGGCGGATTTTATCAAACAGGAAGAAAATATGTTCGAAATCCAAAGCCGCGAGCATCAATCTTCCCGCCGGGCCATCTTCAGGCTTTGTGTTTCGAAAGGATGGGCCCTGACCGAAATGACTTCAATAGAAACAAAACTGGAAGATATTTTCAGAGAATTAACAATGAATTAAAGCATTCAACCGGCGAATAAACCCTTAAACTTGAGCATTTAAAAGGAAAAGATCATGAGACAAATCTGGACAATTGCCAAAAGAGAACTGGGATCATTCTTCGACTCCCTGATGGCGTATATCATGATGGCCGCATTCCTGGGATTCAGCGGATTCTTTACCTGGATCTTCGGGGCTGACGTCTTCTTCATCAAGCAGGCCAGCCTTCAGTCCTTCTTCGGAATTGCCTACTGGACCCTGTTCTTCTTTATCCCTGCCATCACCATGAGACTATTTGCCGAAGAAAACAAGGCCGGCACAATCGAACTGCTCCTCACTAGACCGGTGACTGACTGGCAGGTGATCACCGGCAAATTTATGGCTACCCTGCTGCTCATCCTGATCGCGCTGGGTCTGACCCTTCCTTACTATATAACGATCAGCAGTCTCGGTCCGATCGATCACGGCGCCGTATGGTCAGGCTATTTCGGACTGATGCTCATCAGTTGTGCTTATATCGCCATAGGTCTCTTCGCCAGCAGCCTTTCCAATAATCAGATCGTCGCATACCTCGTAGCGCTTGTAATAGGTATCTTCTTCCATATCATTTTTGACCTCCTGGCCGGAAGCATGTCGGGAATCGTAGGCGAAATCATCAGTTTTCTCAGCATTTCCAGTCATTTCGAATCCATTTCCAGGGGTGTGATCGATTCCAGGGATTTGATCTTCCTGCTCTCCGTCACCTTTATTGGACTGATACTTACTGAAATGAATCTGTTAAAAAAACGCATTGCTTAAATCATAAAACCATTGATTTTGTGAATATGAAGACAATGAAAATAAAAGGGGGAAAATCGGTAACTACCCAAGTGCTTCTGATGGTCCTCATTGTGGTCGTGATTAATGTGATATCCGACAAATTCTATTTCCGGCTGGACCTGACAGCTGACCAGACATATACGCTTAGTAAAGCAACTAAAAATATCCTTCGGACACTGGAAGAGCCTGTAACGGTTACCGCTTACTTTACAGAAGATGTTCCTCCGCAGATCCTGCAGGGCAGAAAGGATTTCCAGGACCTCCTGGTGGAATATTCAAACATCGCCGATGGAAACCTGGTGTACGAGTTCATTGATCCTAACAAAGACCAGGAAAGCGAACGAAAGGCCATGCAGGAAGGCATCATGCCGAATATAATGAATGTCAGGGAAAGGGATGAAATGACCCAGAAAAGGGTTTTCCTCGGAGCTGTCCTGAAAATGGGCTCTGAAAAAGAGATCATCCCCATGATCCAGACCGGCACCGCGATGGAATATGACCTCTCTTCTGCTATTAAGAAATTATCGGTTACCGACAAGCCACTGATCGGTTATGTACAGGGGCATGGCGAACCGTCTCTCGGCTCACTGCAGCAGGTAATGATCTCCCTGCAGGTACTTTACAATGTGCAACCCGTCGACCTCTCAAACGCCGATGCCAGCCTCTCCCAGTATAAAACCATTATGATCATCGGTCCGACAGATACAGTTCCCTCCAGCCATCTGGGTGCTCTTGATCGCTATCTGTCTTCCGGCGGCAATTTATTTATCGCTTATAACCGTGTCCAGGGCAATTTTCAGACAGTCAGCGGAAATTCTGTTTACACCGGGCTGGAAGATTGGCTGGCTTCCAAAGGGCTGATCGTGGATAATAATTTCCTGGTAGATGCTACCTGCGGCTCAGTTGGCGTTCAGCAGCAGGCCGGTATGATGAGTTTCATGACAAACATCAGCTTCCCATTCCTCCCTGTAATTCAGTCATTTGCCGATCATCCCGTTACCAAAGGACTGGAACAGGTTATCCTACCGTTTGCCAGCACCGTGCAATACGCAGGGGATACTGCCAAAACCTTCACGCCTATTGCCTTTTCTTCAGCAAAGTCGGGGACCCAGAATCCTCCCGTTTACTTCGATATAAACAAACGATGGACCGACAGTGACTTCCCGCTTTCAAACCTTCCCGTCGCAGGAATCCTGACCGGGAGAATATCAGGCAGCCAGGTATCCAGCATCTTGTTGATTGGTGATGGCGATTTCCCGGTGAATGGCGAAGGACAACGGGCCCAGCAGCTTCAGCCCGATAATGTCAACCTGATCGTGAATGGCGTGGACTGGCTTTCAGATGAAACCGGATTGATTGACCTACGGACCAAAGCGATTACTTCCAGGCCCTTGAAGGATGTTGACGAAGGCCGGGCAGCATTTCTCAAATGGTTGAATTTCCTTTTACCAATCCTTTTGATCATCCTTTACGGTGTAATAAGGAATCAGAGAAACAGGAGTTTACGTGTTAAAAGAATGGAGGAAGGTTATGTTTAAAAAATTCAGTTCCGGATTATTAATCCTCATCCTGATCGTTTTACTTGCAGCTTATGCAGTGGTCCGGTTCTCAGGCTCAAAGGAGAGGACCTTCAGGGATAAGGTGTTGTCGTTCGACCAGGCTTCTGTCTCAAAAATCCTTATCCGTAATCCCGGGAAAGATGTCGTCGACCTCCAACTCCTTTCCGGTAAATGGATGGTTGCCATGGAAGGGACGGAATATGCTGCAGATACCAACATGGTCAGAGGCATTTTGAAACAACTGAGTGATTTACCGACCAAGCGTTATGCCGGAAAGGGGAAGGACACGTGGAAAAAGTACGAAGTGACCGATAGCGCCGGTACTCTGGTGACTCTAAAGTCTTCCGGGAAAAAGCAGGCTGAAATTTATATCGGAAAGTTTGCCTATAACATGCCGAAGGAGCAGCAGCAAACCTACAGGCAGCAAAAAGGGGATATGACCACCTTTGTCAGGATGGCGGATGAAGAGGATGTTTATGCGGTGGATGGTTTTTTAAAAATGAGTTTTAACCGGGATGCCGGAGCTTTCAGGAATAAGGTACTGGTATCGGTCAATTCTAAAGACATTACACGCATAATTACAGATTATGGTGGCGTTAAAAGCATCCAGGAAGTAGTAGAAGGTAAATGGTTAAAAGATGGATTACCGGCAGATTCAGCGCAAATGGCCAGATACCATGCAACTTTGTCCAGGCTTTCTGGCAGCAAATTTATCAATGACGCTATTTTACCTGTTTCTCCCGCCTGTACGATGACCATCGAAGGCAACAATTTCAGTGCCATACAGCTGAATGCTTATGCCGTTGCAGATACCAATATTAATTATATCATCACAAGTTCTGCCAATCCCGGGGCATTCTTTAATGGCAAGGAGGGTGGGCTGTTCAATAAGATCTGGACCGGGGATTAGTTTCTGGTTTCTTGTTTCGAGTTTCTGGTTTCTGGTTTCTGGTTTCTTGTTTCTTGTTTCTTGTTGATTTACCAACTGCGCACTGCCAACTGCCAACTGCCAACTGCCCACTGCCCACTGCGAACTGCGAACTGCGAACTGCCAACTGCCAACTGCGAACTGCGAACTGCCAACTGCCAACTGCGAACTGCCAACTACATTTTCTCCGGCACCTGGATCCCCAGCAATCCCATGCCTTTTTTGATCACTTGACCCGTAAATTGTGAAAGCCCGAGCCTGAAGCTGACGAGGTTCTCCTCCTGCTCACGGAGTACGGGAATCTCCTGGTAAAACTGATTATATTTCCGGGCCAGTTCGTAACAGTAGTTGGCAATGATAGCAGGGCTCAGGTTGTCGGCTGCTTCTGAAACCGCATCCGGGAATCCATAAAGTTGCTTTAAAATATCCTTTTCCATGGGTAGAAGCCCGTGGATCTGTTGTGGACCTGACTGGAAAGGTTTTAATCCCCGGCTCCTGGCCTTTCTCAGAAGAGATCGTATGCGGGCATGGGTATATTGTATAAAAGGACCGGTATTGCCGTTGAAATCGATGGATTCCTGGGGATTAAAAAGAATGTTCTTTTTCGGATCGACCTTGAGAATAAAATATTTCAGAGCACCGATGCCCAACATCTCGAAAAGTTCGTTCCATTCGGTATCATCGGGATTATCCAGCTTTCCCAGTTCAGTGGTGGTTTTCTTAGCCGTTTCGTACATCTCGTCCATCAGGTCGTCGGCGTCTACCACTGTGCCTTCCCTGGATTTCATCTTGCCCTGAGGCAATTCAACCATACCGTAAGAGATATGGGTAATATGCTCGGCCCATTCCCTGCCAAGTAGTTTCAGCACGTTCTTCAGCACGTCGAAATGATAGATCTGCTCATTGCCCACCACGTAGAACAATTTCCCCGGCCTGTAATCATCGTACCGGAGCTGTGCGGTGCCAAGGTCCTGCGTGATGTATACCGAAGTGCCATCGGCACGTAGCAGTAGTTTTTCATCCAGGTTGAAATCTTTCAGGTCGACCCACACCGATCCGTCATCTTTCTTAAAAAACACTCCCTTCTTCAATCCTTCTTCAACCAATTCTTTTCCAAGAAGATAAGTATCCGATTCGTAGTAGATCTTATCGAAATCGACTCCCAGCCGCTGGTAGGTCTGGTCAAAGCCTTCATATACCCAGCCATTCATTTTCGACCAGAGACTTTTCACCTCCTCGTCGTGTTGCTCCCACTTTTGCAGCAGGTCCATTGCTTTAAGGGTCAGCGGCGACCGGCGGTAGGCTTCTTCCTCGCTCATGCCCGACGCCACCAGATTCCCGATTTCCTGCTTGTTGGCCTGTTCGAATTTCACATAGAGGTCACCGACAAACTTGTCCCCTTTTTTCCCTGCCTTGGAAGGATCTGCATTATCCGCCCATTGCCTATAAGCAAGCATCGTTTTACAAATATGTATACCCCTGTCATTGACCAGGTTAACCTTGACAACCTGCCTTCCGCTTGCCTTCAGTATCTCTGCCAGCGACCAGCCCAGCAAATTATTACGTACATGCCCAAGATGCAAGGGTTTATTTGTATTGGGAGAAGAATATTCGATGATCACCGGGCTTTCCCCTGTTTGTCCGGAAGTTCCGTACCGGGGTTCCTGGGCATTGGCAAGGTAAAAGTTCAGCCAATAATCGTTTCGGATCAATAGGTTAAGGAATCCTTTTACCACATTGAATGATTCAATATCATTGACCCTTTCAATGAGGTACCGGCCCAGCATTGTTGCAGTTTCCTCAGGCGATTTTTTTGAAAACCGGGTAATCGGGAAAACCACCAGTGTCAGGTCCCCTTCAAACTCAGGTCTGGTTTTCTGAACAGTTAGCGACAGTGGATCAATAACCTGTCCAAAGAGGTTTGAGATGGCATGGCAGGTTTCTTCCACCAGTAATTTTGCGATCATTATTCGAATATCAAGGGTGCAAAAATAGGATTTATATCACCACCCTCCAAGGGTTTAAACCCTTGGAGGGTTCGCTTGTCAAATTTTCCTTTCCCGGATTTCCTATTCTGCCTTAAAATCCTACCTTTGCAAAAAATTCTATCATTTAGTTAAATAACCATAAAATAGCTTACGTAATGAAGAAGAATGTGATCATTATCGGGGCAGCCGGCAGAGACTTCCACAACTTCAACACTTATTTCAGAGACAATGAAGTGTTCAATGTGGTTGCTTTTACTGCCGCTCAGATCCCCGACATCGATGGAAGGAAATACCCGTCTCAACTCGCTGGAAAACTGTATCCGGATGGAATTCCAATCTACGCTGAAAATGACCTCCCTCATCTGATCAAAGAGCTGAAAGCTGACGTCTGCGTTTTTTCATACAGCGACGTTACCTATCAGAAAGTTATGGGCGTAAGCGCTATTGTCAATGCCGCCGGAGCGAATTTCATGCTCCTGGGACCAAGGGATACTATGGTTAAATCTACCAAGCCGGTAATTTCTGTCTGCGCCGTCAGAACCGGTTGCGGTAAAAGCCAGACTTCCCGCCGGATCATTGAAATCCTTATGGCGAAAGGCCTGAAAGTGGTCGCTATCAGGCATCCCATGCCTTACGGTAATCTTGTGGAACAAAAGGTTCAACGCTTTGCTACGGTTGAAGACCTTGCCCGGCACAAATGCACCGTCGAGGAAATGGAAGAATATGAACCTCACGTGGTCAGGGGCAATGTCATCTATGCTGGTGTGGATTATGAAGCCATCCTTAGAGCAGCAGAAAATGATCCCGATGGATGTGATATCGTCCTCTGGGATGGCGGAAATAACGACTTCCCCTTCTACCTGCCTGATCTGGCTGTGACGGTTACTGATCCCCACAGGGCCGGTCACGAACTGAAATATTACCCGGGTGAAGTTACGCTCCGGATGGCTGATGTGGTAGTCATTAACAAGATCGAAACCTCAAGTCCGGAAAATATCCAGACGGTCAGGGAAAATATCGCTAAAGTCAATCCCAAAGCCATTGTTGTCGATGGGGCATCTCCCATTAAGGTCGATAATCCGGAAATTATCCGCGGGAAAAGGGTGCTCGTTATAGAAGATGGTCCAACGCTTACCCATGGGGAAATGAAAATCGGTGCCGGTACCGTAGCCGCTCAGAAATACGGCGCGGCTGAAATGGTTGACCCCAGGCCTTTTACCGTGGGCAAACTGACCACTACCTTCCAGATCTATCCGAATATTGGCACCCTGCTCCCCGCAATGGGATATGGCGAACAACAACTCAGGGACCTGGAAGCGACCATCAATAATACGGATTGTGACTCTGTGGTCATTGCCACGCCGATCGATCTGAACCGCATCATTAAAATTAATAAACCGAATACCAGGGTGTATTATGACCTTCAGGAGATCGGCGATCCCAATTTCGACCAGATCCTTGCAGATTTCCTTAAAAAACATAATCTCTGATCATTGAACAGAGGTAATGGCAATTGTCCTTAAATTAATTTCCATTACCCGCCGAAGAGGCTGTCTCAGGAATCTGAGCAGCCTCTTTTTTTTCAGACTCCCTTTGCATTTTCCACATTTTTATCAACACAATTACAGGCCGAAATTTTTTATACTAATTTTAGCCCGATAAACCAAAATTTGCGCACCCGCATGAAAAGTAAAAGCCTCGTTTCCATTGACGATTACACAAAAGAAGAACAGTTGCGGATTCTCGACCTGGCTGAAGAATTTGAGAAAAAACCGGTCCAGAACATCCTGGATGGTTATGTCGTCGCCACACTCTTCTTTGAACCTTCCACCCGGACAAGGCTGAGTTTCGAAAGTGCAGCAAACCGTCTGGGCGCAAAAGTCCTGGGTTTCTCTGAAGCCGGTTCATCCAGTGTTTCAAAAGGCGAATCACTGAATGACACCATCCTAACCGTCAGCAATTATGTCGACATTATCGTGATGCGCCACCCTAGGGAAGGTAGCGCCAGGTACGCCAGTGAAGTCAGCCCGGTCCCAATCATTAATGCCGGCGACGGAGCGAACCAGCATCCCACCCAAACACTGCTGGATATATACTCGATCCGTAAAACGCAGGGCAGGCTCGACAACCTGAACATCGCCTTCATCGGAGATCTGAAATACGGACGCACCGTACACTCCCTGACCTTCGCACTCTGCAATTTCAATACCACCTTTCATCTCGTGTCGCCGGAGGAATTAAAACTGCCCAGCTATGTCAAAAGAAAGATCAAGGAAAACCAGCTGGAATACTATCAGTACACGGATATGAACGAAGTAATCCCTAAAGTTGACATACTTTACATGACCCGGATCCAGAAAGAAAGATTCTCCGATCCGATCGAATATGAACGGGTGAAAAATGCATACATCCTTCGAAATGAAATGCTCAGGAATGCCCGTCCCAATATGAAAGTATTGCATCCGTTACCGCGGGTCAATGAAATTGAAATGGACGTAGACCAGAATCCTTCTGCATATTATTTCAGGCAGGCACAAAATGGCGTTTTTGTAAGGCAGGCATTACTGGCATCTATACTTGGAGTAGTTAAATAAATCTTGATACGCACCTGTTGCCTTGAACTTAATTTTTGTCCTAGCATAATCATTATGGAGAATTCAGATAAAAGAAAAGAATTAAAGGTATCGGCGATTGAGAATGGAACCGTGATCGACCATATACCGGCAAAAAGTGTTTTCCAGGTCGTCAAGATCCTGGGAATTGAAAATTCGGGGGAACAGATCCTGATTGGCACCAATCTGGAAAGTAAAAAATTTGGCCGTAAAGGGATCATTAAATTGGCAAACCGTTTTTTTGAACACGATGAGATCAATAAGATTGCCCTGGTAGCCCCTTCTGCTACTCTTATCGTGATCCGCGATTACCAGATTGTCGAGAAAACACAGGTGGAAATTCCAGACCAGGTCGTCCGGTTCGTCCATTGTGTCAATCCCAATTGTATTACCAATCACGAAAAGATCACCACTAAATTTACAGTCCTGGATAAACTGGAAATAAAACTTCAATGCCATTACTGTGAGAAGGTAACGGATAAGTCAAACATGGAATTTATTTAGTCAGTTTCCTCTTGATTTTCACATAAATAAGTATTATCTTTAAGGCAAGATTTAAAATTTTTTATCGAATACGGATAATTAATCCTCTTTCTTTATTTCAGTCAAATTTCTCGTTTCAGGTCTGAATTATTTCGTCCGAAAAGATTTCAAATCCAATAAACCGGAATTATAAACAATGGCCGGCCTGGATAAGAAGATTGGGATGTATTTAATTCATATGATTATGAAACCAAAATTTATTTTATCCGTTCTCATGGCGTTGATATTCGCCAGTATTGGTGCTATCTCCCAACCTCCCAACGGGGAGGAATTCACAGATCCTAAAATTGACCATTTCTGGATTGCCATCGGAACATCCATCGAACCGGGCTTGAGTGGTGGCGGGCCTGTCAACGAACCGGGCGAGGATGGGCTGTGGTACAGTTACGTGGCCCCCTCCGGGGAGCAATGGTTCAATATTTGGTTTTTTGATGATCCATTGGATATGAGTAAAATGAAAAAGATCCGCATGGGTTTTTATGTTATGACAATAAATCCTGAAATCCCAGGGATGCTATTCTACGTTGTGAACTGGAGCACACCGGCATGGGATCCTGACATTCCCGGATTTCCACCTCCCGGGGCCGAAGTATTCATCCAGCGATCACCCACCAATGGCCCGATACCTGTTCCACCTATGATTCCCCAGCCAGGGCAATGGTTCGAATTGTATTTCGAAATACCGGATTATAATCCGGAATGGATATCCGTTGATATTTTCGGAAATAATATACAGGTACTCCAGCAACCGGTGCCACCACCTCCGGAATCACCATTGTCTGCCTGGTATGATGGCGGCCCCGGCGGCATTATCGTGCACGAATGTTTGTTCAAAGGCGATTACGATTTCGGAGACGCACCCGAAAACGATACAGCTTACATCAACCCTGTCGTTATAGGCAATTTCCCAACTTGTATTATGGTGGGAACTGCCAATAGCTTCATTGCCCACGGCTGCCCGAGCGCCCTCTTCTTCGGGGCATTCGTGGATTGCGAAAACGATGGGAATGCAGGTTTCTGCCCGACTTTCGGGCCAAACTGGTATAACATGGACGAGTGCGGAACTTTTCCCTATCCGATCCCACCTACAGCTCCGCCTCTTGGACCAGTCGATGAGGGATTGATGAATCCGAATCCCCTCACCCTGGGGCTTCAACAACCTGGTTTCTACGGATATTTCCCCTGCGGTGCTCAAAATGCCCAGCCCCTCGGACTCTCTTGCCAGACCGCCTACTGGGGTCAGAGCATCGATATATGGCTTAATGGTATAAATCCTAACACCGCCAGTCCCGGATACTTTAATCTGCTATTTGACTGGAACATGGATGGAGACTGGCTGGATACTGTTTATTGCCAATCTGTTATGGTAACAGAGCACGTCATCGTCGATTTTCCGATACCAGCCGGCTTTATCGGCCCCATTTCAACCCTGAATCCTCCTAACTTCACCATAGGACCTAACGGAGGATACGCGTGGGCCCGTTTCAGCCTTACAGAATCCCAGGTCGGCCCGGGTTGGGACGGGGCAGGTAGTTTTTACGACGGTGAAACTGAAGATTACCTGATAAAAGTAACCCCGAGAGTCATCCCGATTTCCAACTGGGCTATCTTTATAGCTGCGGTCATGATCGTTATTTTTGTGGGATTTATATGGTGGCGAAACCGTTGATAAACCGGGATCTTTCTAAGGCCATCGGTTAAAATGACATTCGGGCCGGTTAAGTGAAGGATTCACTGCCGGCCCGAAATGTTTATTTAAACCACCATCCGACTATTAATCATCTCCACACCAAAAGGTAATACAAAAAAATAAATGCCCGTTGAATTACGGAAAATAAGGGGTTTTAAACAAAAAAATTTTATAATACCTTTACACCGAATTTAACCCATCTGACCAAGTGAGTACTCAAAAAGAAAAAAAGGCAGGCCGCTTTCCGAAACCGGTCCGTACCGATTTAACCGGAAAAACTACCGGCGATAAAGAGATTAAGCCAAGAAAACCCCTGTTTTCGAAAGAACTTCTTATCAAATTACTGCCCCTGATAAAAGCCTTCGCCCTGTGGTTCGTTATGGTCGCAATTGTTCATATACCGGGCATTAAACAGGATTTCAGGGATCTTATTGTTGGATTTACCACTTCATCCACTGTTATGATGGGAAAATTATTTTTCCTTCCCGTTGAAAAGCTGGCATTTTCGACCTTCAGTGTCGATCAGTTCACCATGGAAATCATCGTGGAATGTACGGCTTATAATTTCTACCTGTTTGCCATCGCCCTGACTATTTTTGCCAACTGGAAACCACAGCATAAGCTTCTTAACCTGTTGATCTTCCTGGGGATCATATTTATAACGAATAATTTGAGGTTCTATGCCATGGGCTACGTCGGCAGGCACTATCCTGAGCTTTTCGATACAACACACGATTATGTCTGGAATATTCTGTTTGGATTCATGATCTTCGGTGTGTGGGCATGGCGTGACAAGGTCAATAATCCCGATTTCAAGCCAAAGGAGGTGCAGTCATGAGACAGAAAAAATACATCAATGTGATCATCGTTCTGGTCACTTCTGCCCTGCTGCTCATTTTATGGTTCAGGGGGCTGGATTGGGTTTATGCCAAGGCATTGACCTTTGGTGCCAATGTTTGCCTCATTTTTTCCGACGATACATCTGTCAGTATGAAAATGTCGGGCAACTCGCCGACTTTTATAGTTAAGACCATCATAGACGGTAAAAAAGGCTCATTTCCGCAGAAAGCTGAGCTTATCTTATTGCCGTTCATCATGGTACTGACCTGGCAGATACTGTTGTTCTTCAATATAGATAGAAGGAAGGCCATCCGTTCAGCCATAGAAAACCTGCTGGTCTTTTATATCATCCAGGTGATTTATTTGCTTTTGTTAACCGGCTACTATGGTTCCCCGGCGGTGAAGTTTATTTACGACCTGCTGCTCGACAGTTTTTATATCATAGTCCTGTTTTTGATCGTCAAGGATACGTTCAAGTACGGGCTTATCCATTTGACAAGGAAAGAATAAGCGGAGAAGGCAGCTTCCATATTCAATCAATGTGTTTAAAAAAGTTCTTAAGGCATTTCAGTTTTCATATTAAAAGGCTTCCGGTCCAAATAGATGTCTGATTATTTAAAGCGCCTGATAGCTGAAGGAGAGCACCAGATGCTCGATTTTAAATTTGAAATATCAGATTCCCGGAAAATTGCAAGAACCCTGGTTGCTTTTGCCAATACTGACGGGGGCCGCTTACTTCTGGGTGTAAAGGATAACGGTTCGATTGCCGGCGTGAGGACGGATGAAGAATTCTACATGGTGGAAGGTGCATCCCGGCTCTACTGCCGGCCAGAGATCCCTTTGAAGATCAGGCAATGGAATGTGGAAGGGAAAAAGGTATTGGAGATTACGGTTCAGCCTGGTAAAATGAAACCTTATCTGGCAATGGATGAAAACCGCAACTGGCTTGCCTTCGTTCGTCAACGGGACGAGAATTTCAAGGCGAGCGGGGTGACTTTAAAATTATGGCGAATGGAAAAAGCGGGTGAAGGTGCCTTTCTGAGGGTAGGGCATGCTGAGCAGTTGCTATTGCGTTATTTGCATGCTCATCCGTGGATCACTTTGCAAAGGTTCATACGGATCGCCGGTATAAGGGTCGAAACCGCGGAGGATATACTGGTCAGTTTTCTTCTTTTAAATATTATTGAGATGGAATACATTGAACAGGACATCATCTACCGGTTACGTCCCGGGCATGAGAAGATCCTGGAAGGGATACAGAAATGAATACATAAGCAAAGAACCATATATATAAGGTAAAGGTCTGACCCGATGGTTTCAATTTGGGATTCTGGGGTGCAACTTTCCATGAAAGGATACGTAGAAGGCAGGTACGTTGAAGGTTACAGGGGGATTTCAACAATTGTTAATATCTTCAGAAAATTTTAATTGTATTGAGTGTTGCATATTCAAAAAAGTTTCTACCTTTGCACCCTCGTAAAGAAAACGTTCTTTAAAAATACCTGAAAACACTTGCATTTAGCAGCTAATTGCATTAAATTAGATGCCCTTTTTCGCAAAAAAACATTTTTTTATAAAAAAGTTTGCAGGTAATAAAAAAGGTTATATCTTTGCAGCCCTTTTCGTCCAAAAAAGAGGAAAAAAGGGAGAAGAAGAAAGTTCTTTGATAAGATTGAAGCAAGCCTAGCGGAAGCAAATGCTCCAAATTAGATAACTCCAATTTTGGTGAATAGCAAGTCCAAGAGATTAAATAATTCATTAATACAATGAAGAGTTTGATCCTGGCTCAGGATGAACGCTAGCGGCAGGCTTAATACATGCAAGTCGAACGGTAAGGTCTCTTCGGAGATACACGAGTGGCGCACGGGTGCGTAACGCGTATGCAACCTACCTTTAACTGGGAAATAGCCCCGAGAAATCGGGATTAATGTCCCATATTATTTTCTGAATGCATATTTGGGAAATGAAAGCTCCGGCGGTTAGAGATGGGCATGCGTGACATTAGCTAGTTGGTGAGGTAATGGCTCACCAAGGCAACGATGTCTAGGGGTCCTGAGAGGGTTAACCCCCACACTGGTACTGAGACACGGACCAGACTCCTACGGGAGGCAGCAGTAAGGAATATTGGGCAATGGACGCAAGTCTGACCCAGCCATGCCGCGTGAAGGATGAATGTCCTATGGATTGTAAACTTCTTTTGTGCAGGAAAAACCCCTCGGTTTCGTACCGGGGCTGATTGTACTGTACGAATAAGCATCGGCTAACTCCGTGCCAGCAGCCGCGGTAATACGGAGGATGCAAGCGTTATCCGGATTCATTGGGTTTAAAGGGTGCGCAGGCGGAGTGATAAGTCAGTGGTGAAATCTCCCGGCTCAACCGGGAAACTGCCGTTGATACTGTCATTCTTGAGTACAGTTGAAGTGGGCGGAATGTGTCATGTAGCGGTGAAATGCTTAGATATGACACAGAACACCGATAGCGAAGGCAGCTCACTAAGCTGTAACTGACGCTCATGCACGAAAGCGTGGGGATCAAACAGGATTAGATACCCTGGTAGTCCACGCTGTAAACGATGATCACTCGTTGTTGGATGGTAACATTCAGTGGCCAAGGGAAACCGTTAAGTGATCCACCTGGGGAGTACGATCGCAAGGTTGAAACTCAAAGGAATTGACGGGGGCCCGCACAAGCGGAGGAACATGTGGTTTAATTCGATGATACGCGAGGAACCTTACCTGGGCTTAAATGGGGAGTGACAGCTGCTGAAAGGTGGTTTTCTTCGGACACTCTTCAAGGTGCTGCATGGTTGTCGTCAGCTCGTGCCGTGAGGTGTCGGGTTAAGTCCCATAACGAGCGCAACCCTTATTCTTAGTTGCCATCAGGTCATGCTGGGAACTCTAAGAAAACTGCCTACGCAAGTAGTGAGGAAGGTGGGGATGACGTCAAATCAGCACGGCCCTTATGTCCAGGGCGACACACGTGCTACAATGGTCGGTACAGAGGGTTGCTACCAGGTGACTGGATGCTAATCTCAAAAGCCGGTCTCAGTTCGGATTGAAGTCTGCAACTCGACTTCATGAAGTTGGATTCGCTAGTAATCGCGCATCAGCCATGGCGCGGTGAATACGTTCCCGGGCCTTGTACACACCGCCCGTCAAGCCATGGGAGTTGGGGGTACCTGAAGTCCGTAACCGCAAGGAGCGGCCTAGGGTAAAACCGATGACTGGGGCTAAGTCGTAACAAGGTAGCCGTACCGGAAGGTGCGGCTGGAATACCTCCTTTCTAGAGTGATTTGCTGTAATTATCGGTGATAAACACCGGAAAAAGCATTTGCTCCGCTGCTGCTTCATCTTTATATATTGATTAGGCTTGTTCCAAAACGAGCAGTGTTAATTCTCCTCCTTGAGCAGAGGAACCAAGCCTTGCCCAACGGTAAAGGTATAGTCCCGTAGCTCAGTTGGTTAGAGCACTACACTGATAATGTAGGGGTCCGCAGTTCAAATCTGCGCGGGACTACATTCGATACGTTTTGGGGGGATTAGCTCAGCTGGCTAGAGCACTAGCTTTGCAAGCTAGGGGTCATCGGTTCGAATCCGATATTCTCCACCAATTCCCGCGAAAGCGGGGACTCCGACTCGGTCGGAGATCCCGGGACAACCCGGGAAAACGTTCTTTGACATGTTGATTAGAAAGAAAATACAGAATGTCTGGATTATCCTGACATTCTTCTAGATTAGCAAGAAAGTACCTAAGAGCGTATGGTGGATGCCTTGGCTCTCAGAGGCGATGAAGGACGCGACAAGCTGCGAAAAGCTTCGGGGAGGTGCAAATAACCTTCGATCCGGAGATATCCGAATGGGGCAACCCCCCACGCTGAAGGCGTGGGATCCCGAGCAATCGGGAAGCTAACCCGGGGAACTGAAACATCTTAGTACCCGGAGGAAAAGAAAACAATAGTGATTTCCCAAGTAGTGGCGAGCGAACGGGAATTAGCCCAAACCATGGCGGTTACGGCCATCATGGGGTTGTAGGACTGCAATGTGGACTTTGGATGCGTAGCAGAACACGTCTGGAAAGACGGACCATAGAAGGTGATAGTCCTGTAAGTAAAACAATTCCAATACCTAGCAGTATCCTGAGTACCGCGGGACCGGTGAAATCCTGTGGGAATCTGCCAGCACCATCTGGCAAGGCTAAATACTTCTGAGAGACCGATAGTGAACTAGTACCGTGAGGGAAAGGTGAAAAGAACTTCGAACAGAAGAGTGAAATAGTACCTGAAACCGTGCGCTTACAACCTGTCGGAGGTGAACCCGATTTATCGGTATTAACTGACGGCGTGCCTTTTGCATAATGAGCCTACGAGTTGCTCCTCTCTAGCAAGGTTAACCCCGTTGACGGGGGGAGCCGAAGCGAAAGCGAGTCTGAACAGGGCGTTCAGTTAGAGGGGGCAGACGCGAAACTTTGTGATCTACCCATGGCCAGGTTGAAGTTCCGGTAACACGGGATGGAGGACCGAACCAGTTTACGTTGAAAAGTGCTTGGATGAGCTGTGGGTAGGGGTGAAAGGCTAATCAAACTGAGAGATAGCTCGTACTCTCCGAAATGCTTTTAGGAGCAGCCTCAAGTGTAGTGTCATAGAGGTAGAGCTACTGATTGGACTCGGGGGCTTCACCGCCTACCAAATCCTGACAAACTCCGAATACTATGACATGCTCCTTGGGAGTGAGGCCGCGGGTGCTAAGGTCCGTGGCCGAGAGGGAAACAACCCTGACTATCTGCTAAGGTCCCCAAATATATGCTAAGTTGATCAAACGAGGTTTGATTGCAGTGACAGCTAGGATGTTGGCTTGGAAGCAGCCATTCATTTAACGAGTGCGTAACAGCTCACTAGTCGAGCGATCAAGCGTGAATAATAAGCGGGCATTAAGCATATTACCGAAGCAGTAGGATTTGTAGCAATACAGATCGGTAGGAGAGCATTCCAGTTGCACGGAAGGTGGGTCGTAAGGCCTGCTGGAGCGGCTGGAAAAGAAAATGTAGGCATAAGTAACGACAATGCGGGCGAGAAACCCGCACACCGAAAGACTAAGGATTCCGGATCAACGCTAATCGGATCCGGGTTAGTCGGAGCCTAAGGTCATCCCGAAAGGGGCAGCCGATGGGAAACAGGTTAATATTCCTGTACCAGCATCATTGCGATGGGGTAACGAAGGAGTGACAATCCCGCGTACTGACGGAATAGTACGTTGAAGGGCGTAGGTATACGAACGGCAGGCAAATCCGCCGATCGTGCTGAAACCTGATAGTACCGTGAGTCTTCGGACAAGCGGATAGTGGATGTAAGCTGACTTCCAAGAAAAACCTCTAAGCTTCAGATGAATGCTGTCCGTACCGTAAACCGACACAGGTAGTCGAGGTGAATATCCATAGGTGCTCGAGTGAATCATGGCTAAGGAACTAGGCAAATTAGTCCTGTAACTTCGGAATAAAGGACTCCCGTCGCAAGACGGGACGCAGAGAAATGGCCCAAGCGACTGTTTATCAAAAACACATGGCCCTGCTAAATCGTTAAGATGACGTATAGAGCCTGACACCTGCCCGGTGCTGGAAGGTTAAGAGGTGGGGTTATCCCGATTCGTCGGGAGAAGCTCTAAATTGAAGCCCCAGTAAACGGCGGCCGTAACTATAACGGTCCTAAGGTAGCGAAATTCCTTGTCGGGTAAGTTCCGACCTGCACGAATGGTGTAACGATTTGGGCACTGTCTCAGCCATGAGCTCGGTGAAATTGTAGTCCCGGTGAAGATGCCGGGTACCCGCAACGGGACGGAAAGACCCTGTGAACCTTCACTATAACTTAACATTGACATCGGGTAAGCGATGTGTAGGATAGGTGGGAGACTACGAAGCCGCGGCGCCAGCCGTGGTGGAGTCGTCCTTGAAATACCACCCTTTGCTTGCCTGATGCCTAATCCCGCAAAAACGGGAGACATTGTTTGGTGGGTAGTTTGACTGGGGTGGTCGCCTCCAAAAATGTATCGGAGGCTTTCAAAGGTTCCCTCAGCACGCTTGGTAACCGTGCGCAGAGTGCATTAGCATAAGGGAGCTTGACTGGGAGACATACAAGTCGATCAGGTAGGAAACTAGGATAAAGTGATCCGGTGGTTCCGCATGGAAGGGCCATCGCTCAAAGGATAAAAGGTACTCCGGGGATAACAGGCTGATCCCTCCCAAGAGCTCATATCGACGGAGTGGTTTGGCACCTCGATGTCGGCTCGTCACATCCTGGGGCTGGAGAAGGTCCCAAGGGTTCGGCTGTTCGCCGATTAAAGTGGCACGTGAGCTGGGTTCAGAACGTCGCGAGACAGTTCGGTCCCTATCTGTTGTGGGCGTTGGAAGCTTGAGGGCACCTGACCCTAGTACGAGAGGACCGGGTTGGACGAACCTCTAGTGTATCTGTTGTGGCGCCAGCTGCATCGCAGAGTAGCTATGTTCGGATGAGATAAGCGCTGAAAGCATCTAAGCGCGAAACTCAGCCCAAGATGAGGCTTCCTTTAAGGGTCGTCAAAGACTATGACGTTGATAGGCTGCAGGTGTAAAGCCAGTAATGGCAAAGCCGAGCAGTACTAATTACCCGTAGCTTTCTGCTAGATGACAAGATATTCCATTCCATTCATGTATTTTCTTTCGCAACATGTTGATTAAAAAATTAAAGCCCATAGAGGCTCAAGATTTTTTGGTGACTATTGCGGCGGGGTCCACCTCTTCCCATTCCGAACAGAGTCGTTAAGCCCGCCAGCGCAGATGGTACTGCATTCGTTGTGGGAGAGTATGTCGTTGCCAAAATTTATTAAAACCCCGGTCAAAAGCCGGGGTTTTTTTTTGCCCGACGCTGTCGGGTCCTGAGAATTCGTATTCCGGAACTCACTTTCTCTATCTTTGCCCAAAATCTGAAACACCGTGCGGACATTCCTCCAGGTCGAGAACCTCAGCCGGGTATACGGCGAAAAAGTGCTCTTTAAAAACATCTCCTTCACCATCGTCGAAGGACAGAAAGTGGCTTTGATCGCCCGCAACGGAACCGGGAAAACCAGTATCCTCAACACGATCGCCGGCCTGGAAAGCGCCGATGAAGGCAGTGCGGTGATATTCCCCAATGTTTCACACGGTTACCTCATGCAAGACCCGGAAATGGACCATGCCAAAACCGTCTTTGATGAGGTCTATGATTCAGCCAATGCCATCCAGCGAACCATCCTGGCCTATGAACAGGCCCTGGAAACACACGATGAAAATGCCCTTCACCTTGCCATAGCCGAAATGGACGCCTGCAACGGTTGGGAATATGAGACCCGCATCCGGCAGATTTTATCGGCTTTTAAGATCCATAACCTGGAACAGAAGATCGGGGAACTCTCCGGGGGACAAAAGAAACGCGTGGCACTGGCCAAAGCCCTGATCACCGAACCGGAGTTCCTGATCCTGGATGAGCCCACCAACCACCTCGACGTCGACATGATCGAATGGCTGGAAGAATACTTTTCCCGCTCCTTCACCACCCTGCTCATGGTCACGCACGACCGCTATTTCCTCGACAGGGTCTGCACCGAAATCATCGAGCTGGAAACCGGTTCTCTTTACCGCTACAAAGGAAACTATTCTTACTTCCTGCAACACCAGGCCGAGCGGGTCGACATCCAGAACAAGGAGGTGGAAAAGGCCCGCAATATCCTGCGCACCGAGCAGGAATGGATGGACCGCATGCCCAAGGCCAGGACCACCAAGTCCAAAGCGCGGATCGACAGTTTTTATGAGATCAAAGATAAAGCATCTCAAAAATTTACCGAAGAACGCATCCGGCTGAATATCCAGGGAGAACGCCTCGGGAACAAGATCCTGGAGGTAAAAGATATTTCTTTTGCCTGGCCCGGATTGCAGGTGGTTGATCATTTTGGCCATGTCTTCAAAAAGAATGAAAAAGTGGGGATCATCGGGCGGAATGGCACAGGTAAAACCACTTTCCTGGACATGCTCACCTGCAACCTGAAGCCGCAGAAAGGCAGGGTCGAACCGGGAGAGACCGTCAAATTCGGCTATTACAGGCAGGAAGGACTCCAGTTCAAGGAGCAGGACCGGGTGATCGACGTAGTGCGACGGATCGCCGACGAAGTGAAGACAGGCAACGGCGAATGGATGTCGGCGGCAGCCTTCCTGAATTACTTCCTGTTCCCCTACCCTACCCACAATCAATACGTGTATAAACTCAGCGGCGGGGAAAAGCGAAGGCTTTACCTGGTGACCGTCCTGATGCAGCACCCCAATTTCCTGGTCCTCGACGAACCCACCAACGACCTGGATATTCTCACGCTGAATGTCCTCGAAGAATACCTGGTCAACTTCAACGGCTGTGTGGTGGTAGTCACGCACGATCGTTTTTTCCTGGATAAGATCGTGGATCATCTCTTTGTTTTCGAAGGAAATGCAAAAGTGAAAGATTTTCCAGGCAATTATTCGCAATGGAAAGAATGGGCCGACAGGCAGGATAAAAAAAATAAAGCAGCACAGAAAACAATCGAGCCGGCTATTGAAAAGCCACAAAGAGAGAGAAAACCGGGACTGACCTTCAAAGAAAAGAGGGAACTGGAACAGCTGGAAAAAGACCTTGAAACCCTGGAGAATGAGAAAGCCGGGATCGAAGCCGCGTTTAGCGACAGCAGCCTCAGCCATGAAGAACTAACCCGGAAATCAGAACGGATGGGTGAAATTCTTCGCCTGATCGACCAGAAATCCGACCGGTGGATTGAATTAAGTGAAATGGCCTAACAGGATTCGGAATTCGGAATTCGAAATCGCCAATTAGTGCTACATTTGAAAAATAAAACGAAGCCGGAAGGCGTTGTTTGTGAAGTCCGGATGATGGAGAAGTCAGCAAATAAGTTCGCAGTTCGCAGTTCGCAGTCAGCAGTTCGCAGTTTGCAGTTCGCAGTTCGCAGTTCGCAGTCAGCAGTCGGCGGTCGGCGGTCAGATTATTCTGCCCTCCTACCGTCCTACAGTCTAACCGTCATATTAGCTTTCGCCTTCACTATTCTTCTCTCTCCAGCAAATGGTCAGAAACTCGACTCGCTCCTTCGCATTCATGATACCGCTACGATCGTTTATTATACGGATAACCTGGACAGCCTCTCGCTTAAGAATTTCCACACGATCCGCAGTACGCGCATCACAGGATTCCATCGATACAATCCGTTGCAGCGCGGCGACGATTTCTATGCCAGCTCCTCAAATACCGGTCTGGCATACCAGAAAATGTTCTTCCGCCAGGAATTGCATACTGGATTCTATACCGGAATGACCTCCTTCGACGCCTATACTTTTCGAGATGAAAATACCCGTTATTATCAGCACCGGGTGCCCGTCACCTACCTGGGATACGATAACGGGGCCAAAAAAGAACAACTTTTCCGGGTAATCCACAGCCAGAATATTAAAAACATCGTCACACTCGGAGTCGACTTCTACCTTATCAACTCTCCGGGCACATACGACAATCAAAAATCAGATGATAAAAGCGTAGTTTTTACGGGACAATACTTTACTAAGGATCTGCGGTTCGGCGCTTTGGCCAACTATAAAGCCAATAAATTCATTGTCAGGGAAAACGGCGGAATTGAAAATGACACTATTTTCGAACAAAGCAATGAAGGCGATACGAGGCTCATCAATGTCAACCTGACCACAGCCCAGAACCTGATCCGGGAGTCGGGGATAACTGCCAATGCATATTTTTATCTTTCAAAAGACGAGATAATCACGGATAGTACGGGTATTGCCGAAAAACCACCGCTATTCCATGCCGGCAGGATCGCTTATGATTTCAAATATATCCGGGAATCTCAGGTTTACTCCGATGAAGATCCGCTGGAGGAGTTCTACAACAACTGGCGGCCGGTGTTGGATTCCAATGAAACGTATGACTCGGTCATTTTTCGCACTTTCGAGAACCAGTTCTCCTGGTCCAATCTCCGGTTATCCGAAAATCCCGACCGTAAACCGTTCATGATCCGATTTTCGATTAAGAACCAGCAAACGGATGTTCAGGACAGCAGCGAAACCTGGTCATACAACACCTGGACGCCCGGGGCATCGGTCATCATAAGGCCTTTCAGAAGCCTGGCTATATACGGCGACGGCACCTATTCGATCGGGGATTACAACAACCAGGGATTCATGCTGAAGGGAACCGCCATTCAACAAATAATCATCAGGAAAAAAGACACGGCAAACGTATCCTTTAGTTTCATGACCAACCTCCAGGAGGCGGGATATCTTTTTAATCGCTTCAAATCGAATTATTTCCGCTGGGATACATCATTTGCTCTGCAAAAATATGTACAGGCAAATCTTCAATTCAATTATAAGGAACACCGGTTCAGGATCGCCTACGACCTGATCAGTGATTACGTTTATCTGGATCAGCAGGTTCGGCCTGCCCAGCACAGCGGCACGATCCACCTGATCAGCGCAGCCTTGCAGGAAGAATTCCACTGGCGGAAATGGGGTGCAGACGCTAATCTGCTTTATCAGTACGTTTCTGATAAGACCGTCCTGCGATTGCCGGAATTCACAGCCAGTTTGTCCCTCTTCCCTACCCTGCCGCTGTTCAAAAATGCCTGTATCCTGCAGCCAGGTGTCGACCTTTTTTACAATACGGCTTATTATGCCAATGCCTATATGCCTGCGGCACGTATGTTCTATCTGCAGGATGAAAAAGAAATTGGCAATTACATTTACATGGATGTTTTTATCAACCTTATGGTAAAACGGTTCAGGATCTATGTCAAATATCAGCATTTGAACAGTCTTTGGAGCGAGCCCCGGTATTACATGGTTCCTCATTATCCGATGCAGGAAGCCGCTTTTAAGTTCGGTATGAGCTGGAGCTTTTACGACTGACCTGGCCACTGACTGGTAAATCAAACGAAAGGAATAAAAAAAAGAGGAAGGCGTGGGCCTTCCTCCTTAAGATAATATTCCTTAATACTATTACTTCTTGACCGAGTATAAACTCTGTACTTCAGCTTCTGTCAGCTCTTTGTTGAAAAGATGCAGTTCATCCATCAGGCTCAGATCGGAATAATGATCCCAGTATATGACGTTGGGTTCGCCAGACATGATGGAAATAGTAGCACAGTCGGTCCAGTCGATCGGCCCTTCATAATCTCCCTCGGCAGCAATTTCTCCATTGAGGTAAACGATGGCATGCGTCGGTGAAACAGTGAGGGCAATATGCATCCATTCGTCCGTGACCGGGAATGATGCCGGGACAAACCAGAAATCAGTCGAACCGTTACCGATATTAAACCAGAACTTCTGAGCGAGTCCGTCAGCTTCGCGGGCAAACCGCAATCCTTTTGTACGGTCCTGGGTTTGAATGTCGGTGGGAGCGCTGATCATGAAGATACCTGCACGATTGGGATCGGCATTGATCTGATACCAGAATGACACGCTGAAGCTCTCCCCGATTATTCCATCACTGGGATGCGTGATATAAGAATCGGTTGCACCGGCATAGGCGTCATTTACTTTTCCTTCTGCAAAGCCCGGAGAGCCAACCACTGTGACCGGTTCACCGGTGATCATATTGAGATAATGCCCATCGAACGGCAGGTAGAACACTTCTCCATCTAAAGGATTATAGACCCCGGCTGTGATCTTGCTAAAATTGACCGTTGCAGAAACGGTGTTATCCAGCAGATCTTTAACCGTAACGGTCAGCACATGGTCCCCATCGGTCAGGTTATCGTAATTATAGCTCATATCAGCCCTCCGGTAATCCTTGAAGGTGCTGATGGTACCGATTACCGTTCCATCCAGGTCCAGAACGACCGATTTCAGCTCAAAATCGTCCGTGGCTAAGAACTTGATGGTCAGGGTAGCCACTTCCGTCGGGGCGATGAATGGTTTCCCTTCAATCGGATAATTGATAACAACGGTAGGATCTTCCATATCGGTCCCGGGGTCGACAGAATTGATCGGATCGAGGCCTTTTTCGCACGAAATAGCCAGAACCGCTATGATGGAATAAACAAATAAGAATTTTATGATTTTCATGTCAGTATATTTTTATGGTTCAAATCTTTACTTTTGATCCAGGACGGGAAGCTGGTCAACCTGATTCTGCGGATAGGGCAGGAAGATTTTCTCCGCCGAGAAAGTCCTGCCTTCGTAACTTAATTCCTCATATTTCCCAAGCCTTACCATATCATAAAAGCGGTCGCCCCACTCCATGGCAAGTTCGGCATATTTTTCATCCAGGACCTGTGCATTGGTAACGCCTGAGACAGGGTTCAGTCCGGCCCTCTGTCTTACCAGGTTGACGGCATCATCGGCTGATCCGGCACTTCCGGAGGCTCCCTGTGTCAGTGCTTCGGCGTACATCAGCAATATGCCGGCATACCGGATGCAGGTGAAATTTTTATTGGTGCCGTAATCGGTCCTTCCGGGCGTAAGCTGGTCGGACGGCAGGTAATGCTTGCCGCTGGCGAACAACGCACGCGCATAGTCGTTGATAATGTCGCCCGATGGGGTGGTATTGGAAATCCAGGACGGTAAATTCGTGTAGTTCGGATCTTTCTTAATTTCAGCAATTCCCCTGTCGGTGAAAAGCACACTGGTTTGGAGCCGGGTAACCTCTCCCCTGTCGAGCATGAACTTGATCCATTTGATGCTGGGTTCCCAGAATCCCCATCCGTCGCCGGAGCCGGCAACTTCAGGCGTCCACCCCTGGGGGCCGAAGAAGGCATACAGGTAAGCATAATTATCCCCGGAACCCTGTCCAAGGTCTGAATACTGGTATTCCCAGATGTTCTCGTTATTCAGTTTGCCCTTGACCTTGAAAAGTTCATAGAAATCGGGTTCCAGGGTGAATTTGCCGGAGCTGATGATTTCACCTGTTGCATCGGCGACTGCCTGGTAGTTTTTGAGCTCAAGGTTGGCGAATGCTTTCATGGCATAAGCGGTGAATTTAGTGACGCCACCCGGGATATCGGTGCGCTCGTTGGGCCGGACCGCTGGAAGGTGAGGAATGGCCTCGTCCATCCAGGTGGAGATCATCTGCATGATCTCATCCTTGGAGGATAACTCGACGGTAAACAAGTCGGACGGATCGGAGGATGGCGGGACCGGCAAGGCACCCCACAAACGGCTCAGGTGGAACAGCCACCATGATTTCAGCACTTTGACTTCGGCAATATACTGGTCCGCTTTTGCTCCATCGGCATGAGGCCGGTAAAGCTCAATCTGTTCCATGGCGGAATTGGCCGAGAACATGTTCTGGTAATAGTTCTGCCAGAGGGAATTATACATCCAGTAGTCTTTATTGTAAAAATATTTGTCAGTTTCGGCGAAATCCTGCTGGTCACCCAGTCCACCGGCATTCACATCGTCGCCGCGAACAGAGATGAGCGGGAAATCTTCCCATTCCGTGTTATTCAGTTCGGTATAGGTACCGATAAGGGGGAGGATCATGTTTTCGCTGAGGGTGTAATCGGTTTCTTCCGTAAAGGCCCTGTTCTCAGCGGGTTCATCAAGATACTTTTCGCACCCGGTGAAGCTGACCAGGAAAATCAACGTAAAAGCACTCAGTATGAGAAATTTATTTGGTTTCATGTGTGATACATATTAAAGTTAGAACTTAACATTCAGGCCAATGGTATAGATGGCAGCAACCGGGTAGGTTTGAGAATCCCAGCCGTTGGCCACTTCAGGAGTAAAACCATTGTATTTGAACAAGGTCAGCGGGCGTTCGGCGGTGAAATAGATCCGAATTTCGGGGAATTCACCCTTCAGCCACTGGGTATTTTTCAGGGTATATCCCAGGGAAATGTTCTGGATCCTGAAAAATGATCCATCTTCCACGAAATAATCGCTCATTTTCTGGTTCCAGCCTCTGCGAAGCCCCGAGGAAGATGGGTATTTATCGGAAGTTCCTTCTCCGTGCCAGCGATTGGTCGCCAGGTCAGCGTCCAGGTTTCCGTCGGCGGTCCATATGATCTCGCCACGCTTGCGGTTTAGCACCTTATTCCCTTCCTGTCCATAGACAGCGATGGCGAAATCGATATTCTTATATTTAATGCTGATGTCACCGCCGTAGGTGAAATTCGGGAAATAAGAACCCAGGATCACGCGGTCATCGTCATCGATCTGTCCGTCATTATTCTGGTCCACGTATTTGAAATCGCCTGGCTGTAAATTGTTTTCAATAGCCACCGGATCGGATTCGATCTCGTCCCAGTTTTGGTAAACCCCTGCCACTTCGCGGCCATAGAATGCCATCAGCGGTTCTCCGACATAAGTCCTCTGGCGGAATTCAGCCGTACCACCGTCGATGTATTCCTGTCCATACAGGTCAATCGCCTGGTTTTTCAGGGTAGCCATGTTAAATCCGATGCTGTAGGTCATTTTATCGCTCAAAGCCTGGTTGGTCCAGTTGAGGGCGAGTTCGATACCTGAATTCCGGATGGTTCCGACCGGTTTCAGCACGCTTCCACCTACGGAAGGAATGGAGACCGGTATAGCGGCATTTTTGGTATCGCGGTTGTAATAATCGAATTCGGCTGAAAGCTTGTTTTTGACAAACCTTGCGGTGAAACCGATATTGGTTTCTTCGGTCAATTCCCATTTCAGTTCGGAATAGTCGCTGGAAACAACGGTACCGGAATAAACGACTCCGCCCAGCGTGGTTTTAACCACATTGGTTGTATAAGCCCCGTCGCTCGCCTGGATCTTGTCGTTACCCAGCTGGCCCCAGCTGGCGCGGATCTTGAAATACGGCATCCAATCATAACCTTTCAGGAAGCTTTCCTCGGTGATGACCCAACCCACGCCGACTGTCGGGAAAGTGCCCCAGGTCTGCTGGTACTTGTTGCTGCCATCAGCCCTTAAAGTGGCGTAAACCAGGTATTTATCCCTGAAATTATAGGCTAATCTTCCGAAGTATGACATGCCGTAATACTGGTAACCGTCATCATTCACGGCTTCCGCCGGAATATTCAACGACTGGTCGATGTACCAGGATTCCTCCATGTCAGCCGGGAAATTCTTGCCCTGTGCGGTCAGCATCAGGTAACCTTCATCCCTGAAGGAAGTACCGGCCATAACCGTGACGTTGTGATCGCTGAAGCTTTTATTGAATGTCAGTACATTATCCCAGATATGGTTGTTGTAGTTGGAAATATAGCGGGTAATGGTGGCATCCGGGTTTTGGAAACTGTTCCCGATGTACCAGGGCAGATTGATGATCCGCTGGTCGATATTGGTAAATCCGTAATTGTAGGTGGTCTTGAAAGTCAACATTTTGGGGATGAGGTTGAATTCAAGATAAACATTGGAGAGGAGCTTTTTGATCTTCATGCGGTCAATGTTGAAATCCATTGTGGGGAATGGATTCTGGCCGCTTCTGTAGCCCAGGTCCTGGGCGTTGGCATAGTTCACCGGATCGGCTGCCGTGTTCATTTCGTCGTAAACCGGCATGATCGGCACGGCGAAATAGGCATCATTCCATGCGCTGGCCGGCTCATTGAATTTCATGGCATTGGAGAAGACCAGGTTGCCCCCGATAGTGAGCCAGTTGGTGGCTTTCATGTCCAGTTTGGTGCGCAGGTTAAGACGCTCGTACTTGTTCTCGGTCTCCATGATCCCGTCCTGGTAGAAATAGTTCGCTCCGATGGAATACCTGGCCAATTCCGTGCCACCGGTGAAATCGAGGCTATGGTTGGTTATCGGGGCAGGGCGCAGGATTTCCCCGTACCAGTCGGTATTGGGTTCCGGGATATTCGGATCGACAC
The DNA here is from genome assembly GCA_964619555.1 of uncultured Bacteroidales bacterium. GTDB lineage: Bacteria > Bacteroidota > Bacteroidia > Bacteroidales > JAGOPY01 > JAGOPY01. Next base: position 1,190 of record CAZUDV010000011.1, on the reverse strand, counting down.
GGCTTCTGCCGTAACGTTGCATGGCATTGAGGATAAAGGTTTCATCGGCTTCGGAGCCGGATTCCAGCGCCATGATGGTAAATTGCTGGGAATTGGCCATTTTAACCACATTCTGTGCCACCTGGTAACCGAAATAGCCATTATAGGTGATCTCCGGTTTCTGGTTATACTGGCCGGATTTGGTTTCAATGAGGACGACGCCGTTAGCGGCCCTGACACCGTAAATGGCTGCGGCAGAGGCGTCCTTCATCACTGAGATGGAAGCAATATCGGTCGGGTTCAGGAAGTCGATGTTATCGAAGAACATACCATCCACTACATAAAGCGGCGCTTCATTTTCCCTGCCGGGGAATGACCCGATACCACGGATACGGATGGTAGGCGAATCGCCCGGACCGCCGCTGGTGACCACCTGTAATCCGGCCACTTTACCCTGCAGGGCCTGCATAGGCTGGGAGGCCGGTGTCCGGATAATATCCTCCGATTTGACCGTGGCGATGGAAGAGGTAAGGTCTTTGACTTTTGTGCTGCCATAACCTACTACGACGACTTCCTGGAGGGAAGTCTTTGATGGTGACAGCTGGATATCGAAAACAGCCTGATTGCCTACCGGTATTTCGATCGTTTCAAATCCGACATAGGAAATTACCAGCACCTGGTCGCCCGGTGGCACCTGTAAGGAGAATTTGCCATCCATATCGGTTATTGAACCCTGGGATGTTCCTTTGATCAATACCGTGGCTCCCGGTAATGATTCATTTGTGGAACGGTCGGATACAGAACCAGTGATGGTTCTCTCCTGGCCGAAAGCGGAAATACCTGCAATCAACAGCAAAAGCAAAAACATGCTTTTAAGCCATCCAATTGCCTGTATCGGAGGTAAATAATTCTTCATACTTTCTTTGGTTTATAAGTTATTAAACTGATTAATGAAATGATAATAGAAAACATGACATTGCGGCCCCAATTTATTAAGGGTCATACAAGTTTAATAAAAATATGGACAGGAATAAATAACTCTGTGAGAAAAATAATATAAATGCAAAATGAAGAAGGTCTCACAAAGAAAATGCAGGTTCGCCTGCTAAAAAAAACAGACCCAAAACTCATCAATATCCTCAAAACTAAACACTAATTGTTATATAGCACAACATATTTTACACTTTTTCAATACTGTTAAGAAGCAATCA
>CAZUDV010000010.1:0-193445 GCA_964619555.1 uncultured Bacteroidales bacterium | reverse complement strand
TTTTTTGACATAATCACTTCTACGGTAACTGTCAGATTAAGTTTTAGCTAATACAGATAAAATCAAAGGAAAATGAGTGAAAATCGGGGTGGTCAATTTGAACCGGAAAGCTGGTGGTCACTTTCAACCGGAATTAGGTGGTCACTATCACCGGAAAATGCAGGTGGGTTTCTGAAACCCTTGTGGGATGTACTGGATTCGAACCAGTGACCTCATGCGTGTGAAGCATGGGAAAGTTTATTTATTAACTATTTCATAATTTTTATTTTTCTGCTCGTAACCCCTTGACATTTCAATATGTTTCACTATCTTTGTTTTATTAAAACACATCCATGTTTTATCACTTTATATCCAAAAAATCCAAAAAAATCACAAACTAAATCACAAACTAAACGACCCCATGCCATGAAAGCGCGCGTAATTTTGAACACAAAAATTCAGGTCAAAGCAAAATATGAAGGGGACAAATTGATCTATTGCGAACATCCTTTGATTTTGCGCCTGGTGGAGGGGAACAACCGGAAGCATTTTTCACTCGGTGTCTCTTTGCCGGCCTCCAGGTGGGAAAACGGGAAATACAAGGACATCCCCATTTCACGGTATATGACCAGGGATGAAATCACAGCGATCAAAAGCGAAAACGCCAGGGTCCGGGACCTGATCACAGAGATAGAAAACAAGTTCGGCAAAAAGATCAGGGAACTGACCATTGAGGGCCGGAGGGTCTCAGTCGATACCTTGCACAATATGGTAGAGAAGCCAGCGAAAAGGGATTACATGGTGCTGCAGTGGATGGAGAAACTTCGCGATGATTTCAAAAAGGTTGACAATATCGGACAGGCCAATATCTATGACAATGCCAGGCGGTTGTTATCCCTTTTCCTCAATAAGAATGATATTACCTTCGAGGAAATAGACCTGCCTTTCCTGCATCGCTATGAACATTTTTTAAGGCAAAGGAAGGTCAAAGATTCCACCATTTCCATTTATATGAGGACCCTGCGCGCGGCCATTGCCCGGGCGGTAAAACAAAACTATGCCAAAGCGATCCCCTTTGCCGGTTATTCGATCCCCAAAGCCAGGCCGAATAAACGGGCGTTATCAATCCCGGAAATGGAAGCGGTATTGAACGGTGAGAAGGTGAACAAGAATACTGATTATTACCGCTACATGGCATTTTCATATTATACGATCGGGATGAACTTCACTGACATGGCGCGGTTGACCTGGGACAATATCCGGGGAAATGAGATCCACTACATCCGGCAAAAGATTCACCATAAACTGATCATCCCTGTGCATCCGAAGGTCCGGGACATCTTAAATTATTACCGCACAATCACCGGGAAAAACCCTTCTATAAAAGGGATAAACGATCATTACGTTTTCCCGGTCCTTATAAAGGAAATCCATATCACTGAGGCCATGAGGGAAAACAGGATCAGGAAGGTACTAAAGGAATTCAACAAGGAACTGAAGGTGATAGGCCAGGCCGCGAAGATCGACACACCACTGACCAGTTATGTGTTAAGGCACACCGCTATTACAAACTTAGTGCGATCAGGAATCACTGCCGATGCGATCCAGGCCCTGGCCGGTCATAAACGGTTAACCACCACGGAAAACTATATCAAAGAAGCCTCCACAGAACAGAAGGCGAAGGCAGTCAATTCATTATAAACCCCAAATACCACAAAGCAATGGAAGTTTACAAATCATTGGATGAGATTCACAAACGTATGGAAGAGGACCTCCGCGACATATTCAGCGAATGGGACGCTTTGCCGCCGCAGACGCGCACAATGTTGTTAATTGCGGCGGCGTCCGGATGGGTCCGCGCCTGCCAGTATTACAAGAACATCGCCAGTCTGAAGGAAGCCAGAATAGAGCCGAAGAACTTCCGCCTTAACTGACCGGAATATCCATGCCTCCGCCGGGCTGACCGCCTTCATTTTGATGTGGTGGCGGGTTTTAATAAAGTGTTGAAAAATAAACAAGGGCAAAAAAAACTAAATAAAAACAAGTTATGTAATTTAGTATATTATTGTGGACAGAAAGGGAATGAAGTACATCGGTTATTATACACTCCAGGCTGACTATCAGGGTGAATTTAGCAGGGAACGAATTGAAGAAATGCATGAAACGGAATTCCTGGAGGTATTGAATAACCTGAAAGACTGGCACCCTTCCGCAATAAACAGGATTTTTGCCGACTTTCTCAAAGCCTTTCCCGAAAATAAATTCCATTGGATCAATAGAACCCTCCTCCTCATTGAAAAATACCGGCACCAGATCCCTGAATCCCATTATGAAGTATTGCATACGTGGTTAATTGGGTTGACCGATCCTGCATACTGCCAGGCATTGGAAGGCAACGCGGCGGAAATAGTCAGGCAAAAGAAAGAATATATCCGTAGACAGCGCAGGAAAAGAAAGTTAACCGACATCATGGATGATCTTGCATATTGGTATAATGTACCGAAGGCAAATTTATTGAAGGCATATTCCAGGCCGTAAAAGCATTAATTCCCCCCTACCTTTCCTTTCATTTTAGGACATTTTTAGGACATCAATTGATTGACATATAAATATTTACATTATATTTTTGTAGTTTAACCTACAATGATATGAATAAACAGTATTTGACGATCAATGAAGTTTGCGAACTGACAGGATTAAAGAAGCAGACAATTTATGTCGAGGTTTACAAGCGCACGATCCCCTTTGTGAAATTTGGGCCGCGGTTGCTCAGATTCAAACGCGAAGATATTGAAGCTTGGATGTCGAACCGGACATATAAACCACTGGCGGAGGCCGTCAGGGAACGGAAGGCGGAAAGGGAATACTATTTATCTCAACAATAAAAGTGTTGAGGTATGGACGGGATGAAATTCACATTTCAGTATTACCCGGGCCGTATCAATTCAAAGCGGCCTATCGGATTCATCACATTAGATCAGTTTGTAAGGTTAACACAATCACCGTCACCTGAACTGATCGGGATATTCCAGGAAATTCACCGGGCCGAAGTGGAGGGCGATCAGGCACGAAAAGCGCAACTGAAGCAATCACACCTCCACTACTTCACACCTTGTGTTCATGTCAGGGAATCCAGGGAATACAAAGAAATACAGCGATTCACCGGCCTGGCGGTCCTGGATTTCGATCATATCGACAATGCAGCCGACTTCAAAGAATACCTTTTTTTCACCTACCGATGTGTTATCGCGGCGTGGCTTTCCCCTTCCAGGCGTGGAGTTAAGGCACTCGTTCACATACCGGAGGTAAAAACAACGGACGAATTCAAAGCATACTATTTCGGATTAGTGGATGAAATGGATCAGTATAACGGATTCGATCCGACCGGGCAAAACTCGGTACTTCCATTATTCCAGTCATGGGACCCCGACCTGTTAAGGAGGCCGGATTTCATCACCTGGACCATGAAGGGGACCAATCCCAAAGCCTTCCAGTATAAAAACATCCACACCTCCACAACCGGACCTGTCAGGGGTGGTCATACGGACCATGAGAGAAACCGGGTAATCGCCATTATCACCAAAGCAATCAACAGCATCACAAAGGACCCGGGACATCTGCGGTTGCGAAGTACAGCACTGGCATTGGGCGGATTTGTCGGGGCCGGGTACATTTCCAGTGAGGAGGCCGAACAACTGATCTTTCACCTGATCGAAGGTAATCGGTATTTGCAGAAAGGGATCGGGGGATATAAAATAACGGCGGCCTGGGGAATTCACCACGGCCAGGGCCAGCCTTTGGAGTTAAAAACTTTGGACAGATGACAAAGTACAAAAAAGAAGATTTCCTGAAGAAGGGCGAAGCTGAAAGTGTTCAGCACACACACAAAATACTGCCTACGCATCCAACTGATGAAGAAATAAAACTTTTATGTGATTCAGCTTATATCGATCCGGATGATCCACCTGAAGACGAACCTTATATAATAAAAATCAACGGCCGGGACACTGGCAGTCTTGGGAGTTTCTCATTAACCACTGGCAGGGCAAAGAGTCGAAAAACTTTCTTTAATATCTTCCTGGCCATTGCTGCAGTCAAAGGGGAGTATTACAATACGGTGGTCAACCTTCCTGATGAAAAGAAAAATATTCTCTTCATCGATACGGAACAATCCAAAATGGAAGCATACAAGGCCCTGCAGAAGACTATATCTGCAGCAAGTCAAGCAAGATCAGTAATAAAATATTATCATTTAAGAGCAAACACAGTTGAACAAAGGGTTCAAATGATTGATCTTTTAATCAGGAAGACCGAAGGGATCGGATTAATCTTCATTGATGGAATTCGCGACCTGGTAAACGACATTAACAGCGCGGAGGAAGCAACAAAAATCGCGACAAAACTTCTGCAATGGTCCGGTGAATATAATATACATATCGTTTGCTGCCTCCACTTGAATAAAAGCGATAACCATGCACGCGGCCATATTGGCACAGAGTTGATTAATAAAGCTCAAACGGTCATTAACATTGAGAAAAACGAAAAAGATAAGACCTACAGTGTAGTGATATGCACTTCTGCCAGGGGTTTAGAATTCGAGCCATTCTCAATAGGTCATGATCCGGCCGGTCTGCCTGAGATATTTGATTTTATTCCACAGAAAAGCCGCGCAAATGTGCCTGAGAATTATGATCCTATGTTTCATCGTAAGAAACTGTTATCCATATTCAAAGGAAATGGCAAGCAATATAAAGAGATGATCACAGATATTGAGGAGTTATACGATGTATGTGAAAGAAAAGCAAAAACTGAATTTAAGAAGTATTTTGATAACCAGGGATGGATTAAAAAGAGTGGGAATTTATGGTATTATACCGATCAGATTGACGCGAAAGAATCAGAGCAAGATAATGATGACCTGCCTTTTTGATATCAGTGTAATTGGTAGTGCTGGTATATGCGCCTATATATGCGCATACACCAATGCACCAGTGTAATTTAATAAAATGCACCAGTGTACACCACTTTGGGAAATGCTTGATAATTGATAAATAGAGTAGTGCATGACTGATCAAAACACAATAATAGGCCGCCTGGTTGAGTACGAAGCCGCAGGCATTATGCACACCGGCCGGATCATCGACAAGGTGCGGATATTGGGCCGCGGCCATGATGAAGGCAAAGAATTTGATTTGTACCTGATTCAGGTGGAGGGCGGCCGGATATGGAAGGTATCACCGGCGGCGGTGAAAAGAATACTAAGCGAGGCATGACAGCCATGAAACGAATAAATAAACCGAATATGAACGATCAAATAAATACAGAGGATTACATGACTCTTTTTTCCGCAATGGTATTGACTGATTTTAACAACGGGAAGAGTACTGAGATGGTTGACATTTGGAAACACCTCGAAGACTGCATATACCAGGAAACAGGGCAGCATAAGTTCAAAACATATCAGGAATTCACCCGGGCGGCGGCGGATTACATCGCCATTGAATTCCTGAAACGCAAAAATTGACATCCGGCGGTAAAGGTGGTATCTTTGAGTAATAATATAATTATCAATAGCATGGCAGGGGATTCATTTAAAAACCGGGAGCTGGCCAGCAGGGCAGGGAAAATGTCAAAACCGGGAAAGCACAATAAGACGAAGCAATGGGAGCAGTTGGCCGAACTGATCACCGGTGAACTGACTGAACGAGTGGTGAATTACCTGAAGGGTATGCCGGATGAGGAACTATTTAAGAATTACCTGATGCTTCTCGAGTATTTCAAACCGAAGTTATCCCGGAGTGAGGTCAAAGCCGATATTGCAGACATGGGCGAAAGGACTATCAATATCCAGGTAGGGGGTGAAATCATTGACCTGAGCAAATGAAGGGGAGTAGATTCTTAATCTATGTAAAACTATAAATGGCAATGACATTCGAGGAACTGGCAGAACGGGTCAAACGGATTGATATGGAGAAGCTGAAGGCGGAAGCAGTCAGGCGCAATGCGGATGCTATTGCAGAACTCAACCGGGACCAGTTGAGGAGAGGACTCACAGCATCCGGGGATTTTATCCGGCCTCCCTATCGATCATTCACTTATGCAGACCTGAAAAAGGCAAGCGGAAGCCTGGCACCATTCGGCACGCCGGATCTGAAATATACCGGGTCGTTTCACCAGGACATGGAGACCCGTGTTGATAGCAGGACCTTCAATGTAATGTCAACAGATGACAAAGCGGATGAACTGCAGCGCAAATATGGAAGCGATATATTTGGCCTGACAGAGGAAAACAAAGAAAAGGCCAGGGCGATGACAACCAGGACCCTGTCAGAGGAATACCGTAAACTGACCGGATTAAAAGGGTAATCCATTCTACACCCGGAAGGCCAGGATCATCGATCACCCCTTCACACCTATAACCATACCTCCACACCCGGGCGCGCGCCTCAGGGCCTGTAATAACGATTGCCTGAGTTATCATTCACACACCAGGCGGAGGTACAATATCCATTCAAGTCATTTCGCGGATTCAGCCTTGCAACTGCTTAATAACAAAGGGGTTGCAGTCTGACAGGTTGGCAGTTTTATCCGGTGAAACCAGTTTTTTAAAATCTCTGTAAAGCATTGATAAATAACACTTTACATTTGTCATATAATAGGTATTATGTTAAATAGCAAGTCACGGAATTCTCTCAACGGGTGGAGTTGGAAGATTTTTTCCGTATCATTACGCGAGAGAGGGGGGTGGAAAAACAGAAGATCACAACCGAATCACAAACTAAATCACAAACCTGGAAACCTCAACCTTCTGAAACCCTTGTGGGATGTACTGGATTCGAACCAGTGACCTCATGCGTGTGAAGCATGCGCTCTGAACCAACTGAGCTAACATCCCGTAATTAAAGAACTCATCCGAACCAGTGACCTTCCCGCTGAAAGCGGGACGCTCTGAACCAACTGAGCTAACATCCCGTAATTAAAGAACCCATCCGAACCAGCGACCTTCCCGCCGAAGGCGGGACGCTCTGAACCAACTGAGCTAACATCCCGTAATTAAAGAACTCATCCGAACCAGTGACCTTCCCGCTGAAAGCGGGACGCTCTGAACCAACTGAGCTAACATCCCGTAATTAAAGAACCCATCCGAACCAGCGACCTTCCCGCCGAAGGCGGGACGCTCTGAACCAACTGAGCTAACATCCCGTAATTAAAGAACTCATCCGAACCAGTGACCTTCCCGCTGAAAGCGGGACGCTCTGAACCAACTGAGCTAACATCCCGTCTGGGTGGGCAAAGGTAAAAAATTCCATATTATAAATCCCAAATCCCAAACAAAAATCGAATCCCGGAATAATCAAGTTCTGGTCCTTAAATCTGGCAATCGTTACTTCTCTTTCTTCGGCAATGGCACCACCCCGGCCATTTCCCCGATGATATTCACCAGCTCTGATCCGGTCGGGATCACAACTTTGGCATTGTCCGCCAGGCTCTTTTCCAGAGCTTCCAGTTTTCTTAAAAGCTGGGCATTACCGGTAAAGTATTTGTCGGCTGCCTCGTTTACCAGCTTGATGGCTTCTGCTTCGCCTTCCGCCTGCAATATCTTCGATTGCTTGATCCCTTCAGCCTCCTTGATCTTGGCCCGCTTCTCCCCATCAGCCACGGTTTCCCTGGCAGTGGCGAAATCGATGGCCGCGATTTTTTCATTTTCGGCTTTCACTACTTTGTTCATCGTTTCCTGGACATCCTTGGGAGGATCGATCTCTTTCAGCTCCGTCCTGACAATGTCGATTCCCCAGTTATGAGTCTCCTCCATCAGGGTCCGGTGCAGGTCGGCATTGATCCTGCCTCGCTCACTGTTAGCCGATTTCAGCGTAAGGGTACCGATGATGTTCCTGAGGGTTGTCCTGGCCAGGTTCACGATCTGCCATTCGTATTTGTTGACATTGTACTGGGAGTTCTTAACGCTTTCTTCGTCCGTTTTGACTTTAAAATAAACCTGTGCATCTACCCTGGCATTCAGGTTGTCGTTGGTGATGATCTCCTGTGGCTCGGCATCGACCATCCTCTCTGTAACATTGACCTGGTACATCTTTTCAATTACCGGGATGATCCAGTGAAAACCCGGGTTCGCAAACCGGTTGTACTTCCCTAACCGTTCGATCAGCGCCCTGTGAGTGGGCCTGACAATCCTGATCCCTGCACCTAACAGTAACAGGAACAGTACAATGGCAACAATGATTAATGCATTCATTTTTGAATTGATTTATATTTGGTTAATAAAATGGCATAAGGATAATTTTTCGCCACTATTCAAAGTTATGAATAAATCTCCCTTCCCTGATATAAAATTATTATCTTTCAATGATTAAAATCCAATTTACAAACCCATGAAATTCAGAGCTATAGTATTGCTATTAGCCTTGTCCGGAATCCTTGATTCCTGCCAGGAGCCTGCCACCGCAATTGATCCCATCGAATATGCAGCCTATATCTCGGGGCATACATCGGGTTTAATTTCAAAGAACGATGCAGTAAGGATACGCCTGGCCAAACCATCCATCACGGGCGAACCAGGGAAGGAGATACCGTTCCGGATCCTGACATTCAGCCCTCCTGTCGAAGGGAAGACATACCTGTATGCCGAGGATATCATCGAGTTCAGACCTGACAAGCCCTGGCCTTCCGGTACCGATATCAAGGCAACGTTTGAACTCGGGAAAGTGCTTGACGTTCCTGATAAGCTGAAATCATATGCCTTCGGTTTCGCTACGATCAAGCCGTCGTTATCTGTTAATCCCGGAATAATGATTTCCTTCGGGGAAATGGCAAATAAGATGAAAAGGATCGAAGGAAGCCTGCAATCCGCAGACCTTCTGAGCATGGATGAGCTGGAAAAGCTGTTGAAAGCTTCCTCCCCCGGGAGAGAATTCAAGGTTCACTGGGAGCAAAGTACTGTTCCCAACCAGTTCAGGTTTTATATCGACAGCATTCCACGCCTGGAGAAGGCCTATGACCTGGAACTGTCATGGGATGGCAACCCGGCAGGCATCGATGTCCGGGGCAGCCACATCTATGAGATTCCATCCATCCATGATTTTATCTATATGGGTTATGATCTCAGCAATGGAGAGGAGCAGTGCATTCAGATCCAGCTTTCGGATCCCATGGACCCTCGACAGGACCTGAACGGCCTGGTGTACTTCAGGGAAGGAGATGCCTGCAGGCTGGTAACGGAACAAAATATTATCCGGTTGTATCCTTCTGTCCGGATTCAGGGCGAACGCACACTCATCCTGGAAAGCTCGATCCGGAATGACATGCATGAAAACCTTAAAAACAGGGTGGAAGAAAAGATCCTCTTCGAAGAATTAAAGCCAGACGTTGAATTTCTTTCGAAAGGAGTGATCATGCCCGACCCGGAAGGCTTGCTCCTGTATTTCAAATCAGTAAGCCTTCGTGCCGTGGATGTTATCGTTTACAAAGTGTATGAAAATAATATCCCATACTTTCTGCAGAGTTCCGATTTCGATGCGGATTATTTCTACAATTCATACGCCTTTTCCCGGCCGGTTCTGGCAAAAACCCTTTTGCTCGATGAAGATCCTGCAGTCGACCTCAGCCAATGGAATACCTGTTCACTGGATTTGTCGCCCCTGATGCGGGAAGATCCCGGCGCCGCATACCAGGTGAGATTGTTCTTCCGAAAAGAATATTCAGTCTACGATTGCGGAACTGAAAAAATGGGCGATATCTCAGAATTTGTACTGAAGGAAGATGCCCTCGAGGATATCATTGAAAATTATGATTATTCCCGGTACCAGTATCAGTCGTGGTCCGAAGACTATGACTGGGCCGAAAGGGACAATCCATGCCATGTTTCCTATTATTATTACATTGACCGGTCGATCCAGAAACTTGTCCTGTCATCCACCATTGGTGTGACTGCAAAATCTTCCGATGGCAGGAATTTCAATATCATTACTACTGATCTGCTTACGGGTCAGCCTCTTTCGGATGTGGCGGCGGATTTTTTCAATTACCAGAATCAACCTGTCGGAAGTCTTACGACGGGACCTGACGGCCATGGCCAGATCACCCTGGAATCCCGTCCATATTTCCTCAAAGCCTCAAAAGGACCGCAGTTTACCTGGCTTAAGCTGGATGACGGATCAGCCCTTTCCTACAGCCAGTTCGATGTGGGCGGGGCCGTGGTTCAGAAGGGACTCAAGGGGATGATCTATGGTGAACGTGGCGTCTGGCGGCCCGGAGATACCCTCTATCTGACCTTCATCCTGGATGACCGTGCCAATCCCCTGCCGGATGACCACCCGGTGCAGCTGGATATTTATAACTCCCGCGGGCAGACCTCTTTTTCAACCACCCGGACCCAGGGGCCGGACGGATTCTATGCCTTCCGTATACCGACCGATCCCGATGCGCCCACCGGAATGTGGAGAGCGGTAGCAAAAGTCGGCGGAGCTTCCTTTGAAAAGTCGTTAAAAATAGAGACTATCAAACCTAACCGACTGAAGATCAAACTGGATTTCAATCAAGATATTCTGAATTCCTTTGCCGGAAGACCTGAAGCAAATATCGACGTGAAATGGCTTCATGGAGCTGTGGCACCGGGAGTACGGACGACGGTGGATATTAGTTTCCGAAAAACAAAAACTGCCTTTGCAGGATTTGAAAAATATACCTTCGATGACCCGGCTTCCTATTTCTGGTCCGAAGAACGGAATATCTTTGATAAAACGGTGGATAACAACGGGCAGGCGCGTTTTGGGATCGATCTTCCCGGAAAGGAAAATTCCCCGGGTATGCTGGATGCCACTTTCCTTGTCCGGGCATTCGAAAAGGGCGGGGATTTCAGCACGGATGTCTTTACCAGGCAGTTTTCACCGTTTAAAAGATATGTCGGCATCCATGTTCCGGGTGGCGGCTCTTACCGCGAAATGCTGGAAACCGACAAGGATCAGAGGATTGATGTGGCCACGGTTGACTGGCAGGGCAAACCTGTATCGGTCACCAATATGGAGGTGAAAGTCTATAAAATAGGTTGGAGATGGTGGTGGAACTCAGGGGAGGAGGACTTGGCCTATTATATCGGGACCAACGATGCCGAAGTGGTTTACCAGGGAAAAGTATCCACGATAGATGGACATGGTTCGTTCAACCTGAAGATATCATACCCCGACTGGGGAAGGTACCTCATCCTGGCCAGGGATGAAGCAGAAGGCCACCAGGCGGGGATGACGGTCTATTTCGACTGGCCGGCATATGTCAACCGTTCCGGAAGGGCTAACCCGGCCGGTGCCACTATGCTGACCTTCAGCGCCGACAAGGCTAAGTACCGCACCGGTGAAAAGGCTGTGATCAGTTTCCCGGCCACACCGGGCAGCCGAGCCCTCATCAGCATCGAATCGGGATCCAAAGTCCTGTCCAGCCAATGGAAAGTGTGCCGTGAAACCGAAGAAACTTTTTCCCTCGACATCACACCGGGGATGGCCCCCAATGTCTACGTCTATCTTTCGGTGATACAGCCCCACAAGCAGGCCGTTAACGATCTTCCCATCCGTATGTACGGCGTTATACCATTGATGGTGGAAGATCCCGGAACAATGCTTCATCCGGTCATCTCCATGCCCGGTGAACTCAAACCTGACGCTGATTATACGGTCAGCGTGAGTGAAAAGCAAGGCAAACCGATGACTTTTACGATTGCGGTAGTTGATGACGGGTTGCTGGACCTGACGCGTTTCAAAACCCCTGATCCTTACAATGTTTTTTATGCAAGGGAAGCCCTGGGGATTAAAACCTGGGATATGTTTGACATGGTAATGGGGGCCTTTGGCGGAAAATTGCAGAAAGCGCTGGCAATTGGCGGGGATGAGGAAGCGCAGATGGCTAAAAGCAAAAAAGCGCAGCGGTTCGTGCCCGTGGTCCGGTATGCCGGTCCTTTTACTTTGCAAAAAGGAGAGAAGAAGGACATCCGGCTCCATATGCCTAACTATGTCGGCTCCGTAAGGACCATGGTGATTGCCGGCAAAGATGGGGCTTACGGATTTGCAGAAAATACGACTCCGGTGCGAAAAGCGCTGATGGTCCTCGCTACCATGCCCAGGGTGGTCGGTCCTGAAGAAGAAGTGGAATTGCCGGTCTCAGTATTTGTCATGAAGGAAAACATCAGGGATGTCAGGGTCGAAGTCACCTCAGACGAATTTTTCAGTATCGTTCAGCCTTCTCAAAATATGACATTCTCTCAGACCGGGGAGCAAATGGCTTATTTCAGCCTGAAAGTCAGCGGTCGGACAGGTATCGGGAAGGTCAGGGTGACCGCTGTTTCCGGGAATGAGTCGGCCGGCCAGGAGATTGAAATAGAGGTCCGGAACCCTAATCCGGTGATGTCAAAGACACGGGATTTCATCATCGAACCGGGGCAATCCGTTGATCTCCCCTACGAATTCTTCGGATTGCCCGGAACGAACAGCGGCCAGGTCACCTTCAGCAGTCTGCCGGAATTCGGACTGGACCGCCATCTCAACTACCTGATCCATTATCCGTATGGTTGCATTGAACAGGTAACCTCCGCAGCATTCCCACAGTTGTTCCTGACATCATTCGCAGAGCTCAGCCAGGATAAGAAAGACAAAATCGACCGGAATATACGTTCTGCCATTAATCGGATAGCTAAAATGGTACTGGCGGATGGAAGCCTGTCGTATTGGCCAGGGCAATCTTATTACAGCGACTGGGGCACTTCATATGCCGGTCATTTCCTGCTGTTGGCCGAAAACAAAGGTTACCTGCTGCCGGCAGGGCTCAAAGACAAATGGACCGCTTTCCAGCAAGGGGCTGCATCTTCTTATAGGAGGACAGCCGGTTCGGTTCACACTGATTACGACAAATGCCAGGCATACCGGCTTTATACGCTGGCCCTGGCTCAGAAACCGGCCCTGGGCGCCATGAACCGGCTCCGGGAAGCCGGCAATCTAAGTCCATCCACGGCATGGATCCTGGCCGCAGCCTACCTTTATGCAGGAAAACCTGAAGCGGCTGAGGGATTGATTTCCGGAAGAAGCATCGGTGAAACGGACAAGTACGAATACGCCGGCTGGACCTATGGGTCCGATCTCAGGGATATGGCCTTCACCCTGGAAGCTTTGACGATGATGAAAAAGGATGCCGAAGCTTTCCGGCTGCTGCAGCAAATGGCCGTAGAATTGAAAGGATCGTATTACAGCACCCAGACCACCGCATTTTGTCTGTATGCCATTTCAAGATTTGCCGGAAATAATGAAAGTGAGGGACTGAATCTGAGTTTTTCTATAAATAATGACAGCAGGTTGACAGTCAATACATTGAAGCGGGTTTATTCATCTGAACTGTCCGAAAAGGGGGCGATCAAAGGAAAAATCCCGGTGACCAACCAAGGCTCTTCCAGGGTCTTTGCTTCCATTACCCTCTCAGGCCAGCCCTTGCAGAGTGAAGAGACCGAACATGCCAGCAACCTTGGGATTTCGGTTTTTTATGAAGATGATGCCGGGAACACGGTTGACGTCTCGTCCCTGAAGCAAGGAACAGACTTCACGGCCAGGGTAACGGTCGAACACCCTGGGCTCCTGTTCGGGTATGAAAACCTGGCCCTGAGGCAGATCTTCCCGTCGGGCTGGGAAATCATCAACACGAGGGTGCAGGATGTCGCCACCGGCCTGAAGGAAGATGCCTTTGAGTACAGGGATTTCCGCGACGACAGGGTTTACACTTTCTTCAACCTGGAAAAAAATTCAAAGAAGACATTCCGTGTCCGGCTGAATGCAGCTTATGCCGGGCGTTATTACTTACCCTCCGTTTCCTGCGAAGCGATGTATGAGAACAATATTCAGACGAATACAAAAGGCCGCTGGGTCAGGGTGGTCCGTTAAACGGTTTGTCTGGATCACCCTGTCAGTCATTTTCCTGCTGGTGTTCTGGTTTTCCCTGCCTTCGCCGCTGTTTGAAGATCCCTATGCGACGGTGGTTTACGACCGGAATAACAGGCTGGTGGGCGCCCGGATCGCTGACGACGGCCAATGGCGATTCCCGCCGGTCGATTCGGTCCCGGAAAAGTACAGAGCCTGTGTCCTGGAGTTCGAAGACCGTTATTTCTATTCCCACCCGGGAGTGAATCCGTTTGCATTGTTCCGCGCGGCAAGGCAAAATATCAAAGCGGGGAAGATCGTGAGTGGCGGGAGTACGCTGACTATGCAGACCATCCGTTTGTCAAGGAAAGGAAAACCCAGGAACATCGGAGAAAAGCTGATCGAAATATGGCTGGCTGTCCGGATGGAGATATCCTATTCCAAGAGGGAGATCCTTGCGATGTATGCTTCGCATGCCCCTTTTGGTGGCAACCAGGTTGGCCTTCCAGCCGCGGCATGGCGCTATTTCGGCCGCCCGCCGACCGAGTTGTCATGGGCCGAAGCCGCCCTTCTGGCCGTGCTTCCCAATTCGCCGTCAGCTATCCATCCGGGCCGTAACAGGGATGCCTTGCTGGAAAAACGGAACCGTCTCCTGCGCCGCCTGTCAGTAGATGGCCTGATCGATGAAATGACCTGTAACCTCGCCTGCGAGGAACCCTTACCCGGCCAGCCGGTACCTTTGCCGGATTGGGCCAGGCACCTGGTGGCCAGAATGCACCAGATAAATCAGGGAAAGTCGGTCATAAGCTCATTGGATTTAAAACTGCAGGAAAGAGTAAGTGAAGTAGCTTCCAGGCACAGGCGGCAACTGGCTTACAACCATATATTTAATTCAGCCATTGTAGTGATCGACCTGAAAACCAGGCAGGTGCTGGCTTATGTCGGAAATTCTGCACCGGCGGATGAACCGGAGCACGGACCGGAGGTGGATATTATCCGGTCTCCCCGGAGCACGGGCAGTATCCTGAAACCGTTCCTCTATGCAGCCATGATGGATGCAGGAGAACTCCTGCCGGGCATGCTGCTTCCGGATATCCCATCTTACTTTTCAGGCTTTTCGCCCAAGAATTTCAGCCTGACCTACGATGGGGCAGTGCCGGCATCTTCCGCCCTGGCCCGGTCGTTGAATGTGCCGGCGGTTTATCTTCTTCAGCAATACGGGGTGCAACCTTTCTATGACCTGTTGCAGAAACTGGGAATCAGCACCCTGACCCGGCCCTCGTCGCATTATGGGCTATCCCTTATCCTGGGCGGTGCCGAGGCTTCACTATGGGAGATTTGTACGTTATACATGAACATGGCCAGGACATTGGACAGCTATGCGGCCAACTATGGGAATTACCGGGGAGTCCAGAAAGGTACCCCGGAAATCATTTTAGAATCATCAACTCGGAAAAAAGTGAAGGAAGGGAATGGCGGAAGTTCTACTGTTTATTCCGCCGGAGCTGCCTGGCTGACTTTATCCGCACTCCGCGATGTTAACCGTCCGGACGAAGAGGAGGGGTGGAAATCCTTTGCCTCCTCCCGGGAGATTGCATGGAAAACCGGCACCAGTTTTGGTTTTCGCGATGCATGGGCTGTCGGGATGACTGCTGACTACCTGGTGGGCGTATGGGCTGGCAATGCCGATGGAGAAGGCCGCCCCGGACTGACCGGTGTGGGCACGGCTGCCCCTTTGATGTTCGAAGTGTTCCGGTTGCTGCCTCAGTCCGGACACTGGTTTCCGGAACCCTATGACGAACTGGAGAAAGTTGCCGTCTGCCGGCAAAGCGGGCACCGGCCGTCGGTCTTTTGCACTGAAATCGATTCTGCCACCATCTGCCTGGCCGGATTAAAATCGGAGGCCTGTCCTTACCATCAGCTTGTCCAACTCGATGAGTCCGGAAAGTTCCGGGTCAATGCCGATTGTTACCCGGCGGATAAGATATGGCAGCAGCCATGGTTCGTCCTGCCACCGGCATGGGGCTGGTATTACCGTCAGCATGATCCGATGTACCAGCCCCTTCCGCCTTTCCTCCCGGGTTGTTCGGGCAGCCCGTCCACTCCCATGCAATTCCTCTACCCGGCAGGCGACCGGAAGATCTACCTCCCACTGGGGCCTGATGGCCAACCCGGTAAAGTCGTTTTTGAAGCAGCCCATCAGGTTCCATCTAAAAGAATCTTTTGGCATATCGATGACCGGTTCGTGGGAATGACGAAAGATATCCACAAGCTCAGCCTTCTGCCCGCAGACGGTGAACATGTTCTGACACTGGTGGATGAAGACGGCGCTGTTATTAAAACCAGGTTGGTGATTGTGGAAGGCAAATAAAAAAAGCCTGGTTATAGCCAGGCTTAAATATTGTTGTGTTTGTTTTCAGGATGATTCCTCATTCAGAATTGGGTTTTGCCCGGAAGAACAGGACCCATTGTTCGTGCGTACCGGTAATGCTTACCAGGTAGTTATGGAAAAGTACCACCTTGGTATAGCTGTACTGATTGGTAATAAGAAATGACGGATCCAGTTGTTGATACATGGCAATCACCAGGTCAGGATTCTGAACGGCCTGAACAAGCGTGACATGAATGATTTTTTTTGCCGGGGGCTTTTTGACAAACCCGTCCGCATTGACAATACTTAAGGCTGCAAAGGCTAAGACCAGCGTAATGACAGCAATTTTTACAGTTTTCATGATTTTGTGTTTTAATTTGTTAATAGATTATTGTAAGACGTGGCTTTTTATGAAGCTTACATGTGAATTCAAAGCAAGGACAGCAAGATAAGGATGACAATGAGTGCAGGATACAAAAGCAAGGTCAGCCAGGTTCCCACATTTGACCGAATGGAGCGATGATTGACTTGTGTTTTCATTGCTAATTGTTTTTTGTTATTTACTTACTTAGAATGATTCAAAATTAAGTCATAACAAAAGTTAAATCAATCACATAATGATGTGATTTCCAGTTTGACAGACATGGGAAAAGTTATGGGATCATCATAAGTTCAGGTGCTTCAGGATAGCTTCGGTACGGGTTTTCACCTGGAGTTTTTCATAAATATGACGGATATGTGACCGTACGGTGTCGATGCTGATGCCTGACCTTTCAGCTATTTCCTTGTAGAGATAACCCCTGCAAAGCAGCGCCAGGATTTCCTCCTCCCGTTTGGTCAATCCATTACTGGTTCCTGAAGTGAGGGGTGAATGTTGAAAAGACTGTACAACCCTTCTGGCAATTTCGCTCGACATCGGTGACCCGCCCCGGTGAACTTCACCGATTGCTTCCAACAGCCTGCCCGGGGGCGTTTGTTTTAAGAGGTAACCGTTTGCTCCGGCTGCCAGCGACCTGAATATCATTTCCTCATTCTCAAATACGGTCAGCATGATGAACTGGATCTGCGGCTGGATTTCTTTGATCTTCATAATACATTCGATGCCGCTGATGTCGGGAAGATTGATATCCATCAGCACTACGTCGGGATTGAGCACCGGGATCTCATCCAGTGCAGTTTTCCCATCTTCATAGGAAGCCTCGCAACAATAGCCGTGGGTGCCGTTGATCAGCATTTTCAGACCTTCCCTAACGGTCCGGTCATCGTCTACGACAGCTATATGAATGACTGACGATTCCATTTGTTCCTTTCCTAAACCGGGATTGAAAATGCCAGTTCGGTTCCGTTTCCCTTGGCTGTTTCGACCTGGAAATGCCCACCCAGATAATCCATTCTCTTTTTCATGTTTTCCAATCCATTGCTTTCGGCTTTCACCTTATCGATATTAAACCCTTTCCCGTTGTCTCTGATCTTCAGGCGTAGCATGTTTTCTGTCAGATCAATAGAAATACAGGCTGACCGGGAATCGGAATATTTAACCAGGTTATTCAAGGCCTCCCTGACACATAAATACACATTTCGCTTTATCTCTGCCCTGATAATGGACTCCGGCAAATCCTCAGGTATCTCAAAGGTGCATTTCACAGGTGTTTCCTGCAGGTACTCCATGACAAATCGGCGGATATGAGCTATCAATCCCTGGGTAGTATCGTTTTTATCGTTTAACGCCCAGATGATGGAAGTAATTCCAAAAGTGGCTTCCTGGCAGGTGTCACGGATTGCCATCAGCCATTGTTGCATCTTCTTCGGTCCGGCACCTCCTGAAATTAACATTTGTGCCAGGAATGAAATCCGGGTAAGACTTGCCCCGACATCATCATGAAAATCCTTGGCTATCCTGGTCCTTTCCCTTTCCAGCAACAGAATACGGTCCAGCTCTTTCTGATATAATTCGGCTGTATGGATAAGAGCAGATGACCGGCGCGCCAAAACGATCAATAATTGCACCTCCTGGTAGGTATAGCGTTTTTCAGACCTCTTCCTTCCGATGATCATCATCCCCTTTTGTCGATTCATTACAATGGTCGGGATGACAAGATCCCATTGGAGCAATTTGTTCAGCATGTACATGCCTTTCAATTTACCGAACGTCAGGATCCGCGATTGAAATAATTTAGTCTCTGCTTCTTCTGAAAACCGTAGTTCGGCCTTTTCAATTTCCGCACCATATATGATCTCTGCTTTGTAAGTTTTAGAATCGGATTTAACAAGATAAATGAACGACTTGAAGTGGAATACCCTGTCCAGGTAAATGGTGATCCTGGATTTAAGTTCTGCCGGATTGTAAATTCTGGTAACGAATTCCTCAAACCCCGTTATAACTTCTGATGGGTTATAATTTTCACGGTAAAATAACCGGTCGAGTATCCTTTGGAACTTGTCCCTAAGGAATAGGAACAAACTCATGGAAAGGACCATGACAATGAATTGGACAGCCCTGGTTTCTTCAAAGAGAAAGAGGTTGGTCACTGAAATGAGGAGAATATATGCGACATATATGACGATGGTAGCAAACCCGTATAAAATCGCTTTTTTCAGGAAGGGTTCTATTTCCCAGAACCTTCTGTTAAGATTTGAAATTGGTTTCATGTGAATCAAACCTGAATATATAGCATGATCATGTAGTTGACCATCGATATGTTTGAACGGGCGAAGAAGGTTGTCCGGATGAAGGACTTCTCAGAGCTGGCAGAATGGTGGTTTGTTTACTTCAACGTAAAGATACGTTCATTAAAATAGATATGTTAAGTATTTAACATACTGTTAACAAAACACTTAGTGCAGCCTTTATTGTTCCCCGGCCCGGTAAACCGGCTTCTTCTGGGGCAATTCAATCCGGTGGTGAAAGAAAAGGTTCCACTGGTTCCATGTTCCGGTAATGCGGTAAACCGTGTTTTTATAGACCACCCATTTGACATAAACAAGCTGGTTGTTACTTAGAAACTGACTATCCAGCTGTTCGTACATGGCTGTCACCAGTCCAGGATTTTTTACGGCCTGGTTTAGGGAGATGTTCAGGACATGCTTACTGGGGTTGGCTTTAAATCCGTCGGCCATTGTCATGTTGGCGGCGGCAATGGCCAGAAGAGCTGCGATCATTGCTGTTTTTAACGTTTTCATGTGTACAGGTTTTAAAGGTGATCAGAGGGATTTGCCATGCTGCCGGGTAATCCCGAGGCAATCGAAAAACAGGGTCCATTGATTGATGGAACCGGTGATCATGTAAACATGATTCTGGTAAGTGACCCGGAAGGTAATGTTCTTCACCCCTGGTCCTCCGAGAAATCCGCCATGGAGTTGCGTACGCATGGCTGCAACCAGTCCCGGTGACTGAATGGCCTGCTGGTAAGTAAGCTTGATGATCATACTGGTCTGATTGACCTTCTGATCTTCCGCCGCCGCCGTATTCACGATGGCAACCGCAAGAAATACGGCGATCATTAATAATTTCAGGGTTTTCATGGTTTCCGTTTTTAATGTTTAATGAATCAAAATTAGATCAGTCCATTGGCGGAAAAGTAACGGATTCTGCCAGTTAAAATTAATAGCGAAAAACCACTACCCGGTTGTCCGGATCCTCCTGTTGCCAAATCACTTATCTTTGCCCTATGGCTGATGACCGTTTTAAACTGCTTCTCATCAACCCTTTCTCGCAGTACAGGAAAAAGGAGCTGGTGGATGTCCACGCTATGTCGCCGCCTTTGGCGCTGGGCATCATTGCTGCTTTGACGCCTCCCCACTGGGAGGTGGAAATCCTGGATGAGAATTTTGAGGATTTTGCATTCCGCCAAGCGGACCTGGTGGGTATTACGGCCATGACGGCCTCGGTGAACCGGGCCTATGAGATCGCGGGCATTTATCGTAAAATCGGCATAAAAACCGTCATCGGTGGCATTCACGCTTCCATGCTCGCGGAAGAAGCCGGGCAGTACGTTGATACCGTGGTGACCGGTGAAGCCGAAAGCGTGTGGAAACAGCTGATCGAAGACTTCGAAGCGGGGAAACTGCAAAACCGCTACGACGGCAAGCTTCTCCCGATGGATAATGCCCCTCTTCCGCGCCGCGACCTGTTCCACTCCGGTTATACGTACGCTAACATCCAGACCACCCGTGGTTGCCCGATGAAGTGCGACTTTTGCTCGGTGCATACCTTCAACGGAAGCCATTACCGCGAAAGGCCGGTGGAGGAGGTGCTGGACGAACTGGGGACCATCTCTCACCAAAAGGTCTATTTTGTCGACGACAACATTATCGGATACAGTAAAAGGTCCAGGGAAAGGGCGAAAAAGCTGTTCAAAGGCATGATCGACCGGGGCATTCGGAAAGACTGGTACTGCCAGGCTTCGCTTAATGTGGCGGATGATGAGGAGGTGCTGAAATACATGGCTGAAAGCGGTTGCCGGATGATCCTTATCGGGATCGAATCGGAAAAGATCCATCAGCTTGAGGAAGCCAAGAAGATCCTCAATCTCCGGATGGGAACTGGGAGCTACAACGAAGTGTTCGACCGGATCCACCAATATGGCATCAGTGTGCTGGGGGCATTGATCTACGGCCTCGACAGCGATACCCGGCAGGACCTGTTCGACCGCACGAAATTTGCCATCGAATGCCGGATGGACGCCATGCAGGCAACCATTGTCACACCATTGCCCGGAACCGGGTTGTTCAACCGCCTTCAGGCGGAAAACAGGCTGCTCTATACTAATTTCCCCGCCGACTGGGAGCGTTATCACTTCATCGAGGTGATCCACCGGCCGTTAACCATGGCTCCGGAAGAGCTGATGGACGCCATGTGGGAGAACTGGAAGATCATGTACGACCATAAGATCATCCAGAAGAAGATGTTACAAACACTGAAGGCCACCAAAAGCAAAAAAGCCGCGGCATGGTCGTATCTCTCCAATGTGGAAAGACATAATGTGGTGTTCGGCAGCAAGGACCCGCTTGACCCGGCGAGATTCCTTGGGAATCTGATAAACGAGATTGAGTGATTTGATTTATTTGTTTCACGCAAAAAACGAAAAAAATTGATCGCAAAAGGACGCAATAACGGATAAAAAGTTCTTTACGTTAATTGCGCTTTCTTTTGCGTCCTTTGCGCGAAACCAGGAGTTGACATATAATGTAAGTATGCCAAAAAGGCATTTCATAAAAGATGTAGCCGGCGTGTTCAACAGCAACGTCTTCTCCTTGCTGTGCGGCGTTTTGCTGTCGGTAATCCTGACCCGTTTGCTGGGCCCGGATGGATTCGGGCTGTTCACGACATTGGTGGTGATCCCGACCATTGTCGTCAGCATCACCAACCTCGGTATCCGTGGCGCATCGATTTATCTGCTCGGGCAAAAGAAGTACGACGAACAGCGGATCGTTTCCTCCATCCTGGCGCTATTTGTCCTGTCGGCACTGGCGGGGATCCTTCTGAGCCTGGTGGCCTACCAGGTGTACGACGAACCGGGATTTACCGCCTTGCTGATCGGCCTGGTGCTCGCCGCCATCCCGTTCCGCCTGGCCCTGGTTTATATCGGCGGGATTTTTATCGGCAAGGACGAGATCCGAAAGGCCAACCAGATGAACTGGCCGATCAATCTGATCAACCTGGCACTGGCTGCGGTTTTGGTATGGGGATTGGACCTGGCCGTGCCCGGCGCCATCGTCGCCGCACTGATCGCCAACATGGCCGTGTCCATCTATGGATTCTTCACTCTATCACGGCATTACCGGCTAAATGTGACATTTGACTTCGTCATTATCAAAAGACTTTTCCTGCTGGGAATCCTTTTCTCTGCGTCATTCTTCATCATCATGCTGAATTTCAGGGTCGATGTCATTCTGTTGCAGCGAATGACGGACCTTTCGGAAGTCGGCCTGTATTCCCTGGCCGTGCAGATCGCGGAACAGCTCTGGCAGATTCCGCTGGCCATCGGGATCATCGTATTCAGTCGTACCGCCAACACGGAAAACCCGAAGGAGATGACTGCGAAAACCCTCAGCCTTACCCGGCTCTCGCTCATCCTGGCAACAACGCTTTCTATCCTGATCGTATGGATCGCCCCGTGGATCATCCCGCCGGTTTTCGGAGAGAAATTCCAGGCCAGCGTCCTGCTGCTGCAGGTTATCCTTCCGGGGATCATCATCATGGTCATGTTTCGGATCCTGAGCGGGCAGATGTCCGGGATGGGAAAGCCTCAACTGTCGATATACGCATTTGGCCCGGCGCTCCTGCTCAACATCCTCCTTAACCTGTGGCTTATCCCTCTGCATGGTGCGATGGGCGCAGCTATCGCCACAAATATCTCCTATGCCTTTGGCGCAATCGGTTACTGGATTATCTTTGCCCGGCAAACCGGGTGCGGCTACCTGGAAATCGTCCGTTTCAGGAAGGACGATGTCAGGGCGGTTCAAAGCATCCTGGACAAGATCACAACGAAATGGAAAAGATAGACCAGGTGCCATTCTTTTTTATCCTCGGGCGGCCCCGTTCCGGTACGACCCTTCTCCGGACCCTGTTCGACGCCCATCCCGGTATCTGCATCCCTCCTGAATGCAAGTTCATCCTCGACCTTTATCCGAAATACGGAAGAAAGACAAACTGGCAGGAAAAGGACCTTTTGGTATTTCTCGGTGACCTGTTGCAGCAATGGCGGTTTGATACCTGGAAGATCGATGCTGGCAGGTTGAAGGAGGACCTGCTGAAATGCACGGGTAATGCACCTTACGGAAGGATTTGCAAGACGGTTTATTTGAATTACAGGTCGTTTTTTGAGAAAAATGAGATCCTGCTTTTTGGCGATAAAAATCCCGGATATACGATTTATACCCGGCGTTTGCTGAAGATCTTCCCCGATGCGAAGTTCATCCAGATCCTCCGCGACCCGCGCGATAATTTCGTATCGGTGAAGGATGTGGATTTTGAACTGCCGGTTCCTTCCCTCGTTGCGACGAAATGGAAATTATTCTACCGCAGTGTGAAGAAGATGGAAAATAGGTATCCGGATCGTTTCCGGACCGTGAAGTACGAAGACCTGGTGGATGATCCTGACAGGGAGATGAAGGCTCTCTGCGAATTCCTCGGGATACCCTATCATGCAGGGATGCTGGATTTTTATAAGAAGGAAGACGAGATATTCAAGGTGTATCCAAGGGAATTCATTACCCGTTATCATGCCAACCTGGTAAAGCAGGTCAACAAGAGCCGTTCGGGCATCTGGAAAGAGAAACTCACCCCGAAGGAGATCCGACTGGTTGACCAGGCAGTCGGAAAAATTGCTGAAGAGGCTGGCTACCAGAGGGAATACAAGAAATTCAACCTGGGTTCCTGGTTCCAGTCTCTGCCCGGCATCATCCTGGCACATAGCCTCGCTTTCCTCACGAAGATTGTCGACAAGCTGCCTTACAGGCTGCGAATGAACGTCCTGAACCGCTGGCCGTTGTATGTTGCGGGGTTTTACCTCAGGATTTTCAGGCCAAAGAAGTTCGCGGACATCAGGAGCACAAAGCGAAAATCTTAATGTAGCCCCAAACTGCCAACTGCGAACTGCGAACTGCCAACTGCGAACTGCCGACTGCGAACTGCGAACTGCGAACTGCCAACAGCGAACTGCGAACTGCCAACTGCCAACTGCCAACTACTGCACCACTGCCCCCAGCGGGATATTCGCACCGGAGATCCACCGGGATTCATCGGACAGTAAAAACACGATCAGGTTCGCCACATCGTCGGGCTCGCCGATGCCCATGGGGTATTTTTTCAGGTATCGCTGAATGGAATCGTCCACGATCTCCGGGTTTCCCTCGCGCGCCGGATCAGTGAGCAATGGCGTATTGACCAGTGCAGGGGAGAGGATGTTGGAACGGATCTTCTTCGGTGCGCCTTCCAGGGCTAGTGTGGCGGAATATGCCTCCAGGGCGGATTTGGCACTGGAATACAGCGCTCCGCCAAAATAGGGGCTTTTCGTGACAACCGACGACATGAACACGATCGAGGAACCGTTCTCCAGTTTCTTCGCCATCATGATCTTGCCGGTGAGCAGTACCGGCACTTCGAAATTGATCCGGAACAGCTTGTCGATATCGTCCTGCCGGATGAACTTCGCAGGCGTCGGACCGATGATGCCGGCGCCATGCACGATGCCGTTCACTACTGGCATATATTTGACCAGTTCCAGCATCTGTCCTTCATCGGTCAGTTCCACTGGGAACATGCCATGGTCGTTCCCCTCCAGGCTGTTGTAAGTGTCGGCCAGTTTGCCTTCGTCCCGGCCAGTGATGAACAGCCGCGCCCCCAGTTTGCTTGCTAAAATGGCCGTCGCCTGGCCGATACCCGAGGAGGCGCCCGTAATGAGAAAGGTCTTTCCGGTCAGATTGCAGAATTCCATGGCTATAATTCTATAATTTCAGGACAGACGATGCGGTCGGTGATGACATACACACTGCCCCATGACAATCCCACCCCGAAACCCGACAGGACCATGCTGACCCTGCCCTCTTCCAGCCTTTTCCGCAATGCATGGCTGATGGTCAGGGGGATCGACGCTGAACTGGTGTTCCCGTATTCGGCGATCGAATAAGGACACTTTTCAGACGGTACCCCGAGTTTCTTCCTTATCGATTCATTCATCAGCTTATTGGCCTGATGTAATACGAAATAATCGATATTTTCCACATATTTACCTGAAAAATCTATGAGGGCCCGGATATTTGGAGGTACTTCCCTTAACGAGAATTGAAACACCTCCATTCCGTCCAGGGCGATCTTGAGCCGGTCGCGCTCGATGCCTTCGGCAAATTTTTCTGCCACGAACGATTCAGGTGTGACAAGGTTCCGTATACCGCCGTCAGGAATGATAATGGCCTGGTAACCCCTACCATCGGTCTGCAGGTTGAAAGCCATGGCAGGCGCCTGCGCGTCCAGTTCCAATGCTGTGACCGTCCCGGCATCGCCAAACAACGGATAAGTACTCTTGTCCGTCGGGCTTGTTGTCTGTGTGGATACATCCCCCACCATCAGCAGTCCTTTTTGAATGCCCGCGGTGATCATCTGGCTGCCGATCACCGAAAGCCCGTAGACGTAACCGGAACACCCCAGGCTGATGTCGAAGGCCATGCAGCTTTTCGGCAATCCCAGCCGATCCTGCAGGATCCCCGCCGTAGCCGGGATGATGTAATCCCTGGATTGGGAGATGAAGATGAGGATCCCGATTTCCTCCGGGTTCCATTTAAGCTCACCCAATAATTTCATTGCTGCAGATTCGCAGAGATCTGAGGTGGTCATGCCTTTGGGTGCGACACGCCTGCGCTCAACCCCTACGGTCCGGATGAAAATGTCACGCTCTTTTTCAGTTACGTAATTCCAGTCGCGGTTAAAAATTTCAGCGCCCGGGACAGCCGTTGCTATCCCGCTGATCCTGATTCCGGGGACCTGGAACAAAGCCATTTATGCGGTAACTGTATTGGAAGCGGCTGTATTTCCAGCCTTACTGCGTACAATGTCGTACAGATCACTTACGGTTCCGGATTTCACCAGTTCTTCCGCCGTGATCTCCACGTTGTAGTTCACGTTCACATGAGCTATGAAGATCAGCGCATTGATCGAATCCCAGGTGAAATGGTCCCGGATATTGCTCTCCGGTTTAAGCGAACCTTTGGGAATGTCTTCGAATTCTTCTTCAACGTTGGTGATAAATTCATGAATATCAACCATAAGCCAAAATTAGTTTGGCACAAAGTTACATTTTTTTGGATTTGACCCGGTTATTTAAACCGATTTTAAATAAATGGCTAACTTTGCTGAACCCATTCCCTGGCCCTTTCCCCTATTGGGAATACGGAACGGGATGGGGGCTGAAAGATGACGCTGAACAGGAAAAATAAGCTCCTCCTCATCAATCCCCTCAGCACCACGCGCGAGGGCCTGATCCTGCACAGCCATGTGATCTACCCGCCCATCGGACTGGGGATCGTAGCAGCTTTAACGCCCGATGACTGGGAAGTGGAGATCATGGATGAGAATTTCGAACGGTTTCACTTCAAAGAGGCCGACCTGGTGGGTCTTACCGCTCTTACTTCCAGCGCTACCCGGGCCTATGAGCTGGCAGCCGTCTACCGGGAAAAAGGCATCCCGACCGTCATGGGCGGGATACACGTCTCCATGGTACCCGACGAGGCACAGCAATTTACGGACGCCGTCGTGGTCGGGGAGGTGGAAGGCGTCTGGCGCAGACTCATCGACGATTTTGAAGCCGGCAGCCTGCAAAAGGTCTATCATGCCGACCTGATGCCGTTCGAGAATGCCGTGGCCCCGCGACGGGAACTGTTCCATCCCGACTACCGTTTTGCCAGCATCCAGACTACCCGCGGTTGCCCGATGAAATGCGACTTCTGCTCGGTGCACACCTTCAACGGTAGCAAGTACCGCGTCAGGCCGGTGGGAGAAGTGCTCGACGAACTGGAGACCATTCCGCAGGAAAAGATCTATTTTGTGGACGATAACCTGATCGGTTATGGCAAAAAAGCCCAGCAAAGGGCAATCGATCTGTTCAAAGGCATGATCGAACGGGGTATCAGAAAACAGTGGTTCTGTTCCGCATCCATGAATTTCGCAGAAAATGAAGAAGTGCTGGAACTGGCAGCCAGGGCCGGATGCGTGATGGTATTGCTGGGCATTGAATCGGAGCGTATCGAGCAGTTGGAGGAAACCAATAAAATGATGAATGTGAAGATCGGAATCGATCATTACGCCGATGTCTTTAAAAAGATACACAAATACGGCATCAGCGTTCTGGGTGCCTTCATTTATGGCCTGGAATCGGATACCCCGGAAACCATGCGTCACCGGACGGAATATATCAATAGTGCTGACATCGACGCGGTCCAGGCTACCATACTCACGCCCCTGCCCGGCACGGCTCTGTTCAACCGGATGAAAGCCGACAATAAGCTTATTTATCATGATTTTCCGAATGACTGGCAGAAATATGACTTCGTGGAAATTGTCTGGCGGCATAACAACATGGCCCATGAGGTTTTCATGTCGGAGGTAAAAAAGAACTGGGACCTGCTTTACAATGAAGATATTCTCAAGCGGAAATTCCTCCGCACGTTGAAGCAAACCCGTAGTACCCTCGCCGCTATCTGGTCATACGGGTCTAATCTTCAGTATCATAACCTGGTTTATGAAGGTGAACGTCCGCGGAGATTCATAGAAGATGTTTTCGGGCTGGGAGAAGAAAATAAGGAAATCTTGAAATCGAGCCCGTTCAGGTAAGTCCCTTGGCTGAGAAACACCATAAACTGCTCCTGATCAACCCGGTCAACAACAGACGGAAAGGGTTGATGCGCACCAAGGATTCGATCTATCCGCCCCTTGCGCTTGGAATCGTCGCAGCTTTAACGCCGCCAGGCTGGGAAGTGGAGATCCATGACGAGAACTTCGAGCCGTTTACCTACAAGGAGGCTGACCTGGTTAGTTTTACCTCGCTGACGGCCACCATCAACCGCTGTTATGAAATAGCCGCCATGTACCGCGATAACGGGGTGAAGACCGTGGTGGGGGGCATCCACGCCTCCATGCTGCCGGAAGAAGCCTCGCGGTATGTGGATGCTGTTGTCATCGGCGAAGCTGAATACGCCTGGAAACAGGTGATCCATGATTTTGAGCACGGCCGCCTTCAGCAGATCTATAAAGCAGATTTGCCCTCCATGGTGGATTCCCCTTCTCCCAGGATTGACCTTTATCACCCCGGATATGCCTTTGGCAGCCTGCAAACCACCCGCGGCTGCCCGATGAAGTGCGAGTTTTGCTCCGTTCATACCTTTAACGGAAGCAAATACCGCCTCAGGCCCGTGGATAATGCCATCCGGGATTTTGCAGCCATCTCCCAGGAAAACATTTATATTGTGGATGACAACTTCGTCGGATACAGCACCAGGGCGAGGGACCACGCGGTGGACTTCTTTAAAGGTGTTTCAGCGCTCGGACTGAACAAGCAATGGGCCGGTTCGGCTTCCATGAATATTGCGGACGACGAGGAAGTGCTTTACTGGGCGGCAAAGAGCGGCTGCAAGCTGATATTCCTTGGAATTGAATCGGAACTGATCGATCAGCTCGAGCAATCGCACAAGTTCGTGAACCTGAAAATCGGAGTGGACCGCTACCAGGAAGTGTATGACCGTATACACAAACATGAGATTTCGGTGCTCGGGGCCTTTATTTTCGGGCTGGAGAACGATACCCCTGAAACCATTCGTAACCGCACCGATTACATCCTGGGTGCCGATATCGATATCGTCCAGGCCTCGATCCTGACCCCACTTCCGGGCACCGACCTGTTTAAAAGATTTGAGGCGGAAGACCGGTTGTTGTATCACGATTACCCCCGTGACTGGGAAAGGTATAATTATGCAGAAACCGTTTTTAAACCTCAGAAAATGAGCCCGGAAGAATTTGAACAGGCGGTTTATGAAAGCTGGGAAAGGATCTACGACCTGACAAACCTGAAAAAGAAGTTCCTGAAAACGCTGAAACTCACTAGGAATCCTGTAACGGCAGCCTGGGCCTTCAATTCCAACCTTCATCTGCGGAATTTCGTGTTTGAGGGAACAAAGGAGTTTGTTGATGTCCCATCAGCCTTTCCCCAGATCCATCAATCCGGCACCTGAAATTGCTGAAATTCAATGAACCCCGAAAAAAAGCAAACATTATCGTCCCTGCCCGGCATTGCTGCAACACCCGAAAATACCATCGTGGAGGTATTCGAGAGAAATTGCCATAATCGTCCGGATAAGGTCCTCTACTATTTCCTGGAAGATGGGCTGAAGGAAACCGACCGGATCACATACGGGCAAATGAATGTCAGGCTGAAGGCCATCGCAAAGGATTTGCGGTCTGCTTTTAAAAAAGGCGATCGCGCCCTGTTGATCTTTCCGCCGGGAATCGAATTTATCGTCAGCCTTTTCGGTTGTTTCTACAGCGGGATCATTGCCGTACCGGCTTATCCCCCGAGGAAAAACAGGATGTTCCAGCGGTTCGGAGCCATAATGAAAGATTGCAGTCCGTCTGTTATATTGACCACACGGAAAATCAAAGAAGATATTAAGAAGAACTTTTCCTCCGAAAAATGCATGGAAAGCATTGATTACCTGGTTTATGAGGATATTCCTGCCGAATTGCCTGACCAATGGATTCCCACTGAGATTTTTCCGGATGACTTAGCTTTTCTGCAATATACTTCCGGATCGACAGGAGAGCCGAACGGGGTTATGGTAAGCCACCGGAACCTGGTCCACAATTCCGAATTTATCAAATGCGCTTTTAACCACGATGAAAACCTGGTAGGGGTTAACTGGCTTCCCGGGTTCCACGATATGGGGCTGATCGGTGCCCTGCTGCAACCGGCCTATGTGGGGGGCAGCAATGTTATTATCCCGCCCAATGCTTTCCTGCTGAGGCCTTTGAACTGGCTGAAGGCTATCTCGAATTACCGCTGCACGACAGCCGGCGGGCCAAATTTTGCCCTGGATCATTGTGTGGATAAATATAAGCCGGAAGAGCTCGAAGGGGATAACCTGTCGTGTGTTCAGCCGTTCTTCTGCGGAGCGGAACCTGTCCAGAAGAAAACCCTGGAACGGTTCGCTGCAACTTTCGGGCCTCAAGGTTTCAGGAAGGTGCAGTTCTATCCCTGTTACGGCCTGGCTGAGTCGGTGCTCATCGTTACCGGCGGTGCGTTGAACGGGGAGCCGGTATACTGCACCGTGGATTCCACGGAAATTGAGAAAGGAAACGTCATAGTCGTACCGGCAGACCGCCCTCTCGCCCGCACGTTTGTCAGCTGTGGTTACCCATGGCAAGGAACAAAGGTTGCCATCGTAAATCCTGCTTCCAACACCGTAAATCCTGAATCAATGGTCGGTGAGATCTGGGTCTCCGGACCATCCGTAGCACAAGGTTACTGGAACAAGCCTTACGAAACCGAACAGACTTTCAGGGCGTATCTCTCCGATACCGGCGAAGGCCCCTTCCTTCGCACCGGCGACCTCGGTTTTATCAATGAGGGGCACCTGTACATCACGGGCCGGATCAAGGACCTGATCATCATCCGTGGGTTGAATCATTATCCGCACGACATCGAGTACACGGTTGGAATGTCGCATGAAGCCATCCAGCAAGGCGCAGTGGCGGCTTTTTCAGTCGATGAGGCAGGGGAGGAACGGCTGGCAATGGCCTGTGAGATCCGCCGCACTCATCTGCGCGATCTGGATCCGGAGCAGGTCTTTTCCGCCATCCGCCAGGCCGTTGCTGATGAACACCAGTTACAGTCTTACGCAATTTCTTTGCTCCGGCCCGGCACCATCCCCAAGACCTCCAGCGGCAAGATCCAGCGGCTCAAGGCAAAGAAGGAGTATCTGGAGGAAGAACTTGATGTGGTGGCAGAATGGAAAGCCGAGATCGAACAGTACGCAGTTCGCAGTTCGCAGTTCGCAGTTCACCCTTCAGAGTTTACCGAAGACCAGATTCAAACCTGGCTCATGGCTTGGATGGTCAAAGAACTCAAAATTCCGGCGCAAAGCATTGACGTCACCAAGCCCATCACTGCTTACGGTCTTGACTCATTGAAAGCCGTGGTCCTTGCCCGTGACGCAGAGGATCAATTCGGCATCGAATGGCCGCTGGAGTTGTTCCTCGAAGAAACAACCGTCAGCCAGTTGGCATCTAAAGGAATAGAACTCCTCGGGCGATAATCCTACTGTTTAACCAGTTTTCCACTGACTGCCGGCAGGTCGCCGAAGATTATCCGGTATATATACACTCCTTCCGGCAGGTTTTCGGTATTCCATTCTATCGTATTCCTCCCTGCTGGTTGATATTCATCCATTACGACAGTTAATTTTTTCCCTGTCAGGTCATATACCGCAATATTCACCTTGCCAGGTTCATTCGTCTCGTATTCAAAAGTTAAGGTTGTCATGGCCGGATTGGGATATATCCTGTGCTTTACATGTGTCTGCGCATCATTAATTACCAGTTTGAATGAACGGTCTTTGACCAGTTCATGCGCACCCATGTCAGTAACTCCGTTGGATGGGCGTGGAATGCCATCAATATCGCAATCAGGGCATGCTACGGTGTATCCGAAGTTACAGGTATAGGATTCATCTCCCATATCGATGCACTGGCTCATGGCACTTAAGGTCAGGATGTTCATATCCTCATAAATCGGATCGCCGGACAGGTTGCCGCCTTCATCGATCCGGTTTCCCCAGATCATACTGAAATCCAGATTGGAATGACTTACCCTGATGGTATCTCTTGAGAACGGGGCGTATATTTCAGGACCCTTTATAGCCAGATCATTGAAAAAGATGGTGTTAACAAAGCTGGCTTTTGATTTCATGGAATAAATGGCACCCCCGTAATAAGCGGAATTATCGAAGAAGGAATTATTTACGCTTACCATAAGGTAGCCGACAGCCAGGTTGTAATCCTTCCTGACGTAAATGGCTCCTCCTGCCAGTTTAGCCTGGTTTGACCGGAATACATTGTTTTGCAGGCATATCGGAACATTTGAAACCGTCAAAGCTCCGCTGTTTCGGGCTGAATTTTTGAAAAAATAGTTCTTTTCCACCAATACAATGAATATATTGTTGATTTCTTCAGGAAACGTTTTAATGCTGAGAGCCCCGCTCCACTGATTGCTTTCATTCCTTGAGAAAGTGTTCCTTGAAATCTTCGTGCCTGGTTTTGGTACCATTATGCCCAGGCCCGCAATGCCACCGACATATGATTGTGATTAGACCCGATTATTCAGGATGAGGTTTTCCTGGATGATACCCGAAATATATTGAAGGCAAACACCCGCATATGAAGCATCTTTTCGATCCGCTGAAACCAGGTTATTGGCAATTACGTTGTTCTTCAATATACAGGTCAGATTATTTTCCCATTCGGGACGGGCAGCGCATATGAGGCCGGCGCCGTATGCGATGCAGCTTTTATGACCTGTACAAATATTGTGTGAAATCGTATTGTTCTCAATCCTTGCATTGCACCAAACACTAACCCCGGCGCCACTGACCTCACCGTTTTGCGAAATACAGGTATTCTGGTCTATACGATTATTTTCAAGGACAACCCAATGATCACTTTCATTCTGATCTGTGGCAATTCCGGCTCCTCGGTAAATGTCAATTATTTCACCGAATGGATTGAAGTTAAGATGATTATTAGTGATGTGGTTATGGATGATCTTGGCCCCGGACTCATTGATGTAAATTCCGCCCCCGGTTTTGATCGTCACATCTTTTTCATGGCAGACAGTTCCTTGTCCGTTTCTTATCGTAAATCCGCAAAGGACACTGGTTGTATCTTCGCCCATGATGAACATCACCACGGATTTGTTGGCATATTGGAACTGGCTTCCATCGAGAATCGTATTGGCAATATGGCTTTCCTCCTGGTCGAGAAGAAATTTACTTGCCACTGTCAGGGGTTTTTTACCCATGAAATTGATCCGTTCATAATAGATGCCATCGCTTACAATAATGGTATCACCAGGATTGGCAGCATGAATTCCTTCCTGAATAGAAGGAAAGTCGTTGGGAATGAAGATAATCTGCCCTTGCAGACAGGCTGCAGCAAACAAGCAGCCAAACATGAAAATGATTGTTTTCATAGCCTTAAAGTTTAATGGTTACTAAATAACTCGTTAGGCTATAAATGAAAATATTAAAGGAAGGAGCTTAATGTTTTAATTATAGACTTGGCATTTTAAAATTACAAAAATTATTTGGAGAAGTCAAGGGAAATATTAATTTGACCATAAATCCATGACCTTGAATTTCAATAGTTTCGGGTAATGATTTTCAATTGAAGGCTTCTCAGGAGCCTATTGCTACCACCGGGTTATTCCATTTACTAACGGAGCCTCCTTATCGCTTTCTCCGCTGAATCTTCAACTCCCGGAGCGGTATGATCCGGTGAATACACTGCCAGGCACTTTTCGTACCATTCTCTGGCAACCGGGTAATTTCCAAGATTCTCATAAAGATTCCCCAGGAAATAGGCTGAACGCGTTGCGAAGGTCAATGGTAAGGATTTTCCATCCTGGTATGCCCTGGTCAGCTCCCGGATGGCTTGTTCATTATGTTGTTTTAATTGCAGAATCCTTCCCATACGATAATGGTATTCAATTATATACGCTTCATTCCCAAGATTTTTAATGTCGATGGCATCCATCTGCCCAAGAGCTTCGTCCAAATACCCTCCATCGCACAGCAACCTTGCCTTCAACAAACGAATATCCGGTATCAGCCTGTGTTCGCTTTCGATAACCGCTTCCTGGTCACGATCACGCAGCTCCTGGCCTACTTCGGACACCATTGCTTTGTAATTCCTGTATCTGACCGTATCATTTTGAAGTAAGTAAAAATACGACAGGCGGTTACAAACGTCTTTTTTAAAATCCAGGCCGGGATAGTCGTTCAAATACCTTTCCAGGCTGACATGGGCGTCCGGTTCCAGGTGATTGAGTTTGCACCGGCCGGTCAGGTAATCCAGGCTGTGGAATGTTACCTGGATCTTCTGTCTGTCAATCTGGCCCAGCATATTGAGGGCGGGTTCGTTCTCGTAATTGTAGGTTGCGGAGAGTGCGCAGACGTATTTCACCAGGTTGCTGTTCTGTATGCTGGCTGTCTGTTCCCGGATAAACCGGAAACCTTCCCCGGTTCTGTCAGATAACTTGTATCCCAGTGCCAGGATCAAGGCTGCCTCTTCTGCCAATCCCGGTGACACGGCAAAATGCTCGTAATATTGCGTTAATTGGTACAAACCCATCTCTGTGTTGCCCGAGAACCCAAACATGTCTGCGGCCCATTTCATGAATGGGGGGATCTGATCAAACAGGATATTGTATATGCCGGTGAGTTTCTGATTTTGCAGGAAATCCGGGTATTCCTGCCGGTTATGGTTTATTTTCCGGTTTGATAGCAATATTTTGTTTACCCCGCTGATCCGGGAACCGAATTTTACCTGGGCCAGGCCTGCATGAAACAACATTTCCGATATCAGCCAATCTTTCTCAGGTGAGTCATCTGCCAATTTATCCACCTTATTCAGCCTGGCCTCGAACTGGTTGATGAATCTTTCATATAATTCCGGATTTTCGGTAATGATCAGTTGAATGGCTTCCGAATAATGTTCCAGATAGACAATATAAGGGTTACCGGGATTTTTTATCCTTTCTTCATTCAGCACAGAATCCGCATCCAGGGGCCGTAAATCAAGGATGGCCCGCATGGCTTCCTGGCAGGCCGGGGAAAAGCTATCGCTTGCTATTAGGTTGGAATTTGAATAGAACAGCAGAAATGCGGTCAATATTAAAAAAGACTTTATATATTTCTCGCTGATTTTCATAGTCAATTTGCCGATTTTGGCAGATTTATCTAGCTGCGATTTACCACTCGTGCCAATCTTACTTTCTTACTCTTAAAACCTCACCACTTAACGACACACCCTGCCCACGACAGTCCGACTCCAAACCCTGCCAGCAGCACTTTGTCGCCACTTCTGACCTTCCCCAGCCGGACAGCTTCGTGAAGGGCGATGGGGATGGTCGAAGATACGGTATTTCCCTGGTTTTCCAGGCTGATAATGGTCTTCTCTGGGGTAATTTTATTCTTTTTAATGAGAGTTTCAAGAATGATCCGGTTCGCCTGGTGGAAGATGAAAAAGTCAATGTCGCCTTGTTGGAGGTTATTCGCTTCCAGTGTCCGGATTAAAATTTCAGGCACGATCTTGACGGAAAAGCTGAAGATGGCTGCACCGTTCATGTAAAAACAGGCGTCGTTCCGGATATTGCCATAGTTATCCCGGTAGTCTTCAGCCCGGAAACGGGGAAGCGGATACCGGGCGCCTCCATGTTTGATAATGATTTCCTGGTAACCGGAACCGTCGGTGCCAAAGGTGAAGTTTCCAATTCCCCGTTTCGGTTCGTCGAAATGGGCCGAGATAAGTGTGGCCGCCGCACCGTCGCCGAAAATGGCCTGGTTGCTGCGGTCGGAAGGATGAATGGAATGAGTAATGGTGTCGGATGTGAGCAGCAGGACCTTGCGGGCGGAACCTGTTTCGACCAGCCCTTTGGCCACGCTGAGACCGTAAATAAACCCCGTGCAACCCTGGCTCAGGTCAAGAGCCCCTGAAGTTTTCGGGATACCCAGCCGGTCCTGGATGATACAAGCCGTCGCCGGGGTGATGTAATCGCTCCATTGGGTGTTGAAAAGGATGAAGTCGATGGAAGAAGGTTCTACGGAATGTTCTTCAAACAACTGGCGGGCAGCCTCCACAGCCATATCTGCCGCCGTTTCTCCTTCTGCAGCTATATGCCTGTTTTTCACCCCGGTAAGCCTGGTCAGATCATCGATCTTGATGCCGTGGAACCGGGACTTCAGATCTTCGTTGGTCAGGAGCTTTTCAGGCAGGTAATAGCTGATGGCATCGATATAACTTTTCATGGTCAGTTTTGTAACCTGCGCAAGTCTTCCGCGATCTTCCGGTAATAATTCATTTTGGCAATATCTCCCTTTCGCTCGTAATATCGGCTCAGAAAATTGCTTGCATCGGGTGGTGCGCCCAGTTCCACGGCTTTCTCATAAAACCTTATCCCGTTCAGGGTATCTCTCTGGAAAATATAGTAGTTACCAAGGTTAACATAAGGTAACGCCTCTTCCGGCGCAATGCGCATTATTTCCTGGTTTATGGTAATGGCCATCTTGAATTCTCCCAGCCCGTAATA
The DNA here is from genome assembly GCA_964619555.1 of uncultured Bacteroidales bacterium. GTDB lineage: Bacteria > Bacteroidota > Bacteroidia > Bacteroidales > JAGOPY01 > JAGOPY01. The sequence goes on along the minus strand of CAZUDV010000010.1, from coordinate 157,347 downwards.
AACATTGGCCAGCCTGGAGCGGGTATTGATCGCCAGTGAATCCAGGCTGAGGCTTTGATTGTAATAATCTATGGCAGCAAGGTAATTTCCCCTGGCTTCACTGGCCATCCCGAGATTGAAATAGGTCATGGGATTGTCTGGCTCATACTCAAGGCTTTTGTTAAAATATTGGATGGCCGTGTCATGATTCTTATAGATCCGGGTTTGGATGATCCCGAGATTTCTGTAGCCTGAGCTGAAGTCGGGCTGTATCTCGATGGCCCTTTCCCAATGTCTGATGGCTTCCTTGATCTGGGGTTCCACAAACTTGAGCACATTGACCGGCTTGGACAATTCCTTGTTGACACTCTTCATGATCTCGTTGGCATAGAGGTCATTACCTTTTACGGAATTCCAGAGGTAAGGCATATCGGCCCTGTACAAGGTATATTCCGTGCGCCATTGCGTATTTCTGATATAGGTCTTTCCGGAATAAGGGACCAGGATAATGGCGGTCACAGCCAGGATCCCCGCTATTCTGGCAGTGGATATCTTTTTGGCGGCCGGATCAGTGAAAAACAGTCGGTAAATCAGATAACCCAGGGCCAGGGCAAACCCGATCGACGGGACGAAGGCAAATCGCTCCGCAATAATGCCCGGCGCCGGCCTGACAAGATTCGAGAACATCGCGATCGAAGTGAGGTAGACGAGGATGGCATATGACAGGAAGTGCTTCTCCTTCAGTTTCCATATCGCTAAAGCCAATAAGCCAAGATGCACCACGATCCCGGTTATCACCCACGGATTTCCCAGGCTGATATCGGGGAACATATTGTACCCGTAATAATATCTGAGAGGATGGGGGAACAGGAGCAGTTTCAGGTAGAAAAACAAAGTGAATCCGGCATAGGCAATATGGTTGATCAACCCGCCGTTCACCGCCAGCGGATTTTCCATAAGCGACATCGGTCGTTCCAGCGCCGGAAGGTAAAGAAATGGCCCGAAAGCGGCTATGACTGCTATAACCAGGAGAAATACAGTAAGCCGGATCACCTTTTTTAGCTCAATATTCGTGAAGAAGTAAAGCGACAGGGGAATGACCAGGAAGAATGAAGCAGTAGTCGGTTTTGAAAGAAATGCCAGCAGGATCATCCCCATCGCCTGGTAAATATGTTTGTTCCTGAGGGTATCCGCATATTTTATTGACTGGTCCAGGGCCAGCAGGCTAAATATAAGAACGAACAGTTCATCCCGGTTCTTCAGGCTGGCTACTACCTCTGTGTGCAACGGGTGGGCCAGGAAAAGCAGTGTTATGATAAATGGCAGAAAATCGTGGTAATCTCTCAGCAATCGTTTCAGGATCTTGAAGATCAGTAAAATTACGATCAGGTAGAAAATAATGTTGAGGAAGTGGCTCACATAGGGATTTTTACCAAAGAATTGGTATTCAATGGCAAAAGAGGCTCTGACAAGAGGGCGGTAACCGTAACTCAGGTTCCCTTCCGTGGCATAAAGAGTCGTGAATATCTTCGGAATGGCCTTGATCCCCTGTTCGAAATCAGGATTGTTCTTGGCAATGTGGTAATCATCCAGGTTGTAGTAGTTCCTGACCGTGACCCCGTAAAGGCCAAACGTGGCGGCAATCAGGATAATGATGAAGATCAGGTTGGTTGTTTTGCCGGATGGTTGCTTTGCAGTAATTTCGGTAGCCTTGATTTTCTTTTGTTTGCTCATAGCGCTCTGCTTCACGAATGAAGTGCAAAGTAACATAAAATTTTTGTGCCGGCACCCCATCCTGCTCCTATTTGGGCAAGGGAGTCAGGGAGTGGCTACACCCTTTCTGCGAATCCCTTTATGGCTGCAAATGTTTTTCCGGGAGCTTCTATGAATCCCATGTGTCCGACATGATCCAGCAATAGAACCTCCGAATGATCCGGCAAAACCGCCTGCGGAAGGATTACTTCCATGGGGATGCGGCTGTCATTCTTCCCGATAATGAACAGTACGGGTACCTTCGACTGGGCAAGGACATGCTGCCTGTCAGGCCGGGTTTTCATGCCTTCCAGTGCCGCTATGATTCCCTCCCTGGAAGTCTGCACCGAAAGTGCCTGCAACCGGGCTATCTCACGCGAAAAAGCCCGGATGTTCTGAGGATCGAAAAGACCGGGAATGAAGTTCCGGATAAAACCCTGGTGGTCATTTTTGACGATAGCAATGGTGCGGTCCCGGTTCAACCGGGCTTCAGGGCTGTCGGCCCCGGCATGTGAATGAAATAAGACAATGCCCCGGGTTTGCCGCGGATGTTTCCCCGCGAAGGCCAGTGCTATATAACCACCCATCGAATGCCCGGTCAGGATGCCCGTCCTGATTCCGGTAACCTGCATTACATGGTAAAGGGCATCGGCCATCAGGTCCATGCTGTGGACTTCTGAGATCACTTCACTCTGTCCATGCCCGGGGAGATCAATGGCCAGGACCGTAAAAGATTCTGATAATCGTCTGAGGTAGTTCTTCCAGATGGCCGAAGATTCCAGGAATCCGTGCAATAATACGATTGCCGGCCCATTTCCGGCTGTCTGGAAGAAAAGTCTTTTACCTCTGAATTCGGTGAAATGCTTAGTCACCGCGTTCTGTTTGCTTACTTTGCCTCGAATCTGGCAATGGCGCCTTCCAGGCCGTCGATCATCTTCTTGGTCACCTTCTTGGAATCTTTTTCCTTGATCTTTTTTAACTCTTTAAGGGCCTGGCCGCCAAATTCTGCCAGACCGGCAGGATTTTTGTCAAAATCATAACTGCCGATGCACCACTCCAGTTTGGCCTGAAGCTCAGCAGTTTTGGGTAAGTTTAATTTTTTGAGCGTATCCAGTGCGCCCTGGCACTCATTCCTTAATTTTTCATTGATTGAAATAGCCATTTTATTATGGATTAAAGGTTTATACTAGTGGGTTTGAAAAAGGCTGCAAAATTATAATATTTTTTTAGAATGATTCTATTTAATGTTAAGAAAATATTATCCACTCACTGATTCCCGGTAACCGTTTCCTGACCCGGGGTTGCCTTTTCCTTGAATGACTGGATTTTACTGCATCTTATTTGTATATTTAAGAGATAAATATTTCCATGAGATCCTGCTTTGCGATAATGGGATTTATTATCTCCATCGTATGGACAAGCCCGGGGATTTCCCAGCGTGTTGCAATCGATGAAGCCGTCTGCTTGGCATCCGGTTTTTTAAATTCCAGGATTGGCATCGTGAAAAATCCACACTCATTTTCTTTGATTGAGGATATTGAACCGATAAATGGTTCGGTTGCAGAACTTTATTATGTCATTAATTATGCAGGTGGCGGTTTCGCACTGGTTTCCGCTGACCGGAGGTTTTTCCCCGTCCTCGCCTATTCATTCAGCGGTTATTTCGATATCGGACAAATACCGGAGAATTGCCGGTCGTGGCTGCAGTGGTATGGATCTCAGATGGATAGTTCACTGCAGACCAACGGTCCATTTTTCCGCGAAATGCCGGATATCTGGAACAAATATCTGAATGCGGCTGATATGCCTTTGAAGATCAGCTCGGTGACTCCGCTGGTCAACAGCGCATGGTCGCAATTTGATCCCTATAACCTGAAATGCCCTGAGGAACCGGACAGTTACAACGGACATGTTCCGGTGGGCTGCGTAGCCCTGGCCATGGCCCAACTGATGTACTATTACCGGTTTCCAGAATCGGGTTTTGGGTCTGTATCTTATACTCCATCCTATCACGGGGGGATTTATGGTCCACAAAATGTGGATTTTTCTGCTTCCTCATACGACTGGGGCGAAATGACCGATATCGGCTTCGAACCGGATGAGGAAACGGCTGAAATATGTTATCATGCGGGAGTTTCCCTGAAAAACGCCTATTCTCCGGAATCATCCGGGGCAGATGTCAGCGATGTGCCCGATGCTCTCAGGAATCATTTTGGCTACCGATCCGACGATTTTCTGTCGAGAAATGATGTGTCTGGCACACAGGAATGGATTTCCTTACTGGTCGGACAATTGGATAACAATCAGCCCGTTCTTTACAGAAGCTCGGTCGGATGGAGCGGGCACGTCTATTTATGCGATGGTTACCAGGATTCTACCCATTTTCATTTCAACTGGGGATGGGGAGGAACCTATAATGGATACTTCTACATTGATAACCTCACCCCGGGCGGGATCCAGCTCAATTACTCGCAAGGGGCAGTATTCAATATTTATCCGGACACCAGTATTTACAATTATCCGCTTCCCGGCCAGGTTCACTCTTTACTGACCGGGATTTCAGGAAGTTTTGAAGATGGTAGCGGACCAGGGAAATATGCACCGGATATGAACAGATCATGGCTTATCCAGCCGGATAGCGGGGTGGTGACAAATATTATGCTGGAATTCAGCATGTTAAATATCGAGGACGGGAAGGATTCGATCAGGATTTATGATGGACCCTCGGAAGAGTCACCGTTGTTGATCGCATTCAGCGGTAATGAATTGCCGGCCCCGGTAGAATCGACCGGGCCCAGTCTGCTGGTAGTCTTCAAATCCGATGATTCAGTTCAGATGGATGGATTTCATGCGAATTATTATGGATTCCATGTGCCGTTCTGTGAAGGTGGCGGATTACTGACGGACCCTTCCGGAACGCTGGAAGATGGGAGCCGGTTCATGGATTACAGGAATTCAACAGAATGCCAGTGGATGATCCTGCCTTTTATCTCTCCTAATGATTCGGTAGCAGGAGTGAGCCTGCGTTTTGACCGCTTTGAGCTGGCCGGTGGAGATACCGTTTTCATTTATGAAGGAATGGATACCAATTGCCCTCTCCTGCATCAATTTTCAGAGGGAGATTCGCCGGGAACCGTCTATGCCGGCAGTAGCAAGGTATTGATCCGGTTCGTAACCGATGATCAATTGACGGCAGGTGGCTGGAAAATCACCTGGGATTACATTTGCCCCGAATACTGCCAGGATTCGACGCTGTATGTAGCCCCCAGCGGCATTCTTACCGATGGCAGCGGGGATAAAAACTATACCGAAAACACAGATTGTCATTATCTGATCGACCTTTCCGAAAATCCCTTCGTTACAGTGAAATTCCTGGAATTCAACCTGGAGAATAATTATGATTTCCTGAAATTCTACGATGCCGATAATCCCTACATTCACCTGTACCGGTTCACCGGACCCTGGCTGCCGGAAGATGTTTCATTCTCCGTGAAACGGCTTCTGATCTATTTTCACAGTGACGAAAGAGACAATAAATCCGGATGGACATTTTCCTATACCGCTTCGGTTGCGGGGATAGATGAACCGGGTAACACGGTTTCAATCTGGCCGAATCCCGCTCATCATGAATTGAATATCGAATCCGGCGACCCGTTCATCGGGATGGATTACAAAATTTACCGTTCCGACGGTTTTCTGGTCCTGTTCGGAAAATTGAACAATGCCCGGGAGATCATCTCTCTCTCATCGATTAACCGGGGACTTTATATATTGGTTCTTGAGAATGAACATCATTCAAGGCCATTTAAATTTATAAAAAATTGAAGGTCAAATGTTTAAAAAGGTACTTTTTTTTAGTTTATTATCCCTCGCTTTGCCTTTGAATTTATTGGCCCAGGGGGATAAAAAGCCCGTGGCAGAAGATGATTATGCCGAAGCGAAAATCAAGCAGACGGTTGAGATCAAGGTCACCGAAAATGATTTTGCCTATGATGACCATCCCTTCAAAGTATTCATCGTTTACCAGGGCCAGTATGGGGACCTGGTGAAAACGGATTCCTCAGTATTTTACACTCCCGGATTGTCAGCGCCGGTGAATAAATTTACCGATACCATTTCCTATAACATCATTGACCTGGTCAATAACCTTTATTCGGAATTCGCCCATATATACATTGAAGTTACCAACGAAGGTTCTGAACTGCTCGATATCAACCAGGTATCCTGTCGCATCAATGCATACGGAATGCAATTCTGGAGTATGGATCCGGAAGTATTGATCAATTATGAAGTCCCCAAAGGCTTAGGCATATCGACCATTTTTAACCAGACATTATGGATCGGTGGCCTGGATGAATCCGGGGAATTGCACCTGGCTGCAGAAAGATACCGCCAGGTAGGGGAGGATTTTTTCAGCGGTCCCATCATGGATAGTACGGCATACTGCAATGACCAGGATGTTAAATACCATAAAGTCTGGACGGTTACTTCGCAGGAGATCGCGCACCACCAGCTTCACTGGCAGGATAATGGTTACGAGCCGGTTGAAAATATTGCTGATTGGCCCGGGAATGGCGATGTTTCATTAGGCCAGGCCCCTTTGCTGGCGCCTTTTCATGATCTGGGTTCGGATGGGATATATGATCCTTTGCAAGGGGATTATCCTGCCGTTAAGGGCGACAAAGCCATCTTCGTCATGAACAATGATGACAGGGACGCTCATACAGAATCCGGTGGCCGCAAAATGAAGGTTGAAATTCATACCACTTACTATGCTTATGCAGCGGATCATGATTCGGCACTGAAGTACACGGTTTTTGCAGATCAATACATCATCAACCGGTCAGATGAGACCTATCACGATGTCTACACAGGTCATTTCCTGGATTTCGACCTGGGATTCTTCCTGGATGATTATCTTCATAGCGACACCACTCTTGAATCTGCTGTATGTTACAACGGCCGGGCAATTGACGGACAGGGGGGAGAAGGACAATACGGGGAGTTTCCGCCGGCACAATCCTTCACTTGCCTGAATTATGAAATGAAGGGCTTCATCTATTTCTTCAGCTGGGATGCCCCTGTTTTTATGCAGGATCCGCAAACTGACCTGGATTATTACAATTTTTTAAGGAGCAACTGGAAAAATGGCATTCATCTGACTTACGGAGGAGACGGTTACGGGGGTGAGATACCGGTCAATCATATTTTTACCGGAGACCCGGTTTCAGGAACCGGGTGGACGGAACTCGAATCCCTGGCCGGTCCGGGCGACAGGAGAGGGTTGGTCTCCAGCGGACCCTATGATTTTACCCCTGGCGATACCATACACCTTGAATTTGCTTTTGTTTTTGCCAGGGACTATAACGGCAACAACCTGTCAAGCGTGGCATTGCTGAAAGATCGGATCCGGCAGGTAAGGGAATTTTATATCAATTCACCGGGAATCAAGGATCATGACCTGACAGGAATTCCGGTGGAAATCTATCCCAATCCCTGCCATTCCGAATTATTTGTCAAATACAGGGATCACAGTTCCGGAATTGTTTCCGCCTTCATTTATGATAATACCGGCAAACTTGTCAGACAGGCAGAATTTTCCGGGTATGACTTAAATAAAATTGATGTAAGAAACCTGGCTCCAGGATTTTATCTGGTCAGATTTCAAAAGGACCAGGTTCCAACCACCCTGAAATTCATCAAATTGTCCCCCAATGACTATTAATGTCCAATCTGACATCGCTCAAGCCAGTCTCAGCCCTTCAACCTCAGCGACGGTCTTCGGAATAGGTTTGCCCAGCACCCGGTATCCATCCGACGTGACCAGCACATCGTCTTCGATCCGGATACCGCCGAAGTCTTTGTAAGTTTCGACTTTTTCGTAATTAATGAATTCGGTGAATATGTTTTCGCCTTTCCACTGGTCGATCAGGGCGGGGATGAAATAAATGCCCGGTTCATCGGTGAGCACAAAACCGGGTTCCAGTTTCCTGGCCAAACGCAGGAAAGCCAGGCCGAACTGGTCGCTGCGGGAGATGGTGGGGTCATAGCCCACATTGTTTTCCCCAAGGCCTTCCATGTCATGCACATCGAGTCCCAGCATATGACCGAGCCCATGCGGGAAGAAAAGGGCGTGAGCTCCCCGGGCGACGGCTTCGTCCATATCGCCCTTCATCAACCCAAGTTCTTTCAGCCCGTTGGCAATGGTCCTGGCGGCCAGGAGGTGGATTTCTTTATATTGGATCCCTGGCCGGATAGCCTTTATAGTATCCATATTGGCTTTCAGCACGATTTCATAGATCTCCTTTTGCCGCTGGCTGAATTTCAATCCTACCGGAACCGTCCGGGTAATATCGCTGGCGTAATGCAGGGCCGATTCGCAGCCGGCGTCGATGACAAGCATGCGGCCTTCCTTGAGGGTATTTCCATGGTAATGATTATGCAATGTCTGCCCGTCGATGCTCAGGATCACGGGGAAAGATACCGGACCGTAATGCGAAAGGGCGATTCCTTCGATGGTCCCTGCAATTTGCTGCTCTATTACGCCCGGCATTGCCATTTTCATGCCGGTGGTATGCATCAGGTAAGCCACGTCAATGGCTTTCTCCAGTTCCTCAATCTCTACATCTTCCTTGATGCTCCGCATGGTCACAATCCCGCGGATCAGTTCATCCGATATGAAGTTCTTTATTTGCGAATGGTGCACTCCGAGCAGGTTTTCAAGCCAGATCAGCACTTCCCCGCGGTAGGGCCTGACGATATGCACCTTCCGGCCTTTAGCGACGGCTTCCCGGATAAAAGGTTCCAGTTTTGCCAGTGGCTGCGTTTCACTCACACCGGCTTTTGCCGCCTGGTCTTTCACCGAAGGCTGCGGGCCCATCCAGATGATGTCGTCCATGTCCACATCATTGCCGAAGATGATATCCTGGCCATTGTCGATGTCCATCACACCGGCGAAGTCCGGGTGGTCCAGTCCGAAATAGTAGAGGAAATTGCTGTCCTGTCGGTAGTGATAGGTATTGGCGGGATAATTCATGGCTGCTTCAGGGTTCCCGGGCATAAGGATGATACCGGAGGACATGAGCGAACGGAGCCGGCGGCGGCGGGCGGTATAAACTTGTGATTCGAACATGGTGACTTGAATTTAATATTTCGCGGTAAAAGTAGAAAAAATCCCGCAATCACCTATTCATCAAATCCTCTATCTCCTCTGCTTCAACCGGCACCTCCGCGGTCAGATCCAATGCTTCCCCTTCTGTCACCAGATAATTGTTCTCCAGTCTTATGCCAATTTTCTCTTCCCGGATGTAAAGCCCCGGCTCGAATGTCAGCACCATACCGGGCCGGAGCGGTTCGAACCTGGAACCGACATCATGCACATCCAGGCCCAGGAAATGGGTTACCCCATGCATAAAATATTTCGTGAACAATGGTTTGTCGGTATCCTGCGTTTCAATATCACTCTTTTTAAGGAGCCCAAGGTCAAGCATTGCCTTCTCCAGCAATTGATTTGCCGTTTTGTTGACCTGGTCGATGGTCTTACCGGGAACCAGGAGCATCGGCGCCTGGCGAAGGACGCGAAAGACGGCATCGTAAACCTCTTTCTGCCTCGGTGTGAATTTCCCGCTTACCGGGATCGTCCGTGTGAGGTCAGCTGCGTAATGGCCATATTCGGCGCCGAAATCCATCAGCAACAAATCCCCTTCTTCGCATCTATCTCTGTTTTCGACATAATGCAACGTGCAGGCATTCAGGCCGGTTGCTATGATCGGATGATAAGCTGACCCGGATGCGCCATTGAAAAGGAATTCGTGCGTGATTTCAGCTTCAATTTCGTATTCTTTCACCCCGGGGCTTACAAATCCGAGGATCCGTTGAAATGCTTGACCGGTCAACCCGATAGCCTGTTTGATCATTTCCGTTTCCTCGGCCGATTTTATTGTCCGCAGAGCATAAATTAAGGGCGCAGCCCTTTGGTAACGGTGGTTCGGGTACTTCTCCCGGATCTCTATTGCGAACCGGATATCACGGTAAGGCACTTCAGAGGAGAATTTGGCATATTCGTTCGCGTTCAGGTAAACATTATCGGCAAATGACATCACTTCTGTAAGTACGGTATCAAATTGCCCTATCCACCGGACCCTCTCAACTCCCGAGATACCGGTTGCTTCACTCCTGGAATATTTGTGTCCTTCCCAGGTCTGCAATGCTTCGGACGGTTCGATTATGAACAGCACCTCCCGAAGCTCCGGGTTCGGACAATCCGGATAGAGCAACAGGACGGACCTCTCCTGGTCGATGCCTGTAAGATAAAAGAAATCAGACTGCTGCCTGAATTTGAAAGGCTGGTCGCCATTGCGAAAGTACACATCGTTTGAATGAAAGATCGCTGCACTTCCCGGTAGCAACTTCCTTCTAAAATTTTCCCTGTTGATTCTGTGAAATTCGCTGTTGAACCTGATGATATTCATGATTTAGACATTAACAGACCATGATGGACATTATTAGACATTGCTAGTCATTGGTAATCGATTAGGAGCCAGTAATCTTTTACCTTAAACCCTCTATCAAGATTGATTATAAATTTATCCATTTCAAATTCCAAAAGTACCTCTTTTCATAAATTTTTTAAATTTGTTAATCGGTTAACGACCGATTTTTCATTCTTTTCAATTACAGAACTTAGAATTTCTTAAATATTTTGATTATGAGTAAGTTCTTACGATTTTCCTCGCTGACCAAAAAATTCATTATGGCCTTTGCGGGGATATTTTTGATGGTATTTTTACTGGTTCATCTCGGGATTAATATATTTCTTATTCCCGTGACGGAGAATCATAAGGAAATTTTCAGGGAGGCTGCCCATTTCATGGGAACGAATCCCCTGATCAAGGTCATGGAAGTGTTCCTGTTCGGCGGATTCATCATACATATCATTGTCGGGGTTGTGCTGCAGATCCAGAACTGGATTGCCCGGCCGGTAAGGTATAAGATTGAGGGATGGTCGCATACTTCCTTCTTCTCCAAATTCATGATACATACAGGGGTCGTTATTTTTATATTCCTCGTCATACACCTGATGAATTTCTACCTGGTGAAACAAGGGATAACGGAGGCTCCTTCCGGACCCATGAGAGTGATCGACGACCATGATTTTTACAGTATGGCCTACAATCTTTTCACGAATAATACCTATGCCATTCTTTATATCATCCTGCTTATTCTCACCGGATTCCATCTTAACCACGCCTTCCAGTCAGCTTTCCAGTCGCTGGGATGGAACCATTCCAAGTATACACCATTCATCAAAGCATTAGGGGATTTCTATTCCATTGCGGTACCGCTTGGTTTTATCCTGATCCCCCTCTATTTCCTGATCTATTTATAAAATCTGACCAAATAATATTCCGGAACCATGACTAAATTGAATGCAAAGATACCATCCGGCCCGCTTGCTGAAAAATGGACAAATTATAAGAATACCCAGAATCTTGTCAATCCAGCCAATAAAAGGAAGCTGGACATTATTGTCGTGGGTAGTGGTCTTGCCGGTGCTGCTGCAGCGGCAAGCCTGGGGGAACTTGGCTTTAAAGTGAAATGTTTCACCTATCACGACAGTCCGCGGCGAGCCCATAGCATTGCGGCCCAGGGCGGTATCAACGCGGCCAAGAATTACCGCAATGACGGCGATAGCGTTTACCGTCTGTTCTATGATACCATCAAGGGTGGGGACTACCGGGCACGGGAAGCTAATGTTTATCGCCTGGCTGAAGTTTCCAATGCCATTATAGATCAATGCGTTGCACAAGGTGTGCCGTTTGCCAGGGAATATGGCGGGTTGCTCGACAACCGCTCCTTTGGGGGCGCCCTGGTTTCCCGGACCTTTTATGCCCGCGGCCAGACGGGACAACAGTTGCTGCTGGGTGCATATGGAGCCCTGAGCAAGGAAATAGAAAGGGGCTCTGTGGAAATGTTCACCCGCCGGGATATGATGGATGTTGTTTTGGTGGATGGCAGGGCCAGGGGAATTATTGTCAGAAATAATGTAACAGGGGAGATCGAGCGTCACTCGGCACATGCCGTGATACTGGCGACCGGTGGCTATGGCAATGTGTTCTTCCTGTCAACCAATGCGATGCACTGTAACGGAAGCGCCATCTGGCAGGCTTACAAAAAGGGTGCATTCTTCGGGAACCCCTGCTTTACCCAGATCCATCCCACCTGCATACCGGTCCATGGCGAATACCAGTCGAAACTGACCCTGATGAGCGAAAGCCTCCGGAATGACGGCCGCATCTGGGTGCCCAAAAAGAAAGAGGATGCCGAAAAAATCCGGAAAGGGGATCTTAAACCGACCGAAATACCGGAGGAAGACCGTGATTATTATCTTGAAAGAAGGTACCCGGCATATGGTAACCTGAGCCCTCGGGACATCTCTTCCAGGGCTGCAAAAGAAAGGAGCGATGCCGGTTATGGCGTTGGTCCCACAGGTCTGGCCGTTTACCTGGATTTTGCGGATGCCATCAAACGACTGGGAAAAGGGGTGATCGAAGCCCGGTACGGCAATCTGTTCCAGATGTATGAAAAGATCGTGGATGAAAATCCCTATGAAACCCCCATGATGATCTATCCCGCCGTCCATTATACCATGGGCGGCCTCTGGGTCGACTACGAGCTGCAGAGCACTATTCCGGGCCTGTTTGTCGGAGGGGAAGCCAATTTTTCCGACCACGGGGCCAACCGGCTCGGCGCTTCGGCATTGATGCAGGGCCTGAGCGACGGCTATTTTGTCCTGCCCTATACGGTTCAGAATTACCTGGCCGACCAGTTCAAAGTACCCCGCTTTTCAATTGATATGCCGGAATTTCTCCAGGCCGAGCAAGACGTCAGGGAGCAGATCGGCAAACTGATGAGCGTACAGGGGAAACGTTCCGTGGACACCTTCCACCGTGCCCTCGGCAAGATCATGTGGGAGGAGGTCGGAATGGCCCGGCACAAGGAAGGATTGAAGAAGGCGCTGGAAATGATCCCTGAGCTGAAAGCCGAATTCTGGAAGGATGTCCGGATTCCCGGTAAAGCAGATGAGCTTAATCCGGAACTTCAAAAGGCCACACGGCTGGCCGATTTCCTGGAACTCGGAGAACTGATGGCTCTCGATGCGCTTGACCGGGAAGAATCATGCGGCGGCCATTTCCGGACGGAATACCAGACGGAAGACGGCGAAGCGTTACGGAACGACAAGGACTATATGTTCGTTTCTGCCTGGGAATACAAAGGCCCTGATAAACCGGCGGAACTTCATCAGGAGAAACTGGATTACGAATTTGTGGAAGTTAAGCAAAGAAGCTATAAGTAACGAGTATTGAGGTTTAAGGTTTAAGGGTTCAGTATTTGGATCAGGATACTTGAAAATTAAACCGGAATCAGAATAGTCACTGAAATAAACCTTGCAATTCAAACCTTAAAACTAAAGCAAACATGGATTTCAAATTAAAAATATGGCGCCAGGAAAACGCAAAAGCGAAAGGCCGCTTTGAAACCTACCACGTGGCTAATATATCTCCCGACTGTTCTTTCCTTGAAATGCTGGACATCCTGAATGAAAGCCTGGTGGATAAGTTCGAAATGCCCATCGCATTCGAGCATGATTGCCGGGAGGGTATCTGCGGCACCTGTTCCTTATACATCAACGGGCGCCCGCATGGCCCCGACAAAGGCATCACGGTATGCCAGATGCATATGCGCAGGTTTAAAAGCGGTTCCACTATTGTTATTGAACCTTTCAGGGCCAAGGCTTTTCCGATACTTCGCGACCTGATGATTGACCGGTCGGCATTTGACAAGATCATTCAGGCCGGAGGATATATTTCCATTGCCACCGGCAATGCTCCGGACGCCCATGCGTTGCCCGTCCCTAAAATTAAAGCGGACCTGGCGATGGATGCAGCGTCATGCATTGGATGCGGTGCTTGTGTGGCAGCTTGCAAGAATGCCTCGGCCATGCTCTTCGTATCGGCAAAAATTTCCCAGCTGGCCCTGTTACCGCAGGGCGAGGCTGAAGCACAGAAAAGAGTGCAGGCTATGGTGGCTCGCATGGATGAACTGGGTTTCGGAAACTGCACCAATACCTATGCCTGTGAGGCTGAATGCCCCAAAGAGATCAAAGTGACCAATATCGCCCGTATGAACAGGGGGTTCTTTGCAGCTAAAGTCGGCGCCGAAAAAGAAATCGAACGAACCTCCGGCGGAGGTTGATCCGGTCTTTTGGATTATTTTTTTTTAATTTTATCAAAAATCGTACTACGACTATAGTGGTAGTACCAATTTTATTACTCCCTTGCAATTCAAGCAAATAACCGGCCAACAGAATATTAAAAGCAAACTCGTCAGGACAGTCCTGGAGAACCGCGTCAGTCATGCCCAACTGTTCCATGGCCCGGAAGGTTCACGGAAACTCGCAATGGCCATTGCTTACGCCCAGTTCATCAACTGCCGCGCACGGATCGGGAACGAATCGGGTAATCCCGACTCTTGCGGTACCTGTCCCTCGTGCCTCAAATATGACAAACTTGTCCATCCGGATTTGCATTTCATTTTCCCGGTCGCAACCAGCAAAGAAGTGGATAAAAACCCGATGAGCAAGGATTATCTGAAAACCTGGCGACAATCCCTGCTGGAGAATGACTTCAGGCTTAATCTGAATGAGTGGTATGCGGTGGCAGGTTTTGAGAAAAAACAGGGCATTATCAACGCGGATGACTGCAGCGATATCCTTCGCACTCTTAGCTATAAAAGTTATGAATCCGAGTTTAAAGTGATGATCATCTGGATGGCTGAACGGTTATTCCATGCTGCAGCGCCTAAAATCCTCAAAATCCTGGAAGAACCCCCTGACAAATCCCTCTTTATCCTGATTACCGAATCACCCGAGAAAATAATCAGTACTATTCTCTCCAGGACTCAAATGGTTAAATTTCCTAAACTTAATGACAAGGATATCCACGATGGGCTACTTCGCTTGGATTGTCCTGAAGAGGATGCGGTTCGCATAGTCCCGCTTGCGGATGGAAATCTTACCCGGGCGATTAGGATATTTAAAAGGGAAGAAGCTGAACTGGATTTTCATGAGAAGTTTGTAAAATGGATGCGCCTGTGCTATGAATTGCATTCGAAGAACAAATTGAAAGAGACGCTTGATTTTACTACCGAGCTGTCAAAACTGGGCCGGGAGCAACAAAGGAATTTCCTGGCGTATGCCGAAAGGATCATGCGCAACGCCATGCTCATCAACTACAGGAATCCTGAGGCTGCAAGGTTAAATCCGGAAGAAAAGGAGTTCCTGGTGAAATTCGGTCCGTTCATTAATCATGTCAATCTTCAGGATTTTACCCAAGAACTGGAGAAAGCCCAGTACCATATCGAACGTAACGCCAATCCGGGGATCCTCTTAATGGACCTGTCACTCACATTCACGATACTCCTGATGAAGGGTAAAAAAGCTGCTGATCTTGTGGATCGTCAATAATCCTTATTTTTGTCCAAATTATACGAATGGAAGAAGAACAAAAACATATATCGGACAATTCATTTCTGTCGAGAGGCTGTATCCATAACCCCAGGATGTATGATAGCAACCGCCATACCTATCAGCCCGGATGCTCCAAAATGGACTGTTACAACTGGCTGGAGAATATTGATCTTCCGCAAGGCCAGAAAGCATTTGACTGCGTTGAGATCAGGTTTAAGAACAGCCGAAAGGAATTCTTCAGGATCAATACGGAATATGATATCAGCGAGGGCGATATCGTGGCAGTTGAGGCATCGCCGGGCCATGATATCGGCATTGTAACGCTGGTTGGGGAAGCATGCCGTATCCAGATGCGCAAGAAAAACCAGGATCCCTCTTCGGAAAATATTAAAAAAGTTTACCGAAAAGCCCGGGCAACTGACATCGAAAAATGGATCAATTCTGTAGAACTGGAAGATAAGACGATGTTCGATTCAAGGACGGCCGCCGCTGACCTAGAGCTGGAAATGAAGATCAGTGATGTGGAATACCAGGGCGATGGCACCAAGGCGATATTTTACTATACTGCCGATGAAAGGGTTGATTTCCGTAAACTGATCCGTATTCTGGCCGATATGTTCCGGGTCCGGATTGAAATGCGGCAGATAGGGGTCCGGCAGGAAGCCAGCAGGCTTGGCGGTATTGGTTCCTGTGGCAGGGAACTGTGTTGCTCCACCTGGCTCTCGAAGTTCCGGTCAGTTACCACCCAGGCCGCCAGGGTGCAGCAACTTGCTCTTAATCCTCAGAAATTGGCAGGCCAGTGCAGCAAACTGAAATGTTGCCTGAATTATGAATACGATGTTTACGTGGATGCCATGAAAGAATTCCCGGATACCCGTGCGGTACTGAGGACCAAAAAAGGTAACGGAGTCCATCTGAAAACAGAAGTATTTAAAAAACTGATGTGGTATTCGTATGAAGGAGATGAGTTCAACATGGTTGCCATCCCACTGGACCAGGTCAGGAAAATCCTCGAAATGAATGCGAAAGGACAATATCCGGAAAAACTGGAGGATTTTGCACAGAAAAAGGAAAATAAATCAGATTTTGAAAATGCATCGGATGAACTCGAATTGAACCGCTTCGATGAGAAATAGCATTATATCACTTTTCTTTATTGTCCTTCATGCCTGGATGAGTCAGGGGTGCGCTCCCGATCCTTTGTATGACCATACTAAAAAAGTCCCCGGCAGCGTTTGGAATGAAGATGAGTCAATCCGATTTGAAGTGCCGGTGGAGGATACGAATTATCTGTACCGGTTCTTTCTGAATATACGTCATTCGACTGATTACCGGTATGCAAACCTTTTTTTCTTTATTAATACGACATTTCCGGATGGCACACAGGCCAGAGACACAGTGGAATGCTTACTCGCTGATAAAACCGGTAAATGGCTGGGGAGAGGCATAACCAATATCCGGGATTACCAGGTCATGCTGCGGAGTGGATTGCGTTTCCCGCAAAAAGGCACCTATGTATTTGAATTTGAGCAGGCAATGCGGGAACAGGAACTGGCCGGCATAAAAGATATCGGATTAAGAATTATTAAATAAGTATAAACCGGAATTAAATGCGTCGAAAAAGGTCGGCAAATACCATGTGGCACCAGCATTACCTCGGAAGGTTCTGGATATTGTATTTTGCTTCCCTGTTGATCGTAATAATGTTCTTTGTTGCCGTTGCCAACAATGTTTTCGGACCACTTCCCTCATTCCATGACCTCGAAAATCCTGAAACAAACCTTGCAACTGAAATCTATTCCCGGGATGGTAAACTGTTTGGAACTTACTACGTCGAGAACAGGTCGAATGTGGAATTCAAAGATCTTCCCCCAAACCTTGTCCATGCCCTGCTTTCTATCGAAGATATCCGGTTTGAGAAACATTCGGGGGTTGACCTGAAAGCACTTTTCCGGGTCGCTTTCGGATTGGTGACCGGTTCCAACAAAGGCGGGGGCAGCACCCTTACCCAGCAACTGGCTAAAAACCTTTTCCCCAGGGAAAAGAACCTCTCTAAAAGTCAACTGGTCATGCGGAAGTTCAAAGAGTGGATCACCGCGCTCCGGCTGGAAAGAAACTACTCCAAGGAAGAGATCCTGGCCATGTACCTGAATACCGTCGACTTCGGCAGCCAGTCGTGGGGTATTAAAATGGCAGCTAAAACCTTTTTCAACAAAGAGGTCAGTGCATTAAAACTGGAAGAATGTGCGCTGCTGGTCGGAGTGATCAATGCCCCTACCTGGTATAGCCCGGTCCGAAATCCGGAACGCTCGCTCGAACGGAGAAACCTGGTGCTCAGGCAAATGGAGAGGTATAAATTCATTTCTGAAGAAACCCTGGATTCCGTTGCCACCATTCCCCTGGATATGACTAACTTCGGTTTGAGAGGTCATTCCACCGGCCTGGCAACCTATTTCCGGGAAATCCTCCGGATGGAAATGAAGGAATGGTGCAGCACTCATTATAAATCCGACGGAACATCCTATGACCTTTACAAAGACGGGCTGAAAATTTATACGACCATCGATTCCCGCCTTCAGAAATATGCCGAGGAAGCAGTGACCGAACATTTGAAAAACGAGTTACAACCAGCCTTTTTCAGGCACTGGAAAGGAATTCCAAACGCGCCTTTCGATTTTCCACCCGAAGTTGAAGAAAGGGAAACAAGAGCCATTCTGGAACAGGCCATGAAACGCTCAGCCAGGTACCAGCAACTGAAGGAAGAAGGAGTTCCGGAAGATTCCATCCGGTATATCTTTAATTTTCCGACCCGGATGACCGTCTTTTCGTGGAATGGGCCGCTGGATACCATCATGACCCCGATGGATTCGATACGTTACAGCAAATCCATCCTGCAGGCTGGTTTAATGTCAATGGATCCTGGTACCGGCCATATCCTCGCTTATGTGGGGGGTATCGATTACCGGTATTTCCAGTACGACCATGTCAAATTGAGCCGGCGACAGGTTGGTTCGACTTTCAAGCCATTCCTTTATTCCCTTGCCATGCAGGAAGGTGAATTCACGCCGTGCACCAGGGTGGCTAATGTGCCCTACTCCGTCGATCTGCCTGACGGGACGGTCTGGACCCCCCAGAACACTTCCAAAAAACACATTGGGGAAGAGGTTACGCTAAAATGGGCGCTTGCCCATTCCAACAACTGGATTTCAGCGTTCCTCATCAAACGCTATTCTCCCCAATCGGTCATTACCATGGCCCGGAAAATGGGGGTCACCGCTGACCTGGATCCCGTACCTTCCCTGGCACTTGGATCGTCGGATATCTCCCTGTACGAAATGGTGGGTGCATTCAATACATTTCCAAACAAGGGCGTGTACATCAAACCGACCATGATCATCCGGATCGAAGACAAATACGGCAATGTTCTGGAATCATTCGTACCGGAAAAGAAAGAGGCCATGAGTGAAGAAACGGCCTACCTCATGCTGGACCTGATGAAAGGTGTGGTGCAGACCGGAACAGGAATAAGGCTTAGGGCCAAATACCAGCTGAATAATCCTATTGCAGGTAAAACCGGTACCACCCAAAGGCAATCCGATGGCTGGTTCATGGGCATCACTCCGGACCTTACAACCGGCGTTTGGGTGGGAGCGGAAGATCGAAGTGTCCACTTCAGGGTGATCCGGCTGGGACAGGGAGCCAATACCGCCCTGCCAATCTGGGCCCTTTATATGCAAAAAGCCCTGGCCGACCGAAGCCTTCATCTCAGCAAGGGGGATTTTGACAGGCCCCTGAAACCGCTGTCTGTTCCGTTGGATTGCGATGCATATGACAGATCTTCCACGGATGAAGATGAATCCGAAGACGAAATAGAATTCTGACCGTGAACCTGCGGCAAAGCCCGGATAAATTAGCCCTTCTGATTGTCATTCTCGGGATGATACTGACCAATTTTCTTTATTCGGCCTGGAATGACCCAAAGCGGGTCATCATCCATGATGTCAAAATGTACTACGCTTACCTACCCGCCTTATTCATCGAAAGAGATATTTCCATGTCGTTCCGCTATAAGAAACCAGACATTTATCAGGATAAGATCTGGGGCGAAACTTTCGACGGGCAGAAGGTCGCCGGGAAAATGACTATGGGTGTTGCCATTCTGGCCATGCCTTCTTTTTTATTGGCCCATGGCCTGGCAGAGCCCCTGGGATATCCTGCTGATGGCTATTCGGTCCCGTACCGGTTCGCACTGGTTTTTTCCAGTTTGATCTTCGTTAGTCTGGGTTTTTGGTTCCTCATCAAATTGCTGCGGAAATATTTTGATCGGTTTGCGGTTGCCTTAACGATCATTGCTGTTGGACTGGGCACCAATCTGTACTATTATTCCACTATAGAGGCCCCGATGTCGCACGCGTATAGTTTTTTCCTTTTTTCCGTATTTCTCTGGTCACTGGATACCTGGTTAAGAGAACCTTCCTGGAAGTTTTTAATGCTTTTAGCTTTTTCAGCCGGCCTGATTACCCTGGTAAGGCCAGTCAATATCTTCATCCTGATTTTAATACTACTTTGGCAGACCGGCTCACTCAAAGTATTAAGGTCCAGGATGGAATTTCTTTTTAAAAACTGGCGGCAATTGGCTGTTCTGGTCATCATCATTTTTTTGACTTTTCTTCCCCAGGCTCTTTACTGGAAATATATTACCGGCAGCTATTTTTATTATTCCTATGGCGATGAACGATTTTTTTTCAACGATCCGGCTTTTCTGCAAGGCCTTTTCTCGTACCGCAAGGGATGGCTGCTGTATACCCCGGTTATGCTATTTGCTTTGTCAGGCCTGTTTTTTCTTTATAAAAAAAACAGGGGCCTTTTCTGGCCGGTGCTCATTTTTATGGTTATCAACCTTTATGTGGCCTGGTCGTGGTGGTGCTGGTGGTATGGCGGTAGTTTCGGGCAACGGGCCCTTATTGAATCCTATGCCATTCTGGCTGTACCATTCGCTGCATGCATCGAATTCATGTCAGAACAGAAAAAGATCTGGCGATATCTGACCTTCACCTTTCTGGCCGCCCTGATCGCTCTGAATGTCTTCCAGTCCTTTCAGTATACCAAAGGGATCATCCACTGGGATAGCATGTCATCAAATGCATACTGGCGACTTTACTTCAGGACATCGGTTTCACCGGCACTTTATGAACAGATAGAACCTCCGGATTACGAAGCGGCACTAAAGGGAGACCGATGATTTAATCTAATATTGACGGATGCGAACGGAAATGTCATATCAAAGGACGGGACCCCACTGGAATTGGTCAAAACTGGCGATAGTTCTTGCTATCCTGGTCATATTCATCGTCAATCTTTCCCAGAAATTATGGACACGGCCGGATCGCATCATTCAGGATGATGTGATAGCTTACTACCAGTATCTTCCGGCAATTTTCATCATCAAAGACCTGTCGCTGACCAATTTCGTAAATGTTAAAGATACGGGGGACGTGAAGATCTGGGTCAAAGACGCGGGAAATGGCAAAGGCATCGGAAAAATGACCATGGGAATGGCGGTCCTTTACGCCCCGTTCTTTCTGTGTGCCCATTTATTGGCAGAACCACTTGGTTTTGAAGCAAACGGTTTCACGGCGCCTTACAAATTATTACTCGTGATATCCAGTATGGTCTACCTCACACTGGGACTTTTTTATCTCCGTAAGTTGTTGCTGAAATATTTCAGTGACAATACCGTGGCTTTGGCATTGCTGATCCTGGTCACCGGCACCAATCTCTTTTTCTACGCTTTCGCCAATCCTGCCATGTCTCACGTTTATTCCTTCTGCCTTCTTTCACTGTTCACCCTGCAGGTTGTTAAGTGGCTGGACAAGCCCTCATATCCGGGGGCCCTTTCAATAGGATTGATTGCGGGATTGATCATCCTGGTCAGGCCTATGAACGGGATCATCGTCGTTATCCTTCTGCTTTGGGGTGTCGGCAACAGGCAGGAATGGAGAGATCGTATCAGCCATCTGATTAACCTGCGTGAGCAACTGTTGTTGATGCTGCTTTCCGGATTTGTCGTCCTGCTCCTACAGTTCATATACTGGAAATATATCACCGGGGACTACCTCTTTTTTGCCTATGGCAGGGAAAGATTTTTCCTGGACAATCCGCAATTCATCAGGGGACTTTTCAGCTACAAAAAAGGCTGGTTGCTCTATGCGCCGGTAATGATCTTTGCACTGGCCGGCCTGATGCCATTATTCAAAAAGAACAGGGGCTTGTTCATCCCTGTCTTTCTTTTTACGGTCCTGCATATGTATATCATCTTTTCATGGTGGAGCTGGTACGCCGGCGGAAGTTTCGGCATGAGGTTCATGATTGAAGCTTATGCCCTGCTGGCAGTCCCCCTGGCTGCTTTCCTGGCCTGGCTTTTCGAAAGACGCTGGTCCGTGCGGATTCCGGTAAGTCTTCTGATTTTGTTCTTTATTTTCCTGAATATTTTTCAAACTGTTCAATACCGGAAAGGTTCCATCAGCCCTTCCGGCATGACGAAACAAGCGTATTGGGCTAACTTCCTGAAGATGGAACCGACCGGTAAATTTTATAATTCAGTAAGGGAATACGATGAGGAAAAAGCACTGCAGGGCATTTATGAGGAACTTCCATCACTTTTAATGGATAAAGAAGCCTTTATGGTTAATACCAGGAAATATATCCTGTCGGATTCGGCCTGGATGGAACAGATCCGGCATAAGGCAGCCAGCCGGAATATCCCAGTGGATTCAATGATCAGCAAGGATATCCTTTGGCTGTGGGAGCGAAACCAGCAAAAGCTGCACCCGGAAGGAAACTAATCCCGGCCGGTCGGTGCCTGCCATAACACGGCCCCGCTGACGGGATATTCTTTCAGTATTCCGGGTGAGAACTTGTTCAGGCTGTCCTTGAATTCCCCGGGGATATAATAAAAGTCCGCTTCCTGTAAAAAATTATCCCGGTAAGTCACCTGCCTGATCCATTTGATGAGGGAGTCCTTTCGCTCATAAAATTCTATTCCCGGCTTGTACAACCAATAGGTGCCGATGACTATCCGTCGGTTTTGCTCAAGGGCCATGGCTTTGAACTGATCCCCATTCTCTCTCAGCATTTGCCTGGTGTCAGAATCATATCTCCAATCCAGAAAGTACTGAATATTACTGGCGTTGACGAAATGGATGACCGAGATCATGGCAATTGCCAGGATGATGACCCGACATGGTATGACTATCTTTCGCAGGGAAAGAAGTTGGTCAACCAGGCCGGCCATCAGCAATATGATTAAAGGATACAGAAATAATGCAGTCCTTTGCTGCGGGTATCTCGAACCCAGCCATACGTGCTGAAGGTAAAAACCGGACCCGATAACCGTTACAAAGATTAATAAAAACAGAAAAGGTGATCTCTTTATTTCGGTCTTTCTCCTTAAAAACCCATATCCCGCCGTTATGACCGAAATGATCAACAGGATCTGTACGAATAAAGTCAGAACTTTTTCCGGATCCGGGCTGTCATACTGTTGATATAAACTATGACGGAACAGTGAAGTGACCAGGTTCCCCCAAAAACTATCGGCATTGGCCCTTTCTGAGAATTCTCCAAGGGATTCCAGCCGGTTGATCGGGCCATAAATAGTGACACCCAGTACGACCGTGATCAGAATAACCGGAACATTTGCCTTCAGTAAGCGGAGCACTTTCCTGGTCCAGGGAGCGGAATACTCCCAAAGGTTGAATACGACAATCAGGTTGATCACGACTATGGTCGATAAAAAGGCAGTCAGATAGGTAAAATTGCCCAAAACGCCCAGGCTTCCAAATAGCATTGATAACCCGGTTTGTACCGGTTTCTTTTCATTTATGAACCTGATCATGAAATAAATACTGATCATCATCATGGTGATCTCCAGGCCATAGCCTCTTGCACAGGAAAAGAAATCCAGCAGATAGGGATTTACATTTAAAAGGATAAAACCGGCAATTATTAAATACTTATCTTTCGATACCTGCCGCAGGATCTTCCACGAAAAGAGGAGGTACAGGATGTGCCCGATCAGATTCGGCAACCGGATCGTGAACTCGTTATCCGGAAAGACAGTTATGCTGAGTTTTATCAACAAAGTGTTCAGCAAATGATTGTTGAGCTGTAAATTCTTAAAGGTCAGGATATCCCAAACCGGATGCAGGGCATAGCCAAGGTAGGTGCCCACTTCATCGTGCGTCATGGATAAAAGCGCCGCCCTTGAAAATGTATAAGTTGATAAAACGATCGAAAGGAAAAGGATGACCTGGCTTTCAGCTGGGATCCTCAGGGTTTTCTGTTTCAGGTTTACTATAATAGATTTCAGTTTCTGCATCATTTTATCGGTTCGATCACTTCTATCTGAATATCGTCGACATAAACCCTGCCAGTGCCTCTGAACCATAAATAGACCGATAAGAGATCCCTGGCCGATCTGACTTCGGGCGTCATGTAATCCATGGTCAGCAGGTTCCACTGGTTTGGACTGAATTCCAGCTTCCGGTTTTCAAAACCGGCCGTTCGGTACTTATAGTATTGGTCATCATGCGAAAAAGTCATTACCATCAGGGGGATCTCATTTTTCGAGCCGGTTAAAGGGTAGATCCAGGCACTGGCCCTTATCCAGGCATGATCCTTGTCCGTCAGTTCGTTAAAAGCGATTTTAAAGGCAGGGGAAAATTTTTGCTGTGAATCCATCTGCAGGGATCTTAGACCTGAATGTGCCAGGGAATCGGTCAAATGATATTTATTTGCTTCGGTAAAGTTTTCGAAATCGTTGAAAGATAATGTCCTGGCATTATTATAACCTTCGGTATCAATGAAAAACTCATCGTTCACGGCTGATCTCTCGACCAGCAGCATTTTTTTAAGTTCAGGGCTGGTGCGGGTCTTCCCGAAAACAGCCAGGTAATACTCTTTGGTCATCCTTGATCCGTGCAGGATGCCATGATTCAGCTGCCAGGTCTGGAACAGGTTTAGTACGATCAGTAAAACAGCTGTCAATACCGAGATGATCCTGAGCCATTTCGACCGTTCCGAAAGACAGAGCACCAGCGAACCCAGTGCCAGTGCCATGACCGGGTAAGACTGTACCATGGCCCGGTGCCCGAAGCTCTCGGCATACCACCAGCACGACCAGCTTGAAACCAGGTACAGATTGAAAATAAAATACACGATAACGGCCGCGAAAACTTGTTTTTGTTTTCTGTAAAGCGTTATAAACCCGATAATTGCAAAGATCATTAACGGGGTGTACACCAGCCAGCCCTTTCTGAAACTTAGAAGCACCTGGAGGGTATACGGACGGAGCAATTCCAGACCTTCGCCCGGGTTATCGTAAGAATAATAGAAAAACTGCCCGGCATACTTCTTCCAGTAGATCAACTGGGGCGCCCAGGCTGCAAGGAATCCCAGGCCGAGCAACAGCACATGAAATTTGTACCTCCAGAGTAGCAGGATCTTGTTTTTTAACGATTTAACATTATAAATCCCCCAGAGAGCGGGGATGAATACACTGACAATGTCCGTTGGCCGGCTCATGCTGGTCAAACCCAATACTAATCCCAGCATTACCGCATATTTCAACCGGTAACTCTCATGCCATTTAATGGTCAGCCACAGGTTGATGGCATATAGCGTGAAGAGCAGGTTATGGGCCATGGCCCCCTTATACACTGATTCCGAAAAATAATTAGTGCCGAGAAAGAGGAGGATCAATACAAGGGCGGTGGTTTTATCGGGATAGAATTTCCGGAGCACCTTGCGAAGGAAAAATAATCCTGACATGCTGTAAATCAGGCATCCTGCAAAGATGGAATACTGGTAGGGGGCTGAAAACCCGTCAGCAGGAAATCCGGCGATCAACGCAGTTAAATGTCCCAGGAAGAAAAATGGCAGGTACAAAATGGCTAATCCCGATGAATATTTGATCAAGATATTGCCGGTTGGTGACAGGACGACCTGGTAAAAGGTGGAAGAATTTTGGTATGTGGCCAGGATATTATCCACGAAACCTCTGTCTTTCAAGCCCAGGTCATCGTATATGAAAAGCGCTGGCAGGTAAAGATAATGTCCGAAGACATCCCAGGATAATATATTTCCCGGTGGATTGATCAGGCCGGCCGTGATCATCACCAGGCATAAGCCGATTAAGGTCTTCGCTGAAATTTCATTAATGCCGGATGATTTCAACTGTAGATCATTGCTTTGTAAACATTGACAAATTTAGAAGATTCGCCTGAAAAGACCGTGGATCGCATAAATTATTCTGACATTCATTAAAAAACTATCTTTGCTCAAGGTATATTCTGAATCTTGCAAAGTGAAGCTCATCATACAGATACCCTGTTATAACGAAGGCCAGACGCTCCAAATAGCCCTTAATGCCCTGCCCCGCAAGGTGGAGGGATTCGATCAGGTGGAATGGCTCCTGATTGATGATGGCAGTACGGACAATTCGGTGGATATTGCCCGGGAAGCTGGAGTCGATCATATTATTTCGTTCACTAAAAACCAGGGATTGGCCAGGGTCTTCATGGCTGGTATTGAGGCGGCGATTTTCAGGGGTGCTGACGTGATCGTCAACACCGATGCGGATAACCAATATAATGCTGAGGATATCCCCCTGCTTACCGCACCGATTCTGAGTGGAAAAGCTGATATCGTGATCGGGGAGAGGCCTATCCGGAATATCAGGCATTTTTCCTGGATTAAAAAACAATTGCAGAAACTGGGAAGCTGGGTTGTGCGCAAAGCTTCCGGAACGGATATTCCCGACGCTCCCAGCGGATTCAGGGCTATGTCGAGAGATGCTGCCATGCGCCTGAATGTATTCAATGATTACACATATACCCTGGAAACCATTATTCAGGCGGGGATAAAGAATATGGCCATTCTTTCCGTACCCATCCGGGTAAACGAAGATTTGAGGCCATCACGACTGATTAAAAGCATTCCGCGATATATCCGGATCTCAGTCTTTACCATATTCAGGATTGCTATAACCTATAAACCTTTCGATTTTTTCTTCGTGCTGGGCAGTGTTTCATTCCTGGGTGGCCTGGCCCTTGGGATAAGGTGGCTGATCTTCTTCTTCATGGGTGAAGAGCGGACCAGGGTGCCCAGCCTGATCCTTACGGCTATACTGATACTGATAGGCTTCTTTTTCATTTTCCTGGGGGTCCTTGCCGATCTTATCTCGGTTAACCGCAAAATCGCCGAGGAAAACCAGTATCGGCTCAGAAGGCTCGAGAGTAAATCCAGGTTTCCGGAGGAATCTGATAAGATCTCACGAACAGATCCTGAATAACCATGTACCAGTTCAGATCAAGACATCTCAAACTGGCCATTTCCATTGTGGTTAGCGGGATTTTCTTAATCCTGATCTACCGGCGTGTCGATTTTGTTGCACTGAAAGATACTTTCCTCCATATATCGCTCTTACCTGCATTGATCTTTTTCTTACTGATACTTATTCAATTGTTCCTGACATCAGTCCGCTGGAATCTCTTCACCAGGCAATTGGGCAATGTTAATGTCAATCTGGCAGAGTCTGTTCAACAGGTTCTTGGCAGTTACAGCGCAAACCTGGTGGTACCGGGTAAATGGGGTGAAATCGTCAGGATACCCTGGATGAAAAAATACCGGTTGCAGGTACCTGTTCTGTTAATGGTCTTCCTCGAAAAAGCGCTCGACACCCTGTCTGTTGTGACCATCCTCTTCTTCTCTGTTCTGATCCTTGTGATATCGGGTTTTGCAACCTCTGTGCCGCTCAAACCGGTATTAATTGTGGCCGGGATGGTTGTGGGATTGATTTATATCCTGATCATATTCAGATCTCAGATAATCAGGATGTTAAAGACAAAACTTATCAATAAAGATAAGACTTCCAAACGGCAGGAATTCTTGCAAAAAGGAGTGACTCTGGTAGAGATTACGGGTGAAAAATTCTGGTCCTATTATGCTTTTTCGTTAATGATATGGATAATACAGGTTTTGCAATTCTATTTCATCTTCCTGATGCTCGGTTTGCATGTACATGTGGTCTATACGTACGCAGGAAGTTGCCTGGCATTGCTGGCAGGAGTGATCCCTGTGTCCATTGCGGGCATGGGAACCAGGGATGCCGTGATCATAGGCTTTTTCCAGCATGTGGCCTCCTTTGAATTGCTTGCCGGTGCGGGAATCCTTTCATTGTTGCGGATCATCCTGCCGTCGTTAATTGGAATACCGTTTTTTATTAATCAAACCCGAAATTCCTGATGGATCAGTCACTGGATTATATGCTCTGGAATTTTCTCCAGCCCAAGCTCCCCCGGATATTGTCGCAACTCAGCCGGGACCCGGATTCACCGACATTTGGCAGCTGGGACCGGAATTTCTGGCATTACAAGATGAGGGACTTCTCCTCAATGATCCTTCAGCAGGGAATGATCGTCGCTGATTCCCTGGAACGCTTCAAAGGCCCGGACAATCCATTTTATCAGCATCCACGGGTGAAGGAATGGGTGGATGGGAGCCTGGAATTCTGGGCAGACGGGCAGTTGAAGAATGGATCTTTTAACGAATATTATCCTTTCGAATCGGGTTACCCTCCCACTGCCTTCAGCCTGTATGCCGTGGGACTTGTTCTTAAAAACAGGGGATACAGCGATCCCGGTACAGGGATAACCAGGGCTATACAAAAAGCGGTTGACTGGCTGCTTAAGAACCAGGAATCAGAAGCACTCAACCAGGAAGCGGCGGGCCTGGCCGGAATCGTGCTGTGTTCCTCCTTACCGGGTGTACAAGTCGATCAGCGCAAGCTCGAAAAAAGGTTGAAGGATCTTTACAACTCTCAATCGCAAGAAGGCTGGTTCCCGGAATACGACGGACCGGATACTGGTTATCTCTCTGTGACGATCGATTGCCTCTGGGAAATCTATGAAGCCACCAATGACCTCAGGGCCTACTCAGCCATGGAGTCGGCCATCGCCTATATTGCCGGTATGATCTCAGTATCTGCTGAAACTCCTGTCATGATCAATTCCCGCAACACCGATTACCTGGTCATATACGGGATGACCCGGATGGCGCTGGAAGGCAATACTGTTGCAGGAACGATCGTAACGAGCATTTTGAAAAACCTGTCTTCGCCAACTCATTTCCTGAACCGGACCGACGACCGGTATTCGGTTCATTATGTGTATTCCTCTTATTTCCGTAGTCTAAATTTCCTCCGGGATTTTGAAAATACTGAACAGACGGGGCCAGCATTTCCCTCGGAATCAAAATTTTACCTTCAGGCAGGAATATTCGTCGTGCATAAATTAAACGAATACAGCATCTACCTTAACCTGAAAAAGGGTGGGATCGTCAGCATTTATAGCCCATCCGGCATCGGTGCAACCGATTATGGATGGAGGCAAAGGATCGGCAGGCGAAAAGTGGCGGTTACCCATTGGCTTCATCCTTCCTATATCACGGAAATGAATGGTGAAATGACCGGTTTCACCGTTTCGGGAAAGATGTCCGTTCACAGCTGGATGGTTCCTGGTCCTTTAAAACATGTGATCCTCAGGATGACGAGTTTGCTGCTTGGTAACCGGTTGATCCCTTTATTGAAGAAAGTTATGATATTCAATGAGAAAGAAGCCGGGATTAACTTTGTCAGAAGAATCAAATTGACTGATGATCAATTAATTATAAATGACACATTCACTTCTTCCTCCGGCGATCTGGAACTTTACCGGGCCCCTCATTATTCACTCCGGCATGTTTCCAGCGCCGGGCAGTTCGTGCCTGAGGAGCTGCTGCCAATCGGTGAAAATAAGCCGGAAAAAGCGGGTCGCGAGCTCATGTATTCCAGAATTATCAATTTGAGATGAAATGAATAAGGAATCGCGAAATCTGGATAAGTTGAAGAATGTGATCGATACGGGGCTGTGCACCCGTTGCGGAAGTTGTGTGGGATTATCGGGCGGGAAGTTAAGCTTCCACGACAGGACAGGGGAATACCTGCCGGCGATTCATGCTCCGATCGGTGATGAGGAATCCGGAAGGATGTGGACGGCCTGCAGCGGCGGAGAGGTGGATTTCCAGGCAATCGACAGGTTCCTGTTCCAAAGTGAAGGGACCCACCACCCTTACATCGGAACTTACAGGGACCTGTTCATAGGGTTTTCGAAAGATGAGCATATCAGGAGGCTGGCAGGAAGCGCCGGGGTGATCTCCACTATCCTGATCTGGCTGATAGAAACCGGAAAAGTGGATGGTGCGGTGGTACTGGGAATGTCGAAGGAAGAACCATGGATGAACCGGCCTTTTATAGCTACCTCCCGGGACGAGGTCCTGGCTGCAGCCCAGAGTAAATATACCATAAGCTCTGTCAATGAATTGCTTGGGGTGATTGGGGATTTCAAAGGCAAACTGGCTTATGTCGGGTTGCCTTGCCAGGTGCATTCGATAAGGAAATTGCAAATGGCCAATGATCCTTCCGTCCGCAATATTTCTTTGATCATCGCCCCGTATTGCGGCCTGAATATGCACTTCAGCTCAATACAGGGATTTTTAAGGGCTTATGGCGAAAAGGACCATACGGAGATCAGGGACCTGCAGTTCCGGCACGGCGAGTGGCCCGGCAGCATGAGGATCGAAATGAAGAGCGGACGGGTCTTGATGTTACCTAAATTCCATGCCAATTATCTCATTCCGTTTCATATGATGCAAAGGTGCAGGATGTGCATCGACCTGGCAAATGAATTTGCGGATATTTCTGTGGGAGACGCCTGGGCGCCGGTTTATGAGGATCGTGGCAAAGGTTTCTCGCTGGTGGTTGTGAGATCACAAAAAGGCTTTGAAATCACCCGTCAGATGTTATCGGAGAAGCTTCTTGAGCTGGAGCCGGTCGACCAGTCTGATGCCATCAGGATGCACTCCCATATGTACGACAACAAGAAACGCGGCGCTTTCATCCGGATGAAAAGAGCCAAATCCGCGCCGGATTATAACCTCCCTTACCCGGATAACATTAAGTATAAAAGACAACTGTTCGAATCTTCCCTGAACCTGGTATACTCGCTTTTAAGGACTAGGTTTTTCAGGAGATTGTTTGAGATTTTACCGCCTGGTTTTACCGGAAGTGTTTTTAACCGGTTCAAGGTAATTTGGAAAAAAGCCACATACAGTGTAAAAAGAGAAAACCTTTGACAGGGTAAAAGGTTAGTTTTCCTTGATCAGGTATCTCCTGCTAAAGAGATTGTACTTAAGAATACAGTAGATCGCCCTGAATCCATCCTTTGCCCCGATCTTTTTTCCTTCTTCATATGTCCTGCCATAATATGATATACCCACTTCATAGATCCTTATCCCCGGAAACCGCGAGATCTTGGCAGTGACTTCAGGTTCAAACCCAAAGCGGTTTTCCCTGAAATGGATCTTCTTGATGTACTCCGACCGGAACATTTTATAGCATGTCTCCATATCGGTCAGGTTCAGATTGGTGAACATATTGGAAATGAATGTCAGGAACTTGTTTCCAATGGTATGCCAGAAAAAGAGGATCCGGTGAGGGTTGCTGCCCATAAAGCGGGAGCCGTAAACCACATCGGCAAATCCGTCCAGAATGGGCTTCAGCAGGTCATTGTACTCTTTTGGGTCATATTCCAGGTCGGCATCCTGTATGATTATAATTTCCCCTGCGGCCTCCCGGATCCCCCGGTGCAAAGCTGCTCCTTTCCCCATATTCACAGGCTGATTGAATAATTTCATATTTTGTCCCGGATGATCCTGGATGTACCTGAGCACGACCTCCTCGGTTTTATCCCGGGAGCAATCATTAACCAGTATAATTTCCTTTTGAATTCCACCGATCAGGTTTACAGCCAGCACCTTATCCAGGATAAGATGAATGGTATTGGCTTCATTGTAAGCGGGTATAATAATTGACAGCAACTTCGGCTCCATAAGATATGACATTGATAGTGTCCGTTTAATCAGGTTCAAATTTGAGGAAAATTCCGATTGTAACGTACATTAATAATCCACCGGCAAATATTCCAGACGGAGTTCGTCGATAAAGATATCCCCTTTTCCTGTATACCAGACATATGCCCTTAACTTTCCGTCATATGGATTGACCAGGCTGACGGGTGAAAAGACGTACATTTCACACCATTTTCCCTGTACCAGGTCAAAATAATTGCCGGCCATGGACAGGTATTCCTGCATATTTCCATTCTCATCATAAACTGACAGGGCGAGAACGACTTTGTCCTTTTCGGCCACAACCGGAAGATTCACATTCACAACGGCTCTGACCAGTGCTTTATCCGTTCCTGTTATTTCTGAGAGGTTCCATTTAACCGAAGGACTGTACATTTGCGTTGTATTCAATTTAAATGAATAGTTTCCGCTGCCGGTTATGGAATCGGTCCTGAATGGCATCTTTTCCGTTTCCAGGATTTGTTCAAAACCAGTGGAATCCAGACTATTCCATTCTGTTTTAAGACTTCCCGGCGGGATCTTTTTAAATAATACGGTCATGTAATTCTGATCTTTGTAAACCTGGTACGGCTCATCGGGTAAAAATGCGTCTACCATTGTCAGGCCTGTGTCTGCCCATAGATCCTCGAGAAAAATCTTCCTTTCAAATCCGCCGAAATGAGGCTCCCAAACCAGTACTGAGGAATCTTTCAGGCCATAGAAAGGTATATTTTGATTGGCCGCCAGCCTCCTGGTCCCATTTTCATCAAATGGATCTGAATTCAGGAAAAACGGGATTTTAGGGTCGAAATAGGTCACCTGTTCCGTTGAATAGCCCCGCTTTAGTAATTCATCTGCCGTCATCTGCAATACCTGGTTATCAAGTTCAAGCCGGGCCGGTATCCGATAAGTTCGATATGGTATATACAGGATAAGTGCCAGCAGGAGTGAGGTCAATATGGGTTTGATTCTGGGGAGGCTGTGGGGAAAGCAGGAAAACAGGAAGTTTAATCCGATCAGGGCAAAAATTCCGGAAAGAGGGGAGATCCCTGCTATAAACCTTTTACTGGCAATGACCCCCATCATCCCCTGCCACCAAAGGAAACTGTGGGCCAGTAGAAATGCAAAAAATGAACCGGCGATCAGTAAAAATAGGGTTGTCTGCTGTATAACAGGGACTGCCTTCGATTTTTTTGGTTTTTGGATAAAAAGTTTGAACAGCCCAACTCCTGCAAGTATGGCAATCGGTAAACCCAACAGTGAAGGCAGATGTTTAAAATAGTACCAAAAACTGCCGCTGCCATATATTTCAGAGCCCTTTTCCCCGTATGGGATCTCGGTGATTAACCAACCTGTGCTTTTACCCATGAACATTCCGGCTATGCTGAAAAAGAGGATGCCGGTCAGGAGGAAGGGTATGGCTTTCCAGTTCTTAAGAAAGATATAGGCTGTGAGAAAAAGAAAGAGGAAAATGATGCCCTCTGTGCGGGCAAATGGGAGGAAGGAAATTATGATAGCGCTGAAAATGAATTTTTTACGGAAGAAAAGGTATATGGACAGAACCAGGACCAATCCGAATAAAATTTCGGTAAGGCTTGTAAAAAGATTGATCATGTAAACCGGAGCGAAAAGAACAAAAGGGATGGCCAGCCATGCTGATCTGACATTCAGTCCCGTAACCAGTTGATAGATCAGCCAGGATGTGGCCAGGCCACAGAGGATATTGAAAAAAATTGCGCCATCCAGGCCAAATTGTGCAAATGGAGCTGAAAGAATGGTGAATAAAGGCTTGCCCCAGTGGTTCAGAAATAGTTGGGGATGCCTGAAAGAGTACCGGGCAATTTCAAAATGAGTGATGGAATCCGCATCCCCGTATATACCCTTTGAGATCAGGGCAACGGTCAAGAGATAGATACCTGAAATGATCAGGAGGATAAGGGCCAGGTAATTGTGATGCAGCGCTCGTATTTTATTTACAAGCTTCATTAATCCCCGATATAGTAAACTTTGACATATGTGCTGCTATCTGTGATCTCGGCCGGGTAATGGGTCTGGATATAGTCTTTGACCTCCGTTTCATGAGCAATCACCTTATCACCAGCCTTTAACTGCTCTTTGGATTTCCGGATAACGGTCTGACCGTGTTCTTTGAGCAAATACATATAGAACAGGCAATGGGCGTCATAACCTTTATGGACCAGGACATAGCCATCCAGGTCCCTTTGGTTCCTCACCCCTTCCCGAAGAAACTTGGCTATTTCATGATCCTCAAGGTACCAGGGGCGTTCCTGGATATAATTGGCTTCTTTAAAGGTTAACCTGACCGGCTCATAGAAGATGATCAACAGGAAGACTGACGCTGCTCCGACTGCCAGCCACTGACGTACTTTTGACAGGTATTTCCAAAGAATTGTCAGCGCCAGCCAGATAAAACCGGTAATAATAAAAGCGATGAAAGGATATTCCGGCAGGTCATACCACCGCAGTTTTGTCCCGGATGCCGAGATGATCAAAAGATGGCTGATAAATAAAATGATGCTGTACAAATGCAGATTCTTCAGCTGACGTTCCTTAATAAAAAATCCGGCGACGATTCCCGGGATGATAAAGACCGCCCATTTCTGCAATCTGGGGTAAATAAACCCTTCCACATAAAAGAGGAACCCCTGGTCGTGGCCTTCTATCCCTTTCAGGTAGCGGCCTCCAAGCTCATTGTTCATCACCGCCTGAAGATAACCCGGATTCTCAATCTCCCTTAAAAAGTAATATCCTCCGATACATGACACGAACACGGCCGCACCGACCCAGAACATCTTACAATAAATGATTTCTTTGATATTTTTTTTATAGATCGCCCAGATGAACAGGGCAGGCAGAAAGAGCAACCCTCCGATACCCTTGGTGAGAGCGGCCAGCGTGAGGAATAGGATGGAGTACAACAAAGCCCGGGGCGTTTTTTCCTCCGTATAGAGAAAGAAAAAGAACGCACTCAGGAACATAAACAGGGTCAGCAGGGCATCGAAATCGCCGGTGCGGGTGCCATGGAAATCGACATAGCCGTTGAAGGTAATGAGCACCACAGCCCAAATCAATCCGTAATATGGATTTTTCAGGTATTTCCACGATAAATACAGCAGGAAAAGACAGGTGAAAAGCCCGGCAAGCGCTGAAGGCAGCCTTACGGCAAGCTCACCCGGACCCAAAAGCCACATGAAACCCGTCTGGATCAGCACGAACAGGGAAGGTTTGGTTCCCCACATATCCGGCTTCCCGTTGTAATAGGTAACCAGCAGGTTGCCATTTTGAAGCATTTCAAAGGCATTCACCCCGCGCCTGGCTTCATCCCAGATCCGCAATACCATAGCATCCAGTCCGTGAAACAGCGGGTATGGAATCAGAAGTATGAAAATCAATAAGATAACAATAATATGCCAACCCTTCTTACTCATGATAATACACCCGTTTCACCCGTCTGGACAATCCCGACAGGACTTCATACGGGATCGTTCCCATTTCATTGGCCAGTTCTTTCAGGGACCGTTCCGGGCCGAATACAATCACTTCATCTCCTTCTGAAGCATCGACTTCTGATATGTCTACCATGCACATATCCATGCAGATATTACCGACAACCGGAACCAGTTGCCCGGCTATCAGCAAATGACCCCTGCCATTCCCGAGGATCCTGCTGAATCCGTCGGCGTATCCGATTGGCACGATGGCGATTTTCATATTTTTTTCCGCCTTGAAAGCTCTGTTATACCCCACTGACTCTCCGCCGGAAATTCCCTTGATCTGGGAAATGGTCGATTTGAGCCTGGCAACGGTTTCCAGTTTATTTTGTTCTTCTTCCAGGGTTGCGATGCCATATAAACTGATACCGAGCCGTACCATTTCGAATTGTGCATCTGGAAAGCGGGTTATACCCGCTGAATTCAGTATATGCCGGGATATGGGATGGGCAGATGCCACGGTAATCAATTCGCTCATTCTTTCGAATGTATCAATCTGCAGCCGTGTGAATTCGTCCTCACCAGGGTCCTCGCTTGCTGCCAGGTGCGAGAAAACGGATTCCGTATAAAGCATCGTGTTGGATTTAAGACGCTGGACCAGTTCCGGGATTTCTTCTTCCGAAAAACCTAGCCTGTGCATTCCGCTGTCAAGCTTAATGTGGATCTTGACCGGTTTGTTTTTAGGAAGGATATTCTTTTTAATGGCCGACTCCAGCTTGTCCAGTATCCGGAAGCTGTATATCTCAGGTTCAAGACTGTGTGCGATGATCTGGTCAAAGCTTTCTTCATCCGGATTCATGACCATGACCGGAATGGTAATTCCGGCTTTGCGTAACTCGACACCCTCATCGGCATACGCTACTGCCAGGTAGTCAATCCTGTGAAACTGAAGTGCATTGGCTACTTCAAAACTGCCAATCCCATAGGAAAAAGCTTTGACCATGGCCATGATCCTGGTATCCGGCCGAAGGACCGATCGATAATAGTTCAGATTATTCACCAGTGCATTCAGATTGATCTCCAGGACGGTTTCATGAGTTTTTTGCTGAAGGGCCTGGCTGATCTGTTCAAATTCAAATATTCGAGCACCTTTCAGAAGGATAACTTCATTGCTGAATGCTGTAAAGGAGAACCGGCGTAAAAATTCAGCGGTATGCGGATAAAATTCCTTTTCCAGCTGAAACTGATCCATTTGTCGGGAAATCGCAGGCCCGATCCCTATCAGCCGATTGATTTTATTGCTGGTGATGATCCCTGCTATCCTGCCATAAAGTTCATCTTCATCCTTTCCGCTTTGAAGGATATCTGAAAGAATGATGGTTTTCTTCCGGTGGTTAGCCTGTTGCCTGAGGAAATCGATGGCAATTGAAAGCGAATTGATGTCGGAATTATAACTGTCATTAATAATGGTGCAATGATTGATCCCGTCCTTTAATTCCAGGCGCATGGCAATTGGCTGCAAGGCTTCGAACCTTTCGGCTATTTCGTCCGTGGCATAACCTGTCTGCAGCATGGCAGCCCAGCAGTGGATCGCATTCTCAACGGATGCTTCATCTGTAAAAGGGATCCGGATCGAGATTTCCCGGCCATGGAAGATTCCCCGGATCCTGGTAAAGATGGTTTCATTTCCTGAGACTTCCTTAATGAACAGGTCAGCTTCCTGTTTCTGCCGGCTCCAGGTAAAGGTCCTTATAAATTTAGTGATACCGGACCTGATGATGACCTCAAACACATCGGAGTGGTCAAGGCAGTAGATCAGGGTTCCTACCCGTGTGAAGAGTTTTAATTTTTCACCGACCTTTTGCTGAATGCTCAGGAAATTCTCCCCGTGCGCTTCCCCGATATTGGTGAAAATCCCGATAGTTGGCTTGATGATCGCCTGTAATTTATCCATTTCATCAGGCTCTGAAATCCCGGCTTCAAAAATGGCTATCTCGTAACGCGGATCCATTTGCCAGACAGAAAGCGGGACCCCGATCTGTGAATTGTAGCTTTTCGGGCTTCTTACGGTCTTTTTATCCTTGCTGATGAGCTGGTATAACCATTCCTTAACGATCGTCTTTCCGTTGCTCCCGGTAATTCCGATCACCGGGATATCGAATTTTTCCCTGTGAGCTCGTGCGAGAGACTGCAGGGCCTGCAGGGTATTCCTGACCAGGATGAAATTCGCTTCCGGATAATTGTCTTCTTCCGGTAACTGTGTTACGACAAAATCTCTGACCCCTCTTTTATAGAGTTCCGGGATGTATTTATGACCATCATTTCGCTTACTGGAAATGGCGAAAAACAAACAGTTATCAGATGATATCAGTTTTCTGCTGTCGATCAGTATATCCCGGATAACACGCCCCGGGTCTTTTTTACCTGCCAGTTTTCCATTAATTACAGACAGGATTTCGGAAACAAGGTATTCCATTTAAATCAGGTCAGCATTTATTATCACCTTATCCCACGATAAGGTTGCCATTGTCCTCCTCGGCTGAAAGCGGTATCTCTTTCTCAATCACTGCATCACCACTCTGTTCTATGTCTTTCAGGAAATTTTGCAATGGCCTGGAATTAAGTTCATCAAATTCCCTGCGGTTATTAAAGATCTGAATCGCAAGATAGACGGCTTCCCGGAATGAACCGGGCGAGGCGACATTCGCGCCTGCTATCTCATAAGCGGTGCCATGAGCCGGAGATGTCCGTACAATCGGCAGGCCTGCGGTAAAATTGACGCCCTTGTCAAATGCCATGGTTTTAAAAGGTATCAACCCCTGGTCATGGTACATCGCCAGGATCCCGTCGAATTTGTTGAAGTTATCGGAGCCGAAGAATCCATCTGCTGAATAAGGGCCATAGACGACCATCCCCTTGTTCCAGGCTTGTTCAACCGCAGGGCTGATGATGTCCGCCTCTTCATTTCCAATGACCCCCAGGTCACCTGCATGCGGGTTCAATCCCAGTATGGCAATTTTGGGTTTCCGTATTCCGAAATCCCTGATAAGGCTTTTATTCATCAATTCGATCTTTTTCAGGATCAGGGGTACGCTGATGGCTGTCGGCACGTCTTTAAGTGGAATATGCCCGGTGATTACCCCGATCCGTAAACTGTCGCTTACCATAAGCATCAGGTGATCCTTCACTCCGAACCTTTCCGCAAAATACTCGCTGTGGCCCGGGAATTTAAAGCTTTCCGACTGGACATTCTTTTTATTTATCGGGGCGGTTACCAGTACATCGATATGCTTTTGCACCAGGTCCTGGGAAGCCATCTCAATAGCCTGGTAAGCGAGTTGTCCGGCGATTTCTGTCGATTTCCCCAGGTCTATCTTGACTTCATCCTGAATGATGTTGACGATATTGACTCTTTTGGGTACAGCCGAAGCTGCATTCTTTACCAGGTTCAGGTTGAATTCATTGAGATTCAGTGTTTTCTTATGATAAGAGGCAACTTTGGAGGAACCGTAAATGATCGGTGTGATATTCTCCAGTATCCTCGGATCAAGGAATGCTTTCATTATGATCTCGTAACCGATACCGTTCAGGTCACCATGTGTAATACCGACTTTAACACGCTCTATATCAATTCGTTGTTTGTCATCTATTAACTGTTCCATAATCACTTGGTTTTAAGCAAAGATAGTCTTTTAGTTCTGAGTTTTGTGTTTCGGGTTTTGAGTTTGAGCCGGCCTGGGAGGTAGAGTGGAGTATGCCGTATTAGACCAGGCTTTCCAGGAATTCCACCAATAACCGGACACCGAATCCGGTACCGCCGGCTGTCCGGTAACTGTCTTTTTTTTCGATGAAGGCCGGACCGGCGATGTCGAGGTGAATGAACGGGTAATCGGTGAAATGGGCCAGGAATTTTCCCGCGGTGATCATCCCCGCATCGGGGCCTCCAATGTTTTTAATATCGGCGACATCGGATTTGATCAATTCGCCATATTCTTCCCAGAAAGGGAATTCAGCGACGCGCTCATAAACCTGTTCGCCGCAATGTTTCAACAACTGCATTGCTTCCCCTGCAGATTTATGCATGGCCACAACGCCATAACGGCCGATAGCCCGGCTCGCAGCTCCGGTAAGGGTGGCGGCGGTGATCACCAGTTGCGGTTTATATTTCCTGGCATAGACCAGGGCATCGGCCAGGATCAGCCTGCCTTCCGCATCGGTATTCAGTACCTCTACGGTGGTGCCGTCAGAAATTGTAATCACATCGCCTGGTGCGACGGCATTGGCATCTATCCGGTTATCCGTTGCTGGCATCAGGCCGATGACATGGAGCGGAAAGTTGAGACGGGCGATGGCTGAAATGGTAGAAGCCATTGTTGCGGCACCGGCCATATCCTCCTTCATATTGTCCATAAATGAACCGGTCTTGAGGTTCAATCCCCCGGTATCAAATACCACACCCTTCCCAACCAAAACAATTGGATTCTGGTTGACAGGTTTTTCCGGTTTCCATTCCATGATGGTGAAAGTCGGAGGAATGGCACTCCCCTTGTTGACACCCAGTAGGCCGCCCATTTTCAGAGCTTCAATCTTGTTTTTATTAAGCACTTCGACTTTTACTCCCGCTGTCCTGGCTGTTTTCTGAAAATGTTTCGAAAGATCCACGGCATTGAGGTGTGAGACGGGTTCATTCACCAGGTCCCGGCACTTCCATACCTCCTCCGTAATAATGTTCATCCGGTCAATATCCCCCTCTTTAACCGATTGCGATTTTATTCCAATGGAAACCAGTGTGTTTTCTTTATCCTTCCTGTCTTTTTTATACTTCAGGAACTGGTAACTGCCCAGTGCCATTCCCTCTGCCAGTGCCAGGGTTTCAGCAGGATTATCATCCACATCCACGATCACAGCACTGGTAGCCTTTAATTCATTCAGCCTGGCAGCCAGCAGATCGCCTGCTTTACGGCAATTCTCCATCCTCTTCATATCATCCTTTTCCTCTTTGATCATTTGAAGTATGATAAAATTTCCCAGGCGGTCAAACAGTACGGTTTCCTTTTTTTGATTTTTAATAACCCCGGCTGCATATTTAGCTTCCTTTTCATTCAGGTAATTCTTCCCGGGTTTTTTTAAAGATGAGCATAGGAGGATCAGATTGTCCTCCGGGCTTATCTGGTTGATTTTTCTCGTCATGGTATTACTGTTAAAAATGTAAAAATACTGACTATTGCGAAGCTTTTCTTAATTCGTTAAGAATGATGGCCGTGGCCCCTTTTTTAGATTGGACATATTGTTGGCAGGTATCGGAAGCTTGTGTGTATATTTCTTTGGCTTTCAGCAGTTCTGAAGTTCTTTCGTTCAATTGGTCAAAATTGTTGATGGAGAAGGCGCCACCGGCATTTTTAAGTTCCACCGCTTCAAGGAATTTTTGATACCTGGGACCGAATATGACAGGTATACCAAAAGCGGCAGCTTCCAGGATATTGTGGATGCCGGCGCCGAAACCTCCGCCAATGTAGGCGATCGTGGCATAACGGTAAAGCTTTGAAAGGTAACCGATACCATCTGCAATGACAATGCTGGCATCAGCCGCGTTTTCTTCCGTTAATTCTGAAAAAAGCCGGACCCGGGATTCCGGAGTCCCTGTTCCTGTGCCTGGATTTGTCGGACCTAAGACTCCGCCTGCATTCGACTGCCGGTTGCCGGCCAGTTCCCTCAATGCATTCACCCTTTCCTGCCCTACCTCGTGCGGTGCGATGATAAATTTCAAATGATTCCCATGCGCCCTGATTAGTTTCAGAATGATTTCCTCGTCAGCCGGCCAGGTGCTTCCGGCCAGAAAAACCGGCATCTGACTGGCAAAAATTTCAATCAGGGGAAACTGACCCGGCTGATCTTTAATAGAAGCTACGCGATCAAACCTGGTATCCCCGCTGACCGTGACCCTGTCCAGGCCAAAATTCCGCAATAACTGTGATGAATTCTCATGCTGGACAAAAAACCGGGTTACCTTTTTAAGCTGGTTCCTGCTCCAGTAGCCGTACCACTTGAAGAAATGCTGGTCGTGCCTGAAATTGGCAGATATCACATAAACCGGAATACTTTTGCGATACAGGATATCCATGTAATGAAACCAGAATTCATACTTGACAAACACAACCAGGTCAGGATTGACTATATCGATGAACTTCCTGGCGTTCCGGCTTGTATCCAGGGGCAGGTAGAATATCCAGTCCGCGCCCGGATAGTTCTTTCGCTGTTCATAGCCTGAAGGAGAATAGAAGGTCAGCAGGATTTTCCAATCGGGATGAGTCTGCCGGAATGTTTCTATGACCGGGCGTCCTTGTTCGAATTCGCCCAGTGAGGCGCAATGAAACCAGGCCAGGCTGAAGAGGGATGAGGGCTGAATGTTGAGTGTTGAGTGGTCAGTACCGGTTTTAATTGTCCGGTTACCAATTGCAGTCTGCATGTGTCTGAATAAATGCTTCCTTCCGCTTACCCACAGCCCCGCTTTAGGATTGAACAGTGCAGCAACCCGGGCAGCGCCTCCGTAAAGATGGATCAATATATCATACAGGAGCCACATGAAGTGCATGGATTAGTAATAATAGAATTCCTGGGGCCCCCGTTTGCGGAACGGGATCATCCAGGAAATCTTAGGCCCCATAAGGACATCAAAACGGCTTCCGTTTCCGGGCTGACGGGTATCGAACAAGTAATCCCGCTGTCCTTTGCTAAAGCCTTCAAAGAATTCGAAAGCAAATGTGAAATTGGTGATATTTCTCTTTCCGAAGTACATGTAACCGATTGACTGGTTCAGCTGCAAACCGGCTGTCAGGCGGTCATAGCCCCTGCGGTAATCGCCTTTCAACTGGGGAGCGGTTTGATTCTCCACTTCGATGCGGATTTTATGTGTAATGACACCTAATCCGGCAGTCACAAAGAAACCGGAGTTCTTATTGGCACTTAAAACGGGAAAAAGCTTGCCGAATTTAACGCTGCCGATGTGGCCCCTTTCAAACAGGGCTACTACCGACGGAGTGCCGTCTCCACTGATGATCTTACCATCTTCGGTCATGATTTCCTCGAGAATTGAAAAGCCATCCCTGGTATTGTTTCCGAAAATGAAATTGTATTCAGCCCCGAATATCCAATTGTGCTTGTTTTTGACCATGAACCCTCCTCCCAGAACGGAATTGTTCCCAAATCTATCCGCCATATCCCCGGAAGGGAACTGGTAACCGTATTGCGCATATACCATCGGTATGCTCGTGATCGAGTCATGGGTGGCTTTCTGGGAGAATGCCTGGTAAGCGATGAAAAGGAAAAAAATCGTCGGATACAGACGAATTTTAAGCATAGTCAGGTTTTTTGCAAAGATAGGTTTTTAATGAAGCACGATTCTTCAAACTTGAACGTTCTCTCTTCAATCTTTCTTACCTTTGCGCATTCATTTTCTTAACTATTAGATCTAAATTTCTGATTATGCGACCAATACGGATGGTAGACCTGAAAACCCAGTACGATAAGATCAAACCCGATGTGGATGCTGCCATCCATGAAGTAATCGATTCCACTTCCTTCATCAATGGACCAGCAGTTCAGCGTTTCCAGAAAAACCTCGAGCAATATCTCGGTGTGAAGCATGTCATCCCCTGTGCCAATGGTACCGATGCCCTTCAGGTTTCCATGATGGCCCTGGACCTGAAACCCGGCGATGAAGTCATAACCGTTTCATTTACTTTTGTTGCGACGGTCGAAGTTATCGCACTGCTGAAACTGACTCCCATCCTGGTTGATGTGGATCCTGGCACTTTCAATATGGATATTGAAAGCCTCAGGAAAGCGATCACGCCGAAAACCAGGGCCATCGTGCCTGTTCACCTTTTCGGCCAGTGTGCTGAAATGGAGGAAATTATGAAAATTGCCAGGGAGCACAATCTTTATGTGATTGAAGACGCCTGCCAGTCGATAGGATCGGAATATACCTTCAGTGACGGTACACGGAAAAAATCCGGCACCATTGGGCATATTGGCACCACGTCGTTCTTTCCCTCAAAAAACCTTGGGTGTTATGGAGATGGAGGGGCCATTTTTACCAATGATGACGACCTGGCCAGACGAATGCGCTTCATCGTCAACCACGGGATGCATGTGCGCTACCATCATGAGGAAATCGGTGTCAATTCAAGATTGGACAGCATTCAGGCTGCCATTCTTGATATCAAGCTAAAACACCTGGATGAATATGCATCTGCCCGACAGAAGGCTGCAGATGCCTACGACAAGGCATTTTCAGGCTGTCCCGGTCTCCGGGTACCGGTCAGATATTCACGGTCTTCCCATGTTTTTCACCAATATACTCTCGTCACTAATGACATGGACCGTGATAAGCTGCTGGAGTATCTGATATCCAAAGACATTCCATGCGCGATCTATTACCCGGTCCCCATGCACCTGCAAAAGGCTTACCTGGACCCCCGCTATAAAGAAGGCGACCTGCCTGTTACGGAGCACCTGAGCCGTTCGGTGATATCGTTGCCCATGCACACGGAACTGGATGAGGAACAGATCAGCTATGTCTCGGATACGATCCTTGAATTTATCAATTAACCATTAACAAATTCACATTGAGCTTGAAACAATATTTTGCACACGAAACGGCCGTTGTAGATGAAGGTTGCCAGATTGGCGCCGGGACGAAAATCTGGCATTTTTCCCATATCATGTCAGGCTCGGTCATAGGCGAAAATTGCAACATTGGCCAGAATGTCGTGGTTTCACCGGGTGTCGTGCTGGGTAAAAACGTAAAGGTCCAGAATAATGTTTCCATTTACACGGGAGTGGTTTGCGAGGAAGATGTTTTTCTGGGGCCGTCCATGGTCTTTACCAATATCAGGAATCCCCGAAGCGCGGTCATCAGAAAAGACCAGTATGTCAAAACCCACGTTAAAAAGGGGGCTTCCATCGGTGCTAATGCGACGATTGTCTGCGGGATTACCATCGGCGAGTTTGGCTTTATCGGGGCCGGTGCGGTAGTGGTGAAAGATGTTAAGCCTTATGCCCTTATCCTTGGCAACCCTGGAAGACAGGTGGGCTGGATGAGTGAATTCGGACATCGTCTCGACTTTAATACGGAAGGCATGGCAGTTTGTCCTGAAAGCGGCGAAAAATATATACTGGTGGAAGGGGAAGTAAGGAAGGCAGTAACCAGCTGATTCTTATACTTTGAACTTAAAACCTTAAACTTTAACTTCTAACTTTGAACTATGAACTTTGCACTGATAGGGGCGGCTGGTTTTATTGCTCCACGGCATATGAAGGCAATCAAAGATACGGGCAATGAACTCATTGCTGCCGTCGATCCGTTTGACTGCGTTGGAATCATAGACTCGTATTTTCCCGATGCTAATTTTTTTGTGGAGACCGAGCGATTTGACCGGCACCTGGATAAACTGCGGAGAAAAGGAGAACATAAAGTTGATTATGTTGCCATCTGTTCCCCTAATTACCTGCACGATGCCCACATC
This sequence comes from uncultured Bacteroidales bacterium, assembly GCA_964619555.1. Classification (GTDB taxonomy): domain Bacteria; phylum Bacteroidota; class Bacteroidia; order Bacteroidales; family JAGOPY01; genus JAGOPY01. The sequence continues at coordinate 113,104 of CAZUDV010000010.1, read as the reverse complement.
CGCCTGGCCCTCCGCAATGAGGCCCACGCCATTTGCGAAAAACCGTTGGTTCTGAATCCCTGGAATGTGGATGCCCTGCAAGAGATTGAGGAGGAAACCGGGAAAAAGATCAATGTCATTCTTCAGTTACGCCTGCATAAAACGATTGAAGAAATCAGGAAGAAAATCCAGGAGGGTCCGGATGACAAGATTTATGATGTGGATCTGACCTATATTACCAGCAGGGGCAAATGGTATTTCATATCCTGGAAGGGAGACGTCGAAAAATCGGGCGGAGTGGCCACCAATATCGGAATACATTTCTTCGATATGCTCTCGTTGATTTTCGGGAAGCCATTGGGCAACACGGTGCATTTTTCCGATAAAAACAGCGCAGCCGGTTTCCTGCAGCTTGAGAAGGCGCGTGTGCGCTGGTTCTTAAGCCTCGATTACCATGCCATTCCAGACGAAATTAAACAATCCGGCCAGCGTACTTTCCGTTCGATTACCATTGAGGGCGAAGAACTGGAATTCAGCGGAGGATTTACGGAATTGCATACGGAAAGCTATAAAAAGATCCTTGCAGGGGAAGGATTTGGCGTTGAGGAAGCCAGGCCCAGCATCGAAACCGTTTACCATATCCGGAATTCGGTACCCGTCGGGCTGAAAGGAGACTATCATCCGTTTCTGAAGAAATTGCTGTGAAACCTGGAATAACATTTCCTGCCGATCGACGGAAGGAATCTCCGGATACGATTCAATTGATAAAACCATATGAACCTGTACGATAAATTATTAGCCAAAGAAGAGAAATTATCGGTTGTCGGCCTCGGTTATGTGGGTCTACCCATTGCACTGGCCTTTGCAAAGAAAATCAGCGTAATCGGTTTTGATATCCATCCGGGAAGGATTGAACTGATGAAGGAGGGAAAGGACCCGAGTGAAGAACTGCCGGAAAGCGAATTTGAAGGATGTGATATCATGTTCACTTCTAATCCCTTCGACCTTCGCCAGGCAAAATTTCATATCGTAGCAGTACCTACTCCGATCGACAGGCACAATCTCCCCGACCTGGCCCCGTTGCTGAAAGCCACGCACACCGTCGGGAAAGCGTTGAAAAAAGGGGACTATGTAGTGTATGAGTCGACCGTATATCCGGGTGCCACGGAAGAAGAATGCATACCAATACTGGAAAAGGAATCGGGCTTAAAGTTCCCGGAAGATTTTAAAGTCGGATATTCCCCGGAGCGGATCAATCCCGGCGATAAAGAACATACCCTCCGGACAATCGTAAAAGTGGTCTCAGGATGCGATGATGAATCCCTTGACGTTATCGCAAAAACATATGAGTTGGTTGTGACGGCGGGAGTTCACCGGGCATCTTCCATAAAAGTGGCGGAAGCAGCGAAGATCATCGAAAATACGCAACGGGACGTTAATATTGCATTGATGAATGAACTGTCCATCATTTTCAACAGGATGGGCATCAACACTTTTGAAGTTCTGGAAGCTGCCGGAACGAAATGGAATTTCCTGAAGTTCTTCCCGGGGCTTGTCGGCGGTCATTGCATTGGCGTTGATCCGTATTATCTTACTTTTAAGGCTAAGGAACTGAAATATCATCCCCAGGTGATCGATAGCGGCAGGTTTGTCAATGACTCAATGGGGCCTTACATCGCGAAGCAACTGGTGAAGAAACTGATCAGCGCCGGGAAAAATGTCATGAACAGCCGGGTGCTGATAATGGGCACCACCTTCAAGGAAAATGTGAGCGATATCCGTAACTCCAAAGTGGCGGATGTTTACCATGAGCTCGGTTCTTATGGCGTTCAAATCGACGTGATTGACCCGCATGCAAATTCGGATGAAGTCAGGCATGAATACGGCTATCCGCTGGCGGCTTCTCCGACCGGTAAATATGATGCCGTCGTCGTGGCAGTGGCCCACCGTGAATATTTAAACCTGGAGGAGGAGGATTTCAGGCAAATGCTGGAAGAAAAAGGTATACTTGCGGATATCAAGGGACTGTACAGGCAAAGAATTAAGAATATTACCTACTGGAGTCTATGAAAATCCTGGTTACCGGTGGTACCGGCTATATCGGCTCTCATACGGTTGTTGAATTGCAACATCAAGGTTTTGAGGTTATTATTGTGGATGACCTTTCAAACTCATCGGCTGATGTGGTCGGTCGTATTGCCGGGATCACCGGTAAAACACCTGTTCTGCATGTTTTTGACCTTTGTGATGAGCAGAAAACCCTGGATATTTTCGACAAAAATCCAGATTTTGTGGCTGTGATTCATTTTGCGGCCTCGAAAGCAGTGGGTGAGTCGGTTTCCAATCCCCTCAAGTATTACCGCAATAACCTGCTGTCCACGATAAATGTATTACAGGGAATGGTGAACAACCATGTCAGGCACATTGTCTTTTCTTCTTCCTGTACGGTCTATGGACAGCCGGAAAAACTCCCGGTAACCGAACAGGCTCCTCTGCTAAAAGCAGAGTCACCCTATGGCAATACGAAGAAAATCATGGAGGATATTATTTCAGATACGGTGACAATCAGTGATATAACTGCAATATCGCTCCGTTATTTCAATCCGATAGGAGCACACGAATCCGCCCTGATCGGCGAAGCCCCTTCCGATATCCCGGATAATCTATTGCCTTACCTGACCCAGACTGCAATCGGCCTGCGGCCTTTCCTTAAAGTTTACGGAAATGATTATGATACCCCCGATGGCACTCCGGTAAGGGACTATCTCCACGTTGTGGATCTGGCCAAAGCTCATGTCGTGGCACTGGAAAGGATGATCGGTCACAAGCAGAAGGACAGGTACGAAGTATTCAACCTGGGTACGGGAAAAGGTTATTCTGTCATGCAGGTGATCCAAACATTCGAAAGGGTTTCGGGGCGGAAACTGAATTACAGGATTGTCGACAGGCGGCCCGGTGACGTGGTAAAGATCTGGGCAGATCCATCATTAGCCAATACGGAACTGGGCTGGAAAGCAGAGAAAAGCCTTGATGAAATGATCCTTACTGCCTGGAACTGGGAAAAGGCTAAACATTCTTCACAGATAACCATTTGAAATCATTCGACATGTCTTCGAAGCAAATAACCATTCTGATTACCGGCGGTGCCGGATTCATCGGGTCTCACGTTGTCCGGCATTTTATTAAAAAATATCCCGGCTACCGTATCATCAACCTGGATGCCCTTACCTATGCCGGCAACCTTGAAAACCTGCGGGATGTTGAAAATTCATCAAATTATTCCTTTGTCAGAACGGATATCGCCGATGAAGATCAGGTCATGGGGGCATTCGACCGTTTTTCTCCCGACGGCATTATCCACCTGGCGGCTGAATCTCATGTGGACCGTTCAATCTCAAATCCCACCGAGTTCGTCTTTACCAACATTGTCGGTACGGTGAATCTTTTAAACGCCGCCAGGAAGATATGGGGGGACCATGTCGAAGGTAAAAGGTTTTATCATGTGTCTACAGATGAAGTCTATGGTTCCCTGGGGGAATCGGGCTATTTTACCGAGACTACACCCTATGACCCGAAAAGTCCTTATTCTGCTTCAAAAGCCAGCAGTGACCACCTTGTGAGGGCCTATAACCATACGTTCCGCCTGCCCGTTGTCATCTCCAATTGTTCCAATAATTACGGACCCAACCAGTTCCCGGAAAAACTTCTGCCTTTGTTCATCAACAATATCAGACATAACAAACCGTTGCCCGTTTATGGGAAAGGAGAAAATGTACGGGACTGGCTATACGTGATTGACCATGCCCGGGCAATCGATACGATCTTTCATAATGGTACAATTGGCTCGACATACAATATCGGCGGGAATAACGAGTGGAAGAACATAGACCTGATCCGGCTTCTGTGCCGGCTGATGGATACTAAACTAGGCCGGCCTGCAGGGACATCGGAAAAATTGATCACATTTGTCAAAGACAGGGCCGGACATGATCTCCGTTATGCCATCGACTCTTCAAAACTTCAGAACGAGCTGGGATGGAAACCATCCGTAACTTTTGAGGAAGGCCTTTCCACCACGGTTGACTGGTACCTTAATAATCAGCCATGGTTGGACCATGTGACTTCCGGCGATTACCAGAGATATTACGAAGAACAATACCTGAAAAGATAGTGCTAAGAAATATTTTTTCAAAAACGGGACTAAATTCAGGACTGGCAAATTTTGCCGGGATAGGAACAGATATGCACTCGCACCTGATCCCGGGAATTGATGATGGGGCCCGTTCCATGGAGGATTCCATGGAACTTGTCCGTAAAATGCATCAGCTCGGATTTCGGAAATTGATAACCACTCCACATATTCAGTCGGAATTTTACAAAAACACGCCTGATATTATACTATCCGGGCTGGACAGGCTCAGGGAAGCGATTTCAAAGGAAAGCCTGGATGTAGAAGTGGAAGCCGCCGCAGAATACCTGGTCGACGATGGCTTTGAGGAGAAAATGAAATCGGGCGACCTGCTTTCATTCAGCGATCATTTTATTTTGATCGAGATGTCGTACTATTCTCCTCATCCTGATATTAAATCTCTGATATTCAATCTTCAATGTGACGGTTATAAAGTGGTGCTTGCCCATCCCGAGCGTTATTCATACTGGTTTGGGGATCTGAATAACTATGTAGACCTGAAGGACCGCGGAGTGTTTTTCCAGCTGAACCTGGTGTCACTCGCCGGATATTATCCGGATCCGGTGAAGAAGTTCGCTGAAAAGCTGATCGAAAGGAATATGATCGAATTTACAGGCAGCGACATGCACAATATGAGGTACATGGAAGCCCTTGAACGCAGCCTGAAAGAAAAGGCTTTAGGAAGACTCGTTGCATCAGGGAAACTTAAAAACTCTGAACTATAATCTAAAACTTAACCACTCAACACTAATCACTCAACACTAACCACTCAACACTAACCACTCAACACTCTTTAGCCTCACCCTTTTTTGTATTCCGCGCTGACAGCCGGAATATCCCGTTTGACTTTTTTGATTAGTCCTTGTAAAACGGTACCTGGACCAACTTCAATAAACATGGTCACACCACTTGCAATCATATTCTTGACAGATTGTGTCCATCTCACGGGTGATGTCAGCTGTGCGATAAGGTTTTTCTTGATGATTTCCGGATCGGTAACGCTCTGACCCGTGACATTCTGATATATCGGGCAGATGCCCTTATTGAATTTGGTAGTTTTGATCGCATTGGCCAGTTCTTCGGCGGCAGGTTGCATCAGGGGGGAATGGAAGGCTCCGCTGACGTTAAGGATAACGGTTTTTTTGGCACCGGCTTCGGTCAGCTTCTGGCAGGCTAACTCGACGCCTTTCACAGTGCCGGAGATCACCAGTTGCCCGGGACTGTTGTAATTGGCCGGCACAATAATTTCATCTTTCAGCAGGCTTAAAACCCTTTCAACATCCGAATCTTCCATACCGATCACGGCTGCCATCGTGGAGGGTTGCAATTCACATGCTTTTTGCATGGCCATCGCCCTCTTTGAGACCAGTTTCAACCCATCTTCAAACGACAGGACCTTGTTGGCGACCAGGGCTGAGAATTCCCCCAGGGAATGTCCGGCGACCAGGTCCGGTTTAAAATCATTGCCCAGTACACGGGAAAGGATTACCGAATGCAGGAAAATGGCTGGTTGCGTTACTTTGGTCTGCCGCAGTTCCTCATCTGTCCCGCCGAACATTACGTCGGTTATATTAAAACCAAGAATAGCATTGGCTTTCGTGAATAATTCTTTGGCTAAGGCTGACCCTTCGTACAGTTCCTTACCCATCCCGACAAACTGGGCCCCCTGGCCTGGAAAAACATATGCATTCATTCTATTATGGTGGTTTTAGATTAAAAGCTTGGCAAAAGTAGCAATAATTAATGAAATCAGATTTTTTAACAGGTTAATGTAGATCCGAACCTATCAGGTGGATGAATTCCGCCCTCGTCGGCTCCTTTAAAAAAGCGCCGGTGAAATCGGAAGTTGTGGTGATGGAATTTTGTTTTTGAATTCCCCTCATCGCCATGCACATATGAAGGGCTTCGATTACAACTGCCACTCCGAGCGGTTTCAGGGTATTGTGAATGCACTCCTTGATCTGCGTGGTAAGCCTTTCCTGTACCTGAAGCCTCCTGGCAAAAGCATCCACAACTCTCGGGATCTTGCTCAAACCGACGATATAACCGTTAGGAATATAGGCAACATGTGCCTTCCCGAAGAACGGGATCAGGTGGTGTTCACATAATGAATATATTTCAATGTTCTTAACGATGACCATTTCCTTGTAATCTTCTTTGAACATCGCCGATCTTAAAATTTCTTCCGGGTCAAGCAAATAACCATGGGTAAGGAATTGCATGGATTTGGCAACCCTTACGGGGGTTGCTTTCAATCCTTCCCGCTCCGGATCTTCGCCGATCAGCCGCAATACCTCGTGATAATGGCGGGCCATTGCATTGACAGTCTTGTAGTTGTAATTATCAATCTTTTTATAGCCATAATCGTCCATCATGTTGACTTCAGCCATTTCCTTGAGTATAGTCTTTTTTGTCATGATTGTTAATGTTTTGATTGATTGATTTCCTTGGTTTGTGAAAGAATGCTGACCACCTCAAATACCGTGTAGAAGATATAAAGGATAAAGAATGACAGAATAAATGCCAGCAGTTGTTCTTTTCGTGTAAATACGTAGATCAGGATAACGATCAGGTAGATGATCAGTTTTCCGAATGTGGCCAGCATGAAATAGGAAACGAATTTAGCCGGCTTAAGTTCGGTAATTTTTAACAGAACCCAATGTACCGCTATGGTAACGGAAAAAAACAAGACGAACAGGTAGGGGAGGGCTGCCGGAAGGCTGCCTTCGGGTAAGACCTCATCCAGCAGGAATGCTATAAAAACCATAACCAGGCTGAAGATTACCAGTCTGAACATGAACCGCTTAATTTTTCCCCTCATGATCTTGGTTATGATTTTTCCCCTGCCGGTTCCCAGATCGGATTAAATCCCGTGTGACATAATAAATTGCCAGGATCACCGAAAGTAATGATAAAAGGATAGTAAATACAGGCACATTTAATTTAAGCCACTTATCCAGTTGCACACCGCCAAAGACACCGGCCAGGATTATGACCAGCATCTGGAAGGCAATACTGGAATAACGGGCATAACTATCCAGTGATTTTTTCTTTTTCTCTAATGATGGATTCATTGGGCCTGGTTTCGGGCTGAACCGGTTTAATCGGTTCTTCCTGCATATTGCACGTTCCGGTAAATTTGGCGCCCGGTTCGATTGCCAGCTTATTGGTATAGATATCACCCAGTACTTTGGACGTGGCTTTGAGGGACAGGACCTCCTTCACCTTGATGATTGCCTTCACCTGGCCTGAAATATCCGCATTCTGGCAGGTTATATCCCCTTCGATGGTTCCGGATACTCCTACGACAATTTTACCGGTCGACTGGATCGAACCATTGAGCGTGCCATCAACCCGGAAGTCCCCGTCGGAACGGATATCGCCCTTGATACTGGTACCCTTGCCGATCATATTGACGGCCGGGGTTTCGCTTATGATGTTCTTAGCCATGATTGAGTAAGGTTTTTTGCAATATAACGATTTATTTATAATTCTTTTCAAAAAATTTCTGGTATTCTTCAATATTTTTCTCTTTGAAGAATACGGGATAATTCTCGGTGGATATGATCATGTTCAGATAGGTGCCTGCTTTCAGGTCGGCATAAATGTATTCGCTTAAAGAAATCGCGTCAAGATAATCTCTCGCTTTTTGTGAATTGTTGAAGTTTCCGACTGTTATCAGGTAATGTGCATTGTCAAGGACCAGGCTGTTAATATTCAATCCTTCAATGCTATAGTACTTGATGTTGTAATCAGATAGCTTGACTTTGAATGGATTCAGCCTGATTTCCCTGGAATCTGCCACGATCATGAACATGTGCTGCATGGAAGGGTTCACTTTATAGGGGGAAGGTTTCTCCGCCGGTACTTCACCGGGAAGGACAAAGTTCTCATCCTTGAATTCGGGATTTTCCTCGACTATATGAGCCAGTATATTCTGGGACAAAGTCTTTATTTCACTGTTCGGGTATTTTAAAATGATACGCTGTAAGCTGACCACCAGGGAATCTACTATGTCAACCTTCCCTGTGGAAACAGCTTTCAGATATTCAAACCGGGGTGCCAGGTCGGTGGAATCACCGTAAAGCGACAATGCCAGGTCACTTTTTGCAATGACCTGGTAATACTGTCCGGCTTCGTAGGCCCTGTATGTTTCCTCATAGAGCTCGTTGATCCTGTTCTTCTCCTGCGCCAGCTTGGTCAGGTATTCCGGATCAGTAAGAATCCGGGCATAATCGCTTTCAGGATATTGTCCGGTGATCCTTGTCTTATATTGGGTCGCCGTTCCGGCATCGCCCAGGTCGGTGTAATTGCGGTATAAATAATAGAAAGCCTGAAGTTCATGCTCATTGGCCGGGAAACGGTTGTTCATGGTTTCCAGTGAACTGTTGGATTCCGGGTAATCCCTGAGGCCGTCCCGGTATACTTTCCCTATTTCGAAATAGGCATCCAGGATCTTTTTATCAGATGCTTTGAAATCCTCTTCGGTCTTGGGCAGATTTTTCAGGTAGTACTCCCGGTTCATCGGATCATTGGCGGCTGCTACCAGTGAATCCGACAGGGTTGTGTCGGCTCCCGCCTCCGTGTCTTCTGAACCAAAGGAGATCATTTGTTTGTTGCTGACCCTCCAGAGGTCTTCCAGTTTCCTTTTACCCCATTTTTTGAGAAATTCCGAATAACCGTATTCCTTGGTCTGGGGATTGTAAAAATACCATTTGCCGCCAACCGGTTGGGTCTGGGTGCTCGGGCCACTGTAGGAGTTCAGCTGCTGCTGCCTTTCCAGCTCCGCTTCGAGTGCTTTCTGCTCTGCTATTTGCCGTAGTTCTTCCTGGTAATTATTTATGAGCTTGTTGATAAGGGCATTCCGGTCCGGTTCCGACATGTTTGCCACAGCCTGAAGGCTGTCCTGGACCTTTATGGTAATTAGATTTTCGACCAGTTTGGTCAGCACCCGGGTCCTGAGTTCAATTTGATTATAGTTCGGATAATCCTTTGGAATGAACATCATGGCCGTATCGTAATAAGCCTGGGCATTCTCGTACGACGGCATGCCGAAATACAGATCAGCGAGCTGCAGGGAAGAAGTCGCCCGCTGATAATTATTATTGACCGATGAGCTGACCGATAAACGTAAATAATTCAATCCGCCGGCGGTATCCCGGTCCCGCAAAGCAACATCAGCCAGGGCATAATAGATCTGATCCTTGTAATCCTTGTTTTTATCATCTTTTAACATGCGGTTAAGGATCTTGGTGATTTGTTTCCGGTCACCGGAATTGGCGTCAAATGACCTGGCCAGGTTTATCTTGGCCTGGAAAGCCATATCGTATGGCGGATTCCGCTTGATCACCTGTTCGTACCATTCAGTGGCCCTGATCAGATCTTCATTTTGCTGGAATATCTGGGCAAGGATGAACATCATGCGGGTTTTGAGGTCCCTCTTCGGATTGTACGCAATCGCCTCAAAGAGGTATTCCACGGCTTTATCGTAATATCCCTGCCGGATGTAAAGGTCAGCATATACCTGCGGCAGAACCTCAATGGCTGATTCCGGCACCCTGCCGTTACTGACGTCGGATGTAATGAGGTTCAGAAGCGGTTCGGATTTTTCGAATTCCTTTGTCTGGTTATAAGTCAGGGCCAGCCAGATCATTGCATCGTATTTGATGTCATTATACCCGTATTCCTGGATGATGAAATTGAAAGTACGGCGGGCGCTGAAATATTCCTGTTTATAAAAATATGCCTTCCCGATCAGAAAATACGAATCGTCGATCCACCGGACCTTTTCGGTACCGTCGAAAGGCATGGAATGTTTCTGGATGCAGATGGAAGCTTTTTGAATAGCTCTGTCCATACTGGGATTTAACTGCTGGGCTTCCTGTTTGGTACCGAAATTAAATACCGGCAGGATCTGGTTGTAATTATCCCTGACTCCTTTGACCAGTTCTATGGTGCCTTCGTTCAGACTTTCTTTACCATTGAAATAAACGTTGTACCTTGAGGTAATATTATGGTAAACCCTTCTGGTGAACGTGTTCTTTTTTGTGTTGCAGGAGTAGAACAATCCCATGACCAGGGTCAGTCCCGCGATAAATAATATTTTTCTGTATATGTGATTCCTTACCACTCTTCTGATACTTAATTCCAAAAGTACTACCCGGATTCAATTATGGATTTTTCAAGAGTCCCGGACTAATAACTGAATTTTGATTAAAATATTTTGTATTGCTTCTTTTGCTCTGGCTCAACCTGTCGCTGCAAAAGTAAAAAATAATCCCTATCGCCGAAAAATTACGATATTTGCACCCTGAATGACAGGGGCATGGCCAGGGAAACCAAACAAAAAGAGAAATGGTACCGGAAACTCAGGAATAAGTATAAGCTTGTGATCCTGAACGATGAAACCTATGAGGAAAAACTGTCTTTCAAACTCAGCCGTCTCAATGTCTTTATCGCAGTGGGAACACTGAGCATCCTGCTTATTATTATTACCACCATCATTATTGCATTCACCCCATTGCGCGAATACATACCCGGTTACACCGATGTACAGTTGTATGAGAAATTGTACCGGCTGCAAAATGTTACTGACTCCCTGGAAGAAGCCACTCGACAGAATAAACTGTATTTGGCCAATCTTAAACTGATCCTTTCAGGCAAGGATACCACCATAGTTTCTCCCCTGCCTTTGGATACCGGCGGCGCTTACCGGAGTATAACAAGTTACCCCTCCGAAAGGGATTCAGCCTTTCGGGAGGAATTCGAAAACCTGCTTTATGCAGGGGATGTGAAAATAGCAAGCCGGGAAAAGCCGGGGATCAGGCCAGATATCAACAGTTTCTCATTTTTCACCCCGCTTCGGGGCATTGTAACCGGCAAATTTGACACGAAGAGTAAACATTATGGGGTCGATATTGTTTCGGTTCAAAACGAAGCGATCAAGGCTACCCTTGACGGAGTGGTCGTGTTTACCGGATGGACACTGGAAACGGGATATACTATTTGCATTCAGCACGAGTATGATCTGATTTCGGCGTATAAGCATAATTCATCACTGCTAAAGGAACAGGGAAGTTTTGTAAAAGCCGGGGATGCAATTGCAATAATAGGCAGTTCCGGGGAAATGAGCAGTGGTCCGCACCTCCATTTCGAATTATGGTATAACGGAGTGCCGGTGAATCCGGTGGATGTTATTAAATTTTAATCAATCAGATATTAGTTTTAAATATCAATATGGAAATCTTAATCAAAGTTGCCCAACTACTGTTAAGCCTGTCAATCCTTGTCATATTTCATGAATTTGGCCATTTCATCGCTGCCAGGTTATTTAAAACCAGGGTTGAGAAGTTTTATTTATTCTTCAATCCATGGTTCTCTCTTTTTAAATATAAACATAAGGAAACTGAGTACGGCCTGGGTTGGTTGCCTTTGGGCGGCTATGTCAAAATATCAGGAATGATCGATGAATCCATGGACCGGGAGCAACTGAAACAGGAACCTCAACCCTGGGAATTCAGGTCAAAACCGGCCTGGCAGAGGCTGATAATAATGGTCGGTGGGGTGACGGTCAACGTATTGCTGGCATTTGCCATTTACATCGGGATCCTGGCTTTTTGGGGAGAACAATACCTGCCGACCTCTGAAGTCAACAAATATGGCATTGTCACCGATACCCTTGCCCGGGAGATGGGGCTGCGGAACGGCGACAAGATTTTGCTCGTGGAAGGCAAACAGATCGAGGATTTCAATAAAATCCCGGTGGCGCTTATCCTCGATGAAGCTAAGACCATTCAGATAGAGAGAGATGGCAGCATTATGGAGATTACCATCCCGGATGGGATCCTTGGAAAACTGGTCAAACATAAAAACCCGGACTTCCTTACGCCCCGTTTCCCATTTGTTGTCGACGGATTTGCAGATGTTTCTCCGGCTAAAGATGCCGGCCTCGAAATCAACGACCGGATTCTGAAAGTTAACGGGATCAGTACGGACTATTTTGATCAGTTTTCTGAAGTTGTGAAAAGTAATAAGGGTAAACTGGCGGAAATGAAGATTTTGCGAGGAGCAGACACCCTGGTGTATAACGTGGCTGTCACACAGGAAGGAACAGTGGGGATTTTCACTTCGGCATCCAAATACTTTACCTTCAGCCAGAAGAACTACAACATCCTGGAAGCAGTTCCCGCCGGTTTTGTCAAGACCATCGATGGCATTGGCAATTACCTGAAACAACTGAAGCTGTTGTTTTCTCCGGAAGTAAAAGCCTATGAATCAGTAGGCGGGTTTATTACAATAGGGTCTATCTTTCCTTCCACATGGGACTGGCAGGCCTTCTGGCGACTTACAGCATTCCTGTCGATCATGCTGGCAATCTTGAATCTCCTTCCAATCCCCGCACTTGACGGAGGTCATGTGATGTTTCTAGTTTATGAGATAGTCAGCGGACGTAAACCCAGTGACAAATTCATGGAATACGCGCAGGTAGCCGGCATGGTTATTTTGCTGGGCATCCTCGTATTTGCCAATGGTAATGATATCGTGAAACTATTCAAATAACTCCGGATTCAGGATTCAAAGCCGAGATTTCTGATCGCGTCATTCAATAACAGGACCGGAATGATTTTATCAGTCCGAATCGATCTTTTCCCTTAAGGAACGGAATCCTTCACCCAGGACTTCATTGGCATTGATGACGGTCATAAAAGCCTTCGGATCGATCTGATGGACATATTCCTGTAAAATAGCCGTTTCCCTCCGGTTAACATTCGTAAAAATGATGGTCTTCTCCTGGCCGGCAAACATCCCCTTGCCCTGGATATAGGTACCTCCGCGGTTCAGGTCTGTAATGATCTTTTCCCGGATGAGTTCATGCTCGTCTGAAATGATGAACACCGTTTTATCATAACTGATGCCCTGAAGGATGACATCCATAACCCGCCCTGTTATGAATATGGTCAGCAGGGAATACAAGGGGATCACCCAGTCTAAAAAAGTGAATAAACCGGCCAGGACCACCATCGAATCCACCAGGATGATCATCTGCCCCGGCGGAAGTTTAGTATATTTCGATAGGATCATCGCCACCACATCCGATCCTCCGGAAGTGGCTTTGGCTTTGAATATCAAACCCAGACCGATCCCCACAAATACCCCTCCGTAAATGGATGATAAGAGGCCATTATCAGGTACGAGGGGCAGTTCTCCGTAAAAATAAGTAAGGGTATCCACAAATATGGCAGTCAATAGAAAGCCCGTTACCGTTTTTACCCCAAACCTGGGTCCCAGGATCCTGGTACCGATTATAGTGATCGGAATATCAAAACAAATAGCCGTAAGCCCTACCGGAAATCCAAAAAGGTGGTGAAGTATGATCGAGATGCCATAAACACCACCCGGGACAATTTTATAAGGTGTGATGAACAGAACAAATCCTGCGGCCATTATAAAGGCCCCGACCGTTATCAGCGTATAGGCAATAAACCATTTCCTGCTGAATAACTTTTCTTTTGTTACAAAAGCCATATTTCAATGATTAATGTGCTGTAATTGTAATTGGGGGGTAAAATTATTTGATTATTAGTAATTTTCACATAATCGGGATGGAATAAAATATCTGAAAAATAAAGCCGTTAAAAGATGAAATAATAGATTTTTACTACTTTAGCAAACTATTTCTCTAAAACATTAAGCTCCGCGATGAAGCACTGGAAAGTCGTTCAGCTCTGTATTACGACAACATTAGTTCTACTTGTACCTGCTTTAGCCACAATGGCACAGCAGGAGCCGAACTTTTCCCAGTATATGTTTTACGGCCTAACGCATAACCCGGGTGTTGCGGGCAATGAAAATGCGATATGTATTACCGGGGCCAACCGGATGCAATGGACCGGTTTTGGAAAAGAGGACGGTCAGCAGGTGGCGCCGAGGACCTACTTTGTGGCAGCCAGTGCGCCTATCCGCATCCTGAAAGGGGGGCTGGGATTAATGATCATGCAGGATGCCCTGGGCTATGAAAAGAATATCGGAGTTCGTTTTGGTTATGCCTATCAGAGAAATATGGGACTTGGCAAGCTTGGAATCGGTGCCCAGGTGGAATTCAACAACAAGTCCATCGATTTTGGCAAACTCAAACCGGCTGGCGAAGACCCGTTCCTTTCCCAACTCAGTGCCAAGGAAAGTGATATGCTGATCGATTTTTCCCTGGGACTTTTTTACAGGGTACCGGAAAGCTTCTATGTCGGGGTCTCCGGCCTTCACCTGGTGCAGACCAAGGGGAAACCTATTGTGGAAGGTGAAGGGACCAGCCTGAGGATGAAACTCGACAGAACCTTTTTCATCCACGGCGGGTATGAATATACATTTGCGGGGAATCCGGATTTCCAGCTGCTTCCGTCAGCAATATTTGAAACCAATCTGTCGAAATTTCGTATCGATATCAATGCATTGCTCCGGTATAAGGAAGTATTCTGGGGAGGCCTGGGTTACCGCCTGAATGAATCGGTTATTGTTTTACTCGGAGTGCAGTATAAAGATTTTAGAATTGGCTATTCTTATGACATTAATGTCAGCAAACTGAATTTACCGGTATTCGGCGGGACTCACGAGATCATGCTGAACTATTGTTTTAAACTTGAAGTTGACCGCGGCAGAAAGAGTTATAAGAATACCAGGTTCTTATAAATAAAGAAAAAAAAAGTGAATTTGTTTTAATATTTTTTATTTTTGGGCACTTTTTCAAAATAAATCGTTTCGAAGATCGTTATAAATTGGCCAAAAAAGAGACCGTTATGAAAAGATTTCCTTCATTCTTGCTGATTCTCGCTGCTGCAGGAATTTTATACAGCTGCAACAACTCCGGTAATGGAGAACTGGTGGGTGTCAGCCGAAAGACCAGGCCCTTCTTCCAGCCTGATCCTTTCGGAATGGTATTCGTTCCACAGGGTAGTTTTACAATGGGCGTCGGTGATCAGGATATTGCTTATTCCTTTGTCCAGGAGCCTAAAACGGTTTCCGTTTCTGCTTTTTATATGGATGAAACTGAGATAACCAATGATGAATACCGCCAGTTCGTTTATTGGGTGAGGGATTCCATCGCCCGCCGTATTCTTGGAGATACGCGGCCTGACGAGTTCCTGATCCAGGAAAATGATCGTACGGGAGAAGTCTATGACCCGCCTCTTATCAACTGGAGCGCTGATATTGACTGGAACAGCGATGAACAGGATATCAGGGATGCACTGGAGGAAATGTACGTTCCTGAACATGAAAGATATTTCAGGAAGAAAGAAGTGGATGCCCGTAAACTGTTCTATGAGTACTACTGGATTGATTACCAGGCAGCTGCTACAAAGGACTGGAACGAAGAAGCCAATTCGGAAAACGGAGCATTTGCCAACAGGCCCCAGGGTATGCGCGACCGCTCCGTCTATGTGCGCAAAGAACTGATCAATGTATTCCCCGATACGCTTTGCTGGATCCACGATTATACCTATTCCTTCAATGATCCTATGACCAAGGCTTACTTCTGGCACCCTGCCTATAACTTTTATCCGGTTGTTGGGGTTAGCTGGAAACAAGCCCGGGCCTTCTGCATCTGGCGCACCGAACTGATGAATACTGCCCCGGATGCCCGCAAAGGGGAACCGGATATCGTGGACTTTCGTCTGCCGACAGAAACCGAGTGGGAATGGGCGGCCAGAGGTGGTTATAACAACAATCCCTATCCGTGGGGCGGCCCATATACCCGAAATGAAAGAGGCTGCTTCATGGCAAACTTCAAACCCATCAGGGGCAATTATATTGACGACGGAGGTTTGAGAACTGTTATCGTTGGCCATTATCCTCCAAATGATTTCGGACTTTATGATATGGCTGGCAATGTTTCGGAATGGACGATCAGCGCCTATGATCCTTCATCTTATAACTTTACCTGGGACATGAATCCCAATTTCACCTACAATGCAAAAGAAGATGATCCTCCCGCCATGAAACGGAAAGTCATTCGCGGAGGTTCCTGGAAGGATATCGCCTACTTCATGCAGGTATCCACCCGGGATTATGAATACCAGGATACCGCTAAAAGCTATATCGGCTTCCGTTGTATCCTGCCTTACCTTGGAAGGAATAAAGATGACAATCCTTCAAGGGCCTCCAGGGTTTATAACTAGAATTAATATTCAACCAATAACCATTTAACTTTTATTCTGAAATCTTATGGGCATTAACAGTTTTGTAAAGAGACGCGGATTCAGGCAATTTATGGCCAAATTATACGGACTTGGTGCATCAGTTGTTATCCTTGGCGCTTTGTTTAAAATTAACCATTACCCCGGTGCTGACATTATGCTGGTGGTTGGTTTGGGTACGGAAGCAATTATCTTCTTCTTTTCAGCCTTTGAACCTCCTTATGTTGAGCCCGACTGGAGCCTGGTATATCCGGAACTGGCCGGCCTGTATCATGGGGGAGAAGGCGGAGCGGAAATCAAACCCTCCAAGAAACCGACCCAGGAACTGGACGATATGCTCAAGCAAGCCAATATCGATAAACAATTGATCGATCGTCTGGGCGACGGGCTTAAAAAACTTAGCGATAACACGGCTAAATTGTCCGATATCACTGACGCAGCTGGGGCTACCAATGAGTATGTCTCTAAGGTAAAAAACGCTTCCAAATCGGTTGAAAACCTTTCCAAATCCTATGAAATGACGGCAGAATCACTGCAGAAAGATGCCAACGCATCTGTGCAGTTTTCGAACAGCCTTAAAACTGCCGGGGAAAGTGCTTCAAATCTGTCCTCTTCCTACAAAGAAGCTTCCGATATCCTGAAAAATGACATAATGGTAACCAAGGAGTTCACCAACAGCATGCGCGCTGCCATGGAATCTGCCAATACCCTTTCCGAACAATATACCAAATCGGCAGAAGTTCTCTCTATGTCAGCAAAGAAACTGGATTTCTCTGCAGTTGACGGAAAAGCTTACAACGATCAGTTGCACCAGATATCCGAAAAACTGTCCGCACTGAATTCGGTTTATGATCTTCAACTTAAGAGCACCAATGAACAGATCCAGTCATCCGCCAGGATTCGCGAAACAATGGGCCAGCTTCTTACTAATATGAAGGAGTCGACGGATATGATGGGTGCATACAAAGAGCAAATGCAAATGCTTACCCAACGTCTGTCCTCGCTCAACGAGGTTTATGGTGGCATGCTTACGGCAATGAGTGGCAGGAAGTAATCCTTCAGGGTTATTCTTACATAGTATAAACTGATCAAATCAAAAGAATATGGCTGGATATAAAGAGACACCACGGCAGAAAATGATCGCCATGATGTATCTTGTGCTTACTGCCCTGCTGGCTCTTAACGTTTCCAAAGATATGCTCGAAGCTTTTCTCGTGGTCAATGAGAGTATGGAGAATACTGTTGAAGTTTTCGAAAACAAGCTGGGCAATCTTTATCTTGAGTTTGAAAAGCAAAATCAGCTTAAACCTCAGAAAGTCGGCACGTACTGGGAAAAAGCGCAGGAAGCCAGGAAACTTTCCAATGAAATGGGCGACTATATTGACCGGATGATCCTGGATGTCGTCATGAAATCTGAGCGAGTTAGCGAAGAAGAAGCATTGGAGAAGTATTATACCCAAACCACGGTCAAAGATCCGGATGACCCGCGCAAAGAAAAAACCATCAACGTCCTTAATATGCATACCGTTGCTACCAAGGATAAATATGATGAGGCAACCAATTACTTTATCAACCGCGGCGAAGCAGAAAAATTAAGGATCAAGATCGAGGAATATAAATCGAAAATGCTCGATATTGTCCCTCCGGAATACAGGGGTAATATTCAGCTCGGCCTCGATACCGAAGGCCCATACCATGATGCGGACGGCAGTAAGCAAAACTGGGAGATGCATAACTTCTACCATACCATCCTGGCAGCGGCCGTTACCATTATGAATAAGCTTAAAGCCGAGATCCAGACTGCTGAATTCGACGTGGTCGCTGAACTTTACAGTGAAATTGACATCTCCGACTTTAAATTCGACAAAATAGAGGCTAAGATCATCCCGACAACCAACTATGTCCTGCAAGGCGATAAATATGAGGCGGAAGTGCTGGTGACAGCCTTTGATACCAAACAGACCCCTGAAGTATTTGTATTGCACGGGGCCGAAGAGATCACCGTCAGCAACAAGGAAAGGGCACAAAAAGTTGAAGGTAAGGATGGAGTGGTGAAATTGTCATTCCCTGCTGGTTCGACAGGCTTGCAGAAATACGCCGGTGTGATCGAAGTGATCTCCCCGGAAGGCGAGCGGATACCTTATAACTTCGCGGGAGAATATGTGGTAGCCCCGCCTTCGCTAACAGTGGCCGCTACAAAGATGAACGTATTCTATATCGGTGTCGACAACCCGGTTTCCATATCAGTTCCCGGCATAGCCGATGCTAACCTGAGACCTTCAATTTCCGTTGGTACCCTGACCAGGGATGCCAGTGGAAAGGATTGGATCGTAAGGGTGCCGCAGGGACAACCGAAGGCAATTATTTCTGTGGATGCCAATTACCAGGGCGATGTGCGCAAAATGGGCTCGGCAGAGTTCCGTATCAGGCGCGTTCCCAGTCCGAATGCTGAAATTGCCGGCCAGGTTGAAGGTACAATCGATAAAAGCACCCTGCTGGCTGCAGGCGCTATCATCCCTGTTATGAAAGATTTCGAATTCGAACTTTATTTTGAAGTGAAATCCTTTCGTATGACCACCATTGTCGGAGGCGACGGGATCTCCAAAAGAGCAAACGGAAACCGCTTCTCCGAAGAAATGGTCAGCCTTATCCAAAGCGCCCGGAAAGGGCAAAAGTTCTTCTTTGAGAATATCCAGGCGGAAGGCCCGGATAAAATCCCGAGAAGTCTGAACCCGATCTCATTAGAAATTAAATAATTACCGTTAGAGGTCCTCAATATGAAAAGAATAACATTCATCGCCACGTTTTTGATTATCGTACTGGCCGGGTACAGAACCGATGTTACTGCCCAGATACTCGATAATCCACCACAGGACGTCATCTATTATGACAATGACCTGGAAGATGTGACTCCGATCGCGCTCCCTGCCGTCAGGAAAGCAGACATTATGTGGTCAAAAAGAATCTGGCGTGAAATCGACATGCGTCAGAAAATGAATCAACCCTTCTATTATCCTGTGGTCCCGCACAATAATTGGAGAAACTTCATTACAGTGATCATGGATGCCCTCAAGGAAGGTTCCATTACTGCCTATGATGTCACAGGAGGAACGGATGAATTCCTGGTGCCACTGACGTTTCAGGAGATCGTTTCAAGACAGGTCGACACCGTGCACCGGACCCTGACCCGGCCTTACCCTCCCTATGATGAATATGATACGGTGATCTATTCGGAATTCGATCCTTCCAAAGTTACCCGGATCAGGATCAAGGAAGACTGGTACTTCGATAAAAAACGGTCCCAGATGCTGGTCCGTATCCTGGGGATCTGCCCGGTAATGATTAAAGAAAGAAATGACCAGGAATTTGCTGAACCTCTTTTCTGGATCTACTTCCCGGAAGCAAGGCCTGTCCTGGCCAAGGCTGAAGTGTTCAATCGCTTCAATGATGCCGCCCGAAGATCCTATGATGAGGTGTTCATGAAAAGATTCTTCAATAGTTACATCTATAAAGAACAAAACGTTTACGACCGAAGGATCTCAGAGTATGCCACAGGCCTGGATGCCTTACTCGAAGCAGAAAGGATCAAGCTGGAACTCCTCGACTTCGAACAAAGCCTCTGGGAATATTAAACCAGATATTACAAATCGGAAAAGCCGCCCTGACCAACCAAGGCGGCTTTTTTTTATATTTGAAAATCAATGATGAATAACTGGATGAGATCATTCCTGGAAACACCGGTCGAGTTTCTCAAAGGGGTCGGGCCCAAAAGAGCAGAATTATTAAGAAAGGAAATAAACATACATACCTTTGGTGACCTGTTAAGTTATTACCCATTCAGATACATTGACCGAAGCCGGATTTACAGGATCAGTGAAATTGAACCGGATCTGGCTTACGTACAGCTGAAAGGGACCATTTCTCAAATCCGGATCATCGGTGAAAAAAGAAGCCGGCGGATGTCGGCTCTCTTCAGGGATGATACCGGTGACATTGAACTGGTTTGGTTCCAGGGGATTAAATGGATCGAAGGCACGATCCAACCCAATGTCGAATATATTGTCTTTGGTAAACCGGCAATATTCCAGCGCAGGTTCAATATCGTCCATCCTGAAATAGAAAGAGCTGCGGATTTTGAAAAAAACATAGCGCAGACACTTCAGGGGATTTATAGTACGACTGAAAAACTAAAAAGCCAGGGCCTGAATAATAAAAACCTGGTCAAACTGCTGAAAGAACTGATAGTCCAGTCAAATGGGAAAATACCTGAGACCCTCTCCGACGAGATCATCCGCAGGTTAAACCTGCCATCACGGGAAGAAGCCATTCGCAATATTCACTTTCCTGATGACCAGAATAAATTGCAAAGGGCTCAGGCAAGGTTGAAATTTGAAGAATTATTCTTTATCCAGCTAAGCCTTCTTAAGGATAAATTATTAAGACAGAAGAAAATAAATGGATTTGTATTTCCTCATGTTGGCGAGAAAGTCAATCTCTTCTATAAAGAAAAACTTCCTTTCAACCTGACCGAAGCCCAAAAAAGGGTTATCAGGGAGATCAGGAAGGACCTGGGCTCGGGCAAGCAAATGAACCGGTTACTTCAGGGGGATGTCGGCAGCGGAAAAACACTCGTCGCATTAATGTCGATGCTGATTGCCCTGGATAACGGTTACCAGGCATGCCTGATGGCACCGACGGAAATTCTGGCCAATCAACATTATAGCACGCTAGGCCGCCTGACCGAAGGTTTGAATGTCAGGGTCGGCCTGTTGACCGGCTCAACCTCTGCTGCTGTCCGAAAATCAATGCACGAACAGCTCAGGACCGGTGAAATGGACATCCTCATCGGTACCCATGCTTTGATTGAGGATCCTGTGTTGTTTCACAGGCTTGGGCTTGTGATCATTGACGAACAACATCGCTTCGGGGTGGCCCAGCGGGCAAGGTTATGGAGCAAAAGTGAAAATCCGCCGCATGTTATGGTCATGACAGCCACTCCCATACCCCGTACCCTGGCGATGACCTTGTACGGCGATCTTGACATTTCGGTCATCGATGAATTGCCTCCCGGAAGGAAACCTGTCAGGACAATACTGTATGACGACTCTGCGCGTTTGAGAGTGTTTGGATTTATGAAACAAAAGATAAGGGAAGGTCGACAGATATATATCGTGTATCCGCTGATCAAGGAGTCGGAGAAACTTGACCTGAAACATTTAATGGATGGTTATGAAAGTATTGTCAGGGATTTTCCGCCGCCCGGGTATGCGGTCAGTATAGTCCATGGCCAGATGCGGGCTGCAGACAAAGACTATGAAATGCAAAGGTTTGTCAAAAATCAGTGCCAGATCATGGTTTCAACTACTGTGATCGAAGTAGGCGTGGATGTGCCTAATGCTTCGGTCATGGTTATTGAGAATGCGGAACGCTTTGGCTTGTCGCAGTTGCATCAGCTCCGCGGCAGAGTTGGCAGAGGTGTGGATCAATCCTATTGCATTTTAATGATGGGGGACAAGGTTTCGAACGAAGCCAGGAAAAGGCTGGAGACTATGGCTGCAACGAATGATGGTTTTCGCATTGCCGAAGCCGATCTGCGCTTGCGTGGCCCGGGAGATTTGCAGGGTACCCAGCAGAGTGGTATCCTGGATCTGAAAATTGCGGATCTGGTCAAGGATGAGAAAATCCTGAAATACGCCAGAAACCTTGCCATTGAAATACTTGACGCTGATCCTGAACTGGAAAGGACGAATAATCTTCCGCTTAGAAATTATCTTGAATTGATGAAAAGAGAATTCGTTAACTGGGGATTGATTAGCTAAATTGCCAGTTTTAGTTAACTTTGCTGCTTACCTTATTTTTAATTCATGAAAATCTCATACAATTGGCTCAAACGATATGCCAATGTCGATCTGAGTGCCCAGGAAGTAGCCGGTATGCTTACAAGTTGCGGGCTTGAGGTTGAAGACCTGGAGAAGTTTGAAACGGTCAGGGGCGGATTGAAAGGTGTCGTTATCGGACAGGTGATGGAATGCCGGCGGCACCCCAATGCCGATAAGCTGAGCATTACCAGGGTCGATATTGGCACCGGGCGGTTGCTGGATATTGTCTGTGGTGCGCCGAATGTAGCTGCAGGACAGAAAGTACCGGTGGCAACAGTAGGTACAATCCTGTACTCCGGCGACAAATCTTTTGAAATAAAAGAAGCTAAAATCAGGGGTGAGTTTTCCGAAGGGATGATCTGTGCTGAAGACGAACTGGGCATTGGTTCTTCTCATGAAGGCATCATGGTGCTGGATCCGTCAATCCCTGTCGGTACACCGGCAGCCGATTATTTCAGGATAGCGGATGATTATGTATTTGAGATCGGTCTGACCCCTAACAGGACCGACGCTACTTCTCATACTGGCGTGGCCAGAGACCTTATTGCAGTATTCCGCCAGAGGAGTCAAAAAGGTAGTGCCAATATGATCTGGCCTTCTGTCGACAATTTCAAAATTGATGATCATAATCTTGAGATTCCGGTAATTGTCGAGGATAATGAAGCTTGTCCCAGGTATAGTGGATTGACCATGACGGGTGTCAGGGTAGGGGAATCACCCGATTGGATGAAAAACCTGCTGAATGCTGCCGGGATAAGGCCCATCAACAGTGTGGTCGATGTCACCAATTTTATCCTGATGGAACTCGGACAGCCATTGCATGCTTTCGACGCTGCACAGATCAAAGGCGGAAAGGTGATTGTGAGAAAAGCCAGGAAAGATGAGTTGTTCGTAACGCTGGATGATGTGAAACGCAGGCTGTCTGCCGATGACCTGATGATTTGCAATGAAAGCGAAGGGATGTGCATTGCCGGTGTTTTCGGAGGGGCAGTCTCTGGCGTAACGGAAAGCACAAAAGATATTTTCCTCGAAAGTGCACATTTCAATCCCCGATACATCAGGAGAACATCCAGGTATCACGGATTACAGACGGATGCATCCTTCCGGTTTGAAAGAGGTTCGGATCCCAATATTACGGTCTATGCACTTAAAAGAGCCGCCCTGCTGATCAAGGAGATGGCAGGGGGGAATATATCCTCCGAAATAATGGATGTATATCCTGCCCCGGTAAATCCGGCAAGAATTGAGGTCCGTTGGCAAAATATCAAAAGACTGATTGGAAAGGATCTGGGACGAGCCACCATCAAGTCGATCCTTTCGGATCTCCAAATCCAAATCGAAAGCGAGTCGCCGGATGGTTTGTCATTGCTGATCCCTACCTTTAAGACGGACGTTCTGCAGGAAGCCGATGTGATTGAAGAGATCCTCCGGATCTATGGTTATGACAATATAGAAATGCCCGGCAGGCTCCGTTCGTCATTATCTTTCGCATCCAAACCTGATCCGGAAATCATCCGGAATCTTGCGTCAGAGACTCTGTCAGCCAGGGGATTCAATGAGATCATGAATAATTCGCTCACCCGGGCAAAATATTCAGAGGAGGCTAGCTGGCTGGATAAGGAGAAGAATGTCCAGTTGCTCAATCCTTTATCCAACGACCTGAATGTGATGCGGCAAACACTGCTCTTTGGCGGCCTGGAAACGATTGCCTACAACATCAATCGAAAAAATCCGGACCTAAAGCTATATGAATTTGGACGGGTTTATAAAACCACTCCCTATGAAGATAAACCGGGGCAACAGCTTCAGGGATATATTGAACACGAACGCCTTGCTCTCTGGATAACCGGCAGAAGAAAGCCTGAAAACTGGCGTTCCGAAAATGAAGGAACTGACCTCTTTGACTTGAAGGAAGCAGTCCTGGTTACATTATCCAGAATTGGACTGCCATCCGGGCAGGTGAGTATTGCTGTTGAAAAATCCGACCCTTTCCATGAATGCATCCGAATTCAACTGCATAAAAAGGAATTGGGTGTCATAGGACAACTTTCTAAAAAAATCCTGAAAGCATTCGATATAAAACAGGATGTATTCTATGCCGATATCAACTGGGAGTCAACCCTGTCATTACTGGCGGGTAAAAAGGTTGACTACAGGGAATTGCCCAGGTTTCCGGAAGTGCGGAGGGACCTGGCCCTTGTCCTGGATAAATCAGTTACCTATGATGAGCTGCAACAAGCGGCTTTTCTGGCAGAACGAAATATACTCAGGTCTGTCAACCTATTCGATATCTACGAAGGGGAAAAGGTGCCGGAAGGCAAAAAGTCATATGCGATCAGCTTTGTACTGCGAGATGACGAAAAGACGCTGACCGACCAGGTAATCGATAAGACCATGGAAAAGATCCTCAGGAGCTTTCAGGAAAGATTTAATGCTTCTATTCGTTAAATCGTAATAAATCAATATTAAATGAGTCAAGACAAAGGAATTCGATATTCCGTCAGTCCGGCGGGAGAAAAGTTTGCATTGCCAGGTGAAGAAGATTACCAGAAGGAGATGATCCGGTTGCAGCTTATTGTCGACCAGGCTAAATCGGAAGGTAAAGAAATTGTGGTGGTGATGGGGGTGGGATTTGTCGGTGCTGTGATGGCGGCAATTGTGGCAGATACACGTGACCATGCCGGGAAATATACCAAAATGGTTATTGGTTGTCAACGACCCAGTACCCGAAGCTACTGGAAAATCCCTATACTCAATAAAGGGATCTCACCCGTAAAAGCGGAAGACCCAAATGTGGATGAACTGATAGGCAAATGCGTGGCCGAGTCAAAAACTCTTACAGCCACCTTCAACAGCGATGTGCTGTCCATGGCTGATTGTGTAATTGTAGATGTCCAGTGTGATTATATCAAGAATGCCCTGGGCGATATGCGGGAGGGTGAAGCGGATATGGCTGCTCTGGAGAATACACTAAAGACTATCGGTGCGAAAATACCCGAACATTGCCTGGTTCTTATTGAAACGACGGTGGCTCCCGGGACCACTGAGTTCGTGGCCTGGCCCATACTGAAAAAGGAATTTGCCCGCAGGGGCCTGCAAAAGACCCCATTATTGGCACACAGCTTTGAACGGGTCATGCCGGGTAGGGAGTATGTTTCCAGTATTCGGGATTTTTGGCGGGTCTGTTCCGGTTGTAATCAGGAAGCGCGTCAAAGGGTCGAAAAATTCCTTCATGAGGTTTTGAATACCAGGGATTTCCCGCTTACAGTCATGGACAGGCCTATTGAATCCGAAACGACCAAGATTGTCGAAAATTCATACCGGGCGACCATACTTGCATTTTTGAACGAGTGGAGCCTGTTTGCCGAGCGGAATGGCGTTGACCTGACCAAGGTGATCAAAGCCATCAAGATGAGGCCCACGCATAGCAACATTATCTTTCCCGGGCCGGGGATCGGCGGATATTGCCTTCCCAAGGACGGGGGCCTTGGATACTGGGCCTATCGCCATATCCTTGGATTCGAAGATGGTGACCAGGTATTTCAGATCACACCCACGGCTATTGATATCAACGATACGCGTTCCCTGCATGTGGCAGAGCTGACCAGGGATGCCCTGAGAAACATGTCGCGGTATATTGCCGGTTCGCAGGTGCTGGTCTGTGGGGCCAGTTACCGGCAGGATGTCGGTGATACGCGTTACAGCGGTTCGGAAATTATCGTGCGCAAGCTTACCGAAATGGGCGCTGACCTCAGAGTTCACGATCCTTATGTGGAACACTGGTATGAACTGGAAAACCAGGATACGTATCCGGCACCCGGATTATCCTGGAAAAGATTTTTCCGTAACCAGGAGCATCTGACCGATATCCGGGTCGAAAAAGACCTGGAGAAATCGGCCAGGGGCGCAGATGCCATTATTCTGGCAGTGCCGCATGAACAATACCTGGATCTGGCTCCTGATGACTTAGTCAGATGGTCGGGCGGGCCTTTCGCTGTGGTCGATTGCTTTGGAATATTGACGGATGAAGCTATCCGGCGCTATTTTGAGCTGGGCTGTGAAGTTAAAGCTCTCGGAAGGGGTCATATTCAGAGGATTAAGCAGGAAGTAAGTAAAGGGGACACTCAAAGGTTTTAACTTCAGCCAGAATAAAAAACCTGTCAATATGTCAACTATTCATTGTAACTTTGTCAGTGGTTTTTGCACAACCAGGCCTTTATGGAAATCCAGGCAATAAAGCAACGATTCGGAATAATTGGAAATTCTCCTGCCCTTCACCGTGCGATTGATATTGCCAGGCAGGTCGCTCCGACTGATCTCACGGTATTGATTACCGGTGAAAGTGGTACTGGAAAGGAGGTGTTTCCTCAGGTCATCCACCAGCTCAGTGCCAGGAAGCATGGTCCCTATATTGCCGTCAACTGCGGAGCTATACCGGAAGGCACCATTGACAGCGAATTGTTTGGACACGAAAAAGGATCATTCACAGGTGCCGTGGAGGCCAGGAAAGGGTATTTCGAGGTTGTCAATGGCGGTACGATATTCCTGGATGAGGTGGCTGAACTACCACTTTCAACACAGGTCCGGCTTCTGCGCGTTCTGGAAAGCGGTGAATTCATGAAGGTGGGCTCCTCCAAGACACTTAAAACCAATGTCAGGGTTGTTGCGGCAACCAATGTGAATGTGGAAAATGCCATCCGGATGGGCAAGTTCCGTGAAGATCTCTTCTACAGGTTGAACAGTGTCCCTGTCATTGTCCCTCCTCTAAGGGATAGAAAAGATGATATTCATCTGTTGTTCAGGAAATTTGCGGTCGATTTCGCAGAAAAATACAGAATGCCGGTGGTGGAATTGTCGGATGAAGCCCGCGACATGCTCGAAAATTACCGTTGGCCAGGAAATGTGCGTCAATTGAAAAATATAACGGAACAAATTTCCATTATCGAACAAAACCGGAATATATCCAGGGAAACACTGAAACGATATCTGCCGGAAGGTGTCACGGCTGATTTACCGGTATTATATCAGGGAGAAAACCAGAATCCCGCCTTCTCCGAAAGGGACCTGCTTTATAAAGTACTTTTCGACATGAAAAAGGATATTCATGACCTGAAGAAAATAGTTGCGGATATTTTGCAGGGAGAAAAAGATGAGGTACAGATCCCTGAGCCAGAATTGCATCTTTTTGAGGATAAAATCGGCCTAAAGCCTTCCTTAAGGGTACCAGATACACCCGTCCCCCTGCAATCCAAGTTTCACGAGGATTTTGACGAACCCATCCAGGACTCAGAAGTGATTGAAGAATCACTCTCTTTACAAAAAAAGGAAATTGACATGATAAAAAAGGCCCTGGAGAAATATAACGGAAAAAGGAAAAATGCGGCACGGGAACTGGGAATATCGGAAAGGACCCTATATAGAAAAATCAAGGAATATAATATCGATTAAGGATTTCCGGATATTTTCATGTAAAAAATTGATTATAAGGATAACTGTGCAAAAGGCGACTGCCATAATACTACTGATTCTCACCCTGGGCCTGGCCAGTGGTTGTGGGGTCTATTCGTTCACAGGTGCCTCCATCCCACCAGAAGCTAAAACTATTTCCATCATCTATTTCGTGAATAATGCAGCCTATGTGGAACCAACCCTCAGTCAAAGCCTGACTGACGCTTTGAGAGACCGGTTCCTGTCACAGACCAATCTGGCATTGACTACCGAGAATGGCGATTTACAAATAGAAGGTATAATTTCCGAATACTCCACCAGGCCTGTTGCCATACAAGGTAATGAGACCGCCGCTTTGAACCGGCTGACTATTTCCGTTAAAATTAAATTTACAAATCTGATTGACCCGGCCCGGGATTTTGAATCGTCTTTCACACGTTTTGAAGATTATCCAAGCGACCAGGACCTGTCACAGGTAAAAGACCAGCTTATTCCGACGATTAATGAGGCCCTGGTCGATGATATCTTTAATAAATCTGTAGTAAACTGGTAATTACCTCAATGTGAACCATGAACCGGGACCAGTTCAATACCTGGATGGAAAATTTTGATCTGCTGGATGAAAATACGCTTCCTTTTTTAAAGCAGATCATCGATGATTTCCCCTACTATCTGAATGCCCGGTTACTTTATTTGCTTAATCTCAAAAAACTGAATGATTACCGGTTCGAACATGAATTGCGCAAAGTGGCGGTTTATGCAAGTGACCGAAGACACCTGAGAAAACTGATCACGACGGAAGGTATTTCGTCACATCCTGTCCAGGAGACCATTATATCTCATGAAAGTGTATCAGCGCAGGATGACCAACCTGAAGCCCTGATTAACGAAAGGTTAAAGATTCTCGAAGCCAAGATCAGGGCCAGGTTGCAGGAAATTGAGGATAACCAGGCAAGATTGAAAGTTTTGTTGAATGAAAAGGAAACTCTTGTGAGTGGTTCATCTCAGGAAAGCGAAGATGGAACCGAAGATGGGAAACAGGACTTAACAGCCCGCTCACTTCCAAAAGATGACTTACTGGATGAGTTCATTCGCGACAGGAAACTGAACGGTCCTTCAACGGTACCATTCTTTAGCCCGGAGGAATCTGCCAGAAAGAGCATCGAA
The DNA here is from genome assembly GCA_964619555.1 of uncultured Bacteroidales bacterium. Classification (GTDB taxonomy): domain Bacteria; phylum Bacteroidota; class Bacteroidia; order Bacteroidales; family JAGOPY01; genus JAGOPY01. Next base: position 84,254 of record CAZUDV010000010.1, on the reverse strand, counting down.
GAAAATGAGGGCATTATCAGTGAAACCCTGGCCAGGTTGGTGGCCGCTCAGGGAAAAATTGAGCGTGCAATTAAAATATATGAACAATTAATGTTGAAATATCCCCAAAAAAGTAGTTACTTTGCAGCCCAAATTGAAAAATTGAGGAAAGAACTTAAAAACAACTAGAAATGGGCCTTTACATCTTTATTTCGGTATTAATTCTTATCGCCTGTATATTGCTGATCTTAGTGGTTTTAGTCCAGAATTCAAAAGGAGGTGGTCTTGCGGCCAATTTTGGTTCGACAGGACAAATCATGGGAGTTCGTAAAACGGCAGATTTTCTCGAAAAAACCACCTGGTCGCTCGCTATTGCCCTGCTGGCACTAAGCTTAATATCCATACTTGTCATACCGCGGAATATTTCCTCCACCGGTTCCCAGGATACTGAACTCAGGGAAAAAATTGAAAATATTCAACCGATTCCCTCTGAGATGGTTCCACCTGAACAAGATTAAAAACTTCGAAAATTTAGTCCTTTTAAAAATGTCAGAATGTCATACAATTCTGACATTTCTTTTTTATTTCCGTTTTGGCAAAAAATTTGACGGGCAAGAGTAGAAAAATCATGTTAAACATTTAAAAATAGTGTATATGACAAAGATCAGTATCAAACCTTTAGCAGACAGGGTAATTGTGGAACCGGCCCAGGCAGAAGAAAAGACTGCCGGAGGAATAATCATTCCCGACACTGCCAAGGAAAAACCGCAACGCGGTACCATCGTGGCAGTAGGACCAGGTAAAAAAGATGAACCTTTGACGGTTAAAGTGGATGACCAGGTCCTGTATGCCAAATACGCCGGCACTGAGATCAACTATGAGGGTAAAACGTACCTTATCATGCGTGAATCGGATATCGTAGCTATAGTTTAATTATCATCGGAAATAGTTTATAAACCCTAAAATTTAAATAATATGTCGAAAGATATCATATTTGATCTGGCCGCACGCGAACGACTGAAAAAAGGCGTTGACGAACTGTCAAACGCTGTCAAAGTGACCCTCGGCCCGAAAGGCCGTAATGTCATCATCCAGAAATCATTCGGATCCCCGGTCATAACAAAAGACGGTGTGACAGTTGCCAAAGAGGTTGAACTGAAAGACAACATGGAAAACATGGGAGCTCAGATGGTCAAGGAAGTTGCTTCCAAAACCAATGACCTTGCCGGTGACGGTACAACTACGGCAACAGTTCTTGCCCAGGCCATCTATACAACTGGTCTGAAAAATGTTACGGCCGGTGCCAACCCCATGGAAATAAAAAGAGGCATTGATGTGGCCGTTGCGAAAGTCGTCGAATCGTTGAAAAAACAGACCCAGCAAATTGGTGACAGTTCTGAGAAGATCGAGCAGGTCGCTACCATTTCAGCCAATAATGAGCAGTCGATCGGCAAGCTGATCGCTGAAGCCATGCAGAAGGTGAAAAAAGAAGGCGTTATTACCATTGAAGAGGCCAAGAGCATGGAAACCCATGTGGATGTGGTGGAAGGCATGCAATTCGACCGGGGTTATATTTCACCTTACTTCGTCACCGATACGGAGAAAATGGAAGCAGTTTACGAAAGTCCGTACATACTGATTCACGATAAGAAGATCTCCATCATGAAAGATCTTCTTCCGATTCTTGAAAAAGCTGCACAGACCGGCCGGCCGCTCCTTATCATCGCTGAAGACGTTGAGAGTGAAGCCCTGGCTACCCTCGTCGTCAATAAGATCCGCGGTGCCCTAAAGGTGGTTGCGGTCAAGGCACCAGGCTTTGGAGACAGAAGGAAAGAAATGCTGGAGGATATAGCTATTCTCACCGGCGGCACCGTTATCTCCGAAGAAAAAGGGTACAAGCTCGAGGATGCTACCCTGCAATACCTGGGACAGGCAGAAAAGATCAGCGTGGATAAAGATAATACGACCATCGTAGGCGGAAAAGGCAAGAAAGAGAACATCGATTCGCGAGTAAAGCAAATCAAGATGCAGATCGAGAATACCACTTCCGACTATGACAAGGAAAAGCTGCAGGAACGCCTGGCCAAGCTGGCCGGCGGAGTTGCTGTCATCTATGTCGGCGCTGCCAGCGAAGTGGAGATGAAAGAAAGGAAAGACCGCTTTGATGATGCCCTCAATGCAACCCGTGCAGCCATCGAAGAAGGTATTATTCCGGGAGGTGGCGTGGCTTATCTCAGGGCTATTGATGCCCTGGCAGACCTTAAAGGTGAAAATGAAGACCAGGAAACCGGAATCGCTATCATCCGCAGGTCGTTGGAAGAACCACTCCGTCAGATTGTGGCGAATGCAGGCCTGGAGGGTTCAGTGATTGTTCAGAAAGTGAAAGAAGGCAAGGCAGATTACGGATTCAATGCCCGCACTGAAAAATATGAAAATCTCTTCCAGTCCGGCGTAATCGATCCAACCAAGGTTGCCCGCGTAGCCCTTGAAAATGCTTCTTCAATCGCTGGTATGTTGCTCACAACGGAGTGTATCCTGGCAGAACATAAAGAAGACAAACCGGCTCCGATGCCACAAATGCCGCATGGGGGCATGGATATGTACTAATATTTGGTTGATCAATATCTTTGAAAGGCGGGTATATTCCCGCCTTTTTTATTTAAAAACAATCTTACCTTTATTATTGTTAATTTTGTAAATCTTAAATAATTGATGATGAAACCCGTTGTTTCCATTTTGATTTTCCTGTTGATCATTCATCCATCACTGGCGCAGGAAGAATCATCATTGGCAATGCCTGTGGATGAAATTACCGGGCTGATTACCTACCAGGAGGTAGTCAATGTTGCCGGTTCAAAAGATACACTCTTTAACAGATGCTCTTCGTGGCTCCATACATTTTATGCCAATCCTTGGGAAGCTACCAAAGTGCGTGATCAGGCATCCGGATTGATTAAAATTCAGCATCAGTTCAGAATTTATGATACAGATGAAAACGGCAATAAGATTGATGCCGGAATGATCCTCTACCAGGTTAAGATCGAATTCAAACAGGACAGGTACCGGTATACGATCGATAACCTGTTATTAAAACAGCTTTCCAGGTATCCGCTTGAAAACTGGCTTGATAAGTCAAGGCCTGATTACAGTGAGAAAAATCAGAATTACCTTAAACAGATTGACTATTATTTCAGGGAAGAACTTATCATGTCATTAAACCAGGCTATGTTGCCAAAAACCATTGTTAAAGAAGAGGAATGGTAAAGTCATAAGCAGTTTTCATGACTGACAGGAAAAAAGATCATATCGAACTGGCTTTCCAGTCGAGAACCGGACGGGAAGAAATGGACACGAGGTTTCATTATGAGCCTCTTTTATCGAAACACCCGGCCGGAAAACTAAGCCAATATACATTCCTGGGAAAAACAGTGCAAGCCCCGATCTGGGTTTCCAGCATGACCGGGGGAACGGCTTTGGCCGGCCACATAAACCGTAACCTCGCCAGGGCCTGCCATGAATTCGGAATGGGAATGGGGCTCGGTTCCTGCCGCCCTATTCTCTCCAGCGATGAGCATTTCGCTGATTTCGACATGCGGCACATCATCGGGGATGATCTTCCGTTTTATGCCAATATTGGGATTGCCCAGCTGGAAGAATACGTTTTTAAAGGAGATGTTAAACCGGTAGAACGACTGGTTGAAAGACTCAGGGCCGACGGCCTGATCATACACGTGAACCCGATGCAGGAATGGCTGCAGCCTGAAGGGGACCTTTTTTCCCAGGCCCCCATCGACACCATCAGATCTTTTCTTGACATGACGTCCTGCCCCGTCATTGTCAAGGAGGTAGGCCAGGGAATGGGCCCTGAAAGCCTTCGGGAATTGCTGAGGCTTCCGCTGGAAGCTATTGAATTTGCTGCTTTCGGGGGCACTAATTTCGCCCAGGTCGAATTGCTCAGATCGCCCGAATCACGGAGAAACTATTTTGGACCAATCAGCCGGGTCGGGCATGATGCCTTCGAGATGACCAGGATGGTGAATGCTATTTCGGATGAAGAAAAAGTCAATTGCAAACATATCATTATCTCCGGAGGGATCGCTTCTTTCCTGGATGGCTATTATCTGATCAACTACTGCCATTTGCCGGCGGTATACGGACAAGCTTCCGGTTTCCTGAAACACGCAAAAGGGGAATATGAAGAACTCAGGGAATTTATTTTCAATCAGATTGAAGGACTTAAACTTGCCTATGCCTATTTCAGAATAAAGGAATCATCAAGATGAAAATCGACAGAATCATCAATGGTTTTTCTAAGATGAGCAAGGAGGAAAAACTCAAGCTCATCGCCAGTTTTTTCGACAATCCCGAAAAGGTGCTCAGAGAGCTTAAGTCTTACTGGCACATGGACCCCAAGAAGCAAACCCTCTTCGATGAATTCAGTGAAAATACCCTTTCGAATTTTTATTTCCCTTTCGGAATCGCTCCGAACTTCCTGATCAACGGGAAGAACTACATGATCCCGATGGTGATCGAAGAGAGTTCAGTTATTGCTGCGGCTTCAAGCGGGGCTAAATTCTGGGCTGAACGGGGCGGATTCCATTCGGAGGTCATGTCCACGCATAAAATCGGACAGGTCCATTTCATGTGGAAAGGCGAGTTTGCCAAACTGCAATCATTGTTCCCGGAAATTAAAAAGGACCTGATCCTGGGGGTCAAAAACATTACCGCCAATATGGAATCCAGGGGAGGCGGCGTACTGGAGGTGGAATTGCTGAATATGACCGATCGTATCCCGGATTATTATCAGCTCAGGGTTTCCTTTGAAACGGTAGATTCCATGGGAGCCAATTTTATTAATTCGGTACTCGAGGAATTTGCACGGCAGCTGAAGGAATTCTTCATCAAGTGCCCGAAATTCAAGGATGAAGAAAGGGAGTGCGAGATCATTATGTCAATTCTCTCGAATTACACCCCGGATTGCATCGTGAAAACATATGTTGAGTGTGAATTGAAAGACCTGGCTTTACCTGATATTGAAATGACAGCAGATAAATTTGTCTGGAAATTTCAAAAAGCAGTCGAAATCGCCACCATTGATGAATATCGCGCCACTACCCATAATAAAGGGATCTTTAACGGGATCGATGCCGTTGCCCTTGCCACCGGCAATGATTTCAGGGCGATCGAAGCAGGTGCACACACCTATGCCAGCCGCAATGGCAGGTACCAGAGCCTCACAACCCTCGACCTGGATGACAAGACTTTCCATTATGAATTGAAATTGCCATTAGCTATGGGAACGGTCGGTGGGCTGACATCCTTGCACCCCATGGCCAAGTTCTCCCTGGAAATGCTGGGTAATCCCAGCGCCAGGGAACTCATGATGGTGGCGGCAAGCGCCGGTCTTTCCAATAACTTCAGCGCTGTCAAATCGTTGGTCACAAAGGGCATTCAGGTCGGACATATGAAAATGCACCTGCTCAATATTTTGAATGTTTACCAGGCCACTCAGGAAGAAAAAGCAAAGGCGGTCGAGTATTTTAAGACCCATAAGGTTTCATTTAAAGCAGTGACTGATTTCATCCAGAAATATCGCAGCGGACATGTTCTTGGTTTAAAAAGCTGACCCTCTTTGAATACAGGAGAATATTTTTCTTCAGGCAAATTTCTGATCACAGCCGAATATCTTGTTCTTCGCGGAGCATTGGCCCTTGCAGTGCCTTTGAAAAAAGGCCAGCATATGAAGGTGATGCCCGGACGACGGGAATCCATTCTTGCTTGGGATGCTCAGGTACTTGGTAACAAATGGTTCCGGGCCGATTTCAGCGTTCCCGCTTTAAAAATTCTGTATACTTCTGATTTGAAGTTGGCTGAAACATTAAAGCATATCCTTGAAGCTTCCCGAAACCTGGCGCCCGACCGGTTTAAAGCCGGAAAAAGTTATCAGGTCATGACCGAACTGGAATTTGATGTGCATTGGGGTATGGGAAGCAGTTCTTCTCTGGTTTCTAATATAGCATGGTGGCTGGGCGTCGATCCGTTTAAACTCTTTAAATTGATATATCCCGGCTCCGGTTACGATATATTTTGTGCCCGATCGGGGAAACCTATTTTATACTGCCTGGTCAACGGACTGCCTTCTGTTACGGAAGTTGATTTTAAACCGCCGTTCAGGGAAAATTTATCCTTTATTTACCTGGGAACCAAACAGGACAGCCAAAAAAGCGTGATTGAATTCTCGAACCGTCAATCAATCCCGGACAGGCTTATTCACGATGTTTCAGAACTCACCGGCCAGGCACTGAATTCCACGGATCTTGAGGAATTTCAAAGGATACTGCTTAGCCATGAGGAAAAGGTCTCCAGTATTCTTGGGATCCCGCCTGTCGGAAAAGACCAGTTTCCCGATTTTCCCGGGGTTGTGAAATCGCTCGGGGCATGGGGTGGGGATTTTATCATGGCAGCAAGCTCAGGACCTTTCGACGAAACAGCTGACTATTTCTACAGGAAAGGTTTCCCGGTTATTTTTAAATACGACGATCTTGTTCCGGATTTTTGAGTACCTTCATTTCACGAAATTAAATCAATCCGCAGATGAATGAGGTTGGCAGAGTTGCATGGCGCAGTCCTTCGAATATTGCTATTGTGAAATATTGGGGAAAAAAGCCCGTGCAGATTCCCGCGAATCCTTCCATAAGTGTCACTCTGGAAGAAGCATTCACTGAAACAATCCTCGGTTACAGCCCGAGAAAAACGGCTTGGGGAGACATTGATCTGGAATTCTGGTTTGAAGGGAAACCAAACGAGGTATTCCGGGATAAGATCCTCAGATTCCTGACCGGATTATTGCCGGTTTACCCGTCTTTAGGGAAATTTCACCTGGAGATCCAAAGCCGTAATACTTTCCCGCATTCGGCCGGAATAGCCTCATCCGCGTCCGGTATGAGTGCCCTGTGCTTATGTCTTATAGATTTTATCAATCGCACCGGCCAGGCAAAAGTTGGTGATCGGACGATGAAGCGGGAAGCTTCCACTTTGTCGCGCCTGGCTTCAGGAAGTGCCTGCCGTTCAGTTTTCGGTGGATTTACAGTTTGGGGATACCACCCTGAAATCCAAGGCTCTTCTGACAACTATGCGATCCCGTTGCCCACCCGGATCCATTCATCCTTTCAGGATTTACGTGATGTAATACTGGTTGTGAGCGCTGCTGAGAAACCGGTTTCCAGCCGGATCGGACACTCCCTGATGGACCACCATCCATTTGCATCTCAACGGTATAAAATGGCGAATGAAAATATCACTGCCCTTGTGAATGCCCTGTCAGCCGGCGACTGGGAAAGTTTCATCAGCATTGCGGAACTGGAAGCACTTACTTTGCACGGTCTTATGATGTCTTCCTCACCTTCATTCCTTCTTTTTGAACCTAATACAATTAATATTGTTAATGCAATCAGGAATTTCCGGAACAACACCCTTACCCCGGTATGCTTTACACTGGATGCCGGACCGAATGTTCATATGATTTTTCCCGGTAGTGAAGAATCGAAAATCCGGGATTGGATCAATTCCGAAATCCTGCAATATTGTTACAACAGGCAATGGATCAATGATAAAATTGGAAACGGACCTGAGAGGTTATGAAAAGTGAGATATTTTATGCCAAGATCATGCTTTTCGGAGAATACAGCGTGATCTTTGATTCGATGGGACTGACAGTGCCATATACTCACTTTACCGGGGAACTGAGCTTCGTTAATTTTGAGCAATACACGGAATATGAGGCAGCCGTGGAATCGAATAAACAACTCCGGGAATTTCTTCCTTATCTTGAAAGTCTGAAAAACAAGAATGAACGATCCATGCCGATTGACCTGGAATCTTTCCGTAAAGAAATTCAGGAAGGTTTGTACTTCGAATCTAATATTCCGCAAGGTTATGGCATTGGCAGTTCTGGTGCCCTGGTGGCGGCATTGTACGATCGTTATGGTAGGCCGAAGCTGAAATCCAGGAAGATTCTCACAGGACCAGAGATTGCGGAGCTGAAAAGTATGTTTTCCCTGATGGAGTCCTATTTTCATGGAAAAAGTTCCGGCATAGATCCATTGTTGTGTTACATTAAGCATCCTCTTTTGATCCGAAACCGGAACCACATAGAAACAGTCGGAATTCCCAGGGCGAAATTCGGGAAGAATCATGCCATTTTCCTTCTGGATACTGGCAAAGTCGGTCAGACAGGTCCCCTGGTCAATCTTTTCCTGGAACGATGTGGATCGGAAAAATACCTGGCGGATGTGAAAAATGTCATGATTCCCGCTAATAATTCCTGCATTAACTCACTTTTAATGGGCGATATGGAGGTGTTTTTCCGGCAGTTGATCGTATTGTCAGCATTTCAGTTTGAAAATCTGGCGGAGATGATACCGCCAAATATGAAGCATTTCTGGCAGGAAGGGCTTACGCGGGACGATTTCAAGCTTAAGCTGTGCGGTTCGGGAGGGGGTGGTTTCCTGCTGGGTATCGCACAGGATTTTAAATCCGCCAGGAAGTATTTTCAACGAAATGGCCTGAAGTTAATCCCTGTTTATAAAATTGATTGATTGTGACATCCCCGGGCACTAATATAAGAAATCTCACCTTTCAGGAACTGGAGCTGTTCTTTCTTGAGCAAGGAGAACAAAGATACCGCGCCCGACAGGTTTATGACTGGCTCTGGAAAAAAGCAGTACGTTCCTTTGATCAGATGACCGATATTTCGAAATCGGCGAGGGAATTGCTTAAATCCCACTTTGTTCTCAATTCAGCCGATATCCATACTTTACAAACTAGTTCAGACAAGACGATTAAAATGTCTTTCCGTTTGTTCGACGGGCACCTTATCGAAGGAGTGCTGATACCATCGGGAACCCGCATGACTGCCTGCATTTCCTCCCAGGTGGGCTGTAACCTGGCATGTAAATTTTGCGCCACCGGGATGATCCGTTACGTACGAAACCTGAATTTTGATGAAATCTTCGACCAGGTGGCCATCATTTTTCAAACGGCATTACGGGAATACGGTCATCCTCTATCAAATATAGTTTATATGGGCATGGGTGAACCTCTTCTCAATTATCACAATGTCCTGAAGTCCGTCGAAAAGATCTCATCAGAAGCTGGCCTTGGAATGTCCCCGCAACGGATCACGGTATCTACGGTCGGAATAGCACCCATGATACGTCAGTTAGGGAAAGATAAAGTGAAATTTAACCTGGCGCTGTCTTTGCACTCGGCGATTGATGAAAAGAGAAACCAGATCATTCCGTACAATCTCCGGAATTCGCTGGCTGACCTGGTAGAAGCCGTGAAATTTTTCCATCAGGAAACCGGGAACCGGATCACCATTGAATACGTCATGCTGAAAGGTTTTAATGATAATATTTCTGATGCCAGTGCCCTGGCCACTTTCTGCAGGAATTTCCCGGTGAAAGTTAACCTGATCCAGTACAATCCGGTGGAGAATTCTCCCTATGAGGATTCCGGTCCGGAGAGGACGGAAGCTTTTAAAGCATTCCTGGAGAAATTAAATATGGTCGTGAATATCCGCAGAAGCCGGGGAAAAGATATTGATGCCGCTTGCGGTCAGCTGGCTAATAAGATCCTCAATCAGAACATATAAAATTCCGCTATATGCCAACCAATTCCTTCAGTGTATCCGGAACAATTGTCGATGTTGTAAGGGGAAAGATCTTTTCAGGAGAAATTCAAATAAAAGATGGCAAAATCCTCCAGGTCGCTGAAAAATCCGTTGACAATCCGGTTTTCATTTTGCCGGGCCTCATTGATGCCCATGTTCATATTGAAAGTTCCATGCTGGTCCCTTCCGAATTTGCCCGCCTGGCCGTTACGCATGGTACGGTGGCTACGGTTTCAGATCCTCATGAAATAGCCAATGTGCTTGGAGTGGAAGGGGTAAAGTTTATGATTGATAACGGTAAGAAAGTTCCTTTTAAGTTTTATTTCGGTGCACCTTCATGCGTTCCGGCTACTTCGTTCGAAACCGCAGGAGCAGTGCTGGGGGTGAAGGAAACCGGGGAATTGCTTGCCTTGCCCGAGATCCATTACCTGTCGGAGATGATGAATTTTCCCGGCGTGCTGAAAGGCGATGAAGAAGTCATGGCAAAGCTGGACCAGGCCAGGAAGTACGGCAAACCGGTCGATGGTCATGCCCCGGGACTGAGAGGATCAGATGCTGTAAAATACATACAGGCAGGGATATCAACTGACCATGAGTGCTTTTCCCTGGAGGAAGCAGTTGAAAAGGCCGCCCATGGCATGAAGATCCTGATTCGTGAGGGAAGTGCAGCACGTAATTTCGAGGAACTGGCCCCGATGCTGGAATTACATCCGGAAAAAGTCATGTTCTGCTCGGATGACCGCCACCCGGATGATCTTGTCAAACGGCATATTGACGATATCGTCAGAAGGGCACTGGCGAAAGGTTACGATCCTGTGACAGTGCTCAGGGCCTGTACCCTCAATCCAGTCAGGCATTACGGATTACAGGTCGGGCTGTTGCAGGAGGGTGATTCCGCAGATTTGATCCTGGTTAACTCCCTGGAGAATTTTAATGCCAGGGAAGTCTATATCAACGGGCAGCTCGTGGCAAAGGAGGGTGTTTCATTGATCAGGCCGGTGGAGGAAAAACCGGTCAATCATTTTAATGCAGGCAAAATCTCCGCAACGGACCTCCTGGTTGAACCAATCGGCAAATACGTAAAAGTGATTAATGTTATTGACGGACAGCTTGTTACCACTCCGGGGGCTGAACTCGCCAAAGTATGGAATGGCAATCTGGTGAGCAATCCTGAACTGGATGTTTTGAAACTCACGGTTATAAACCGTTATCAACCATCTCCGCCAGCCATGGCATTTGTAAAAGGATTTGGCCTGAAGAACGGTGCAATAGCATCGACAGTTGCCCATGACAGTCATAACATCATTGCAGTCGGCACCAGCGATGACCAACTCGCCAGGGCTGTGAATGCCCTGGTCGATGCAAAGGGAGGAATATGTTGCACAAATGGAGACCAGATCGAGATACTTCCATTACCGGTTGCCGGACTGATGTCGGTTTCAGATGGTTTCAAAGTGGCGGAATCTTATGAAATGCTGGATGCCAGGGCTAAAGAGCTGGGCAGCAATCTTGCTTCGCCGTTCATGAGCTTGTCGTTTATGGCATTGCTTGTTATACCTTCCCTGAAACTCAGCGATAAAGGACTTTTTGATGGAAACAAGTTCGTATTTACTTCATTATTTTTAGACCAAATATAAATAGCATAAAATATATATACATATTTAGAAATTTTGGATGTATTTTTTTATCTTTGCCAAAAAATTACAGATATGGGAAAAATTCAATTACAGATTGAAAAATTGGAGCAGGCCTCAAGTAAACTCCGTGCAATGGCTCACCCAATGCGAATTGCTATCATTGAGTTGTTACACAACAATCATAGGATGAGCGTGACGGAAATTTATAAAAAACTGAAGATTGAACAGGCAGCGGCCTCGCATCACCTCAATATCCTCAAGAATAAAGGCGTTCTGATTTCGCAGCGGGAAGGAAAGAAGATATTTTATTCCCTGAAAAGTGAGATGCTGACCGAGATCATCGATTGCCTGAACCGTTGCAACGAGGAGTGATCATTCGGCAACGACAGTCCACTCTTCCTGAAGATCCCAGTTTGATCTGATTTCTATTTCTTTAGGATAATAAAACACTCGTTCGGGCAGGAGATTCCATTTATATTTGCCCGGATTCCATCTCCCATCGCGATTCATATCCTGGATCGCTTTTATTTTGTACTTTCCAGGCAATAAATGTCCGAACCGTAAGGTTCCCGGCTCAACGACAATCTGTTCCTTAATGAGTTTTTCTTTTGTATCCAGTAATTGAACGATGTATTGCCCTGGATCTTCCTTAAACCTGACGGTAAGTAACAGTATTCCATAGTCTTCAGGGATTCTAACTTTAAATGTAATGACGGTGCTGTCATTGACATGACCTTCACGGTCGGTAAAGGCGGAGTCATCCAACATGATCCGGTAAGCAGTACCGGGTTCCCATATATGTGAGACTTTAACTTTCCGGTGAATGGTATCCGTGAATGTCAATACGGGAGGAATCGAATCAAATTCCGATTTCAGGAACATTTTGGTAGTGTCGAATCCTGATAAAGGTCCGGGAAAGGTCAAGATCAGGTCACGGTTGAGTTCCAGTGCTCCGGCCCGGGTGTTTACATTGAACGAAAGAACTTCTGCTTCCGGTTTCCTTTGTCTTGCGGCCCTGAGATTTTGTGTCAGGTAAAAACGGGAGGTGTCGGAAATGTTTTTAGAATCTGAGACCCTGATTTTGATGGTGTCTGGCAAACCCGGCTGAAGCCAAAGGTCGATGGTGTCTCTGTTCTGGCCGAACTCAGGAATGAACCAATTACCGGGCGCCGGAACTGTTTCTAACAGTGAAATTTCAATGGAATCGACTGGCATGCGAAAAATGTATTGCAACCGGTTAGTCCCGAAGAGTTTCTTGCTTAACAGCTTTTGTGTGGAATCCTTTTCCTCAAAAAAATATAATTGGTAAACCGATTCATCCCCGAACCTGGTCAAGGGTTTCAGAAGAGCAACCGTGTCGGTCAGGTTGATCTCAGCCGTGTCATCCAAGGGTGGAGGAGTAAGCAAAACCAGGCTATCCAGGAATCCGATCCGTTCATTTGGCAGATCAAAGTAAAAATTATTGTTAAGGTCTTCCAGGGCGAAGAGTTTATATTGCCCCGGGGAAAGGTTGTTAATACTGAATTTACCGTCCTTGTCGGTTTTTGCGGCACTTCTGGGAGGTACCCTGGCTGGCAGTGAATCGAGAGGAAGGGTATCGTTGTCATCGATATACACCATGGCAATGATATCCGATACAGGTGCAAGGGTAAAGGCATCCAGCACCCTCCCGGCGATCCACAGGGAATCGATGTTCTGCCCGGTCGAAAAAACGTATTCAAAGTTGGTAAATGGGTTGCCTTCCGTGTAATCGGTGATGGCATTGCCAAAATTGATGGTATAGGTCGAATTTTCCTTCAAAGGTTCCCGGAACTCTACGATCAGCTTTTTACCGTGAACTTTATATTCCGGTTTCAACTGCATGGGAGGGGAGATAAAAATCTCTTTTGCCGGATCTTTCAGTTGGATAAACTCTGAAAACGTAACGGTAATCCGGCTGAAATTGAAATGGGTGGATCTGTCAGGTGGATCAGCCTCAACCGGAATAGGCGGTACGACATCCTTGGGTCCGCCGGAGAGGCTGCCCTGGTGCGCGCAATCCCACAAGGCCAATGATGTCAAAATGACAATGATGGTCATGATTCCGCTGCGGACTTTCGGTTCCACGTGTATCAGGTTTTTTGCAAAGATCGAAAAGTAATTTCTATAATTTAGCATTTTTATTTTGAAAGCCATGCGAATCCCGTTTAACAGGCCATACTTTACAGGTAACGAGATCGATACAATGATCAAAGCGGCGAAAGCCGGCCAGATATCGGGTAATGGCCTGTACACTCGCAAATGCCAGGGCCTGCTTGAAAGATCATATGGCTTCAGGAAAGTTCTGCTGACAACTTCCTGTACCGATGCTCTTGAAATGGCCGCACTGCTTTCAGGAGTCGGCGCCGGGGATGAAGTGATCATACCCTCCTTTACCTTCGTCTCCACCGCCAACGCATTTGTGCTAAGAGGAGCCAGGATTGTCTTCGCTGATAGCAACCCGCTTAATCCCAATATCGATATTGATCTGATTGAGGAACTGATCACTCCTGAAACCAGGGCGATAGCGCTGGTGCATTACGCCGGCATCGCCAATGATATGGACCGGATCATGGATATTGCAACCAGGAACGGATTGTTGGTGATAGAGGACGCTGCTCATTCCATCGATTCCTTTTTTAATAAAAGGCCTCTGGGAGGAATTGGCCATTTCGGAACATTCTCCTATCATGAAACCAAGAACATAATATCAGGTGAAGGGGGAGCGATTGTCATAAATGATCAGAGGTTTACGGAAAGAGCTGAAGTTGTCTGGGAAAAAGGGACCAACCGGGTGGCCTTCAAAAGAGGTGAAGTCAGCAAGTACGAGTGGGTGGATGTGGGATCTTCCTATCTGCCTTCTGAAGTGATCTCAGCGATCCTTTATTCCCAGCTGAAAGAGCTGAAAAAAATCCAGAAACGACGAAAAGAGATCTGGCATCTTTATCATGAATTACTCACACCGCTGGCTTTAGAAGGAAAAGTAAAGCTTCCTTACCTGCCTGACTTCGCAACGGTCAATGGACATATTTATTACCTGGTCACTTCTGGCCGTGAAGAACGTGATACGCTAATAAAATACCTGGCTAAACATGGCATTCATGCGGTATTCCATTATCTGCCGCTCCATGCAAGCCCATTCTACAGCAGCAGGCATGACGGGCGGGAACTGCCATGGGCCGGATATTACGCCGACCGAATCATCCGGTTGCCATTGTATTTTGAACTGGAAAACAACCAGGTCGAAAGAATTTCAGACCGGATCAGGAGATTCTATGGTTCGTAAAAATGCATCTCCCGGATGTATTGATGCACCTTATCGGGAACCAGATACCGCACATCCCTGCCTTCTGCAATAGCCTGACGAATAAAGCTGGAGGAGATTTCCATCAACGGGGCATCAAAGATCTGAACATTCGGGTAATCGGCATAAGGACCGGCATCGTAGCCGGGCCTGCGGTATATGTAGAACCTGTAATTTTTTAGTAGTTCCTGATAATTTTTCCACTTGTGAAATGTGGGAAAAATATCGGTGCCCGCTATCAGCACGAACTGATTATCCGGATATTTTTCTTCCAGGATAACCAGTGTATCAATGGTATAGGAAGGCTGTGGAAGTTTGAATTCGACGTTGTTAGCCCTTAATCTCGGATTGTCTTCTATTGCCAGCTGAACCATGTAATACCTGTGATGGTCGGCCAGCAGACTTTTCTTCTCCTTCAGCGGATTGTGCGGGGAAATCACCAGCCATACATCATCCAGGTCAGTGAATTCAAGCATATAACTGGCTATGATCAGATGGCCCGTATGGATAGGATTGAATGAACCGAAAAACAGGCCGACTTTCTTTAATTTGTTCTTTTCAATCATGTGCAAGGAATTGTCGAACCATTTCAATTGCTTCGGAAGCCGCTCTTTCGAGGTCATCATTTACGATCTGATGGTCGAAATTCGTTGCGAATGTCAGCTCCGATGCCGCTTTCTCCATTCGGAACTTAAGGGTATCCTCGGTTTCTGTTCCTCTCAGCCGCAGCCTTTTTTCAAGTTCCTGGAGTGAAGGCGGCATGATGAAGAGAGACAGGGAGATATCAGGAAATAATCGTTTCAGGTTCATGCCCCCCTGGACATCGACATCGAACAAAACATGGTGGTTATTTTGCCAGATGCGTTCCACTTCCGATTTTAAAGTCCCGTAAAAATGATCTTCGTATACTTCCTGCCATTCCAACAGGTCGTTTCTCCTGATTTTCTCGCGAAATTGCTCTGCCGTCATGAAAAAGTAATCCCTGCCGTCGATTTCGTGAGGCCTGGGATGCCTGGAAGCAGCTGAAACGGAGAATTCAAGTGAAGGAATAGCCGCCATGATCTGCCTGACAATAGTCGTTTTTCCAGCACCCGATGGCGCACTAACTATAACGAATTTCCCTTTCAATTTAAAGAATGTTTGCCAGTTGTTCTTTTACCTTTTCCAGTTCGTCTTTCATTTGCACCACCAGTTTCTGGATATCCGCATCATTTGCTTTTGAGCCGAGTGTATTGATTTCCCTACCCATCTCCTGTGTGATGAAACCCAGTTTTTTACCCGGAGAATCTTTATCACGCAGTGTTTCAAGGAAGTAATCAATATGTTTTTTTAACCGGATCTTTTCTTCCGTAATATCCAGCTTCTCAAAGTAATAGATCAATTCCTGCTCAAGCCTGTTCGCATCGTAACTAATCTCAGCGCTGATCTCTTCAAGATTCGCCCTGAGTTTGGACCTTAAACCGGTGACCCTTACAGATTCAAAGGGTTCAACCTGTTTCAGCAGTGCTGTTATCTTCTCTACCCTTTGACGGAAATCTGCTTCAAGTTCGGTCCCTTCCAACTGCCTGAAATGATCTGCCTCTTCCACGGCACCGGCCAATCCATTCAGGATCACCTGCCATTCTTCATCCGATATTTCCTCCTTTTCGCTTTTAAATACGTCCGGCATCCTGACGATCACAGAAAGGATGTCATCCATTCCTGCTTCCGGGATGGCCTCCTTCAAGTCTTTCAACTGCTGGTAATACTGCAGGGCCAGGGGCTTATTGATGATGGTGGAAGGGCTGTCAGTCCTGGATTCTATGGTGAAAACGGCATCTATTTTACCACGTTCAAGCTTCTGGGCAAGATAAGATCGTATTTCCATCTCTTTTTCACGGAAGATCTGAGGCGATCTGAGGTTTAAGTCAAGCTGTTTGCTGTTAAGGGAGCGGATCTCAACCGTGATGATCCTGCCTTTCAGTTCGACTTGGCTTTTCCCGAAGCCAGTCATGGATTTAATCATAGAGCATGTATTAACCTTGCAAAGATAATCCCGCCCGCATTGATTGACAAATCATCTCAAAAGAATTCACTTTCTCCCTGAAAAAAGTTATATTTGCATAAACCATAATCCAAACCAAATGATACGTACTGTTGTCCTGGATGACGAGCCATTGGCGAGAGATGCCATTATGGCTTTGCTAGAAAAGTACTGCCCGGAAATCGAAGTCATTGGAGTGGCAGGAGACATCGAATCAGGAGTCAGGTTCATCAGGCAGAACAGGCCGGAATTGCTGATACTGGATATTCATCTGATGGATGGAACCAGTTTCGATCTTTTGGAAAGGCTGGATAAAGAGCAGTATAAAATTATTTTTATTACCGCTTATGAAGAATATGCGATCACCGCTTTTAAATTCAGTGCCATGGATTATATACTGAAACCGGTAAATCCGGATGAACTGATTGCGGCTGTGGAAAAAGTACAGGATTCTCTCGACCGGGAATCGCTGACGAGAAGGCTGGAAGTGCTGTACGATAATATGAAGAACCGCTTTCCCGAGGGGCGGAAAATTGCCCTGAGGACCGCTACCAGCATGCATATTGTGAATCTTACCGATATTATCCGATGCCAGTCGGAAAAGAACTATACTCAATTCTTCCTTACTTCTGGTGAAATGGTCACTGTTTCGAAGACACTTAAGGATTTTGAGGAACTGCTAAGCCCGTACCATTTTGTGCGTATACACCAATCGCACCTGGTCAACCTGGAACATATCAGAAAATATGAAAAAGTCGAAGGGGGAGTAGTGGTGATGAGCGATAATACGCAGGTACCGGTTTCTCTTCGAAAAAAGGAGGAATTCATGAAGACTATCAATGAACTGAAATACTAATCCCTTTTCCCCCACGCTTATTTGTTGACCAGCGATCCTGCATACCGGTTATATGACAATCCTTTGGATTATCTTGAGAAAATGCTGGAGGATATCCATCGGGCCAGGAAATATATTTATCTGGAGATCTATAAATATTATGCGGACCAGGTAGGTGACCGGTTTACAAAAGCCCTGACAAAGAAGGCCAGGGAAGGGATTGAGGTTAAATTACTGATCGATTCGTGGGGTGCCAATGTCAGCCAGGATTATTTCAGCGAATTTGTCAAAGCTGGCGGGCAAGTGAGGTTCTTCCTGAAGATCAAATATGTTGTGGACTTTTTCACTAAAAACCATAGAAGGAATCATCGTAAATTACTGATCGTCGATGACAGGATCTCCTGGATAGGGTCGGCCAATATCAATCATTACAGCATTGGATGGAGGGAGCTGATGCTAAGGATTGAAGGCGAACTGGCCTTTTCATTTAGAAAAGTGTTTAACCTTGATTTCAAGCTGTATAACCGGTATTTCTTCGAGAAAAATTCTTATATACGCCTGCTCCGGCAGGGAGATTTTGAAATAGTCCGGGATGTTCCTTCCATTACAAAGAAGAGAATAAATAAAAAGTTCATCCGGCTCATAAAGAATGCCGAAAGTGAGGTGCTGATTGAAACGCCTTATTTCCTGCCGGGATATTTTCTTCGAAAAGCTTTGATGGATGCCTGCAAGAGGGGAGTGGAGGTGACAGTTATCGTTCCCAGGCATTCCGATGTAATGCTTATCGATATTCTCCGGAACAGGTATCTTGGCCCGCTTTATCAGGAAGGATTGAAGTTTCTTTATTATTTGCCGGGTAATTTGCATGCAAAGGCGTTGTTGATAGACAAGCAGGTCTTTGCCATTGGCTCTCCTAATTTCGATTACCGGTCATTCCGTTATATGCATGAAGTCGTGCTGGTAGGAAGTGAAACTGAAGTCATCCGTCAGCTGGACCGGCATATTCAGGAGACCATAGCTGACAGCGAGCCATTCGATATCGAAAAATGGAGGAGCCGCCCGAGGATGCAGGTTTTCATCGAATGGTTGCTGTTGCCTTTCCGTCACCTTTTATAGTGGAGACTCCCGCAAGCAGGGCGATTTTTTTCTGTTAATTATTTAACATCCGCCCTTATTCTTACCTTTGCAATTGATTAACTAATATTTATATAAATAATTATGGAAATGACAGATGTTATGACTTCAAGGAAAGCCATGGAGCTGGAAGACAAGTACGGGGCCCACAATTATCACCCTTTGCCGGTAGTTTTATCAAGAGGAGAAGGGGTATTTGTCTGGGATGTCGAAGGAAAACAATATTTCGATTTTCTTTCGGCATATTCTGCGGTGAACCAGGGCCATTGCCATCCTCGGATCATCAATACCCTCATGGATCAAGCCCGGACCCTGACCCTAACTTCCAGGGCCTTTTACAATGATGTGCTGGGCGTATATGAAAAGTTCGTTACAGAATATTTTGGCTACGATAAGGTTTTACCCATGAACACCGGTGCCGAAGGGGTAGAGACTGCCCTGAAGCTTTGCCGAAAATGGGCATATGAAAAAAAGGGCATACCTGAACATGAGGCGAAGATCATCATTTGCGAGAATAATTTCCATGGCAGGACCATCACGGTAATTTCAATGTCGACCGATCCGGATGCCCGTGGCGGATTTGGGCCCTATACACCCGGATTTATCACGATCCCATATAATGATATAAAAGCTTTAGAAAAAGCCCTGGAAATACCCGGGGTTGCGGGATTTCTGGTGGAGCCGATCCAGGGTGAAGCGGGTGTTTTCGTGCCGGATGAAGGTTATATTGCCAAAGCATACGCGCTTTGCAAAGCAAAAAATGTACTATTCATTGCAGATGAAGTCCAGACCGGTATAGCCAGGACCGGTCGGTTGCTGGCCTGTGACCACGAAGATGTCAGGCCCGATATGCTGATCCTTGGAAAGGCTCTATCGGGCGGGGTTTACCCTGTTTCTGCCGTACTGGCAGATAATGAGATCATGCTTTGCATCAAACCGGGACAACATGGATCTACCTTCGGAGGCAATCCCGTTGCTGCCAGGGTGGCCATAACAGCTCTTCAGGTAATTAACGATGAAAACCTGGCCGAAAACGCCCAGCGGCTCGGAGCAATATTCCGCCAGGAACTTAAATCCATTAAATCTGACATGATAGAACTTGTGCGTGGCAAAGGGTTGCTCAATGCTGCCGTGATCCGGCCGAAAAATGGTAAGACAGCCTGGGATGTCTGTGTACGGATGGCTGAGAACGGATTACTGGCTAAACCTACCCATGACCATATCATCCGGTTTGCACCTCCGCTGGTCATTACGGAGCAGCAAATTCACGATGCTATAAAGATCATCAGGGAATCTGTCTTGTCATTCTGACTGGCCGAAAAAGCAAAAGGCCACGCGGGCGCGTGACCATTTTGCCGATTATTAACCAAACCAAAAGAGTTATTTGAAGGATTCAAATAACTGTACCTATGAAAAATCATTAGCTTGTATACGTCGAATATAAGCTTCCCACATAATTCCAGTTTATGACATTCCAGAATGCTCCGATATAATCCGGACGCTTGTTCTGGTATTTCAAATAATAGGCATGTTCCCAGACATCCAGTGCCAGAATGGGCTTGCCTTTACATTCCGATACGTCCATGAGCGGATTATCCTGGTTTGGGGTGGAACAAACTTTCAGGCTGCCATCCTCTTTCACCACCAGCCATGCCCATCCGCTACCGAAACGGTTCGCAGCCGCATCACTGAATTGTGATTTGAACTGATCAAAAGATCCGAATTGCCTGACAATGTCGTCCATCAACTTCCCGGTTGGCTGTCCGCTGGCATTTGGCCCCATTACATTCCAGAACAGGTTGTGGTTGTAATATCCGCCTCCGTTATTACGAACAGCGGCTGGCAGCCGGCTCACCGAGTTGAATATTTCTTCCAGGCTCCTGTTTTCAGAATCAGTTCCCGCTATCGCTGCAACAAACTTGTCAAAGTACGCTTTGTGATGCCTGGAGTAATGAATCTCCATTGTCATCGCATCTATATGTGGTTCCAGTGCATCAAATGAATAAGGCAGTTCAAAAAATTTAAAACTCATTGTTTCGTGATTAAGAATGAATAATTAATGGCAATTAATTTAGAATCATTCTTAAAAACAAATTTACTTACAAAATGTTTCCTGATGCAAATTTTTTTTGTTAAAAAACTCTTAAATCAGAAATAAGCAATCAGTTTTAAATTGATAAGCCTGGGGGTCAGGTAGTTAGGTACAGCATATTGTCGTCCATTGACATCGGTGACCCAGATATATGACACAGTATTACTGATCTGGAAAAGATTGAAAACTTCCAGGCTGAGCCACGCTTCGTCGATAAACCGTAGTGGATTGGAGTCCTTGAATTTCGATTTTTCACCGATCAGAAGCTTGGAAAATCCAAGGTCAACGCGCCGGTATGGCGGATATCTCTTCGTTCGTTTATATAATGGTGAATCAGGCGGGCCGAATGGCAGCCCGGTACCGAAAATTAGGGTCAGGTTAGCCTTAAATGACGGAATAAGAGGTAAATAATCCTGAAAGAACAAGGAAAAATTTACCCTTTGGTCCGTTGGCCTTGGAATGTAGCCTGGCTCGACCCTGACACTGTCTGTCACATCCTGGTCAGGGGTATAGCCCGGAATGATCTTCTCGCCGGCGGCATTGTAATAGTTATAATAGTAGTCTCCGTCCACATCTTCCGCAGTCCAGAGTAATGAAAGGCTGGCCCATGACTCCGTGCCTTCGATGAATTCTCCGTTGACCTTGAAATCCATTCCCGTGGCGTATCCATGAGCTATGTTCTCTGCCACATACCGGATCCTGACATTATCGACGTAATAAGGGATAAGATCATCCAGGTATTTGTAATAAGCCTCGGTCGTGAATAGGAAAGGTCTGCCCCAGGCGTAGAAATTCCAGTCCATGCCTGCTACAAAATGGATGGATTTCTGAGCCCTGATCTCGGGATTCAGGTTACCGTCAAGATCCCGTAATTCTTTGTAAAATGGCGGTTGATAATAATAGCCTGCTGAGAAACGGAAGATTATTTCCTTTCGCCACATTGGCTTATAGGCCAGCGAAGCCCTCGGGCTCAGAAGGAACTGACGGTTGTAATCCCAGTAATGGAATCTTAATCCTGCAGTAACGGAAAGTTCCCTGCCATCCCCCAGTAGATCCCAGGTATTCTGTAAATAACCCATGATCCTGTTGGTAGATAAGGTGATATTAGTCCTGACGGATGAAGTGAGTTCCAGCATGGATTTGGGGTCGGTGATCTCCCCTATTTGGGTAGGGGGATTGGGCAGGGAATATCCGGCAGAGTCGATCATTTCCCACTCGCTCAGACGGTCAGAGATGTTTTCATGCTGATACTTGAGGCCCCATAATACAAAGCTTTTCCCCTTTTTCCAACTGCCTTTGTGCTCGGCGCTGATAACCCCTGCTTCCAGAAAATTCCGGGCGTGATCCATAAAAGTTCCCACCCCCTGGACTTCCGTCACATTTCCGAATTCTTCATCCCCGAAAGCGTTCTCAAGTTTGCCAATCCAGTATTGTCCGCGAATATCAAATGTTTCACTTTCATTGGTCCTGAAGCCTGATACGATTAACCTGAGGTTGACGGATGGTTTCAGGCTATAATCCACCGTGAATGCCCCCAGGTACATCTGGTATTTATCCAGTTCCTGCCCGTCAAAATAGATCATCAGGCGGTAAGCTTCCTGGATGGTGCCAAAATTGGTCTGGCGGCTTTCAGGTGTAAGCTTGTATGAATTGCTGGAATAGTAGCCCAGGGCAGTAAACTGTAATTTCTTGCTCAGCTCGTAAGTTGCCTGTCCCTGGAAATCTATGAACTGAGGTTTATAGCTGCCTTTGGTCTCCAGTCCGCTCAAAATGTACTGGTTGGTTTTGTACCGTACACCGGCTATGTAGGTAAGTTTCCGATTTTTGGTTAGCCCCTCAAAGCTTCCTTCGGCCCCCAGGAGGCTTACTTGCAGGCTGGCGGCTGTGGAATCCGGCTTCCGGTACTGCACGTCCAGCACGGATGACATTTTATCGCCGTATTTGGCGTCCCAACCGCCGGCCGAAAAAGTAACCCCTGAAACCAGTGTGGTGTTGACAAAGCTCAGCCCCTCCTGCTGACCCGACCGGATCAGGAATGGCCTGTAAATCTCTATGCCGTTGACATAGACCAGGTTTTCATCGAAATTACCTCCACGGACCGAATACTGCGAACTCAACTCATTGGTGGAACTAACACCAGGCAGGGTTTTCAGCATCGCTTCAATACCGCCGGTAAGGGTCGGGATCAGTTTGGCATCCTTTGGGTCCAGACGGACATAATTATAACTTCTGACCTGCCGGTCCTTGACCTCTACACTCTTTAGCTCAGTAGCGTTGATTTCGAGAGCAACGTTGAATTCCCTGCGTTCTCCCGGCAACAGGGTAACCTGGAATCTTCGCGGGAAATAGCCGATAAAGGAAAAATCCAGGTTAAACTGTTCACGGGCGGGCACCACCAGGCTGAATTTACCTTCCCGGTCCGTTGCTACCCCTGTTTGTGTCCCCGTGATGTAGACATTGACCATTTCGAGCGGCAGTCCCTGGTCATCGGTCACTTTACCATAGATCGTGGCTTTTTCCTGTGCAGTAGTCCGCTCCGCCAGAATAAACAGTGCAAAGGCCATGATGAGAATTATCGGGACATGTTTCAGCACGACAGTGGTTATGGGTTTTGTTTATTCCGTTTGAATTTTCCTTCTTTCCAGGCTTCTATGAATTGTGCCCAGGCGAACGGATTGAGCAGGCTGATCGGCTGGGTCTGGCCGGCATAATAGAGTTTGCTGACGGTCTGGTCAATATAATTCCGGTAATTCATGCTTCCGTCCATAGGCATTGCCTCTGCTCGCACGGCCAGTTCATATCGTTCCAGGTTCCGTCTGGCTATCTCAACGTCGTCATCAGGAATTTCAAGATTGAGAAAAGCTTCCTTGAATTGCTCCGGGGTCGGCCAGGGATAGATGACGGTTTCTGTCAGGTAAACGGTGTCGGCTGTCATGACCTGGAACATGGTATAACGATTATTATGCATGGTATCCGGGATCACGAACATTCCTTTTTTAAAACCGATGGCAGAGAAGTCGATGGTATCGCCCTGGCGGGCAACAAATGAAAAATACCCGTAAAAGTCGCTGATCGTGCCGAAACCGGTATTCCGGTCAATGATGTGGGTAAATGATACAGGACGGAGGCTGTCGCTTGTGACTACCGCCCCTGAAAATTGTACCAGGTCCTTGTAGTATTCTTCCCGGCTCATATCATTCTGCTGGGCATAAAGCTTGAAATCAAACCAGGCCACTAAGATCAATATCGCCGTTATAAATCGCATCAAATGAAATGTTAATATGCAGGGTGTAAAGTTACAGATTACCTTTTTAAACGGGCTTCCCGGGGATTTATTTTTACCGGGTTCCGCCCGATTCAATAAAAAATGCTGCCAACCCTGGGGATGGCAGCATTTCAGTTGGGGGGAATTTATCTTTATTTATCGGTATAACCCTTTTCACGGGCTTCCTTCAGGCATTCCGAAATGCCTTTTTTATTGATGTTCCGGATGCCTTCTGTGGAAACTTTCAGGGTAACCCACTTATCTTCTTCCGGGATGTAAAACTTTTTGGTCTGAAGGTTGGGTAGAAACCTCCTGAGAGTCTTACGGTTAGAGTGGGAAACTTTGTTGCCTTTGATCGGGGCCTTGCCCGTTATTTCGCATACACGTGCCATGGTTCTTTGTTTTTCCGGTTGCTTTTCAAAAATGGAGTGCAAAGAACGGAATTTTTTTTGATTTGACCAAGGTTTTAAAGAAAAAAACCTAAAGTTCTATGATGGGGTGGCAATCTGTCGGCTTATGAATGTATCGCCGGCTGAAAGAAATGGATCAAAAACGGATTAAAAACAATCCTGTCTGACCCGGATCAGGTTTTCAGTATCAAAATCATTTTCCCCGCAGATCCTGACCAGTTCCTGGTACAGCGGTTCATCTAAGGTGCTGTTCCTGGCAAGGATCCAGAGGTATTTGCGCGAAGGGGAACCTACCAACACAAACTGATAATCAGGATCTAGATGGAAGATATAATATCCGCCGGTAAATGGCCAGAAAAAGCGGACTTTCAACCGACCCGGTTCAGCCGCATCCGGAACCCATGCTTTTCCCTTGATTTTGCTGGTCCTTTCAGGGTCTTCTTCCTTGTGACCGGAATTAACGACCTCAACTTTACCATCAGTTAAAAGAGAATACTCTGCTGTACAGCAAATCAGTCCTTTTTCGAACGAATTGGGTAAACGGGCAATTTCATACCATTTGCCCATGTATCGATTTAAATCAACTTCAGGGACAGTTACCAGTTTTTTCATAGGGGATGAACAGGAGATACATACCATGAAGATACAAAAAATTGAAAGTATACGGTACATTTTCAGGTTCTTTTAATCAGTTCCAGTCGCAACATATTAAGGGCCTCCAGTGAGGCACGGCGGATGTTCCTCCCCCTGTGCTCGCCGAACATGGCTTTCCGGGTGTACGTTTCCTTTGGAGTGGCAAGGGCTATCCACACCAATCCTACGGGTTTATCGGATGATCCGCCGTCGGGACCAGCCACTCCGGAAGTGGCAAGGGCATAGTCAGTTCCTAACCTTCGCCGGGCCCCCTCCGCCATCTGCTTCACTACCTGCTCGCTGACAGCCCCGAATCTGGCCAGCGTTTCCGGAGTTACCCCCAGTATCTCCTGCTTAATGCGGTTGGCATAAGCAATGACAGAGCCCTGGTAATAATCCGAAGATCCGGGTACGGAAGTGAGCAGATGTGAAATGTAACCTCCCGTGCAGCTCTCCGCTGTGCAAAGTGTGGATTTACTTTCCCGCAACCGTTTACCTACCACTTCTTCCAATGTTTCAGTGTCGTAACCGAAAATGAGGTCAGGAATGATCTTTTTCAAAGATTCCACCTCCGCTTCCAGCTGCCGGTGCAATGTGCCCTCCGACTCACCGCAAGCCGTCAGTCTCAATCTCACGATCCCCGGCTGTGGCAGGTAGGCCAGCTTGAAATTGACCGGCAGCGACTCCTCCCAAACAGCGATCATTTCCATCAGGCTTGATTCCCCGACTCCTTGTGTCTGAATGGTTTTATGCAATACAATTTCTTTTTTATCGCGGATGGTCAGCCGGGGTAGCACATAGTCCTCCATGATGGCCTCCATCTCGAACGGAACGCCCGGCATGGATACAAGGATCTTGCCGTCTTTCTCAAACCACATGCCGGGAGCAGTGCCGTTGTAATTGGGAATCGGGATGCAGTTCGACGGCAATTCAGCCTGCTTGCGGTTATGTTCATTCATCTGCCAACCGCGCTTGCTGAACAATTTTTGGATGATTTCAAAAGATGGTTGATGGAAGACCAGCGTAGACCCAAAGTAATCGCAGAGGGTATGCTTGGTTATATCGTCGCGGGTAGGACCCAGACCCCCGGTCATTAGAATCACCTCAGACCTGCCATAGGCTTCATCCAGGGATTTCTTTATGACAGAAGCATTGTCAGGAATGGCCGTTATTTGCATGATTGAAATTCCTATAGAATGTAAACGCTGGGCTATCCAGCTGGAATTGGTGTTCACCACCTGCCCGATCAGCAGTTCGTCGCCGACACTTATAATTTCCGCAGTCATGCTGCAAAATTAATATCATTTAAGCCTGCAAGTCCGGGTGATATTTTAATTTTGAAGACTATATCTGCCACAACTATTTACAGAAATAATTTACAAACCACCCAGAGCAATAGCATGATGAAACCTACAGATTTGATAATCAACCCGGACGGAAGCATTTACCACTTGAAGATCAGGCCGGAAGAACTTCCGGACATGATCCTGGTTGCAGGAGACCCGGGCCGGGTAGAACGGATTTCAGGTCATTTCGACCACATTGAGTTCAAGCGCCAGAACCGGGAATTCGTCAGCCATGCGGGAGTTATGAACGGGCACAGGATTATGGCCCTTTCCACCGGGATTGGCCCGGATAATATGGATATCGTGATGAATGAGCTGGATGCCCTTGCCAATATCGATCTGAAAAACAGAACCATAAAGGATAATTTCCGAAGACTGCATATCGTCAGGTTGGGTACTTCAGGCACCCCTCACCAGGATATAGCCGTGGGCTCATTGGCAGTGGCATCCCATGGCCTGGGCCTGGATGGCTCCCTCCATTTCTACAAACCTTTGCGTGAGGTGACGGATTTAGAGATGACGAACTTTTTCATACAACAGACCCACTGGCCGGTTCATTTACCAGTTCCTTACATCATCAAGGGGTCGGAAAGCATTATCGAAAAGCTGGATCACCAGGTAAGCCGGGGCATTACAGCTACAGGAGCCGGCTTCTATGGTCCGCAGGGACGGGAATTGCGCCTGGAATCATCGTTTCCCGGTCTTTTTGAGGCCCTGGCTTCCTTCTCGTACCAGGGGACGAGGATTATAAATTTTGAAATGGAAACTTCATCTCTATACGGATTGGGAAGGATGCTCGGCCATGAAGTTGCCAGTATCTGTGTTATCCTGGCAAACAGGGCTACAGGAGAGTATAGCCGGAATGTGACCCATGATGTGGATAAAATGATCATCCATGTACTTGAACAATTAACCTCCTGAACCTGTTTATTTGGCATGCGGTCCCCGGGTGGCATGCTTGTTGATGGAATATAAGAGAGGCCTTGAATGATGGAAGGCAAAGTCAATAACAAAGAGCTCCAGGCATTGATTAGCTTGCTGGATGAGCCTGACGAAGATATCTTCAGGGCTATCCGCGACAGGATCTTTGCCCATGGAATACCGGCCATTCCAATCCTGGAAAGCGTGTGGGAAACTTCGTTCGACCCGATCATACAGCACCGGATTGAAGATCTGATCCACCAGATCCAGTTGGATGATCTACGGCATGAATTGAAAAGCTGGTCGCAGTTTCAGCACCATGATCTGTTGCTGGGCGCCCTTCTGGTTACCAAATATCAGTTTCCGGATCTGGATGAGGATGTCATCATGAAGAAGATCGGTCAGGTATCACAGGATATCTGGCTGGAACTGAATCAAAAACTGACCGGGTTGGAAAAGGTCAAAGTTATCAATCATATCCTTTTCGATATCCATAAATTCTCCGGAAATATCACGAATATCCAGTCGGTGGATAATTATTACATCAACAATCTGCTCGATTCCAGGAAGGGTAGCCCCCTGTCACTGGGAATAATATATATTGCGATTGCCCAGAGCCTGAAGATCCCGGTTTTTGGAGTGGACCTGCCACGGCATTTCGTACTGGCATACACCGACGAAATTATGCTCGATCTGAGGGACGTTCCGGAAGGAGATGTTATCTTTTATATCAACCCTTTCAATAAGGGGGCCGTTTTTACCAGGAATGAAATAGAATTGTTTGTCAAACAACTGAAACTGGAGCGTAAAGAATCTTATTTTACGCCTTGTGACAATAAAACCATCATCAGGCGCATGATTAATGAACTGATCAACCTTTACGAACAGAATGGCAATCCGGTTAAAAGCGATGAATTGAAGGAACTTCTGGATATTATTGAATAAACGGCTTATTTTGCCAGGTATTCACGGATATTTTTCTCTACCCTCACTACCACATTCCTGGCATCTTCCCGGATAAACTTTTCACCGGTAATGTTTTCATACAGTTCGATGTATCGTTCGGAAACCGATTCGGCATATTCATCTGACATGAAGGGCACCTGTTGTCCGGATTTGCCCTGGAAACCGTTTTCCATCAGCCATTCCCGGACAAATTCTTTAGAAAGCTGTTTCTGCTGCTCGCCCCTTGCAAATCGTTCTTCGTATCCTTCTGCATAGAAATACCTGGATGAATCAGGGGTATGAATTTCATCGATGAGGTATATCCTGCCGTCCGGGCCTTTGCCAAACTCATATTTGGTATCTACAAGGATAAGCCCCATCCTGGCTGCGATTTCGGATCCCCTGCGGAACAACTCCCTGGTATATTTCTCAAGTAATTCATAATCTTCCTTTGTAACCAGGCCCTGATCAATGATTTCTTCCCTTGAAATATCTTCGTCATGCCCTTCCATAGCCTTGGTCGTAGGAGTAACGACGGGTTCCGGGAAGCGTTCATGCTCGCGCATGCCTTCCGGGATTGGAACGCCGCAAATTTCCCTGGCGCCACTTTTATAAGTCCGCCATGAACTGCCTGTCAGGTAACCGCGGATAATCATTTCCACCGGAAAGGGCTGGCAGAAGCGACCGACCATGACCATCGGGTCGGGAACGGCCATCATCCAGTTGGGTACAATATCCCTGGTTTCCTGTAAGAATTTTGCAGCTATCTGATTCAATACCTGGCCTTTATAGGGAATGCCCTTGGGAAGGACAACATCGAATGCGGAAATCCGGTCGGTAACCACCATCACCAGCAATTCATCATTGATGTTATAAACATCCCTTACTTTACCATGGTACACACTTTTTTGACCGGGCAAATCGAAATCGGTTCTTACGACAACATTGAGCATAAATTTTATTTTTCTGATTTTTTACGTTCTTTTCCGTATGCTTCGATAATCCGGGCAACCAGTCGGTGACGGATAATATCCCGGCCATCCAGGTAAATAAACTCCATACCGGCAATATTGTTCAAAATTTTCGATGCCTGGATCAGTCCCGATTCCTGGTTCCGGGGCAGGTCGATCTGTGTAATGTCGCCTGTCACAATGAATTTGGAAGATTTGCCCATTCGGGTGAGGAACATTTTTAACTGGTTGGAGGTAGTGTTTTGCGCCTCATCGAGAATAGCGAAGGAATGGTCCAGGGTACGGCCCCTCATGAATGCCAGGGGCGCTACTTCTATAGTCCCGTCTTCAAGGTATGCCAGGAGTTTTTGTGTCGGAAGCATATCCCGCAGGGCATCGTAAAGCGGCTGAAGATAGGGATCCAGCTTATCTTTCAGGTCGCCGGGAAGGAATCCAAGGTTTTCCCCTGCTTCTACAGCCGGGCGGGTCAGTATGATCCTTCGTACCTCCTTATTCTTCAGGGCCCTCACTGCAAGGGCCACCGCAGTATAAGTCTTGCCGGTGCCGGCGGGCCCGATGGCGAAGACCAGGTCGTTCCGGAAAGAGCTCTCGACCATGCGTTGTTGATTGATAGTTAGGGCTTTAACTATTCTTCCTTCCCTCCCGTGAACCAGTATGTCGTCGGGCTGTTGTGATTGAATCAGGACATCCGCTTCTTCTTCCCTTGCCTCCATGATCTGCAGAATATCACTTTCCGTTATCCTGCCGAATTTATCATAGCTTAGAAGCAGGAGGTTAAATCTCCTTTCAAAGGAAGACAGCTCATCTTCTTCCCCAAAGGCTTTGATCAGGTCCCCCCTGGCTACGATTTTAAGTTTTGGAAACTGTTTCTTGATCAGCTCCAGATGAATATCATTTACTCCATATATCTCAAGAGGGCTGTAGCTTTCAATGGAGATAACCTTTTCACTCATTTTGGATTTGATGCAAAGAGTTTGATGGAGGGTCAAATGTATGAAAAATTGGGCTTAGTCTTGTTAGAATTCTTAATTTTGACCGCAAGATTAAAGCTTTATATCGATAATACTTCCCGGGGGAGATAGCTTAAATATATATGTCGATTATTACACTAACAAGTGACTGGGGACTGAAGGATTATTTTCTGCCGGTCATGAAAGGAAAGATTCTCAGCCTTTTACCGTCTGTGAGCCTGGTGGACATATCGCATGAAGTCAGTTCTTTTAATCTTAAAGAAGCTTCTTTTATTATCCGCAACAGTTATCCCAATTTTCCCAGCGGTACGATCCATATTATATCGGTCCTGACAGAATATTCCCAGAATTCACCTCACCTGGTGGCGGAGAAGGAAGGGCAGTTTTTTATCGGGGCTGATAATGGGATCTTTTCTTTGATATTTGAAGATCAGCCACTTAAAATCATCGAGATCAGATCTGACTTGAACGGTATAACAGAGGGGGCTCCGGCCAGGGACAGGTTTATCCAGGCTGCAGTGCACCTGGCTCAAGGCAAACCGATTGAAGAACTGGGAAAACCGGCAAAATCATTTAAGGAGCAATTGCATTTTCATCCTGTCGTTTCAGGAGATGTCATCAGAGGGGTGGTGATTTATGTCAATCATTATGAGAATGTTGTGACAAATATCCGGAAGGAATTGTTTCAGCAGGTTGGAAAAGGCAGAAGATTCAATATCGAGTTCCGGGGTGAAACTCTTACAACGCTCCGGACCTCTTACCAGGAAGTGCCTGCAGGGGAAATCGTTGCCCTCTTCGGTTCTACCGGGCATCTTGAAATTGCGATCAACCAGGGTAATGCCAGCAGTCTGCTCGGGTTGGAGATCAATGATCCTATACGGGTGGAGTTCAAAAATTAAAACCATAATTGTCA
Source organism: uncultured Bacteroidales bacterium (assembly GCA_964619555.1). Classification (GTDB taxonomy): domain Bacteria; phylum Bacteroidota; class Bacteroidia; order Bacteroidales; family JAGOPY01; genus JAGOPY01. The sequence continues at coordinate 53,184 of CAZUDV010000010.1, read as the reverse complement.
CTTAATGCTTACCCTTTTAAAGAAAGAAATAAGTTCCTTCCTGAGTTCCCTGATCGGATACATTGTGATCACGGTGTTTCTGCTCATCAATGGATTATTTCTGTGGATATTCGAAGGCGATTTCAACATCCTTAATTTTGGCTATGCTAACCTTGATGGTTTGTTTATGATCGCCCCGTTTGTTTTCCTTTTCCTGGTGCCAGCCATTACCATGCGCTCTTTTGCAGAGGAAAAGCGTGCTGGCACAATAGAATTGCTACTGACCAAACCATTGACTGAGCTTAAGATTGTCATGGCCAAATTCCTGGCCGGCTTCATTCTGGTCATTTTTTCCATTTTGCCTACTGTTGTCTATGTATTTTCCGTTTATCAGCTTGGGTTGCCCAAGGGAAACCTCGATATCGGCGGTATCTGGGGCTCGTACATTGGACTTATGTTCCTGGCAGCATCCTTCGTGGCGATCGGCATGTTTGCTTCAAGCATCAGCGATAATCAGATTGTCTCATTCATCATTTCGGTTTTCCTCTGCGGCTTTCTTTATATCGGATTTGAATTTATTTACTCCCTTGATCTTTTTGGCAAAGTCGATCTCTTCATCAAATCCCTTGGGATCAATGAACATTATCAATCCATGAGCCGGGGAGTGCTCGATACCAGAGACATGCTCTATTTCCTGGGGGTGATCACACTGTTCATTTTACTGTCAAAATTCTCTGTGGAACGTCGTAAATGGTAACGGATGCATAAAGTGTCATATAATAAGCAGAAGAATTCGAGGCGTTCCAGCCTTTTCCAGCTTTTACTCGGAATTTTAATCATCATTCTGGTCAATATACTCGGATCATTCGTCTTTACCCGCTTCGACCTGACGGCTGAAAAACGCTATTCATTATCCCCCTCCACGAAAGAGCTTCTCAGGGATATCGATGACATTGTCTTTTTCAGGGTATATCTGGAAGGGGACTTTCCCGCGGGATTTAAACGATTACGAAATGCAACCAGGGAAATGCTGGATGAATTCAGGGCCTATAACAAGAATATCCAGTATGAATTTGTCAATCCGTCAGCCAGCGATAATCCGGAGGAAAGAGCAGCCGTGCAACAACTGCTAGTTGAAAAAGGCCTTCAACCCACTCAACTCCAGATGAATACCAAGGATGGCCGGGAACAACAATTGATATTCCCCGGAGCCCTGGCCATGTACAAATCTAACGAACTGGCAGTGGATTTGCTGAACTCCCAGATTGGTGTCAATTCCGAGCAGGTATTGAATAATTCCTTACAGGCACTGGAGTTTAAGCTGGCAACTGCCATCCGGAACCTTACAGTGATCATTAAGCCAAAAGTGGCTTTTATTCGTGGACACGGGGAATTGGATTCAAAGGATATCTTCGACATTGGCCAGACACTTTCGAAACAGTACGCACTCGACCTGGTCACCATCAATGGCCAACTGGGCAGCCTGACTGCCCGTGATAGCGTTTCGGAGGATAAAACACGCGTAATCAATAAGTACGATGCCCTTATTATCGCAAAGCCCGATTCCGCTTTTCCTGAAAAGGATAAATTCATCATCGATCAGTTTATCATGAGGGGAGGCAAGGTTTTGTGGCTGGTTGATCCGGTGTTTGCCAGTATGGACAGCCTGGAGGCAGCTGAGTCGACGATTGGAATGGCCATTGATCTCAACCTGGATGATATGCTCTTTAAATACGGGGTGCGACTGAACCCGGACCTGGTGATGGACCTGAATGCCCTTCCGATCCCGCTTCGCACGGGCCAGGTAGGAAATCAGCCTCAGATTGATTTCTTTCCATGGTACTATTTCCCCGTTTTAACGCCACAGGAAAAGCATCCGGTTGTCAGTAACCTGAATGCCATCAAGACGGAATTCGTCAGCAGCCTGGATACCATCAAAGTCGCCGGCGTAAAGAAGACTATCCTGTTGAAAACCTCTCCGTACTCCAAAACCATTTCAACTCCCGCCTACATTACACTTTCCATCCTCGAAACTGAACCTGACGAACGGGAGTATTCGGGACCTTCCAGGCCTGTGGCTGTCTTGCTGGAGGGTGAATTCAAATCCAATTATGAGAACAGGATCCCGCCCGAAATACAGTTTAACAAGGACATAGCATTTATCCCCCGCAGTGAGCCCACTAAAATGATCGTCGTTTCAGACGGGGATGTGATAAAAAACCAGCTCCACTTTTCCAAAGGTTACCCGTTACCTCTCGGATATGACCAGTATACAGGTGAAACCTTTGGCAACAAGGATTTTATACTGAATGCAATGGATTACCTGGTGGATGAATCGGGTTTGATATCGATCCGTTCACGAGAGATTAAACTCAGGCAATTAGACATGACCCGGATCAGCAGCAATAAATTGTCCTGGCAGATTTTCAATCTGCTGCTTCCGGTAATGCTGGTCCTGGTATACGGAATGATCCGCCTGATTATCCGAAAGAAGAAATACACTACAGGACGCTGATTTTCGTTAATTATCAAAAAGTCAACGCATGAAAAAGAACCGCATCACCTTGTTAGTTGCAGTCATTCTGCTCGTAATTGTAGCGGTGCTGTTCGTCACCAATTCTTATACGACTCTGCGGAGCGATGCCAGTGAATTTGCTGTCAGGGATACGGCACTTATTACCAGGATTTTCATGGCCGATAAGAAGAATCGCCAGGTCTTGCTGGAAAAGGGAAACGATGGAAGATGGACAGTGGATGGTAAGTACGAGGCCCATCAGGTGAAGATACAGTCATTCATGAAAACCTTGATGGATCTGCAGGTGAGAAACCCGGTGCCACTGTCGGCAAGGGATAATGTACTTACCAGGATGTCTGCTTTGGCGAAAAAGATCGAAATCTACCAGGTGGTTCCCAGAATTAACCTCTTCAATGTAATCAGGCTTTTTCCCCATGAAAGAAATACAAAGACCTACTATGTGGGGGACGTCACGCAGGATAACCAGGGAACTTTCATGCTGATGGAAGGTGCGGAGGATCCTTATGTGGTTCACATTCCCGGTTTCAGGGGTTTTGTAGCCTCGAGGTATTCAACCAATCCGGATGATTGGAGAGATTATACGATTTTCAGAACGGCAATTGGAGATATTCGCACGGTCAGGGTCGAGTTTCCCGGAGAACCCGGAGAGTCTTACCAGTTTGACCTGGATGACAATAAAAACATCCGGCTGACAGATCTTTCCACTGGCCTGACCACACCTGCTTTTGATACGATTCGCGCTCTTAATTTTCTTACCGGATTCCAGGATGTCAGGTTTGAGTCATTGCTGGATCAGTTACTGGAAAGATCCTTCATCGACTCAGTAATTGCTTCTACGCCAAAGATCATGATAACCGTTACGGATAGGCAGGATCGGGTAAATGCAATCAGGATATTCCATAAAAAAGGTTTTGCTGCGCTTTATCATGAAGACGGAATCACGCTCGAACCGATGGACCTGGACAGAGGATATGCTATAATTAACGGGGGAGAAGATTTTGTGTTGATCCAGTACTTTGTCTTTGACCGGATCACCAGGAAGTTCAGTTATTTCATACGCCGCGGAAATCCGGCGGACCAATAAAAAAATACGGTTTACCATTTACAATTTTCGAATTACAATGGACAAGTTTTCAGTGATCCTTGCACCAGATTGTAAATTCTACTTTGTAAAGTGTAAACCGTAAATCGTAAATGATTAATTTCTATACTATTCCATGTGCCAGCATGGCATCGGCCACCTTAACAAATCCGCCGATATTGGCACCTTTCACATAATCAATGTAGCCGTCGCTTTCCTTGCCCCATTTCACGCAATTGCTATGGATATTGATCATAATGTTGTGCAATCTCTCGTCAACTTCCTCGCGGGTCCAGGAGAGACGCATGGAGTTCTGGCTCATTTCAAGGCCTGATGTAGCAACTCCGCCGGCGTTGGCAGCTTTTCCAGGACCGTAGAGGATACGGGCATTCTGGTAAACTTCGATAGCTTCCGGTGTAGAAGGCATATTGGCACCTTCCGATACCACGAAGCACCCATTCTGGATAAGGGTTTTGGCATCGTTGCCGTCGACTTCATTCTGGGTTGCCGCCGGAAGTGCGACGTCGCATTTTATAACCCAGGGGCGCTGGCCTTCATAGTATGCGCAGCCGTATTTCTGTGCATATTCCTGGATACGTCCGCGTTTTACATTTTTCAGGTACATCACGAATTGAAGTTTTTCAGGTGTTATACCTTCCGGATCATGGATAAAGCCATTGGAATCGGAAAGAGTTACCACCTTTCCGCCCATCATGGTAGCTTTTTCCGTGGCGAATTGTGCGACATTTCCGGACCCCGAAACGGTACAGATTTTACCTTTCATGGAGTCGCCGCGGGTTTTAAGCATTTCTTCAGCGAAATAAACCTGGCCGTAGCCGGTGGCTTCCGGGCGTATAAGGCTACCACCCCATGCAAGGCCTTTACCGGTAAGTACTCCGGTAAACTCATTTCTCAACCGTTTGTACTGTCCGAAAAGGAATCCGATCTCACGGCCACCCACGCCTATATCTCCGGCGGGGACATCGGTATCAGGACCAATATGCCTTGCCAGTTCGGTCATAAAGCTCTGGCAGAAATGCATCACTTCCATATCGCTCTTTCCTTTCGGATCAAAATCGGAACCACCTTTTCCCCCGCCCATCGGCAGAGTGGTCAGGCTGTTTTTAAATACCTGTTCGAATGCAAGGAATTTCAGGATGCCCAGGTTGACGGTCGGGTGAAATCTCAGGCCTCCCTTGTATGGTCCGATCGCGCTGTTCATTTCAATGCGGTAACCTTTATTGATCTGTATTTCGCCTTTATCATCGACCCAAGGAACGCGGAATAAAATCACCCGTTCAGGTTCGGCAATCCGTTCGAGGATTTTGGCGACCTTGTATTTTGGGTTCTCTTCGATGAAAGGGACGAGGGATTCGGTCACTTCCCTGACGGCCTGATGAAATTCTTTTTCACCTGGGTTTTTGGCAATGATTTTTGCCATAAATTCATTTACCAGGTTTTCATAATTGTTTGCCATAGAATTTTGTGTGTTTGGTTGTTAACGAAATTTTAGAAAGGCGTCGCAATATTAATGAAAAATAACCTTAGCTTTCTTCAGGAAATGGCAAAAAATCAGGTGTGCAAGACAATTTAGATTTAATATAAGTTGGGGATACCCGATACCTTTCAACATCGCTGGTCAGTATCAATTTTTACTACCTTTATTGACCAATTAAGACGACCCTGATGAAGGAAAATGACGGATCTCCGGCGAACAGCTTCCAGCAACTTCGTGCCGAAAACATCGAGCGTTTAAAAGAACTGGCGGCCCTTAACCGCACCACGCAAATCCTGAAAGAATCGAAGACCGTGGAAGAAGCGTTACGCCAGGTCTGCATGATCATGCCTCCGGCATGGCAGTATCCCCAGTTCACCGGTGCCAGGATTATTTACGACGGAAAGGAATATTACAGCAGTTCATTTGAACCTACCAAATGGATTCAGCGTCAGAAATTTCAAACGATCGATGATAAGGTAGGATACATTGAAGTATTTTATATCCGGAAGTTTCCTGAAATGGATGAAGGGCCTTTCCTGCTGGAAGAACGTCACCTGATCGACAACCTGGCCAATATGATCACCGGGTATATCAACAGCCAGTTGGCCAAAACGGTGATCAAGACTAAATCCCAGGTGCCGGCCCCGGGAGAAGTCTCCGAACCAGCTTTTACCAGCCGACAGCTGTTGCAGAGATTTATCAGTAAAAGCAATCAGGACCGCGATATTTACCATGACCTGATGCCGTTCAAGGTGAAAGAGATCCTGCTGGTGGCCAACTTGTATGATGCCTACAGCATAGAGAAAGAAGGACGGTTTTCAGAACACGTTCTGGGTGAGTATCATACCCTTAACCTGACTTCAATTCCCCGGATCACCGGGGTGTCTTCTTTGGAGGAATCCATGGAGATGCTTCGGACCAGGCATTTTGATCTGATCATCCTGATGATGGGATCGGATAAACATGCCCCGATCGAAATCAGTGAAATGGTGAACCGCATCTATCCCTATATCCCTATCTATCTGTTGCTGAACAACAATGCTGATCTGGCTCTGATAGAAGAAGATACTTCTGTCACCGAAAATATCGACAAGATCTTTATCTGGAATGGTGAGTCCTCTGTCTTCTTCGCCATGATCAAACATCTTGAAGACAAGATCAACCTGGCGAATGACACTGAAATAGGAATGGTCAGGGTAATCCTTCTCGTGGAAGATTCTGCCAAGTACTATTCCCGCTACCTGCCGATGCTTTATCATATTGTCCTGGAACAGACCAAACGGATCATCGACGACGTCAGTACCGATGAATTGTACAAGATCCTTCGTCTCCGTGCCCGTCCTAAGATCATTATGGTTTCTGACTATGAGGAAGCCTTGCACGTGATGGAAAAATACAATGATTACCTCCTTTGCCTGATCACGGATGTAAAGTTTCAGCGAAAAGGAAAGATGGACGAACAGGCGGGTTTCAACCTGGTTAAATATGCACGGAGCAAGCATAAGGATCTTCCGATCATCATCCAATCATCCGAACCTGAAAATGCCAATATTGCATATGAATTAAAGTGTACATTTATCAATAAATTTTCTGAATCACTCAGTCAGGATTTCAGAAGCTTTATTACCCATTTCCTGGGATTCGGCAATTTTATATACCGAAATGAACAAGGGGTTAAAATTGCTGAAGCGAAAACTCTGAAAGAGTTTGAAAGATTACTGCTCACCATCCCCGATGAATCTTTGCTGTATCATGCTAAACGCAACCACTTTTCCCTGTGGCTGACCGCCCGCGGGGAGATCCAGGCGGCTAAAATTCTGAATCCGCAAAAAGTCACCGATTTTGAAAATGCAGCTTCAATCAGGGAATACCTGATCAATGTGATCGGACGCTTCCGCAATGAACAGAACCAGGGTAAAATTATCCCATTTGAAGAATCTGCCCTGACGGATGAAACCAATATCGTCAGCCTGATGGACGGATACCTGGGCGGAAAAGGCAGGGGTCTGGCCTTCGTGAATACGCTGATATATAACTTCGATTTCTCTCAGCAAATCCCTAATATCAATATCAAATCACCCACCACCCTGGTCATTGGAACGGAAGAATTCGAATATTTCATGGTCAGGAATAACCTGAGAGATTTTGTGGTAGAAATGGCTGATTATGAAGAGATAAAAAAACGATTTATTGCAGGAAAAACTACGGAGACTCTTGTAAAAAGGATGAAAATCCTGCTTACAAAATTGACCAAACCAATTGCGGTCCGTTCTTCAGGGTTATTTGAAGATTCCCTTATGCAACCTTTTGCTGGGATTTTTGAAACTTATCTGCTCCCGAATTGCCACCCTGATCTGAACGAACGTGTACGGCAGGCCCTGGATGCCGTTAAACTAGTTTTTGCCTCAATTTATTCGCCCGAGGCCAGGGGTTATATTGAAGCCGTGCACTATAAGATAGAAGAAGAAAAGATGGCTGTCGTCATACAGGAAGTGGTCGGCAACCAGTTCTCCAACTATTTCTATCCGCATATCAGCGGGGTTGCTCAATCCTATAATTTTTATCCCTATGCCCATATGCAACCGGAGGAAGGTTTTGCTGTACTGGCGGTTGGCCTGGGTAAAACCGTGGTTGACGGGGAGAAAGCTTACCGGTTTTCACCCAAATACCCATCCACCGAGATCAGTACGCCGAAAGACCAGTTTCAGAATTCACAGGTGGAGTTTTACGCTGTGGATTTAAATAAAAAAGAAGTAAATCTGCTGGAAGGAGATACGGCAGGCTTGGCAAAAATTGACATTTACGAAGCAGAAATGCATGGGAACCTGAAACACTGTGCCTCCGTTTACGATGCGGACAATAATATCATAATTCCCGGACTGACCCATCCCGGTCCACGCATTCTCAATTTCGCCAATATTTTAAAGTATCATTATATACCTCTGGCCCAAACTATTGACGTTGTGCTGGATGTTGTAAAGGAAGCCATGGGTTCTCCGGTCGAAATTGAATTTGCCGTAGACCTGACAAAGGACAGGCAGAACAGGGCTTCTTTCTATTTGCTTCAGATCAAACCATTGATAGGCAGCGCATCGGATTATCATGTCAACCTGGATAGAATCGAGGATGACAAAATCTTGCTTTATGCGGAAAAAAGTATGGGTAACGGGCTGATTGACAATATCCAGGATGTGGTCTATGTGGATTTGGACGTGTTCGATAAAGGCGATACGGTCCAGATGACTTATGAAATAGAAAAGCTAAATAAAATGTTTGCGGCGCAGGGGAAGAAATATTTACTGATTGGCCCGGGCCGATGGGGTACGCGGGACAGGTGGATCGGTATCCCTGTCAACTGGGCGCAAATCTCCCATGCCCGCGTGATCATTGAAACAAGCCTGGAAGGTTACCCGCTCGATGCTTCGTCTGGATCTCATTTCTTCCATAATGTGGTTTCGATGAATGTCGGTTATTTCAGTATCCAGCCGGAATTGTCGAAAAGTTATATCCGCTGGGATACCCTTAAGCGTCAGAAAATCGTTAACAGCACAACCTATTTCCGGCATATTCATTTTGATAACCCACTGACTGTCAGTATGGATGGAAAGAAACGCATCGCGGTGGTGACGATGGAATAGCCTCATAACCGAAATTTTGGAAAACCCGTCCGGAAATCTTGGCTAGGAACTTCAGTACCATCTTTAGACTCCCTCCAAATTAGCCTTTATGCCTTACAGATAGCTCAACTTTACATAATTTAGCCGCGCTTAAAACAACTGATTTATGCGCATTGAAAGAATCTCTCCTCCAGCGGCGCAGGAAATACAAGACGAAATTGACCTGAGCCGCCTGGATTACTTGATTTCCAAATATAAAGACAAAAAAGGGAACCTTATTCCATTGCTCCAGGGCACACAGAACATATTCGGCTATCTGCCCCGTGCCGCTTTTGAAAAAATTGCCCGGGAAACAGGCCTGAGTTTATCGGACATGTACGGTGTGGCTACCTTCTATGCCCAATTCCGCCTCAAACCGGTCGGTAAACACATCATCAAGGTGTGCCACGGAACAGCATGCCACGTTCAGAATGCAAACACCATCACCGATTCCCTGCAGGAATCGCTGAAGGTAAAGGACGGTGAAACGACCGAAGACGGCCTGTTCACCCTGGAATCAGTGGCCTGCCTCGGTTGCTGCTCCCTGGCTCCGGTTATGATGATAAGCGATCAGGCTTATGGTAAGCTTACCGGAACTGAAGCAGTGAGGATTGTGAAGGGGATCCGGATGGAAGAAGTGAAAAATCAAAATTAGTGTTCACAGCCTTTGCACCTATATCGAAGAGATCTCAAAGACCCCTCGGGGAATTCCGTGAATCCTACGTGATTCTTAGTGTTATCGTTGTTCCGGTTAACAGGAGTTCCATGAAGGAGACACGAAGTTATTTGGCTTCGAATAACCTGTCAAGATGTACGTGGCACAAGGGATGGGGCTGGAAATAAACTATATATGGAAAAAACTAAAGTAATTGTAGGGCTCGGAAGCTGCGGGATTGCAGCCGGCGCCGGAAAGGTCTACGAAAGGATCAAATCCCTGAAGGAAGCCGAAAACCTTGATTTCGAGCTGAAGAAAACATCCTGCATAGGAATGTGCTATCGGGAACCCCTGGTTGAGATAATGGATGATACCGGATCGTATCTCTATGGCAATATTGACCCCGAACGGGCTGTCGAGCTGATCGACAAGCATGTGAACCAGCATTCACCGGTCAGGGAATACATAGTGCAAAGCGACTTATTTGAGACATCGGATAACACTTTCACGGAATCGCAGATTAAAATTGTGCTTCGCAATTGCGGTTATATCGACCCTGAAAATATCTTGGAATATGAAGCACGGGGAGGATACCAGGCAATCCGGAAGATCGTCGGAGAGAAAATGATACCTGCCATGGTGATCCAGACAGTTCTTTCGTCCGGTATCAGGGGCCGCGGAGGCGGGGGATTTCCGACAGGGCTGAAATGGAAATTCGCAAATGACAACAAATCCCCGGAAAAGTACATCATTTGCAATGCCGATGAAGGCGATCCGGGGGCATTCATGGACCGCTCCGTCCTGGAAGGTGACCCTCATTCGGTTATCGAAGGGATGATCATCGCGGCCTTTGCCATCGAAGCTACCAGCGGCGTGATATACTGCCGGGCAGAGTACCCGTTGGCCATCAAACGGCTGAACATAGCACTGGAACAAGCCAGGGCGAAAGGGTACCTCGGAAGTTCCATCCTCGGTATGGAGGGCTTTAATTTCGACATTTTTATCAAGGAAGGCGCCGGCGCATTTGTTTGCGGCGAAGAAACCGCATTGATCGCGTCTGTGGAAGGAGAACGCGGAATGCCGCGAAAGCGTCCTCCTTTCCCGGCCGCTTCGGGGCTCTGGAAACGCCCGACAAACATCAATAACGTCGAAACGTATGCCAATATCCCGTGGATCATTCTCAATGGGTCGGCTGAATATGCCAAATACGGCACTGAAAAAAGCAAAGGCACAAAAGTATTCGCCCTGGCCGGAAAGATCAAACGTTCCGGGCTGGTGGAAGTGCCGATGGGAATCACGATCCGGGATATCATCTATAAACTTGGCGGAGGCATACAGAATGACCGGAAGTTCAAGGCAGTCCAGATGGGCGGCCCTTCAGGAGGCTGTATCCCGGAGTATATGTCTGATACCATAGTCGACTATGACTCTGTCAATGCTACCGGCGCGATCATGGGTTCAGGAGGAATGGTGGTCATGGATGAAGATACCTGCATGGTGGATGTCGCCAAATTCTTTCTGGATTTCACCCAGAAAGAAAGCTGCGGAAAATGCACCTTTTGCCGGATAGGAACAAAACGCATGCTGGAAATCCTTACCCGCATCACCGAAGGAAATGGACAGGAAGGGGATATACAACGCCTGGAAGATCTGGCATACGAAATAAAGGATAATTCCCTTTGCGGCCTGGGACAAACTGCTCCGAATCCTGTCCTGACTACCATTCGTTATTTCCGCCATGAATATGAAGCGCATATCCGTGACAAGAAATGCCCGGCAAAGGCCTGCAAATCGTTGCTTACTTATGAAGTGATCCCCGACAAATGTACCGGGTGTATGGTCTGCGCCAGGAATTGCCCTGTTAATGCCATTGACGGCGAACGGAAACAGGTACATTTTATCCGACAGGAAGATTGTATCAAATGTGGGATGTGTTTTACGAAATGTAAATTCGATGCCATTAAACTTTCTTAACCTCCACTTCTAATTTAACTCTCATGAGCGAGAAAGTAAATATTATATTAAACGGTGAAATAATCTCCGGGAACAAAGGAGAAACCGTCCTGGAACTTGCCCGGCGCCAGAATATCTTGATTCCGACGCTTTGCAATGATCCCAGGCTGGAACCTTATACCTCTTGTTACCTTTGCGTTGTGGAAATTGAAGGGATGCGGGGGCTTCAACCCTCCTGCTCCACGCGTATTGCGGAGGGGATGAAGATTACCACGGATAATGAAAAGATTCATAAGGCCCGGAAAACGGCCCTGGACCTGCTGGTGAGCAATCACTATGCCGATTGCATCGGCCCTTGCAAACAAACCTGTCCGGCCGGAGTGGATGTGCAGGGATATATTAGTCTGATCGAAAAAAGACGATATCATGATGCCGTGGCATTGATCAAGGAGACCAACCCGTTGCCAGCTATTTGCGGTCGTGTTTGTGTCCGTCCGTGTGAAGTTGCCTGCCGCCGGAATCTGCTCGACGAGGGTGCTGCAGTAGGGATAGACTATCTTAAGAGATTTGCCAGCGACATTGACATCAATTCCGGGGATAAGTGGAAGCCGGAAATCGCACCATCCACCGGGAAAAAAGTTGCTGTCATTGGTGCTGGGCCTGCCGGATTGTCCTGCGGTTTCTTCCTTCAAAAGGAAGGTCATCAGGTGGATATTTTCGAGGCAAGCCCGGCGGCTGGCGGCTGGCTGCGTTATGGGATTCCAGAGTACCGCCTTCCTAACGACCTGTTGCAGAAAGAAGTGGATAACATAACGGAAATGGGAGTCAGGATTACTTTCAATACCAGGTTTGGTTCGGATATATCATACAAGGATATCAGGAATCGTTATGATGCCTTGATCCTGGCCATTGGTTCCCAGAAAGGAACTGGCATTGGATGCGAAGGAGAGGATGCAGAAAATGTTTTCTCAGGCATCGACTTTTTGAAAAGTATGGAAATCACCGGTAAAAGGTACGATTTCACCGGCAGGAAAGTAGCTGTCATCGGAGGGGGCAATACCGCGATGGACTGTTGCCGCAGCGCGATACGTTGCGGCGCAGGCAAAGTGTATGTTATCTACCGCCGAACAGAAAAAGAGATGCCTGCCAACCCTATCGAAATCCATGAATCGAAGCTGGAAGGCGTTGAATACATGTTTCTGACCAATCCCAGCAGGGTCAATAAAAATGACAATGGACAGGTGAAAAGCGTAACCTGCCTTAAGATGGAACTGGGGGAACCCGATGCATCCGGTCGCCGAAGACCGGTGCCGGTAGAGGGTTCAGAATTCGATGTGGAAGTGGATTTTATTCTGGCAGCGATCGGTCAGAAAACCGTGGCTGATTTTCTGGATGATATTAAAGCCAATGCGGAAAAAGGAGAAGTTAAGGCAAACCGATGGGGTGACCTGGAAGCTGATCCGAATACGCTTCAAACAGGGATTCCGTCAGTGTTTGCGGCCGGTGACGGCGTCACGGGCCCGGCCACCCTTATCGAAGCAATTGCCCAGGCAAGGAAGGCCTCCAAGAGTTGCCACCAGTATTTAATGGGCTTGCCGGTACAGCCACAGAAAAAGGAATTTATAAGCAGGCGGGATAATTTTAAACCACAGTTACCGGAGGATTATAAGGGATCATACAGGACCCAGCAGAGGGAAGAGATGCCTACACTCGATCCGAAGGACAGATTGAATTTCCGGGAAGTGGAACTGGGTTATGCTTCAGAAGAGATTGCTTACCACGAAACGCAACGTTGCCTGGAATGTGGCTGTAATGCCCTGTTTACCTGCGATCTGAAGAGATATTGCACCGAATATGAAGCTGACCAGAAAGGATACGGCGGGGATTTCAAGGCATACAATATTGATTTCCGGCATCCTTATATCGAGATCGACAGCAACAAATGCATCCTTTGCAGCCGGTGCATCCGAATATGCCGTGAAGTAGTGGGAGCCAATGCACTGGGGCTTGTCAACCGGGGATTTGAAACACACCTGGCCCCCAGCATGGGCAACGCTTTGCAGGACACTTTTTGTGAATCCTGCGGACTCTGCCTGAGTACCTGCCCTACCGGAGCACTGGGGGAGAACGTTCCATTCAAGCCAGGGCCTGTCAAACTGGAAAAGGCGGAAACCATATGCAACTATTGCTCCGTAGGATGTAAAATTTCACTGGACCATAAGAGCCAGTTCGTTATGCATGTTTCGGGCGTCGAAGGCCAGGTGAACACAGACGGAAACCTCTGCCGGTATCCAAAATTCGGATACGGTTACCTGAATGACAGGGGCCGGATCACCAGCCCGTTGATGAAGATCAACGGACGGTTCGAGGAAATTTCGTTCGAAACGGCCTATGATGAAATCGTGAAACGGATACGGGCGGTCAGACCGGATGAGAACCTGTTCTTTGCAGGCGCGAGACTGACCAATGAAGAATTATACCTGGCACAAAAACTCGCAAGAGCAGGAGCAAAGACCAATAACATCACCAGTTTCCATTATCTTGAACGTGGGGAAGGTTACCGGAAAAACTCTCTTTCAAATGTACCTTTTGAACAGTTGAAGGGAGCTGGCAGGGTGATCCTGATTGGTACTGAAATCAACAAAGATCATGCTGTCGCAGGATTTGTAATTTATAACCTGCAATTTAAAAAGGGATTGCCGGTGGAGCTTGTTACTACTAATAAGAACAGTTCCATGGCTTATAAGATGAAGGAGGTATCGGTTATCAAATCTTATTTCCATTTCATCAAAGCAGTGAATTATTACCTGGTTGCCAACAACCTTCAGAATTCAATGTTTATCCGCGACAATTGCTCCGGTTTCGAAAAGTACAGGACTGAACTTTTAAAGGAAAATTTCGAAGATCTGATCAAAGCTGCCGGAACATCGAATATAGTTGATGTGATAGATTTTGCAAACCGCTATAACCTTGAACAGAATGCAGTCATTGTATTCTCCGAGAAGGAATTATCCTCCAATGCTTGTACTGAGCTCTTTAATCTGGCTATGATCACGGGGAAACTGGGAAAAACGGCAAGCGGTTTGATTTCACTCAAGGAGAAAAATAACAGCCAGGGAATCATCGATATGGGGGTCTGCCCTTTGTATGGGATTGGGGGTAATTCAATTTTAGATGACGACTTCAGAATAAAGCTTTGTAAGTCGTGGAAGATTGACCAGCTGCCCGATAAAGTGTACGATGATTTTGTGGTTCAGCTTGAAACGGGCTCTATAAAAAATACATTCATTTTCGGTGAGGATCCGGTCGGATGTTCAGTCCAGGAGGATATTGTTTCTAGTTGGTTGACGGATAAAGAGTTCGTGGTAGTTCAGGATTACTTTATGACCCGAACGGCCAGGCTTGCCGGTCTCATTCTGCCGGCTTCATTACCAATCGAATCCGGGGGGAGTTTTACGAATACCCAGCGGGTGATACAGCAGTTTGAAGCGCTTTTCGAACCTAAAGTCAAACATTCAGGGGTTCGGCAATTTGCTGCATTACTGAAGGCGCTCGGAGTTGAGCAGGTGGCTGATGTGAATGAGGTGCTCACTGAGGCGCATTCGCTTCTTTCCTCCGCCATCGACGGTAAAAAGTTTGTTTTCAATTTGACCCTGCAAGACAATCCTGCACGGTTGTTTGAACATGGGTGCGATTCTATCGTAAAACGATTTGACGAGGAGTTCGAATCCGCATTAGAAAACGCAAAAGTGAACGTTTATGAAGGAGTTTAAGAACATCGATGACATCCTCTCATTCGCCATTGAGCAGGAGCAAAAAGCAGTTGATTTTTATTCCGGGCTTGCCCATGAGGCTCATTCAGAAGAGATGAAGAAAGTTTTCATCGAATTTGCCGAAGAGGAGATCAGGCATAAGCAGCGGCTTACCAGGATCCGTGAAGAAGGGGTATTTACATTGCCGAAGCAAGGGGTGACTGATCTGAAAATAGGCGATTACATTGTTGAAGTTAAGCCTGTTGGAAAGCTAACCTACGAAGAAGCATTGGTGGTTGCCATGAAGCGGGAAAAGGCAGCTTTTAAACTTTATTCCAACCTGGCAGAGCGAGCCCCGAATGCGGAATTGAAGGGAATTTTCGAAGCCCTGGCCATGGAAGAATCCAGGCACAAACTCCGTTTCGAACTGGAGTACGATGAATTTGTGCTTCGTGAAAACTAACCCCATATAAACCAAAATCTCCCTCATTTGTTAGGAGGGTATGATCAGGTTTATCTCCATTTTACTTTTAGGGGGTGCTTTTATAAATATCCAGGCCCAGGAAGCGGATTTTATCCTGTCGAAATTCTTCGCCACACAGGCAGGAGATGAGGTATTGCTGCGTTGGACAATAGAAAAAGGGAATACGTGCGAGGATACTTATGTGGAAAGATCGGAAGACGGATCGTCTTATAACCGGATTGGATTGATCGGAGGTATATGCGGAAGCCCGGACGCATCCATTACCTATGATTTTTTTGATACAAATCCATTACCCAACCGCCAGGTTTTCTATCGCCTAATGCTCGGTCAATACGGATTCACCTCGCCAAGGTCCGTCGAATTCATCCGGTTCAATGAAGAAGGATTCATTCTGGCACCAAATCCTGCATCCGATTTGGTACGGTTAAAGTTTGAAAATATGAATGATGAAGAACATACTTTGATGATCTTTAATACCCAGGGAAAGAAAGTATTGCAAAGGCAAACGAGAGGAGATGAATTTATAATAAGTCAGAAAAACCTGGGCATGGGCCTTTTTATATACAGGGTTATAAAATCTGATAAAATGATTTTTAATGGCAAGCTAGTGGCTTACTGAAGAAAGTCTTATAGAAACTCTCCCCCCGTCGCTGCCCCCATTCCCAGGATGCCGGCAAATATCGCCACGATGAAAGCCAGTGCCATAAATACTATTCCGATGATCATCAGGACCCCGATGAAGTTGTAATGTTTTTTCAGGAAATCGAAGGAATTTGCCAGCATTTCTTCAGAATTGCTGGAGAGTGCATGTCCGAGAAACTCGGAAAAGCGGTATAAGTAATAAGTCGGGAAAAAATAGATCAGGGCCATCAGTACGTACATCAACGCCATTGCGCCTGCCGGAAAGGGCATGGGGGATGGCATTTCGGTGGCCACGAGCCCTTTCATGATCACACTCATCAGGATGCCAAAAAGGATCATGAAACCGATCATGACAAACATAATGATCGAAATGATCTTTGCCCAGCGCTGGATGATACCCAGGTAAAAGAGCGATGTCTGGTTGAGATTGAGGTTATCCATACAAATGAAATTTGGCTCAAGTTAAGTATTATATTGATTAAATTTGCTAATTCTCTTACAAATTAAAATCCCTGCATGCCATACACCAGTGTCGGATACCGTGCTCCAAAATATTACTTCAGCGATACTTCCTTCCAGAAGCTGATGCGCAGAAGAATTTATCATGTCCTGCTCATATCCAGCGCTTATGATGCCTTTGTATTAGAGGACGACGGCAGGATCGATGAACAGATCTTCATTGAATATGTTTCGCTCAATTTAAGGTATCCGCCGCAATTTATCCTGGCCTCATCGGAAGAACAATCGTTCCACCTCCTCAAGGAAGAAAAAATAGATCTGGTGGTTGTCATGCTCAGCTCCGAGGAGATGGACACCTTCAGCCTGGCGGAAAAAATCAAGGGTAAATACCCTGTAATCCCTATCGTCGTGCTTACGCCTTTTTCCCGCGAGGTTACCCTGAAATTGACCGATTCCAGCAAAAGCGCCATCGACTATGTATTCAGCTGGCTTGGAAATGCTGATCTACTTCTGGCTATCATCAAGCTGATCGAAGATAAAATGAATGTGGATCACGATATCAGGGAAGTGGGCGTTCAGGCCATCCTCCTGGTTGAAGACTCCATCCGGTTCTATTCCAGTTACCTGCCCAACATGTACAAAATCATTTTCAAGCAATCGAAGGATTTTATGACGGAAGGGCTTAATGAGCACCAGATGATGTTGCGCATGCGCGGCAGGCCAAAGATCATGCTGGCCACAACCTATGAGGAGGCTCTTGGGTTGTATGAAAAATACAAGCGAAACCTGCTGGGCATCATTTCGGATATGAGTTACCCGAGAAACGGTCAACAGGATAAGTATGCGGGAGTCAAGCTGTGCGAGAAGGTCCAGCGGGATGATCCCTTTATGCCGATCCTCCTTCAATCGTCGGATAAGGAAGGTGAAGACCTTGCCGCAAAACTGAAAGTCGGATTTATCAATAAGAATTCCAAGACGATTTCCGTTGAGCTTAAGAATTATATCCGGGAGTATTTCGCCTTCGGAGATTTTGTGTTCATAGATCCCGAGACAGGGGATGAGATCGCCAGGGCTACTGACCTGAAAAGTATTCAGGAGCTGTTATTCCAGGTTCCCGATGATGCGCTGCGTTATCAGTTAAAGCGCAACCAGATGTCGAAATGGATGAGGGCCCGGGCTCTATTTCCGCTTGCAGAAATGCTGGTCGACATTACCCTGGACGACTTCAATGACCTGGACGAAGTCAGAAGATACCTTTTTGATGCTATTGCCAGCTTCCGCATTAGCAAAGCCCGTGGTGTCATTGCACAATTCCGCAGGGAAAGATTCGATGAGTACCTTACCTTCACGCGCATAGGAGATGGTTCCATCGGTGGAAAAGCCAGGGGTCTCGCTTTTCTCGACATGCTGATAAAACGTAACCGGATACTGGAAAAATGGCCCGGCGTGTTTATCACCATTCCCAGGACTGTCGTGCTGTGTACGGATGTGTTCACGGAATTCATGGAAGAAAATAATTTGTATGATATTGCTCTTTCCGACAGAAGTGATGAAGAGATCCTGAAGGAATTCATACAGGCCAGGTTGCCTTTCCGGATCCATGAGGATCTTTATACATTCATCTCTTACGTGCGGACCCCCATTGCAGTCCGGTCTTCGAGTCTTTTAGAAGATTCTCATTATCAGCCATTTGCAGGTATCTATTCGACATACATGGTACCCTATGTTACGGATAATGAACGTTTGATGATGGAAATGCTCAGCAACGCGATCAAGAGCGTTTATGCATCGACCTATTTCAAGGCAAGCAAGGCCTACATGACCGCAACTTCCAATATCATCGATGAAGAGAAGATGGGCATTGTCATGCAAACAGTTGCCGGGACAAAATATGGTTCCAGGTTTTATCCTTCGATCTCAGGCGTGGCCAGGTCGATCAATTTCTACCCACTCGAACCGGAAACCCCCGAGGATGGTGTGGCAAGCGTGGCGCTGGGTTTGGGGAAATACATAGTAGATGGTGGATTAGCCCTGCATTTCTCCCCGAAATACCCGAAACGAGTCCTTCAGACTTATTCCCCTGAAGCGGCCCTGAGGGAAACCCAAAAGTATTTTTATGCCCTGGACATGAATCCGGAAATGTTCCGCCCCAATATTGACGATGGGATCAATATTCTCAAGCTTCCCATTAAAGAAGCAGAAGCCGACGGGTCGATCAAATGGGTAGCCTCTACCTATGACCTTCAGAACGGCGTGCTCAGGGATGGAGTAGGGTATGACGGCAAAAAACTGGTAACCTTTTCCAATATCCTGAAACATAATTTCTTTCCATTGGCGGAAATATTAAGGAACATTCTCGAGATAGGGCAGAAAGAAATGGGAAAACCGGTGGAGATTGAATTTGCAGTAGATCTGAATCGTCCGGCCAATGACCCTAAAGTGTTTTACTGCCTTCAGATAAGACCGATCGTCGACAATAAGGAAACCATATCGACCGACCTGGCGACAGTCAGCATGGAAGACACGGTAGTTTACTCCCGGTCAGCTCTGGGGAATGGAATTATACAGGATATCTGCGATCTGGTTTATATTAAACCGGAGTCTTTCAACCCGGCTAAAAACCAGGAACTGGCTGAGCGAATGGGACGGCTCAATGAACAATTCAGACTGGAGCAAAAAAACTATATACTGATAGGACCCGGACGCTGGGGGAGCCAGGATCCGTGGCTGGGAGTGCCGGTCAAATGGCCGCAAATATCCGCTGCACGGGTAATTGTGGAATCGGGACTTGAGAATTACCGCATTGACCCCAGCCAGGGCACGCACTTTTTCCAGAACCTGACGTCATTCAGAGTCGGGTATTTCACGGTCAATCCTTATATGAATGATGGATATTACGACCTGGAATACCTGAAACAGTTCCCGGCCGTATATGAAGATGAGAACATTCGTCACATAAGGTTTGAGAAACCCGTGATGGTGGAGATTGACGGGAAGAAGAACCTGGGCGTGATTTACAAGCTTAAACCTTAACGCTACTTTTTGGACGAACACGTACT
Organism: uncultured Bacteroidales bacterium; assembly: GCA_964619555.1. Classification (GTDB taxonomy): domain Bacteria; phylum Bacteroidota; class Bacteroidia; order Bacteroidales; family JAGOPY01; genus JAGOPY01. The sequence goes on along the minus strand of CAZUDV010000010.1, from coordinate 33,430 downwards.
CATCCCGAAAATGGCATAAAGCGGGCAGAAATTCACGAGGCTGGTCAGGATGAGAATTGCCGCCAACGCCAGCAGGATATACCCGAAGAAACCTGATACCACGTTGAACACAAATAAAATGATGAACAGGGCCGCCAGCAGCAGACGGATGACTTTGTCGATGGAACCTACATTCTTTTTCATGATGATCCTAATTTGATTAATAATGCTGATAAGGATTATGTTTTAAGTTTAATCCATACAGTTCTGCCGAAAATTTGTTCATTAAAGTTCTAAAAAATATTTAAATGAAAGTAATCAGTTTGGGTGAAATAAAAGCTGACGGCACAGGCACAAAAAGAGAATTATTATTTTTATTTTAAAATTCATTCGGATGTTAAAAACCAGAATTTTCTTCACAGGTTTACTGATATGGTTGCTTCTTTCCTGGAATGCCTGTAAACCAAAAACAAGTGGCCCTGACTTTTTGGCCTCCAGGATCCAGTATGATGTCCCGATTATGAACAATGATCCGCAACTTGACTGGTGGATCAACAACCTGGAGGGTTCCAAACGCGAACCATTTATTGATCGCATAATGGAAGCGGTAAAAAAAGGCGAAGTTCAGGCGTATGACTATTTCAGCCAACCCATTTCTCCTGATCAGGTTGTGGCTTCCTTATCCGATACTGTTTATCAGACGCTTTTAAGGACATATCCGCCTTATGAGGAATATGATACAATGGTGATCAGGATGATTGAGTACAGGGACATTACTAAGATAAGGTTCCTGGAGGAATGGACCTGGGATCCGAAAAATTTAAGCATTCAAAAGAATGTGATCGGATTTGGTCCGGTCGTACAGCGTAAAATTGCCGATAACCTATATAATCAGCTCCTGTTTTGGATTTTATTTTGAATCATTTCCCCAACGGGATCAGGCATCTTCACCATCCCGGAAAAGGTCCGGTAGCCCATCTGGCCATTTACATCAATGCTGGCACCAGGGATGAAGATGCCGGAAAGAATGGCCTGGCCCATTTTATTGAGCATACTATTTTTAAAGGCACCAAAAAAAGAAAGGCCTATCATATCCTGACTCGGTTGGAAAGGGTTGGTGGAGAATTAAACGCTTTTACAACCAAGGAAGAAACTTGTATTTATGCCACATTTCTCAGGGAGAATTTCAACCGTGCACTGGACCTTATCTCGGATATTTTATTTCACTCAACTTTTCCTGAAAAAGAACTCAGGAAAGAAAAAGATGTCATCCTGGATGAGATCAATTCTTATAAAGACACACCATCAGAAGAAATATACGATGTGCTGGAGGAAAATATTTTCCATGGCCATGCATTGGGCATGAACATTCTGGGCAATCCGGCATCATTGATGTCCTTTTGCCGGGAAGATATTCTGACCTTCATTGGCTCACACTATACTGGAGACCATATGGTCATTTGCACCAGCGGCGAACTGAATTTCAGCCGGATCAGCCGGAACATCGAGATGTCTTTTGCATCGGTGATTCAGCGGACAGCCGGACAAAAAAGGGAAATATTCTCAAATTACAAGCCATTCAATCTCCGGATGTCAAGAACTACGTATCAGACTCACTGCATGATTGGTAACGTGGCTTACAGTAGAAAAGATGCCAGGAGGTTCCCTTTGTTTTTATTGAACAACATTCTGGGAGGCCCTGCCATGAATTCTAGGCTCAACCTTACGGTCAGGGAACGACATGGATACGCTTATAATATAGAATCTGCCTACCTGCCCTACACCGATACCGGTGTATTCAGCATTTACCTGGGTACAGACAGCGAACACCTGGAGCATTCTCTTTCATTGGTCAGAAAAGAAATAGACCGGTTTTGCCAGCAAAAATTGAGTCATTCCCAACTCCATCAGGCTAAAAAACAGTTGGTCGGACAAATTGAAATAGCGAATGAATCTGCTTTGAATTACCTGATGGCCGCAGGAAAAGCTTTTTTACATGATCGCAAACTGGATGGGCCGGATGAAATCCGCCAACGGATAGAAGCCGTCACTGCCGACCAGATCCTGGAGGTGGCGAGGGAAATCCTGGAACCTGAAAAACTGAGTTATCTGATCTTCGAGAATACTACCAGGTAATGGCTATCCTACCTTGTATTCGAATTTCACCTTCCCCAGATCTTCATTGGCTTTGATGATCTTATCTTTCAATTCTACCTTGAATTGGAGCATTTTTTCCATTAATACCGGGTCACCGGTTGCAATGATCTGTGCTGCCAGGATTCCTGCATTGCGGGCACCGTTGATGGCAACGGTAGCCACCGGGATACCCGGAGGCATCTGAACGATTGCCAGCAGGGAATCTAATCCTTCCAGGGCCGCTTTAATGGGAACACCGATCACCGGAAGCGGGGTCATAGCCGCAATAACTCCCGGCAGATGAGCTGCCATGCCCGCACCGGCAATGATCACCTTCAAACCACGGCCTGCAGCCGATTTGGCAAATTCTTCAACTTTATCCGGGGTCCTGTGAGCTGATAAAGCATTGATCTCAAAAGGGATCTTCAGTTCATTCAGGACTTTTGCAGCCTCTTCCATCACCGGGAGATCGGAGGTGGAACCCATGATGATGCTAACAAGTGGAGTCATAATAATATTGAATTATTTAATATTGAATTTTGAATTAAAAATAGTTATTCTCTGTGGAATATGTCCTGAGATCGCATGACTTTATGTGAAACCAAATATTAACTTTGAAAATTATCCGAACCACAAAGCATAACCAATGGAAAACATTAAAGTCCTGGGAAAAATGTTCCGGTTATCCATAGCAGCTTCTGAATTAGAAGAAGCGGTGAATAGAATTGCAGAACAAATTAACCGTGACCTGGCCGGAACACATCCCCTGTTCCTCGTGGTGCTCAACGGTGCATTTATTTTTGCCGCCGATCTGTACCGGAAAATAACAATCGAGAGTGAGATAAGTTTTGTAAAACTGGCTTCATACACAGGTACTGAATCCACCCTGGAAGTCAAGGAGCTTATCGGGCTGAATGAAAAGTTAAAGGGAAGGACCGTGGTGATCATTGAAGATATCATTGACACCGGGACGACCATGCAGTACCTGATCTCGAAATTAAAATACATTGGAGTGGAAAATGTATACCTGGCTGCCCTGTTGTTCAAACCCGGCGCTTTCCGGGAGAGTTTCAGGATCGACTACCTCGGCCTGGAAGTCCCAAATGATTTCATCGTTGGTTATGGCCTTGATTATGATGGATTTGGGAGAAATTACCCGGATATTTACAAGATAGTGTAATTTTGCAGGATGTCATCCCCGAATTTCGTTGATTACGTGAAGATTCATTGCCAGTCAGGCAAAGGAGGTGCCGGTTCCGCCCACCTGCACAGGGCAAAGTATGTTCCTAAAGGGGGTCCTGACGGGGGGGATGGCGGACGTGGCGGACATGTGATCGTCAAAGGGAACCGGCAGTTGTGGACCCTTTTGCACCTGAAATTCACCAAGCACATTAAGGCGGGCAACGGGGAACCGGGCGGTCCGTCGCTCAGTACCGGCGCCAGCGGTGAAGACAAGGTCATTGAAGTACCGCTGGGCACTGTGATAAAAAAAGAAGAGTCAGGAGAGGTCCTTTTTGAAATTACCGAGCATGGAGAGACCAGGATCATGATGCATGGAGGGCGCGGAGGTCTGGGAAATGACCACTTCAAGTCAGCGACCAATCAGACACCGCGGTATGCCCAACCCGGTGAACCGGGGCAGGAAGGATGGATTGTGCTGGAATTGAAGCTTTTGGCTGATGTCGGCCTGGTGGGATTTCCCAATGCCGGGAAATCGACGCTTCTGAGCGTCGTTTCAGCCGCCAAACCTGAAATTGCCGATTACCCGTTCACCACGCTCACTCCGAATTTAGGCATCGTTTCTTATCGTGATGGCACATCTTTTATCATGGCTGATATACCGGGGATCATCGAGGGGGCCCATGAGGGGAGGGGCCTTGGATTGAGGTTCCTGAGGCATATCGAAAGAAATTCCTTGCTGTTATTCCTGATCCCTGCCGATTCCAACGATATCTTCAAAGAATATCAGATCCTGCTCAATGAACTGAAAGAGTATAACCCGGAATTGCTGGACAAGCCCAAAGTTCTGGCCGTTTCCAAATCAGACATGCTCGACGAGGAATTAAAAGCAGAAATGCGAAAAGACCTGCCTCCAATCCCTTATGTTTTCATTTCTTCGGTGACCGGGGACGGGATTATTAAGCTCAAAGACCTGATCTGGAGAGAATTGAATAAAAACGGATTTTAACGGACTATGCTGGATTGGCTGTTATCGATCGACCGTCAGGTATTCCTGGCTCTGAATGGAATGCACAATTCCTTCTTTGATTTTATCATGTTCTGGGCATCGGACAGGTTTATCTGGATCCCGTTATACCTGTTCCTGGGTTATTTATTAATCCGTCATTACGGGAAAAGAGCCTGGATCCTTATCCTTATGGCCGTAATTTTAATCACCATTTCAGACCAAACGTCGGTGCATTTATTCAAGCAGGTATTTCATCGTCTCAGGCCCTGCCAGGAGCCATCTCTGAACGGAATGATACACCTCGTGAACGGAAAATGCGGCGGAAAATACGGTTTCATTTCGTCTCACGCGGTCAATTCCTTTGCCCTGGCCACATATCTTTCATTTTTACTGGGCAGGCGGATCAGATATTTCCCATTGTTTATGATGATATGGGCCGGGTTGCTCTCTTACAGCCGGATTTACCTGGGGGTGCATTATCCCGGGGATGTCATTGCGGGGGCCATTTGGGGCGCGGGTCTTGCGGCAGGTATATTCACAATCACCAGGCGATTCCTGGTCATCTCTAAAAATTAATAACCATACGATCTTCCTTCCATCTTGTCCACCCGGACCCTGAAAACCATGACATCTTTAACAGCAGGCATGCTGTAAGTGAATGGCTTGCCAGAGTATTGCGACATGATGATGTCAAGGCACCTGATCTTTTCATCCGGATCTTCCACGAATTCTGCTTTTCCAAATGCCAGTACACTGCGGTATCGCATGCTCCAGCTGCACGCCACCTCTTCGTTCACATAACGGAGTTCATGATCGGTACTCAAGGAGAGGCACACATCAGGTCTTTTCTTAAGGATATCGACTTTCCTGCCCTTTGACGAGCCATGAAAATAGAAAATCTCATCCCTGTAACCGAAATTCATCGGGATGACATATGGGCGCCCATCCTCATCCACCATTGAAATATTGCAGAACAGGCATTTTCGGATGATGGCATCCATTTCCTGCCTGGAGCCGATAAGCTTATTTTTCATTTTCGTTCCTTCTTACAATGGATGTTGAACTTGTTCCGAAAAGTGAAGCGATAATACTTAAAATTACGCTGAACAGCAGGGCCCACCAGAATCCGGCCACTTCAAAGCCTGGCACAATTTTACTGATCAGGATAATGATAAGTGCATTGATGACCAGGAGGAAAAATCCTAATGTCACAATGGTAACCGGGATTGTGAGAAAGATCAGGACCGGCCTGATGAAGGTATTAATAATGGCCAGTGCGATAGCTACCATAATGGCAGTAGCAAAATTCTCCACGTGGACACCCGGCAATAACCAGGCTGTGAGCAATACCGCACCCGTATAGATAAGCAATCTGAGTACTATTTTCATCTGCGTTGGTTTTATGCAAAGATATTGAAAAGGTGTGGATCAGGGAAATGATGCATTCAGGTGCCTGTTTGTTTGATTAATACAGTTCCCCGATGTTGAATCCGTAAAGGAATTCAAATCCGAACCGATTCTCCCCGGGTATGTAAATCGTTCTGAGGCCGGTTTCAAAAGGGACAAAAAACCGGAAAAGATGAAAATCCATAGTCAGGTCAACACCAACAGATTGGTAGATTTCAACCGGCGAAAGATCGTAATCGATCATTAAATCATAAAAACCTCCTACTTTGATCCGTTTAAGATAGAATACAGGTCCGGCATTCCAGTCAGGACAGGCCAGCGGGGCTACATAACCGATGGAGGCGCTCAGGGAATTGTCGGAATAAATGCCGGTAAATCCCCTGGGACTCCTGATCAGGCTGGAATAGCTGTAAAAATAGGTAGTTCGCTGCTGATAACCGGCATAGACCCGGATACCCTGATGCCTGATAAGGCCGGGAAAATAAAAATACCCTTCTATTGCAAATATGCTGTTGATATCATCTGAGTCGAAGGGAGCGGCAAGATAATTCACCTCGATTTGCTGTCCCCAGGCCGGTTGCAGATCCCTGGCAGACTGGCGTGATTGCGCATACATGAACAATCTGGAATCCAGCGAATTGATCCGATCATGAGGGAATTTCAAATCGGTATCCGGGGTCATTTTCAGAAACTTCAGCGTATAGCCGGCTCCCGGCTGCAATCCGACCGACCAGCTTCGGACGGTCCAGCTCAAAGGTATCCTGAAACCGGTGGATACGTTAAGTTCATTGTATTTGTAGCTGAGATCCTTATGATTGGCAGTATCTTTAAAAACGCCCCGCCTGAGGCCATAATCCAGGGAAAGGTCGAGAACCGGGTAGAGCCCTTCATAGGTATAATTCATGTAATACTTTCCGGTTTCTTCATTCCGGTCATAGGAGTATCCCAACACGGCAGTGCTTGTCCCCAGCAGGTTCTGTGACAACAGCATAATCCCGGGTTTGGGTTCCATATTGTTCAAATCTACAGAAACAGGCGCCCAGCTGTGGAAATTGAATAGATTCAAGCCTTTCCGGTAAGGTTTTATCAAGTAGGCCGAATCCGGTACATCGTGGGAGTCAAAATGATAGTTTTCCTGTTCGGCCAGTTTTTCCGCCAGGTTCCAGCTGAATTCGATCGCGGGATCAGTTTTTTCCCAGTTTTCAGGGTTTATTTCAATGGACACCAACTGGTAGCCATCTGCCTGATAGTCGCAATAATATAACCGGGTACCATCGGCTGATAATGCTGCATCTGTGGCTCCAAAACGGGAGGAAGTCACCTGGAACAGTTCATTCGTGGAGTTCCTCAGGGCGAAGATATTTTCTATACCGGTATAAGCTCCTGTGAAATAAATATAATCTTCTGAGCAGCAAGGTTTACTGACAGATGTATTGGAAAATGGCAGCAGGATATCGAACTTTCCGGTGACAACATCGGCAACGGCCAGGCATCTGCCTTCGTTTCGGGTGAGTACCACCGCCAATTTATTTCCGTCCGGGCACCAGGCCGGGTGATCGGGAAAAAAATTCTCAGGTACGGGGAATTGGGAAAGCATCGAACCATCCTGAGAATCGAGCAGGATCAGGGAGTACTGGTTATTATCGGAAATGTTGACTGCTGCTATTTTCCGTCCGTCCGGACTGAGCCTGGGGGAAAAATACCTCGAGCGCCGGGTGATTTTTTTATTACCGCCCTTGCTAATGTCACTGGTGCGGATCACCGAGTATGTCCGGTAATTCCATCGCGGATCGTATGATATCTCTGACCAAACTATCTGGTTGCCCAGGGCATGCAGATTTACCTCCGTCAGAGGTCCCGGTTTTGCCACGACTTTTTCAATACCTGCTGTATCGATCATGACAATCCGGGGGATATCATCGATAGAAGTTTTTAATGCGACCAGACGACCATCCGAAAGAACAGACGGGTTGGTCCTGCTGGTATAGAATTTATCTTGCGCTGAAAGGATCTCTTCGAATTCTGTATGATGTCTCGACTGGTCATTTGTTTCCCATTCCCGTTCCAGGTTTGAGGAAATGTGCCCGTAAAGCCTACTTTTGCCGAAGCCAGTTTCCTTATAAAGCGTATTGGAGAAAGGCACGAGCATCAGAGGAATTGTTCCTGTCTTCCGCATGATATGGCTAAATGTTTCAGGGCCAAATTCAGCCCTCGCATGACCGACCAGCAGGTACCCCAGCTCATAATGATTTGGAATATAATCTTTGAATGATCCGTTAACCGCTTTATCGTATGAATAGATCCCCTTTTGCAGGAACTGGGCCCGGATTTTCATCTCAAAAGCAGGCAAACGGCCACGGCCGGTTTTTGTGCTGGCTGTTTCCGTCACTACCGCATCTCCTTCAATGAACCACCAGGGGACGAATAATCCGAGGACAGCAGGCAATGCCTGCTGTCCGGTAAGAAAGGAAAGCACCCTGGTAAAACCACGGTCAACGGACGCGTATTGCACCGCATGCCTGTATTCATGAATGATTAACTGATCTACCCAGTTTTGCGCCGGATTTTCGCCATTGTTCTGAGGGGGGGTCATGAAGAATTCAATCCTTTTCGGGGCGTAAGGAGTAAAGCCATTGGAAACCACGGTTCGGTTATGCAGAACTACCGGCCATTTTCCAGGCAATACATCCAGGGAGGCAGCACCGGGCTGACGAAAGTATTCAAAGGCATTGGCAATATAAACGGCCTGTGAATCCAGCCCCTGCGGATAGATGATCCGGAAATGCTCGGATCTTACCTGGTTCCACCTGACTGATGCGGGATCGGTGCCAGGATTGAAGTATTGGCCGTACAGTCCAAAGGGCAAGGGAAAGAGGATGAAGAGGAGAAACGAAAATGTCCTGTGTAGTATGTGGTATGTGGTAATTACTACGATATTGCTGATAGTAAAGTGAAAATTGTGAATCGGTAACCTCATTCTTTCTCCGGGTCATTGATCAGGTATCTTATGCCTTTGACAACTTCTATTATTATGCTGATGACCGTGATAATGAATAGAACAAGCAGACCTATCCGGACCCATTTTTCCCATGGGGAATCTCCGAAACTGAACGGATATATCACATAGAGCATAATTAGCGAGAGTGCGCCGAAAACATTAGATGCCGCTTGCACCAGGTGCTTGAACCAACGGTTATCGTAAATGATCAGCAATATTTGAGCAGCAATGGAAACATAAATGGAAAGCTCGATGTAGAAAAGGCATTTAGGAAAGTCCTCATTCAACCATTTGATATTCCAGTCGTCCAGGTGGCGGACGATATAAAGGAATATCAACATGAAGGCGATGGCAAATATGTAGCCTATTTTCCTTCCCACCCCTGATTTTGAAGAAGATCTTTTCCGGGAAGCCGGTTTGCCAGTGGTTTTTTTATTCATTTTTCGGGATTAGTTTTATTGGATCATTTAATTGCAATCTTAACCTATTCCATTAAACATCCGGTGGGGATAATTCCTGAGGCTTTTCATGTTCCTTCATATCTTTATACAATTTCGTCACCACCATTGTCAGTGGGACTCCCAGCACGGCGCCCGGCAATCCCAGTATCCATCCCCAGATCAATAAGGAAAGAAAAGTGGTCAGCAGCGAGATGTTCAGGCTTTCCTTCATGAATATAGGTCTGATCACATTCTCCACCACGGCATTGATCAGCCAGAATCCGATGATGACCACCACAGCCTGCCATCCGCCCAGCATCAAAAGGGCGATCAGTGCCGGGGGAATGACGGATATTATAAATCCGATGTTCGGGATAAAATTCATCAGAAATGACAAGAAAGCCCATAGAAATGGGAAATCCACTCCCATAATCAGCAGGAATATGAAATTCAAAACTGCCGTGATCACGCCGGTCAGGGAAGTGATAGACACATACTTCCGGAGATCACTTCCCATTCCGGTCAGCCATTGAAGATGAAAGGCAACCTCCCGCTTCCCTTTTCTGGTATCAACCTGATAACTGATCAGCTCAATCACCATGAAGGCTATCAGCATGGCAATGATGAAAGAAGAACTGATGAAACTCGTCAGCCCGCCTATGATTTTCCCGGTGAATCCCAGTATCTTATCCGGACTGATGTTCGCTTTCTGAACCATGTCTGAAATGTCAATGTTATTTGCAGCCGCAAACTCCTCCATGTCTTTGTAAATAGAGGTCAGTTTTTCTTCATATACAGGAAGGCTCTCCACGACATTGGCAATGGAATTGGCCAGCAACAGCGTGATCAGGAATCCGCCCACCAGGATGACCACCAATGATATCGCGATTGACAAACCCTTGGAAATGCCAAGGCGGTTCAACCAATTGGGCAACGGGGTAATACACATAGTCAGCAGGAAGGCCAGCAGGATCTGGTTGATAATGCCTGCTCCGAACTTCAGCCCCGCGACAATGACCACGATGGCGGCTGCACCTACTAAATACTGGACTATTGGCTTCATAAGGGGAGGATTGATTTTCTTACGAAATTATCATTTTTATCATTTTGAAAAAACCTGTTTTAAAAGTCAGTTGATTTTTCTTAAATTCCGATGAAGAGGACCTATGATCATTGCAGTATCAACCTGGATACATGAAATCTAAGCATGGCCGGCCAAATCTTCCATGATCCTCCAAAGGGTTTCATCAGGAACCGGTGCGGTTACACGGACAGGTGCCCCGCTAACCGGATGTGTGAATTCCACCATCCTGGAATGCAAGTGGATGGATCCATCGGAATTGGAGCGTGGCGCCCCGTATTTCAGATCTCCTTTAATATTTTTACCGGTTGCTGACAACTGGGCCCTGATCTGATGGTGCCTGCCTGTCAGCAATTCCACTTCCAGCAACACGTACCGGTCGGCCAGCGCAATTATCCGGTAACTAAGTTCGGCTTTTTGCCGTCCGGGGCCCGGTGTGTCGAATACATAAGTTTTATTCTGCTGTTCATTCTTCTTCAGGTAATGAACCAATTGGTACCATGACGGCTCGCAGCCTTCTGTCTGCGAGCTGCCGGCTGCCGGATTCTGACTGTGACAGACTGACCAATACACCTTCCTTATCTCCCTTTTTTGCTGCAGATCGTTCATCCGGGCCAGGGCCTTGCTGGTACGGGCAAAGATGACCGCTCCGCTTACCGGACGGTCCAACCGGTGCACTACCCCCAAAAAGACATTTCCAGGCTTACTGTACTTCCCTTTCAGGTAACGCTTAACTATCTCGCCCATCGGTTCATCGCCTGTCTTATCGCCCTGGGTGATCTCTGAGGGCATTTTATTGACTATGATCAGGTGATTGTCTTCGTATAAGATCCTGTCTTCAATCATAGGAGGAAGAATGAATCATGTGGTTTCGGAATTAAAGTTAATTCTTATACATTTACCTGAAATTTTAAAGGATGAAAATATTTGAGGAATACGGTCAGAATGCCGTTTCCCTTTCGCAACGGTTGAATAAGATCACCTCCGGCGAAGCAGGCAATTTATCCGGAACTGCTCCAATGGCCGCTCTTTTAGGCATGCTCGACATGACCACACTCGAAGGTACGGATACCGATGCCAGAGTGGCTGCCCTTTGTCGCCAGGCCAGGTTTTCCATGCTCAATCCTGAATTTGACAATGCTGCGGCTGTTTGCGTATATCCATCGCTGATCCGGACGGCGGCAAGGGAACTGCAGGGAACGGGGATCAAAGTGGCTTCCGTGGCCGGCGCATTTCCCTCCGGCCAGTCAGCGCTGAGGATCAAGCTGGATGAAATCCGTTATGCACTCGATGAAGGCGCCACCGAAATCGATACTGTTATCAGCCGGGGTAAACTGATCGGGGGCCGGGTGAATGAAGTGTCTGATGAACTCGCGGCCATGAAGGAGGAGTGCGGCGACCGACCAATGAAAGTGATCCTTGAGACCGGGGAACTCCAGTCGGTAGGGCTGATCCGCCAGGCCTCTGAAATAGCCATTTTGTCCGGCGCGGATTTTTTGAAAACATCAACGGGGAAAATTTCCATCGGAGCTACACCCGAAGCGTTCATGGTTATGGCCGATACGATCCTGGAATATCTCCGGGCGACCGGCAAATCTGTAGGGATAAAAGCAGCAGGTGGCATACGGGCCCCGGAACAGGCCCTGGTTTATGCGGCAATCGTGAACATGGTACTCGGGGAGTCATTTTTAAATAGAAATCTCTTTCGAATTGGTGCCAGCAGCCTTGCCGGAGAGATCCTAAAGCAGCTGACCTGATTTATTAACCATTTGTTCATCGCTTCTTAATGTTGATTTAACATTGTGCGCGACTGACCGGATTATCTTTGCAAGACGTCTTAATCCTAATATAAAGCAGGAGTCGTGTTCAGAAATGAATGCGGAATCCTGCTTTTTTTGCGTAGTTATTAATTTTGGCAAAGAGTTTGATCTGTACCTTGTAAATTTGTTGTATGAAAACCGCAAAAAGATTTATTTTACCGGTCATATTGGTCCTCTCATTGATTTCATCCTGTGATCTGGGAATTGATGACCCGGTTGATCCGGAAGATCCGCGCGATAAATTTCTCGGCGAATGGAAAGTGAATGAGGACTGCCTCCGCATGAACTATTCGGTTGAAATAACGCCTGATCCCGGCAACAGTGCACAGGTGCTGATATCGAACTTCGGCAACCCGGGTCCGGGATATGATCCGGCTGTAGGATTGGTCACCACCAATACGATTCATGTAACATCACAGACTATCGGGGAAGGTTGGACGGTTAGCGGCAAAGGCACATATCAGTCCGATGGCTCTGTTTTATGGGATTATTCGCTTTTAATTGGCCCGACAGGGATGGACTGCTCGGCTGTTTACACCCGGTAGCTTATTCGTCAGGGATCTCTTCACCAACAGTCACTTCACTTTCCAGTTTGCTCAGGTTGATAATTACCTGCTCGTAAATCTTATCCAGATCTTCCGCATGATAGGTGTAATAATGCACATTCTCCTCAAAGGCTGCCCGGTCGATGTGATGTTTGGCGAATATGATATTCAATGTTTTTTCAGTGATGGCAGTGAGGGCTGAATCTTTATAATCACCTGTGCTGACTATGCCTTCCAGGATGTGGATATCCGTCAGGATGGAAACCATGGAATCCGGCGGAACGATCAGGGATTCGTCGAAATCGGGCCCCTGAGTTTTACGATAACATCCTGACAGGGTGATTAAAATCAGACTGAAGAGAATTGACCTGATCATTAGTTACCCACCTCCGACATGAATTTTATCCTCATCAGCCTGATCTCTTCTTCCGAGTATTCGTCTTCTCCCAGGGTTTCAAGGGCATCCTCCACTGAATCCGACTCCGCTTCATGGAAATAATCGAATATTTCCTCCTGATGATATTCATCGACATACTCATCGATATAATAATTGATATCGAGTTTTGTTCCGGAAGCTACTATCCGTTCTATTTCAGTCAGTAATTCACTGATAGTAAGATTTTTTGCAGTGGCGATATCTTCCAGTGCCAGTTTCCGGTCAATGTTCTGAATAATGTAGACTTTCAGTCCAGATTTATTGACCACCGACCGAACCACCATATCATTCGGCCGGATGATGTCATTTTCTTCCACATACTGAGCGATCAGGTCGAGGAAAGGCTGTCCGTATTTCTGGGCCTTTCCAATGCCAACACCTGTAATTTGCAGTAATTCATCGTGAGTGACAGGATATTGTATGGCCATATCCTCCAGGGAAGGATCCTGGAATATGACAAATGGCGGGAGATTTTCTTTTCGCGAGATTTCCTTTCTCAGATCCTTTAACAGGGAGAAAAGGGTTTTATCAGCCGTGCTGGTTTTGTGGGCGCCTTCCAGGATATCTTCTTCTTCCTCTGGATTTTCATAATCCCTGTCATGGGTCAGCATGACCGAATAAGGTTTCTTCAGAAATTTAAATCCTTCCTTGCTGACCTTTAAAATACCATAATTCTCGATATCCTTGACCAGCAGTTGACTGATCAATGCCTGACGGATAACTGCATTCCAGAACCGTTCATCTTCGTCCGAACCTTTGCCGAATTCCTCCAACAGATTATGCTTGTAAGATTTAATGGTCGTGGTACTTTTTCCTATCAGTATATTGACAATGTGTTTGGCCTTGAACTGTTGTTTGACGGCGAGAACGGCATCAATCGCAGTTTTAATATAATCCTTGCCTTCGAATTTAGCTTTCGGGTGCAGGCAGTTATCGCAGGAACCGCAGTTTTCCCTGGGATATTCTTCGCCAAAATAATGCAGGAGCAGCTTATGGCGGCACACAGCTGATTCAGCATAGGCTACGGTTTCCTGGAGCAATTCCTTGGCGATTTCCTGTTCTGCCACAGGCTTGTCTTTCATGAATTTCTCCAGTTTAAGGATATCATCATAACTGTAAAACGCGATGCAGTTACCTTCCCCGTCGTCGCGGCCAACCCTGCCGGTTTCCTGGTAATAACTTTCCAGGCTTTTAGGCATATCGTAATGGATTACATAGCGGATATCGGGCTTATCGATTCCCATGCCGAAAGCAATGGTAGCCACAATGACATCCACATCTTCCATCAGGAAGCGGTCCTGGTTGGTTTTCCGGGTATTGGATTCAAGGCCGGCATGGTAAGGCAATGCTTTGATGCCATTGACCACGAGTGTCTCAGCCATCTCTTCCACTTTTTTCCGGCTCATGCAATAAACGATTCCCGATTTTCCCGGGTTTCCTTTAATGTATTTGATGATATCCTTGACCACATTTTCCGTCTTCGGCCTGATTTCGTAATACAAATTGGGCCGGTCAAACGACGATTTAAAGACAGTTGCATTGGGGATATCCAGGTTTTTAATGATATCCTGCTGTACTTTTGGTGTGGCAGTAGCGGTAAGAGCTATCAGCGGTACATCCTGGCCGATGGTTTCGATTATTGGTCTGATCCTGCGGTACTCCGGCCTGAAATCATGTCCCCATTCCGATATGCAATGAGCTTCATCCACTGCATAAAAGGAGATATTGATATTCCTGAGGAATTCCACATTTTCATCCTTGGTAAGGGATTCCGGGGCAACATACAATAACTTGGTGTGTCCATCTATCAAGTCCTGGCGGACTTCTTTCAGCTCATTCTTGCTGAGGGAAGAATTCATAAAATGCGCCAAACCCTGTTCGGTGCCGAAATTACGGAGGTTATCGACCTGATTTTTCATCAGTGCGATAAGAGGGGAAATCACGATCGCAGTCCCCTCGCACATTAGTGCAGGCAATTGATAACAAAGCGATTTTCCACCACCTGTCGGCATGATGACAAATGTGTCCTTGCGGGATAACAGGTGTTTAATGATCGCTTCCTGGTTGCCTTTGAAGTTGTCGAAGCCAAATACATCCTTCAGCACTTCCTTCATCGATATTGCTTCCTTGACAATCATGTCCGAGTCCTAAAAATGAGTATCTTTGTGAATCTTTGAGAATCTTTGAGAATTCTATAACTTTTTAAAGCCTGATTTATTTTTATAAATATAGTAATTTTTAAAAAAACTAAAACCAGCGCATTTTTTTTTCTTACAGGATAAATATTTGAATCACAACAATTTTTAAAATTTTGAAATCGTCTCCTGAGATAAAAGCCATAGCTCTTCAGACCATTAAGGCTGAAATCGAAGCAATCAGCGGGTTACAAAATGCCATCGATGATGACTTTGCAAAGGTTGTTCAGTTGATTTACGAAAACCGGGGGAGGGTTATCGTCACGGGGATAGGTAAAAGCGCCATCATTGCAAACAAACTGGTGGCCACCTTTAATTCAACCGGTACGCCGTCGGTGTTCATGCATGCCGCTGACGCCATACATGGCGACCTGGGTATCATTCAGCCTTCGGATGTGGTTATTTGCCTTTCGAAGAGCGGGGAGACTCCGGAGATCAAAGTGCTGGTGCCGCTTTTAAAGCAACAGGGTAACAGCCTGGTGGCCCTGGTCGGCAATAGGAAATCCTATCTTGCGAAAAGCGCCGATTTCGTTCTGAATGCTTCGGTGCCCAAAGAAGCCTGTCCGAATAACCTCGCACCCACAGCCAGTACAACCGCACAACTGGTCCTGGGAGATGCACTCGCGGTTGCATTGCTGGAATGCCGTGGCTTTACTGCGGAAGACTTCGCACGCCTGCATCCGGGCGGATCTCTTGGTAAACAATTATACCTCAGGGTCAGAGATATCTATATCAACAATGAAGTTCCTAAAGTCAGTATTGACGCGGATATTCGGAATGTAATCCTGGAAATTTCCGCCAAGCGGCTGGGAGCCACTGCCGTTATGCAGAATGGTAAAATGGCCGGTATCATCACCGATGGAGACTTACGCCGTATGCTCCAGAAGAACAATGACATTACGGGTATTACAGCCGGTGACATCATGACAGCTCATCCTAAGGTCATTCAGGCCGATAATCTGGTGGTTGAAGCTCTTTCGCTGATGAGAAATCACAACATCACCCAATTACCCGTTTTCGAAAACGGTGAATATGTGGGTGTTATCCATTTACATGATATCCTGAAAGAAGGGATCATTTGAACAGGATTCGCTTAGGTTTGTTATTGTTAAGTCTGGTGTTATTCTATTAATTTACGTTTATGGGTGACCTTTCTGATCATTTCAACGCGTACAGGCAGAAGATGAATGAACGGCTGATGTCAGCCGGGAACAATAAGATATTAAAACGCATCTTCAGCATTGATACCGTTACCTATGAAGATGGCGCGCTTGATTCGCGGACCAAGGAGATGCTCGGACTGGTCGCGTCATTGGTACTCCGGTGCGATGACTGCGTTCGCTATCATCTGCAGAAATGTCACGCCCTCGGGGTTACTTCGGAGGAACTTATGGAGATTTTGGGAGTAGCCAATCTTGTCGGAGGAACGATTGTTATCCCGCATACACGTCGGGCTGTTGAATTCTGGGATGACCTGGACAGGGCATCTTCTGCACCTTCTCAATGATAGAGCGAGAACAGATTAATAATGAAGCGATTACGCTTCCATATCGTCCTCACTATCTTACTGTATTCTTCAGGCACACTTTTATTGTCAGGGCAGGAGTTCGTCATTTCGGGAATAGTACGTGATGCCTCAACCGGGGAACCGTTGCCTTATGTAAATGTTTACTTCAAAGAGACCACCACGGGTTCCATCACTGATCTCAGCGGTCATTATTCGCTTAAAACCCGGTTTTTTTCCGATTCGATCATGGCCTCGTCTGTGGGCTATCATGCCATTACCCTGCCTGTAAAAAAAAACATAAACCAGACGATCAATTTCGCACTTGTCCAGACATCGACCATTTTAAAAGAAGTGGAGATCATCCCTGAAGAACGATGGATCGACCTGCTGATGCGCAGGGTCATTAAATCGAAAGACCTCCATAATCCAGATCAGATCAATGCTTACCAATGCGAAGTTTACAACAAGATCCAAATCGATGCCAATAACTTTAATGAGGATTTTAAGAACAGGCGGATTGTAAGGCCGATCGATTTCGTATTTGAAAACATGGACACCAGCGACCTGAACCAGAAGGTTTACCTGCCGGTTCTGATCTCGGAAACAATGTCGGATTTTTATTTCAGAAAATCGCCAAGGGCCACCCGGGAATTTATTAAAGCGAGCCAGATCAGCGGTATTGATAATCAGAGCTTTACTCAATACCTGGGAGGCATGTTCATCAGTGTGAATGTTTACCAGAACTACATCACGGTCTTTGAGAAAAATTTCATCAGCCCGATAGCCAATTTCGCCTTTTCGACATATGACTACTTCCTCGAAGATACTGTTGCAATTGAAGGGAAGATCTGTTACCAGGTAAGGTTTGAACCGAAAAGGAAGCAGGAGATGACTTTTTACGGCAGATTGTGGATCCATGATTCAAGCTTTGCAGTCAAAAAGGTGGATATGCGCATGTCTGCAGATGCTAATTTTAACTGGATAAATGATTTTTATATTTCACAGACCTATGACAAAGTCAATGACCAGTACTGGATCCTGACAAAAGATTACCGTCTTGCAGACCTCAATCCTCTGGAAACCAGCTCTCTTAAACTGATCGGAATATTCGGGCACAGTACTACCTTCTACCGCAATTTTATATTTGACCAGCCAAAAGAAGATGCTTTTTATTCAACCGCGACCAATGTAATTGTAGAGGCTGAAGCGTATAAAAAGGACCTGTCCTACTGGGAGGAAAACAGGCCGGATACCCTGACAACCCAGGAACAGGGCATCTATGAGATGGTCGACACAGTGATGAGCCTGCCGGTATTCAATCTGTACCGTAAATTAGGCCTGCTTGTCGGAACAGGCTATTGGCGAAGCGGAAAATTTGAAATCGGTCCATTATATAAATTCCTGAGCTTTAATGCTGTGGAGGGGATCAGGCTGAGGTTTGGGGGAAGGACAAGCAATGACTTCAGCCGGAAGCTCATGATGGAAGGTCATCTGGCTTACGGCACTGAAGATCATCGGCTTAAATATGCTCTGGGAGCAACCTATATGGTCGGTAAAAACCCCCGGCGAAGTGCCGGCATATACTATAAATATGATATGGAGCAGCTCGGACAGGATCCGAATGCGTTCAGTGAAGATAATTTCTTTGCTTCTTTTTTCCGACGGAGCCCGGCGAATAAACTGACCATGGTCCGCGAATTCAAGGCCTTTTATGAGCATGAATGGTTTACAGGTTTTTCCAATACGGTCCGGTTTATCAGAAGGGATGTCTTTGCTTTGGGCGACGATAAATTCATCATTAACAACGATGGTCACCAATATGTGGATAATTCACTGGTATCGAATGAAATACAGCTATATTCACGGTTTGCTTTCAGGGAAAGGTATTTATACGGTGAATTTGAGCGGACCAGCCTCGGCACCAGGTATCCGGTGCTGGAGCTGTTGTATGGATATGGTATTCCAGGCTTTCCTGACAGTGATGTCGAATATCACCGGCTCCAGCTCAAAATAAAACACTGGTTCAATGTCTTTAATATCGGATGGTCAAAATACATCTTTGAATCCGGAAAAATCTGGGGCACCTTGCCTTATCCTTTTCTCAAGATCCATGAAGGCAACGAAACGTTCTTCTTTTATCCGGAAGCGGGAAATATCATGAATTATTATGAGTTCATAAGTGACACATATGCTTCTCTTTACTATACCCATCATTTCGATGGGCTATTCCTGAACAGGGTACCCCTGATGCGCAAGCTCAAATGGCGGGAAGTCATACACGGGCGTGCAGCATGGGGGACAATGACGGAAGCGAACAAAGAGTATTCCGTATTCCCTGCCGGAAGCGGGCCGCTTGATAAACCTTATTTTGAGGCGGGAGTCGGAATAGAGAATATCTTTAAAGTCGGAAGGATTGATGCCATCTGGCGGTTATCGCACCTGGATGTTCCCAATGTAGATCGCTTCAGGATATTTATTTCTTTCCAGTTTCAGTTTTGATCGATAATATGGCCGGTGAATACCCGGTATCGTTCACGTTGTCATATCTTTCTTAAATTTGCCATTATGATTCTGAGAACTGATAAAATCGTCAAGCGCTACAGGCAGAGGACAGTTGTGGACAATGTTTCCATTGAAGTGAAACAGGGTGAGATCGTGGGTCTCCTGGGACCGAACGGAGCCGGGAAAACCACATCATTCTATATTATTGTCGGGCTTATCAAACCATTTGCCGGCAAAGTCTTCCTGGATGACAGGGATATAACCGAAGAGCCGATGTACCGCCGGGCTCAGCTCGGTATCGGTTATCTTGCCCAGGAAGCCAGCGTTTTCCGTAAACTGAGCGTGGAAGACAACCTGAGGGCAGTGCTGGAATTCACCAAATTCTCTAAACAGGATCAAAGGGATCGACTGGAATCTTTGCTGGATGAGTTCGGCCTGCAGCATGTACGAAAAAGCCTTGGTATTCAGTTGTCGGGAGGGGAGAGGCGGCGGACCGAAATCGCCCGCGCCCTGGCCACTGACCCGAGTTTCATCCTTCTGGACGAACCTTTTGCAGGCGTTGATCCCATTGCGGTCGAGGATATTCAGAATATCGTCGCCCACCTGAAGGATAAGAACATCGGGGTGCTCATAACTGACCATAATGTTCACGAAACCTTGTCCATTACAGACCGGTCGTATCTTCTCTTCGAAGGCCGTGTGCTAAAATCGGGCACCAGCGAAGAACTCGCGGAGGATGAGCAGGTCAGAAAGGTTTACCTTGGGGAAAAATTCGAGTTGCGTCGTTGAGGAGATTTCCGTCATCAGAACTTTAACATCCTGATCTCCGATACAGCTTTTACAGCCCTGTCGGAGAAGAAATCTGCTGCCGGGAACAGCCGGAATGCACCGCCGTCTTTATTTTCCGGATCAAAAACAAGTAAAACCTCCGCCTGGTCATTCCTGTTCATGATCTCGCTGAAAGTAAATACACTCCGGTATCCGTCTACCGACGCTATGACAAACAGGCCCTTTTTTACAGCTTCCTGATCGAAACTAAAATATTCATCCAGGACGTCTTTAAGCAGATATCCATGGAATGGTGTCGTGCTGTGGATGCCACGTCCGCGTCCGTAAAAAACGCTTTCATAGGTCAGGAATGTCGTATTAGCCGGAATATCGGATTTATCCGTTAATTTAACCCGGTCATCAATCGTCAGCATGTTCGAATACAACGGGCTCATCTCCCTGTGGATCGGGTAGGTTACCCGGGCGGAATGTATGGTTATTTTCACCGGATTGCTGATGTTCCTCTCGGTTATTAGATCCGATCCAACAACCAGCTTAATGTTTTCAGGGAGGGGCCACAGATCCCTGGTCTTCGACGGGACAATCCGGGTCACCCGGGTTGCTATGATAATCTCATGGCGATGGATCGGGTAATAGATCTCTCCCCAGCTGATGAATACAGAATTACCTTTTTCATCTTCCACTTCCACATAAAGGTCGATGATCGGTGGGAATTCTTCGTTATTTGTTTTCTTCAGGATATACGTGTTGAGAATATCGTACAATGAGTATCCATCATACCGGTAAGCCCCAATAAAACGGTTGGTATCGGCATGAATAAGCGCTTCTTTGATGATGAGGGATCTTTTCTCCAGGGAGGTTATGTCGATAACCCCCGGATTGGCGATCTCACCGGCGATCTGTATAGTAGTTTTACCATTCAGATCGAAGGTTTCCGCATCGTCGTAAAAATCATTTGTCTCCTGCCCATTCGAGTTGTGTGAAATTGATAGAGCCATGGCAATCATGTTAAGAATCCAAAAATTTTTCATAGTTAGTCTTCTATAAGATCAAATTTAATCCCTTGAGCGAGTGGTAATTCCGTACTAAAATTGATTGTATTGGTCTGGCGGCGCATATAGGCCTTCCAGGCGTCGCTACCCGATTCGCGCCCTCCACCGGTGTCTTTCTCCCCTCCGAATGCCCCGCCAATCTCAGCTCCGTTGGTGGCAATATTCACGTTGGCAATACCGCAATCAGACCCGGCATGCGAAAGAAATTTTTCCGATTCGAGGATATTCCGTGTAAAGATGGCAGATGACAGACCTTGTGGCACACTGTTATGATACTCAATGGCTTCCTCGATATCTTTATACCGGATCAAATACAGGATTGGCGCAAAGGTTTCTTCCTGAACGATCCGGTAGTGGTTCTCTGCTTCTGCAATGCAAGGGACCACGTAACACCCCGATTCGTAACCCGGACCATCCAGTACCTGGCCTCCGTAAATGATCCTTCCGCCTTCCCTGACCACTTCCTGCTGAGCATGTAAAAAGGCCCTGACCGCACTTTTATCGATCAGCGGGCCTATTACATTGGATTCATCTAACGGATCCCCGATTTTTATTTGCCGGTAGGCACTCACAAGTTTATCCCTCACCTGGTCGAAGATGCAATCATGAATGATAAGCCTCCTGGTCGAGGTGCATCGTTGACCTGCTGTGGCTATTGCCCCGAAGAGGCTGGCTCTCAATGCCATATTTTTATTCCCGTATTGCGAGATAATGATGGCATTATTACCGCCCAATTCCAGGATGGTTTTCCCTAGCCGTTCGCCGACGACTTTGGCAACATGCCGGCCGACCCTTACGGATCCGGTGACTGAGACCAGCGGGACCCGCCTGTCTGCCAGAAAATCATCCCCCAGTTCGGAAGATCCTGCTGCCACCAGGCTCAGAATTCCTGCCGGCAGAGCATTTTCTCTGAGTACTTTCTGTATGATATTTTGAACTGCGATTGCGCAAAGTGGTGTCTTGGAAGATGGCTTCCAGATCACTACATCGCCGCAGACCATGGCAATCATGGCATTCCATGACCATACCGCCATGGGAAAGTTAAACGAACTGATCACACCGACCACCCCCAATGGATGATATTGCTCGTACATCCTGTGAAGGGGCCTTTCGGAGTGCATCGTAAGACCATAAAGCTGCCTGGAAAGGCCGACTGCATAATCGGCGACATCAATCATTTCCTGAACCTCTCCCAGGCCTTCCTGATAAATTTTACCCATTTCATATGATACCAGTTTGCCTAACGGCTCCTTGTATTTTCGAAATTCATTCCCGATCTGCCTGACAATTTCACCTCGCCTGGGTGCCGGAACCATTCGCCAGATCTTAAATGCTTCTTGTGCCTGGGCAATGATCATTTCATAATCATTCCAGCCGGCTTGCTGAAGGGATGCAATCAGGCTGCCGTCTACCGGAGAAAAGGACTGCAAAACAGGTCCATGTGTTTGATGAGCTTGTAAACCATCGTGGGCTCCGGGATTAATATTTTGAATTCCAAGTATTTGTAAGAAATCTTTCATGTATTGTTAATATAATTGGGATTAATTGTCGATAGGCTCAGCAAATTTTTTCAGTGGTTCCGGCAGACGTGAATAGAATTTATTCGGGGCCGGTACAACGGATTTCTGACCCTCCTGTTCCATAATCTTCATTCCGTGTTCCTTATCCAGCAAAAAAGCCAGGAAAGCCAGGGCCACTGTCCGGTTTGGTGCATTGTCGGGCATGGTGATGGAATAGATCATCGCTTCTCCAGACATTTGCATACTTTTTCCCGGTTCGCTGCTGTTTATGGCAACTATAGCTTTCCGGTATTGTTCATCCAATGCAGGATTCCCGAGATTGATCTCTTCCGGCAATTCTGTGAATTTGAGCTGATGTTGTACGGCTACTGATTTGTAAATAAAGATGTAATCTATCTCGCCGACTTCTAGAAGAGCCAGGAGGTCAACTTCCTTGGGGCGGATATATTTCTGGTCCTTGTCAGTTAGTTTGGATTCGAGTTCGGGCAAAAGATATAGTTGCGATGCCAGTTGAAAGGTCATCACTGTTCTGTAACCGCAAGGATCTGAATTCGGATCTGCTCTTCCATAGAAGACATTCTTACTTAACAGAATTTCAGGCCAGTTGCTGTCATTTATTTCCTGGGAGCCGGTTGAATTCTCGTTGTAAGCAATTACCAGTTCATTGGAAGCAAAGGGAATATGCCATCCAGTATACCCCGGGATGAGCAATTCTTCAATCACTTTATAATCGGAAGAAGCCATTAAATCGCAGGGTTTTTTCAGGTCTGTGATTTTCCTTGCACAGGCAACGCTTCCTGCAGGTTCAAGTAAGACTTTTATCCCTGGATTGACGGTTTCGAATTCCTGTGCAATTTTTTTAAAGGGAACCGACAGGCTGCCGGCATGGAAGATAATGATTTCGCCCTGTATACCCTGACGGTCGCCTGTTGCGGGTTTCCGATCTAACGGACGACACGAAAGGAGGATGGGAACCAATAAAAAAATAGATATATGGTTCTTCCGGAAAAGATTCATGATTGATTCTATTAAACGTTGAAGGATCGTCAAAATCACTGCCTTATTATTTGATCTCTCTTGTCTTTGCTTTAAACTCTTCATAGGCTTTTTCCACCGCATCATCCATCTTTATATGAAGGGCGTTATAGGCCTGAAGTAATTTAATTGCTTTATCGGTCAGGATTGACTGTCCACCGTCTTTTCCTCCCCTCTGGCGAACGATCAGCTCATACCCAAGCAGTTCTTCCGCTTTTTTCAAATCTCCCCATGCTTTCCGGTAGCTTATTTTCAATTCATCTGCAGCAGCTTTCAGAGAACCTTTTTCTTTGATAAACTGAAGGAGCTTATAGCGCTCTTCTTCTATGATGCCTTCACCGGTAACGGAGGAAAGCCATAGCTTGTAATTGAGAAAAATCTCGAATTTGCTGGGTTTAATTCTGCTCATGGATTGTCGATATGCGTATTTGTGCATATCGCGGCCAAAAATACAAATTTCGTGTTAATGTTTTGGCCAAAGATCCACAGTTTTGAGATAGACTTCTCATGTTTTTTACCGAGTTAAGAATTAGCTCAAAACTCAAGGCTCAAAACTCAGAACTTAAAACTAATCTTCTTGCCTGTCCTTCACAACATCAATCAGTTCCGGAAGGTCCATTCCCAGTCTTTTAAGGTGTTCAATCTTCGGTATTCCGTTCTTGGTCCATCCCCTGCGGAAATAGACGGCATCGAGGAGCTTTTCATATTGCTCCTCACGGTATTTCCTGAGGTGCTTCATTTTTTCAGCAGTGGTCAAGCCGGTCGGATCGATCCCGACTTTTTCCTTTAGTTGTTTGTCGTAGCGATCGGCTCTCGATTCGTATTCCTCAACGGTGACAGGACCGGCCGCACGGTATGGTTGGGCATCATTTTTCCTGGTTCCATAACCCCTGCGGATGTTGAATATTCGCTGGAAATTATACACTCTTTCCGACTGCCGGATCAGTTCGTGTTTATCGAAATCATTACCGGTGACCGCTTTATAAATGGTCACATAATTATCGACATGTTCGGGAACTTTGGCAGGTTCGTCGGTTTCGGCATTATTGACGGGTTCCACGTCATTCCAGGGAAGTTTGCAGAGGCCGACAAGACCGAACCATGTTCGGAACATGGGGAAGTAATGTAAGGCTTCGGCCTTGTTTTCGAAGGTAGGTATCTGATTGTTTACCATGTCCATGAAGATCAACCAGGCTTCATCGTGCTGCGGGCCTTTGTTGGTCATAGCAAAACCACCCTGCTGGGCAAGCGATTCCTTGGAGACATATTCGGAGTACTCCAGGCCCTTGTTTTCCATTCCGATATCCTGAAGGAAAGCCGGATCGCCCCAACCGTTTTCAGCAAACAATTGTTTCATTTTCCTGACACCCATTCCGGCAATTACGCCGAATCCTTCGCCACGGGCCAACTGGTGGAGCAACTCCATGGCTGAATCGGCATTGCCGAAGTTAAGCTTCAATCCGCCAGTTCTTTGCTCATTCAGTATACCGTTTTCAAAGCACTCCATCACGAACGCCACGATGGTTCCCCAGGAAATCGTGCAGATCCCGTAAGTATCACAGTAGAAATTGGCTTCTATGATATAGTCAGGATTAAAAATACCGCAATTTGATCCGAGGCCGCCGGCATTTTCATATTCCGGGCCGTCCACGATCACACTCTGATCCTTGTACGGGCCGGTGCGTAGGATATAGTTGTCTACTCCTTTGGCACAGGCCATATTGCAACCGATCCAGCAACCGTCTGGAATTCCCTGGGTAAATCTTTCCTTCCAGACCTCCGAATGAATGGCATTGGCATCCGGATGGCTCCCGTATTTGTAATTATGAGTAGGAAGAAGATCATAATCGTTCATGATATTGGTGAGGTGGGCAGTTCCCTTTGTCCTCATTTCAGCCTGGGAATCATCCAGGTCACGCATTTCGGTATTGAAGCGCTTACCGCGTTCCATGATGGCTTCAAGGTCGATGACATTGTTCAGGTTACCTTTCACCCCCGGAATTTTAGCGACGATGGCCCTGATCTTTTTATTACGGAATACCGTACCGATTCCGCCACGGCCGGCTTGTTTAAGCCGGACCTTTTTTCTGCGATTATCATAAAAGCTGAAATTCAACATGCCGATGAAGGAATGGTCCGCGGCTGCTCCCGTTGAAACTACGGCAATATTCTTTTTGTCTTTTTCGTCATCCGCATAGATATCTGTCAGGTATTCTGCCAGCAAATGGGAATCCACGTGTTCGACATTGATTTCGCTGATAGTCACCTTATGATTGACGCCATCGATGAAAATGATCACATCTTTTTCGGCTTTTCCCTGAATCTCGATGGCATCGTATCCGGAAAATTTCAGAAACGGACCGAAAAACCCACCGACATTGCTATCGATAGGAATATCAGTCTGCGGAGAGATGGAAACACAAATCGACTTACCAGTTCCGGAGTATTGTGTAATACCCCCGATCGGTCCTGATGAGATGTTGATCTCATTATCCGGGTCATCCCAGCGGGTATCCGGCCTGGTGGCATCCCATAGCAATTTAAGTCCGTAACCCCTGCCTCCGATGAATTTCTCCTTCATCAGCGGAGGAACAGTCTTTTCTTTGATCTCACAGGAACCAACGTTCACATAAAGGATCTTATCGGTGTAACCCCTGTCGAGCGCTTTCCATTCGTATGGCGTTTCCCTGAGCACTTTCTGGGTCCTGGCAATAGTTGCGGTATCCATATCTGAAAACTATATTGTTAAATTATTATCAATGCAAAAGTATGAATTTTCATCTGCGAAAATAATGCTTTAATTGCTTAAATTTCAATATGCAAGCTTGTGCATATCGGTTTGGTCCGAGATTGTTTTTCATTCCCAAATGTTTAACGGTTTATTTGGAAGTAGTTTATATTAAGGGTTAAAAATGGATTTAATTACATTTGTAGAGAGGAATCTGGAAACGAGCTTTTCTAACCATGAACATGCCTGATCAGCATATACGGGACCGCTTGAAGATGAAATCGGTGGGAATCGCCGGTTGCGGTGGTTTAGGCTCCAATTGTGCCGTTGCATTGGCAAGGGCCGGACTGGGAAGGCTTGTGATCGCAGATTTTGACAGGGTTGAACAATCCAACCTGAACCGTCAGTATTTTTTCAGGGACCAGGTTGGCCAGCCAAAAGTATCGGCCTTGAAAGATAATATCGCCCGTATCGATCCTTTGACAGAAGTTGTGGCTAATGAGATATTACTTACACCTGAAAACATCCCCGGAATATTCAGGGATTGCGATGTCATAGTCGAAGCTTTTGACCGGGCGGATATGAAACAGATGATCGTAGAAGTGGTATTGGAAAATATGCCGGATACACCGCTGATCTGTGGCATCGGTCTGGCAGGATGGGGTGATAATGATAACTTAACGACGAAAAGATCGGACATGATTTATATCTGCGGTGATGGCACCAGGGAAGTGAATGATCAATATCCCCCGCTTGCGCCCAGAGTCGGTATTGTGGCAAACATGGAGGCCAATCTGGTTTTAGAGATCTTATTAGGAAAAATGTGATGATGGAAATTACTTTAAATAATAATAAAGAGATCATTCAGGATGGTCCCATAACGGTCGGTGATCTGATCCGGATAAAAAACTATACTTTCAGGTTGTTAGTGACGAAGGTGAACGGGCAGCTGGTAAAAAAAGAGGAGCGGGATAAAGTTTTCATCAACCCGGGAGATGATGTGACAATACTTCACCTGATCAGCGGAGGTTGAGTCATAACACTTCAGCGACCACGAATGTGCTTCCGCCGATAAAGACCAGGTCATTTTCACCGGCGGCTTTCAAAGCCGATTCGTACGCAATGCTCACGGATGGATAAACGTTTCCGCTCAATCCTGATTGTTCCGCTTTCTGTTTCAGTTCATTTGCATCCAATCCCCTGGGAATGTCAGCCTTGCAGAAATAGTACTGCGCTTCCTGAGGCAACAGATTTAAGATATGATCAGTATCCTTATCATTGACCATTCCAAACACCCAATGTAATGTGTCATAACTTTCTGATCTTAATTGTTTTATAATAGACCGGATCCCGGCTTCATTATGTCCGACATCACAAATGACTTTGGGTTTTTGTCTCAAAACCTGCCATCGTCCTTGCAATCCTGTCAGTTTGATCACATTCCTGAATCCTGCCCTGATATGTTCCTCCGTTATCTTAAATACCAAATTCCCGTTGCCGGATCTTTGATTTTTCAGGATCTGGATCGCCTGGTAAGCCGTGACGAGGTTCTTTTCCTGGTAGATCCCTTTCAGCGGGCATTGTATTGGAATGCCATCTCCGGGAATCAGGAAAAACTGGTCCTTTACCTCAGGATCTTTTATTATTTTATAGTGCTTATCTGCAAACAGGACTGGTGAGTTCATCTCAGCGGCTCTCTGTATAAATATTTCCATGGTTGCTGGTTGGGATTCACCAATAACCACAGGGATGGCTGGCTTAATAATGCCCGCTTTTTCGACGGCGATCTTTTGCAACGTGTTTCCCAGGTAAGCCATGTGATCTTTACTGATATTGGTGATCACACCGAGCAAAGGCGTGATCACGTTAGTG
Organism: uncultured Bacteroidales bacterium; assembly: GCA_964619555.1. Taxonomy (GTDB): domain Bacteria; phylum Bacteroidota; class Bacteroidia; order Bacteroidales; family JAGOPY01; genus JAGOPY01. The sequence goes on along the minus strand of CAZUDV010000010.1, from coordinate 5,200 downwards.
GAATCCAGCCTGCCCCCCATGCCTGTTTCTATGACGGCAATATCTACCTTTGCCTCTTTGAAATACTGAAAAGCCATTACAGCCGTATATTCAAAAAATGATGGTCTGATCGGTTCAAATTGAACCCGATGTTGATTAACAAATGAAGTGATAAATGATTTCGGTATTTTTTTTCCGTTGATCCGGATCCTTTCCCTGAAATCTTTCAGGTGTGGCGAAGTGAATAACCCGGTTTTGTACCCAGCCGATTGCAGCACTGAAGCAAGCAGGTGCGATGTCGATCCCTTGCCATTGGTGCCGGCGATGTGCACGGAAAGGAATCCTTTTTCCGGTTGTCCCAGCATCTGGCACAAGGCAGTGGTATTATTCAAATCAGCTTTGTATGCGGCTGCTCCGACTCTGTGGAACATAGGCAATTGGTCATACAGGTAGTCAAGGGTCTGCCGGTAGTTCATGCCCGGTAATGAGATTAATTCTGTCGGATGAAATTGTAAGTTATTGTACCGACCTGGATGTCAGGGGCATCCGGATCTTCCCTGAATTTGGAGCGAAGTGCGGCATCTTTTGCCAGGTTCCACAATGTCTGGTCGGAAACATTGGTGCCTTTGGCTCCCGGGACAGCGGTGGTGACATTTCCTCTGCGATCCACCTTTATTGTAACAACGACTTTTCCCTGTTCACGGCTGTCATAAGAAGGTTTGTGCAACGATAGGGATCCCCTTCCGCCCAGTGAATAAGAGATGCCGCTTCCTCCCGGTCCGGTTCCGTCTCCGCCAGTACCCGAATCCCCCATTCCTTCACCTTGACTACCGGTACCTCCTTTGCCTTGGTAATTCGGGTTGCCTGCGTATCCACTCTGGCTTCCCTGGTCCCCTGGTTGCCCGGAAATCCCTTCCTGCCCTCCCTGTGTCGAGGTGGTGCTTTTACCTTTGTACATGGCACGCTGGTTGACTTGTGGCTGAGGTTCCGGTTCTGGCACTAAAACCTCTTTTGCGGGTTCAGGTTTGGGTTTTTCAACAGGCTGGACTTTTTCAGGTTCCTTTTTCTCAGGTTCTTTCTTTTTCTCGATAGCCGGGGCTTCTTCGATGTCCTGGGTCAGGTATTCCCTTTCTTCCAGATCCTGTGGTGGTGTTGAAGGTGGCTGAACAATTTCCGCGGGGGCTGATTCCAATTGCTGATCATTTCCCATCCCGGTTTCATCATAACCGAAATTCACCATAACACCTTCTTCACCTGGCAAGGGTAAAGGAGTTTTGAGTGCAAGGAATAGCAAGAGGATCAGGACGCCGATATGAAACAGGATTGTCCCGACAATTCCATTACGCTTATTTTTACCAGGACTGTTCATTTTGGCTGAGTGGCCAGTATAACTTTATGTTTCGTACCTGATTTACGGTTGATCTCATTCACCGCATCGATTACATTGACAACTTGTTGAACAGGTACTGTTTTATCCGCCCTGAGAACAACAGTCCCTTCTGTTTGGCTTAACAGTTTGTCATTCAGTTCGGATTCCAGGATATTTTCGGAAACCTGGAGTTCCTCGATGAAATAATTCTGTTGTTCATTGATATAGACCGTGATAGTCTGTTTTGCCATAGTTTTACTGCTGCTTCCCGGGAGCAGGAGTTTAATGGCATTTGGTGCAACCAGCGTCGAGGTCAGCATGAAAAAAATCAGAAGCAGGAAAACAAGATCCGACATGGATGCTGTACTGAAGCTGACACTGAGCTTATTTCTTGTTTTTATCGGCATATTGTTATATTCTTACTTTCCGATTTTCTCGATTAACCGGGGTTTATTTTACAGGCTCATGCAGCAGATCCATAAATTCAGATGCCCTCATCTCAAGGATAAAGACAAGTTTTTCGACTCTTGAAACTAAAATATTATAAAATATATAAGCCAGGATACCAACGATCAATCCTCCGACGGTGGTAATCATGGCCTGGTAGATTCCATTTGATAAAAGCGCTATATCAATATTATTTCCTGCCATCGACATATCGTAGAAAGCAATAACCATACCGGTGACTGTTCCGAGGAAACCAAGCATTGGAGCTGCTCCGGCAATAGTAGCCAGGCTGACAATATTTTTTTCCATCCTGGCCACTTCCAGTTTGCCAACGTTTTCGATGGCCGTATTTATATCGTTCAGTGGTCGTCCAATCCTGATCAAGCCTTTTTCGATCATTCTGGCTATAGGGCTGTCATTGTTCCTGCAAAGGGAAAGGGCTGAGTCCAGCCGGCCATTAAGCATGAAATCCCGGATATTGTTCATAAAGTGTTTATCTTCCTTACTCGCCTTGTTTATAGTGAGGTACCTTTCAATGAAGATATACACTGCAATGACCGACATAATGGCCAGGATGATCATGATCCACCCGCCTTTCATGGCAAGGTCAAGGACGGAGAGAGAAATTTCAGAAGGGGCTGCTTGTGCTGCAGTGAGACTGTTGCTGGTACTGATCTGCAATAACATTATTTCGGTCATAACTTTTCTATATGCAGTAAATTAACGAAGAAAAAACCCAGTTAGTATGAAATGATTTTACCGGGGTAAATTTAGAAAAGAAGATGAACTGAATAAAAGGATGTGAAATCAGTTATTCACTAAAAAATGTTAATCTGTGCAATCAGGGTTAAGGCCACTAACTGCACAGATTAACTGAAACCCTTCTGACCGGGTCAGAGGATGAAAAAGCCGAGATAGATTTTGATTATCCTGCTATACGTTTTCTGTACACCAGTATAACCACAACCATCATTAAGCCTATGGCTAAATAGATTGCCCAGTTTGAAACCGGAACGCACTGATCAGGAACGATGCACGTAATAGGTTCCGGAGTTCCGTATGATTCCGGACCGGCCTCATATACCCAGTTGTACTGGACGACATATTCAGTTGTAGGCAGGGATATGGAAGGATCTGCTGTAGACAGGGAGATAACTACACCATCATCCCCATAAAAGTATCCACCCAAATTAGCATCTTCCTGTAAATCAAAGATAATAGGCGGGCAGAAATTTGGGAGCAATTGTGAAACATCATCGACATGGAAGCAGATGCTGAACAATGGGGTCCAGACTGTATCTACAGTTGATAGGAAGATCGGTGAAAAATCCGTCTTTTGTACCAGTCCATTGAGCCATTCGATGGGTCCGGATAAACCGAATGCATCACCACTTCCGTCTGGTCCTGTGACAAGTTGAGGTGTTCCGATGCTTTCATAACCTTCTTCAAAATTGGTCATGGAATGGAATTCCAGGACATCATCGTCGTAGAATAAACGCAGGTTCAGTCCAAACAATTGCTGATCCTCAGTATCTGTCTGGAACTCAACATCCAGGCAATAAAGTCGGGTTTTGCAATCAAAAGATGGATTTACCAGGCGGATTTTAACTACTGGCAGTTCTCCCTGGGCTTTGGTCTGGAAACCAAACAAAATGAAGGTGATAACCAGCATTAATAAAGAAATCCGTGGGATAAGAAAATCGTAATTGGATTTTCTCATCAGGTTTATAATCGGCTTTTTCATGAGCTTGAATTTTATATAAAATTAATATTTTTTAGTAATTCTGGTTAAGGTATTACAACGGAGAAGAAACCGTTATTGAACTCCCAGGTAATCCTGTCATTGTAATTGCAGTCGCCATTAAGGTTATAATCTCCGATCCGGTAGCGGCCAGCCGTATTATTCTGGCCTTCCCAGTAAGTCCGGTCATCGAAGGTTATATCAGTGGCAGTTCCTGCGGCTACTTGTTGTCCGTTACCGGAATACATGGCAAAGATACCTGGCAGGATTTCTTTCTGACCGAAGCCTTCGCCAAATTCTCCGGTATAGCTTTGATTATATCGGAAGTCAAAGCTGATGGTACCGCTTACAATGGGCAAAGGTACAGGTGACATTATGATCAGGTGATTTCTGTGTTCAATAACCACATAGTAGGATGATTCCAGATCGATATTGCAGCAACTGAAACCGCCTTCTATGAAATCGACCCAACCGCTGCTGTGAACCAGTGCGGCAGTTTGGCAGACAGGTTCTCCTTCAATGGTTTCTCGCAGAGATACCAACACCCAATCGACAGCTGCAGTCGGATAACCGGCTGAACCGTTAGCCAGGATACCATCGGAGTCAAAACTATCCCCTTCTGTTCCGAAATAATTCCATGGAGCAGTGGCATAGGGCTGACCGGATGGTGTGTATACCAGGTTTCCCAGGATCGGTACTTTGTATGTCTGCCCGGGTAATACCCTCAGGCCTCCTGTTGTATTCAGAGAAGTACGCATAGGTACGGAATAGGTAGCCACCCCACCAGCATTGATTGCAGCTCCTTCGAGGTATACGTAAATATTCATATCAAGTTCCTCGATGATGATGGTTTGTGAGCAGGTATCCGCATTACCGCATTCGTCCTCTATCCTGTAATAACGGGTGATAGTTTCGGGATTGCTATTGCCATCGGAGACGTCACCGATCCAGGAGAAAGAAGTGGTCACAATTCCGCTGCAGCCGTCTGATGCTGAGCCGCCGTCGAATTCGAAGTCTTCAAAGGAGGTATAGGGATCAGGGGGATCACAAACGGTGGTAATTGTTTCAGACGGACAGGACAGTGCAGGCCTGTCGTCGTCCACTTCAACCGTTACACTTTTGCATTCGGATGAACCACAGAATTCACTATCCCACCGCACGTAATAAGTTGTAGTTACCTCAGGCGACGCAATAATAAATGGTGATCCTGAACCGATAAAGGTACCTCCGCAACTGGAAGTGAACCAATTCAGATTTGTTCCCGAGCCTCCTGTAGCAGTCAGTGTGATGTTTCCTGCATCTGAAGCGCAGATGCAGTTCCGGTCGACATTGGCTGACGTTGGGGCTTCCGGTGTATCGTAAACGGTAATGGTGAAGGTGCAGGCGTTGTCGCAACCGAAGGCATCGGTATAGGCATAGGTGATGGTATGGGGTCCCAGTCCGGCAGTGGCCGGATTGAAGCTACCGGCCGCTACACCGGCACCGCTGTAGGAGCCACCGGCGGGCAGACCGCCGGTAAGGGCAAACGGGGCGGCATCGATGCAGACGTCAGCATTCGGCGGACAGGTGACGGTCGGCAGCGGCCTCACGGTAATGGTGAAGGTGCAGGAGTTATCGCATCCGAAGGCATCGGTATAGGCATAGGTGATGGTATGGGGGCCTAA